>NZ_JBYSWS010000002.1:0-1500105 GCF_058781425.1 Paenibacillus sp. FW507-14B1B | reverse complement strand
GTCGTTCTAGTGAGACTTTAGCTGACAAAGAAGTACCAGAGCCCCGGGGAAGACGTGAAGGTAGGGAAGGAAGAGAAGTTAGAGAATCACGTCCTAACAAATCGTCCAAGCCTTGGAAAGAAGCTAAGCAGCGTGAGAACCGGGAAATCAGAGAAATCCGAGAGCATAAGGACACGCGTCCAAATGCTGTAAAGAATCAACAGCAAGTTGAATAGTATATTGTAAAAATAGAGCTGTCTTATTAGTGGATTTTCTACTATGAGATAGCTCTTTCCTTTAATTTAACAACGCGATCGACTAACAAAGTCCGACAACAGAAAGAAAAGGGCGCCCAAAAGATCTTATATCTTTTAGGGCGCCCCCATAACTTTTGTGTGTATAAATTACCCCAAGAAAGCATCTCTGACCCGATTCCAGAATGGGAATGGACGATACCGAGCAAAGCTTACCTTTTGCTCAGCTACCTGACAACGTACGGAGATAAGATCATCAATCTGGAAGTTATTATGATCAACCGTTAGCAGTAGGCGTTGTTCTTTACATGAAAAAATATCGCAATGATGATGCTTCGGAAGTAGAAGCGGGGATCCTAGTGTACGGAATATCCGATTGTTGATTGATGCAATCTCGGCAATTTGAAGTGCATCTATCGACGGATGAACCATAGCCCCCCCAACACTCTTATTATAAGCGGTACTGCCAGATGGCGTTGAAATACAAATACCGTCGCCACGGAACATTTCAAAAGTAACGTCATTAATATCAACTTGTGCTACGACAGTACCATCCACACCTTTAAGCGTGAATTCATTAAGAGCAATGTAAGAAGCAGTGCCTGATTTCTTATGAATTTCTAGTTGTACTAGCGGATATTGAACAATACGTGGTTTAAGAATTTTGGGATCTCCGATGCCGCTCATGAGATCAATCAGCTTCGGAATCTCGTCCGCTTTCCAATCGGCATAAAAACCTAGATGGCCTGTGTGGACTCCTACAAAAGCAAGATCTGGAATCCGATCAATAAACGTATGAAAGGCGTGCAGCATCGTGCCGTCTCCGCCTATGGAGACAACAATTTCAGGAGATTCTGCATCCAGTTCAAAGCCCCGCTGTTCCGCCAGCTTGTGAAATTGTTGACTCAATTCTACAGACAATGGGTCTCCGCGGTCCAGAACATAGTATCTCAAGTTGATAAGCTCCTTTTATAAGGTTATATATCGATGATAATCAATCTTGAAGAAGAAAACAATGTTCACCTTGGGAATTTGCGGAACTTTCGTCGAAGTAACATAAATGCCTCGATAAATAAAGCTAGGATAATGAGAATTCCAAGCATCGTGCAAAAGACCAACATAATATGGCTATACCCGTTCTGTGACAAATAAGAAACATCAGGCACAGAGAGGGTGGGAGTGGTCTCTCCCATCATGGGTTTCCACAATACTAAAACAGCAACTAAAGCAATTACACCATGAGTGATCCTTGCGATCATAAACGGTATATAGCGAAGAGGTGTTTCGTTCAAGATGCTAGCGATTTGGGCATGTACCGATAAACCTCCCCATGACAAGATAAACGCAGCAACAGCAGCCTTATATGCCAGTGGAATGGTATCCCCAGCTTCTCCAGCATAACGAGCACCAAGTGTTACTTCGAATAAACCACCAACAAGTGCCGTTGAGAGCTGTTCCGGTACACCAACTAGAGATAGAAGAGAATTGACTACTTGGCTCAAGACAGGGATCGCCCCGGCACGTGTCCATAACTCCAGAAATACAGAGAAGAATACAACTAGCCCACCTACGACAATAATAAGTTGTAGGGAAGATTGAACTGCATTCATTAATAAGCTTCCAAGGTCGCGTCCGTCTGCTTCTCGTGCCTTATGCATATTATGGAGTGCAGCCTTAATTCGATTCCCTTTAAGCAATTCATTAGACGGTCCTGATGATGAACTGTTCTTTTGACCGTGAAATCGCATTAACAGGCCAACGATGAAGCCACCACCATAATGGGCTAAAGCAAGTATTAACCCGATTCGCGGGTTATGGAAAAAGCCGATTGAAACAGCTCCGATTAAGAAAATAGGATCTGATGAAGTTGTAAGAGCAACCAAGCGTTCTCCTTCATCACGGGTAACCATCTTCTGGTCCCATAATTTTGCTGTTAATTTGGCTCCTATGGGATAACCTGATACATATCCCATGGCTGCCACGAAGCCGCCGCTTCCCGGAATACGAAATAAAGGCTTCATTAAAGGGTCTAACAACGTCCCTATGAGGTGAACTACCCCAAAGCCAAGCAATACCTCAGATATGACGAAAAAGGGAAAGAGCGAAGGAAATAGCACGTCCCACCAAATAGCAAGACCACGAATAGCTGAATGGAGTGCTGCTTCCGGAAAAATAGCCATTAGGAAGACAACGCTAAATAATCCAGTCATCAGAAGTAGCCAGCCGATTTTTTTCATGGTCATAGGTTACACAACGCCCCCTGGGTAAAACCGATTATATCTGAATCAATTACGATTAGCTGCTGGAATCTAACTTTGTTCTCATGGTCAATCTGTATGCGAGACATAGGACAAACAGTACAAAAAAAGTTGGAAAGCGGTTACAAAAATGCTTTATTTTTGAGAACATTGTGCTATAATGAAACCATCAAAGCACATCTTTCGAATTATTTGGATGGAGTGATGATCATGAGCATAGTCGCGGGTTTACTGGTATGCGCCTTCGTTTATGTAATACGTGCCTCTCTCATCCATCAGGGTGAAGAGGATTGGCGCAGTTATTAATAAGTTCAGGGTGCTAAACTTTGTTTAGCGCCTTTTTTTGTTCTTTTTTGATCGTACGCAAGAACAATTAGCTATGAGATAAGATCAATACATGTTTTTGGTAACTCTGATATAATGAGACTAACTACTAATTTCAGATAGGAGAATATTGTAAATGAACCCTAGCCTGAGCATCTACGAAAATTTAGGTGGCGCTGAAGGAATTCATTCTTTAGTCGAAGCCTTTTATCCGAGAGTTCAACAAAATGAGCTGCTATCTCCACTTTTTCCAGCAGATATCATGCCTGTGATGGAAAAACAGTATATGTTTTTAAGCCAGTTTTTTGGAGGTCCTGCTTTGTTCTCAGAAGCATACGGACATCCAATGATGAGAGCTAGACACCTTAAATTTCCAATAACAGACCGGCATGCAGACGAATGGCTGAGCTGTATGGCTGGAGCTTTAGAAGATATTGGCGTGGAGGATATACTCCGGGAAGATATTTTGAAACGTTTATCCGGACCTGCCCGACATTTTGTAAACACACCTTAATATGACTTTCATAAGACACATCATGGGAAAGGGATGTCATCGGTATGGCTATAGCATTAGAACCTCTGTACACGATTACGGTAACCTGCAGCAATTGTGAGCACCCATTCAGCACATCAAGAGTACGGCCTAGCTTCAAAAAAGCCATAAGAACAGATACAGATTTCTGTGGTTATTACAAAAATGAAAATCCTGATTTTTATGTGGTGAGAATCTGCCCTAAATGCGGATTTGCTTCTACTGAGCATTCAGCTGATCATTTGAATGAACGCCAAAGGACAGATTTTCAAACGAAAATCGCAAGCAGATGGACTGAGCGGGATTTCGGAGGAAGCAGGGGACTGGAAGAAGCGTTAGAAACATATAAGCTGGCCCTTCTCTGTGCGCAATGCATTGGTGAGAAGGAACGAATTGTTGCAAGCCTCCTACACCATATTGCCTGGCTTTACCGATATCAAGGGAATAAGGAGCAGGAACAGCGTTTTTTGGCTCATAGCCTTGATTCCTATGTTCGGGTCTATGAGGTCGAAGGAGTAGGTATGAATGATGCGCGCCTTCTTTACTTAATTGGAGAATTAAACCGACGAATTGGTCGATATAGTGATGCTGTTCAGTGGTTCTCACGTGTGATTCATGATAAAAAAATTGTCGATTCAGCGATGATTCGGGCGTCACGCGAACAGTGGGCTGTTCTTCGGGAGCAAATGTTGGCTGAGAAGCTGGCCTTACCTGAGGAAATGAACTCTATATAACGACAAAAAGGCCCATATACAGGGCCTGAAGCGAATCTCTGGTTATCGAAGCTTTTGATCGGTTAGAAGGTAATCTGCGTCACTATCGAGTACCGTAACCTTGTTATGGCAACAAGGAAAGATGAGAAGTTTCTTTTTCCCTTCCCTAACACTGATAAGTTCTTTCGGTTTCATGGGAAGAAGAACATTGTCGCTGCCACAGAAGGGGCAGTTCTGTACATATACATCTCCAGTAATAATGTCATAAGGCCATGCATTAGCAAAAGGGATCATGGTTTCTCCGTAGTGCCGCTAGTTTGGTCTGTTACTCCATCAGATGAAGGTTGCTGCTCTGTTTTAGCCAGGTCAGCGATTTTTTGCATCAGAATATGCTGAGGCATATGCATCAGCTGTTCTAAAGGGACGCCAAGCTGTTTTGAAAGGGTCAATGCCGTTTCGGCTGATATTTGTAATGGTCTCATAGAAGTTTCCCTCCAAGCCTTATATTTTAAAGGATATAAATATAGTTATACACTTTAACACGATACCACACAAATTAAAACACCTCATTACGGAATGGAGAAAGGTGACGACGATGAATAAGCCACTAAAGCAAACATGGGATCTTGAAACTATTTTTCCAGGAGGGTCGCAATCTCCTGAACTCACAGCATTTCTGAATTCACTGGAGAAGGAAGTGAAGGAACTTCGTGGAATGGTCCAAACAGCCACCGTTCCAACAGATCTGAAGGAAGCTGAAACTTTGGAGGATATTTTATTTTCACTAGAAAGCTGCTGGGCTAAGGCTAGTGAGGCAAGCGCATTTATCGGTTGTCTAGCTGCGCAGGATATTAATGATAAAAAAGCGATTCAGTTATCTGGGCGTATTACCACGTTATTCGCTGATCTTCAAAGTGTAGCAGCTCAATTTGATAACCTTCTTCGTGAAGTGGACGATACACTGTGGAATGCATGGACAACAACTGCGAAGGTAGAGCCTCATAAATTCATACTGAATGAGAGCAGAGATCTGGCACGTGAGAAAATGAGTCCAGAGCTTGAAAGTTTGGCACTTGAACTTGCCATCGACGGTTATCATGGATGGGGAGAATTTTATGACACGATTGTAAGTAAAATTCAGATTCCATTTGAAGAGAATGGGAAGACAGAGATGTTGTCTGCTGGACAGGCTTCTAATAAATTGCACAACCCAAGCAGGGAAATCAGACAAGAAATGTTTGAAAAATGGGAAAATGCCTGGACAGAAGCTGAGGATTACTGCGCAGATACATTGAATCATCTAGCGGGTTTTCGACTTAAGCTTTATGGGAACCGTGGATGGGATGATGTTCTTAAAGAGCCGCTAACAATCAACCGTATGTCACGTGAGACCTTAGATACGATGTGGGCAGTTATTCAAGACACCAAGCCAGTGCTTGTTGAGTATCTGAATCGAAAAGCGAAGCTTCTTGGTCTAGAGACACTATCTTGGACGGATGTAGAAGCACCTATTCGAACTTCGGTCTCTAAAGTAACTTACGATGAAGCTGCTGAAACGATTGTGGAGCAATTCAGAAAATTCAGTCCGAAGTTAGCTGAATTCTCAGAAATGGCATTTGATAAAAGCTGGATTGAAGTAGAAGATCGACCAGGCAAACGTCCTGGTGGATTCTGCACCTCATTTCAGGAGAGCGATCAGACCAGAATCTTTATGACCTACAGTGGAACTGCATCGAATGTGTCCACGCTTGCGCATGAACTAGGCCATGCTTATCACCAATATGTGATGAAAGGCTTGCCGGTGCTCAATCAGAATTATGCGATGAATGTAGCTGAAACAGCATCAACTTTTGCAGAAATGATTGTGGCGGATGCGCTTGTTAAATCGGCCAAAAGCGAAGACGAGAAATTGGCATTGCTTGAGGAGAAAATCCAAAACAGCGTAGCCTTCTTCATGAATATCCATGCTCGTTTCTTATTTGAGACCCGCTTCTACACTCAGCGGAAAGAAGGGCTACTGAGTGCAGATGAAATCTCTTCCTTAATGGAAGAAGCTCAGAAGGAAGCTTATTGTGGAGCTCTCTCAACCTACCACCCGCATTTCTGGGCTTCTAAGCTGCATTTCTACATTACAGGTGTACCTTTCTATAATTTCCCTTACACATTTGGCTATATGTTTAGTACTGGGCTCTATGTTCGGGCATTGCAGGAAGGAAGTGCGTTTGCAGATAAATATGACGCACTGTTACGGGATACTGGAATCATGACAGTAGAAGAGTTAGCCGAAAAGCACCTAAATGTCGACCTGACCCAGCGTGATTTCTGGCAAAGTGCGGCAGATATGTGCGTCGCGGATATTCAACAATTTTTGCAAATGACTGATCATTTGGCGTAACTTGGAGAAACTTGAAATTATATTAATCAAAAGGAGTCCTTGTGGACTTCTTTTTTTGTCGTAGAAAATAGAAAGTTGTCGGAATTCTAGAGAAGCTGACAAGGAATTTATGAAAAAATAGTAACAAATACCCAATTATGTTTAAAATTGTTGATGTATCCATATCTTTGTCCTATAATGAGTCATAAGCCCTATATAAGGGGATTGCGATGAAAAATTGAGGGGGTTTGAAATGATTAAATTGGATCAATTATCGCTGGTGAGGCAATTAGACTTAGTATTTAAAGAATTGGAAAATGAATTATCAGGACTTTCTTCTGGTACTGTATTTGTGCAAATACGAAATAATATTATTGGTAAATTTGGAATCCGTCATAATCCTCTTACAGGGCGTAACGGAGTAATGGCTCCCGTAGAAGATGGATTAAACAGGGACCAGCAATCATCCTTTAGATCAATGGCACTTGAGAGTCTAAAGCACAAAAGACATTGGACTCATGGAGAAATAAGCTATGATTTCACGGTACGACAAGGACTTATCATTGTAGATGCGGTGCTCGAATCGAATTACAACATGGCCAACCTAATGATTCGTTATCCAAGAACAAGTGTATCTGATGCTGTTTCTGAGTCCTGATACATACAAAAAGAGGCGATCTTTGGGGAGAAGATCGCCTCTTTCTTTATTTAGTTGAACAATATCAACTATCGGTTAGAACTACCTGATAATTGTTGCTCAGCGATTTGTACCAGACGCTTTGTGATGTAACCTCCCAAAGAACCAGTCTCACGGGAAGTGTAGTTACCCATATAACCGTCCTGTGGAATCGATACGCCCAATTCCTGTGCTGCTTCATACTTCAATTGTTGAAGTGCAGCGTTAGCTTGGGGAACGACTAGGTTGTTAGAACGACTTCCGCTTCTGCCGCTTTGTCCTGATTGACCCATACCCATGTTTTTCACCTCCTTCTCGCGTTGTATGAAGTTATTATGGTTGAAAGAAGAGAATCTCATGCGTATAGATTTAAAGATCATTATTGGTAAATATTAGACGAAAAAGAGTCCTGAGATTTCTCAGGACTCTAACTTATGAATCATTTAAATCAATCTGTAGTGCTTGGATAGTGGACTTGTAGTTTCGTATGTAGCTCAACCGATTGGCCGGGCTCTAAGTTGATAAGACCAGTTACTTCGTTCGGGAGATCGAGATTCGGAGCGTTAGGAAGCCAAGTATAAGGTTCTATACAGAGAAATTGATCCGCTGTTCCTTTCGTGTACAACACCCAATGTTTAAAGTAGGAACGATCGGCTGTGTATTGAATGGTATATCCGTCATCTCGGGTTAAGAATGCTTCTGCTGGCTGATCTTCAGGGATCTTGAATATCGTATCCAGATCAGCCCCCTTCAGATTGAATCCCGTATTCAAAGCTTCCAGATCCTTAAGAGGAGCGAACTCACCAGTTGGGAGAAGCTGCTCATCAAGTGTATAAATACCTTCAACAGGCAGTTTAAGCGTCCATTGATCAGGCTGACCATCTAAGAGAAACCAAGTATGATAGCCCATTCCAAAAGGAACAGCTCGGGTTCCGTTGTTCGTAATCCGCAGTTCTTGTTTTAAATCAGATCCTTGTAAGCGGAAAGTCATTTGTAATTTTAGAGGTTCGGGCATTTGTGCAGTCCAGCGTGAGTCATCTGCCGTTGAAAATTCCGTAGTAACAGCACAACCTTCTTCATCTTCTTCAATGTCGCTAACGCACCAAGCTTGTGTGCGATGCAATCCATGGATATGATTATCATTTGCTGTGTTTTGTTCAAACTGATAGCTGGCACCATCATATTCAAAGCGCCCTTTAGCGATCCTTCCGGGCGGAATAAGCATCGGAATACCGAAATGGTAAGGTTTCTGTAAATAGAATGCCAGTTCACTTTCTTCAGGCTTCCGGAGCACTTGGCGCTGTTCTTGTAGGTCCTTTATTTCGATGACGTTGTTACCGAGACGAGGAAGGAGGGTCACTTCTAACCGTCCAGTGTTTAAGATATAGGTGTCGTAACCATTCCATTGTCCTTTGGTCACTTGATTCATATCGATGCTCCTTTACCACAATAATCAATAGTAGATGATTAACCTCATCATAACAGATTTTACGAACAGACGTGAAAAATTATAGTGTTAGGAGTGTCTACGTTTAGCTTTAATTATAAAGCCCCAGCCTATATTACACACAGCCAGAATACCAAGTCCTATGGCTATGAATGCATTATAACTGATCGAGATCGCCGCTGCACTTAACAGAATGATGGACGAGATAGCGAACCATAGGGAAAGTCCTTTGCTCATGAGAAAAACCTCCAATATTTTGGTATTTAATATTTCGGTATAAGGTTGCGAGAAGAAGACATAATAAGTTTGCAAGCTTGCACTACAGACCTATTCAGTGAAGGGAGATTTGATTAACATGGCACAAAGAGGTTCCCGCAGTAATAATCTGGTAGTACCACAAGCGAATGCAGCTCTGCAACAGCTTAAAATGGAGGCTGCTCAAGAATTGGGTGTAAGCATTCCAGAGGATGGTTACATGGGCCATTATACTTCCCGTGAAACTGGGTCGCTAGGTGGTTATATTACAAAACGTCTAGTACAAATCGCAGAACAGTCCCTTTCTGGACGCAACTCGTAATAAAGGTTTCATACTTGTGTGATCAAGCCCGAAGCAGGAATGCTTCGGGCTTTTTATTTTATGCGAAAAACCTCGTCGTCTAACAGTAAATCTTAGACAAATTGTGCCTTAATGGAAGGGGTAACGTCAAGATGGAAAAGCGACATCAAATGTCACTGAATTGTCATATTGATAGAATGAAATCCGAAGGATTACGCAACACTTTTTCATGCCGATATGATAAACTTTATAGCGGAGGCATCTTCCTCCATAACGATAGAACAAGGAGGAACGTTTGAGACGTGGAAAATCATATGAGTTACCAGGCTCCTTCGGATTCCGCTACATTGGCTTCCGCAAAATCCAAGCCTCCCGAACAAACGGGGACATGGAGAGATTTCATAGCAGTGACAAAACCCGGGATTATCCGGTCTAATCTAATAGCGGCTTTTGCCGGATTTTGGCTTGCGTCCCAATGGGACATTCAATTTGGGTTGATGATCATGACACTTCTCGGAACCGTATTAGTTATGGCTTCGTCTTGTGTATTTAACAATTATTTTGACCGTGATCTAGACTTGAAGATGGAACGTACGCGTAAACGTTCGCTTCCTACAGGACGACTAACTCCGAAAGTGGTGTTATGGTACGCAATTACCTTAGGTGTTGTTGGACTTGCCATGCTGTTTATCTTTTCGGGCGTACTTGCAGGAGTATTTGGCATTGTAGGTATGTTTGTGTACGTAGTCATATACACCCTTTGGCTTAAGCGTAGTTCAACTTGGAGTACGTCTGTAGGTGCGATTTCAGGAGCTATGCCGCCTGTTATCGGTTATGTTGCGGTTACGCAAACGGTTGATATGGGCGCTTGGCTGCTATTTGCTTTGTTGTTCTTATGGCAACCTCCTCACTTCTGGGCACTCGGTATTCGTCGTGTCGAAGATTACCGTGCAGCAGGATATCCTCTGCTCCCAGTTGTTAAAGGGATTAAACGTACTAAGATTCAGATGATCCCTTATGTTGCATTGCTCGTTCCGTTGCCTATTCTCATGTATGCGTACGGATACGCTGGAATCTTTTTTCTTATTATTTCACTGTTGTTATCTATTACTTGGTTGTATCTTTCTCTTAAAGGCTTCCGTGCAAAAGATGACGAGGCTTGGTCAAAAAAGGTATTCTTATTCTCTATTAACTATCTGACTTTGAGCCTGATTGTACTCGTTCTCGATACAGTTCATTAAATTGACTGTTTTATCCCATAAATAATGAGGTGGATGAAGGGAGAACGAGTATAGATGTCATCGCTGAAACGGTATAAATGGACGTGGTTGCTGCTCTCAGTATGCGTAATCGCGGCAGTAGTTCTTGTGTACAATTCATTAGGTATAGGCAAGAGCAAGTTCCCAGTGGTTGGACAGGTTGCGGACTTTACGATGGAGAATGTGGATGGCAAAACGGTATCCAGAGACGATACTAAAGGACAAGTGAGGTTGATGTATTTTTATTTCACAAGCTGTCCGGATGTATGTCCTGTAACGACATTTTTGCTATCACAGGTTCAGAATGAACTGAAGAAAGATGGTACGTTCGGGAAAGATGCTAGTTTTGTCTCCATTTCATTTGATCCTGTTACGGATACGCGTGAGAAAATCAAAGAATTCGGTGATCGATTCTTCGCTGATTACAGCGGTTGGTATTTTCTCCGTGGGGATCAAGAAAAGACCCGTGATCTGATGCAAGGTTCATTTAAGATTCCGCTCCTCGGCAAAGATTCGACGAATTATACTCATGGTAACTACATTGCTTTAGTTGATCGTGATAACAATATTCGGAAAATGTACAATGCTGCAGATCCATCCAGTGTACAGATCGAAGAAGTTGTAAAAGACGTCAAAGCTTTGGCTAAAGAATAATTCGATATGTAAAAGCGTTTGAACCATTAACTTGGTTCAAACGCTTTTTTATATCCAATATACAGTTAGTAAGTCATGGTAGGTGGGTAGATAATAAACTCTTCAAGTCCAGCCTTTTCAAGTTGAGCAATTAGATATTCATCCGGAGTACCTTCAACTCCAGCATAACCTCGACGTGTGTACATATGTGTTGCATCTGGAAAAACATCACGCAACATATTTCTAATTTTTTTGCCTGAACTATCATTATCCATAAATAGATACACTTCTTGATCATTAACCTGTTTATGGAGTGATTCCAGTTTGAGTGTATTCAGTGTCCCGAATGTACAAAGAATTGTAATGTCAGGAGTCACCAATCGACGAAGCCTACTCCGATCATTCTTACCCTCTACGATAATGAAAATCGACATTTGTATCACCCCTGTCATATTACGGCATGCCCCAATCGAAATTCCCCGGGAAATGTTGATGGCTATAGTTTAACTTGTAAATGAGACTTCATGCAAAAATAAAGAAAACGACCTTCAAAAGAAGGCCGTCTTATGAGAAAACATGTATTTAGAAGCAGCTCAGGATGATTACTAACAAAATGTAGAGAACTAAAATCATACCTACTGAAGAACAACCAGACACAGGTACTTGATGACAATTTTTATGAACATGACTCATTAAATTTCACCCCTCAAATAATCTAAGTGGTCATCTGCCACAATGTATATTATGTCAAAATACCTAGATGGTCTGTGTGTTGGCCTAATTAGATCTATTTGGGCTGAGCTGAGGGTCATTTATGCTTCTTAAACGTTTATCCCTGCTGGAATATCAACAGATTTCGGATTCTTAGGGTGTGGCAGTAGCATTAGAATGATCATTAACATCATAAAAGCGATGAAATATGGTGAGAGTGTTCCTCGTAATTGACCTGCAGCGATCGGACCGACAAACGAACCGATGGACATGGCAATAGATTGGTAGGAGAATACTCTTCCGAGTCTTCCACCACCGCTTAGTTCAATGAATAAAGAAGAGAGTGCAGGGAACAAAATTCCCTTCGCTGTACCAAGCACAAACAGGATTACAATAATTGGAATCTGCTCTATGGCGGCTAGCGCATAGAAGCATAGTGCAAACATAAATACACCAATAGTTACTCTTTTACCAGGTGAATAGTTATTTAGGAATAGCATACTGAGGGTGACCAAGGCACCTAGACTGACACAGGAAAATAAAAGCCCAGTTGACATAATGCTGGCTTGGCCGTTTGCTCGAAGTGGAATTTCAAAGAAGAGAATGCCTTGTGAGCATGCAATGGCAAACGGAATAAGATACAGCCGTAGATTGAAAGGAAGAGGATCATTTTCAATCGGTAAAACCTCATTTTTACTTTGAGAGGCTGACTGTACAGATTGCTTTGGAAGCGTGAGAAATGCCATGATTCCTGTGAAGATCAGCACCCATCCCAAGCTTTGGAATGTCCCTGAAAATCCAGCTTTTGCTACAATGAAAGCGCCGGCTGCAGGAGAAAGCACGGAGGCTAGTGTATGGACTACACCGTGTCCTGACATGTACTTACCCTGTGTTACGGAATCCTTAGATAGCGAAGCTAGAAGAGCAAGACATGCCGGAGATAAGAAGGCGAGTACGAATCCGCTGATCGAACGGAGTACTAGTAACTGCCAGGGCATCTGCACATGAGCTTGAAGCAGCAGAATTACCCCAGCAGCGGTTAAGCTGAAGATGATATAACGCCGGCTCCCTTGCTTGTCAATTAATCTCCCGGCAATTAGGTTGCCAGGAAGATGCGTTAAGGCATAAATGCCCATCATCCACCCGATGAAAGTTGGGGCGGCACCGAGCGATATGGCGAACGGTGTGAGGACGGGATACTGGGCATGCAGATCAAAGAATGCCAAGAACAAAAACATGTACAACCAAATCGCTGTTTTCATATAAGCACCTCCTACCCGCACTTAAGACAGGTTATGTTATACTTGTACGTTGAAGTTGCCAAGCTTATACCTAATTTTGATTAGTATGGGGTCTTACTGACACTGAGACGGGGAATAATGTATAATCGGAAAGTACGGTATAAGTTGCCGGAGGTCGCGAAGTGATAGGGGTGAGAGTTAAATGGATGCACAGGTATGGTTAGAATTTCTAAAGCAAAACTGGCTGGTGATTGTCATTGCTTTGGTTGTGTTGTTTATTGTGGTCAATCTAGTTAAGACGTTCATCAAATGGGCTTTAGTTATTCTTATAATCGCTGGATTGCTCATCTATAGCGGAATATCCTTAGAACAAATTGGTGAGGTTGTGACCACTGTGAAGAATGAAGCTGTGGACACCGTAAAGTCTGAGGCCATGAACATCATGATGAAAGAAGCAAAAGAAGCAAAATATACATCGCACGGTGATGGAACATTTACGGTAAAGTCGCCGAATTTAGAACTTAAAGGTAAGTCGGGGTCGACTGAAGTGGAAGTGAACTTTAAAGGGGTATCGGTCGGTAAATGGGATGTAAACGAATCGATCAAAGAATTTATATCACAAGCAAAAACAAATTAAGACAGCTTAGAAGTATGTCATACGAAAAGGAGGGCTGAACATGTTATCATCATGGAGCGATAGTCTGCGGGAGGGGAATGGTATTACGATCCTTCTGCTGTTTATCTTAGCCTTTTCTTTGATACAAGGGTGGAATCGAGGGGCTTCCCGATCGGCTGGGAGGCTCGCTTTTTTTCTGGGTGAAGCTATTCTGCGTATAATCGGCCTCGCTATCTCCGTTCCTTTCACTCTTTGGCTGTCCCCATTAGCTTCGGTGTGGCTTGAATCACTAGGAAGTAAAATTCCGGACCGGGAGCTTAAATTATGGGAGCAGATGTATTATACATTCGTTAATTCCATGGCTGATTTTCCATTGCTTCGGTTTGCAGTTCTATTCATGATCAGTTACAGCTTGATACTCTTTGTCCTTCGCTTGTTGGTATCCTTGACCATAGGTGGCCATCTGGGATTGTTTGGGTCAAGAGAGAATAGGCCAGCAACTATAGGGAGTCGTATGGCTGGGGCAGGGATCGGTGTAATTATGGGGGCTGCTCGAGGGATTATCGTTATCGCAATTCTTTTCATATGGGTGAGTCTTTATCCAGATCATTCATTTAGTCGTTATGTCGAATCTTCACCGGTGTATCGTCAAGGAGCACAGGCAGTGATTGAACCTTTATCTGGTTCTTTAGTTCGGGATAAATTACCTGTGTTCACCCAGTCGGTTCAAGAGGAACTGAATGGAATTATGCAGCAGAAGTATGAGGTTGTGGATCACGCCATTCCAGAAGGAATTGAAGAGACTGCAGCTCATATTGTGAAGGGTGCGTCAACAGATGAGGAAAAGGCGCGTAAACTTTATGATTGGGTAGGTTCCAGGGTCTCGTATGATTATGAAAAAGTAAAAGTATATGAGGAGCAGCGAATTTGGCGGGAACAAACACCTCAGGATACTTATGATACCCGTTCGGGTGTATGCATCGATTATGCACGTTTGTACGCCATGATGGCTCGTTCGCAGGATCTAAAGGTCAGAGTCGTTACAGGAAGAGGGTATGATGGTCAAGGAAGCTATGGACCACACGCATGGAATGAGGTTTACTTGCAGGAGAAGCAGGAGTGGATACCACTAGATCCCACATGGGCAAAGAGTGGCAACTGGTTTAATCCACCGCGGTTTAATGAGACGCATATTAAAGAACAAGTATTCTGAAATCAGATTAGCATGAATTTAAATTTTGAAATTTTCTAAACAAGGTGGCCCTTTTGGACAAGGCCATCTTGTATTTGATTTTAAACGTATTTTATGTAAAATTCCGGAAAGGTGAATCGTCTATATGGTTTATGTTAAGATGATCTTATGTGAAAGTGAACAAAGGGGAGAAGTTTAAGGTGAAGGGTTTCAAATCGGACAAACGAAAGCAGGATGAAGGAGATGCCGGAAAACAATTTAATCTGAGGATTAATTTGTTCTTTTTCAGTACGTTTATTATATTTTGCATCATTATTGTCCGACTTGCGATTTTGCAATTCGTGGAGGGTCCTGAGCTGACGGAGCAAGAAACCGGTGGTCGAACTAAAAACTTTCCACTCCAGCCGATCCGAGGAAGTATTATTGATGCATCGGGAACACCGATTGCTTACTCTAAGCCTTCGAATGCACTATATGTTACATTGCTGAAGAATTATAATAGTCAGACAGATAAAGGAAAAGAAAATCGTCCTGAAATCGAAGCCTTTGCAGAGAAGATGTTCAAGGTGTTTGAAGAACATGGTTCGGCTGATGCAGAGAAGATGACGGTGGAGGACATTCTGGATAAATTAGATCTCGATTCGAAGAAACAGGGTGGATATGAGCCACGCCGAATCAAAGGAGATCTTACGGATAAGGAAGTTGCGTATTTCATTGAGAATAAAGATGAATTTCCTGGCGTAGAAATCGTTGAGGAAAATGTGAGATTCTATGATAAGGATACCGTGGCGGTACAAACCATAGGGTATTTGAAAGAATTTAAAGGTGTTAAATCTTTAGAAAAGTATAAGGAAATTGATGAAGCGAACAAGGACCAGAAGGACCCCGGACTGAAATATACGGAAACCGAATGGGTTGGGTTCGATGGACTAGAAATGATGTTCCAAGATGAACTTCGTGGCAAGAATGGTTATATGAGTATTCCAATCAATCCGCAAAATATGATTGATGGTGTGCCAACAATGGTTCCGCCTGAGAAAGGCAACAATGTATACACAACTATTCACAAAGACATTCAACTGAAAACGGAACAGGCCATTGTAGACCAGTTAGATTGGTTACATAAGGTTCCTTTCTCCGGTCAAACCCACCGAAATGCACAGACAGGGTACGCGGTTGCTATGGAAGTAGAAACCGGTAATATTGTAGCCATGGCGAGTATCCCTGATTATGACCCCAATGTGTGGAAAGATAAAACAGATAATTGGGATAAAGTAACTCCTTTCATGGGGAATGGTACAATTAGTCCATTTAGCTCCGGTCGCTCGGCTAACAATCTGGAGTCCGTATTGCTCCTTGGTTCCACGGTTAAGCCATTAAGTGTGTTGATCGGACTAAACGAAGGATTCTTCGGTGTAAATACTTATTACTACGACAAAGGATATGCAGAATTCGGTGGAGACAAGTCGAGAGTCCGGAACTCACAGTCCAAAGCTTTCGGATCTATTGATCCCGCGTTAGCACTTCAAAATTCCTCGAATGCCTTTATGATTGACATGGTTGGGAAGCAGCTGTTCAATAAATATGGTATCAAAGGCATAGAGATCTGGGATAAGTATATGAAGGAGTTCGGACTAGGCGAGTCAACAGAGATCGGGCTTCGAGGTGAGTTTAAAGGTACTATCGAGTATACAAATATCGAGCAGGCAGGTAGTCCACTTGCTGCATTGGTATATGCTTCATTTGGTCAGTCCGGTAAATACTCCACGATGCAATTAGCACAGTACGTTACAACCCTTGCTAATCGAGGAGCTCGTCTTAAACCTCAGTTAGTGAGTGAAATTAAAGATCAAGATGGCAATGTTGTTAAGAAATTTGGGCGTGAAGTTCTGAATGAAGTTAATTTCAAAGATGAGTATTGGGATGAAGTAATTAAAGGTATGAATACACAAGTTGCTGCCTTTGCAGATTTCCCATATGATATTGCTCGTAAGACAGGTACATCTCAGCAGGAAGTTTATAGCAACGGGACTAGAACCTTAACGGATAACGGGGTGTTCATTGGGTTTGCTCCAAGGGAAAACCCGAAACTTGCAGTAGCCGTTATCATCCCAGAAGGTGGATTCGGTGCTTATAGTGCTGCACCTGTGGCTCGTAAAATTTTTGATGCTTATGATGAAGTATACGGCTTAGATGGCACACCACATCCGAAGAATGTTAAGACTGAGGATGGGAGCACGGAAGATGCTGAGGCCGGAAACAATTAATAGTCCGGGGTATTACAAAAAGGCAGGCCTGGGGTAATATAACCCCGGCCTGTTTTGTTTGAAATAGGTTAGCTCATGGCTTGCGAGTGTACGGTGAAATTGTTTGTGGTAAAATGGCGTTATGTTTAAACATGAGAGCAGATATGAAGGGGGACTAGACCATGAATCATAAGTATAAGCTGCTGGCATTGGATATGGACGGAACACTGCTTCAGGATGACAACGAGGTATCTCCGGAAACGGTGAAATGGATTAAAGAGGCGGTTCGACAAGGAGTTCATGTGTGCTTGTCTACAGGGCGTGCTTTTAAGAATGCATATCCTTATGCACAACAACTAGAGCTCACAACCCCGATGATTACAGTAAATGGAAGTGAAGTGTGGCGTGCACCTTATGATTTGTATCGTCGTGCTTTACTTGATGTAGAGCTTGTTCGGAAGATGCATGATTTGGCAGAAGAAACAGGCTCATGGTTCTGGGCTTATACGGTGGATAAGTTATATAATCGGGAGACTTGGAGTGGAGACATTGAGAATCAAGAATGGTTGAAATTCGGTTATCATAATGATGATGACGATGTGCGCCATCATATTCTTATGAAACTTCAAGAGATGGATGGTCTGGAGATCACCAACTCTTCTCCTTATAATTTTGAGATTAATCCGAAGGGGATCAACAAGGCCGAAGGCATTAGACAGGTATGTGAACTCCTTGGACTTGATATATCACAGGCGGTTGCGGTAGGAGATAGTTTGAATGATTTAGCGGCTATTCAGCAGGCCGGCTTGGGTGTTGCTATGGGGAACGCACAACAGACCGTCAAAGATGAGGCGGACGTAGTCGTGGCTAGTAACAATGATGATGGCATTGTTGAAGTAATTCGTGATTATATTTTATGCGGGGAGTGATACAATAAGTGGATGTACTAGGTTGGATTATTGTTATAGCCCTATTTGTGGTCGGTATGGCCGGGGCTATTTATCCGATACTACCTGGCGTGGTGGCCATTTATCTGGCGTTGTTCGTCTACGGGTGGTTCTTTACGTTTGAGCATTATAATGCACTCTTTTGGATTATACAGACATTAATCTTGATTGTTCTGTTTATCGCCGATTATGCGGTTAATGCATGGGGAGTTAAGAAACTTGGTGGCTCAAAAGCATCCATCTGGGGAAGTACCATTGGTTTAATCATTGGTCCGTTCGTTATTCCGGCATTTGGTTTAATTATTGGACCATTCATTGGAGCCTTTATCGGCGAGTTATTGGCTGGCTCTAACCCTGGCAAGTCTGTGAAAGTAGGATTAGGGTCCGTGCTTGGACTCTTTAGCAGTATTGTCGTTAAAATTGTATTGCAGCTTGCTATGATTATCATTTTCTTGATTTGGATTTTTTAGGGCATATGACTGCAATAGTTGTTGCCTATCGGAAGAAAGAAGGGTACTTACTTGTCAAAGAAAGAGACTTTCCTCAGAGGTACAATCATATTGGCCGCTGCTGCATTAGTGGCCAGAGTATTGGGTCTTGCCCAGCGGATCCCGCTGGAACACTTACTCGATAACGTAGGGGATGCATCCTTTACAATTGCAAACAATGTGTATTTAATGTTATTGGCTTTGGCCACGGCTGGCATACCAAGCACACTGAGTAAAATGGTATCTGAACGATATGCGCTAAACAGACCGTCTGAAGCGAAACGGATCTATCAGGCAGCGCTGTTCTTCTCGGCTGGTGCCGGAATTGTGATGACACTGATGCTGTATTTTATTGCACCGTACTATGCAACATATGTAGCAGAGGTACCAGAATCAGCCGCAGCTATTCAGGCACTTGCACCCGCTCTTTTATTATTCCCAACCATCGCAATGATGCGTGGCTATTTTCAAGGTAGAAATTTCATGACGGCCGGTGGTATATCACAGATAGTTGAGCAGATCGCTAGAGTGATTACTGGTATTGGTCTAGCTTATATTCTCGTTCGGATGGGCTATGATGATACGTGGGTAGCCGCAGGGGCTTCCTTCGGTGGAGTACTTGGAAGTGTTGCCGCCTTTGGTGTGATGATCTTCTTCGCGATGAAGCTTCGTCGCCAAGATCATAAACTTCAATTGCCTGGTCCAGATACATCCATCCCGCTTGGTGGAATATATAAAGCGATATTCACGTTATCCATTCCGATTGTATTATCATCACTTGCTGTCCCGGCAATCAATTTCATTGATGGATCTATCGTCAAGCCGCTATTGACTGGTGAAATCGGAGCAGAGGAAGCAACAGCTGCTCTTGCCGTATTGGGTACACGTGCGCAAAGCATAGCAGGTATTCCTCCAATCCTTGCCATAGCGCTCAGTCAATCCTTGATCCCGATTATTTCTGCAGCTTACGCTAGAAAAGATCAGGACCATCTGCAGCGCCAGGTTACGCTTGCACTTAAAATTTCTATTTTAACAGGAATGCCTATCGTTCTGGCTCTAGTTGCTGCTTCTTATTCCGTTAACGGACTGCTGTTCAGTTCCCTTAACGGTAGTAGCATTATCGCGATGCTGACTTTCGGAACGATATTCCAAATCACGATGATGACATCTGGCTCGATCCTCCTTGGGATGGGGAAAGCGAAGGTATCCATGATTCACGTTATGATTGGTATTATCATTAAGATTGTTGCAAGTATCATTCTTGCCCCGTTATTTGGGATTTATGGGATCATTGGTGCAACGGCTATCTGTTTCCTTGTCATAACAGTGCTCAACTTGCGTGCCATTAAAGCGATCGTTCCATTCTCGATTTTGGGAAGTCGCTGGACAGGCTTTTTGATTACGGTTCTGGTTGCAGTTGGAGCTGGCTTTGGAGTGAACCAGCTAGGTAACCAGATGGTTGATGTTATGCCTGCACGCATTGCATTCTTCATCACTTGTCTATTGGTTGGGGCTGTTGTTGTAGTCATCTATCTGGTTATGCTGATCATGCTAGGTGTACTGCGTCAATCCGAGCTATCAAGTTACCCTCGACTACTGCAAAAATTATTCCGTCCATTAATGCGCCTTCAGCCAGCACGGCTTCGTGAACGCGGCTAGAGGTACTAACTTAATGACTTGTACCCCAATGAGGGGTATAGTAGAACAGAGCTGTCCCGCAAGATCCTCCAATCTTAAGGGACAGCTCTGTTTCTGTTAGACAAGAATATAGTTAAGCGGACAACCCATATAAGCAAGTACATTCTCCGCTTTGGTTATGATTTACTTAAGTGACCGTTTATATCATGGACAAACGCGGTTCTTTCAAGCGCTGCTCGGTGAGCATGAGTCATGTCCACAAGGAAAGGTCGGATGGGCTTACTAATATGCCGCAACATGGTTGGTTCCTGAAACCAATCGAAGCGAGGAATCGGTTCATATTCGGTATCATGCCACACATCTTCCAGCAAGGGACTATATAATTGATGTTGAGCGGACAACCATTCCGATTGCAGCAGCTCTTTGCTTTCCTCAAGTGAGTTCATAGTCTTATCGGGATAGGGTGTGAATAAGGCTGGCCAATATTCGGAACGTGAACCCAAGTGAGTCGTACTGCGTGCAAATTGAAGAACACCTTCATAAATATTTTCATAACCAAACAGCATGGCATAAAGTGACTTGCCTACCTTTATTCGAGATGACGGATTGCCAAAATGATTCAGGGTCAATCCAGCTAAAGGCCGGAGAGCCATGATGGATTCCCGATCAACATTAGGTTTACAGTGAGCTTCACCTAGGGGAAATATAATCTGGTTTAAGCGTGCCAATTCATGTAATCGAAATGAGGAATTGTTTAAAACATGTTTACGAAAAAAAGGATGCTGTACGACTCGGCCCTCTATATAATTTTGCTCATTGATGATTAGGGCAACGGTCAGTAAGCTGCTGTTTCGATCAATCCAGAATCGCTCCCAAAACGGAGCCATAAATGCAGATACGTGAAAATAAGGAAGCAGATGAAAACAGCTGCGTTCCATTTGTTTACTGTATTTATACAGCAGTAGCTGTGGATAGGCATCCTGAAAGATCAGAGCATTACAGCGTTCTAGAAACCGATACAAGTAATTCTTAAACATGCTGTCCGTTAAGTCTGTCATAAGTCCACTTTTAATATCAGACATATTCCAGCCGCCATTTCTTGAAACC
Organism: Paenibacillus sp. FW507-14B1B; assembly: GCF_058781425.1. Taxonomy (NCBI): domain Bacteria; kingdom Bacillati; phylum Bacillota; class Bacilli; order Caryophanales; family Paenibacillaceae; genus Paenibacillus; species Paenibacillus sp. FW507-14B1B. Next base: position 1,478,914 of record NZ_JBYSWS010000002.1, on the reverse strand, counting down.
ATGTGAGCCAGCAGTGCCCAGTGAATCTCAGGGAAATCGTCATAAAGCTCGAGATAAGCACGTGTCCGAGTGATGTTGCTTCGATTGTCTTTTGCCACAGCTTCCTGAATGTGCTGAACAAGCTGAACATCAGATGCTGTCAAGTGATCTAAGGGTGAATGATCTGCTGATTCTTTGCGTTCAGGGTCTAACTTCATCGTTTGACCGGCACGTTCTCGTAAGCAGCCTTCGGCTGTTTTATCCAGTAGGCAAGATATACTTCTAGCAGCACCTTCATTCCATTGCAAATCCTTCCGAGCCTGTCTTAGCTCACTGGATGCAGTCCACGAAGCTGTGAAGCCATGTATTGCTTCAGCGGCTGCTCGAGGCACGGAAAGTAGCAATGACCAGATGGAGCTGTGCTTGTTCTTGAAACCTTCGGAATGGCTCATGAGGCACCTTCTTTCCCATATGTCAGTGAACCTATTGTCAGTATGGCTTTAAAATTTGACTTCCACTCAACATTTTGCTTCACTTAAAGTGAACAAATTCAGACGGAAGGGGAGATTCCCTTGGAAAAGATTACATCAGAAGCTGAATTTCAGGTATCGATTCAGTCCCCAAGATTGACGATAGCTGTATTTAAAGCAGATTGGTGCGTGGATTGCAGATTTATCGATCCATTTATGCCTGAAGTGGAAACGAAATATTCTGACCGGTTAACACTGGTAGAAGTCGATGTAGAGCAAGTGGGTGATGTAAGCCAGGAGCAGAACATTATGGGCATTCCAAGCTTTGTAGCTTATACGGATGGCCGTGAATTGGTTCGTTTTGTAAATAAGCTTCGTAAGTCACGGGAAGAGATTGAAGCATTCCTAGATCGCGCCCTTGAGGTATATGATTCGATACACAAGTAAATACATCACACCGCTGAACTGTATTATGAGTCGGCGGTGTTTTGTTTTTGAACATTTTGTCATATTCATCTATGATCCGAAGGTACTTATCAGGTATAATACATATTGGAGTGTATAAAAATTTGGAAAAAATGCATGTCAAGGTTTCATATATTCTGAATATGGCAGCAGGTGAAAATCATGAATAATAAACAATTAAAATGGCTTAGCTACTTTACGTGTCTTGTCATGTTCTTCGCAACATTTGGTGGGATGGTCGTGACGAAGACAGATTCAGGCATGGGTTGTGGACAGGAGTGGCCGCTATGTAATGGGAAATTTGTTCCGGCTTACACTTTATCATCGATGATAGAATACTCTCACCGGGCAGTGAGTGGGTTGGCAGGTTTATCAGCTCTTGCCTCATTAATTGCTTTTTTTATGTTCAAAAGAGAGCGACGTGACATTGTTACTTACGCGGTTTTGACCGCGATATTTGTCATTCTACAGGCTATTATGGGAGCTATGGCTGTTATGGTGCCGCAATCGGCAGCTGTCATGGCACTTCATTTCGGATTCTCTCTCATTGCGTTTGCGAGTTCAGTTATGTTGGCATTAGCGATGCGTAGAATTGAACAAGCTAAAGATCAAAGGCAGCTTGAACAGCTTCCTAGGGTAAGTAAATCGTTTCGCAATCTGGTATGGGGAACAACGATATATTCTTATATCGTCGTATACATAGGGGCATTTGTGAGTCATACAGATTCGCGAGAAGGCTGCTCAGGCTGGCCGTTATGTAATGGTGAGATTATCCCCGAACTTTCAGGCGGAGTAGGTATTGCCTTTATGCATAGGGTTGCGGCAGCAATTCTGTTACTGGTGGTAGCGGTGATGGGGCACTTTGCCTTTTGGCGAAACCGGAATAATCGTGAAATTCAAATGCTGGGTGTATCAGCAGTCATTCTTTGTTTAATGCAAGTACTAAGTGGTCCGCTCTTGATGGCAACACTACACAATGAAGAATTGTATATTTTTGCAGCTTTGGGCCATACATTACTCATATCCGGATTGTTCGGTGTTTTATGTTATTTAAGCGTAAGAGCATGGCAGCTAAGCAGACCCTTAGCGGAAGGAACCCTTCTTGATCAGTCCACTTCGTCAAACGCGCACAAAAGAAGTATATAGATGCATTCATCAACAAAATCCCAGGACAATTGTTCGGGGTTTTTGTTGTATATAGGAATGAATATAGGCTAGTTAAGGACATTTTAAAGATAGGAATGAGATCGGTCCCGATAAGCCAGAACTTAACTTTTAGGGGGGAACGCCATGCTTCGAATATTACTTGGGGAACCACCCCGCATAAATGAAGGATTACTTAAAGATGCAGTGGAGACCATGGTAAAGACAACGCAGTTGCTGCAAAAGGAAATTGAGAAGAGCCAAGACCCGACACATGACTTCCGCAAGCTGGAGATCTGGACTCGTGGTCTCATTGGATCATTGGATGAATTGGAGCAGAGTTGGTTTGCTGCAAGTCACTTCCGTAAATCCGTAATAGCGGGATATGTTGATGACATGTCTCCACTGGAACAAGGCGACTATGCACGATATGTATATTTTTATAAGGATGGGTTCATTCGGGTATTCTCCATACTTGATAAGCTTGGAACCGTACTGAATGAGATATATAATCTGAATACTGCAAAGTATAAAGCTCATTTTTCCTACTTTACAGTAGTTCGTCAATTTAGATATACCAAAACACATGAAGATTTAGCGAGTAAACTGGAAGCGATTAATGACCATTATGATCCGGCTATCGATGCACTGCGTAAACGAAGAAATGCAGAGATTCATTATATGAATTCCGAGATGCAAGATGATCTGTGGCAGCGGCACCAAGGGCTCCATGACAAAATAGAGCTAGAGGATCTGGATCAGCATTTGGATGATTTGAAGCAAGGACTTGATATGGTATGCAAGACATTGTCAGCTTCTTATCGCTATACTAATGATCTATGGGCGGATAAAGGTGTAAGTTCTTGAGGCTTTAAGCCTATAAATTCCTTTTGACAAACATGCAAAAAGAATCTATACTAACAATTGCATTCTTGAAATTGAAATGTTATTGAAAGCTAATTAATTATAATTTCATATCGATGTTTTCTTATCGAGAGAGGCGGAGGGACAGGCCCGATGAAGCCCGGCAACCGATTCCTAGTGTACAGTCAATCGTGACTGAAGCGCTTGGAATGACATGGTGCTAATTCCTTCAAAACTGCGGATAATCATGCAGTTTTGACAGATGAGAAAAGGCATTCGTCTTTACGTAAAGAGGGCCCTTTTTGATTCTGCAAAGAGAGGGCTCTTTTATTTTTGTATTATTCGATAAATTGTATGAGGAGGAACTGGGATTGATCGAACTTAAATCTTTGACGAAGCAGTATGGAAAAGCCGGAACGTTAACAACTGCATTGTCAGAATTGAATCTGTCGATTGAAAAAGGTGAAATATTCGGCGTTATCGGACACTCCGGAGCAGGTAAAAGTACATTGATCCGTTGTATCAACTTGCTCGAACGCCCAACCTCCGGTGAGGTCTGGGTTAATGGAGTTAATTTAACGTCGCTTAACAATAAGCAACTTCAAGCGGAACGCCGAAAGATCAGCATGATTTTTCAACATTTTAACTTGCTATCTTCTGCAACGGTATTTGAGAATATCGCATTTCCACTTCGCTTAATTAAGACACCGAAGGCTGAGGTTGAACGCAAAGTAAACGAGCTTCTAGAACTTGTTGGACTGGAGGCACATCGTAACAAATACCCTTCGCAGTTGTCTGGTGGACAGAAACAACGGGTTGGTATTGCAAGGGCGCTTGCGAGCGATCCAGAAGTGTTGCTCTGTGATGAAGCGACCTCTGCACTAGATCCACAGACAACCGATTCCATTCTTAGATTGCTTCTCGACATCAATCAGCGCTTCAATCTAACGATTGTGCTCATTACTCACGAAATGCATGTCATCCAGACAATCTGTGACCGTGTTGCGGTTATTCATCAAGGTGGAATAGTGGAGGAAGGTCCCGTTACTAAAGTATTCTTAAAACCTCAACATGAAGTAACACAGGAATTTGTTCGTAAGGAAACAGATAGTGGGGATGCGTTAAGATTGGCTATTCATGCTCCTCATGCTGAATCATCCCGTGCGGCTAAGATTACATTTCTCGGTTCCAAAACGTATGAATCAACGCTTTCTCAAACCGTTCGTGAAACCGGAGTTGCGTTCGCAATCTTACAAGGTACCATTTCAACGATTAAACACACACCGTACGGTCAGTTGATTGTTCGATTTGAAGGCGATATGCAAGCGATTGACCTAACCATTCAGAAATTGCTCGAACAGGGACTTGATGTGGAGGTGATGGATTGATGTTTGGTCTTAATTTTTCTGAAGTGAACTGGGATGAGATTGTTACCGCGATACTGGACACACTTAAAATGCTGGCATCATCCGCCTTGTTTACATTCCTAATTGGACTCCCAATTGGTGTGTTGTTATACATGGCAGCCCGATCCTCATCAAGATGGGTTCGTGTTGGATATGGGGTTCTGTCATTTGTGGTAAATATCCTTCGTTCCGTACCGTTTATCATTCTGATTGTAGCTATGATTCCGATTACGAATTCGATTGTGGGTGTGTCTTATGGCGTGCTTGGGACGATTCCTCCCCTCGTGGTTGGTGCAGCTCCGTTCTTTGCAAGATTAGTTGAAACATCACTCAATGAGGTGGACAAGGGTGTGATTGAGGCAGCTCATTCGATGGGATCATCTACAGGCCAGGTGATATGGCGAGTACTTCTTCCTGAAGCAAGACCAGGTCTACTCGCTGCTATGACAATCACAATTGTTACCCTTGTTTCCTATACCGCAATGTCAGGTATGGTAGGTGGAGGCGGACTTGGTGATTTAGCCATTAAGTATGGGTATTACCGCTATGAAACTGAAGTGATGATTGTGGCTGTCGTCTTGATGATTGTGCTGGTTCAACTGTTACAGATGGCAGGAGATCGAATGGTACGACATTTTACAAGGAAGTAACGAAAAATACGTTTGATATAAATCAATTCAAGACTCGAAGGGAGCGTCATATGATGAAAAAATGGGCATTAGCAGTTCTGAGTTTGTCATTGGTAGCCGTGTTAGGAGCTTGTGGAGAAAAGCCTGCAACAGAATCAAGCGATGGAAGTGTGACTTTACGTGTAGGTGCTTCACCTGAGCCCCATTCTCAAATGTTGGAGCATATCAAGCCGGCACTTGAAAAAGAAGGGGTAAAGCTTGAAATTGTGGAGTTTACAGATTATGTGCTTCCGAATCAGCAGGTAGCTCAGAAGCAGCTAGACGCTAACTTTTTTCAACACAAGCCATACTTGGATAGTGAAATAGAGAAGCGGGGAATGGATCTGGAGTCGGTTGTGGCTGTTCATGTTGAGCCTCTCGGTGCATACTCTAAGAAAATCAAATCGGTGGATGAGCTGCAAGACGGTGCTGTAGTTGCTATACCGAATGATCCATCAAACGCAGGACGTGCGCTTGCTTTGATGGCGCAGAATGGTCTAATTAAATTGCAGGATGAGAGTAAACTGGAGGCTACCGTTAAAGATATTACGGAAAATCCAAAGAACCTTAATATTAAAGAGGTGGAAGCTGCAATGCTGCCTCGTATGCTGGATGAGATGGACATGGCAATCATCAATACGAACTATGCGCTTGAAGCTGGCCTTGATCCAACAAAGGATGCTATTTTCATCGAAAATAAAGATAATCCTTATGCCAATCTCCTTGTAGCACGTCCAGATAATAAAGATTCTGAAGCCATTCAGAAGTTAGCTAAAGCCTTAACCTCAGATGACGTGAAGAAGTTTATTGAAGAAGAATATAAAGGTGCGGTAATTCCAGCATTTTAATGGAGTTATGCACTCGCCCTTGGACGTTTAGTCCAAGGGTTTTTTCGTAGTTCATTATTGAAAAATACGGATTTGGTCAAGTTGTGAGGGGAGGTTAAATCTTTTATACTGAAGGAAGATGTATATGTACGGGGAGGGAAGGCTTTGGAGGGGAAAGTGGCGTTGATTACAGGAAGTGCAACAGGACTTGGTAAAATGACTGCCTTGACGCTGGCTGCTCAGGGATGTGATATCGCATTAAATTATGTAAACAGTAAGGATGAAGCGAATACGCTTAAGGAAGAGATTGAAAGAATGGGTGTTCGAGTGATTGCAGTTAAGGCAGATATTGCTGAGGAAAAAGAGCTGTACAGTCTTGTGAAGCAGACAGAAGAGCAGCTTGGCCCTGTGGATATTCTAGTTAATAATGCTGGACCATTTATTCGGGAGCGACGTTTATTCTCACAGTATGATCCCAATGAAATTGTACACCTGATTAATGGCAACCTAACCGGAGTTATGTTACTTGACCACCTCGTTCTTCCCTCCATGCGAGAGAAAAAATGGGGAAGAATCATCCACTTTGGTTTCGGTCATGCGGGTGAAGCAAGGTCATGGCCCCATCGATCGGTATACGCTGCTGCTAAGGTGGGACTTGTCTCGTTTACCAAGACATTAGCTGTAGAAGAAGCTCCGTTTGGCATCACGGTAAACATGGTATGTCCTGGAGACATTCGCGGAGCGAATAAGGAAAAGACGATTGATGAGGTATCCGGAATAACGGATGATCTTACCCCCCGCGGAAGATCGGGGAGTGGTGAGGACATCGCGAGGGTTATTGAGTATTTATGTATGGAGAAGTCGGATTTTATAACAGGCAACATTATGGATATATCCGGAGGTTTAGATCCTATTCGTCCACGAATTATTCCTGAATAGGTCTATAATTCCCCTTATATTGCAGAAACTCCGCCTTCCCTTCACGAAAGAAGGGAGGGCGGAGTTATTTCTACATTGTATATGGTTTTTAGAACACTTGTACTACTTCTTGAATGCCTTCTACCTCTTCAACCAGGGCACGTTCAATCCCGGCTTTCAAAGTAATGGTGGAGCTTGGGCAGCTGCCGCAGGCACCTACCAATTTCAGCTTTACGATGCCGTCTTCAACGTCGACCAACTCCACGTCACCGCCGTCGCGCTGCAGGAACGGACGAAGCTTATCGAGCACTTCAGCCACTTCATCATAAGTGGTGCTTTGTGCGTTTTCGCTCATCTTGTTCAACTCCTTTCCTCCCTATATTATAGTACATAAACCGGTAAATTAAAATGCCAATCTAAAGGTAGGTACTTCATTATGCGACCCATTATTGAATTCTGTGCAGGTAACGCTCATTTTGGTACAGATAAAGCTCTAAAGCCACTTGAGGAGGCTTACGAAATCGTCGAGTATGGCTGCCTCACCAATTGCGGACAATGCTACTTAGCACCTTTTGCCTTGGTAAACGATGAAATCGTGGAAGCAGCAACTGCAGAAGAATTGTATATTGCAATTCTTCAGAAAATTAAGGAAATAAAAGAAGAATAATTTACGGATCAAAAATGGCGTTTGGACTTCCACAGTACCCCGCTCTTGAGGAGTCTTGGAACACGGCCCATTACAGAGGTATTTCCCATCAAACCAAAGCCTGCATGTTTTCCAAGCGAACCGAGTGTGCCCTTTAATTTCAGGGGATGTACTCTCGGGGTATCATCTCTCCATAGCGCTTTCAATACATGACCAATCTGTTCGGCTTGGGCACCTGCTGCTTGGGCACTAGGCACAAACGGGAGGCTGGCACAGTCTCCGATGACATATACTTCCGGATAGGAAGGCACTTGATAAAATTCATTCAATAAAATTCGTCCACTGCGGTCTTTCGGCAGATCCATCTGCTGGACTACAGAAACAGGTTGTATCCCTGCTGTCCAGACGGTTATATCGGTTGGGATGGGCTGATCCATGTTGTAGACCACATCTTGTTCTACTCTCGACACAGAAACCCCACTTAAAATTTCTACATTATGTTCCTCGAACCAGCGCTGAATGTATGAAGATAAGCGATTCGGGAATGAGGAGAGAACACGAGCTCCTCGGTCAAGAATCGCGATATTGAGATCTGGCCGACTTTCTCTTAAGTCCGATGCAAGCTCGATGCCGCTTAATCCACCACCAACGATATGGACTTGACCATATGGTTTGAGGTTATTTAATCGTAAGTAGGTTTCTCTTGCTCCAGAAAAGGATTGAAGACTGCAGGTGAATTCTTCTGCACCTGGGACTCCGTGATAGCGGTCTGTACAGCCCAGTGCGATAGCCAGTTGATCATATTCAATGGGATCATCATTGAGTAAATGCACCTGTCTTGACTCTAAGTCAATCGAAGTAACTTCTCCGTAATGGATACTGAGCTTATCGTACTGCGGGAATTTTACCCGAAGGGCTGTATCTGCAACAGTGCCTGCAGCTAGAGCATAGTATTCCGTTTTTAGACCTTGATAAGGCATACGATCGACAAGTACGACTTCCAGGTCAGGAGGAAGATAACTGCTGAATAATTCTTGAATTAAGGCAAGACCACCATAGCCTCCGCCGAGTATGACGAGTTTTTTCATATAAGTGTCTTCCTTTCTAGAGAGATCGGAAAGCAGAGCTTTATATCATCCCATTAACCTTTTTTCCGTAATTTGGAACCCTAGTTATTCATATACCTTAATTTCGTTATAGAATGTATCACGTTCAACCGGAATTCTTCCAGCGCCTTGAATAAGCCAGATTAGCTCTTTGCGAGTTAAGCCTTCTGGTGTTAATGCACCTGCGGCATGACTAATACGTTCTTTAAGAATCGTACCGTGAACATCAGATGCCCCGAAGCTAAGTGCCACTTGGGTTAATTGAGCGCCAATATTAATGAAATAAGCTTTCACATGGTCGATGTTATCCAGCATGAGTCGGCTAATCGCAATGGTCTTCAAGTCCTCGTAAGCTGAGTTACGACGCATGATGCCAGCGTTCTTGTTCTTCGGCTGCATGGAGAGCGGAATAAAAACCATAAATCCATTCGTCTCGTCTTGCAGATCACGAATTTGAAGCATATGACGGATACGGTCTTCATGAGTCTCGATGGAACCATAGAGCATTGTGGTATGTGTCTTCATGCCAAGCTTATGCGCGGTACGATGCACTTCAAGATACTCATCCACATTCGCTTTATCGACCTTCATCTTTTGACGATAATGATCTGACAAGATTTCTGCGCCGCCACCAGTCAAGGACTTGAGGCCGGCTTTTTGTAACTCTTGAAGGACTTCTTTAATACTAAGACCACTGATGCGAGTGAAAAAATCGATTTCAGCAGCTGTATAAGCTTTTAAAGTTACCTCTGGGAAACGCTCATTCAGGGCTTTGAGTGAATCTACATAGTACTGGAAAGGAACATGCTGATTATGACCACCAACAATGTGGAATTCTCGAATACCTGGATGGAAATGCTCTTCTACATATTCGATCATCTCTGGTCCAGAGAGGGTATAGGAACCTTCCTCGCCCTGATCTTTACGGAAATTACAGAAAGCACAGCGGGATTCACATACGTTCGTGAAATATAAACTCATATTTTCAATAAAATAGACCTTTTTCCCATTTTTTCGTAGGTTTGCTGCATTCGCAAGCTGTCCTAGGGTTAGAAGGTCATCGGTTTGGTATAAGTAGACACCGTCTTCAAGATCTAAACGGATCCCGTTTTGGACTTTCTCTACAATCTCGGCCATTCTTTTATCCATTAGTGGATTTAAGTGGGTGTTCATAAATTTTCCTCCTCTTTATGCATGTGGTACCTGCATGATACAAGATGCATAAAATTATCAGTCCTGGTGAATGATTCGCTAACAGATCGCTACGATATTTGAAGCAATCCATTATAATGAAAGGATTTTGTGAAATGTATACAACTATGAACCCGAACACATCAAAAAGGCAGCTTAGGCTGCCGGATGTGACAGAAATCGAACACTTGAGCACGATCCTTCCCTATTATAAACCTCACATAACGGTCGGGCAATACAAACAGGAGGAAAAGGGAATACTGTAAATATAGCATGACTTTGGATGCAAGCCGCTTGAGGGATAGAACGATGTGGAGTATACTGAAAAGTGAACGAAAAGGAGGGTGACCTATGATTTCAATTAGCGATACTGCAGCAGAGCGCTTGAAAGAAATGCTTGCTGAACAGGAAACACCGAATATGTTCCTACGTTTGGGCGTCACTTCCGGTGGATGCAGCGGATTTTCCTATGCCATGGGCTTTGATGACGACGAGACGGAAAATGATGTATATATGAATGTTGCCGACATGAAGATCGTTGTCGACAAGGATAGCATGAAATATTTGAATGGTCTTGAGATCGATTTCGAGGAATCCGGCATGACCGGTGGTTTCACCATCCATAACCCGAATGCTACCGTAACTTGCGGCTGCGGAAGCTCCTTCCGGACGAAGACCGATGCGGGCAATCCGAGCGCGGAGCCTTGTTAATAGAGGAGTTTTGGCGTTAATGGTTTCGGATGTGACGAAAGGAAACCTTGCGGAAGCATAGGTGCCATGATTGCAGATTGAATCGATAAAAACACAGTCCTCAATCGCGATTAGGAATAATAACAACCCAAAATTAACGTTTTGGGATTGTGAATAACGACCTTTATGACGGTAAATAACCGTTATGGAGGTCGTTTTTTATGTCTTTAGAACAGCACACGAAGCGCATTAGTATAGATAGGAGCTATCTACGCTTGAGGAGTTTTTATATTTTGGAAAAGTGTAACTTATTTCAGACTATTTAAATCTACATCAGTATCAACTGGATCCGGAAGATAATTATCTATATCATATTTTGGTTCAGGAAGGTATTCATTAATTTTAATAATCTCGGGGATGACGTCATCTAGATTTATAGCAACATTATGGTCAGTGGATTTTTTATCCTTAATTTGTTTTGTTTCAAGTAGATTCGTAAGATAGAGAGAAGGGTTAAATTTTACGATCCCCTCTTCCACGGGTACTACAATTTCATCAGTGCCTACCAATGTGTAAGGTTCTTCTGGTAAGCCATATTTATCGTAAGTAGCCAAGAAGAATAAATATGTTTTTCCTTCTTCTAATATAGGTTCGTAAGTTGCATATTCTTTTCCATCGTACACCCCACCTGCTTGTTTCATTGTAAACATGTCCTGAGGACCCTGAGTAATATTTCCCAAAATTATATTATCTACTTTAATGTCTAGGTTGGTGTATACAGCATAAATTGGATCAGACTTATCTGCGTTCATATTCATATTCCTTTTAGTCGCCGGATGTACTTTATCTACCGTTCCTATAACAACAAGATCCGAGTAACTTACTGCTTCTTCTAAATTTTGTATGCGGCGTACATCGGATACTGAAGAAATATCACTTGCTTCATGTACATTTTCTTGCTCTGAACATGCTGATAGTGTAATAATCCCTAAAAAAACACTTAATATCATAAAAATTTTTCTCATGGATTGTCCCTCCATTCTCCTTATTATTTATTTATAAACGTATGTGTTTACCCCTTTAATGTCGTCTGGTTGAGGCGAGAGGATGCTGAAGGAATCACTTTCGAAAAGGGCCCTAAGGGGTTGCTTATCTTTAAAGACCAAAAATGGATTAAAGACCTCTATAAATAATCGCCCGATGCGATTGTTTCTATAGAGGTCTTTTTCTTTTAATTACATTAAAGTCCCAATTGTCTTGCAACATAAGCCGCAACCGCTTTATCCTGGAAGTCTTTCCATGTCGTAATTTTAGAGTGTTCTGCCAGATAAGCATTAAGGTCGTTATTTATAAATTGCTCGAACTCTTCTTGGCTATTGCCTTGATACCCCGCACCTTTTAACAATTCCTCAAATGATGATGCAGATGTGTACATTTGTACGAATGAATCTGGGAACAGTTCATCTGTATGAACTTCTTGCTTCATATCAGAGAGCTTCTCTGCCTTTTCTTGAATATGCTTGAGCTTATTCTCAAGTTGATCCAATTCACCGAATTCAATGTTCATCATGATCGCCTCCATATACGCATCTAATTATATTTATAGATCATACCAAAAATAGGAATTATTTTATACTAAAGAACCCTATTCTACATAGAATAGGGTTCTTTAGTCTCTTATAACGAAGATCAAGCGTAGAAGAATTGTTTATTGAGCATAAACACAATCATACCTGCGGCGATAAGTGAAAAAGCGATACAGCCTGCACCCAGGCCTCTTCGTTTGTCTTTAATAAACTTGAAACCGATAACAAAAATTAATAACGTTATGGCTACAAGAGAGATGGACATGCCGACCATAGCAATCCAGTACAACACCTCAAACAGAGCTGCCAAGGTTAAATCCTCCTTTTTCACACATGAATTCAATCATATCGACGGTTTAAATATCTGCTTTTTACTATACGATAGATTGATAGCTTTGGAAAGGGATAACCTTCGTGAAACAGGCGTTTAACGGAATGTTGGAAGGAATAGGCGGTTTAACACGGACAATCATCCAAGAATGCATCCATGATCTAGAGTAGTATAACGTATGTCTAGATTAAAAGGAGGCGTAGGCAGCATGGCGGGAAGACAGTTGGCGAGTAAGTGGCTAAAAACGGAAGCGCTGCTGACCGATCCTCAGATTATCCCGTACATTCCAGAGACGATAGCATACGATAAGGATAATCTGATGTCGATGCTCTCACAATACGATATGGTTGTCATTAAACCAGTTGTGGGAACAGGTGGGAACGGTGTTATACGTATTCAAAACCACGATGAAGGCTATAACGTCAGCCATAAGGGACGTACGAGGTTTGTCAATTCATTCCCTCAACTCGTTCGGGTGTTATCCGGTTTAAGGATGAAGCGAAGATACTTGATCCAGCAGGGGATTCATTTAGCTCGGATAAACGGCCGTCCTTTGGATTATCGTGTGAAAGTGGTTAAAGTAAAGCGTTCTTGGGAGTTTAGAGCTATGGTTGCTCGACTTGCTAGACCAGGTCTATTCGTCACGAATCTTTGTAAAGGAGGTACGCTGCTTCGTTGCAGACCTGCAATTAGAAGATCATTACCTCACATTAATTCTTTTCAAAAGCGGAATGAAATGAGGCAGTTAACTCGAAACTGTATCGCTGTATTAGAAAAGCGGTTTCCCGGCATTGGTGAACTCGGTTTTGATTATGGATTAGACAATACAGGTACCATATGGATTCTGGAAGTCAATACTCGGCCTAGTTAAAATAATCCAAAAATATCCATTGTAAAGGTTTATATTAAATAAAAGCAGGGTAATTAAAAAATAGTAGCAATCTTCCGATAAATATATTAAATATTTTTTTTAGGTTTATATTAAACCAATTCCTGTGTATAACATTTATCCCCACAATCCACCTTGATGTAGCTTAGTTTCCAACACTTACCAACAAATTATACACAGGATCTCCACAATAAGCTGTGGATAAGCGAACAGTTGTTCCGTTTTATGATGTTTGATATGATAGATTTAGGAAAAAGAGGAAAGGGTGTGAGGGTGATGGCTATGTTGACGGACGAGATGTTATTAGATTCCTATCATATGGCTGTTGAACTAAAACTAGAACGGGAGTTTATTACTTTACTGTTGGCCGAAATTCATAAACGGAACTTAGACACCGATTCCATCAGCATCCTGCACTAGTATTTACATGTATAGATAAAAGAAATACTGATACGTCGACATCTCATCAAGTCGCACATCTACATATAAATGTCGTACACTAATAGAAAAGGTATCTCGTATCCACTAATGAATTTAGTTGTGGATAGAAGATACCTTTTTTGTTGCGCTTTAATTCATTATATTTTCATATTGCTACTGTGTCCTGGAGCAAGACGTGCTTCAGGGTCAAAGTAAACCTTGGCATTGTTGATCGCGGTAGGTGCTTCACCAAACCCGACAGCAATGAGTTTCACTTTACCCGGGTAAGTCGTGATATCGCCCGCTGCGAAAATACCTGGGATGCTTGTTTCCATTCTGGAATCAACGACAATCGAGTTATTCTCAATGGCAATTCCCCATTCGGAAATCGGACCAAGAGAAGAGACAAACCCGAAATTGACGATAACATCATCCACTTCAATCTCCTGAGTTTCTTTGGTTTTGATATGGGAGAGTGTGACTTTAGTGATGTGTGTATCGCCATGAAGCTCACCGATCTCCGTTGGTGTGACGATGTTCACTTTAGAAGCAAGCAGTCTTTCCACACTGTGCTCATGGGCACGGAACTTATCACGGCGGTGAACGAGCGTCACTTGCTCAGCGATTGGTTCAAGCATAAGAGCCCAGTCTACAGCGGAATCTCCGCCGCCGCTGATGAGTACTTTTTTGCCTTGGAAACGGCTAAGATCGCTTACAAAGTAGTGAAGATTAGTCTCTTCAAACTTATCAGCCTTATCGACTTCAAGACGGCGTGGTTCGAACGCACCAACACCTGCTGTAATGATAATCGCCTTGGCGTGGTGCACATCTTTATCCGTTTTTACGACAAAATGCCGTTCATCAAGCTTCTCGACAGATTGGACTTTTTCCTCAAGCCGAATATCCGTGTCGAATAACTCCATCTGCTTGGAGAGGTTGTTCACAAGCTCTTGAGCGGTAACCTTGGGGAAGCCAGCTACGTCGTAAATATATTTTTCTGGATAAAGAGCAGCCAGTTGACCTCCGAGTTGGGGCATACTCTCAATGAGTTTGACCGAAGCTTGACGCATGCCGCCGTAAAAAGCAGCAAACATACCGGCAGGGCCGCCACCGATAATAAGCAGGTCAGTCATAGGTTGTTCTTGTGATGTTGTTGTCATGGGGGGAGCACCTCCGTAATGTATTGATTCAACTGATTTCATTTCCTTACTATTATAAGCTTCTGGAACCAGCAAAGAAAGTCGTGATTTCCATCAAAATACCTAGGATAAACATGTTTGCGCTTTCTTATTTGTACGGCTCATAATACGAAAGAACTTAACTTTTTTTAGGCCAAAATTAATCCTTGATCTTTAATCTGTTTATGCATATGATTAACGTGATAACCTGTGTTTTAAAGCGGATATTCGACATTTTTTGAGCATGAAATGAAGTGGCTGGATCGTTAAGGTGAAGGTTGATTATGTTGTAATATTTTATGGGCCTGAAATAGGGCTCTTCTCTTTTTTTTGAGAGTTTTATACAAAAAACAATAGTTTAAAACCATACTATATATAGAAGTACGGTGGGAGGAGCAGGAGAATGAGCAGCATACCGAAAATCGTAATCCTTGGAGCGGGTTACGGTGGCATATTAACAGCGCAGCGGCTGCAGAAAGAGCTCAATTACAATGAAGCTGATGTGACGTTGGTGAACAGACATGACTATCACTACATAACAACGCACTTGCATATGCCGGCAGCAGGTACAGATAGCATTGAGAATACTCGTGTTGCTATATCGAAGCTAATCGATGAATTTAAAATTGATTTAGTGAAATCTTCTGTACAAGAAATTCGTCTTCATGACAAAAAGGTCATTCTGGAAGATGGTACGTTGTCCTATGATTATCTAATTATCGGACTTGGCGGCGAGCCGGAAACCTTTGGAATTACGGGCTTAGCGGAGTATGCGATGTCAATTCGGAGTATTAACTCGGTCCGATTAATCCGTGAGCATATTGAGTATCAATTTGCGCTGTATAAGAATGAACGCAGACCACAAGAGCGAATTAACTTTGTTGTTGGGGGAGCGGGCTTTAGCGGTATTGAATTTGTGGCTGAGCTAGCTGATCGTATCCCTAGATTGTGTAAAGAGTATGATGTCGACCCTGCGCTTGTGAACATTTATAATGTTGAGGCTGCACCATCGGCTTTACCGGGCTTTGCACCTGAGTTAGTGGATTATGCGATTGAATTGCTGCAGAAGAAGGGTGTAACGTTTAAATTTGGTGTTGCGATTAAGGAGTGTACGCCAAACGGTGTTATCCTTAGTACAGGTGAAGAGATTAAATCTGCAACAGTTGTCTGGACGGGTGGGATTCGCGGAAATCGTTTGGTGGAGTCAGCAGGTTTCGAAACGATGCGTGGACGTGTGAAGGTGGATGAGTATTTACGCGCTCCGGGATATGAGAATATCTATATTATCGGAGATAACTCACTAATATTCAATGGCGAACGTCCATATCCACCAACTGCACAAATGGCAATGCAGCAGGGCGTTTGTTGTGCACAAAACATTGTAGCCGCCATTCGTGGCAAGGAGCTTAAGAAATTCGAGTTCCATAACAAGGGCACAGTGGCTTCTCTCGGCCGTGGTGAGGGGATTGCCGTTGTCGGCGATAAGAAATATCAAGGCTTTAAGGCAGCTCAGCTAAAAAAACTGGTTGACCTGCGGTATCTCTTTATTATTGGAGGCATACCGCTCGTCCTGAAAAAGGGAAGGTTTTTGTAAATGAGACACTGCAGTGTTCAGGTTCGGGGTCTGTTGACACGTGATGAGCTAGATCGTTATAACGCACTTATGGAAGTCGGTTCCTATTTGGAGTCTCAGGAACAATATGATTTGGCATATACAATTCAGCAAGAAGTGGATATTTTAATTTTGCCAGCGATTGAGCGGTTGAAGGATAAGAGCAGAGCCCGAGATCGTGCGACTGCAGAATATTTGGAATCCTTGGATAAGGAATCAGATGAAGACTAAATAGTATATAAAAATGGACAGTCCATCAGGGCTGTCCATTTTTTTCGCTATATTATTAAACTTTCATTAGTTGTACAAAGGCCTCTTGGTCAAGCAGATTTCCGACATAGAATGGACCGAACTCACCAAAGCGGGCGCTGACTTCATCAAAGCGCATTTCGTAAACGAGTTTTTTGAATTGGAGTGCATCATCAGCGAAGAGAGTAACTCCCCATTCCCAATCGTCAAAACCAACGGACCCTGTAATAATCTGCTTCACTTTACCCGCATAGCCTCGGCCAATCATCCCGTGGCTTTTCATCATAGAGCGTCTTTCTTCCATACTAAGCATATACCAGTTGTCACTCAAATCACGTTTCTTATTCATTGGATAGAAGCAGATGTGTTTCGATTTAGGAAGCACGGGTTTCAGACGAGCAATCACATGTGGATTCTCCATAGGATCACCTTCTGAGGAACCTGCTAAATAGTTACTGAGTTCGACAACGCTGACATAGGAATATGCTTTCGTTGTATATTGAGCGAATGTTGTTTTATTAAATGCATTTTCGATTGCATTCAGTTCTTCCAGTGTTTCACGCAAATGCATGAATACAATGTCTGCCTTTTGCCCAATGATGGTGTAGATCGCAGTGCTACCTTGTTTAGATTCTTCAACTTGATTCCATTCATTAAGGAAATCATGCAGCTCGTCCAATGCTACAGCACGTTCCTCGTCATCCGCAGCCTTCCAGGCAGGCCAATTGATAGAACGAAAATCATGTAGTGCATACCAGCCCTCAAGCGTCATAGCGGCTTCGTTCATAGGATCACCCCTAAAATGTATTCTTGCATATCTAGCACACAAACGGAGAAACCGCTTGCTTCATCTTCCTTCATTGTATCTAACGACTGCGATAAGGGCAAACGCTGACACAATCTATTCACCGAATGTTCGTTGATATGTGACATTTTTTTTAGTACACTATCTACTAGCCCGCCTATCGTGTGCTTTTTTTCATAGTCAGAGGAAGCCGCGAATTGTGATGGTGACGAAGAAGAGGTGAATTGGCGACAATGCTGCAGTTTATTCCCGTGCTAGTATTGATGATTTTATTTTTTGTCATGATGTTTGGTATCGGTTTTATCCTCAATATGTTGATGAAAACCACCTGGTTTCCCTGCTACTTGTTCGTGATCGTCATTTTGCCAGCTGTAGTTTATAGCTTGTGGAACCGAGATGAGGCGACACTTTGGGCGCATATCAGCTCCTTCCAACTGGTAGATTATCTGACAGGAGTAGCTGGTCTGGCAGGTGCATTTTTGAGCGGCTGGGCCATTCATACCTTACGTGTTAGAGGGTTTAAAATGTTTTAAATATTTACTTCGCACTTATATCGGCATCGGCGGCTCTCCCAAACACGGGTGGGTCGTTTTTGTTGCTCCTCTCAATCCTGACCGTTTATTCCAGAAATTTTGCTCTATGAAACAGATTTAAGGAAGTCTTTTTTATGATAGAATAGAGGAAGTCTATTTTAAGACGACAGGGAGGAGCAATCACGATGCGCATGACTAACTTTTTACATTTTACTGAAAATCACCGTTACTGCGTATACCGCGACTTCTGCCTAAGTAGTTTGGATGACAAAATGCTTATTTCCATTTATCAGCCGATGGTAGGTGCTTTTGCGATAAGTTTTTACCGTCTCCTGGTTATGCATGTTCCTATGGAGAAAGTAGGATATTCAGCGATCGAACAGCAGCGCCGTTTATTTTTAACGTTAGGTCTTGAGCCAAGCGAAAAAGGCCGTAAATATTTGATAGAACAGACATCGAAGCTAGAGGCCGTTGGCCTGCTCCAGACTAGCCGCATGTATGTTCCGGAGACAGACGATTATATTTATGA
Organism: Paenibacillus sp. FW507-14B1B; assembly: GCF_058781425.1. Classification (NCBI taxonomy): domain Bacteria; kingdom Bacillati; phylum Bacillota; class Bacilli; order Caryophanales; family Paenibacillaceae; genus Paenibacillus; species Paenibacillus sp. FW507-14B1B. The sequence goes on along the minus strand of NZ_JBYSWS010000002.1, from coordinate 1,460,409 downwards.
ATATGAACTTCAGACACCGTTGTCTCCTTCCGAGTTCTTCAATACACAGCATCTGACACTGCTGCTGCGTGACAAGGTTGGCAAATTTGCCGTGATGTCGTTACGTGAACAACTATGGAGTAAAGAGCCGCAAGAATGGTCTGGAATATCACTTAATAAAGAAAATATTTCTGTTCCGTTTTACGATATATTTGAACTGAATACCCATGTGATCGATTATGAACTCGAGCAAGCTTTAACCGAGGTCGAACCACCGCGAAATCCTGTGATACAGCAAGTAGTTCCACAGGGTGAAGGGCTTAATTATTCGGATATTATCTTGCGTTTCCCACGTGAATCCAAGAACCGTGTGTTCGTAGAACGTCTTAGGTACGATCATGAACAGCTAGGTATTGTGAATTATGTTGTACGTAAATATGACCTCAGTGTACAGGATTTATGCCGCTTGCTGGATGAAGATGATATTTTCTCAAGTCAAGGTGAAGTGTTACTGGATGAGCTCCAGCACAGAGCAAGCCTTCATTTCCGTCAAGGGATGAAGATGCAAGAGAAAAGACAGATCACAGCCGGTAAGGTTGTGGCTCTGCATCAAGAACTAAATACGGATCCGGATATTCCTGCTGAGGAGCACGCAGTACAGATGGAGTACTATGTAGAGGTCCCAGTTCAATTCCAATCCAAATGTGATATCCACCAATATAATATGATGCTTCGCAATGAGCCTTATACAAAATTGCTCCAGACTTTTTTTCCGGGTTCAGTACCTGTGCATTTCATGGAGATGTTTGAGAAGATCGACCTCAGTTATAAGCTTCCAGGCGAAGTGATCAATGTACTAATTCATTACTTAATGTCGTTAATTGCGGCTGGTGGAGACCAACGAATCAACCGAAATTTCGTGGAGGCCATCGCTTCCAATATGCTGCTGAAGCAGGTTAACAGCTATGAGAAGGCTGTGCAATATATTCGCGATCAAGCCAAGATGAAGGGCAAGCAAGCTGCCGCCGCTTCTCGCACGCGTTCATACGCCAAGGGTGGCAAGGTGAAGCCAGATATTCCTGTAGCGCTTGAATCTGCTCAGGGTGAAGTCGTAACAGAAGAAGAATATGAGGAAATGCTGAGGCTTGCGGAAGAGATGCAGGCGAGTAAGAAGAGAGGCGGATAATCATTGCCCGCTTCTTGTGAAAGGAAGGTGACTACGTGGATTCTCTTGGTCAATTGCTGGATAGCATGAAAAGTCCAGCGTTTCGTCGTCGTTCAGAGGAGATTGCTGAAAATTTGCTGCATCATCCACTTATTCTTAGCCTTCGGGCTGAGCACCCGGAGCTTGATGATCGGGTATTGCGAACGAATCTAAGCCGCTTATATCAATATGTGGGTGATCATGAGAACTGTAAGAATTGTCCCGGACTTGACCTTTGTCCAAATGATTTTCAAGGTCACTTTAGCAAGCTGGATGTTCAGAGCTTGAATGGGTCGATGGAGATCTATGAACGTAAAGCTCCTTGTTCCTTAAAGATTGCCAAAGATAATGAGGACCAGATCCGTAAACGGGTTCGCAGCTTTTATCTGGATGAACGTGCACTGAATGAAGGGTACAATGAAGTTGAGATTATGGCGAAAGATCGTCTTCGCGCTCCAGCGGTACATCAAGTGTTCCGATATATTCGGGATACGAAAGAGAACGGATTATCTCCACGAGGCTTGTATTTATCAGGATCATTTGGGACAGGAAAGACTTTTCTAATGTGTTACATGCTCCATGAGCTGGCGAAGGAAGGATATACTGGTGTTATCGTGTATATGCCGGATTTTGTTGAAGATCTGAAGTCAATGATGACGGACAATAGCAAGCTCAAAGAAACGGTGGACACGATGAAGAATTGTGACCTACTTATCTTCGATGATATTGGTGCAGAGAACCTGAACCCTTGGGTTCGAGATCATGTACTGGGGGCTATTCTTAATTTCCGAATGAATCGTAAGCCGACCTTCTATACTTCCAATTATCCACTCGATGGACTCGAAAGACATCTTAGCTTTACAAGTAAGGATGGGGAAGAGGCGCATAAAGGTCAGCGTTTAATGAATCGAATATCTCCATTTGTGGATGCTGTTCAATTATACGGAGAGAACCATCGGGGAAAGGTATAACTCTGTTGAAATAAATTATGTATCTATGAAAAAAGTCTGATCAACGCGCCGGTTTGGCGAGAGATCAGACTTTTTTGGTTTCCTGCGAGCTCAGAGGAGCATTAGCCAACGATGAACTTAATAATAACCATAGCGAAGAATAGGACGAACATAAAGCCGAACATGCCCGTGAAGCCCAACATTAAATCGCCAAAATCATTACGTGGTTCTTCATTAATATGCTCCCGAGGATCCATTGCGCGCACGTTAACATCCATGGTGCCTGCCTCCTCAAAAGATCAACTACCGTGTGATTGACATCATTGACATCATCACCCAGCTTGTTACTTGTAGTATACCCAAAGGTTAATTCATTTGTAAAGATTGGCTTAACATTCCAATTGGAAAGGAATACCCGTTTCACTTCTCGGATAAGGATGTGGTATACTATAGTGGTTAGCTTAGACATAATAGTCTAAGCACATAATGTGACTTTCCTATAAGGAGGAGAAACTCATGGCTATCGTCAATGTATCCGACCAAACCTTTACTAACGAAGTGGAAGGTCAAGGAACGGTTGTAGTTGATTTTTGGGCGCCTTGGTGCGGTCCTTGTAAAATGCTTGCTCCGATTCTGGACGAACTGTCCCAAGAACTCGGTGATGATGTGAAAATCGCGAAGGTGAATGTAGATGAGAATCCTGAATCTGCTTCCCGTTTCGGCGTGATGAGTATCCCAACACTGATCTTCTTTAAAGACGGCCAACCTGTCGATAAAGTTGTTGGACTGAACTCCAAAGAAGCGTTGAAAGGCATTATTGCCAAACATCAATAAGCAAGCATCTATTTATATAGGATGAACTTGTACCCATATAGCGCCTTCGGTTTCATACCGGAGGCGCTTTGTGTGGTTTTGAATCATATCTCCTTGGAGAGGAGTAGAAGGATGGAAGATTTCGCGAAGAAACATCTGGAACAGGAAAAGGCAATGGAGAAGATCCGAAATAAGCTTGCTCTATTACCCGATCTGCCAGGTTGTTACTTGATGAAGAATAGTGAAGGAACAATTATATATGTAGGTAAGGCCAAGGTACTCAAGAATCGGGTTCGATCCTATTTTACAGGCAGTCATGATGGAAAGACCCAGCGACTTGTTTCTGAAATCCGCGATTTTGAATACATTGTTACAGGCAGCAATATGGAGGCTCTAATTCTGGAGTGTAACCTGATTAAGACACACCAGCCTCGTTATAATGTGCTCCTGAAAGATGATAAGACATACCCCTATTTGAAAATTACGAATGAAGCGCACCCGCGGCTTGAAGTGACCCGGCGGGTGCTTAAAGATAAAGCTAAATATTTCGGACCCTATCCGAATGCCTATGCAGCACAACAGACGAAGAAGCTGCTTGATCGCATGTATCCTTTGCGTAAATGCGGTGTAATGCCGAAGGAAGTCTGCCTTTACTACCATATGGGTCAGTGTATGGCGCCCTGTGTAAAAGAAGTTCCTCAATCTGCTTATGAGGAGATTACTCGAGAGATCAGTTCATTTCTAAGTGGTGGACACGAAGAAGTAAAAAAAGAGCTCCAGCGTAAAATGCAGGAGGCGGCGGAAGAGTTGTATTTTGAGCGGGCAAAAGAGCTTCGAGATCAGATTATGCATATTGATGCCATTATGGAGAAACAGAAGATTACAACGACAGATACGAAGGATCGAGATGTGTTTGGTTTTGCTGTAGATAAAGGCTGGATGTGTGTTCAAATTCTGTATATGCGTCAAGGGAAAATGGTCCAGCGAAATGCATCTGTGTTTCCGTATTATGGGGAAGCGTACAGTGATTTTATGTCCTTTGTAGCGCAGTATTACAGTGAGAACCCAGCTCTCCCTCAGGAAATTCTTCTGCCAGGCCCTTCGTCTGACGATATGGACCAAGATGAAATATCTTCGCCCGTTATGGAGAACGAGGAAGTGACCTCTGCGGAGACTAAGGAACCTGCTGTATCTGAATCGGACGGTAATCCTAAAGCGGAATCTTCCAAACATTCCGAAGACTTTCTTGGTGAGGGAGCAGGAACGGTGGACGCTGCTGGTGGAGCTGCTGCTCTGCAGGAATGGATTGGTGTGAAGGTTCATGTACCGCAAAGAGGGCTGAAGCGGCAAATGGTTGGGATGGCTGCACAAAATGCGAAGGTATCGCTTGATGAGAAGTTTAGACTTATAGAGCGTGATGAAGAACGGACAACGATTGCTGCTGCTAATCTAGGAGAGGTTATCGGTCTCGATACGCTACACCGAATTGAGGCATTCGATAACTCGAACATTCAAGGAACGAATCCTGTCTCTGCTATGGTCGTATTTATCAACGGGAAGCCGGAACGAAAAGAATACCGTAAATATAAGATACGTTCTGTACAAGGTCCGGATGATTATGGAACGATGCGAGAAGTTATTCGCCGTAGATATGAACGGGTGCTTAAGGAAAATCTAACGATGCCTGATCTGATTGTAGTGGATGGAGGCAAAGGTCAGATTTCTGCAGCTGTTGATGTTCTGGAGAATGAGCTAGGCTTGTTTATACCTGTCTGCGGGCTTGTGAAGGATGCGAAGCATAAGACAGCACAGCTGATGGTTGGGGACCCACCGGAGCCGGTAGCACTGCCACGTGACAGCCAAGAGTTCTACTTGCTTCAGCGTATACAAGATGAAGTTCACCGATTCGCGATCTCGTTCCACCGGGAACAACGCGGGAAATCGATGGTGACTTCGAAGCTGGATTCCATCCCAGGCATAGGAGAGAAACGCCGAAAGATGCTACTGAAGCATTTTGGATCGATCAAAAAGATAAAAGAAGCTGGCATTGATGATTTCCGTCCTCTGTCCATAGGCGATAAACTGGCTAAGGAAATATTGAAGGCACTGCGTGATGAGGAGTCGTAAATAAAGGACTTCTTCTTATAACTTAATTGTAATGACATAAGAAAAACGGCTTTCATCCAGAAGATGGACGAGAAGCCGTTTTTTTGTTGCCAAAGTAATGAAGGGAATTGGTTAGATTGTTTTAGGTACTCTTGATTTATTGAATTTATAGATTACATAACCAACGATGGCCGGCAGAATGATGTAGAAGATGCCCATTCCTAGGTTGAATGGATCATTCATCATCATGAGGCTGAAGCCCATCAGAATACTGTTGAACACAACATGGGCAAATACCGAAGTTAAGTATCCATATCGTAAGAAGATGTAACTGAACATGAGTCCGATGATAATGAGCTCAATCGGTCTTGAAATGACCGGATAAATCGGATACAAAGTATGTCCGAGAGCCCAAATGGTGGAAGTAATCAGACTTGCCACAAATGTGTTCCGTACGATTTTTTTTACCATTTTGATCCCGAACAGACGGTATACTGCCTCTTCGGATATTCCCGCCAGCCACGCCATCAATGGAAAGAGCCATGGATAGAGCATGTTATAAGGTGATTGTGAGGCATCTGTTGTAGACCAGGTGTGGAGTGTGAAATTCAATCCGATAAAGATCAAAGACTGAGCTCCGAGCAAAATACATGCCCATATATATCCTAGTTTCATGCTCTCTAGCACGTAAGAACCATACCCGGCTTCGCCTGCACGTGGCCAAGGATTCAGTCCATCTTCCTTACGCCATAGTCCGCTTCCTCCAACAAGAGAGAAGTACAAGAGTGCTGAGAATACAAGAGAATATACGGCATAAAAAATCATCATACCCATGATACCGGCATCTGACATACCTTCCGCTTGGAAGACGGGAATTAGGTTGTAGGTATTCAGCATCTGAATAACAAACAGTAACACGGCAAGAAAGATACCACGTTTAAATGATGTGTGAGCTTTCGTTTTTACACTGTATACAATGGCTAAGATCCCCAAGATTAGCGTGAATAAACCATATCCCAGCAGAGTGAGCAGCGTTGCGTTTAGTGTCTGTTTCTCTACATAGGCTGTGTGGTCCTTCGGAACCGAAAATACAGGTTCATAGGAACGAAGTTGATTATCCTCGAAGGAGAATTTCAGCTGAAGCTGTGAACTCCCAATCTTAGCTTCGGGGTCTTGATATATCAGTCCAGGATCGCCTTCTTTGGTGATCTGTTTCAGGTTGGATACACTATATCCCTCTCTCTCTAGCCAAGGCTCGGCTAGTGACATCTTTTCAGCCAGTGACATCTCTCCTTCGATTAAACGAAGCATCTGATTGCGGACGTCACCTTTTTGTAGGAGGGCACCTTCATAACTAGAGTCAGGCAGATCATAAGAAAACCCTGCTACACTAGCATTCTGCATATGGACGTCTACGTTTAGGGCTGCTCCATCAGCTTGCACTAACCGAACTCGATAGACATCATAGGGGTATTTGCTCTCAAACTTTTTATTGTACTCGCGGAGCAAATTCTCTTTAGATAGATATCCATAAACATCAGATCTGGATTGATATGTAACGAGAGGTTTCTCAGTGGAAGTCCTACTATACTGCAGATGTTCTTGTGCGAATCGTTCAGCAGCACTGATGGCTGCTTCCTTGGTGATCATTTCGGGTGTTTTGACCTCGGATGTAATAGAGGCTGTGGATGGAAAGACCTGAAAGATGAGAAATAGAATGAGACCGATAATTCCAAGTAGTACCAATGGTTGTTTGTCAGATTTAAGATGAAGAGGGTGTCCTGCTTTATTCATGTCATTCCTCCTTTTGGCATTAGCGAGTTATCAATTAGATTAAGCTAGCTGTTCTCATGAAGACATAAAGTCAATATAACATAGATATGAAAGACACAAACGGCTTATCCCATTCAAATTTATGAAAAATTCGATGAAAATGAAGGAAAGATTTCGAAAAGCGTAGATAACCATGTGCTACTACTCTAGAATATGCCCAATTCGGTTCATTTTTAAGTTAATTTAAGTCTAAAACGGCTTTGGTATCCTTAAAGGATTGCGTTATAATCACTACATGCTATTGAACATGTTCATGAATCATAATATTGGATAACGTTAATTGAATAGATCAGCCGAATTTCGTAATGAAAATGGGGGAACCATTTAAGTGGGGTGAATTTCGCTTCCGAAAGGTAGTGAATAGGGCGACCTGTGTTATGCCCGAATCCGTCAGCTAACCTCGTAGGCTGTAGCACAGGAACCCAAACGCGTAAGGCATTGGATTTCCAGTGTCTTTTTTTCTTTGATTTTTTTAAAGAGGTGAACATGTTGACTTCCAAAATTAAATGGCTTCGCTTGTCGCCGCCGCAAATTCTCGTCATGGGATTTGGGGCCATTATCCTGATTGGGACGATGCTTCTCATGCTCCCGATTTCCAATACGACAGGGGAACCGCTGAACTTTATGGATGCTTTGTTCACGGCGACATCTGCTACCTGTGTAACAGGTCTTGTCGTGGTGGATACAGGGACATTCTTCAGTTCCTTCGGACAGGTTGTCATCATGATAATGATACAGATCGGTGGTCTGGGTTTCATGACCATGGCCACACTGTTCGCGCTTGTATTGAAGCGACGCATTTCCTTGAAAGACCGTCTAGTTCTTCAGGAAGCGATGAATCAATCTTCAATGGAAGGAATCGTGCGTTTGATCCGCAGGGTTCTACTGTACTCCTTAGTGATTGAAGCGTGCGGAGCGATACTGCTAACCATCCGCTGGGCTTTTGATATGCCGTTTGGTAAGGCGCTTTACTTCGGCGTTTTCCATGCGGTAACCATGTTTAATAATGCGGGGTTTGATCTGTTTGGCGACTTTAAGAGCTTGACTGGATTTGTATATGATCCGCTTGTTAACTTTGTGGTGATGTTCCTGATTGTATCCGGAGGGATTGGATTCATCGTCATGGCTGATCTGGTTGATTATAGGAAGAGTCGGAGGCTTTCACTGCATTCTAAAGTGGTGTTGTCCATGACAGGGGCGCTGATTCTCATAGGTGCTGTGGTTATTTTTATCTTTGAATTTACAAATCCAGAGACACTGGGCTCGCTGAATTGGGGCGGGAAAATTCTAGGCTCCTTCTTCCAGTCAGTTACGCCGAGAACAGCGGGAGCCAATACACTAGATATAACTGAGCTACGTCAGGCTACTCAATTTTTCATGGTTATACTGATGTTTATCGGAGCTTCTCCAGGCTCTACGGGTGGTGGTATCAAAACGACAACATTCACAATGATGATTGCCGCTGTTATTGCCATGATGCGAGGCCGAGACGATATTGTGTTGTTCAGATACCGTTTGGTTCAGGAGCGAATTCTTAAAGCGTTAACGATTACGCTGCTTGCACTGCTGCTGGTTATTACAGTGTCGATGATTCTATCAACGACAGAGGATAGCAGCTTCCTCACTATACTCTTTGAAGCTACGTCAGCATTTGGTACGGTAGGGCTGTCCATGGGATTAACTCCTGAGTTGTCGCTCTTCGGTAAGTTACTTATCTGTGTAACGATGTTTGCTGGTCGTCTCGGTCCATTAACACTTGCTTATGCATTAGGACCCAAGAAAGGTAAAGAGTTGTATCGTCATCCCGAAGGTAAAATGATTATTGGATAAGGAGATTGGCTAAGAAATGAAACCAAAGCAGTTTGCAGTGATAGGGCTGGGGAGATTCGGTTCAAGCCTTGCGCTTGAATTGATGGAATTAGGATATGAGGTTCTCGGGATCGACCAAGATGAAGAAGTGGTCGAAGATATGAGTGAGCTCCTCACCCATACTGTGGTCGCTGATGCGACAGACGAAGAAGTACTTAAATCGCTTGGTATTCGTAATTTTGACTGTGGCATCGTGGCTATAGGAGATGAAATTCAAACGAGTATTCTTGCAGCAATTCTTCTCAAGGAATTAGGTGTTAATACGGTTGTAGCCAAGGCGATCTCTGTGCTACACGGACGGGCGCTACAAAAGCTGGGTGTAGACAGGGTTATTTTCCCGGAAAGAGATATGGGGATTCGTGTCGCTCATCAACTTGTTACACCGAATCTTCTCGATTATATAGAGCTTTCTAAAGAATATCGAATTGTAGAGATGACGGTAACGGAATGTATGGACGGCAAAACATTAAATGAGTTAAACACGCGTGTTCGTTATGGGATTAGCGTAGTTGCGCTGAACCAACGTGCGGGTGTGATTGTGGCTCCGACTGCCATGGATGTGCTGCGCGCTGGAGATATCATGGTTGTTATAGGAGCGAAGGAGAACATTGATCGTTTTGAAGGTGAAGTTGTAAATATGTAATATGTAATTATAAATATGATTCTGGTGATACCAGATATGAATGTAAACAACCTGGCGCGCTTCGCGTCAGGTTGTTTGTTGTTGGTTCTCTTGAAGTTCTCTAAATAGGACCTCTGTTTCGGCAATCCACCTATTGGCTGCATTGCTTAGTTCGGATGCGTCCCCATAGATGAGGCTTGTTGTCCGTCTCGTTTCGACTAGAGCAGGAATGTGGATATCAACAAGGCCGTTATCCGATAGCAATTGGGGGCGAAGATATGATTTCGGAAGTAATGCAGCCGCTTTACAAGTAGGAATAAGCCGCACGATCGCTTCGAACGAATCGATTTCCATGCGAATATCAGGCATAATTCCACAGCGATGAAATAGATCGTCCGTTAACTTTCGGTACCAGGTTCCAGTTGAGAAGATGATCATAGGCATCCCTTGGAGCTGTTCAATTCCGACATCGAGACTATCTGCTAAAGGATGTGTTGTGGGTACGACGAGTTCAAGGTGGTCATCAAAGAGAGGGATGCAATTTAAGCCAGGCTGATTAATAGATGAAGCAACAATTCCAACATCCACCCGTTTATCACGGACATAAGAAACAATTTCATGTGTTTTTCCTGTTACTAATTTGATCTCAGCAGATGGATGCTTCTCCATAAATGCATTCACAAGGGGAGGCAGAGTAGTTTGGAGTGTGGTTAGACTGGCCCCGAGCGTGATGGTGATTTGTTCTTCTCCACGATAATGAGCAAGAGTTTGCATAAATTTTAGTTGCTGTTGTCGCTGCTCCAAGGCATATGTATACGCAAGCTGACCAATAGAAGTAAGCTCCAGACGTTTACCACGTCGATTAAACAACTGAACGCCAAGCTGATCTTCAAGTTTGGCAATCTTGCGTGAAAGGGCGGGCTGAGATAGATTCAGCAGTTTGGAAGCTTTATTTAGGCTGGATTGCTCAACAACAACGGAGAACACGTCCAATTCTTCGAACAATATGATCACTTCCTATAATAATGACTTATGCGTATAGATTATAACGATTAATAATTATATTGCAATTCCATTATAAGAAAAAAAGGAGTAACATGAAACATGACACAGGATGTTCACAGAATAACCGAAATGTGGCACATTTTGTCGTTGTATGCGTGTGACGCATAGATAGTATTAGTGTAATAGATTACGTTGAGTCTTAATGAAAACGCTGTACAATCAGAAAGGGGAACGTCAACTGATGAAAGGGTATTATTCCAGAAAGCTGCACTCTTTGCTTGGTATCATACCGCTCGGAGCCTTCTTGCTCACTCATATGATCACCAACTTTAAGGCTTTCGATGGTGGAAAGGAAGGCTTTGCTAAAGGTGTCGAGTTTATTAACGGTCTGCCGCTCATATTTTTCCTTGAGCTACTTCTGATTTGGCTGCCACTTCTGTACCATGGCGTTTACGGCTTGTATATTGCTTACCAAGCAAATAACAACGTCGGAAACTACAATTATGAACGTAATATTCGCTTTACTTTACAGCGGATCACCGGTGTTATTACGTTTGTATTTGTTATCTGGCACATGTACGATACTCGTTTTATGATTGCAATTGGTAAGATTACACATGATGAGCTGGGTGCCACAATCCATGGTATTGTAAGCAATCCGATTCTGTTTATTCTGTATATCATCGGGATTGTGTGTGCTACTTTCCACTTTACGAATGGCTTGTGGGCGTTCCTAGTAAGCTGGGGCATCACAGTTGGTCCACGTGCGCAGCGTATATCTTCTTACATCTGCATGGGTCTATTTGTAATTACTAGTGTAATGTTTATATTGGCATTGACTGCTTTCCGTGATTCGGAATTTGCAGCTACAGCACTACTTGATGTGTGTAAGACAGTCTTGAGCTAAAGGGGAGTGAACAGAAATGGCATCTAACATTATAATCGTGGGTGGCGGACTGGCTGGGTTGATGGCAACCATTAAAGCTGCTGAAGCTGGAGCTCACGTACATTTATTCTCACTAGTACCTGTTAAACGTTCCCACTCTGTGTGTGCGCAAGGCGGTATTAATGGAGCGGTTAATACGAAAGGGGAGGGTGACTCTCCTTGGGAACATTTTGATGATACGGTTTACGGTGGTGACTTCTTGGCGAATCAGCCACCAGTTAAGGCGATGTGTGACGCAGCACCTGGCATCATTCACTTGATGGACCGGATGGGTGTTATGTTCAACCGGACACCGGAAGGGTTGCTCGATTTCCGCCGGTTCGGTGGGACGAAACGACACCGTACAGCATATGCCGGCGCTACGACAGGACAGCAGCTTCTGTATGCACTGGATGAACAAGTTCGTCGTTGGGAGACCGCGGGTCTTGTAACGAAGTATGAGAACTGGGAATTCTTGAACGCAGTTATTGATGATGAAGGTGTCTGCCGTGGTATTGCAGCTCAAGATCTGCGTTCAATGGAAATTCGCACGTTCCCAGGTGATGCTGTTATTCTTGCGAGTGGTGGTCCTGGTATCATCTTCGGTAAGACAACGAACTCGGTTATTAATACAGGTACTGCAGCAAGTGCTGTATATCAGCAAGGTGTACATTATGCTAACGGTGAATTCATTCAGATTCACCCAACAGCCATTCCAGGTGATGACAAGCTTCGCCTGATGTCTGAGTCTGCTCGTGGTGAGGGTGGCCGAATCTGGACTTATAAAGACGGAAAGCCATGGTACTTCCTAGAGGAGAAATATCCTGCTTATGGAAACCTAGTACCGCGGGATATTGCTACCCGTGAAATATTCCACGTCTGCGTAGATGAAGGACTCGGAATTAATGGTGAGAACATGGTTTATCTGGATCTTTCACATAAAGATCCTAAGGAACTTGATGTTAAACTAGGCGGAATCATCGAGATTTACGAGAAGTTCATGGGTGATGATCCTCGTAAAATCCCTATGAAGATTTTCCCGGCTGTACACTATTCTATGGGCGGCATGTGGGTTGACTACAATCAGATGACCAACATTCCAGGATTGTTCGCTGCTGGAGAATGTGATTATCAATTCCATGGCGCGAATCGCTTGGGTGCCAATTCACTTGTATCCGCTATTTATGGCGGTATGGTAGCTGGTCCAAAGGCGATCGAATATGTTAAAGGGTTGAAGAAATCATCTCAAGATATATCCTCTTCGATCTTTGATCGGGCTGCTAAAGAACACACAGCTAAATTCGATAGTCTCCTAAATATGCAGGGCACAGAGAACGCTTATGTTCTGCATAAAGAGCTTGGTGAATGGATGACCAACAACATGACGGTGGTTCGTTATAACGACAAGCTTGAAGCAACCATTGGCAAGATTAAAGAGCTGAAACAGCGCTATAAGAATATTAATATGACGGATACTTCCCGTTGGAATAACCAAGGCGTAGCATTTACACGTCAACTCTGGAACATGCTTGAGCTTGCTGAGGCAATGACACTTGGAGCACTGATGCGTAACGAAAGCCGCGGTGCTCACTACAAGCCTGAGTTCCCAGACCGTAATGACGAAGAGTTCTTGAAGACAACAAAAGCGACATGGACACCGGATGGTCCACAGATTTCTTATGAAGATGTAGATGTATCCTTGATCCCACCGCGTATTCGCGACTATTCGAAAGATAAGTAAGAAGGGGGATTTGACATGGCTCAAACCACAGCAGCCTCGAAGAGCGTCAAATTTATAATTACCCGTCAGGACAGCCCGGAGTCGAAAACCTACACTGAGGAATTCAATCTTCCGTACCGTCCTGGCATGAACGTAATTAGTGCATTGATGGAAATTCAGCGTAATCCGAAGAATGCTCAAGGTCAGTCTACAACTCCCGTCTGCTGGGATTCTAACTGCCTTGAGGAAGTCTGCGGTGCTTGTTCCATGGTGATTAACGGTAAACCTCGTCAGGCTTGTGCAGCGCTAATCGATAAGCTCGAGCAACCGATTCGTATTCAGCCGATGAAGACCTTCCCGGTTGTACGTGACTTAGTAATCGATCGTAGTCGTATGTTTACCGCTTTGAAGAAGGTTAAGGCCTGGATTCCAATTGACGGTACTTATGATCTTGGTCCTGGTCCACGTATGCCTGAGAAGAAACGCCAGTGGGCTTATGAACTATCTAAATGTATGACTTGCGGTGTGTGTCTTGAGGCATGTCCGAACGTCAATGAGAAGACTGACTTCATTGGCCCCGCAGCCATTTCACAAGTTCGTCTTTTTAATGCCCATCCAACAGGTGAAATGAATAAGGAAGAGCGTTTAGAAGCATTGATGCAAGATGGAGGTATTGAAGGATGCGGAAACTCACAAAACTGTGTGCGTTCCTGTCCTAAAGGTATTCCACTGACTACATCCATTGCTGAGATGAACAAAGATACCACGAAGCATCTATTCAAACGCTGGTTGAGCGTGTAAGAACATTCATTCAACTATGAAGAGTACTTGTCCTAGGTGTTAATTGGACAGGTGCTCTTTTTACATAGTCATCAGACAGGGGATTACAAAACTATGATTACAGAGAAACCGATTACGATAGAGGATATTCGTGCAGATTTAAGACAACTGGGTGTTAGACCAGGAATGACTCTTTTGGTCCACTCTTCATTGAAAAGTGTAGGAGGATGGATTGTAGGCGGTGCTGAAGCGGTCATTTTGGCACTGGAAGACGTGCTGGGAGAGGAAGGGACACTAGTCATGCCTGCCCACTCCGCCGATCTGACAGATCCGTCGACATGGGAGAATCCACCTGCTGATCCTAAATGGTGGCAATTGATTCGCGATGCGATGCCACCTTTTGATGTAGACTTCACAATCACATCCTACATGGGCATAATGCCTGAAGCATTCCGGCGTCAAAGTGGGGTTCTTCGGAGTAACCATCCTCATGTCTCTTTTGTGGCAAGAGGAAAATATGCGGAATTCATCACGAATGAACATCCACTATCCTACAGCTTGGGGGATGATTCGCCACTAGCCAAGCTTTATGAGCTTGGAGCTTATGTCTTGTTGCTTGGATCAGGCTATGATAATAATACCTCCTTTCACTTAGCTGAATATCGAGCAGATTGGGAAGGGAAGAAGGAAGTAACTGCGAGTGCGCCGATTCGAAGAGAACAGGGGCGTACGATATGGGAGTCTTTCGAAGATATCGATTTTTCATCCGATGATTTTGCTCAGATTGGATCTGAATTCGAACAAGACTGCAAGGGGATGTATACCGAAGGGTTCGTTCAGAAGAGTAGATGTGTGCTAGCAGAGCAGCGTGCGATGGTTGATTATGCAGTGCAGTGGTTGGAGAAGAATCGTAAGGCGTGAAAGTGAATGATGAATATTAGATAGAGAACACAGAGAAATTGCCCTAGACTAGATGGCTGCTTGATTAACATCCATTCTAATATCAAGGGCAATTCTTTTTTTGCTTAACTAAGGCTTCATCAATCTGCGTAGTAATTTGAGTCCCTCTTTGCCGGGGTAACGGAAACTAAAATCAAATTTATTCGTCTGACGTAGAATACTCTTCATATGAGAGAAGGTTTCAAAGCTGTGCTTACCGTGATAAGAACCCATACCGCTTTCGCCCACGCCTCCAAATGGAAGGTGAGGAGTAGCGAGATGCATGAGTGTATCATTTACACATCCACCACCGAAGGAGATTTCGGACAAGACCTTGCGCTGAACTTGAGAATCTTGAGTAAATAGATAAAGCGCTAGTGGCTTAGGTCTGTTATTGACCGAGGTGATGACCTCATCCAAATGATCGTATGTCAGAATAGGAAAAATAGGTCCGAAAATTTCGTCCTCCATGACAGGCATCTCCCAAGTAATATCATCCAGTAAAGTAGGCTCAATGAGAAGTTTGCTTGCATCACACTTCCCTCCATGTCGCAGAGAACCGTTGCTTAAGAAATTGGATAATCGCAGAAAATGCTTCTCGGATACGATTCTGCCATATTCCGAATTCATAAGAGGAGAATCACCATAAAACTCGGTGATGGCTTCTTTCATGTGTTTAAGGAGTGGCTCCTTTATACTTTCGTGGACGAGTAGATAGTCCGGTGCAACACAGGTCTGACCCGCATTGGTGAACTTACCAAAAACGATTCGCCTTGCGGTCAACTTCAGTGGAGCATCCTTGTGAACGATGCAGGGGCTTTTTCCCCCAAGTTCAAGGGTGACTGGAATAAGATTTTTGGCAGCTGCTTGCATAACGACTTTACCGATATTCGTACTGCCTGTGAAAAATATATAATCCAAAGGTTGCTTAAGCAGACTTGTACTTGTGTCCGGTCCGCCTTCTACAACGGCTACATATTGATCCGAAAATGTATCTTTAATCATAGATGTGATAAGAGCTGATACGCTTGGTGTTAATTCGGATGGTTTAATAATGACTGTATTTCCTGCTGCCATTGCACCGATCAGTGGTGAGATGGCAAGTTGCCAAGGATAATTCCAAGGGGAAATAATGAGAACCGTACCATAGGGTTCTGGATGAATCTCTCCACGGCTTCCGATATGTGTCAGAGCAGTTTTAACACGGCGTGGTTTAGCCCATTTATGAAGATTTTTCATTACATAGGATAGCTCTTTATATACAATTCCGATCTCAGTTGAGAAGGATTCCTGTTCACTTTTGTTTAAATCTTGTTGTAATGCCTTTATAATCTCATCTTCTTTTGCAATTAATGCAGTCCTTAGTTTATTCAGCTGCTCCATCCGGAAATGAATATCTCTTGTCACACCAGATTTGAAAAATCGACGCTGATCTAAAACTAATTGTTCAATGGAATCGTTAATGCTCATAGGTGAACTCCTTCCTGTCCCGTTTCTAGATGACGGACAATGATGCTCTTCTATAGATTATAAAGGAGGCCGCTACAAAATGAAAAATCATCCTGACCTTATACATAACTCTGAACAAAAGGAGGCTCGGGAGAAACGTCCATTTTCCTTGACCCGGCGGCAGTTTATAAAGCTTAGTACATCTGCTCTAGTGGGAGTGGGACTTGCAGCGGGAGGCTATGCTTCGTTACTGGAGCCGAAGATGCTTGAGGTGACTAGAGTTTCGCTTCAACAGAAAAGGCTGCCTGATGCTTTTGATGGCATAAAGATTGCCCATTTCAGTGATTTGCATCTTGGATTTCATACGAATGCTGAAGATGTCAAACGTCTGGTCAGCGTAATCAATCGGGAACGCCCCGACCTCATCTGTTTTACGGGAGACATGGTTGATGGTCCAGCAGAAGATATGGTTGAAGCCGTTGCTCCACTCTCAAAGCTGCAGGCGCCTCTAGGTGTGTTATCGATTGTGGGTAATCATGACTTTGAGAATATGAAGCGGCTGATTGCGTTGCAAAAAAGGGCGGGCTTTACCGTTCTTCGTAATGAGAATGTCATATTGGAACGAAACGGATCGCGTATGGCGGTTGTTGGTCTAGATGACTGGCTGCTGGGGAAACCAAATCCGGATAGAGCGAGAAGAGGGATACCGCAGAATATGTATACCTTGCTGTTAATGCATGAGCCTGATTATGCGGGCCTCGCATCAGAGCATCCATTTGATCTGCAGTTATCTGGTCACAGTCATGGGGGACAAATCCGTTTGCCGTGGGTCGGGGAAGTCATCACACCTCCGGGTTCGAAAATGTATATCAAAGGCTTATACAAAATTGGTGACCGAGATTTGCGCCTATATGTGAACAGGGGGATAGGAACCACACGACTGCCGTTTCGGTTTCTATGTAAACCTGAATTGACGATTTTGACACTGAGTAATCGTGTTTAATAAGAATATTCTAAATTTGTTACACAAATGAAATATACCTGTTATCAAACTCTAACAGCAGCAGGGTAAACTTATCTCATGACCCCCTTTTGAGAATATATATTTTATTTGGACCCAGATTTCTGGGTCCTCTTTTTTTTGTCTATGTGTATGCAAGGAAAAACGGAAGGTTACCGTTGCCCCCAGGTTAAAGAGGCACGGTTACCTTCCGTTTCTGTTTGTAATAAACCCATTCTGTAAAGCCGATGTCTTTAAGGACTCCTGCTACCTCTTCGAATTCATCACCTACTCGAGAGGGCTTATGAGCATCCGAGCCAAATGTAACCTCAACCCCGTGATAACGAGCGCGTTCTAAGATCGCATTGGAAGGGTACCAGCCCCCGCTCAATTTGGTTTTTCCGGAAGTATTAATCTCAATAGCAACACCACAATCAGCGATCACCTTAAGCGTTTCATCGAGTGCTTCCTCTGTCACGATGTCAGTGAAGGAAGGATAATTGCCCTTCATAGCATCGATATGTCCGAGAATTTGGAACATGCCACTTCGAGCTGAGTCACGAATGAGGGCGAAGTAATTCTCTTTCTCCGTGATTTTCTGATCCAAGGTTAAGTCTCTCCACCGGTTCTTATTAAAAATACTAACTCCGCTCACCTGATGGACAGAACCAATTATATAGTCGAATGGGTATAGGGATAGGGTCTGTCGATAGATCTCCGTATGTTCAGGAAAAAAATCAGATTCAATGCCGAGAAGTACATCTATTTTCCCTTCATACTCACGTTTCAATTGAAGAACTTCCTCTACATAATTAGCTAGTTCAGCCTTCC
Source organism: Paenibacillus sp. FW507-14B1B (assembly GCF_058781425.1). Classification (NCBI taxonomy): domain Bacteria; kingdom Bacillati; phylum Bacillota; class Bacilli; order Caryophanales; family Paenibacillaceae; genus Paenibacillus; species Paenibacillus sp. FW507-14B1B. The sequence continues at coordinate 1,442,384 of NZ_JBYSWS010000002.1, read as the reverse complement.
CCATCGCAATATAAGGAAATGGCTGCTCCTCTTGGCTCCCAAAGTAAGGGGTGTGATCGGAAATGCCGATGACTTTAAGACCAGCTTTAATCCCTGCCTCAATATATTCTCTGATGTTCCCGTCTGCATGTCCGCAGCGGTAGTGGTGTGTGTGCAGATCGAATTTCATGATGCCCTCCTTAAAAATAAGAATTTACAGAGTGTTGTTTATTCGCTGCTAATGAATTGTGTTTCTGGCATGCCCTTTAGGTCACTTATAAATTGGCGCATCGCTGAGCTGACATATCGTCCACTTTTATAAATAACTCCGACAGGATGGCTTACCTCTAATTCAGTAAGAGGGACGATCCTCATGGATCCGCTTCGAAGTTCAGAAGAGACAGATTGCTTGGATATAATGGCTGCCCCGAGATTGATCTCCACCATACGTTTGATCTCCTCACTACTGGACAGTTCCATGACAACCTGAGGCTGAATACCGTGGGATCTCATGACCTCATCGGCAAATCTTCGTCCAACTGTATCCTGTGTCAGAAGGATCAGAGGGGTTTGGCCAAGTACTTCAATGTCGGCTTTACTTGCTTTAGCTAAGGGATGCTGTGGCGACACAACGAGTTCAAAAGAGTCATAGAACAGAATGGAGGAGTTAACATTAGGATTCCGTTCAATCAGATATCCAATTCCGATATCGATGAGGTTGTTCTCAACACTGTGATAAATTTGCGATGAGGCCATGGATTGGATCGTTGTTTTAATGTGTGGAAATTGATCCTGAAAGTAAGATAGCACACGCGGTAAGATCTGAATTGCAATGGATGTGGTAGTCCCAAGCCGAATATGTCCTTGAGGAGTTTGGTCCAAATCGGACAATCTCTGTTTCAGTTCGTCAACAATTCTTAGGATATGCTCAGCATGTTCAACGAACACCTGACCCCGGTCAGTCAATGTGACTGGCTGACTTCGATCCACAAGCACGGTTTTGAATTCATCTTCGAGGCTCTTGATTTGGGCCGAAACGGCCGGCTGGGTCAAATTCAGTAATTCTCCCGCTTTACGAAAGCTCATCGTCTTGGAAATGGTGATGAGCGTCTCCAGTTGGCTGATGTTCATGGCCGTCCTCCTATTATGATTTCATATGATCCGTGTCTTTCAAGTGATGTAACTTTCTTATTAAATTATAGGTTATTATACTGAGCGGGGCAATGCGAAGCTATTTTAAAGCTTTAAGTGACGTGATCGAGATTAATTTTCATTTTCCAGAAATTCTATATTCATTGCGGGAGAGGAAATACCGATAATAATAAAGTCGCTATTTTTGGACTACGACGAAAGACCTAAAAGGATACAGTGATTTTAAAGTAGCTTGTCTGTCCTTTCATTCGGTAAATCTATACGTGAGCGTTAATTTATGATGATTTATTACAGGGTATACATTATAATGACTTTAACTAATAAACGGGACTTTGGGACCCTGACCATAAACCCAGTGAAAGGGGATTAATCGGTAATGAAAGCGGAAGTTATCAATCCTTTTTTAGAATCCGCAAGACTCGTCATTGAGCAAGTCATACAGGTCTCACCTTCCACGGGAAATCTTGGGGTCAAGGAGATTTCTTTAATCGATAACCATATTTGGATACAGATTGGTATGACAGGTCAAATGAGTGGTGATATTGTATTCGGCTTGCAGGAACAAGTAGCACTGCGCATGGTGTCTGTTATGATGGGCGGTTATGTACTGACGGAGATGGACGAGATGGGGCAAAGTGCTATCTCTGAGTTAGGAAATATGATTAGTGGCAATGCAAGCACGATATTGTCCAATCAAGGAGTTAGTGTTGATATCACACCTCCTAAAGTAATTAGATCGGTTAATATTACTGAATTTACTCAGAAGAAGGCACTTAGCATTCCACTCGTAATGGATGGGATCGGAGAACTGGATATTCAAGTCATGATTTCTTAGAATAGAGAGATTAGAACAGTCCTTCACAAACGGAGATTTGTTATTAACAGGGCTCCAGACTGTAGAGAGGAAGTAGAAATCATGCTTGACAACCAAGTTATTGTTGTAACAGGAGCGTCTAGCGGTATTGGTGCATTAACGGCTGAGATGCTATCGAATGAAGGTGCTTATGTAGTACTTGCAGGGCGTTCAGAGGAGCGTCTAAAGCAGGTTGGAAGCCGGATGAAAGGTTCATATGAGCTCGCACTGCTCGATGTACGGGATACAGCACAAGTGCAAGCATTGTTCTCTCAGATCGAACATAAACATGGCAGAATTGATGTGCTTGTAAATAATGCTGGATACGGAATATTTGAAACGTTTATCGATATGCCACAGGAACAATTTGAAGACATGATGGATGTCAATTATATGGGGATCGTTCGTTGCACACAGGCTGTGCTTCCGGGAATGATTCAACGTAAGTCTGGACATATCGTGAATGTTGCATCGATGGCTGGGAAAATCGGTTCTGCTAAGTCTACCGCGTACTCTGCCACGAAGCATGCAGTTCTGGGTCTCACAAATTCACTTCGACAAGAGCTGCGGGGAACGGGAATTACCGTGTCAGCGGTGAATCCAGGGCCGATTGATACGCCTTTCTTCTCACTTGCAGATCCAACAGGCGGATATGTTAAGAATATTGGATGGTTTATGATGAAACCCGAATATGTTGCGGGGCGAATTGTTAAGTTAATCCGAAAACGCAAGGAAGAAATTGATTTGCCACGACTTGCAGGTGCAGGAATAAGGTTCTATAACCTGTTTCCCCGTCTAGCGGATCGTTTATCTTATCGCTTCATGAATAAGAAATAAACAGATTGCTCTAGTATAAAGCGAATGGGCCGGCTCTTTTGGAGCCGGTTTTTTCAAGTTTACTGAGACATACTTTTTACGATAAGATAAGCTTCATTTGGTGAGATCTTCTGTTTTAGCATATAATGAAACATGAGTGAACAATACTCAGAGATAAAGGATGGACGAACCTATGACTTCTACTACATTTACAACACTCGGCATTACCGAGGATTTAGCAGCCCGCTTGGGTGAGTTTGGAATACATACGCCTTCTCCGGTGCAGGCAGAAGCGATTCCACAAGTGCTGGAAGGTAAGGATGTGCTTGCAACTTCCCAGACAGGAACCGGCAAAACTTTAGCGTATTTACTGCCTGTGCTTCAAAGCATAGATACCGAGAGCAAAGCAGTTCAGAAAGTGATTCTAGCGCCTACTCAGGAGCTCGCTATTCAGATTGTGCGAGAGGGAGAGCGTTACGGTGAAGTTCGAGGAATCGGTGTGCTCGGATTGATCGGGGGCGCATCAGCCAAACGGCAGCTAGAGAAGCTAAAATTACATCCTCAATTGATTGTGGGTACACCAGGACGTGTGCGTGAGCTGATTGAAATTAAGAAACTTAAGATGCACGCGGTTACTACAATCGTTGTGGATGAAGTCGATCAAGTGTTTAATCTTGGGGCAGCAGGGGATGTGGAACGAATCCTGCGAAGCGCCATGCGTGATCGTCAGCTTGTATTCTTATCAGCTACGGTGAGCCCGCAAACAGCTGAATTGGTTAAGCGGGAGATGGACAGCCCTGTAGAGATTGGCATTGATCCTGAGTTAAGAACACCGTCTGCTCTGGAGCACTACTATTTCGTCAGTGAGGAACGGGACCGGATAGACATGGTGCGGAGAATTTTCCGGCACTATAAAACAGATCGAGCGATTGTATTTGTCAACGCGACAGCGGATCTTGCTGAGGTTGAGGCCAAACTTAATTATGCAGGCTTAAGTGCTGCAGCTCTTTATGGCGATGCGGACAAAATGACACGCAGTAAAGTATTAAATGCGTTCCGCGAAGGGCGTACACAGCTTCTGGTAGCGAGTGATGTCGCTGCAAGGGGTCTGGATATTGAGGGACTCGGGATGGTTATTAACTACGATCCACCGATGAATGCTGAATTTTATACGCATCGTGCAGGAAGAACGGGACGCATGGGACGCAGTGGGATGGTTATCTCGATTGTGACGGATCGGCAAACCTTTATTATGCGAAAATTCAACCGTGAGCTTGGTATTACGATTGAGGAAAAAGCGTTATACGGCGGTAAGGTAAGATCTCCAAGAGAAGTTCCATCCGGTACTGCTCGTACTCCACATAGTGGTTCATTCACACGAGCTAAAGAGAACACCCCAGCTCGTCAGAACCAAGGGAAGCCAGCTAAGGTGTCAGGACAAACGGGTACTCGCAGCACTTCCGGCAAGGTATCACAGGAGCGTCAGAGCGAACGGGAACGCGATCGGAAGAACAAGGGTGCTCCGAAGTGGCTGAAGAACAAGCCGCCACAGGGGTAATTAATGAAATAACAAGCATTAGATTCATGTAAGTGTAATGCAATACAATGAAATGTCATTATCCAGTGTCCTTTTTAGCGTATCGTTATGTATGTGAAAGGACACTGCTGAAAATGGGGTGAACAGGAATGAAGGAGAATCCAGTATTATCCGTACAAAACTTAAGCGGGGGGTATAGCTTGAACCGCCCTGTTCTGCATGATGTCACCTTTAGTGTCCAGCCTGGTGAAATGGTGGGCCTGATCGGACTTAATGGAGCAGGTAAGAGTACCACGATGAAGCATATTCTTGGGCTTATGAAGCCGCAGAAAGGTGAAGTTCGTGTTCAAAACCAGACTCGGGATGAGAACTCGGAAGCGTATCATGGTGCACTAGCATTTGTCCCAGAATCCCCGCTTCTATACGAGGAGATGACGGTAAGGGAGCATCTAGAATTCACTGCAAGATCCTATGGCGTGCCTCGTGAAGAGTATGAATCTCGTTCAGCTCAATTATCCAGCATGTTTCGTATGGAGGATAAGATGGATAGCCTGTCTGCACATCTTTCAAAAGGAATGCGGCAGAAGGTCATGATTATGTGTGCATTTGTTGCAAGGCCCTCGTTATATGTTATAGACGAACCTTTTTTGGGGCTCGATCCACTTGGCATTCGCTCACTGCTTGATTTCATGCTTGAGCTTAAAGCTGCCGGTTCCTCGGTGTTGTTAAGTTCACATATTTTATCAACGATTGAGAATTACTGTGATCGGTTTATCGTATTGCATCAAGGAAGGATCATTGCGCAGGGAACCCTTCAAGAGGTTGCAGAGCAGGCTGGGAAACCAGGTCTACCGCTAGAGGAGCTGTTCTATGCACTTATTCAAGGCGGGAATGGCGAATGAATCTGCGGGAGTTATATGCCAAAAGACGGAGTCAATTCTGGGGTGAGGTTCTACCGTACCTTGGTTATGTTATTCAAAGTGGTGTAGCGGTTGTATTTCTATTCCTGCTCATTGCTTTCTCGGCTTGGTATACCTCATTAGTACAGCATATCCCGCCCGACTTGCCTATACGCTGGATTATGCTAATCGTATTATTACCGCTAACGGTGAATAGTGGTGTTCGCACTTATCTTAAACAGGCAGATACGGTGTTTCTTATGCCTCAAGAATCAAGAATGAATCAATACTTTGCCAAGGGCTGGGTAGGCGGTACAGTCTACAAAATTGCGGGATTAATCCTGGTGGTACTTACCCTATGGCCGTTATACATACGGAGCGATCAGGATCCAAAGTCTTTATTAGCAAGTATTGTGGTCTTGGTTGGATTGAAACTCCTGTCCAGCTACGGAAGCTGGAAAGAGCTTAGTATGACCTCACGGGGGGCTGCAGCAGCGTATCGTGCACTGCGCTGGACGATTATTGCGTTAGCTATCGCTTCATGGCTGTGGTATCCAAGTCTTCGCAGTCTGTTGTTTATCGTGCTGGTAGGGGCTACTTATGTTGCATCTTTATCCATTCCGGCTAAGCATCCTGTTGCTTGGGAGCGGTTGATTCAGGTAGAGAAAAGGCAGGCCGGCCGGGTGATGATGATCCTTAGCTGGTTCGTGAATGTGCCACAGCGTGAACAGAGGGTGTATGCACGAAGATGGCTGTCTCGTTGGGGAAGTGGAATCCCTTGGCGCAAAGATACAGCTTATCGTTATTTATTAATCAAAAGTCTTGTTCGAAGTGATATCTTCGGCATTCTGATCCGAGTTGGGATTCTTGGTGCACTGCTTGTCTGGTGGACACGCGGAGGTATGGCCTCAAGTGCAGTTTATCTGGTCAGCTTGATGATCGCTGGATTGCAGCTTACATCGCTGCGTAAGCTGCACCATGAGTCATTCTGGCTTCATGTTTATCCTCTGCCTGAGGGAACACGGCGGGTTAATGAAGTAAAACTTGTGTTTCAGGTGCAATTGTTATGGGCGGTGCTCATGTGGCTTCCACTACTTGCTTCCATAGGTACTGAGCCTGGACTTGTGCTCGGTACGGGGGCATGTGGTGTGGCGCTTGTCGTTATATTCCGAATGGCTGCTCTGAAACGGGGACGCAAGGAAGATGAGGATGAGGACGATTTCTAAAAATAGTTAACAAATAGAGGGGTATCCCTACGGGTCAAGGACCGTGTGAGGATACCCTTTTTATAATAGATGAAAGGCATTCGTGGATTAGAAATTATTATTTATAATGCTGTTTCATTATACCCAGAAAGCACGAGTGATGATAACGAGAAGGATAAAAAGTACCAGAATGGCTCCTACGCCGCTTCCGTATCCTCCGCCGCATGCACCATATCCACCATATCCACCACATCTATTTTCTTCAACTGCACTCATGTTCATTCCCCTTTCAGTTCGTTGTGTTAGTACACAGTATACTATGTAGCCACATGGCCAAGTGTATGGGCGAGCGTGTATTCTGAATAAAGAAATAAGATCGGGGATTAGCCCGATCTTATTCGTGGTTTGTGTATGGAATTATGCCTGTTGTAAGTCTTGAATTCCTTTATATATAAGATCAAATAGATCTTCTAGATGTTCTTCTTCAATACAGGAGAAGGCAATCCGGAGATCGTACTCCCCAAGGGCAATCGTTCCAACACCGTATTCATGAATGAGATGGGAACGGAGCGCCTCGGCAGAGATACCGTTAAGCTTAAGGCACATAAAGTATCCGGAGTTGAACGGGTAATACTCCCATACATCACCATACTTACCGCTATCGAGAAGGGATTTAACCTTGTTCGCGCGGCCTTTCATGATGTTGAACTTCTCTAACTTCTGTTGTTCGAATTCCGGAGACTTCAGCGCATCCAGCACAAAGGTCTGAGAAGGATGAGAACCACTTGAAATCGTAGCGCGAATAATACCAAGAGTCTTCTGTTCGAGTGCAGCAAGTACGTCGTTATTCTCCGAAGCATAAGTAATGAATCCGACACGGAAGCCCCATACGAATTCTTCTTTGGTCGCTCCGTCGATTTTGACTGCTAATACTCGTGGATGGATATCCGCCAAGCGTCCAAATAGGGATTCTTTAAGTGAATTTTCGAAGAACAGACCGAAGTAGGCATCATCCGTTACGGCAACAACATTAATGCCAGCTTCTGCAGCTTCCAGAATAGCAGCTACGATGGCTTCGCCTTCCTCAACACCTGGTGTATAACCCGTCGGATTGTTAGGGAAGTTCAGTAGTACGACTGCTTTACCCTTGTCCTTCTGACTTAGAAGTGCTTCGCGTAGGCCAGCGGCATTAAATTTCATATCATCTGTAAATAGTGGATAGTTCACGGTAACACCATGACGGCGGATACCGAAAGTGAGCTCATAGTTCTCCCAGTTCTTATCTGGATAGACAACCGCATCTCCTTCGTCAACAAACAGATCGGCAACAATGCTCAGTCCATGTGTGAGTGCATTGGTAACGATAGGATTGCTGAAGCTTTTGCCTTCAAGCGTAGGGTTCTCCTGTATCATCTTGTTCCGCCAAGCAGAACGCAGCTCAGGTTTACCAGCAGGAGGAGCATAGCTGTAAAGGTCCTTCGGCTGGTAAGCAGACAGCTTATCTTGGATGACACCCAAATGCATGGGGATTCCGCCTTCTGTTGCAATGCCGATGGTTGCGTTATATTTTTTGGCATGGCTTGTTGCTTCCGCTGATTGGCTCAGAATACCTTCCTTAGGAAAATAAATTTCTTTACCGAGGTTTGACAACATGTCGTAGACATGAGGACTTCCTGTTTTGATGCTTTCGTTCAATTGTCCAGCCAATGGGTTCATGAGTTGATTCCATCCTTCCGAGTACTTTAGGTTAAGGTGCAGTATCTCTCATCTCTGATTTCATTGACTAACATTATAACACTTGACTGCGAAAGCGTCACGGAAAAAGCATACGTCTACGAAGAGGAAGGATGGTACTTACATATATGTTCAACGGTTACTGCATCCCGGTTCTCATTGCGGCTTTTGAGTCCGTCTAGTACATGATTGAGACGCCGATTCTTCAGGTTTTGTCCAAACTTAAATTTAGCTGACATATGAGTAGGATCAAGCTTAATTAAGGCAACACCTTTCAGTTGAGGAATATATCTTGGGTCCTTGGCATCGATCGGATCATATCCACCCTCAGGTTGAAGTTTAAGCATGAACTGGCTGAGGGCTTGTGCCTTTTCTTCAATGTTCTCTACAACAACAGCAGTTCCGCTTGCGGTAACACTTTTGAAAAATGCTGTAGCCGGACAGGCCATCGCTGAGTCGGTAAAGTAAGACGGAATCACTGCATATTCATCTGCTACGGTGAAGCTGATTGCTGAATTTTGGAACAGGTGGTCCATTTTTTCGCCCATACGGCTTCCATGAAAATAAAAAGCACCGTCAACAAACACAAAATTCAGTGGAGTGACCCGTGGACATCCCGCTTCATCAACCGTTCCAAGAAAACCAAAGCTCATTTCCATTAGAAACTGCTCCACTTCCTGTGGATCTTCAATCATAAATTCACTTCTTCTCATTTCAATCCGCATTCCCTTCGAGTTCAGTTTTAAACAGCATAAGGTTCCAATTGACAAGAAAAAAGATCCAATTTACATTGTTTTAAATGGTCCAATGTGGAGTTGGAGGGAAAGTGATGGAGCTTGGATTATCTGTTGAAACGTATCAGGAGAAATACCGCTTTAAATACTTAGCTCTTTATCATGCTTTAAGGGACGCCATATTAAGTGGAGTGCTCGCTGAGGGGACACGGCTTCCTGCGACTCGTGAGCTTGCTCGTCTATATGGGATGTCCAGGGGATCGGTAGCACAAAGCTACGATATGCTTTTTGCTGAAGGTTACGTAGAGGCGATGATAGGAAGTGGAACTTATGTAGCCAAGGGCGTGTCTATATCACCAAGGATAAAGGAAGAAGATGATGTACAGTCTGATCCTGTATTATCCACCTGGGGACAACGGATGATAGATTGCTTGCCCCTTCGTGAAGAACGACCGGGTTCAAACTCCAATGCTTGGACAATGCAAGAGGGAAGAGAAAGCAATGAGACCGAGGCTTGCATATCGTTTATCGGTGACATAGCAGCGTCTGAGCATTTTCCTTCTAAGGAATGGAGAAGCTCGATCAATTATGCTGTAAGCAATCCGAGAAACGAATACCATCAAGAGCTACCTACGGCAGGTCACTTCGAACTCCGTCAAGCAATCGCTGCACATCTAAAATTCACACGAGGGATACAGGCTGAGGCAGAAAATATTGTGGTTTTTAGCGGATCAATGCAAGGCATTGTGCTGCTCTCCCAATTGCTGATAAATCAAGGAGACCCTGTGGTTCTTGAGAATCCAGGGTACTTTGGAATACGAAAGGCAGTGGAGGCCTGTGGTGGAAGAGTTGTACCGGGGGAGGTGGACCGTTTCGGTATCATTCCTGCTTCTTGGGATGCTCGGCTCTTGTTCGTCACACCAAGTCGGCAATATCCAACGGGCGCGGTACTGTCACTGGATCGGAGAAGAGAATTGTTAAGATGGGCCAATGCTCATCATGCCATTATTATTGAGGATGATTATGATAGCGAGTTCCGCTTTGGTGGTCGTCCCATGGAGCCACTTAAGGCACTGGATAATACGGGGCGTGTCATTTATATCGGTTCATTCTCCAAGACGATGTTTCCCGGTCTTCGCATTGGATATGCAGTCCTTCCTAAGGCGATGGTAAATCCGGTGGTTGCTGCAAAAGCACTGTATGAGCCCGTGTCACCTGCGCTACTGGAGCAGCGAGCTTTGGCGCATTTTATGACACGAGGAGAATATGGCAGGCATCTGCGTCGTATGACCCGAATTTATAAGGGACTTCATTCGTACTTGGTAAAACTTATGGAAGAGAAGATAGCCCATTTGTTCCTAGTAGATCCAGGAGATGCGGGGCTGCATATATACGCGACTTGGCTGCATGGAGCAGATCAGTACGAGATTTTTAAACAGGCTTGTCAATATAGAGGTGTAGAGTTTAGGGATGCTGCGTTGTATCATCTTTCACCGGGTATTTCGGCTGGTTGCTTCTCATTCGCTCATCTAGATAGGGAGAAAATTGAGAATGGAGTCTGCCGAATGGCTCTAGCATGGGAGGACATGCAAAACCTATCAAAAAAGAGTATCATGGAGATAGAGAGAAATTAATATTTTGAAAGAGACAAGGGGGAATGACGTGATGCTAAATGCATCGCCGTCTTCTTTTGTAATCAAGCCCGCTTTAGCGAAAATCGCCTGTGAACCAGGATGGAAATGGCAGAAGCGTGAGAAACCGATGCAAAATTATGACTTATTTTATGTATGGAGTGGTGAAGGAACCGTCGTACTCAATGACGAAGCGTATGAGGTAGGAAAGGGAAGTTGTTTTCTATTCTCTCCTGGCGACCATACAAGTGCCACACACAATCCGCAGAAGCCGCTTGTTCTAACCTACATGCATTTTGACGTGACCGATCCTGTCAGTGAGGTGCCTGCTCCTTATCGGAGGCTGACCGAGACGATGGATTTCGAATATTTGCTTGCTAAGTACGTTCGGCTATATCTAGACCAGCCTTATGGGGCGGAGATTGAAGGGCAGATGATCCTAAAGCAGCTGATGATTTATTTGCTTAGAGATGATCAGGATACGCCGGTTAGTAAGAAAGCGAGCAACCATCTGTCGGAGGCGATTCATGAGATCGCGAATTATGTTCGTCTGCATCCGGGTATACCACACAGGGTTGAGGATTTGGCTGCAAGAGCAGGGCTGTCTCCCCGCTATTTTTCAATCAAGTTCAAGGAGCTTATGGGTACACCAGTTCAATCTTATATTATTAAGATGAGGATTGAGCGGGCGCAGCATCTGCTACTGCATCAGGGTATGAACGTAACAGAAGTGGCTGATGCACTCGGCTATAGAGATATTTTCTTCTTTAGTCGGCAGTTTAAGCAGTACACAGGAAAAAGTCCGTCTGAGGTTCGTTAAGAAAATATGGATGTAACGATATGTTTCATCTCCCATTACAATGGGTAATGACTAGAATTAAGTCTTGATAAGACAGAGAGGAGGGTGCCGGCAATGAGCCAAAGAAGAAGAATGCGCAGCTTAATATGCAGTCGTGGTGGTTGCGGCATTTTTAGAAATCGTTTACGTCGGTTTAAGAGTGCTAGTCCTGAGCAGAATTTGTGGTTCTAATAAATCATACACATAACAGCACCTGTCTTATTTCTCCTGGAGGACTCATTCCTTGGCGAAATAGAAAGGTGCTTTTTTAACGTTTATAATAGATGAATGATCGGAACCCCAAAGGAGAGAAAGAATGAAAAAGCCTTGTGAATTAACCGGAAAAGTAGCGCTTGTAACCGGAGCATCAAGTGGATTTGGCCTCTTGATCTGTCTGGAGCTTGCAGCACTGGGGTATGTGGTGGCAGCAGGGATGAGAAGGATAGAGGCTTCGCAGATGCTGATGACTTCAGCTATTGAAGCGGGATTGGAATCTCGAATTCATGTGGTCAGTCTGGATGTGTGTAAGCCTGAATTGATCGAGCAAGCTGTTTCAGAGATTCATAATCGTTGGGGGCGTCTGGACCTTCTTGTGAATAATGCAGGAGAAGCGGTGGGTGGATTTGTAGAAGAAGTATCGCTTGATGCATGGCGGAAACAGATGGATGTGAACTTCTTCGGAACCGTCTCTGTAACTCAAATAGCACTGCCACTCATGCGCAAAACTCCAAAATCTAGAATTATCTTCATGAGTAGTATAAGTGGAGTCATCGGATTCCCTGGATATGGACCATACGCTTCTTCGAAGTTTGCTGTGGAGGGAATGGCTGAATGTCTTTCACTAGAGCTTCAGCCGCTCGGAATGGATGTGGTGCTGATCGAGCCAGGAGCTTACGGAACACCGATCTGGGGCAAAGGGTTTAGCGATATAAAAGCAGAGGCTGGATCTCCTTACCAGAAAATGCTGAATAATGTGCTGGATTTCTCCAGAACAACTGCTGAAAAAAGCGGTGATCCGCAGGAGGTTGCCCGACTGGTTGGGGAAATCGCTCGAAGCGCTTCCCCAAAGTTCAGGTATAGAGTCCCATTCGGAACACGGATGACTATTGTAGCTAAGCTGTTACTGCCGTACCGGTTGTTTCGGCATATCGTACTAAGAACGCTTAATAAATAGGCAAGCGATTCTATGATTCTTTTGACGGCTTATGAAGAAGACCTAAAAGTGCGCCCATCTTCACCTTATCTCCGACCGTTAGGTCACCACGAGGCGTGAACGTACCATTCTCTGTTAGAAGAACGACGGTAGAACCAAATTCAAAGTAGGCCAGGTCGTCACCGTTACGCCACTCACTTACGGATGGATCGGCATATTTAATACTGCTGACGTTCATCGCACCGACTTTAACAACAGCGACTTCGCCATGCTCGTGCGTGATATAGGTTATGAGTCTTTCATTACGGCTAAGGACGGAGCGGATGTTCGTCATCGCAAAATCATTCACCGGGTATACCTTACCACGGAGATGCTCACTTTCCGCCTTTTTCCCGGTTACAGGAGAGTGAATTCGGTGATAGTCGGTAGGGCTTAGATATAGCACGAATACATAACCGTTCGTATAATTCTCCATTCGCGGGGAATTAGCGAGCAGATCGCCGATCGTATAATCTTGGCCTTTGACGTTTAGGATGGTACCGGAATGAATAGGACCCATACCGGTAATGACTCCATCTACAGGGCTGGTCATTGCACTGGCCGTTTCATCGATTGCACGCATACCCATCTTCAATCGACGGGAGAAGAATTCGTTCAGTGAACGGTATTCATGAATTTCTTTTTCCGCTTCATGTGCGGGGATTTGATATATTCGTATAAACGTTGGTATCAGATAACGGCTCAATCTGCTGTGGGAAAAGCCTCCCATGATCCGGGATACCCACTTACGGGAAGATAGTTCTGTCATCAGCCTCAGTAATTGTTTAGCCATGTGATTCTCCTTTTACTCATGCATTAACAATGGGCGGATCAAACCATCCGCACTCTGAATTATATTGACATAGAACAGGGGTTAAATCAATAAAAAGGGGAATTTGTAAAAAAGGGACTTGCAAATTTTGGAGATCGTGTGTATTTTTAAGTCAGCTTAAAATCGAATAGGGAATACGGGGGCTTGAGTGAATCAGGCTGAGACTGCAGACATTATTCCGCTGCTGACCGTTAATCTGAACTGGGTAATGCCAGCGTAGAGAATATCCGACCCTCAATCCATAGGGCCTTCTTTCCGTCTGCGCATGTTTCCAGACGGTTTTTTGTTGTGCTCTGATAAAGATCTTAAGTAAGAGAGGGGAAGTTGAGATGCAATCCAGTACTCAAGAAAAGATGAATGCACCTGTCAGAAAAGGACTAAGACTGAGTGATATTTTGGTTACCGTTCTGGTGTCGCTTGTGATTGGTGTGGTGTACCACTTCTGGGGCTCGGTGTACAACCTGTTTAAACCGTTGTTTTTTGAAGCAGATGAGTTGCTGTACGGAATGTGGTTCGCTGCGGCTACTCTTGCTTTTCTACTGATTCGTAAGCCTGGTGTAGCGCTTGTAGCAGAGCTTGCGGCTGCTCATGTGGAGGTATTGTTCGGAAGTGGATGGGGTCTTAACCTGCTGTTATACGGATTAATCCAAGGTTTGGGGGCAGAGCTCGTATTTGCGGCTTTTCGCTATAAAAAGTATTCGGTCTGGGTCGTTGCTCTTGCCGGGGGAGTTTCTGCGGTTGGTTCGATGTTTATGGATTTCTATTTAGCGTATACAGATGACTATGCTTGGTGGTTATTTATTGCCAAGTACAGTATGCGTGTTATCAGTGGGGCCCTGATTGCGGGATATCTCATGTATGTCTTGGCAAATGCGTTGGAACGCACAGGAGTAACCTCACTGCTTCGTCCGGCTTCGGCTAAGGATTACGATGACTTGGATGATCCTCAGCATGTGTGAGAACACAGTTGATCAACATCTGGTACAGGGTGATGAACTAATGAATGCACCTTGTACGGTTTATGTGGAAGACTTGCGGCTGAAGTTTCCGGGCGAGAGTGAGTTGATGTTTAAGGATGTATCATTTGCAGCGAAAAAAGGAGAAAAGGTGCTTCTCCTAGGACCGAGTGGATGTGGTAAATCGACACTGCTTCAGGTGCTTAGTGGCATGATTCCGAATGCAATAGAAGTGCCTATGAAATGCGCGGGACAGCAGATTCCCTCTTCGTGGGCGTATGTGTTTCAGGACCCGGATACACAATTTTGTATGCCGTATGTGGACGAGGAATTGGCTTTTGTGCTGGAAAATCTCGGTGTTCCGCAGGAAGATATGGCTTCTCGGATGAATGAGGTTCTAGGTAAGGTCGGCTTGCAGTTGGATGACCTTCATTTGCCTATCAGTCATCTCTCTCAGGGAATGAAGCAGCGGCTTGCGCTCGCATCTGCTCTACTTCTTCAACCGGATGTACTGTTTCTAGATGAGCCTTCTGCGCTGCTGGACCCAGAGGGAAGAGAACAGATATGGGAAGCCGTGAAATCTGTTTCAGACGGGCGAACGCTCATTATTGTTGAGCACCGGATTGAGGAGATGGTGGAGTATGTCGACCGAGTAGTATTGTTTGGGTCTAGTGGAGTGATTCTCGGTGAAGGTAGACCAGAGCATGTGTTTACAGCTTATCAGCAGGAGTTGAAGGATTACGGAATATGGTACCCCGGGGTGTGGGATGACTACATTCGATCAGAGGCTGGAGCAGATTCGAAGGCAAAAGCAAAGGTTAAGACGGATCATATTTCTGCAACAATGGGACATGGGGAGCTAGCTAGTGATGTGGTTCCTTATGATAGCTTAAGTGAGAATAAAGATCTCGGCAGGATCGGAATAGATATGATCACGCGAAGTGGAGCCCTTCATCCTGTTATGGAATTGCGTGATATCACAGTACTCAGGAAAAAAGAAGCGATCGTACAGCTAGAACGAGCTTTAGTGTATCCAGGGGAATTCATAGCTGTAACGGGACCAAATGGAGCAGGGAAGAGCTCGTTGTTGCTGGGTTTGATGGGCCTACTTCCACTGGAAGGTGAGTATTATCTTTCTGGTGAAGTAGTGGTGCTAGGGAAGAAGAGGAAGGAGCGAAAGCTTCGGGAACAGATGCTACGCCGAATTGGCTTTGTGTTCCAAAATCCGGAGCTTCAATTCGTCACAGAGCGAGTATTAGACGAGGTAGCCTACTCGCTTTTAGTAGACGGAATGCCGCTCGCACAAGCAGAACAAGCAGCGCGGGAATCGCTGGATAGATTCGGGCTTAGCGGTCTTGAGCATCGTCATCCTTACCAGCTATCCACCGGACAAAAACGTAGATTAAGCGTAGCCACCGCGATGGCACGGCAGCCGGAAGCGCTTTTGCTGGATGAGCCTACATTTGGACAGGATACACGAAATACGTTCGCCATTTTGGACATGTGTGAGGAGCTGCGGCAGGCAGGAACAGCCATTATAATGGTGACTCATGAGATGCAGATTGCACAGTATGCGGCAACCCAGATATGGGAGGTTCGAGAGAGAAGTGTAGTTCCACATCCGGTTTCATCTAGCATGACAACTGGTTTTCCTGGTAGTAGTAGGAGAGAGAGCCGAGATGAACAAGAGCTAAGTCTTGCGGGGGTGAGTCGATGAACTTTTGGAAACCGCAAAGGTTAACTTGGTTGCATCGTGCGAATCCAGTCGTTAAGCTGGGAATTCTCATGGGTTTGTTTCTAATGACGGTACTCACCCATGATCTTGATTTTGTGATGTACCAGGCCGTTATTTTCACGCTATGTCTGTTGTTCCTAAGTGGCATTAAGCCGTGGAAAATGTTACTGTTCTGTCTGCCGTTTGGGATTGCGTTCATCTCATCATCCTCTTCGATGATGCTGTTTGGCCGCGGGGATAACATCTGGTGGGAATGGGGCTTGTTCCGTGTGTCGGAAGAGAGCTTTTATCGGGGACTGCATCTCGGGTTGAAAGGGATTGCGTTTGCCGCGGAAGGTCTGCTGTTCGTCACAACGACCTCTTCGGTGGACTTATTCTATGCATTGATGCAAAAACTTCGACTTGCACCTAAGTACGCGTATAGCTTCATGGCTTCGATTCGGCTGTTGCCAATGGTGTGGGAGGAATATCTGGTGCGCCGTCAGGCGCTTAAGGTAAGAGGGCTTCGACCCATTCGTGGAGTGAAGGGTGTGGTAGCTCGAGCTGGGATGTATGTCGTTCCACTCTTAGCTCAGAGCATCCGGAGAGCCCACCGCGTTGCGGCTGCCATGGAGGCAAAGCAGTTTAGTGGGGAGAGCGGAAAGGCTAGAACCTTCTATTATAAATCTCGTTTCACGGTGTACGATGTTCTCATCGTTCTATTACTGGCAGGTGCGGCCTGCACAGCGTATGTCATCGCCATGAACTATCCATGGTTTGGTATTGGGGATGTGCGATTCAATTGATTTTAGGGGAAGATGATGCTAAACTGCATGTAAATACTTTCCTGCTACCGTATAAAGCGGAGCTTACCGAGATTTCGGTGGGCTCCGCTTTTTTGTGTAATAAAGGTGCACATAGCGCAGGAATATATGTCTAATTGACTAGAAGGAGGATTGGGTATTTATGCCAAAATAAACCAATATATGATAAACTAGTTACAATTGACTATTGGATTTATGCAGGAGGGGCATTAGAAATAGCTAGATTGCAGTAAAAGAGAAGATGCGTAAATTATGCGAAATCATACTTTGAGGGAGTGTGGGATGACATTGTTAACGATTGTTAAAGGGTTTCTTGCTGCTGTAGTAACGAGTAGTGCAGTGCTGGGGTTTGGAGGAGCTGAGCCTGTATCAGCAGCTACTACGAAATTTAAGGACGTTCCGGCGAGTCATTGGGCTAGTTCTTCAATTGAAGCTGCTGTGAAGAAGGGGTATTTTAAGGGGTATGGTCAGGGAGTCTTTAAGCCTAATGCTACGGTTACTAGGGCAGAATTTGCAGCACTGATGGCGCGTGTGTCGAAAGCCGTTCCTGATAAAGAGAAGACAGATGTATTTACGGATTTGAAGAATCACTGGAGTAAAAAAGAAGTAGATCGTGCAGTATCCCTAGGTTTTATAAATCCAAGTGATTACCCAAATGGATTTAAACCGAACACTCCATTAACCCGTGCAGAGATGGCTAAATGGCTGAGTTCAGGGTTAGCAGCGGCTGATAAGGATTTCAAACAGGCATTAGCGGATACGAAATCCACACTCATCCCTGCAAAAGAAGCATTCAAACCAGGTATTTCCCAGGCAAGTGTGCCATATATTGCAGTGGCAATGGGGACAAATTTAATGAGTGGTTATCCGGATGGCTCCTTTGGTCTTAAAAATACGACAACTAGAGCGGAGACATCTGCCATTCTCTTAAGGCTCGAGAAAGTAAGCAGCCAAACCGCTGATTCGTTTGCAGATTTGAACGAACTGCGAATGGTGGGGACGAAGAAAACGAATTTGGAGTTGGTGACTCCGTTTACTACGGGAAACACTTCGTTTGCAAATATTTCAGGGAAGAAAAAGACCTTTAGGAATGGGGCAGGAAGACTAGTGTTTCATAGGTTGATTGCTGTGGACACACAAGACTGGAGTAACAAAAAAAGTGTCTATGCTCCGTTCTTTGTAGATGATACTGACAAAAGATTTTTAACAAAAAGCAAAGGTTTATATCCTGTATTTATGCAGATGACGATTTATCCTAAGTCGAAAGATTTCGATGTTACTCACTACTATAGTGGGATAATTGACTTTACAGGTGGCGAACCAATCATGAATGAGCTGCCCAATAAGTTTGGGTACTTTACACTTCCACGTATGAACACAAAAGAATTCTTTAACAAGCGATCTAACGGTGTCACCGTATGGGTTACTAAATATTTGGAGGATGGTGATTTCATGGCACAGATCAATATAGATGACAGTTCAGTTGTGTATCTGAGTCAGAAGTAGGTGCGTTTGGATGAGAAAAACAATTTCGACACTTCTGATTTTAGCTGTCTTTTTATTAAATATTGAACACGTAACATATGCCAAATTTCTAAAAGGATATCCAACTGAAGGAATTGAAATAAAGCCAACCGGTTCAGCATATAAAAAACAGACGATTGAAGTAACAGTGAGAGGTAAAGCAGAACCACGTGGTAATATCATTTGGACTCAAACAGACACCGATATATGGGTTGCCACTCGTAATAACGGGGAACAAGTAACAACGGGAACCCATGGTTCAGGAGAAAGTGCGGTACCAACCAAGGAAATGGTGAAAAATAAAATTAACACATTCGACTATGCCCCAGATACAATGCAGGATAAAATGGGGAATTCATTTAAGAAAAATTATATTAAGAAACTTGGAATCGAAGATATTAGGTACACCAGATCTAATACTTATGAACCGGAAGGTGATAAACCTGATTTTGAGAAAGGTGATATATTCGCGCATTTATGGACTTATACTGGATGGCCTAAAGATTACTCACTGAAAGTAGAGTATGGTAAGAGAGCTGACGGAGCTCCCAAATTTAATGCTCACTACTACATTCCACTTGAGATAGATTATCAAGGTTACGTCACCGAAACCAAAGAACTCAAAGTTTCAGATCATGCGACCCTAAAAAAGGGACAAACCAAACAACTCAAAGCGGAAGTCCGAACACAAGAGTATGACATGGATGTTTTTACTGACTATGTAGACGTTACAAGGCGTGATCAGACCGAATGGATTACTGACAAAGAATCCGTTGTATCGGTAGATCCCAAAACAGGGGTGATTAAGGCAGAGGGCAAAGGGACTGCAAAGATTACAGCTAAATGGAAGAGTGGACCTTATTACATTTATGATTACGTGAACATCACCGTAGGTGACGATACCCCTCCCCCCTGCAAACCGGGAGAACCGGGCTGCGAAAAGCCACCAGAAGAACCCAAAGTGGAATGTACTGATCCAGCACCTAGCACAGCCGCAGAAGGTCGCTACATGGACCCCATAGTTACTGCCAAAATTCTAGCTGATCAGCGTGGAAGTGAATCGTTCGATGTTCTACGAGGCATTCCGACCTCTGAATCACTTTACGGTAATGTATCTGCTAGAAACTATCTCTATCAGAATAAATTTGTGAACATGAAAGGTACTTGTAAGTTCACGGTGAATGTTGAAAAAACATGGTCACTGACATGGGACCCGGGTAAAAAGGTCACTGGTCCTGATGGAAAGGAAACAGAGGAGCCAGATCCACAATCTGAAGAAGAAACGGTTACCCAGACACATACGGTTGAACGTCCGTACTCTTTTTGGGTAATCAATAACTTGGAAGTCTACCAGATTGATCAAGCAACTTTAAAGAACTATGCACTGCCTGGTGGGGAGATTACGCTTCGTCCGAAAGGATATCAGGCACCTTCCTATACAGCTCAATCAACAGGTAATTATTATCCCCCAACAAGTCCAGGCACGGTCACTGCGCCAAGTGATAGTAAAAGTGGGGGAAAGACGAAGCCCACTCCACCGAATGATGATTTAAAGAGCTACGCGGAAAATGCGATCCAAAAAGTTGAGGTTACGAATGATTCCTTGAGTTTTAATAATCAGACGATCATCAACGGAACTCGCGTACCTGAAACAGGACCTACACCAGCAAGAATTCCAACCCCAACACAGATTGGACAAGACGTACTGTACAGCCCGAACCATATGATTAGTCCGGACAAGATCAATCGAGCGAATACAACAAGTGCAGGCACAATTATTTATGATCTACTACCAGGTAACATCAATGGAGGGAGTCGGCAGGAGTTCCCGATCCATGGGATCAATACCGTAACGGTACACACTCCTGTTGTTAATTATTCTTCTGTCACAGATGACCAAGCACATAATCAGAAGACTAAGCCGAATACGGGCCGTGCGGCCTTCATTTTGGATCGTCCATTCACCGTTCGGATTCCGACTTCTGGTCAGCATGTTAATTACCCGGGATATGGGAACCGAGATTATGCGAAATACATACGGACCAAACAGGTCTACTTTCCGTTTGATGTGTACAGCCGGGACAGGTCGACATTCTATCCGAAGAATACCTGGATTACCATTCCGGTGAATCAGATCGATACAGATTTTTTTCTGCCGGTATGGGTGGACGAAGGCGATTATACCGTTTCTTTTCGGACCATTGCTGAGAATGCTCCTGCGGATTATTCTACACAGCCAAGCGCTAATCAGGACTTGAAGCATCATGTCGCAACAGATATAGAGCAGGTTGAGGTGATTGGAAGAGTCTATGATTTTCGAGTTACAGATATCGCAGACTATAACTGGGAGACGGTATTTCGAACACAAAAGGGCAGCTCATCTCCACGCGGTACCTCATATTGGACGGGCAAGCAGGATATTGATGGAGCAATAAGAGGGAACCAGCTACCGTATACACTCCCGATTGCCCCGGGGAAGCATCCTAATCCAGGATATAAGAACGTATCTGTAAAGACAGGCTACCATTTTAAATTTGATCTCAAAACCAAAGGAAACATGTTTAGCACCAAGGATGGCATTGCGATCACACCAAGCTTCTACTTCGTGAATAAAGATGGAAAAGGGAGACAGGCTGTAGATCTTTATTACCATAGCGATAAGCGAAACTTTATCCGAATCGGTTCACCGCAGGATCAAGAGAAGCGGTATGTCATTCTAAACGAAAGATTGCGAAATGTACCCCAGAGTGAAATTCAGGACACTGCATCTTATCTCTACAATCATGGTGGAGCTCCCGGTGGCATATCAGGCCAAGCGTTTATGAAGCAATTCGTTGAGAAAATCACCAAGAATAAGACTTGGGTTGGACGCTATGACTGGATGCTCCTTCCCTCAGGTGTGCGTACATTCATTGGTCCGAAGTCTGGGCTTCCGTCTACAGTAGATGCAGAGCGTGCTAATGCTGCGGTTCAGCGGTGGTATGGAGAATATAGTATTCCGTCAGACGTATATGTAGTCAAGAAGGGAACTGACCTTGCAGCATACGGACGCGTGAAGGGACTTGATGAGAAGTCAGAAATTTTTCTGAGAAAAGGATTTATTGTGGTGAACTTTAATATCGAGACAATTCAAGCGGGAAATCTAACTCAGCCACATCTTCAGTACATCCATGCACCACTAATGAATCAGTGGAAGCTGGAGGGTTACGCGAATTCATATATCAACCCGTATGGGTACAGGTTTACACTAACGGATGGAGATACGCTGTTCTACCATGCAGATCAGTCTAGCAAGCGAGATTTCACCTCTCAGGTGCCGCATTAAGTTTGGCTAATCGTGATCAGTCATAACTAGTGATTTCAAAATAATAACTGTAAATGACTTTAACAGGCAGGCGCCTTGGGCGCCTGTTTTTCTCGTTCTGCATTCAATTTCGTATAAGAACAATGAATAAGGTGCAAAAATGATATAATGAACGTTCGACAACGAGAATGTGGCTGGAGGAAATAATGTGGAAACAGAAGGACAGTTAAAAAAAGATATTGGGTTATCGGTAGCAATGTCTCTTGTTATTGGTACCGTTATTGGTTCGGGGATATTTATGAAGCCTGGGGTTGTTATTGAATATGCAGGGAGTGCTAATCTCGCGCTTATTGCTTGGCTCTTAGGTGGAGTGATTACAATTGCAGGTGGTCTTACAATTGCAGAAGTCGGAGTGCAAATTCCGAAGACCGGTGGACTGTATGTGTATATGGAAGAAGTTTATGGAAAGGTCTGGGGCTATCTCTGCGGGTGGATGCAGACGATCATTTATGGACCTGCGATTATTGGAGCGCTCGGACTGTACTTTGGATTGCTGCTGGCGAATCTATTTTACTTATCGGAAGCTTGGTATCTTCCCCTAGGGATTGGGGCAGTTATATTCCTGGCTGTAGTAAACAGCTACGGCACGAAGTATGGCGGCTCGATCCAGACCATCACCACGATTGCAAAGTTTGCACCTATTCTGCTTATTGGTGTATTAGGAATTTGGAAAGGAAATGAGCAAGTATTTAGTAGCGGTAGCCCTGTCATGGACCAATTAGGTATGGGCGCAGCTATACTTACGACGTTATTCGCTTATGATGGGTGGATGCTGCTCGGTTTTGTAGCCGGTGAGATGAAAAATCCAGCAAAACATTTGCCAATCGCAATTGTGGGTGGATTAACTGTCGTTACCGCTGTATATATGCTTGTTAATGTTGCGATGTTGAAGGTGCTGCCACCAGATGAAATTGTCTTACTTGGCACTGCCTCAGCGGGGAAAGTTGCTGAAATATTAATGGGGGGAGTCGGTGCTAAAATCATTAGCGTGGGCATTCTGATCTCCATATTCGGCTGTCTGAATGGAAAGATATTAACGTTTCCTCGGGTGCCTTTTGCCATGGCGGAACGTCGTCAGCTACCCTTCTCCCATCTAATCAGCAAGGTGCATCCCAAATGGGGAACGCCTGTGGCTGCTATTGTGATGCAGGTGATCCTGGCTGTATTCCTGATGGTCGTGAGTAATCCGGATTATCTGTCGGAGCTTGCGATTTTTGCGATTTACTTGTTCTACATTATGGCTTTTATGGCGGTGTTCATTCTGCGTAAACGACGGGGGAGCTTAAAGCGGGAGTACAGCGTTCCGCTCTATCCTTTCATCCCACTGGCTGCCATTGCAGGTTCCTTGTTTGTCGTGCTGAGTACATTGCTTAAACAACCAATCGATAGTATGTGGGCAATTGGAGTGACCTTAATCGGGCTTCCGGTTTATTATTACTTGCAGAAGAAAGATCCTCGACAAAACTAAAGATCGATGATGAAAGGGACTGGGCTCATGACGCTCGGTCCTTTTTTAGTTGAAAGTGGAAATAAGATGCTTGGACAGATCGTATGTTCGATTAGATATCAAAAAAATATAGCATTTCATGTGGAATACCCGCTCGCTGGTAATATTCCTGCATACTTTCCTCAGGTAGTGGCCTTAAGTCAGCTGTTAACAATGCAACCGCAAAGCGATTGGCTTGCCTCTCTAATTTGCCAGGGCAGAAGTAGGAGTGCTCTTCTAAAAAGAGGCGGCTGATTCCCTTGTGTAGTCGATCGTGTCCTAACTCATGCGCGCATACAAAACGCTGCCATTCTGCGGGCAGGTGGGCATGTATGACGATAAACCGTCTTTTGAGCTTACGGAAATAAAGTCCTTTAGTCGTCTTGCCGAGGTCGGCATATCGGACATGAATTCCTAACGCTTCGGACAATTGAAAGGGGCAGTTGGTATGATGTTTTCTGATTAGCTTGCGGATTAAGGGTTGTACAAGATCATCCATGCCGTTTCACCTGCAAAATAGTAGTATGTGATTCATTGATTCCTTCATTGATATGGAAGTTATTACTTCCTACCTCGTTTATTCATCTGCTTCGCTTCCCAGAACAATCCCGTCAGTACATCTTTGATCCGCTGCTTGTCTTCCTGATCCAGTGGAATTCCGTCAAACATTAACTCACCGTCATCCTCCAGCATTTTCTTGAAGTCGCGCTTGTCTCTGCTTGTTGCCCATTCAGGAATAGTCATGTCTGCTGTGGATGGTTGAAGGGAATGTTCATCTTCTAAATAACCAGCCTGTTTCATTAATTCCTCATATGATCCATTCAAAGCATCGGCAATTTTACGAATCGTTTGCGGTTTAGGGACACCTCTTAAGCCGCTTTCAATACGGGATATCTGTGATCCGCTGATCTCTGCCGCCTGTGCAAGCTGATTCATGCTCCAGCCGCGCTCTTCCCTTAACTGTTTTAAGTACGAACCAAATGATTGCTCCACGTTCCGGCCACTCCTTACCTTAATTCCATATGTAGCTTCTTATTTTATATATAGTATAAACACGTTAAATGCTTTTGCCAACAGGTAAAAGAAAAAGAGGTATTATTGCCAAAAGGCAAGGAAAGCGAAGATATGTACTTGTGGACGATAGTAGATTAGGTATTTTAGCATTTTACGATTCAGACCAAATAGTGGTATATTATTAAAAAAACACGAACATATGTACGAGTTTGAAGAAGCTTAAGGATGGTGCCAAATGGCAAGAAGATGGATTTTCAAATGACATTCAAAGGGGAGAGAATCGGTATGAATCCATTTTTACCGGAACTAGATCGCAGAAAGACCCAATATGCAGTTGAGGCGGTACTTGAGAAGTATCGAATTTATAGAACCATAACTTTTGAAATAAGAGAGGTAAGCACGACCGCATCATATACGGAACGGTTCCATGGACCAACGAATGTGACTTCAGATCAGACCGCGAAGGTTGCAGTATATAATGTAGATGTTCCTGCGGAAAGGAAACAGTACTGTGACATGATTGAGCTGATCGTGGCGCGGCTAAGTGAACGTGAACAGCAGTTGATCAAGGAACGGTACATGAAACAAGATGATGTATTTGATTACAAGGTGTACAACCATATCCTTGAACCACCGGTCAGCAAAGATACGTATACAAAGATCCGCACCCGTGCTTTTTATAAGATGGCGCTGGCTCTTGCGGACAGAGGGTTACTAAAGCTGAATGAGCTTGAAAAAAAATCGAAATGTAAGTCCGGATAAAAAAAGAGAATGCTTCGTCCACTCAAACCGGGGGACCTTATAACAGGTCTTCCGGTTTTTCGTTGTGAGTAGGTCGGTACTCATTTTTTTAATTGTAAAGTCGAAGTGTGATTTACTTTTATTAGAGGTTATCTAAAATACACAAACATATGATCTTACTTTTTTCATCCGCAGATTCGCTTAAAGAACCTTCCTATTCATCCATATCACCGTCAGCGTATACGTTCTAGGGGTGTAAGATTGTATTATCGGGAATGAAGCAAAAGAGCATACCGAAAGCACACAGTGTATGTTGAACCGGCCATTTGGGCCGGTTTTTTAATGCGGTTGAACTCCTTTAAGTCATTCCCGTAAACCGTTAGACAATCAATACAGAAAGGAGGGAGTCGTATTGCGAAAGTTATCTATTCTTGTTAGCCCAGCTTCTTATGATGAGAACATTGAAGCGCTGCGGCAAAAGAAAGCATGAGAAAGGCAGTCAGACAGGGCATTATCGATGTCATTCCAGAGCTGGATGGGCGAGTTTATGATGTGTTTCCACCTGCGGGAATGGATGATTCGTTTGCTGTCATCACACTTGGTGAGGATGTATGGAAATCGTCATGGGCGGGGTATCGGCAGGTGATACGCCTGAAGCTTTATGCAGGAAGTGCGGATTTATCGAAGCTTGATGCATGGGCTGTAAGCCTAATGAAAGGGCTACACCGGAAGCGGGTGATCGGCTTAAAGAATGACGCATACAAGCTTCATTATCTAGGTGTGCCGGAAGCGGACAAGTTCGATTCCGCAACAGGCAAAGTGATGCGGATGATACGTTTTGGCATTTATGTGCCGGAGCCATCAGAGGCAAGCTCGCCCGAACAACCGGACGAATGGCTCAGTGTTGTTGCTGGATGGACGAGTAGTCTGCTCGGAAACCCGTGGACTGTATATCATACGGCGTGGCCCGTAGATCGGGATGATTACGCTATGCTATGGCGGCTGACAGGTTGCGAGACGAAGATGGTTGGAGCTTCGATGTACGAAATCCGCAAAAGCTTCACTGGACATATTGCTTCCCCGGTTTCCGAAAGCGATCAACTCACAGCCATAAGGCTTGTGGAGGAGTTTGGAAGCCAGCTGCAGCTGCTTGATTCAGACAATCGCAGATACTTATCCGTACTAGACGCCTCTAGCAATTTACAAGCAGATCCCATTCTAGAGGGTCAGATTACACTAACGCTCGTGCAGCGTAAGATGCGTTCTGTGGAAGAGGCAGCCTTGATTAGGCGCGTTAACATTCATCCTATTTTAAAGTGAGGTGGCCTTTATGGCTGTGAAAAGAACATTGAAGACGGAAGCACGCATCAGCAGTGCTCCACGATATGATCTATCTGAACTGCAGGTTCATGCTAAGGAGCTGTTCGGCGTTCGGGCCGAAGTGCTTGTGGGAGCAATGTATGGAGTAGCCGGAGCGCAGTTTACAGTATCTGAGGTCAAACAAAGAGTCGAACAATTTATGAAAGCGAAGGTGGATTAATCATGGCAGGTGGAACATGGGAAAGCACGAATAAGCCGGTACTTCCGGGATTGTATATGAATTTCAAAGCGGCAGCTGCTTCAGCAATTCAAGGTGGTACCCGCGGCACGGTTATTATCCCTGTTAAAGCAAACTGGGGACCAGTGCGAGAGTTTGTGGAAATTGGAAGCGAGCAAGCGATTGGTGAGAAATTCTCTATGGATAGCTTGGATGGAGCCACGGCTTACTCTTCATTATATCTTGCTCTGCTTGGAGGTCCGAAAAAGCTAATCGCTTATCGTTTGGCTGATACTACGGCAGCTTTGGCCTCCGTCACCCTTCAGAACGCGGAGGATACACCATCTGATGTACTTCAATTGCAGGCCAAATATCCAGGTAGTCGTGGTAATGGTTTCTCGGTTACGGTTCAGCCATCACTGATTGATCCTGCGGTTCGGGAGCTTCGTCTTTATGAAGGAGCCAAACTGCTTGGCACTTATAAAGGTGCTGATGGATCGGCAACTTCCATTGTAGAACAGATTAACAACGATCATGAGAATGTTTGGGTAACGGCTAAGTTGCTTGGCGATGGTAGAGGTACTCTGGCCGATATCAGTGGTGCTGAACTGTCCGGAGGTAAGAGTGGGAACAGTGGTATTACGAATGCAGATTATATTGAAATGCAGGATGCAGTGGAAGGTCAAGAGTTTGATCTGTTAACCCTCGACTATGCGGCTGATATGGCTCTTCTGCAAAGTTATGCCGCTTGGGTGAAGCGTCTTCGTAACGAGGGTCGTGGAGTCATGGCTGTATTCGGTGGCAGTGCAGCCGATGACGTATCGAAGGATGCGGCGAATCTAGCTGCAGCCCGCTCACTAGCACTGAACCATGAAGGAATTATCAATGTTGGTACTGGTGTGCGTCTATCTGGTGTGAGCTATAGTTCTGCTCAGACTGCAGCTTATGTAGCTGGACTGATCGCTGGACAGCGGCTAAATCAGTCCGCAACCTATGCGGTGACGCCTTTTGAAGATGTAACTCGTCGTTTTACACGATCCGAGCAGGAATTAGCTGTGCGTAGCGGTGTGTTCCTGCTCTTTTTCGATGGTCGTCAGGTGAAGGCACTCCGTGGAATTAACACGCTGGTCAATCCAGCGGAAGGACAGAACAACGCATGGAAGAAGATTCGCTCCATTCGAGTAATGGATGCAATCCATGCAGACTTACAGCTAGCAGCAGAGCAGACTTATATCGGCAAGGTGAACAATACCGAAGAGGGCCGACTTGCATTGATCGCAGCCGTGAAGGAGTATCTTGCCCAATTGTCACTGAGTAATGTGATTGAGCCGGATGGCTATGATGTTATTCTTGACCCTGCTTATTATGGAAGTTCAGCTGTCACACAGCCAGAGCCAGATCAGGTATTCCTGCAATGGAATGTGAAGTTGACCGATGTGATGGAGCAGTTGTTTGGTACTTTTTACGTACAATAATAAATTCGAAATTTCGAGGAGGAACTAGGTATGTTAGATGCTTCAAGAGTCATTATGGGGACGTACGGACAGGTGTTTATTGAGGGAGAATGGCAGACGAATATTAACAAGTTGGAAGCCAGTGTGGAAATGGAGAAGCGGGAGCTAAAGCTAGTTGGCAATGAATGGACCGTGCACAAGACTGGCAGCAAAAAAGGTACGGGTACGATGAGTGGTTACAAGGTGACCTCGGACATGATCTCCCGCGGCTTTACGAAATTCAATATCATTTCGAAGCTGGATGATCCCGAGTCATACGGTCATGAGCGTGTTCAACTGATCAACTGTATGCCGGACAAGATCCAGCTTGCCAACTGGACAGCGGGAGAGGAAGTGCAGGAGGAAACGCCCTTTACTTTTGAAGGATACGTACTGCTGGACCCGATTAAGGCTGATTAAATGGATGATACTGCAAAATGATTCGTTAGCGTGTGGATGATTCATCTGCACCGAGTGTAACTATACGCGTCATTTGGAGCTGCTATGGATAAATCCCCACGGATGTGGGGATTTTGCGGCTGCCGGGTTATTGGTAGTGAATATATTCGGATACTTTTTTAATGAAAAGGAGACAAAACATGAGCTTGCACGAGAACTTAAGCGAAGAACAAATTCTGGACAGTCTGTTTGAGGCGGCGGAGAAGCTGCCAGAGGAAACGGTGCGCATTAAGCGTCTGGACATGCAGATCGTTCTGCATGGACTGACTTCGAGCAGGGTGGATAGCATCCGTGAACGCTGCATTGTTCGCCGGACCGTGAAGGGGGCGGTAGATGAGAAAGTAGATACCGAAACGTTTAATGCGCTGCTTATCTCCGAAGCGACAGGCAGCCTAGCTGTAAAGGGGCTAGCTCTGAATGGTTGGGGTGATCCGAGGATTACGAGCCGCATGAAAGTGTCGGGCGGGGAGCAGGCTGTTCGCCGCATGCTTCTAGCTGGAGAGCTGGATGCGGTTGGCGATAAGGTGCTGGAGCTGTCCGGATTTGGGGTTGAAATTACGGACCTAAAAAACTGATCAGCTCCGGGGGAATGACAACGATGCTATATCATCTGTGGGTACGGCATCACCTTCGTCCCGGAGATTTTTGGCGTTTACCGCGGGGTGAACGTCTATTGCTACTTGCCTTTTCCGAGATGGAAATGGACAGCGCAGTAGATCAGTAATAAATGAACAAGGGAGGTGAATCTAAATGGCTGAAGCGATAAATTATCGCATGAATCTTGTCATTGATCCGAAAAATGTGATCAAGGCAAATCGTGAGCTGCGGGCGATGGAGCGATATTTTGAACGAATTCAGGGACGTGTGCTCAAGATCGGAAGGACCCGTATGGCTCCTGAAATTGTATTGAAGGACAGCGCTTCGAAAGGACTGGACAGCCTGCTTGCTAAAATCAACAAAGTGAAATCCGAAGTCATTCAGGCATCTGCCAATGTGAACTTGAATGTGAAGGTGAAGCAGATAGGTGGCCAGAGAGAATTTTCTCCCATGACACAAGCTCTGCAAGTGAATAACAAAACGATAAACAAGCTGACATTGTCGATCGGGAAAGTGGGCACGCCTGGTGGAGCCAAGGAAGAGAAACCGAAAAGCATATGGGACAAAATTAAAGACGGGTTCGGCGTTGCAAAATCCATTGGCGGTGGTGTGAAGAGCGCGGCTGAAATACCGGAGAAGATCAAGGCGCTTGGTGATGCTTGGAAGGGCAAAGAGCAAGAGAAATGTTGTTGTTCCAATGGTATTATGGCCCGAAGAAAACCGAGCGGAACGTCTAAAGGTTCGAAGAAGGGAGGAAATCCTGGCGGTAAAGGGGGAAAGTTCGTAACAAGTGACGATTCCAGAACTCCTTCGAGGATTGAGACAAGAGGCAGGAAGAGAGGAAGACTTCGAAAAACCGCAGGTGCAGCAGGGGCCTTACTTGAAACCATTGGTTCGGCTGGTGGAGATTTGATTGGGGGATTTCAAGGTTTCGGCAAGCTTTTTGGTGGGAAAAAGGGCAGTAGTGGTATCGTGTCTAGTGCTCCCAAGAGTATGACAATTAGTGGGGGCATCGTGTCCAGTTCTTCCAAGAGTATGACGAATGGTAATGATATAGCGTCGAGCGCTACCAAGAGCATGGCTAAAAGTGGTGGAAATCTGTTTTCAAACGCAGTTAAAGGTTTCGGCAAAAGAATGCTAGGGCCGTTGGGGTTTGCAGCCGATGTCGCATCCATTGCAACGGCAGCACCGGGAAAAGAGCGCTCTCAAGCGATCGGCTCAGCAGTCGGTGGAGGTGCAGGAGCCGCGATCGGAGGCTTCATTGGATCCATTATTCCAGGGGCAGGAACCTTGGTTGGTTCTGCTTTGGGCGGAACCGCAGGCAGTTGGCTCGGAGAGAAAGCCGGTGGACTTATCTCGGATGCAAGCAACAAAATCCAAGAGAGTGCCTCGAAGGTTACGGATTGGTTCTCCAGTAAGTTTTCTTTTGGCAAAAAGAAAAACAAGGCGGAAGACCTTGCGAATAAGCCGGCCGCTATTACGCCAAGAAACGCTGTATCTTCTACTAATGCAACTGGATTTTCGCATTCTTACAGCGCGTCTAGCGGA
The DNA here is from genome assembly GCF_058781425.1 of Paenibacillus sp. FW507-14B1B. NCBI lineage: Bacteria > Bacillati > Bacillota > Bacilli > Caryophanales > Paenibacillaceae > Paenibacillus > Paenibacillus sp. FW507-14B1B. The sequence goes on along the minus strand of NZ_JBYSWS010000002.1, from coordinate 1,411,725 downwards.
TCTTTTGCGGTGCCCCCTAACGCATTCGGCCCACCCCCGGCATTAACTTCAGGTCCACGAATACAGGCAGCGAGTAATCCGGTGAATGCAGGAGGGAAGTTGTCTTCACAGGTTGTGCAGATCAGTCCAGAGCAGATGACTTCCTTAACTGGGTTGCTTCGAGACTTTAAACAGGAGAATACTACGAACTATAATCTTCCCCCAGGAGCGGTTCAAGTCACGGTTCGTGAAGAGCATCCAGTGGATGTAGAAGGACTGATTATGCAGGTTGGCCAGCGACTTCGAGCCGAGCTAAGTAAAGCCGCGCAGAATCGAAAGCCGGGACCCATGGCGTTTTAGTAAGGGAGTATTCAGCAGTGTCAGTTAACAGTGACTATTTAATAGAAAGGAGTGAGGTCGCTGTGAAATTTATTCTGCGAAATGGGAAGGGAGAAAAATTCCTGTTCCCGGTCAATCCTGAGGAGATCACCATCTCCCGGCAAAAAGGATTCGATACAGCTACGATTCTCAACTTTGGGGAATTCGATTTTCCGCAAGGAAACCGGATTAAGGAGTTTTCATTCTCTTCTTTCTTTCCGCATGAATTTGACGATTCTTTCTGTAAGGGAGATAAGGAAGGCTTTCTTAAACCGCAGACCAATATGAATAAGCTAAACGAGTTTTTGGTGCTCAAAACTCCGCTGCGTTTTATTATTACTGAATCGGCAGTGAATGTTCCGGTGTTCGTATCCTCTCATCAATCGACGTTCCGCGGCGGGGAGCGGGGAGATGTGTATTTTGATATCACGCTTCGATCCTGGAGTGAAATGAAGGTAGCCAAAATAGCTGGCAGCGGAGCTGCGGGTGCGTCTGCAACGAATAAGCAGCAGAGAGAAGATATGAAGGAAAAGCTCAAGACGTATATTGTAAAGCCGGGAGACTCGCTCTCCAAAATCGCCAAGCTGGAGCTGGGAGACAGCTCAAAATGGAATCAGATTTACAAGCTGAACCAGAAGGACATCGGTAACAATCCTAACGCTATCAAACCCGGACAAAAGCTGGTGCTGTCATGAGTTATAAGGTAATTTTGCAGGATAAATATGATTTGTCGCCGCTTGTTGAGAACATCCATCTCAGGGATTCATTGGAGCAAGTCGCTTATCAGGGGACAGTTAATCTTATCGTGACGCCGGATATGCCGCAGATATCACCGGGCATGTCCATTCGGATTAGCGGCATTCCTTATGGGAAGAAGGATTACGTTCCTATCTTGCATCCAGCTGTGGTATGGGAAGTGGAGACTTCGAATAACGGCGTAAAGCGGATGACTCTGACGCTGTATGACCGTACGGTATATCTGGATAAATCGGAGGATGAGTATTTATTCCCGGCGAAGCAGACGGCAACGCAGCGGTTTAAGAAGTATGCAGCTGATTGGGAGCTGAAAATTGCTGTTTTGCCAGATACGGAGAAGAAGTTAGGCCGGTCGGTATACAGAACACAATCGATCTATGCCAGTATGTTCGCTGATCTGCGGGAGACAGCTAAAGCCGGAGGGAAGCTGTATCATCCCCGGATGATCTCCTCTGGACTTGAGCTTTATGAGCTTGGGACGAATAAGGATGTGTATATTCTCGAATCGATCACGGATACGACACAGACCCGTACGCTCGAGGGAGCAGCGACCAAGGTTAAGGTGCTTGCCACATCAGCCAGCGAGACGGGCAAAGAGGTTCCATCCAAGGTGATGGCCATTGAAAAGAAGGACATTGCAAAATATGGCCTGCTTCAGGCCATCATTCAAGATGATGAGGTGAAATCGACTGCGGCTGCAAGCGAGTTAGCCAAAAGCAAGCTTCGAGGCATTCAGGAGACGATCTCCTTGAATGCACCGGACATTAACACGGTTCGAGCTGGCGATGCGGTTTTGCTGGGTTCCATGAAGTTACTTGTCATTTCAGTTAGTCATGAGCTTGGCAATCCCGGGAGCATGGCGCTGGAGTTGGGGAGCTACGACGATGTGAAAAGGAGGTTTTATCTTGAATAAGGACCCCTATGGACAATTGGCATCCTCTTTATATGCTTCATTTCATAAGCAGACACGTCAAGCCATTGGTGGTGTGGGCGCGGTTCTGGGTACGATCACCTCAACAGGTCTGAAACTGGATGATTTCAAGTATGAGTTGCAGGATTATATGGTTGCTGAGATCCCCGGGCTGCTGACGTTACCGAGGCGCATGATGAAAGGAAGTGCGAGCTGGGAAGGGAAGCGGGTTGAAATGTCTTTGGATCTTGAAGAAACGGAAGTTGAGAATACGTGCCTTGAACTGGGAACAGGCTTAAAGCCAGGCGATCGGGTGCTGGCTGTTCGAGTGAACAGTGGCAATGACGTTGTGGTGGTATGTAAGGTGGTGAACAGCCATGGCTAGTTTGTTTCCTGAAACGGACGATATGGTCTGGAGTGAGGTGTCAGAGACAGAGATGCTTGTAGGAGACGGCGCGGTTTTTGGACGGAGCTGGCGTTTTGATTATGAAGCTGGTGAGTTTGTGATGTCCCCGACCCGAAAAATAGCGGTGGTAGATGAGAAGGAAGCGTGGGTGATCTGGTGTGAAAAAGCTATCCGTACGCCGCGTTATCATCACCTGATTTATTCCCGTGATTATGGAAGTGAGCTAACGGAACTGATTGGTGAAATGAATGACCGAGCCTTACAAGAAAGTGAGATTCAGCGTATGGTGACGGAGACGCTGCTGGCAGATGCGCGAACGGAAAGTGTGAGTCAATTTCTGTTCACTTGGGAAGGGGAAGCTTGCCGCTTCAGCTGCCAAATTACGAGCGTCCGGGATGAGACGGAGATTATAGAAAGTGTGGTGATTTAGTTGGGAAATCTTCCTTTATATCTGCAGGACCAGACGGAAGAGAACATTATGAACCGAATGCTGAATAAAGTTCCTCCCGACATCGACAAGTCGGAGGGTTCTTTTATGTGGGATGCGCAGGCGCCGGTAGCGTTTATGTTATCTGAGGCCGCTATCTGGGCACAGGAATTACTTCGACGCGGATTTGCAAGCACAGCAGCGAGTGATATCCCAGATATTCGTTCTGCCGAGTTGGATCTGAGGGTCGCAGAGCATGGTTTAGCAAGACGTGAAGCCGTTGCTTCGTCCGGAAGTGCCTTGTTTACAGGGAAACCCGGCACCGTTGTACCCGCAGGGACAAATGTAGCTACGCCCGCGGATGAGGGGTCCGGTGAGTCCTCTGTAGAGTATGTAACCACATTGGGTATCACGCTAAGTGAGCAGGGCAGTGGCATTGCGCCGATTCGAGCCGTTACTCCTGGGAAGAACGGTAATGTGCCCGCAGGTGTTATTCAGCTTATGATGACATCGGTCAGTGGGATAATGTCTGTGACGAACCCCGAACCGACACGGAGCGGGAGCGATATCGAGACCGATCAGTCACTCTTGGAGCGTTTTTACGCAAAGGTTCGCAGCCAAGGAACCAGTGGGAATAAATCACAGTACATGCAGTGGGCTAGCGATATAGCGGGTGTTGGAGGTGTCGAGGTTGCTCCGCTCTGGCAAGGACCTGGTACCGTAGGGTTATATCTGCTGGATACGGACAAGCGTGCGGCAAGCCCAGAAATTGTGGAGGCGGTTCAGCAGTACATTGATCCATCTCAGGATGGACAAGGAGAAGGTGCCGCTCCGGCAGGGCCGGTGGTCACCGTCATGCCTGCGGTGGAAGTGGAGATTAACATCTCCGTTAAAGTACAGCGCACACTGGAGCAGCCCTCAACATTAGATGAAATCCGTGGGCTGATCGAGGAGGGTGTCCGCGCATACTTGAAGCAGATTGCGTTCAACCGAAAAGATCCCTTGGTCCGGTATACGCGGATTGCTGCTGTGCTACTGGATATCCCGATTATTGTGGACTACGCCGATTTGACGATTAACGGTAGCACGGAGCAACACAATATTGAGATTGGCTCCGGTCAGGTAGCGGTGCTAGGGAAGGTGAGCGTAAGTGAATAATACGAGGATGAACAGCTTGCGGGGTCGCGAGCTGTTTTCTTATCTCCCGGCCTATTACGAGACTTCCCGGGTGATGCAATCGGATATGGATGCGAAGGGAAGCGAGCTGGATGCGTTTTACGATGCGCTGAATTCATCCGCTGACCAGTTCTTTGTTCGCACGGCTACCTGGGGCTTGGATCGCTGGGAATCCGAGCTTGGAATTCCAACGGATAGAACCAAGCCGATCGAGCAGCGGCGTGCGGTGCTGGAGTCGAAGCTGCGGGGAGCCGGGACGTTTAGCGGGCGGCTGGTGAAGAATGTTGCGGAAGCATATGACGGGGGAGCGGTTGAGGTTTCTTTTCAACCTGAACAATGGAGCTTTACGGTCAAGTTCGTAGATACTCTTGGCATCCCGCCAAATCTGGAAGATTTGAAGGCAGCGATTGAGGAGATCAAGCCGGCGCATTTAGCTGTGGAGTATGAGTTTAATTACTTGCTCATACGCGATATTCATGACGTGATAACACTACACGAGTTGGAAGAAACACCATTAAATAAATTTGCAGGAGGTGTTTGAGTTGTCTAGTAATACACCGAATTTAGGACTGTTGAAGAAAGACCCGATGGTGGATGGGAACGAGACTTTTAATATTAAGACGATGCTGAATGACAACTGGGACAAGATTGATGAGGCTGTGGGAGAGGTTAGGGAAGATTTAGGTAATGTTGTTGTACCGCCAGCATCGTTGACTCAGGCAGGTATTGTGCAGCTATCCAATGAAACAAACGGGACACGTGAAAATGTGGCTCCCACCGAAAAGGCATTAGCCGATGTTATGAAAGAAGCTCTTGCGGGAAAGCAAGCTGGAATTGATCGTAAAGCGGAAGTGGTTGCCGCGCTCAATTCCATTGGGTTAACGGCGACTACAAGTGAGACATGGTCACAGCTAGTCCCGAAAATGGCGGCAATAATTCGAGCAACGGGTAACGCAACGGCGGCGGATTTGCTGGCGGGCAAAACTGCATCGAACGCAAACGGCTCTATTACTGGTAGTATGCCAAACCGTGGAGCAGGCGGAACGGTAACATCTGGAACAACCGACATTATAAAAAGTGCGGGTTATTATTCGAGTAACATTATCATTAAGGGGGACCCCAATAAGAAACCCGAGAATATTAAGTTAGGTGTTATTGTTGACAACGTGGTTGGTACATTAGAGCCTTCTGTTTCTGGAAGGGTTGAAAAAATAGAGGGTAATAGCAACACAGAAGTGTCTCTAGTCGCAGGGGAATCGTATGAATTTGAAATGCTAAGGTTACCAGCAAAAGCAAGGTTAGGCGCTATTCAGCACCGTTCATATCCACAATCAAACGCTATTCAATTACACACGAGGCAGGGTGAGTTAGAATTTTATATTCAATTGCAGAATGCTGCGGGGACATCAACTTCTAACATTCTTTACACTTCGGGGCCTCTCTTTATCCGAGAGTTTTATATTAACCGCGATACAGGTAGAGTAACTTTTTTTAATAATGGAAACTGGATTCAACAAACTATTTCTTGGGGTGGAGCAGGAGATTTATATATTAGAGCTAGAGTGTATGCGAGAAATGTATCAGGGATTTTTTATAAAACAATAGATATGATTGGAATTTGGGGGTGATAAAACTTGTACTTTTTTATTTGGAAAACATAAAGGTATAAAAGCGATTCCTCTCAATCCGTTTAAAGATGAATTACAAGAGGAAAGAATTAAAGTGAGAAAATCCTGAAGCCAGAAATGCCAGAAGGAATGACTGTTTTTCCTTTATTGACCTGAACAAGATTGAAATCTATTACCAACATGTAATGAAACCGCCACCTCCATCATCAACTGAAAAACGTCATAGAGTAGCTGTAAGTTCAGTTAAATGAAGTCCAAAAGACATTACTAGAAGAAAAGGGGTAAAACGTAGAAACAGGCAAGATTAATTAGGTCGAAATAGATACAGCATAAAAGCGTACTTTTTATGTCCTTGGAGAGGTCCGGGGGCATTTTTATTTTTAAAGAGAGGAGGATTAAAGGTGGACATTGTTGGTATGATTGCACTAATAGGAACCATTAGTGGGATGCTGTTGGGTTGGATAGGGCGAACTAAAGCAACTAAAGCTGAAATAGCCCAGGAAGCGACTGTAGACGGATCATTACAAACTGACGTGTCTTACATTAAACGCGGAATTGATGATATTAAGGTGGACGTGCGTATTCAGGGGCAACGAATGGATGGTTTGACAGAACGCATTATCAGAGTCGAGGAATCATCAAAGCAAGCTCATAGGCGGCTTGATCGGATAGAAGAATAATTATTTTGAGAGGATGAATGAATCTGGAATGGAACATGATTTTTGAACTTATTGATCCGAGGTTGTTTGTTGTTGTTTCTACTTGTTGGGTAATTGGCATTGTACTGAAGAAAACACCTAAGATACCGGACTGGAGCATCGTGTATTTTGTTGTTGTTCTGGCTGTGTTGCTTACAGGTGGATTACTAAGCTGGAACATTGAGTCGTTGATTCAAGGAATTCTAGTAGGTGCATTTGCGGTATTCGGTCATCAGGTTGTAAAGCAGGCGAGGATTGGAGTCAATGATAAATGAAGACAGGATATGGTGGTAAAGATCTTAGCTAATGAACTCCTGTCTATTATTGAGAACGTCGGGCGAATGGGGGTTCCAATTCCACAATCGTTACGTAATGTGGTAAGAGTCTTCCAATCTAAATCTGAGGAAGAGAACGAAACTGCTAGAAAGGAGGAGAAGAAAGATGAAGCCTCTTGAATTTATAGGGAAGCTTGCGCCCGTGGCTGTAGAGGACATGCGTCGCTATGGTGTTCCTGCGTCGCTGACGATTGCCCAAGCGATTCTGGAATCGGGCTGGGGCGAGAGTAGCCTTACGAAGCAAGCAAACAACTTGTTCGGTATGAAAGGGACCGGACCTGCTGGAAGCGTGACGATGCCTACTACGGAGTACAGAGGACAAGACCGATACACTGTGAACGCGCAGTTCCGCAAGTATAACGCTTGGAATGAATCGGTAGAAGACCATACACGACTCATTCTGAATGGAACCAAGGATCAACCGGCACGCTATCACGGTGTATTAGGGGCTGATTACAAAACAGCCGCTACCGCGATATGGAAAGGTGGGTATGCAACCGACCCGAAGTATCCGCAGAAGCTTATTTCAATAATAGAGACATACGGACTTCAGCAGTACGATCTAGAAGGACAAGTGAAGGAGGAGGATGTGGTGAAAATAGAAGAGCTTTCTAACCAGATCAACAAACTGCAAGACCAGGTGCGTCAGCTAGCTGAGAACCAAACGGCTCAATCGCAGACTATAGCGAAGCAGGAGACACAAATCAACCAGCTGCAGACGACTTTGAAATCATTGCAGACTCTTCATAATCAGACCATGCTTCCGAGCTGGGCAGACCCTGCGATACAAGCTGCCATCAAATCCGGTGTCATTCAGGATACGCAAGGCAGTTATGATTTCTATCGGATGATGACGGTTCTTTATCGTCTTGGCTTACTGAAGCCCATTAAATGAAGTTAATTAATTCCATCTAAAAGTTCGTGTTTTTGTTTCCATGCTGCCATGACATATAATAGATGAAACAATATGGAACAACGAAACAAGAAACAGATAAACAGGAGATGGAGCAGCATGGAAACTAACAAATTGAAGGAGCTAAGAGAACATCGGCAATACCCGGAGAAGACCAAGGTGGATGCATCCCGAGCTGCATATGAGCGGGATTATTCTCGTCTGATTCATTCCCCCACATTCCGTCGTTTACAAGGAAAATCCCAAGTATTCGGTGCGGGAACAGGGGATTATTACCGTACACGCTTGACGCACTCTCTGGAGGTTGCACAGATTGCCCGGGAGGCAGCTCGAAGCTTGGCTCGTACTTATCCAGAGGTGCTTCCGGAAGCGGCACAGAATGCAGGACTTATCATTGATTCGGAAGTGGTGGAGTGCGCGGCGATTGCTCATGATTTCGGACATCCTCCGTTCGGCCATAAGGGAGAGGAAGTGCTGCAAGGCATTCTGAAGCGGGTGATTGATCGCAAGACAGAAGAGGAACTGATTAACCTGCCAGGAATGCCGACACCGGATCAAGCGATGTTCATTCAGCAGACCTTGCGCCGGAAATATGAACATTTTGAAGGAAATGCGCATAACTTTCGCCTGATCATGTTTTTGGAGAAAAGGGAAGACGTGAACGGCCTCAATCTCTCAGATGCAGTTCTGCTCGGTATTAACAAATATCCTTTCTCTGGTCTGGATAATCCCAAGGGAATGTATCGTCACGAATGGGAGTACATCTCTCAGATTCGTAAAGAGTGGGGAATTCCGGATACGAAAAGGACTCTCGAAGCACAGCTCATGGATCTCTGCGATGACATCGCGTATTCTGCACATGATCTGGAGGACGGGATTAAGGCTGGTAAGATTGAGGTGCACGAGCATTTTCTGCGCGATAGTCATCTGAACAAGCTAATCGTAGAGAAGATTATGACCTTGGAGGACGAGGTCTGGAAAGGCTGGACAAAAGAACAGATCGAGCCTAAGGTGGTGCAGGTGTTGGATTATTTCCTCCGCATCTGGAATGAGAAAATGCCGGTGTGCGAGAATGATTATTCTCGTACAAGACGAGAGGTTAAAGCCTACTGGGTTAGCCTTTTTGTTAGCAGCTTGGGTGTCATTTCTGACGGTGATTGGAAGAAAGTCACCTTTGTCAAAGATGGAGTAGAAGATGAGGATATGCTGCGCACGGTAAGTGTGCTGAAGAGCTTTGCCTGGGTGACAATGATCCGGGACTTACGAGTGCAGCGCCTGCAAAAACGCAGTGAATGGGTCATTAAACGCCTATGGGATGCTTTTAACGATCCGATCGCTTCGAAAGCAATTATTCCGTCCGACTGGCTGAACCGGTACGAAGCGGACCAGAAGCGGGAGCATCCGATTTGGACGTGGGAGCACATGGTGATCGATTATATTGCGGGAATGACCGATGCCTTTGCTGAGAAGATTTACAACGAATTGTATGGATTGAAAGTCGGATCAATCTATGATCTGGACTAAGACCAAGGCTCCAAGGAGGAAGGTGTTCACCATATGAGTCGTATTTCATTAAGTGTGCTGGATCTGATTCCGCGTATGGGTGACGCCTCCTTTGAGGAAGCACTGGGACAAGCGGTCAACCTGGCTGTTCATGCGGAAAAATGGGGCTACGCACGCTACTGGGCAGCGGAGCACCATGATATGGACAATCTTTCTTGTGCATCACCCGAGGTACTGCTGTCGCATATTGGTGCCCGAACGGACACCATTCGCCTCGGCTCAGGTGCCGTGCTGCTCCCGCATTACAGTCCGCTCAAGGTGGCCGAAAATTTCCGGATGCTATCTGCGCTATATCCAGGGCGGATTGACCTTGGTGTCGGCCGTGCACCTGGTGGATCAGCACATACATCGATGGCGCTAAGTGGCAATTTTCTCGCTAATGTTGCTGATATGCCCAATCGTGTACAAGTCCTCAAGGCATTGCTGAACGATTCCTATACCTATGAAGAGGTACCCGTTACAGCGAAGCCGGTTCCCCGAATACCTCCTGAGCTGTGGATGCTTGGTACGAATGTGAAGAGTGCTAATATGGCTGCAGAGTTCGGAACGGGGTATGTATTCGGGCAGTTCATGAGTGACACGAATGGGGCGGTCGTGTTGTCTGCCTACCGATACGCTTTCCAGCCTTCTGATGTACTTGCAAATCCGAAAATGATGGTGGCTGTTGGCGTCATTTGCGCAGCAACCCATGAGGAAGCTCAGCGGTTGCTCCGCTTAGCTGATCTTCCAGGACCACCGCAAGAGCGGGGAGAATCCACTCCTTCTGCAAGTGAAGAGCCTACTCGAATGCTATGCGGAACACCCGAACAAGTCAGAGATCGCTTGCTTCGGATGGCGGAACAATATGAATGTGAGGCGTTTTTAATTTTTACACCTCCAGTAGGAAGCTATGAAGAACGGCTGAACTCCTACCGTTTGCTGGCGGAAGCCATAGCTCAGATGTAACGATCCTATGCATGACTCCGTTAGAGTTATAGTTGTAGCGATGGAACCACAAATCTATCCCCAAGGAAAGAAATGATGCATATCATGACCCATTTATCCGATTCCCTCCTGCAGCAGACGGAGGAGAATCCTAGCAATTATATTTATACCTTCGCTTGTCATGAATCCGAGAAGGAATTGTGCTTACTAGAACTTACAGAGCTATTCGGTCTTAGACAAGGACCTAGACAAGGACAAGTTCCATCCGAAGGTACATCCTGGATGGAAGTAGAGAGGCTCATTGATCCGGACCGTAGCCCATTCATATCTGCTAGACTGGATGTCATGTTAACCGGGACAACCATGGATCAGATCGCAGAACAAGCTAGTAGAATCAAGCTTGAGGGTTCGACCTTTAAAGTCTCTTGCTTGAAGGCAGGGGACCCGTTCTCTTATGAGGAGATGCGGAACTTTGAACGATTGGTAGGTGGAAGCATTCAGGGGACAGCTGAGATGAAGGCGCCCGAAATTACGTTTGGCCTAATATCCATTGATGGCCGCTGGATGCTCGGACGACTGGCATTGCCGGAGCGTAAATGGCTCAACCATAAGCAAAAGCCGCAAAACTACTCTACGGGGCTAAGCTCCCGGGTCGCACGAGCGCTCGTAAATATCGCGGTTCCTGATGAAGATCCTACGAATCTTAATCATCCAACGATACATCTACTTGATCCATGTTGTGGTATGGGGAATGTGTTGATTGAGGCACTGTCCATGGGATTTGATGTAAAAGGCTGCGACATCAACCCCCTTGCGATTCGGGGAGCTAGAGTGAACCTGAAGCATTACGGTTATGACGACAGCGTTGTGAAGATTGCCGATATGAACGAATTGGATGGCGAGTACGAAGCAGCGGTTCTGGATCTCCCGTATAACGTCTGCTCGGTCTTTCCTGAGGAGGAGAAACGACGCATGTTAAGTAGCCTCAGAAGACTCACAAGGCGTGCGGTTATTGTAAGTACCGAGCCGCTGGAAGCGTTGCTTCCCGATACGGGCTGGCAGGTCCTTGACCGGATAACAACGCGAAAAGGCACTTTTGTCCGAGAGGTATGGCTGTGCGAATAGTGTTCATCAAAAAAGGAGCCATCCCTGGAATTCACTCTTTTGGGGATGGCTCTTTTATGATGTAATGATGTGAATCAATACGACTTCTCATAGTCGATTACATTGCGTGGTAAAGGTTTACCCTGCCTATAGGCCTTCAAATTCTCGATAAATATATCAATGACACGATCCGTATAGTGTACCGTGTCACCTGCCGTGTGCGGTGTCATGATGACATTCTCCATCTCCCACAGCGGATGATCACTCGGTAGAGGCTCTTGTTCATACACATCGAGACCGGCTCCAACGAGTTTACCTGATTCTAAAGCATCTAACAACGCATCCGTATCAACACTCGGACCCCGTCCCATGTTCACGAAGAACGCTCCGTCTTTCATCGCTTCGAATCGCCCAGCATGATAAAGTCCCTTCGTTTCATCTGTCAGCGGCAAAATGTTAATAATAAAATCGCCCTCAGCTAAGGCTTGGTCTAATTCATCCACCTTATACATGACATCGATATTCGGATCGGGCTTTCCAGATCTGCGTACACCCACGGTTCTCATACCGAAGGCTTTGGCGATTTTTGCTGTATTGCTTCCAATCTGCCCTACACCAACAATAACGGCGGTTTTGCCGGCTAGTTCATGGAATGTACCTGATTTATCCCAGTTCTTCTTCGTTTGCTGACGAATGGCATGATGCAGATTACGAGTATAAGCAAGAAGCATAGAGAAGATTTGCTCCGTGATTGGAATGCTGTGAACACCGCTGGCGTTAGTCAGCACAATATCTTTGGCTTGTAGTTCATGTAGCGGCATCTTGTCTACACCCGCAGACCAGACTTGAATCCAGCGGACTCGGCTATCTCCACCAAGTGCTTCTTCTCTGACAGCACTGGACCATCCAAGTACAATATCCGCCTTTGCCACGGTACCGGAAGGCAGTTCCTTATACTTCCCGTTTATGAATTCATAATCGGGAGCAGCATCTCTTATTTTTTGCTTCTGTTCGGTCGTTAGTTCGTGCAGAGCTACAATAGTGGGCATGGGAACAAACCTCCTGTGGTTGTAAGATCATATTGAAAAAAGTACCAGTCTTTCACAAACCATCTTACCAGAATTACACCGTGTGCGCATGTTCAGAAACGAGAGGAAATAGTCGATCCTTACGATAAAAAATGATTTAAACCTCATAAATATCAATTTATAAAAAGTGCAAAAAAGCAAATGTTCATGCGGAAAGCATAAATGTATTGGTTAGTCAATGTCATTTTCTTGCATTCACATTTCTCGATTTTATTGGTATCATGTTAAACTCAGTGGGGTATTTGTAAGACTGTAGGCATGAAATCCACTTCGAAAATGAAAGAAGGTTATATCATGAATGCTGCCGAAACGGAACCGGTTATGCGTTTATTCATAGCCATACCTTTGCCGGAAGTTGTGTCAGAGAACATTAACAATTGGACACAGGAACTTAAGAAGCACATGTCTTTTCGAAAATGGGTACACCCGCAGGATTATCATATTACAGTCCAATTTCTAGGAGATACACAAGCCGGAAGTGTGGAGCCCGTCTTGTCTTCGCTACAAGCGGTAGCTGCAGTGCAGCAACCGATCGAATTAAGTCTTCAAGGCGCCGGGATATTCGGCCTTTCTTCCGCACCTCGCATTTTATGGGCAGGCATTGCAGGTGAGAGGGAGAAGCTTGATAAACTGCAACAACGCGTAATAACGGGGATGGCCCCCTTGGGTTTTAGAGCAGAGGACAGGCCTTACAACCCGCATATTACCGTAGCTAGAAAGTTTACAGGTGGTAGCATGCGAACGGATTTGTTAAGCACCGGGCCAGAGCCGCGAATCTTTACAGCAGATCGATTGGTGTTGTTCCGTACGAATATGCATTCCAGCCCTATGTACGAGGTTTTAGGAGAAATAAAGTTCGAAGGTTAAGTCTCTTTTTTTGAATTCAAAGGACTTTTAAGTTTTCATCTCCTGAATTTCTGGTTACATAGTGAAGGAATGTGCCGACATATAGGAGGAAGATTATGAATAGCAAAATATTACGACAAAATCGCTGGGTTGCTCTGCTTGTTGGAGTGCTTTTTGTGAGTTTGTCTTTAATAAGTCTGCTGGGAATGCAGACCAGTGCAAGCGAAGGGAAGAAGGAGCAGCCACATTCACACAAGGATGCATCCGCCCTTATTCCTGAAGCTGAACCTAATACAGCAGGACGAATCTCTGTAGATAAAAACGATAGGGTATTACCAGCTCTTTTACCTTCAAAAGAATTCCAGGATTGGAAACCGGAGAAAGATGTTATTTTGTCCTTTTCGGAGTCAGGGCTGAAGGGAAATCATTTCGCCATCGACACCGCAAATCGAACTTCTAAGAGTAAGTCCAAGGCTGCGGCTGAGTCAGAGCCTGCAAACCAGACCAAGCCCAAGAAACAAGAGGGGACAAAAGTCGTAAAATCACAGGCCAAGAGCCAACAACCCCCCGCTAAATTATACTTCACGAGAACAAAGACATTAACTCAGGACGAAAAAGAAAAAGCGACCTGGGAATACGCTTTGTCGGCTGAAGAACTGCTTCTACTCCAAAAGATTGTAATGGCAGAAGCAGAGGGCGAACCGTACGAAGGCAAAGTGGCAGTTGCCAATGTTGTCTTAAACCGGCTGCGGTCAGCCAATTTTCCCGATACCATTAGAAAAGTAATATATCAAAAATATCAATTTAGTCCGGTAGCCAATGGGCGCATGGATCGTGTTACACCTAGCAAGGAGACGATAAAGGCTGTTACTGCTGCGCTTAATGGTCATAAAGCAGTTAGTGATGACACTTATTTCTTCCTGTCTTTAAAGCTGGCTGAAGACCTGACTGTACATCATTCCAGAACATTTTCGAAGAAGATAGGGAACCATTCTTTTTACAAGTAGACCTGAATTTGGGTAAACTATAATCAGGAGGTGTTTTCGATCTATGAAAATTACGTATTACGGCCATTCATGTACGTTGGTGGAGGAAAATGGAATTCGCGTCATTATCGATCCGTTTCTATCAGGCAATACCAATTCAGGGATCTCACCAGAAGACATCCAGGTGGATGCGGTTATTCTTACCCATGGGCATGCTGATCATTTTGGGGACACCATTCAGATTGCTAAGCAGAATGATTGTCCTGTCATTGCTGTATACGAGCTGGCAGTTTACTGTGCTAACCAAGGCGTAAAATCTCAGGGGATGAATATTGGTGGTCGTTTTTCCTTTGATGGATTCAACGTCAAATTCACCCAAGCGTTCCATTCCTCTTCGATCTCCGTTGGAGATACGTGGATTTATGGTGGTCAGCCTGCAGGTATTCTACTGACCATAGGTGACAAAACGTTCTACCATGCAGGAGACACAAGTCTGTTCGGTGATATGCGCCTGATTGGTGAGATGAATACGATCGATTGTGCCGCGCTTCCTATTGGGGATGTGCTAACCATGGGGCCGGATGATGCATTGCTTGCCGCGCAGTGGATCCGTACGAAGAGGGTGATACCCGTTCATTATGATACTTTCCCGGACATTGCGCAGGATTCTTCATTATTCTGCGACCGGTTGAGACAGACGGGTGTGGAGGGTTACCCACTGAAGCCTGGTGAGAGCATTGAAATTTAATTTCTTCTATATAATAGAAACGAAATACTAGACATGTACTAGAATAGAAAAGACTGTTCCACTGCATAGGCATCATGCTAGTTCGTGGAACAGTCTTTTTGCTATCTCATGATCAATCATGTCTAATCGGCTATCAGATGAACGACAGGTGGAATCGTATCGATCCCATCATGCGAGAGCATACCGAGTACCTGAATCGCACAATTATCTGGATCCAGGTGTGGAAGTCTGCGGTGTAATAGTTGCTTGCGGTAATCAGAGACCATATCATAACGCTTCGATAATAAGTCGAGCCATTTGTCCATTACCTCAGGAGAGTCAAGAACCTCTCCGAAGCCTTCATTAACGAAGAAGAGGCAGTTCTCCTCCTCTTGCCCAGGAATGGGCTCATAGAAGAGCATAGGGATTGCCTTGGCGGCTCCTTCAGCACATGTCATTCCTCCTGGCTTCGTAATAAGTAAGTCTGACACAGCCATGAGCTTATGAATATCTTTACGATAACCCATAATATGAATGTTCGGATGACGGAATAGTGGGTTTTCCTTCATGCTGGTAATGAGTTTTTTATTTTGTCCCATACAAAATACGAGCTGGATGTCATTCGCTTTAGAAGCAAGCTTCAAAAGGAGATCTTTGTTGAAGACTAGTCCCCAACCACCACCCATAATAAGTACGGTGGGCATATCGCTGAGCGCTAACTCCGCTTGAAGCTGTTCTTTGTTCTCCTGATCCCAAAATTTTGGATGAACGGGAATGCCAGTAACATGTATGTACTCAGGTAAAATGTTGCGTTTGATCAATAATTTTTTGACTTGAGGAGTAGAGACAAGATATTCATCTACCTCTGAGTTGACCCAAGTACCATGAGCATCGTAATCTGTGATAAGTGTAAACAGTGGAACGTTTAATCCTTGGCGCTTTAAACGAGATACAACAGCGTTAGGAAATGGATGTGTACAGATGATAACATCTGGCTTTAGCTGGTTAATGACCTGTGCAGCTTGCGCATAAAAGATCCGGTGTAGGGCCAGGCGTGTAATTCGATTCAGTGACTTTTTATATTGTGATCGGTAGAGCATACCCACAAGACGCGGACGTACACTGACCGTTTTACGGTAAGCCGATAAGATTAGTGGACCAACGGTAGGGTTCAAGAAATTACCGAGCTCTATGACACGGCACTGGATGAGGGGGTTTTTCCTATGAAGACCCTCAGCCAAAGCGTATGCCGCTTGGGTATGACCTGTACCGAATCCCTCCGAGAAAAGGAGCACTCTAGTTTTTCGCATAAATTTCACCTACATCTTTCTCCCTCTATCTTACAAAACAGGAATCGTTTTTTGAAGAGCAACACCAAAAAATACATCTAAATGAATTACAATATATTAACGAATCCATTCGCTCTTTGGTCTTATGCAATTTTATCCATTGTAAAACACATCGTGAAAATCACTTATCTAGATTAAATATACGCTCAAGTTCGTGAAGCATTTCAATTATTTTCTTCTATTTATTAAACGCTGGGGGATACGATTACTCCTGCAGTGATAATTATTGTTTTTTTGAAAAGGAATATTGCAATATTGTGAGGATTCTGATAAAGTAGTTTTTGACCGAATGACCAAAAGTGTATTTTAGTCATTTTTGAGAGACAGTTTTATATGTTCAAGGAGGGGTTAAGCATGCCAGCGGTTGATCGTCGAAAGCAGGTGCTGGAAGCTGCCGCAAAATCGTTTGCGTTATTTGGCTATAAAGCAACGACGATGGATCAGGTGGCGAAGATAGCTAATGTAGGAAAGGGTACGATCTATACATTCTTTACGAACAAGGAAGAGCTGTTTGATGAAATTCTACACGCGGCGATATTGGAGATGAAGCGCATAGCTGAGCATATCATGCGTGAGGATCGGGACTTCTTCGATAATCTGTATCGTGTGCTAGACGCCTTACTGGAGTTCCGAGATGAGCATTCGTTGTTCATTAAGCTCTCACAGGAACAGCGGGAGTTAGGTACACCTAAGGCGAACGATGGTCTGACTAAGGTGGAGAATGTGATCGTTGGGTACTTGCAGAGATTGGTGGATCAGTCCATCCAGAATGGTGAGATTAAGCCCTGTGACTCGAAGGTGGTATCCTTTGTGATGCTAAAGCTCTATGGAGCATTGACAGCGGATTTCAACAATTTGCGAGAGCCGCTTCATAAAGAGCAAATTAAAGAATATATGCTCCTTTTCTTGGCAGATGGGTTGAGAGCAACGCGAGAAGCGAAGCCGACTTCATAAGAGCAAGCTGGAAGTTAGAGGTCTAGGGGGCAGGAGAGACTTGCGCGACAGCGGTGTGTCGAAAGCCTTTCTTGTCTCCTATGGCAGTGTACGCTAAGCACGAGTGCGGGTCTGTATTAGGGAAATACAATGAATGAAGCAAGTCGTTTTTTTTTCGCTTAAAATGACCAAATGAGATAAATGGTCAGTGGGTTTATGAAGAGACACAAATTATATACAAAGAGTCCCTTAGAGGACAAGGATGTCGGCACAAGGCTGCTGTATCTATAAAAAAAGGAGAGAGACTGGATGAAGTCATTATCAGTATTTTTTAAAGACATTGCCGCTGCGGCACGGAATCGAAAGATTCTGATTCCACTCATTGCGGTGCTGTTCATCCCGGTCATGTACAGCGGCATGTTCCTCGGAGCCTTTTGGGATCCATATGGAAAAATGGATGATCTTCCTGTTGCTATCGTGAACAATGACCAGGGAGCAGAATTTGAAGGGAAATCACTGACTGCTGGTGCTGATCTTGTCGATGAGCTTAAGAAGAGTGATGATTTTAATTGGGAATTTGTTGACCGGACTGCTGCGGAAGAGGGAATGGCCAGTAATAAATATTACATGACCATTATGATTCCTGAAGACTTCTCGAAGAAGGCAACAACCGTAATGGATGACCAGCCGGAACCGGCTAAGCTTGTGTTCGAGCCGAACGAAGGTTATAACTTCCTGGCTTCGCAGATCGGTGGAACTGCCGTGAAGCAAATCCAGGCTAAGGTATCGGCTAAAGTGACAGAAGCTTATACCGAAACATTATTTGATCAAGTAGAGAAAATCTCCGGTGGTCTTCAAGATGCTGGCGATGGAGCGAATAAAATTACTGAAGGTGCTCAAAAGCTGGATGAAGGTGCTGTGAAACTGAAGGAGAACCTGTCCAAGCTGGTTAGCGGTACCGAAGAACTGCGATCAGGTATTGCACCTCTAACCAAAGGTGTTAAGGATCTGAATGCAGGAGCAGGGAAGTTGAATGAAGGTGCTGGTAGCCTCTCATCAGGTTTAGTACAATTGCAAGATGGCCACAAGCAACTCCAGACTGGGGCGGAGGCTGCGCGTCAAGGTGGGCTGAAACTTCAAGCTGGACTTGAATCTGCAGCTTCTGGTACTCGTGAGTTGTCCGAGGGGCTTCAAGCGAACCAGAGTGGCGCTGCTTCGTTAAAAGCAGGTGCTCAGGCTACGGCAGAAGGTGCTGGACGCCTACATGCAGGATTGAAACAATCGCTTGAAGGAACGGCTTCACTTGAGCAAGGATCCAAAGCTGTGGCTGAAGGCCTTAAGCAATTGGCGGCAAGCAATCCTGAGCTTGCAGCTTCTCCAGAAGTGCAAAAGCTTATTGCTGCGAGTCAGTCCGTTGCTAACGGAAGCAGTGAGTTGAACGCAGGACAACAGCAGCTTGCAGCAGGTGCTTCTGAGCTACAGAAAGGAACGACTGAGCTCAGCGCAGGTGCTGGAAAGCTCAGCGCAGGTTCCGAGAAACTTGCTGCGGGAGGAAAGCAACTGACCTCTGGTAGTGAACAACTGCTTCAAGGAGCGAAACAGCTTACCGCAGGTCAAGGTCAGCTTACTGAAGGTCTGAAACTATTCGCTACGAAGCTTGGTGAAGCAGCTACAGGTAGTAAGGAGCTTGCGAGCGGCGCATCCACATTGAACAAAGGTATTCAGACACTTGCAAGTGGTGCAGACAAGTTAGGCAGCGGTGTTACGACGCTGGCTGACGGTTCGAAACAGCTGCATGCTGGTGCAGGAGAACTGGTAAGTGGTATGGGTACACTGAAAGATGGCTCTGGTGAACTCGCGGAGAAGCTGAATGAAGCAGCGGATAAGACGAGTGAAGTAAAGGCAACGGATAAGACGATCAACATGTTTGCAGAACCTATCGAAGTCGATGAGCATAAAGTGAATGAAGTGCCTAACTATGGTACAGGATTTGCTCCTTACTTCCTGTCGCTTGGGTTGTTTGTGGGGGCATTGATCACTTCAATCGTTATGCCGATTTATGCTACTTCTGTTCCAGGCGCTAGCGGATTTAACCGTTTTGTGAGCCGGACATTGTCCTTTGCTGGAATGGGTCTTATACAAGCATTGCTCGCCGTAGTGCTTATGCTATATGGATTGAAGCTTGATGTGCAAAATGTACCGATGTTCTATCTGTTTGCATTCATTACGAGCTTGTCGTATATGTTCTTGATTCAAGTCTTGGTAACTTGGCTTGATCTGCCTGGACGCTTTGTCGCGATCGTTATTCTGATTCTTCAGTTGACGACCAGTGCAGGTACGTTCCCACTGGAACTGATTCCTAACTGGATGAAGGCACTTAACCCATTGTTGCCTATGACTTACAGCGTATCCGGATTCAAGTCTGTGATATCGACAGGTGACATAAGCAGTATGTGGAGAGATGCAGGAGTGCTCGCATCCTTCGGGGTGGTATTCCTCATTATTACCTCCATTTATTTCTTAACCCACCGCTATAAGAAAAAAGTGAAAACAGAAGAGCCGGCTCCTGCCGTGTAAAAAAATGAAGACATTCCGAATCATTCGGAATGTCTTTTTTGTTCTTTTTTTTGCATTATAATACATCTTTTTTCCTCTAATATTGTGAGACTAGTCACAAAAACAATTCTTATCGTATTCATAAAAACTTTGAATTGCACTGATATTACTGGGGTGCTAAAATGATTACACTAATCTAACTTGACGTGTAATTTCGAACTTGTCCTCTTTGTGTTTTTTGTACATTATTGCATCTTAATGCATGTGTATCCTCAACCGGCAGGCGTAGCCAGCCCATCTATCCTTCATTATTTCTGAGTTTTTGCAGTATCAATCTGTAACAGGAAAGGTTGCATATTATGAAACATACTGAATTTCCCCAGAAACAAGGACTCTATGATCCGCAGTTTGAGAAAGACGCTTGCGGTATGGGGTTTGTTGCTCATATTAAAGGAAAACCATCCCACGAAATTGTAAGTCAGGCGCTTACGATGCTTAGCAACATGGAGCATCGTGGAGGTCAAGGAAGTGAGCCAAACTCTGGGGATGGTGCAGGAATTATGATGCAAATCCCGCATGGCTTTTTTGTTCAAGAAGCACTGCGTCTTGGTTTTACACTACCAGAGCAAGGCGGTTACGGAGCGGGGATGTTGTTCCTTTCACATGACCCAGACGTACGCGCAGACCATGAAGCGCAGCTTGCTTCCATTATTGCTGAGGAAGGACAGCTATTACTTGGGTTCCGTGACGTACCAACGAACGATGAAATGCTCGGCAAATCTGCAAAGGCTGCTAAGCCATATGTCCGCCAAGTATTTATTGGACGTAGCGAAGACATACAGGACGACCTCAGCTTTGAACGGAAGCTCTATATCATCCGCAGAAGAGCGGAGTTGGCTATTCGTTATAGTGGTGTACCGGAAGGCGATACCTTCTATGTATCCAGTCTTTCATGTCGAAAAATCGTATACAAAGGCATGCTAACCACTGTTCAGGTCGGACAGTTCTATCTGGATCTGCAGGATGCTAGAGTGGAATCGGCCATAGCGCTGCTTCACTCTCGTTTTAGTACGAACACATTTCCAAGCTGGGAGCGTGCTCATCCGTATCGATTCATGATCCATAATGGAGAGATTAATACGCTGCGCGGGAATGTGAACTGGATGCATGCGCGTCAGTCGTTGTTCCAGAGTGAGCTGTTCGGTAATGACCTTGAAAAAGTAAAACCGGTGATTAATCCAGACGGTTCCGATACAGGCATGTTTGATAACACATTTGAGTTCTTGTATTTAAGTGGACGGTCATTACCGCATGTGGCAATGATGATGGTTCCAGAACCGTGGAACAACCATGAAAGCATGGATGAAACGAAAAAATCATTTTATGAATATCACAGCACGATGATGGAACCATGGGATGGACCGGCAGCAATGGCCTTTACTGACGGCATTCAGATTGGTGCTACACTGGATCGTAATGGGCTCCGTCCATCTCGCTACTATGTTACAAAAGATGATCTTATTGTCCTCTCTTCTGAAGCAGGTGTTCTGGATATTCCGGCTGAGAATGTACTTTATAAGGATCGTCTTCGTCCAGGACGGATGCTCCTTGTAGATACGAAGGAAGGGCGTATTATATCTGATGAGGAAGTGAAAGCGAGTATCGCTTCTGAGCTGCCTTATCGTGATTGGCTGGATGAGCATCTCGTAAATCTGGAAGATCTTCCAGAAGCACTAGAGCTTCCAAATCCGAAACATGAAAATGTACGTCAGTTACAGCAGTCATTCGGTTACACGTATGAAGAACTGCGTAAGGTACTTGAACCGATGGCACTTACCGGAGCTGAGGGGCTTGCATCTATGGGATACGATGCCCCACTGGCCGTGTTATCTGAGCGTCCACAGCGCTTGTTTAACTATTTCAAACAGATGTTTGCACAAGTTACGAATCCACCAATTGATGCCATCCGGGAGGAATTGATTACCTCTACAGCTACAACGATCGGACCAGAGCGTAATCTGCTGAATCCGGAGCCCGAGAGTTGTCGTCATATAAGGTTGGATTCGCCGGTTCTATCAAACGAAGACTTCGCCAAAATAAGACATGTGCATCGTCCAGGTTTTAAATCGATGACGATACCTATCTTTTTCACAGCAGCGGATGGTGCAGAAGGGCTTCGTCAAGCATTGGAGACATTGTGTGAAGCGGCAGATCGCGTTATCAATAAAGGTCATAATATTCTGATTCTCTCCGATCGTGGAGTGGATAAAGAGAACGCAGCAATCCCATCACTGCTTGCCGTATCCACGCTACATCACCATCTGATCCGTCAAGGCACGCGGACCAAAGTAAGTATTTTGCTCGAATCCGGGGAGCCTCGTGAAGTTCATCATTTTGCGCTCTTGCTTGGTTATGGCGTGAGCGCTGTGAACCCGTATCTGGCTTTTGAAACACTTGATGATATGATTCAGGAGAAAATGCTCCGTGGTATTTCTCATGAAAAGGCAGTAAAGAACTTCATTAAAGCTGCTAGTAAAGGAGTTGTGAAGGTACTCTCTAAGATGGGGATATCCACTATCCAATCGTACCGTGGTGCACAGATCTTTGAAGCGGTCGGTCTGAAATCGGAATTTGTAGATCAATATTTTACGTGGACACCATCCCGAATCGGTGGTATCGGACTTGAAGAAGTCGCTGCTGAGACGCTGGCGCATCATGACCGTGCTTTTACTGACAAGGATGGCAATGATAAGGTACTGGATTCAGGTGGCGACTATCAGTGGAGAAACGATGGGGAGGAACATCTCTTTAACCCGAGAACGATCCATCTTCTTCAGCAGGCTGTCCGCACGAATGATTATGATTTATATAAGAAGTATGCCAAGTTGGTACAGGGTGAAAGTGAGCAGCACTTGACCTTAAGAGCATTGCTCAAAATTAAGCCTGCAGGTGAGCCAGTCCCACTGGAAGAAGTGGAGCCTATAGAGAGTATTGTACGACGGTTTAAGACCGGAGCGATGTCCTTTGGGTCGATCAGTAAGGAAGCCCATGAAAGCCTTGCGATTGCGATGAACCGTATCGGGGGCAAGAGTAATACAGGTGAAGGCGGAGAGAACCCGGCAAGATACGTACCAGATGCGAACGGCGATTCACGCCGGAGTGCGATTAAACAGGTGGCTTCCGGACGTTTCGGTGTAACTTCGAATTACCTGGTCAATGCCGATGAAATTCAGATTAAGATGGCACAAGGAGCGAAACCGGGTGAAGGTGGACAATTGCCAGGGCGAAAGGTATACCCTTGGGTTGCTGAAGTCCGCGGTTCAACCCCGGGCGTAGGTCTCATCTCACCTCCTCCACATCATGATATATACTCCATTGAGGATTTGGCAGAGCTGATCTATGATCTCAAGAATGCGAATCCGAGGGCAGACATTAACGTTAAACTCGTTTCTGAAGTTGGGGTAGGTACAATAGCAGCTGGTGTAGCCAAAGGACGTGCGGATATTATTCTCGTTAGTGGTTATGACGGTGGTACAGGCGCATCTCCGCAAGGCTCTATTCGCCACGCAGGTATGCCGTGGGAGCTTGGACTTGCCGAAACACACCAGACGTTGATTCTGAACAATCTGCGTGATCGTGTTGTGCTTGAAACGGATGGGAAGATGCTGAGTGGACGTGATCTGATTGTGGCTGCAATGCTTGGTGCTGAGGAATACGGCTTCTCTACAGCTCCACTCGTCGCGCTTGGTTGTATCATGATGCGTGTGTGTCAGATGGATACTTGTCCCGTGGGTGTTGCTACACAAAATCCGGAGCTGCGGAAGAACTTTACCGGAGATCCTGCACATGTCGTTAACTTTATGAGATTTATTGCTCAGGATGTACGCGAGTTAATGGCTTCGCTTGGATTCCGTACGATTGAAGAGATGGTAGGTCGGACAGATTGCCTGGATGCAGTTCAAGCAGACAGTCACTGGAAGAAGAAGGGGATCGACATTTCAGCACTCCTGCATTCTCCGAATCTTCCAGAAGGTAGCTCCAGATTCCGCACGAAGCGGCAGAACCATGGTCTTGAGGAAACACTTGATATGCGTTACCTGTTGGATCGTGCAGCTCCTGCATTGGAATCAGGGACAGTGGTAGAGGGACGATTCCCCATCACGAATGTGGATCGAGCGGTAGGCACCATTCTGGGTAGTGAAGTCACGCGTAAATATGGAGCAGCAGGTTTGCCTGAAGATACGATACAGTTTGTTTTTGAAGGCTCAGCTGGACAGAGCTTTGGTGCGTTTGTGCCGAAAGGAATGACGCTTACTGTGGAAGGCGATAGCAATGACTACATCGGTAAGGGACTTTCTGGAGGGAAGATCATTGTGAAGCCTTCACCTAAGGCTACCTTTGCTGCAGAAGAGAATATCATTGCGGGGAATACCGCTTTTTATGGAGCAACTGGCGGTGAAGCTTATATACGTGGTATTGCAGGGGAACGCTTCGCTGTTCGTAATTCTGGTGCTCATATTGTCGTAGAAGGCGTGGGTGACCATGGCTGTGAATACATGACAGGAGGACGGGTTGTTGTACTCGGTGATACAGGACGTAACTTTGCAGCAGGGATGTCAGGCGGTATTGCATACGTATATGACCCAGAAGGAGTTCTGATTCAGCGAAGTAATCTAGAAATGGTCCTGTTGGAGCATTTGGAAGATCCGAACGAAATAGAAGTTGTATTTGGCATGATCCAAAGACATTCCATGTATACAGACAGTATGCTAGCCATGAAAATTCTTGCGAATTGGGATCAATCGATTAGACAGTTCGTACGTGTGATTCCGAAAGATTATAAGCGAATGATACTTCAGATCGAGAAAGCACAAGAACAAGGGTTTACAGGAGATACTGCTTTGTTAGCTGCCTTTGAAGCCAATATGCGTGAGTTAGCACGTACAGGTGGCAATAATTAATTGATACAATACTAAGGACCTATATATGTGATTTTTATGCACCCGCAGCGAGTTCTTTTATGAACTCACTGTGGGTGTTTGTTTATTCGACAAAATTAGAACCAATCTTCTAGGACAATGGTTCCAACAGACGACAGCATCATAGACTTGGGTTAGGTATAATATCGATAAGTAAGTAAAAAAGAGTGATCATCGTAGAAATATACATATGGGATGGATTGCCAAGCAAATAGTAGAAAATAAGCGAGGTTAGTGTAAGATGAATGTGGAGAAAGAGACCGGATCAGGGCATAATGAAAGACAATCACAGAATACCAAGCAAGACCTTGACATCTATAAGCTCCTAGATCAAATGGGTATCCATCCCGACAAATGGCTGGTATTAGAAGAAGAGAGAAAAAGCTGAAAATTGTAATCCCGAATTGAAGGGAGAAAAATCCCCGGTGGACTGTTTTGTTACAGCCTGCCGGGGATTTTTCTGTGAAGTGCTGACTTCATTATTTCATCATTCGTTCCATTCTTACAAAGGCAATGAAACGTTTGGCTTCTTCTTCGGTCAATTTTCGACCATCGACAGTGAGGTTGAAGCGCTCTAGAAGATCTTGATCTGAAAGCTCTAAGCCATCCACAAAATCACGGACCTCTGTATCCATGGACATCTTCTCATGCTTCGTTCGTCCAATTAAATAGTCGATAGAAACGTTAAAGCGATCCGCGAGAAGTGTCAGCGTCTCGAAGTCTGGTTTGCGTCGGTTCTTTTCGTAATGAGATAAAGCAGCTCGTGTAATCCCAACAGTAGATGCAAGTTCCTCTTGGGTCCAGCCCTGCTTTTCCCGTAGTTCTGCTATTCGATTTCCGTAAGTCATTTATGGTCCTCCTCCGATTGCTGGGGATACTCTTTAGAAGCATTGGATGAAAAATATCCATATGCATTTCATATTGACTAGATACAAGATGTATCGTAAAATGGGAATAATCAACAGATACATAATGTATCTCGATGTAACGTTTAGTATCATACTATCCGAAAGCAGGATGTTTCATACCAGAAATTCGCCGAAAAGAAGGAGTTAGATGAATAGTCAGATGTCCCAAAAAGAACATCATCAAATAAGCATTGGAGTACGTCTAACGGCGATTGGGAAGCTAAAAATCAATGGACGCACGCATCAGGTTACCCCTCTTGAATTCAGCACAGAGAAAATTCTGTTTCTGTGTGATTGGGAAATTCCGACAACGTCCAATGTAAATCTCTGTTATGAATTGGATGACTCCTATGATCGAATTCTGGTTTCTGGTCGTTCCTTGACGCGAGAATTTTGGCAAAATAGCAGTCTTTATACCGCTAAATTAGACGTATCAGAGAATGAAAAGCTTCGGATCACGGGTATGTTAAATCGGATGATGTTTCACCATTTCAACGATACTCCGATTCGATTTTACACAAACACTGGCACGGTCAGCACAAGCCGGCGTCTAATGAGCACGATCATTCAATAATTATTCAAAAATTTTAGTTACAAACATTTTACTATATTTACGTTGCTTGGTCATTAGTTCTTTTACCTTATATCCTGGCGCCCTCTTTTCATAGAAGGCGCTGGATTAATTTATAGGCATATACCCACTAGAGAAGTAGAAGAAGCGAGGGTATAGGTCCTTTTTGTCGATACATAATGTTTCAATGAAATGTCTCGAAAAAATTGGTACTTAAAGCGCACGAATAACAGGAGGAGTTTAGGATGTCTAAAAAGATAAAGTACGCTACATTTGTGGTGGCGTTCCTTCTGATACTTGTTTCGGGATATGGTATTTATGTGTATCAATCTGTTAAATCTACAGCGCACCACATCTATGAAGAAAGGAAACCACTACCGTCTATTCCCGTAAGCGTCAATTCGGGTGTCAAGGACAAGAAAAAAAATGCTGTAGATCCTGAGAAACTCGATCCCTTTACTGTTCTTGTTCTCGGTGTGGATGAGCGTGCGAATGATCGTGGGCGTTCTGATTCGATGATTCTGCTAGCGGTAAACCCTGCTAACGAATCCATTCTGATGTTTAATATTCCAAGGGATACCCGTACAACGATTGTTGGCCATGGTACGGTTGATAAGATTAATCATGCTTTTGCTTTCGGTGGTGTTGATATGTCGATCCAAACCGTTGAGGAATTTCTTCAATTTCCGATAAATTACTACCTAAAGGTCAATATGGAAGGATTCTCACGCATAATAGACTCCTTAGGGGGAGTGGATGTAAATAACCCCTTTTCTTTTGATTATGAAGGGTATCAGTTTACTAAAGGTGAAATTCACCTCAATGGCTCTGAAGCATTAGCATTCTCGCGTATGCGCTTTGAAGATCCAAGAGGGGACTTAGGAAGAAATGAACGGCAAAGAGAGATATTACTTGATTTAATTTCAAAATCCTTGAATGTTTCGACGGTATTTAAACTGGAGTCTATACTTGATGAAATTGGAACCAGTGTGAAAACAGATATTAGTTTTGATGAAATGAAGTCGTTTATGCTGGATTATCGGACGAAGCTAAATCGAATCGAACAGGTAGAGGTGAAAGGCCGAGGCGAGAAAATAAATGGTGTCTGGTATTATATAGTGAGTGACGAGCAGCGTGACGAAATTAGCTCATTGTTAAAAGCACATATGGAATGAATAACCCACATACCTGTTTAACGAACATAAAAGCTGAAATAAAGACCCCTCCAATTGGCTAGGCCATGGTGGGGTCTTGTTTTGGGTTGTATTCGATTAACAGACTGCAGTTTAATCCTTATGGTGCAGGCGTGTACTCTCTGATTCGGAGCGGGTGTGA
Organism: Paenibacillus sp. FW507-14B1B; assembly: GCF_058781425.1. NCBI lineage: Bacteria > Bacillati > Bacillota > Bacilli > Caryophanales > Paenibacillaceae > Paenibacillus > Paenibacillus sp. FW507-14B1B. Next base: position 1,384,250 of record NZ_JBYSWS010000002.1, on the reverse strand, counting down.
TTCCTTCTTCCAATAATGTGATCGATGGAGACGTGGAATATATCGGCCAGCCGCATCAATGTTTCTAAATTTGGTTTTCTACGATCTTTTTCATAATGTGAAAGCGAGGCTCGGCTTATACCAATCGCCGCTGAAAGTTCTTCTTGGGTCCATCCTTTCTCTTCCCTCATTTCTGCTATTCGATGTCCATACAACGTGTATCTCCACCTCCTTATGTCCCAAATCCAGTGAAAAACAGGTAACCAGAAGTAAACACTGCATGATACAAAATGTATCGCATATAACGAATATCGTCAATATTTATTATGACATTTTTAATAAAAAACAAAAAAAATCATGTAAAATGATTGCGTTTACAAATAAGCTGGATATAAATGAAATAAATATACGAGATGGAATAGATTTGAAACCGTGTCGAAATGGTTGACATCATTCGTCGAATTATATACATTCCAAGTAAGATACGAATTGTATCGCAGGAGGAGTGTCTTCAGGAAGAAGGAGTTGCAGGTTATGAAGGAAATGAAAATGTACTGTATATGTTGCTGTCAACTCGTTGCCCAGGAGGGAAGTGCGCGTGTATTTCGCACGGGGTTCTTTAGAGATGATATTCCTATTGGAATTTGCTGTTCATGTTCGAAGTTAAGTCGTAATGCTGTCTTCGTTAATGGAAACACGGAGTATTGAAACTATGATACGATAAGTGGATAATATTGAAGTTTTTTCATAAGACAGGTTGTAGAGGAGTTAAGATGCATGCAAGAACCACTTGTTAGGTTGATGGGTGTTACGAAAGTGATCTCGTCAAAAACTTTAGTTCAGGATCTTACGCTAGATATTCCAGCAGGCCAAGTGTTTGGGTTCTTGGGACCCAATGGTGCAGGGAAGACAACAACGATTCGGATGATGGTTGGACTGATGTCCATTACTAAAGGGGATATTCTAATCGGGGGATATAGTATCCGTAAGGACTACGAAAAGGCCTCTTCACAGATTGGTGCTATTGTTGAGAACCCAGAGATGTATAAGTTTTTGTCAGGGTATAAGAATTTGATACACTATGCTCGTATGATGCCCGATATAACGGAAGAGCGAATTCGAGAAGTCATTGGATTGGTTGGACTTACCGAACGGATTCATGACAAAGTAGGCACCTATTCACTTGGGATGCGGCAAAGGTTAGGTGTAGCCCAGGCCTTGCTTCATCGCCCGAAGCTACTTATTCTAGATGAACCGACAAACGGACTAGATCCACAGGGAATTAGGGAACTTCGCGATTATTTACGTGCGTTAAGTCGTGAAGAGGGCACAACTGTGTTCGTTTCTAGCCATCTACTGTCTGAAATGGAGCTTATGTGCGATACGGTCGGCATTATTCAGAAGGGCAAACTGATTGATGTAAGACAGCTGCGGACCGATGAAGGAGAAAGATCCTTTGAGGAAACGGCCTTTGAGGTTCATGATATTGAACGTGCAGTGCAGCTCCTAGAAGCTGTCCAGCACAGAGTACACGGTAATCGGGTAATCATTCGCGGTGATCGGGACTTCATTGCAGGGGTTAATGCGGAGTTCGTTCGAGCCGGCGTAAAAGTGTATGGAATTCAGCCGATTACGACATCACTCGAGGATCAATTCTTGGAAATGACGGGAAGTGAACGCCATGACTGACTTTTTGAAACTGGTTGCCAATGAGAATATGAAGATCTATAGCCGTGTTCGTACATGGGTGATGCTTGGGATTCTGGCTGTGTTTAATGTACTTCTACCTGTGCTTATTAGTTTAATCGGTATAGGAGTGGACATCTGGAGCGCATTTATGTTGATCGAAAATATCACTTTTATGCTGAACATCATATTTACTGTTGTTATTGCAGCCGACCTAGTGGCAGGGGAGTTTACTTGGGGGACGATCAAGCTTCTTCTTATACGACCTTGGAGCCGTGGGAAAATATTACTGTCTAAGTTTTTGTCGATGATTCTGTTCTCCTTGTTCGGTACAGGCATTATAGGGATAGTGGGACTTACAACATCTGCTCTGTTGTTCCCGAGTATATCACCAATATCTTTGAGACCAGAGGTGACGGGGATCGAGGGGATAGTGCTATTGCTTCTTACCGACTATATTCAATTATTTATCATATCGCTGATCGCATTTATGATTTCTACGGTATTCCGTTCTGCTTCTCTTGCGATCGGGTTGTCTCTGATGCTACTCTTTACGAAAAATTTATTCGGCGCCTTATTTAGTCCTGATAAGTATGAGTGGGCGAAGTATATTCTGATCCTACACATGGATCTAAGAAATTATATTCATTCTTCTGTCGGACCTGGTGGAGTTGGATTCAGTTTCTCTATTATCTTAATTGCAATTTATTGTTTGATTTTTGCCTTGGTATCATGGTGGGCTTTCACCAAAAGGGATGTAGCATCTTGATAAAGTCTTGATACAGCATCGTAAGGGTGGGTAATTACAAGAGCTCCTTCGACAGCGCAGAACCGCTGTTGAAGGGGCTCTTGTAATGTAATGATGTAATCTGTTGTGCTTGTATGGGAAAGGCCCTGGCGGACCATAGAGGAAGTCATAATTATGTGATTTACCCCGCCTCAGATCTATGAATAGAGAAGGATTCAAGCGTTGTTTTACTGGAATCATGATCAGCGCCCGAATGCTCCATATGACTCGCTCCATTCAAGACGCCGCCTTCCATGATGATGAGAGAGGAGGCAATGACGTCCCCATGCATTTGTCCCGTCGGAGTGATCGTGAGTTTACCTTCAGCTGAGATATCCCCGAACACCTTGCCTGCAATGATCACTTCTTTAGCTGTGATATTGGAACGCGCAATGGCACTTTCGCCAATGGTTACATTTCCCTGACTTTCGATGGAGCCGTTGAACTTCCCATCAATTCGTAGATCAGCATCACAGTTTAGCTTGCCTTCAATCTGACTGCCTTGGCTGATCAGTGTGCTTGTTCCAGCAGATGTGAATTTTTTTCTCTTCGTTTTTTTCACGAATATTCTCCCCCTTAACCGATCATTTATTGAACGTACAGCAACGGGTTTACGGTTTGGCTGCTCTTGACGACCTGGAAGTGAAGATGTGGTCCTGTACTCCGTCCTGTGGTCCCCATCTTACCTATCTGTTCACCTTGTTCCACTTGATCTCCAACGGTAACCTCTAGACTATCCAGATGCATATACCATGTTTCAAGTCCATTGGGATGACGAATGATGATGTAGTTTCCACGAACGTTGCTTCGTTCAGCGGTGGTTACGATGCCTGAGCCCGCTGCTAGTATAGGGTCACCACGTTCACCTGCGATATCAATGCCGGCATGGTAAGCGGAGCGGCCATTAAAGGGGTCACTACGATATCCGAAGCTAGAGGTGAGGCGTTTGGAGTGGGTTGGCCACAGTGTTGGATTTCCCTCGATTCTGGTTTGTGTCTCCACTGCTTGATCAAGTGTTTCTGGAATGTGGCTCTCCATGGTCTTGATCAGATTCTGTATGGCCTCAAAGTCATCTTGTGTTTCCTCTGCTAGATGCAGCATTTCGTTCTCGTGAACCGCAATATATTCACCGCCAACATGGTTGTTACTGTCGATAGATCTTGAGGAGATTTCTTCACCTGTGGAGCCATGCTTCTGAATAAACTGTTTAAGCTCTAACTCAAGCTCTTTAACTCTCTTCATTTGTGTCTTGGTCTGTGCCGCTTCACTAGACAATTGAATGATCGCTTTGTTGAGCCGTTCAATGGCCTCTTCTTTATTGGTGACGGTAACTTCCATCTTCAGCGACTCTAGACTCTTTAATGTCAACTCTTGTTCGAGTTGAGAGATGGTGCGAGCAGAGTGAATCTGCATAGAAACGATCAGACTTGAAATAGATAGGAGGGCGACCGCAGGTACGGCAATCATCAAAGGCTTGGACAGATGAACTTGTTTAACGGACTGCTGAGCGTCACGGAGTACCAGCAAGGTTAAACGCTGTTTCCTTCGTTTGTTCTTCATGGCATCCCCTTTCATTCTTTCTATGTATTACATGGTAACGATGATGAGTTGGACGGCTTCTATTCTCTATGTATTCTACTTTTGTGAGAAACATGTCAAAAATATTACAAGATGCGGTAGTGTTCATAAGTGGATCTGAATGGGTATGTATTGAATAAATACATAAATGAATGGTCAATGATGTAACTATCATCTTTTTCATTCAAGTTAGGGGGCTGCCATTATGATGTGGCTTCTGCTTGCGCTTATAGCATTCATATGCCAGATGGCTGCGGTGCTGTTGCTGGAATTCAGAAATCCGTCCAAGGCTGTAGCATGGTTGTTTATTTTATTTTGTCTACCGTTAGTTGGTTTTGTGTTATACTTTTTCGTCGCACAAGACTATCAGCACCGTCTAAAGATTCGTAACCGAGGTACACGTCTATTTCAGGAGATTAGAGAGCATTTATGGAAGGAAGCAGCTGTTGTGCATCAAGCGTCAGATATGCATAATCCTGATTTCCATCACAATTTGCGATTGTTCAACTTGCTGAATCATCTCTCAGAAAGCCCGATTACTGGCTGTAATAGCAGTAAGGTGTTAACGGATGGTGAACAGGCGTATGCTGCGATGTTGAAAGCAATGGAGAATGCGAAGGACCATATCCATGTGGAGTTTTATATTTTTCGGCATGATTCCATCGGTACGAAATTTCAAGATGTCATGATTCGAAAAGCGAAGGAAGGCGTTAAGGTAAGGCTTATTTGTGACGGTTTAGGTAGTTATAAGCTTAAGAATTCGTTTATTCGCCGATTTAAAGAGGCAGGCGTGGAGTTTCATTTTTTCCTCCCGGCCATGGTTTCGGTATTTAATCGCAGGATCAATTATCGGAATCACCGTAAAATCGTAGTCGTTGACGGTACCGTTGGTTTTCTAGGCGGGATTAATGTTGGTGACGATTATTTGGGTAAGTACCCAAAGATGGGATACTGGAGAGATACGCATCTAGAAGTGGAGGGAGATGCGGTTTATTTTCTACAGAACGTATTTCTTCAAGACTGGAAGCTTGCTTCAGGAGAAAAGATTGTGGATCTCAGTCTGTTTCCAGAACATCAATGCACAGGTGGAGAGCAGGTACAAATTCTGAGCAGTGGTCCAGATATGAACTGGAATGCTATTCAGGAGATGTGCTTCGGATCGATTTCTATAGCGAAAGAGCGGATCTGGATCACAACGCCTTACTTCATTCCTGATGAGGGATTATATGAGGCACTTAAGACGGCTGCTGTTAGTGGAGTAGATGTGCGAATTATTATTCCGGATAAGGCCGATTCGCGTCTAGTTAAGCTCGCATCCTTATCTTATGTCGAGGATCTGTTGACTGCAGGGGTGAAATTTTACGAATATCGTAAAGGGTTTATTCATGCAAAAGTGCTGATTGTAGATGATTTGATCGGCTCAGTAGGTACAGCGAATATGGATATGCGTAGTTTTTTCTGTAATTTTGAACTAACTGCAGTTCTATTCGATCAGGAGCCAATTAACCGATTGGTCATAGATTTTGAAGAAGACCTGATGAATAGCCATCAGATCGATGCCCATGTATTTCATGAAAGAGGAAGGCTGCAAAAGGTCTCGGAGATATTATGCCGAATGCTTTCTCCGTTACTTTAATCTCTGGGATTACTATATCGCGCCCATCATTTTATGGTAAAATAAACTAAGGGATAAAGCTTAGAAGTAATTACGGGGCTTTATTGTAAAATGATCGGGGGAATTTTATGTCCAGCGAATTGAATGTAATATCGCAGCCGCAGCCCACACCGCAGCCGCCAATACCTCAGATAAATCAGCCACAGCCGGAAAAGCCATCTACGAGATCTCTCCAAGCAAGGCTTTTCCGTCGGTTTATTTTTTTAACGCTTGGAGCTATTCTCATGGCCGTTGGTTTGGAAATTTTCCTCGTGCCAAACCGTATCATTGATGGAGGAATAACCGGGATTTCGATCATGGTTTCATCTATCACTCATATACCACTCGGTGTGTTCTTAACTCTCTTCAATCTTCCCTTCTTATTTATGGGGTATAAGCAAATCGGCAAAACGTTTGCACTGTCCACTCTTTTCGCCGTTTTGGTTATGTCGGTAGGGACCTATATTCTCCATCCTGTGTCCCCACTTACCATTGATCCGCTTCTTGCTGCTGTATTTGGTGGTGTTATACTCGGTATCGGTGTCGGACTCGTTATTCGTTCAGGTGGTTCGCTTGACGGTACTGAAATCGTTGCCATTCTGATTAACAAGAAATCACCATTCTCTGTTGGTGAAGTGGTCATGTTTATCAATTTCTTTATTCTTGGTAGTGCAGGGTTTATCTTTGGTTGGGACCATGCAATGTACTCTCTTATCGCTTACTATCTGGCATTCAAGCTGATTGATATTACAATAGAAGGTATTGATCAATCGAAGTCGGTCTGGATTATTAGCGAGAAATATAAAGAGATTGGGGATGCACTTACACAGCGTTTAGGCCGCGGTGTAACGTATCTGGACGGCGAAGGTGCGTATACTGGAGATAGTAAGAAAGTTATATTTGTAGTCATTACAAGACTTGAGGAAGCGAAACTGAAATCAATCGTAGAAGATTGGGACTCTCAGGCGTTTCTAGCGGTTGGTAATATCCATGACGTTAAGGGCGGACGCTTCAAGAAGAAGGATATTCACTAAAGTTTTGTTGTCCGAAGTAATTAATAAAAACAAACAGACCACTCAAGGGAATTCTTTGAGTGGTCTGTTTGTATCTGTTTCGTTTTAGCTATTATGTGGCAGGATGATCAGGTCCTTGATTTGTTTCCGGGGAATTCACAGAAGCCTCCGCGGGCTGCTCTTTCTTACGACCAAGCTTACGGATCCAGTTAAATCCTGCAACGAGAACAGCGACAATTACATACCAGAACTTCTTGAGAAGGATCAGGAGCCCAACTTTCTTGGCAACAGCTAAACCTGCTCCACCTAGAATCAATCCAGTTAAGCTCATTTCTGCAACTTTATCTGTAGAATTATCGAAATCCTCATACCGCTGTCCTTGGACATTTGAAAACTTAGGTAAGATTTCATTGGACAGAATAGAAGCGGCCTCCTGCCGGTTTTCACTATCACTTACGAGTATGACACTTAGGTATCCTTCTCGTGTAAGCAGTTTTACTTGGTAGTTAACAAATGGTCTTTGTTCATTGTCCTCAAGCATGAGTGACCAGGTGAGATTATGGGTATCGGAATCATAGAATGGTTCAACGTCCCATCCAGTTACAAATATATGGTCACTAGCAGGCTTATCATCATTAGCCGCTTCCGTGCCCTCAGTAATTTCCTTAAGGATTTTGTCTGGCTTTATCTTTTCTTTTTCTGCATTTTTAATATGTCCAGAATCGTAATAATCAAAGTACACGAACCAGTCTTGCCCCTCTGTTAAAGGACCTATGCCTGCTACTTCCTGACCGTTCAGTGTATTGCCATTCATGACTGAAAATTTCTTAACGTTTTCTTGATTAAGGTAGTAGAAATCTTCACTAAGCTCCAATGTTCCTACTGTGCCGATATCAACCTTAACCCCATCTCCACCTTCAACAAAGTTAATTCCATCACTTTCAGTTGCTCCCACGGTGGAAGAGAGTGCGAGCATTAGAGCAATCCATAAGCCAAAAACTCGTTTCACAATTACAGCCTCCAAATATGTATTAGGTCGTGCCAAAACACTGCACATCATATCATAGGTTAACTTAATAGGCTATATATGGATATATTGGTTCCTTTTCGCAAATGTGTTGTTCGATTGATGGAATGAGGAATAAAGATTCATTTACTAATTGAATATTGTGCGCGAAAATACCCATTGATTATGTTTTGTTTTACATATGTGCGATAAAACTTTCCTAATTTTACTTGAAATTCAACTAGTTAGATTCATGAAGGGGAAGCAGGATATGTAAAAAATGATCGGAAGATCCCAGCTGTTTTGATTCTATTTTGCACAGTAGTTCCGTTCTGTAAGTAGTTTCGTTAAATAGATACTGGAGGGAATCCTCGGCAATATGAGCCCAGATGCCTGTGAGTGAAGTGCTCTGGGCGTTTGCAGACGAAGCGAAAGATACAGCTCTGGATGGGAGGGTTACCCGGAGGGCCTACGTTCTCCTTTTGGATGACAAATGGTGAAGAATCGGTTCAATAGGCTGAGGAGGTAGCGAGGCTAATAAGTCACCCTTTTCTCGCAATCGGTTCTCAATATTAAGCAGGTGAAAATCGGTTGGTGAAACATTCCGAGACACTTCATCCCAAGTTAACGGAGTGGACACGGTAGCCAGCGGGCGAGCTCTTGGTGTATAGGGAGCAGCGAGTGTTCTCCCACTGAAGTGTTGAAGATAATCGAAATATATTTTGTCTCCTCGGTTTTTCTTGAGTCTTTCGATGGTGAACAGTTTCGGATGCTTCTCGGTCACATATTGAGCAACGAATTGTCCAAGTGTCCGAAGCTCCTCAAATGTAATTCCTTCTGGAATGGGTACGATGATTTGAACGCCTGTCGCACCTGATGTTTTTGGCACAGAGGAGATACCCAGCGAACTTAATACGCTGCCAACAATCGATGTGGCTTCCATAATACGTGGTTCGTCCGGTAAGGTGGGATCGAGGTCGATCATCCACTCACAAGGAAGTGTACTCCCTGCTAAATGCAGTGAGGGATGGAATTCAAGTGCAGCTAGATTACCAAGCCACAACAACTCAGGCAGTCCGTTTAACAGGACGTAATTTATATTTTCATGCTGAGCTGTTTTGACAAAGGTGGGGGTTGGCTCGGGAGCGTTTTTCTGATAGAAAAATTCGCCGGGCACCCCATGTGGATATCGAATCGTTGTCAGCAATCTTCCCCGGCAATAATGAAGTAAGAAGGGGGAAAGTGCTGCCAGTTTTTGTAGGTACATCGCTTTGGTTATCCCAACCTCTGGCCATAAGGGCTTATCTGGGTTCGTAATTTGTATGTTCTGTCCTTCAATGGTGAGTGTTCCTTTAACTTGTTTCCTCATTAGGAATCCAACCCTTCAATACGGAGCAGCTTAGGATGACGCATCATGCCGTCCTGACTCCACTCCAAGAAGGTCACATGAACGGTTAACGGCTGAAGGAGCCACGTCAGTTTCTCCTTCTTCAGATCGGTATGCAGTTCTTTCCACCTTGCACTCCCCTGATGTCTTTCGGCATATTGAAGCAACTGACGTTTGGTCTGCTCATTGAGACCTAATGAGGCTCTGCCGATGTATGAACCGTCTTCTCCTGTGAGGACGAGACTGGCTACACGTCCCTCTCGGATGATGATGGCGATTGCTTCTGTCGCTAGGTTTATAGCTATTTTTTTCTTATACCAGTCCTGATGCTTCTTTCCTTCACGGTAAGGAGAGGATAGCCGCTTGATTACAATTCCTTCCCATTCTCGCTCTTTGGCCCAGTTCCACAAGGATTGTCCATCACGGAACAAGTCTGCAACGAGCAGACCAGGCTTATTCGCTACGATCTCTTGCAATCGCTGGTGACGTTCAACATATGGAAGCTGTCGCAAGTCCTGATCATCATCAATCAGAATGTCAAACAGGACATACGTAAAGTGTGGAGCTTTCGTGCTGATCGCACGCGAGCGTTCCCGCTGCAGAACTTTTTGAAATACAGGTCGGCCCAGTTCAGGATCGAAATATACTACTTCTCCATCTATAAGAAGTCGCTTGCCTTTAAGCTCCGACAGGGATTGTACAATTTCGGGATAGAGTGCCGTCTTGTTAAGTAGTTTACGGGATACAAGCGTTACCTCTCCAGCTTCAAGAAGGGCCAGTATGCGCACGCCGTCCCACTTTAATTGAACCCCCCATTCCGCTCCGCTTGGAATGGATTCCGTCGAGAGTGGTGCCATGGGCTCTCTAGGGAGAAGACTTTTTAGATCAATCATACTCAAGAGACCGTATCTGTCTTCTTGGATTTCGTTGTACGGCGTTTCGGCTTCGGTCCTCCGGCATCTGGTGCTTCTCCGCTCACTTTGGCTACAGGCTCTTTAGCAGCGGTCTTTCGGGCTGATTTTCTAGGTTTCGGTGTCGTACCAGGATCTGTAGGAATCGGTTTAACCGCTTCAATACTCGCTTGCAGAGCAGCCATGAGATCAACGACATTCGTCTCTTGACGGGCAGGGGCAATCTTAACTTCTTCGCCAGCTACTTTGCTGGAGATCATCTCAAGTAGGCGTTCACGGTAATCGTCTGTATATTTGCTAGGATCGAACGGCGTGGATAGCTGATCAATCAGCATACGTGCCATCGTAAGCTCCTTCTCATTTACTTCAGCATTCTCCGGCAGGTTGGGGACTTGTGATATGGGACGGATCTCATCTGGGTAAAATATCGTTTCGATGGCTAAACATTCCTCGATGACACGAATCGCAGCCATACTGCTTTTGGAGCGAATCGCAATTTTGGCAATACCGATCTTCCCGGATTGTCGCATCGCTTCAAGAAGAAGTCGATAGGCATTTGCACCTGCTTGATCAGGAGATAGGTAATAGGTTTTTTGGAAATAGATTGGATCGATTTCTGTTAAATCTACAAAATCTAAAATGGTAATATTTTTACTATTTTGTTCAGAAAGTTGCTCTAGTTCCTCCTTTTCAAATAGAACAAACTTCCCCTTCTCGTACTCGTAACCTTTATTGATCTCTTCCCAGCCTACTTCTTCCTCACAAACGGGACATTTGCGAACATAGGAGAGCGGACTTCCACAAGTCTTATGCACATATCTCATTGAAATATCCTTATCCTCCGTGGCTGAGAACATTTTGACGGGAACGTGGACAAGTCCGAAGCTAATTGCGCCTTTCCATACGGTATGCATCTATGATTCCTCCCTATCATTTTTCTAATTAGTTTGCCCAAAAAAAGACTCTAGTATGTGTGCTGCATTGACTTTGTATAAACGACAGAACTTTGTGGCATATTGACGATGGAACGAAGGGGCTTTCCCGATGTAAGGAGGTGCAATCATGACCCGTGAGAATGATAAGAAGGAAGAAGAATTGAAGCATAAGGATTTGGACTCGGGAGCAATAGATACGACGGAGCTAGTAAATGGAGAAATGCTCGATTGGAATAACTTAACTTCAGAGGATAGCGAGCTGAGTCGTGAGTCCACGATGTTTGATATTGATCGGATGGTGAATGAAGGGCTCGGTGGAGGTAATGTGACGGAGCATAATGGAATGATTGGTTCCACAACAACCGATACGATGATAACAGTGGATGAAACACCAAGGAATACAGACATGCGAGAGGAGGACGAATAGGGTATGGAAATGGAAAGAGCGGTTCAGATTTTTAAATCAGAGGATACGTATAAAGTGAAATTAGAGGGGGAGCCCGTATGGATTGAACAAATCGATCCAGCGAATGGTATGGCAACCGTTCAGGTAGGCTCTAGACCAACGAATACGATGACGGTAAGTGTGGAGCGTTTGGAAGAAGGAGAGTAGAAGAGTCTAGGAAGCATCTGCTTTTGGAGGAACGCCATCAAGTGGTGTCCTACGAGAGTAGGTGTTTTTTTATACCGTGAAACGAAATTTGACTTCTCTTGCGGCTTGGTGAGGAGACCGATATAATTAAGGACAAGTTAAATCAGATAATCAATGGATATCAAAGTATTTTGCATAAACGGAAATGATGCAGAATTCTTATGTCTAAAAGGTGGGTATACACGTGACAGAAAGCGGTTATGACTTCCGTTACATGTCCAAAAATCCGGCGGATACGGAACAATTAGCAGCTTGGCTGGCTGAGCGTTCGCTTCCGGGAACGGTCATTGGTCTGGACGGCGACTTGGGAGCGGGGAAGACGGCATTCTCGCAAAGTTTTGCTAAACACCTCGGGATCAGCGGTGTGGTGAATAGTCCTACATTCACGATCATTAAAGAGTATGAGGGGCGTTTGCCTCTTTATCATATGGATGTATACCGATTATCAATGGATGAAGCAGATGAGCTTGGTCTAGACGAATATTTTTTCGGTGAAGGCGTCTGTCTCGTGGAATGGAGCAGTTTAATAACAGAACTTTTGCCAGAAAATTATCTTCACATTTCAATAGAAACAACCGGCTTATCAGAGCGGATAATCGGCATTAAGAGCTATGGTGAGCCTTATAGCCAGTGGTGCCGTGACTTGAATGAAAATGGGGTAAGCATCAATGAATAATCAGAATACGAAGCCGCGGCAGCGGTTTTTGGCGTTGGATTCGTCTACAGCTACACTTGCAGTGGCCGTGATGGATAATCATGAATTATTGAAAGAAATCAATGCCAACGGGGAGAGAAATCACTCCGTTCATATGCACCCGGTTATAGCTCGTGCAGTGGAAGAAGCGGGTCTGACCATGAATGAGATAGATGGCATTGCTGTTGGCGTGGGACCAGGTTCATATACAGGGGTTCGAATGGCGGTTACAGCAGCTAAGACGTTATCTTGGGCGAAGAAAATTCCCTTAGTTGGGGTGTCGAGTCTCCATGCGATCGCTTGGGGAGGACTGGCAACAGGACTTGAAGCAACTTCTTCAAGTCATGAAAGACACTGGGTTATCCCATTGCTTGATGCAAGACGAGGTCAAGTGTATACTGCATTATTCGCTGGTGAAGCGGCGACTATACCTGAGCGGCTTGAGGAAGATGCGATTCGCTTAATGGCGACATGGGTTGAAATATTATCAGAACGTCTGAAATCTCTTAGTAGAGAAGAACAGCCGACCTCAATCTGGTTTACGGGTGATGTTGCAGTACATGCAGAAGCGGCAGAACGTCTTCGTGAAGTGTACCAAGGTCCGCTGCACATCCTGCCTTACGAGTTAGAAGGCCGTTATGTTGGTCTTTTAGGTGCTGAACGATTACGAATCGGAGACTCTGACGCTACACACGGACTTATACCTAACTATACACAGCTTTCGGAAGCGGAAGCGAACCTGCTGCGCAAGAAATGAAGGGAGCGTAGGATCGATCATGGAACAGGAATACAGAACACAGGTCAATGAGCAAGGTCTGTCTTTCCGCATGATGACCATCGAAGACATACCTGATGTTATGGTCGTTGAGCAGGATGCGTTCACCCTTCCTTGGACAGAGGAAGCATTTCATAATGAACTCAAAATGAATCATTTTGCGCGTTATATGGTAATGGAGTATGAAGGCAAGACTATTGGTTATGCGGGAATGTGGACGATTGTCGATGAGGCGCATATTACCAATATTGCATTGTTAAGTGCATATCGGGGTCGTAAATGGGGGGAATTGCTCCTCAGTGAGTTGATGAAGACCGCAGCCTTTCTCGGAATGGAACGGATTACACTTGAAGTTCGAGTAAGCAATGAGGTTGCTAGACGTTTATATACTAAAAAAGGGTTTAAGCCTGCAGGCATCCGCAAAGGGTATTATTCCGATAATGGAGAGGATGCGCTGATTATGTGGGCGGATTTGCCCACCTACCGTGAAGACGGCGGCGAGGAAGGAAGCGAAGTTCTATCATGAATGAACAGAACATAGAGAATCATAGCTTGATTTTGGCTATTGAAACGAGTTGTGATGAAACATCGGTTGCGATTGTAAAAGATGGACATGAAGTATTATCCAGTGTGATTGCTAGTCAGATCGAAACGCATAAGGCTTTTGGTGGGGTCGTGCCAGAGGTAGCATCACGTAAGCATGTGGAATGTATCACGATGATCATAGAGGAAGCTGTGGAGGAAGCGGGCATTGATATGCAGGATTTGTCCGCGGTAGCTGTAACGCAAGGTCCAGGTCTTGTTGGTGCCTTGTTGGTTGGTGTTGTAGCGGCCAAAAGCTTGGCCTATGCACTCGGTAAACCGCTGATTGGAACTCATCATATTGCAGGACATATCTATGCTAACCGGATTGTAGGGCCCATTGAATATCCGTGTATGTCACTTGTTGTATCTGGAGGACACACAGAACTTGTATACATGAAGTCTGAAGGAAGCTTTGAACTCATTGGCCGTACACGTGACGATGCCGTCGGCGAAGCGTATGATAAAGTGGCTCGTGCATTGGGATTCCCATATCCTGGTGGACCTCATGTAGACAAGCTGGCATTGGAAGCAGAGGACGCTGTATCGCTTCCACGTGTCTGGCTAGAGGCAGACTCCTATGACTTTAGTTTCAGTGGACTGAAATCGGCTGTATTGAATGTAGTGAATCAGAGTAAGATGCGCGGGGAGGAAGTAAGAACTGGGGCCATCGCGAGAGGGTTTCAGGAATCGGTGATCGAAGTACTGGTGGAAAAAGCCGTGCGTGCCGTAAAGGCTTTTGGAGCGAAGCAGCTTCTCCTGTGCGGAGGGGTTGCTGCGAACCGTGGGCTGCGTCGTCTTCTCTCGGAACGCTGTGAGTCGGAAGGAATTCCCCTAACCATTCCTCCGCATCAATACTGTACAGATAATGCAGCTATGATTGGTGCCGCGGCACATCTAAAATGGAAAGAGGGAGTTTCGACGCCACTTGATATGAAGGCAGACCCTCAGTTGCCATTAGAGGAATGGACTTCTAATAAGCTATAGGATCTAACCAGATTAAATTAAGCTTGTCTTCTCTTGTAATGAAAGAGAGGGCGGGCTTTTTTTATTGAAGGATGTGCCCTGTATAAATGGATCAATAATCTGTCAAGTTGTGGACAAGGTTATCCACATGTCCCCTCAAAAATGTGTGCAAATCATAAAAACGCGGATAAATTCTCGGTTTGCAAGTCGTTGAAAATAGAGAGTAAAAGTTTCAAAAACATCTGTCAAAATTGTGGATAATGTGTATAACTTAGTGGATAAACTTGGGTATGTATACTCAAAAGCTAATTTAACAACAAAAAAATGGCCTAATAGGCCATTTTTCGGTCATACTTATGCACTTAATCTGGGGATAACTTTGTGTATAACTCTAATGTTAGATTTGAAACTATTTTGTGAACATTTTTTGTCTTTTTGTTTAATAGCTTTATTATGCCTCCAACAATGATTCCCATTCTGTAAAAATCTCTTCAAGCAAAGATTTCTTTGTATCCGCAGCTTGTTGTCGCTCTTGCAAAGCCATATAGTCCTGATAAATTTCAGGCAGAGCCATTTCTGCTTCTAGATTTGCGATTTCAGTTTCTAATGTATGAATCTGTTCCTCCAAGCTAGCGAGCTTTCGTTGTCTATTTCTTTCTTCACGCTTGGCTTGTTTGTCTGCTTCGAAAGACGAGGCACCTTGTTTCTCAGGAGTGGCTTCTTGAGTGGTCTCCTGCTTAAGTCCAGGACGCGCAAATGGTTCGGAAGGTTCGTTATTCATTTCGTCAATTTCTTGCTGTTTATCTGTATAATCGTCGTAATTACCCAGGAAATGTTGAACTCCGTCAGGATGAAGCTCAACGATGCGTTCTGCCATCTTATTCAGGAAATAACGGTCATGTGAAATAAAGAATAGAGTGCCTTCATAATCCATTAGCGCAGATTCGAGAACTTCCTTACTGAACAAATCCAAGTGGTTGGTAGGCTCGTCCAGAATGAGCATATTGGCTTCTAATAACATCAGCTTTGCCAGAGATACGCGTGCCTTTTCACCACCACTTAAAGAACCAATCTTTTTGAGGACATCTTCCCCGCTAAATAGAAAATTACCAAGTACAGTGCGCACACGTGCTTCTTCCATGTGAGGATAGGCGCTCCATAGTTCTTCAAGTACGGTATTTTTCGGGTTCAATTCGGACTGCTCCTGATCGTAATAACCGATCTTAACCTTTGTTCCCCATTGCAAAGTACCGGAGGCAGGTTTCATATCGTCGATCAGGCATTTAAGCAGCGTTGATTTCCCGATTCCGTTCGGTCCAATCAATGCTACGGTTTCTCCTCGACGAAGATCGAAAGATACGTTTTGGAACAAGGCTTCTCCTGGCTTAAAGGAGACGGATAGATCTTTTACCTGCAGGACTTCTTTACCGGACATGTACTCAACCTCAAAGGAGAAGTGAGCTTTCTTGAGATCGCCCATGGGTCTATCCATGCGCTCCATCCGATCCAGCGCTTTACGGCGACTCTGAGCACGTTTTGTTGTAGAAGCACGAACAAGGTTACGCTGAATAAAAGTTTCCATTTTCGCGATCTCATCTTGTTGCTTCTCGTACTGTTTTAGTTGTGACTCGTATTCAGCGGCTTTCAGTTCAATATATTTACTGTAATTTCCGGTGTAGCGTTTTGATTGATGCCGCTCAATTTCCACGATGGTAGTAACGAGGCGGTCAAGAAAGTAACGGTCATGGGATACTACGAGTAACGCACCTGAATATCCACGGAGATAATCCTCAAGCCACGTCAATGTCGCGATATCCAGATGGTTCGTAGGCTCATCGAGCATAAGCAGATCAGGGGCTTGAAGCAGGATGCGCGCGAGGGCCAGGCGTGTCTTCTGACCGCCACTTAAAGTGGAGATCGGAGTATCTGGTGAAAAGGTACCAAAACCCATCCCATGGAGAATACTGCGGATCCGTGTTTCCATTTCATAACCGCCTTGATCTTTAAACCAGTCAGATCGGATAGCATATCGGTCAAGCAGGTCTTGATAGCGTTTAGGATCTTCACTGGAAGCTGGATCAGCAATTTGCTGCTCCATCAGCCGAAGTTCGCGTTCGGCCTCGATAAGTGGTGTGAACACATCGAGCATTTCTTCCCAGATGGATCGATCTGAGTGGAGTCCGCTGTTTTGAGCTAAATATCCGATTGTTGTTTCTTTAGCTTTAAAGATTTGTCCGTCGTCATGCGACAGCTCTCCAGCCAGAATCTGAAGAAGTGTTGATTTCCCCGCGCCATTGACCCCAACAAGTCCGATTCGCTCGCGTTCCAGAACCTGCAGATTGATTCCCTCTAGCACAGGGGTGACTCCATATAATTTCGTAATGCCATTGGCTTGCAGCAGCATGAGAGTTATAACCTCCATCTATATATAGTTCATAATTCATCGATAAAATTCAGATGATGATAGTGTAAGTTTACATGAAAAATAGTAAACAAGCGACCGATTGAAGGTGACTTCCGACATTCTTGGCGAATGGGAGGAACAATGGTAAACTAAACATAATTATAAGCAAGAGAGGAAAGACTTGCCCTGAACATTTCTGAATCCAAAATTGAACTTCGAGCACATCATATTGCACTAAGAGATTCTATGACAAGCAGTCTTCGAGACCAGATTTCGGGTCAAGTCTGCCGTCATGCGGCTGAATTTCTGATGCTACATCATGTGAAGAGTATGCTGGTATATGTTCCGTTTCGTTCGGAACTCGATACATGGCCGCTAATTACATGGGCGTGGGAGAATGGTGTGGATGTCATTGTACCAAGGAGTATCAAGGAGAGCAGAATGATGGAGCTGTACACGCTCCATAGCAAGGACGAACTGATTAGAGGGGCATATGGTATTCTTGAGCCAGATCCAACACATGCAAGTCAATGTTTAGCGGATGTTGTTCCAGAAATCATATGGGTACCAGGACTTGCATTTGATCGATTAGGTGGCAGGCTCGGTTATGGAGGCGGATATTATGATCGTCTTCGGGATCGGATCCTGCTGACAACACAGATGAACGAAGAGTGCAAGCCGCCCTTATGGATCGGCCTCGGGTATGAAGCACAGCTGACGAACCAAGTGCCGATGGAATGTCATGACTTGCGTCTGGATGGGCTTATAACAGAGAATGGTTACATAAAGTCTGGATTCTAGCGGAAGGTGATGGAATGGAACTAAGTCATTTTAATGAGCAAGGTAGAGCGAAGATGGTGGACGTAAGTGATAAAGACATTACATCCCGGAGCGCCACTGCAATAACAACTATAAAGATGTATCCAGAAACGCTGCGCCGCATTCAAGAGGGCGGTATTGAAAAAGGTGATGTACTGGCAGTAGCGCAAGTAGCGGCTATCATGGCAGCCAAGAAGACATCAGATTGGATCCCGATGTGCCATCCACTTCCCCTTACGGGTGTAAATGTGGAGTTTGGCAATAACGACCTGGATGAATTATATATAGAAGCAACCGTGAGAACAACAGGAAAGACGGGGGTAGAGATGGAAGCCCTAACGGCTGTGTCTGCAGCTGCTTTGACTGTATACGATATGTGCAAGGCAATGCAAAAGGATATGGAGATCGGTCCGACGAAATTAATTCGTAAGACGGGTGGTAAGAGCGGGGATTACCTGAGCGAGCGTAACTAGCAGGGAATCATTCTTTCGTGTTTTTATAATTGATATAGAAGAGATTCGTTAGAAGGGGAAGGAGAGGGTACTCATGTTATGGAAGACGGCGATCCTGACGGCGAGCGATAAAGGCTCGCGGGGGGAACGCGAGGATACGAGCGCCCAAGTTATCCGGGAACTGATTGAAGAGGAATTGGGCGGCGAAATTATTGAATATCGGATTGTTCCCGATGAAGAAGATGAGATTATTGCAGCGTTGATTGAGCTAACGGATTATTTTCAAGTGGACTTGGTGCTTACAACTGGAGGAACGGAATTGGCAGTTAGGGATGTAACACCAGAAGCTACGATGCGGGTTGTGGAACGGGAAGTGCCTGGTATTGTGGAGGCAATGAGAGCTACTGTGATGCAGAAGAATCGAAGTGCTATGTTATTCCGAGGGGTGTGCGGAATTCGAGGGCGGACCTTGGTTCTTAACTTACCGGGATCTCCAAAAGGAGTACACGAGAACTTGGCTGCTGTCATGGATCAATTGCCGGAAGCCCTTCTTATGGTAACAGGACAATACCGAGAATAAGGAAGAATTATGTTTATAAGTAATAAATGTACAGAAAATGTTCAATTTTCCGTACTATATATGTGATTTTTCTTATGGTATGATGACGGTATACACGTTTATTGGCTTATTTTTCAAGTTTTGATGTTACAACCTATTTGATCTTGCCTGATTGTATTGTATTCAGACTTCATTCAAATAGGACAAGGAGGAGAATAGGTATGGGTCCAATCGGTGTACCGGGTATTATTTTACTCGTCATCTTAGCATTGTTGCTGTTCGGTCCGAACAAGCTTCCTGAACTAGGACGCGCTGTAGGTAGAACATTCCGTGAGTTTAAGGATGGGGCACGTGAGATTATTGAGGACGAGCCAGCTTCCAAGAAACAAGAGACTCCACAGCCAGTTGCTGCACAGACTAAGGCTGAAGATAAACGCCTTCCCGAATAGGTATTTTTCGTGAAGTGAACCCCTCCTTCGGGAGGGATTTTATTTTAAAATAACAAAGTTTCATCCAAGACTGTGCAATTAGTTTATTAGAAACGGAACTCTTCCTAGAGTGAGGATACTGCCGTTTCTTCTTGTGCTGCCGGGATACAGATGAGGTGATATCTAGCGTGTCGGAGAAAATGGAAGAGATGGCGCTTGTGGAGCATCTGAGTGAGCTTCGTAAGCGAATTATTATTGTACTTGTCGTGTTTGTGGGCGGATTGATTGCTGGTCTGTTTATAGCGGAGCCGATCTATCGATATTTGACGGAATCGGAGCAAGCGCAGAGATTTGAACTGAATGCGTTCTCTTTCTGGGATGGTATTGGGATCTATATGAAGATCGCGGCACTATTCTCGCTTGTTATATCGGTACCATTTATATTTTATCAAATATGGGCTTTTGTTAAGCCCGGCCTGCGCGAAGTGGAACAAAAGGCTGCGATACGCTATGTTCCATATGCCTTTATACTTTTTATTATGGGAACACTGTTTGGTTACTACATCGTCTTCCCAATGACACTGCACTTTACGACGTCTATTACGCAGAGTATGGGCCTGCAAGAAACGTATGGAATTACGAATTATTTTAACTTTATGTTTAACCTTGTTCTTCCTTTAGCACTCATATTTGAGTTACCGCTGATTGTGATGTTCTTAACGAAAATTCGTATTTTGAATCCATTAAGACTGAAGAAAATGCGTCGTCTGGCATACTTCGCGCTTGTATTTATAGCAGTAATCATCACTCCACCGGATTTCATTTCTGATTTTCTAGTATCGATTCCGTTACTTCTACTATATGAGTTTAGTGTGTTCCTCTCTGCGACGATCTATCGTAAGCAATTACAAGCTGATATGGAGCTGGAAAGCCGGTACACGCGGGTAGATGGCGAATAATATCGCAAGAGTTTAGTTTATTTATGCGGAAAGAGTGTCCTGAATGGGGATGCTCTTTTTTTTGCGTAATCCGAAGTTAACGGTAGGCATAAAATAAAAAGCTGTGGATAGAATGGAAAGAGGAGTCTGGAGGACAACCTTCTATTCGATAATTTGATCAAAAATTGATCAAAAAATATCGTAAAAGACTTGAAATCTTCAGGCAACTTGAGTATCATAAAGTTGGTTGTTAGCACTGACGATGGTTGAGTGCTAATACATAAAGCTTTGAACGAAAGTACAACAATATAATTTTTATAAGGAGGCTATTTTTTCATGATCAGACCTTTAGGTGAACGCGTATTGGTAGAACCAATCGAACAAGAAGAGACCACGGCATTCGGGATCGTGCTTCCGGACTCCGCTAAAGAAAAGCCGCAAGAAGGTAAAGTTATCGCAGTAGGTAGCGGTTCTTTGAAAGACGGTGTGCGTGTAGCTTTGGAAGTTAAAGAAGGCGACCGTGTTATTTTCTCGAAATACGCTGGAACAGAAATCAAATACGAAGGTAAAGAATATTTGATTATGAAAGAAAGCGACATCCACGCGATCTTGGGTTAATTCACAACCTGAATATAAGAATGTTAAATTTTCATAATCCATTAGGAGGTATGTTATAACATGGCTAAAGATATTAAGTTTAGTGAAGACGCCCGCCGCGCAATGCTTCGTGGTGTTGATGCATTGGCAAACGCAGTTAAAGTAACGCTCGGTCCGAAAGGCCGTAACGTTGTATTGGAGAAGAAATTCGGAAGCCCGCTCATCACGAATGACGGTGTAACGATTGCTAAAGAAATCGAGCTTGAAGATGCATTCGAGAACATGGGTGCTCAGCTTGTTAAAGAAGTAGCTACAAAGACTAATGATGTTGCCGGTGACGGTACAACAACTGCAACGGTTCTTGCTCAAGCAATGATTCGTGAAGGTCTGAAGAACGTAACTGCAGGCGCTAACCCAATGGTTATCCGTAAAGGTATCGACAAAGCGGTTCGTGCAGCTGTTGAAGAACTTAAGAACATTTCCAAAACAATTGAAGGCAAACAATCCATCGCTCAAGTTGCTGCGATCTCTGCAGCTGACGAAGAAGTTGGCCAACTGATTGCTGAAGCTATGGAAAAAGTGGGCAAAGACGGTGTTATCACGGTTGAAGAATCCCGCGGTTTCTTGACTGAGCTGGAAGTTGTAGAAGGTATGCAATTTGACCGTGGCTACATCTCCCCATACATGATTACAGATACGGATAAAATGGAAGCTGTTCTTGAGAATCCATACATCCTGATCACAGATAAGAAAATTACAAACACGCAAGAAATCTTGCCGATCCTTGAGAAGATCGTACAACAAGGCAAAGCACTTGTTCTGATCGCTGAAGACATCGAAGGCGAAGCTCAAGCGATGCTGATCGTGAACAAATTGCGCGGAACATTCAACGCTGTAGCTGTTAAAGCTCCTGGCTTTGGTGACCGTCGTAAAGCAATGCTGCAAGATATTGCTGCATTGACTGGCGGCCAAGTGATCACTGAGGAACTCGGTCTTGACCTGAAATCCGCTACAATCGATCAATTGGGTACTGCTCGTCAAGTACGCGTAACTAAAGAGAACACAATCATCGTGGACGGCGCTGGTAACAAAGAAGACATCGCTGCTCGCGTTAAGCAAATCCGTAACCAACTCGAAGAAACAACTTCCGAGTTCGATAAAGAGAAGTTGCAAGAGCGTCTTGCTAAACTTGCTGGCGGCGTAGCCGTAGTTAAAGTTGGCGCAGCAACTGAAACAGAATTGAAAGAGCGCAAGCTTCGCATCGAAGATGCTCTGAACGCAACTCGCGCTGCGGTTGAAGAAGGTATCGTATCCGGTGGTGGTACTGCACTCGTGAACGTATATGGTGCTGTTGCAGCAGTAGAAGCAGAAGGCGATGAGAAGACAGGCGTGAACATTGTTCTACGTGCTCTTGAAGAGCCTATCCGCACAATCGCTGCTAACGCAGGTCAAGAAGGTTCCGTTATCGTTGAGCGTCTGAAGAAAGAAGAGATCGGCATCGGCTACAACGCTGCAGCTGATACTTGGGTGAACATGTTCGAAGCAGGTATCGTTGACCCTGCTAAAGTAACTCGTTCCGCTCTTCAACACGCAGCTTCCGTTGCGGCTATGTTCTTGACTACTGAAGCAGTAATCGCTGACAAGCCAGAACCAGAAAAACCAGCTATGCCAGATATGGGCGGCATGGGTGGAATGGGCGGCATGATGTAATAAACTCTTACTAACCTTGATATATAAGGGTTGAGAATGTTATTCATGTAATGCTAACTTTTTGCTGATTTTACTCAATTGATTTTTTATAAAGGGCCTTTCGTGAGTTCACTGAACTTATGAGAGGTCCTTTCTTTAATGTTTTTGGTATTTTTGTCATAGATCCTTTACGAAGCTCGTACTATCAAGTATTTGAGCAAGGCTAATGACATTTAAATCCTAAAAAATTGCGAAACAAATGTAAGGGGATTACAAGTGTAATATTTTTTTTGATATTACAGCATTCACTAGGAGAAATTACAAATTACAAGGAGTGAGTTTTAAAGTACTTTGGTTCGCTTCTTTCATCACCTTATATATTAATCTTTAAGTGGGGATGTGCAAAAATCCTGATGTGCTGTAGTTGATTATTTTTGAAGAGGTTTATAAATGTAGACTTACTCACATAAGTGATGTAATCACGTAAATTTAAGTGTTTAAGCTTATATTTTATCTGATTGATGTATATAATAGTAATAGAAGTGAAAAAATCACTTGAGGAGTTGGTTTTATGTTAGTGAACTTTAGATTTAGTAATTACTTATCCTATAATAAGCTGGCGGAGTTTTCAATGGTTAATGGAAATACCAGAAGGCATCCAAAACATGTAATGAAATTTAAAGATGTATCCTTATTAAAATTTGCGGCTGTATACGGAGCAAATGCCTCAGGAAAATCTAACTTGGTTAAAGCTATAGGTTTTTCAAAAAGTTTAGTAGTTAATGGTTTCAATAGTATAGTTACCTCTGACAAATATTGTAAGATATTTCCTCGGAATAAAGATGAACTTACACATTTTGAATATGAAATAATGATTGAAGATGCAGTATATTCATATGGTTTTTCAGTCAACCTGTATGAAAAAATGATATATAGAGAATGGTTATATTCACTTTCCAACAATGAAGAAGAGGAATTATTTGTGATAGAATTAGAAAATGGCAAATATAAATATGAAATAAACTATGAATCGTTAGGTATTTATGGGAGTGAAAGATCGAGATTACAATTTTATTTAGAAGATTTTAGTTTGTTGGCAAATTCTTTATTTATCACAGAATTAAATATAAATAAAAAGCCTTTTTTAAGTAAAAATAATGAATCTTTATTCAATTTACTTTATTTATGGTTTCGAGATAAATTAGAAGTGATTTCCCCTGACGAATCTCCAACAGAAAGTGGAATTACTTATTTAAGAAAAGATAATGGAATTGCACTTTCCAATTTCCTAGATTCATTTGGTACAGGTGTAAAAGAAATAGGTACAAAAGAAATACACGAAAAAGATATGTATAATGAATTACCTTTAAAAATAGTCAAGAAGATACTTGAAGAAATTAGAGGTAATGATTCAGGATCTAGACATGCATTATTAAAAACACCAAATAATATATACGAAATAGAGAATGAAGATAATAATATGACAATTAAAATAGTATATTTTAAACATTCTTCGGAAGAAGTTCTGTACTCATTGGGTGAAGAATCAGATGGGACAGTTAGGTTGGTGGAGATTTACGACATATTAGCAAGTGATAGCGAGAAGATATTTGTAGTCGATGAAATTGATCGAAGTCTTCATCCAAACCTAACACATAATTTCATAAAGACTTATCTACAAAAAGAGAATAAAGGACAATTAATTGTTACTACCCATGAAGATCGCCTGCTAGATTTAGATATGTTACGGAGAGATGAAATTTGGTTTGTTGAAAAACAAGAAGATGGAGAATCAAATCTATATTCATTAGAAAAATTTAAAGAAAGATTCGATAAGGACATACTAAGAGCATATTTGGATGGCAGGTATGGAAGTATACCTAAATTTAAGTTATTCACAGATGTAGAATTAAGTGAGTGAAAAAGGTGGGGGTTAGTTGTGTCGTTTAGACTTTCAAGAAAAATACCGAATCAGTCTAGAAGTATCCCTGAAAAAGAAGAAGCTAAGAAAAAGTTTTTCTTTATTTTAGAAGGCGAAAAAACTGAACATATTTATATGAGAGAAGTAGCGCAAAATAATAAAGATTCCTTAATTGATGTATTGATTTTAGAAAGAATTCAAGGTACTCATTCTAATCAATATAAGATAACGTCTTCAATCCAAAATTACTTAGAAAAAAATTCGGAACTTAGTCAAGAAATCAAAGATAAACTTTTTGTTTTGTGTGGTGAATATGAGGAGGAAGATATAAATGAAACAGAATTGATGGAATCTCTAGACCAGATATTAGGGAATATGAAAGAGCTCTTTATTACTGATTATAACGACAATGTTATTGAACAAATAAAAGTATTAAACGAGTTGAATAATTATGAAGAAGGTTATGATAGAATTTGCTTAATATTAGACAGAGATTATAGAAGCTTTAAAGATAATCAATATGATGAAGTATTAAGAATATGTGAGGAAAATAATTTCATGTTAGGTATAACTAATCCTAATTTTGAATTTTATTTACTTTTACATATTAACGATGCAAAACAATACGACATGACAAAACTCTTGCAAAATCCTAACCGTACAAATAAAAAGAAGTTTGTTGAGTATGAACTAAACGAGGGGTTAAGGCCTTTTCAAGAATCTTATAAAAAGAAAAAGTTCAATCCGAAATTTTTTGTGGATAGATTCTCAGATTATATTGTTAATATAGAGGGTTATGAAGTTGATAATAATAAATTAAAGAATGAACTCGGAAGTTCGGTTCATGAAATAATTAAACTATTTCTTTAATTGGGCATTAAGGAAAAAAGGGAGAGATCACAAGTTGAAAATTGGGGAAGACGTTTTAAAGGATTATTCATACCTACCTATTAACTTCGAATGAGGACGGTAAAAGGTTTTAATGAAAATTCCGTCTAAATTAGAGAATGACTTAATAATTATACAATAGATGTCTTATTAATTGGTACTACAACAGTTGTTGGTATGTAGTAGAGGAATATTAAACTTAATAGATTTTAAAAGTACTTACCGATATATGCTACGGTAGAGCAGGAAAGCAGTGAAGAAGATGAAGTTATGGATGAAATTATAGAATCATCTTCGGAATATAGAGATGGAGTTCAACAATTAGCCAGGGATGAATATCATTATTTAGATGTTTTAGCTGTTATTCAAAAAAAGTGAGTTGTAGTCTTTTATGGGGTGAGTATTTTGTACAGAAATGAAATATTTGCATATAAAAAACACAATTAATATCTTATATGATCACCGAAAAGAAAGGATATAGAAGTTTTAACACTTGCATAAGTTGAATGAGCTATGAGGATGACCAGTATATTAATTGGATATTGATTGAATATAAAATTTATTGATGATGAAAAATACGTAGGAGAAGCACTGCTTGAGTTCCATACTTTTTTACTATAAGCGTTCCCATAGAAATAGAATCTAAAGAAGAAGATCAGTTTCAGTACATTGAAAGTATAGAAGAGTTTACAACATCAATTGACTATTAACTGTAGGAGCTAAGTATACTGACAAATAGAAAAAGGTTAACCATAATGATGCTGTCTAGTGCAATTTTTTGTCTAGTATAGCAATCATAATTATATTTATATTTCAACCAGATACTTCAAATCCATAGAAAAAACGACTTTCTGTTCACGCTTCAATAACTATGATATCAAGGATACGAGAGATCAATCATATGTGATGGCTGTAGGCAAGATTGGTTCACAGCATGAAATTTCTAGGTTTGCCGTTTGATCCGTAGTCCAATAAACAAAGTTTAATGAAGAAGACGCATTTGATAATAATTACAAATCTACCAGTGAATTCGAAGAATAGCTAACTGAATAGGTCGAGGGATTCTGAATTCCTTTGTTATCAAGGATTGAGTAGGTTGATTGGTGGAGGGGTAAACACTCCACAGAAGCAATAGCGAAATCCTTGATTTTCAGAGGTTTCGCATAGGTGCTAGGGAAATTCAATTCTTCCAAGATAGATGGGCTGCGTGCCATGAGTATTATAATTCCAAAGGCATGCCGTTAAGATTTGATTATTATCATAGGTTTTAAAATAGTATTCACATGTATTTGTGTTCATAAAAGCAATATATTTCGTATAATCATAGGTTCCTCGATCTGTTATAACAATGCCCTTAGGAATGAAGACGCTATTCATCAGATGAAAGCATGTCATAATTGTTCCGCCTTGACTGCTCGGCAGATGAGTATGTGTTTTTAGAAATGCTGTACGAACAAAGCGCTCGGGAGATGTAAAGCCACCTGGTAGCTGCATTGTTCCTGCTCCTTGGCCAAAAGGGGTTAGGGGAACACTACCCCAATTCACTTTCTTTTCTTGCGTAGTTGATACATCCATATAATTTCTTAGATTGGTCATATGCCAGAGAAAATCAGGGCTATTTGCCATGACCCCTATCGGATTATCTAAGATTTCAATCCCCGTTTTTGTCTGCTCAATCACAACACATTTCCCACTTCGATCTGTAGCAATCCAATGTAAGGGAGCGGCTTTTTGTGTAACAGGATCGGGAACACCTACAATACGAACGTTTTTTAATAAAGGCTGTAAATCATCTACTGAGCTACAACGACCTAACAGATAGTGTAGAAAATCTAAGGAAGCAACAGACTCGTTGTTCCCTAACGGCAACTCATAATTAGCATAACCTTCAAAATATAACGTTGCTGCCGCAAACCCTCGCTCGTTTACGCCATCAAAAAAACCTAACATACCATCTGTTTCTTGACCGATAGCCATAAAGCTGTAGTGATTTATATTTTTGTTCATTGTTGCAAGGCTATGCCATTGATAATTTCTCGGTATTACATAAAGTCCAGGTTCGATAGGGTGGGAAAAATCCATAGTTCTTCCAAAGAAGTTTTCCCCTTGCAAGGATTGTAATGAAATAGCAGTACACATATCACTTAACCTCCGATGTTATAAAATCCCTAAATATAATTTATGTTCCAGAATGAAATATATTGCTTGTTTCAAAATCATCTCAAGACATGAGATAATAAGGAAAATAAAACCAAATATATCTTTGGAGGAATGCATACCTTGTCTAAATTTACGATTCGCCCACTACGCAAGGAAGATTATCCAGCAGCAGCCTCGCTGATCAACTTTTTGTGGTCGGTGCCCATAACGGCTGAGCAGTTGCAGGCGGATGAGGAGAGCATACCGCCAGGGCAGCTACATTATAACGAGGACGGCGAACTCATGGGCTGGGATCGTCCGAAGTGGGTGGCAGAGAACGAGCAGGGGGATGTCATTGGATATACGATCATCTGGCGCGCACCTTGGGGTGAGCCGGGAAATCTGGATCTCACGTTGGTCGTTCATCCGGAGGAACGCGGCTATGGAGTTGGCAGGGCTTTGTACAATGAAGTAAAGTTATGGGCTCAAAAGGTAAAAGCATCTCGACTTATTTGCTTCATGAAGGAGGATGATGAGACTTCACTCCGTTTTGCACAACGGCGGGGTTATGAGCAGGAGCGTCATACCTTCGAATCCGTTCTGGAGCTATCCTCTTTTTCGAATGAAGATTTATTCCAGTGCATTGGCGCGGCTGAGCAGTCCGGCATTCGGTTTGTAACGCTGGCGGATGAGCCTGGTGAGGAGAATGAACGAAAGCTTTATGACCTGTACCGCATAACCCATCAGGATATTCCGGGATATAACGAGGACTTTCCTTGGTTCGAAGAGTGGCGGAAGTGGAACCTTGATATGCCTGGCGTGGAGCCTAGATACATACATATCGCCAAAGACGGAGAAGGTTACATCGGCGTAGTGACACTGCAGAAGAACGAAGAAATTAATGCGATGTATCATCAATATACTGGCGTCTTACCGGAATACCGGGGGAAGCGGATTGGTCTCGCGTTAAAACTTCTGGGCATTCAATCTGCGTGTGCTGAGGGGGCGACTTCTCTGAGAACTCATAACGATTCGATGAACACTCCCATGCTTCGTATCAACCGTGATCTGCTAGGATTTAACGCGGTTCCAGGGAACTATAAAATGGTATGTAAGATTTAAGGTAGGTAAGAAAACGTTCTTATAATTACAACAAAAGCTGCCTTATGGCAGCTTTTTATGATTGTTTATTTTTCCCCTTTTTGAATCCATTCGCCGAACTGCTTCATGGCTTTCTCGCTGTGTACGTATTTGTACGTCTTGCCATCGTCATAATGAAAAATCGCCGCACTATCTTCGTCACCTTCGATTTCGGACGAGATCGATAGGATGCGTTCCACGTCAAGCAGCTTGAAATTTCCCTGATCGTCTTCCGCCGGTATGGCTTGTTGTTTTGATTCTTCTTCCATGTTCATGATGTAGCCTCCACATTCCGTTTTGTTTTATTGTAACCGAACAGAGAAGGATTTGCATTTGTGTTAGCTTCTATAACCCAGCTTCATAAAATAAAATTTGCTCATCATTATCATCTAAGTCTATCGCGTAGAATGAAGCACCCTCTTCAAGGTAGTTATAACGGGCAAGATAAAGAGGCTGTTTAAGATGATAAGTTCCATCTGTATTGCTTGTTATATTTTCAGGATTGAATGGCTCCGGATAAATGGGCGCATCAAAAGAGAGATATATATAAACGCTAAAATCTTCTTTGTTATATTTCTCATATAGATCCTTTGCAAGGTCTTTAGTTAATTTAAATATGTATGATAAATTATTTCTCGGTGCCTTTATTATTGTACTTATTTGATTCATATCATTCATGTGAATACCAATGGAGAAGCCTGAGGAACTAGTGAGAGTGGTAAGTTTAACATCATAAGAATCTTCATCAATTCTAAGTTTAGAATATTTTGAATTAAGATAGGTTTCGATTTGTTCATCAGTGGCTGTAGATGCTGTTGGATTTTCTGAAGACTGTTGTGTCGGAGTTGGGGTAGGAGTAGGAGTAACAACTGAAGACGATATTTCTGGTTCGCTATTATATACAGTACTCGTTATTTCAATTGTGTTTCCATGATCTCGAACGATCAGTTTGGCACCGGTGGATTCGCTTATAAGCCTAAGTGGCACGAAAACTTTTCCCTCGATGACTACAGGAGAAACTTCTAAGGAAATGCGTTTTCCGTTAATATAAGCATTTTTACTTCCGACAGTTAATACGATTTTGGTACCATTTTTTCTAGCTGTAACTTGTTTTTTTTTCTGATCCCAAGAGGAGGTAATTCCTAGTTTGTTAAAAATGGGTGTAAACTGCACCATTGTTACACCTCGTGTAACAATAGGTTTCTGATCAAATAAAATAGTTTGTCCGTCAATGACAACATTTTTACTTGGGTCTGCACTAACGGAGGATGTTACCAGAGTAAATAGAATTGTAGCAGCAATGGCTATTTTTCTCTTCATCTCATGAATCTCCTTCATATGAAATTAGTCGTACCAGATATTCCATGTACAGTAAGTAATTTATGCTACCGTTATTGTAACTATATAAAGGATAATATACCATTATATTTTTGGGATATTCTGATACATATCCTTATGTCTGTATTGCTCTTTCATTCACTCCCAGCCAAATTCTCCTCCATCTGCTTTAAAATCCTCCGTATCAGTATTAATTCCTCAGATGGAAAATCGCTTTTAAACAACTATCACATTTACTAGTGAACTTTGCATATAACAACGGGAGGGAATACGCATGAATATATTTAATCTACATTATAACCGTACCGCTGATAGAGAAGGATCTGCTGTTATTGTAGGGGCGTCGCTTTCTGGTCTCATGACTGGCATAGCTCTTTCGAGGGAAGGGATACATGTCACGATCATTGATAAGGTTGGGGAGGGACAGCGCACAGGGGCTGGTCTTCGGGTAGACGGTGGAGAGTATGGTGAATCCAGAACCGCGAGATTTTTAAGAAATCTGGTCTCAGGAGGGAGGAGTTGTATACAGCTGTGGTCATCGATAGAGTCTCGTCTCCGTGCAGAAGTTCTGAGTCATCCCAGTATCGACTTACGGTATAACACTCGTGTTCAATCGGTCAATCAGGATGCTGATACCGCTTGGGTTGAGACTGATGCGGGAGAGGTTATTCGAGGCGATATCTTGATTGGTGCAGATGGACATTCCAGCTTGGTCCGGCGTCATGTTGCACCACATAAACCAGATGCGAGATTCGCCGGGTATATGGTATGGATTTCTTCGATGCGTGAGGAAGACTTACCTGAGAAGTATCGCCCACGGGAAAATCATCCACCAGTTACGATGCTAGATAGCAGCAACGGTTTTTTATTCGGATCGGTTATTGAACGAGAGGATAGCTCATCTGGTTCAGGGAATCGGCGGATTGGATGTACATGGTACGATAATTCCCGCAATGATCTACTGTATCACTTGGGATGTATAGAAGGAAGTGTTGTGGTTCACTCTCTTAATGGCGCAGATATACCTGAAAAGACGCTCATAGAGTTAGCGGACCAAGCTTCTGAGAAATGGCCTGAGCCTTGGTCATCCGTCATGCGTCATGCTGTTCAGACGCGTAATATCATTGGTATACCGATCAAAGAATATGTTCCTGACAATCTTGTTAGAGGACGAATCGGCTTGGTTGGAGATGCGGCTCATGTACCTGCACCTGTTACGGCCAGCGGATTTAATGAATCGCTACAAGATGCTGCAGTGTTAGGTGAATGTGTTTCGAAGGGCATACATGCCAATAAGGCGATTGAAGCTTTGAGAAAGTATGAATCTCTTCGTTTAGAGAGAGTGCGTCAAATGGTACTGTCAGGGCAATTTTTCAGCCAGACGTTTAGGGAATAGTTTACTTAAAGAGGTCTTCCATTACGTTGTTTAACTTCGTGGAAGGCCTCTTTTCATTTTATAGAGCAGGATTAAGATACCTAGCTTATAGTGTAAGGGTTATAATATGAATATGATGTAATAACGATATAAGAAAAACAACATGAGATAACAACACAGAAGAAGTGGTGATGAACATGGGGATCACGGTACAAGATATGCTGCAACTGCCTTCCTTTCGGGGAGCTAAGGTACTCACGGGACAAAATAATCTTCAGCGTACGATATCCTCTTTATCTGTATTAGAGGTTTCGAATGCAGAGTATTCCTCTAGGATCGTGCATACCATCCAAGAAGAATGGTATGCAGAAGAGATTGTGATCAGTTCTTTTTACTCCATTAAAGATAGCGTTGCGAAGCAGTGCGAAACGATTGAATACTTACACGGACTTGGAGAAGTGGGGTTAATTCTTTACTATGTTGGAATCATCCTTCCGGAAGTGGCTGAAGAGGTGCTGAAATTAGCTGAGTCCAAAAATTTCATCATCATCTGCATGCCGGAGAATGATTCGTCACTTCGTTATAACGAAGTGATCTATGAAGTGATGGAATCGATCATTCTGAACAATCAGACGATCAATGATAATTTTGTCAATGAAGCGTTAGAGAAGGTATCACTGTTGCCGGAGCACACGCGAAGCGTAGAAATGACACTGAAGATTCTGTCTGATCGGCTGAAAGCGAATATCATCCTGACGAACACCCACATGGAGATTGTAAATCAAGTGATGTGGCCGCGTAATTCATCGCTAGACGTGGTCCCTCTGATTGAGACTTATGCACCCTATTTGTTACAAGGGATGAAAGGACAAGAATCGTCGATTTCAGATGGCTTTGTGGAATATAAGAGCATTCATCAGAAGAACGGGGAAGTGCTGTATCTATTTTTGATCAAAGAGAACACCAAATTGCCTGCGAAGACCATGGATAAGATCAGCGAGGTTGTGCAGGTGGCGATTAATTTGTGGGGGGATAAGCACAACGAGGTTAGCGAATATGCCTTAGTCAAAGCGATCATTAATGATGAAAGTGAGAAAATGCGAAGACTGGCTCATCTGCTCCATATTGATGTCTCTTCCATTCAAATGATGTGGCTCGTGTACATTCATGATTTGTCGCAAGAGAAGCGAATTCGTGAAGAGCTGGAAGAGCATCTGTTCAAGTATTACAAAACATCAGTCATCCAAACCATCGACCATTGTATCATCGCCCTCATGGGGAATTGCTCTTACAAGTACAACGAGTATGAAATTGCTGCGGAGTATATCGATACGACCCATTCATCTGCGCTAATTTCTGAAATGGTCTATGCTCCGCGGATGAGAAATACTCAAGATGTGCGGCGTATGTATCAGCTCGTGAACAGTGTTGGACGTAAGGTCCATCTCATTTATGAGCATCGTAAATTATTTACGGCGGCGGAGATCCGTTCAATGAAGCAAGCTATTGATTTGAGTGTACAGGGAGAAGAAGCTCTGGAGGAATGGATGGCTGTCATGGAGCCAATTATGAGCGACCAAGATTCGCTTAAGACTCTAATGACCTTTTTGCTGGATGCAAAGGGGAATTTCGATGTCTGCGGCAAAATGCTATTCGTCCATAAAAACACGGTGAAATATCGCATTAAGAAGATTAGCGAGTTAATTGGTTACGATGTAACGGTCAACTCTGAATCCTACGATGTGTATATGGCTTGCATGATTTATCGACTTATTCATAGCTAGTGTAATCCGTAACTTTTGTCGTTAAGACAAAAATTACGGATTTTTTTTTGGTTTAAGAAAAAGACGTAAACCTATGATTCCATCTATACTAAGTGAAATTTACTTTTCGAGGAGGCGGAAATGACATGAGAAAGGACGGAGAACACCAGTCTTGGTTCACCTTAGGGATGGTGTGGGCTGGAGCGGTGATCAGTATACCCGGTCTGCTGGTCGGGAATACGCTCATATCTGGCATGAGCTTACCTAAAACATTGTTAATCGCGTTTTTGGGATATGCCATTATCGTAGCCTTAATGATTCTTCAGGGGATTCAAAGTACGGATCTAGGCAAATCGACCGTTCAAGTCGCAGCTCAGGTATTTGGTAAAAAAGGCTCGCGAACGATTTTATCCATTATTCTCGCCATTGCTTGCCTCGGTTGGTTCGGGATTCAGGCTAATGTCTGCGGCGCTGCCTTGGCAAATCTGCTAGCGGATTATGGAATGAATATCCCCGTGCCCCTTGCTTCTTTCATTAGTGGCTTGGTCATGGTGGTCTCAGCGATGTACGGTATTAAAGTGCTTCGGGTACTTAGTTATATAGCAGTGCCTTTACTGATCGTTGTATGTATATATGGTTTAGTCCAAGCGTTCACAATGGATTCGATCCAGAACATTTGGAGTTACCAGCCGGAGAAACAGATGAAATTCATGGACGGATTAGCCGTAACCATCGGATCATTTGCCTTAGGAGCGGTAATTGCAGGCGATTATTCACAGTTCTCTAGAAAGCGCTCGGATGTGCTCAAAGCAGCATTGATCGGCATCGTTCCTTCCGGCGTACTTATGATTAGTGTGGGAGCCATACTATCCTTCGCTTACCAGACGAGTGATATTGCGGCTGTCTTTATCAATATTACAACACCATTTATTGGGGGAACGGTATTGATTCTGGCTACGTGGAAAACGAACATGGTTAACGCCATCTCGGGTGGATTTGCACTCACTAATGTCCTTCATATTTCTAAAGAGAAAGAGAAATGGGCTGTAGGGGGTGCTGGACTCATCGGGACGGTACTTGCCGTAATCGGTATTTTGAATTACTTCACACCGGTGATGTCGATCTTGTCAGCGATGGTTCCACCTGTCGCAGGGGTTATGATTGCATCCTACTGGATTATGAACAAAGGGGATAAGAATAGCTGGAAGGAAACAGAGGGCATGAATCGCCTGGGTGTCTTCTCATGGCTGATTGGCTCGATCATCGCTTGTATGCCGGTTGTGTTGTCCTTTTTCCCAAACTTGCCACAAGTATCGAACCAGCCACTACTCGGCATCATCATTTCATTTGTTCTGTATATCGTCGGTTATAGAATTACGGCTACAAAGTCTGTCATCATGGAGGGAAATCAATGAGATATTTAGATAAACAATCGATTGAACATATTGCTGTAGGTGCTGCATTTTTAGGAACGGGTGGAGGAGGAGATCCTTATATCGGTAAACTCATGGCGCTTTCGGCTATCGAAAAACACGGACCCGTTAGACTATACACCGTAGATGAGATCGAAGATGAAGACTTCTTCATTCCTGCTGCCATGATGGGGGCACCTTCGGTATTAGTGGAGAAGTTCCCGAAAGGGGACGAGTTTGTTAAGGTGTTTCAGATGCTAGCCAAGTATTTGGGCAAAGACAAGATAACAGGCACGTTTCCGATGGAAGCGGGCGGAGTCAATTCGATGATTCCCATCGTTGTTGCTGCACAGCTGAATTTACCGCTTATCGACTGTGATGGGATGGGGAGAGCATTTCCGGAACTTCAGATGGTGACCTTCAACCTGGATGGCATTTCGGCAGCACCGCTTGCCATCTCGGACGAGAAAGGAAACATCGGTATCTTCGAGACGATCGACAATAAGTGGACTGAACGGTTAGCTCGTACAGCAACGGTGGAGATGGGAGCTAGTGCGCTAGTAAGTCTATATCCAACGACAGGTGCTCAGATTAAGAAGAGTGGTGTTCACAACATCGTGACTCTATCTGAGCAGATCGGAGAGATCATTTCATCTAAGAATAGAGATGCCAAAGACAAGCTTGAGCAGTTGTTGAATCTGACATCCGGGTATGAGCTGTTCCAAGGGAAAATTACAGATGTCATCCGAGAAACCAAGGGCGGCTTCAATTTCGGAAAAATGAACTTGGAAGGCATTGAAACGAATAAAGAAGAACAGATGAAGGTTTACTTCCAGAACGAGAACCTCCTTGCCGAGAAGAATGGTCAGGTTATCGCAATGACACCGGATTTAATCTGTCTGGTCGATTATGAAACCTTGCTTCCCGTGACAACGGAGAGTTTGAAATATGGTAAACGTGTCCGCGTCATTGGGCTTCCCGCCCATCCGAAGTGGAGAACTGACATCGGCATTGAAACGGTAGGGCCGAAGTATTTTGGGTATGATTACGATTACGTTCCGATCGAGGAACTGGTAGGTAAGGCGGTGGCTAAACATGTATAGAATCGGAATCGATGTAGGCGGCACGAATACAGATGCTATCATTTTGGACGAGCATAACCAACTGATTCATAGCATTAAATCTCCAACGACACTGGATATTAAGACGGGTATTGAGACATCGCTGCGGAATGTATTGAGTGAAGCGAACATTGATAAAACGAAAATCACTCACGCCATGCTCGGTACAACGCAGTGTACGAATGCCATTGTGGAACGAAAAAAACTAGCGAAAGTAGGCGTGATTCGCTTAGGGTACCCTGCTACAGCTTCTGTACTTCCCTATACAGCTTGGCCTGAAGACATGGTCGAGAAGCTATCAGGAAATTATGCATTAGTTCATGGTGGATATGAATATGATGGTCAATTGCTGGGGGAGTTGAGCGAGCAGGAGATTCAAGATCTTTTGGCCGATTGGCGTGAAAAGGTAGAGTCTATTGCGATTATTGGCGTTTTCTCATCCATCAAAAATGACCAAGAACTTAAGGTTCGAGATATGATCTGGGAAGCATACGGGGAGAACTATCCGGTTTCTTGCTCCTCCTTAATCGGGTCTGTCGGTCTGATTGAACGGGAGAATGCAACGATACTGAACGCGGCTCTATGCCAAGTCATTGAGACTACGGCTACAGGATTTACGAATGCGCTAGAAGCCGAAGGGATTCAAGACGCACAAGTGTACTTATGTCAAAATGATGGTACGCTCATGTCGATTGAATATGCGAAACAATTCCCGATCCTTACGATTGCTTGTGGGCCGACGAATAGCATTCGAGGTGCTTCCTATTTAGCGAACATTAAAGACACGATGGTCATTGATGTCGGCGGTACCACTTCGGATATCGGTGTTTTGCAAGATGGATTTCCAAGAGAGTCCTCTGTCGCTGTGGAAGTTGGAGATATTCGCACGAACTTTAGAATGCCGGATATTATCTCCGTAGGACTTGGCGGGGGAAGCATTGTACGTGTGGACAACGGAAAAATTACAGTGGGTCCGGATAGCGTAGGCTATAAGATCACAGAAGAGGCACTCGTCTTTGGTGGAGATACCCTTACTACGACGGACATCGCCGTACGCCTTGGATTACTTGAAGTAGGGGACAAGAATCTAGTAAGCCATATTGATGAAGATTTTGCGAGACAAGTGCAATCAGTGATTTCTTCGATCCTGTCTAACGCAGTTGATAAAATGAAGACTTCTTCCGAAGATGTACAGGTCGTACTCGTCGGCGGGGGTAGCGTCATTATTCCAGATGAGATTCCCGGGGTAACGGAGATTGTGAAAGTGGAGAACGGCGGAGTCGCGAATGCCATCGGTGCATCAATCTCTCAGATTAGCGGGCAGTATGAGCAGATTTACATTTATTCACGCGAACCGAGAGAACAATCACTTCAGGATGCTGAGGAAAAAGCGGTGAAACAGGCAGTTATGGCGGGCGCTGATCCCAATACGATTAAATTGGTTGAAGTCGAAGAGACGCCGCTAGCTTATCATCCGGAAAATGCAACACGCTTAAGAGTCAAAGTGGTAGGTAAAATGAGTTAGAAACGCCAGTGAAAAAGCAGCGCTAATGAAATAGCGTTGCTTTTTTGCTGTAATGCTCACGTTTAAACAAGCAGGGCATTAGACCGCTTAATCAATTTATGTAAAATATTGAATAATATATAAAATTTTATCATAACCTCTGATATCTTATGGGCGCTTTCAATTCACCTAGCCAAATACATAGAGCGATACGAGAAGGATGGTGACTAAGCGTAACCTTTAGGATCGTAAACCCAAATGGAATGGAGTGTGGTAAAGTTTGAAAAAAGTTAATAAAGTTAAAAAAGTTAGTGCTATCTTGCTTTTGGTCTTGATTATGGTCTTCACAGCCATACCGCTTACAGCCTTCGGCGCTGCACCTTGGGCACCGAATACGGCCTATAAAACAGGCGATCTTGTTACCTACGGAACAGATACCTATCAGTGTGTACAGGGACATACCTCTCTTGTTGGCTGGGAACCACCAAACGTACCTGCACTGTGGAGCAAACAAACAGCTTCTACAGATACACAGCCACCAACGACTCCAACCAGTGTTAATGCAAGCAATGTCACCAGTAATTCTGTTACATTAACTTGGAGCGCCTCAACAGATCAGGTGGGTGTCACTGGTTACGATGTGTACAACGGTACCGCATTAGCTGGATCTACAACAACGACTTCCTACACAGTAACAGGTTTGACTGCTAATACACTGTATACTTTCACAATTAAAGCAAGGGATGCCGCTGGCAATGTTTCAGCACCCAGCACATCAGTTAACGTATCGACTAGTGCGGTTGCTTCAGATACAGTACCACCAACAGCGCCAGGTAATATAACAGCATCTACCATAACTACAAGTTCAATATCTCTAAGCTGGAATGCTTCAACAGATAACATCGGCGTGACAGGGTACCAGATCTATAATGACACGACGCTCGCTGGTTCATCGAATACAACTTCTTACACCGTCACAGGATTGACGGCGAACACGACTTATACTTTTACGGTGAAAGCCAAAGATGCAGCAGGCAATATTTCAGCAGCTAGTCAAGCGCTCCAAGTGACAACTAATCCCCAAAACCAAACCACCCCCCAATACGAAATCGTTGGTTACTTTCCCAGCTGGACTACCTACGACTCCCCTTCTTTTACGGCAGATAAAATCGATACGACCAAAGTAACAGCTATTAACTACTCATTCCTTGATGTTTGCTGGAACGGCAGACATGGTAATCCTTCCCCAAGCTCACCGAATCCGAATACCTGGACTTGTCAAAATGGCGACGGAAGTGCAAGTAATGCACCGAACGGTTCCATCGTGCTTGGAGATCCCTATGTAGATGGTACAGCAGATGGCGGGTATAACCAACTGGCTGCGATAAGACAACTAAAGAATACGAATCCTAATCTTAAGTTGTTCGCTGCTGTGGGAGGGTGGACGTGGTCTAACCAATTCTCTAATCTGGCCAATGACCCTGTAACAAGAGGTAATTTCGCTACCTCTGCCGTCAATTTCCTGCGCCAATATCAATTCGATGGAATTGATATTGACTGGGAATATCCGAACAGTATTGGTGTGCCTTGTGCAGCCGGTCAAACATGTCAACGTAACGCTGATAAAGCGAATTATATCCTGCTTCTGCAGACACTTCGCCAGGCGCTAGATACAGCCGGACAACAAGACGGTAAACAATACTATATTACGATTGCTTCAAGCGCGAATTCGAGTTTTCTTGCGGATGCAGGAGGTACAAATAATTGGTTATTGAATGCTTCGCAGTATTTAGACTGGATTAACATCATGGCCTACGATTACTACGGGCCGTGGGATGCAACGAGTGCTGCTGAAGCGCCGCTTTATCATGACCCAGCTAATCCGAATGGCAACAGCCAATTCAGCCTTAGTTCCACAGTCACCAACTACTTAAACAAAGGTATCCCTGCCCAAAAGATAGTTGTTGGGGAACCATTCTATGGTTATGGATGGAAAGGGTGCAATGCAGGTCCTAATAATAACGGATTGTATCAAAGTTGTACTGGTGAAGCGACGGGAGGCTCCGCTGGATCGACCTATGACTTTGCCTTTATGCAAGACACTGGTCTGCTATCGGCTGATTCCACAGGTAAGTATACTGTGGGTGGTAAAGGATATACCCGGTACTGGAACAGTGTGACGAAGACACCATTCCTATATAATCCATCTACCAAAATTTTTATTTCTTACGATGATGAAGAATCGATTCATCTGAAGAATGAGTTTATCAAGTCGAAAGGGTTACGCGGTGCAATGTTCTGGGAATTAAATGCGGATAGAAACAGAACCTTACAAACCGTTGTAAATACAGACCTACCACATTAAGATGATAAATTCGCTTGGGCAGCCATGTAATGTATAAAGAGTGTCAGCTCAATAAAAAACGCTTGGACTAATATACGTCCAAGCGTTTACTGTATGTTGATCTAGTAGGCTAATACCGACTTACTGTGCTCTTACAAATTCGGCTTGATACTAGCTTGACGACCAAAAATAATGATCTTTCACAATGATAAAGTGTATTTTGAAGTGTCTTTAAGAAGACCTAAAATTTGTAAGATGATATGTCGATATTAATTAAGGATAACTACAATATTGATTTCATCTCAGGAGAGTGGACAGCGTGATTAATTCAGTGGGCAAAAAAATAGGAGCGGGGTTTTTATGTATTTCTTTGATATTAGGGATTGTTAGCTACATCACTTATTCTCAAATTGATAGGCTTGATTCCTCCTACTCCGACTTGCTTAATCGAAGAGCACTTATTTTGTCTTATGCTAAGGATATACAGAACTCCGCATCTCAGGAAATTAGTTTTCTACGCGCCATGTTACTGAAGGAAGAAGGGGCTTATGAATCTTTAAAGGAAGCCACCTCCGAGATGGAGAAGTCCATTAAGCAAACCAATGATTTGATACACCTCCCAGAACATATTGAAATGATGAAACAGATAACCACGTTAAATCAGCAGTTTAGTACTAAGGTTGCACAAGTGGAGGGCTTAATCTATAGCCTCCCTAATGGAGCGATGCGAGTAGCAACAGAAGAGGCAGCACCTTTGGCGAAGGAAATACGAGGGATGGCAGAGAAATTGGTATCTGCCCAGATCGAAAGTATGAACGAAGGAAGCGTAGAGAATTCAAAACTTGTTCATTCGGTGAATCGAATGATCATAAGTCTAAGTGTAGCGGCCCTCATCATGGCTACCGTGATTAGTGTGATCGTCTCAAGGATGATATCAAGACCTATGGGGTTGTTGTCCAAGGCTGCTGAGGCGATTGCAGCAGGTGTACTGAATGAAGAGGATATAAAAGTGAAAAACCGCGATGAGATTGGAAAGCTGGCGCAGTCCTTCAATCTGATGAAGAAGAATTTACAAGACTTGATTGGCCATGTGGGATTAAATACGGCACAAGTCGCAGCAACCTCTGAGGAACTATTTGCTGG
Source organism: Paenibacillus sp. FW507-14B1B (assembly GCF_058781425.1). Taxonomy (NCBI): domain Bacteria; kingdom Bacillati; phylum Bacillota; class Bacilli; order Caryophanales; family Paenibacillaceae; genus Paenibacillus; species Paenibacillus sp. FW507-14B1B. Next base: position 1,343,671 of record NZ_JBYSWS010000002.1, on the reverse strand, counting down.
CGCTGAGGAGACAAGTAAAGCAACAGAGCAAATTAATATAGCGATTCAGGAAGTGTCAGCAGGAGCAGAGAAGCAAGTTTCGAGCTCGATGGAAGCTGCCGAAGCTGCAGGTCAAATTTCAAATAAAATGAATCAAGCGGCGAAGTCGATTCGATCGATGACCCAATTAACAACAGCAGCTAATGATAAAGCCAATTCTGGAAATCAAGTCGTGAAGGATACTGTAGAACAGATGAATGTCTTACAGCAGGCAGTAGACGGGACAACCGGAGTTATTAATGAGCTGGGGGAAAAATCAAGAGAGATTGGTCAAATCGTTAACTTGATTACAGATATTGCGAAACAGACGAATTTACTGTCGCTCAATGCAGGTATTGAAGCGGCGAGGGCTGGAGAACAGGGGAAAGGTTTTGCTGTTGTCGCAGCAGAGGTAAGGAAACTAGCTTCAAGCTCGAATGAAGCAGCAGAACACATTCAGGGGTTGATCCAAGAAATTCAGATGATATCGGACACCGCAGTGGTCTCGATGAAGGAAGGAGCCTCTGTCGTCAATGAAGGGATCAGGAGAGTACATTTAACGGGTGAAACATTCCGTGATATTGCGCTTTCTGTAGAACATATTGCAGTAGAATCTCAGGAAGTGGCAGAGATCATAGATCGCGTGAGTACAAGTTCCGAGAGTATGGTAGGCATGATGGAAGACATCGCGAATACCTCGCAACAGTCAGCTGCGAATACGCAGAACGTTGCAGCCTCCGCCGAAGAGCAAAATGCCTCAATGGAAGAGGTTTCCGCAGCAGCAGCGTCCCTAAGTAGCATGGCTCTTGAGTTACAAGAAACAATTAGTAGATTTAAGTTGTAGTAGCATACATAACTTAGAAGCTTCCCATAAGCTTTAGCTGGGAGGCTTCTTTTATATCCTTAATTCATGTGATAGAGACATTAGTAGAATTCAATATGTGGATATATATGGTATATTTGTTGTGTGTGCTCCATATAAATGGAGGATCTTAAGAGGTAACAATGTGAATCTAAGGAGGATTACATGGGACAAGAGAGGGAAGTGCAAGAACTTAAAGAGCGATTAGAGCGGCTTGAGAAGCAACTTGAGAATCGATCTAATGGTATGAATGTATTGAAAATCTTGCTTACCATTGTATTAGCTATATTTTTGTTATTGGTTACGATCGGAATAGTCCAATTTGTAAGCAGTGGATAGAGTAATCAGGAATGCTGTGATTACCCTTTCAGCGAGTGAATCAAGTGTTTACAATATAACTAAGCTTCCTATAAGTTCAGTCAGGAACAGGGAAGCTTCTTTTCTATGTCATTTTTGACTTCTCATTGACGCATTCGAAGCTTCAGCGCGATAATAGCATCATTGAATTCATTAAGTCAGGAGCGTAATCGGTATGTTAGAACGTTATGGTCACGGGGGAGATTTAGAAACGGCAGCGGAGACATATGGATTAGAAGAGGGCCAATTCCTCGACTTCAGTGCCAATATTAATCCGCTTGGGCCACCTAAACAAGTGCTTGAGCAATTGGGACAAGCGTTATCCTCAATTATTCGTTATCCAGATCCCGGACATCGTCAATTTAAGCAGATTCTAGGACATAAACTAGGAATTCGTGAAGAACACATTTGTGTAGGCAATGGTGCAGCTGAGTGTATGTCTCTCATACTTCTGGGACTGTATCCTCAAACGGTGGGCATTGTAGAACCTTGCTTCTCTGAATATCGTCAACTATCGGAACAGTTTGATATCGAAGTACAATCGGTACGCGGTAGACCTGAACTGGATTGGAAGGCGACGGTAGAGGACATTGGGAAGCTTATGCAGCAAGTGGATCTGGTGTTTCTCGGACAACCTAACAATCCAAACGGCGTACAATACCGACTAGAAGAGCTTCGTCTGTTAGCTGAACAGGCTGAACAATCACATACCTATCTTGTTATCGATGAAGCCTTCATTGACTTCATTGCAGAAGAGCAACAGGCGTCTTTATTAACGGAACTGGATAACTACCCGCGAACGATACTGGTAAGGTCGATGACGAAGTTTTATGCGATTCCCGGTCTGAGATTAGGCTATACGTTAGCTCATCCTGATGTCATTAAATTCATGACTGGAAAGCAGGTAACATGGAGTGTGAATGGTCTAGCACTGCTAGCGGGTGAGGCGGCACTGGATTGTGATAAGGAATTTGAACTGGGTACGATGGAGCTCATTACGGAGCAACGTGCACGCTTAATCCAAGGGCTAAGTGCACTGGGGTGTGAGGTCAGTCCAGGAGAAGCTAATTTCTTATTGTTGAAATTGCCTAACCCTTGGCGGGCAGTTGACATGCAGCAAGAGCTTGGACGGCGAGGCATATTAATTCGAAGCTGCGCGATGTATCCAGGACTTGGAGATAACCATGTTCGAATCGCTGTTAAAGATGCGGAAGCTAATCGAATATTTCTAACCGAAATAGAGCATGTACTCAAGAATGCAGGTTGAGAATAGGAGTTTTATCATGACAACACCTTTTTTGAATAATGACAAAATGGAGTATAGATCTGTGGCTGTTCCCGGGTTAATCTTGACCAAGCATGAACGTCATTTACAACTTCAGGCTCCCACCCTTCTAGATGGTCTTAGTAGTGCCATACACGGTGGAGGTATGGGGAAGATTGATCGGATCGCTAATATATATGTGGATCGATTGTACAACTGCAGTAATCCGGAACAAGATATAAGGAAACTGTTCCATGAATGGGACTATTCCCTGCAATCAACGGCAGGCTTACTGACAGCCGTTCGCTTGGAATATGCAGCTGTTCTTGAAGAAACAGATAAAGATGCTTCCGTATTTTGCTGTACGACAGCTGGAGTATCCAACGGTGCACGTGCTGGATCGGCGCGAACGACATACCCGGTGTATCAGCCTGGAACGATAAACATCATGTTAGTCATTGATGCAAGAATGTCTCAAGCAGCGATGGTGAATGCCATTATTACGGCTGTTGAAGCGAAGACGGCTGCCCTTTCAGATCTCGGCATACGTGATGCAGAGAATGGCCTAATTGCGACAGGGACAACGACAGATTCAATCGTGCTAGGAGTTAGTCAGTCGAATGCCTATCCAGCCGAGCATAGATACTGCGGAACAGCCACAGATCTTGGAGCTGCTATCGGACGCACGGTGTATGGAACCGTAATCGAAAGCTTCAAGGCTCCGGGAGTGAGGCGATCATGATGGAATGGACCTTTGCATTCATTCTCTGTGCGGCATACCTGTTAGATCTCATCATTGGAGATCCAAGATGGATTCCTCATCCCGTGATTGGCATGGGGCATGCAATTAAGCGATTGGAGAAGTGGATTCGTAGTCGCTTCACTAAACCAGGCCATCTGAAAAAAGCAGGTATCCTGTTCCCAGTCATGATCGTGGGAGGTTCGCTGCTTATTACTTGGGCGCTACTTAAGGGATTGTATTTCATTCATCCGTGGCTTGCCATTTTAGCCGAGGTTGTGTTGATTGCAACAACAATTGCTACGAAAGGACTGCGGGATGCAGGAATGGGCGTGTACAACCATCTGAAACAGGGGGATTTACCTGCCGCACGGCAAGCACTCGGTATGATTGTGGGACGGGATACAGCACACTTGGATGAGCCTGAAATCGTTCGGGGAACCGTTGAGACGGTCGCGGAAAATATTGTAGACGCCATCGTATCCCCACTATTTTACGCACTGATCGGAGGAGCTCCGCTTGCTATGGCCTATCGTGCAGTAAACACCCTGGATTCTATGGTTGGATACAAGAATGATAAATATATCCATTTGGGTTGGGCTTCTGCTCGATTAGATGATATCGCTAACTTCATTCCAGCACGTATAACGGCATTACTGCTCGTTGTTAGCAGCTGGATGCACCGCCTTGATTACAGACGGTCGTACCGAACGATTAGGCATGACGCACGTCTTCATCCGAGTCCCAACAGTGGATTTCCAGAATCAGCTGTAGCCGGAGCTTTAGGAATTCGTCTTGGGGGCGAGAATGTATATTATGGTGTCGTATCTTTTCGAGCTTACATGGGCGAGTATACACGTCCAATGAATAAGGATGATATCCTGATAACCAATCGATTGATGTTGACTGCATCAATACTATTTCTATTACTAAGTTTAATGATCTTTTGGCTAGTAGGTGGAGCATTATGGAGTTAGAACTGGTATGTATTCGGCACGGTGTAACACAGTGGAATAAGGAGAAACGCTATTTAGGTCACACCGATATCGGACTGCTTCAAGAATCGCTGACTGCGCTTTTACCATTGAGGGAAGAACTTGAAGGAATGACATTTCGTCAAATATTGTGCAGTGACTTAAAGCGATGCCGGGAAACATTAGAACAGGTGTATACATCTACAACTGAACAGGTAGTCTTCGATAAGCGGTTACGAGAAATGGATTTCGGAGCTTGGGAGGGTCAGACCTACGATCAGTTGAAACATATACCCCTGTATCGGAATTGGCTGGATGATCCTCAGTCTGTGACACCGCCGGGAGGTGAATCCTGGGGGCATTTTCAGAAGAGGATAGCAGAATTTTTAGATAGTCTAGTTCATGATATGGGCATTGATAATGAGAACAATCGGATACTTATCGTCACACATGGAGGCGTGATTAGACAGATTGCAGCGATGACTATACCGGGTTCATCGTTCTGGGATTTTACAGCTGAGCCTGGAAGTCTGCTCATCCTAAAGCTAAAACATGTGGATGAGACATGGATCGGGAGCCGTGGTTAAGCCTTCAATATCCGTTACAAAGGGTTGTAAGCTACTCATATGTAACCTATAATCATGAGTTGAGAGGTAAGGCTTGTATCTAAATGAATATGAACTTATAAGGTCTAGGATTAGAGCCAAGTAAAGTGCTTCTGCTCCTAGTTAAAAGGGAAGTTGGTGAAATTCCGACACGGTCCCGCCACTGTGAAACAGGGATATTCTCGATGTACCACTGTTCTGCGCCTAAGTAGAATGGGAAGGTGAGAATATCGATTACCTGTGAGTCAGGAGACCTGCCTTATAAGAGTACGACAGTCCTTCGAGGAAAGGATTACGTTTGGCTTGTGGAAGTACTGTGGTATGACTCGGTACTATGCCTGTGGAACAGATGGTCATCAATTGACTATAAGTCCTTAAGACGTAATCCCTGATTCTTTCTTAATGATAAGAAGATCAGGTTTTTTTTGTTGCACAGACTTCGTAAAAAAGGTTCATTGAAATCACAAGAGACACGTCTCACAAACCATACTTAAAAAGAAGATAGGGGAGAGAAATAACAATGAAACAGTTATGGAAGAATTGGACTACAGGCGCACTAGCGATCATAATGGTACTAGCGCTCGCGGCTTGTGGCAGTAATGAGGAGCCGAAACCAACAACGGACCCCACATCAACAGAACAAGTAACTCCACCGGCTGAAGAAGGAACGACGCTCAAGACGGAGTATCCTTTAACCGTTAAGGATGCTACAGGAGAGTCCCTTACATTTAAAGAAGCACCGAAGAAGATTATATCGATCTCGCCTGCGGAGACCGAAACATTGTTTGCAATCGGACTTGATGAAGAAGTTATTGGTGTATCGGATTTCGATGATTATCCAGAAGCGGCTACAAAGAAACCGAAAATGGGTGGTCTATATAATCCGAATGAAGAAGCAATTATTGCCGCTTCACCTGATCTCGTAGTAACAGGAATCTCTATGAGTGCAGAAGCAGCTCAGCATTTGCGTGATCTAGGAATTACGATTTACAAGACAGATCCGAAAACCGTAGATGATGTTATTGCAAATATTGAAGCTTTTGGTCTGATCACAGATCATCAAGAACAAGCTAAGACAGTCGTGGACAAGATCAAGCAGGATCGTGAAGAAGTAACGGAAGCTGTAAAATCACTTACACCTGAGCAAAAGAAAAAGGTGTACATCGAGTTCTCCCAAGGCTGGACAGTAGGTAGTGGAGAGTTTATGGATGAGCTGATCACCTTAGCAGGCGGTGTTAACGTCGCTGCGGATACGGTGGGCTGGAACGAAATTAGTGAAGAGAAGATCATTAAAGATAATCCGGATGTCATCTTGTTCTCCAAGAATGTTGTGAATGAGGAAACAAAGGAAACTTTGGACCAAATCATTAAAGCACGTAGTGGTTGGGATCAAATTACAGCTGTGAAGAATGAAGCGATTTATGGTCTTGATGATAACCTGGTAAGTCGTCCAGGGCCACGTGTAACGGAAGGACTTAAGGAAATTGCTAATGCGATTTATCCTGAACTGATGAAGAAGTAAAGGAAGTAAGCTGACACTATCTAATGGATGCTTGCTTACATCTAAGCGTAATTAAAGGAGTAATGATGTATGAGACAAAGTGTCATGGAACGTATCGGAGAAATTCGAGGGTTGGATCAATCCGCCATGGAATTAGCGAAACAGCATATTAATAACCTGACGGTCCCACCCGGCAGCCTAGGCAAACTGGAGGCAATGGCGATACAACTCGCGGGTATTACGGGAAACATAAAGCCTTCATTTGACCGAAGAGAAGTTATTATCATGGCAGGCGATCATGGTGTTTGCGATGAGGGTGTGAGTGCTTTTCCACAGGAAGTTACACCTCAAATGATTCATAACTTTCTCGCGGGTGGTGCAGCGGTTAACGTTCTAGCCAGACAAGCGGGTGCAGAAGTAGTATGTGTGGATATTGGGGTGAATAGTGAGCTGTCCCACTCTGATCTTCTGTCGCATAAAATCCGGTACGGTACCGCGAATATGGCACAGGGTCCTGCAATGTCTTACGATGAAGCAATGCAGTCCATTATGGTCGGTGTTAAGGTTGTTGAAGATGCGGTTAAGCGCGGAGTACAGTTGTTTATTACAGGTGAAATGGGAATTGGAAATACGACGGCCAGCTCAGCGGTAATCTGTGCACTCTCTGACATTTCAGTTAGGGATGCTGTAGGCCGAGGAACCGGCATTGATGACTCTCGTTTGCAACACAAGATATCCGTAGTTGAAAGAGCACTTGAGGTGAATAGCCCTGATCCCAATGATCCGGTAGATGTACTGTCTAAAGTAGGCGGTCTTGAAATCGGAGGTTTGGTTGGTGTTATTCTTGGCGCAGCAGTAAATGGCTGCCCTGTAATTATTGATGGATTTATCTCGAGTGCAGCAGCATTGCTTGCCAAAGCCATCTGCCCAGTAGCGGCAGATTACATGATTGTATCTCATGCTTCTCATGAGCAGGGACATCGGCGTCTTCTGGAAGAGTTAAATCTTCGGCCCGTACTTGATTTAGATCTTCGAATCGGGGAAGGTACAGGCGGTGTATTATGTCTTCATCTTGTCGATGCAGCATGCCGGATTGTTCGTGAGATGGCAACCTTTGAAAGTGCGGGAATCTCAGGTGAAACCAAGGAGAAGGATTCATGATCACACTCGTGACAGGCGGTGCAAGAAGCGGAAAGAGCAGTTTTGCTGAGAAGCTATGTATATCGAAGTCCCCGTCTGCTGTGTATGTGGCTACCGCCCAAGCTTTTGATGATGAGATGAGGGAACGTATTGCTCTGCATCAGCTTGAACGAAGTCTAGCGAACTATGCTTGGCGAAATGTAGAAGAGCCTATTCAGCTTGTCGAACTCCTAAGTAATTGGCATGAGTTATGCCAAGGCGAAGTAGACTCTCCTCCGACTGTGTTGGTCGATTGTCTCACTCTGTGGTTATCTAATATTCTTCTCTCATGGGAAGGTGAGCAAGATGTACAAGCGAAGGTGAAAGCCGAGATTGCTCGTCTTGTAGACCAAGCAGAGCGGTATTCTGGTGAATTAATTCTGGTAACGAATGAAGTGGGCAGCGGCATTGTACCAGAATACCCATTGGGTCGATTGTATCGTGATTTAGCGGGTTACATGAATCAGGCTATATCTCGAAGTAGTGCACAGGTATTCTTGGTAACAGCGGGTATACCTATAGAGTTGAAGAGTAGGGAGTACAGATTATGACGAGATGGGGTCAAGCGGCTGCGGCCGCTTTTCAATTTCTATCACGCTTTCCAGTAAGAGCTAATCTGGATTATACACCAGCACTTTTTCGCCAAAGTGTGAAATTCTATCCTTTGGTTGGCGCTGCTATTGGACTTGTGGTATGGGCTGCTGGTGCAGGACTTTCGTATTTATTGCCTATAATGCCTGCTGCAGTATTGACCCTCATCTTATGGGTATGGTTCACAGGTGGACTTCATCTGGATGGTTGGATGGATACGGCAGACGGGATCCTCAGTTATCGATCTCGTGAGCAGATGCTAGACATCATGAAAGATAGCCGCGTTGGGGCTATGGGTGTGATTGCCTGTGTGCTGCTGTTAATGTTAAAGCTCTCATTAATCTACTCCTTGCTTAATGGCGGCACGCAATATTCGGGGCTATTCATTCTTCCCTTGATTTGGAGCCGATGGTTCATGGTTCGTGCAATGTCAGCGTGGCCATTAGCTCGTGGTAAAGGTGGCCTAGCAGGACAGTTTAAAGATATAGACAAAAGTCAGCAGCGGGCAACACTGCTTATCGCCATGCTGTTGTCAGGGATATTCGCTTTAATAGCTCCATTGATCCAAATGGATAACCATTCGATGATTCTATCGATTTTTGGATATATTCTGCTTCCACTGGGTATGGGGGCTGCTGGAACATGGCTGGCTCGGAAGTTGCATCTTGCATTAGGAGGACTAACGGGTGACACTTACGGGGCTCTTAATGAATTCCTCGAAGTGATAGGTTTGCTCATACTTGTGCTGTTGTATAAACATCTATGATCTGATGGCATTATCGCCTAATTAGATGCTTAAAGTATAATAAGAATAATTCTTGTGAAAAGGCCGCTCAAGGGTTCAAACCTTGGGTGGCTTACTTGTGTTGGGAGACATAAGAAGAATCATTTTAGCGTAGCGTCTCTCTCAAAAGGTAAAGTGGAAAAACGATGACTGCCCTATTCAAAAAATATTCAGTAGCGTATGATTAAGTTGTATGGATACACTTTTTTTGATGTCTAGTCTGTAAATGAAATAGAATAAGGAGAGTAGACACGAATTGGGGGTTGAACTAAAAGCGATGTTCTTAAGGGCGATCGTTGTAGATGATGATAGGCTTACGCTTAGAAAAATGGAGAAGCTGTTGACAGCAGACCAATATGGAGATGAAATTAAGATTATGCTTTCGGGTGCATTTCAAGACCCAAACGAAGCTATCTCATTTATTTCTCGTGAAATGGTAGATTTGGCTTTTTTGGATATGGAAATGCCGAGTATTGATGGATTTGAACTAGCTGAGAGGCTGCAACAGATCCAACCGGATATTCGAATTATTTTTGTAACTTCCTATCAGGAATATGCGATTAAGGCTTTTGAGATGAATGCACTTGATTATCTAATGAAGCCAGTACGTGTCTCACGTCTAGCAACAACGCTAAAGCGCGCCGTAGATACAACAATGATGAAGAGTACCGCGAGCTCTAGTTCTTCGGTCCGTGCTACGCTCTGCTGTTTACAGAACTTGCACTACATCGATTTAGATGGACATGAGCGGTTCTTCTCTTGGAAGACATTAAAGGCACCGGAATTGTTTGCGTATCTGGTATATTATCGTGACAAAACAATTAACAAACAATTGCTCATAGATTTACTGTGGCCAGGATATGATGTAGAAAGAGCAACATCTCAGCTATATACTGCAATCTATCAGATTCGGAAAGTGATTCAGGCTGCAGAACTTGATTTGGAGATAAAATATAAGGATGAGGGCTACCGAATGGTGTGGGGAGCTGTAAATCTGGATGTGGATGATTGGGAGAATGATCTTCGCCAGGCCGGGGAGGTTACTCCAGGCACACTGGATACTCATTTAGCCATAAAAGCGCGCTACACTGGAGATTTCTTGGAAGAGCACCTCTATACCTGGGCAATGTGCGAGCAAGAAAGGATTCGTCTGCTCTGGCTGGATCATGTGAAGCGTATTGCTGATTATTACCTAATACAGCGCCAATACACCGAAGCCATTCTTCTATATCAAGAAGTAAAAGAGAAGATACCTGATATAGAAGAAGGATACTTTGGATTAATGAAAATATATGCTATGTTGAATTATCAAGTTGAGGTTCAGAAGCAGTACCGGCTTCTATTGAACAAATTTAAAGAGGATTTTGACCTACCTCCTAGTAGCGAAATCACGAATTGGTATGAGCAGTGGAGTGGCTCCTTGCAACAAATTCATTAAAAGGACAGGTTGAATGTAGATGAAGATAAAGATAGTTGCTCTGCTCTTTATTCTCACTGGCATCGGTATTCTTTTCTATCCGACGATAGCAGAGAAATATCATGACAAACAACAGGAGCAGATCGTAAAGGAATGGCAGAATAGTATTTACAATATTAACAATGGTGAAGACGCCTTAGAGGAGAACAAGACGAGTGAAGGGAAGACACTGACAGGTGAGGGGGATGTAGCTTCTACTAGTCATGAAGATTCGATATTAGGTGGGTATCCAACAGCTGAGGGACTATTAATGATTGATAAGATCGACTTCATGCAGCCTATACTTCACGGTGCAACCGTTAGTCATCTCAATACAACTGTGGCAAGTGTTGAGAATACGGGAAAGGTCGGGGAAGTTGGAAACTACGCCGTGGCTGGACATCGTAATCGTACATATGGAAGAAACTTTAATCGGCTTGATGAAATCGTAATTGGCGATAAGATTCAAGTGGATAATGGAACTGAAATTTTTGAATATACAGTGACAGAGAAGTTATATGTAAAGCCAGAAGAAGTGCAGGTGCTGAATCCGAACGGAGTAGATAAGGAAATAACGTTAATTACTTGTCATCCTATGGTCAATCCAACACATCGAATGATCGTGAAAGGAAAAATAATGGAGCCATCCTTAGCATCGTCTCATTAGAGAACGGTGCTTTTTTGTTGTTGTTTCATCATGTTTCGACAGATTCAGAAAATATTCAACATCATTTTGTAGAATAGTGAATTGTTAGGTGAACACCGAGGGGAAGCGATTTACGTCACTTCGACTACAACTAGATACAGCCAGTAACAAACAAACTATTATTTGAAATATGAGGTGAATCGTTGCAGTGCAGAAAATTAGAAGGTCGATGTCCGTATTTTTAATCCTAGCTCTCATGATTAATTTATTCATCCCGTCTTCATTCGCTATAGCTGCTGATGAATTGGATCAACCGGTTACGAGTGAAGAGAGCGGGGTTGCTACGGATCAGATTGTGGATGAGGATGCTTCAGAAGAAGCGGGAGAGAATACCACGGACGATAGCAATACGAAGGATAGTAGCACGAATGAAATCATTGCGGATGAAACAGTGGATGAATCGGGTAAAGATCAATCCAGTGTGCAACTGAACACAGGAGTGATCACAGAGAAATTGATTACGTCCGTAACAATGAAAGATAAAGATGGAAATCCAATTAATACGGTACGACCAGATCAGGGCTCCCGTGTACAGATTGACTTCGAGTGGATGCTTCCTGAAAATCACGGGTATAGTGCTGGTTCTACATACACCTTCCAACTTCCAGATAAATTCAAGGTAGACCGTGTCATACAGGATAATCTGGAGGATGGTATAGGAACATTTGAAGTAACTCCTTTTGGACAGGTTACATTAACCTTCAGTGAGGAAATTAACAATCAAGAACAATTGTCAGGATACTTTTTTGTGTGGAGAGAATTTGATGAAAAGTCATTTTCCGGAGGCACACATCAAGATGTTATTTTTAAGTTTAACGAAGGTGCTGACATTACGATCCCAGTCCATTTTAAAAGTAAATCGGATAAAGAATTCGATAAGAGTGGAACGGCTAATAAAGGAATGAATCCGAGCGAGATCCATTGGGTAGTTGATATGAACAAAGGTGAGCAGAAGATTAATAATGCTGTATTTACCGATGTGTTACCCGCAGGGCTATCTATCGATATGAGTTCGATTGAAGTGTTCGTACTTGAGGTTCAGTTGGACGGAAGTGTAAAGCAGGGAGCGCAGTTGTCTACTGCCGAGCTGGAGTCAAAGGTAGAAAACAACGTATTCGAGCTAAAGTTCCCCAATACTGATAATACATATAACATCAACAGTGCTTATCGAGTGAAGTATAAAACATTCATTACTTCAACAGCAGATGATACTTATACGAATAATGCAAAGCTTACCGGAGATCCTTCGATTAGTCAGGTCGGTTCGGATCGTGTAACCGTGAAGTTTAGTAAGCCGCTTGATAAGAAATCGACAGGTTACGAATCATCTACACAGACGATTACCTGGTCAATTCAGTACAATTATAATGAGCAAGTGGTTCCGCAGGCGAAAGCTTGGATCAAGGATACTTTTGATAAGACACATCAACAGCTTGCTGAGGATTCTTTCCAAGTTTACGAGATGACGATTGATGATAATGGGAAAGCGACACCAACAGGAACAGCACTCGTAAAGGGAACGGATTATAGTATAGATAATACGGCAACGGATGGATTTACACTTCAATTCAAGAATGATATTAGCACAGCATATGAAATCATTTATAAGACCTCTGCAATTAATCGCGTATATGGTGATAAAGTGCCCGTGAAGAATAAAGTGGAGCTTGAGAATGGTACGAACATAGAGGCAGGTCGTGACATTGGTCAGGTTATCTTCGCGAAGCGTGCAGGTCAAGTGGATTACGCAGCGAAGACGATTGAATGGAAGATTAGTCTGAACAAAGACAACAAGACGATGGATAAGATCGTGATTAAGGATAGCTTTGCTGGTCAAAACCTGATGTTCATTCCAGATTCATTGAATGTCAGTGGGCTTAAACTAGATAATGGGGACGGAACAGGAGATTATACCGTAAAACCAGACCCAACCTATGACAAAGGGTTCATCCTTTCGTTTAAGAACCCTACGTCGGTTGGCCATGATATTACCTACAAGACATCTTTTGATCCAACAATGGTTAACCCTAACCCCTATCATAATCAGGCTGTACTGAATTGGGAAGAGAATAGTACTCCGCAACCATCCATCACGAAATCAGGAGAAGTGGATCCGGATACTTACACGAAAGACAATGGTCGTAAGATAGGTGAGTACAATGCTATTACTAAGGAGATTACCTGGACGATCGATGTGAACTACAACCTTCATAAGATTAAAGAAGCAGTGGTTCGTGACTTCTATACCAGTGGCCAGAAATTTGTAGATGGTTCACTGACCGTGCATAAGCTGAAGCTTACAGGGGGCTCAGATGGAGTAGAGTCTGGAGAAGCGTTCGAAGGATACACCTTTGAAACCAAGAAAGAGAATGATAAAGATGGTTTTGAATTAAAGCTGGGTGAAATCGATTCGGCTTATCGAATTACCTACAAGACAAGTCTTAAGGGTCTCCCTGTAATTAAAGATTATAGTAATGAAGCGACATTACATGATGCAAAGGGTACAAACGGATTTATCTTTAAGAAATCGGCTACCGTTAATCCGGAATTCCCTGAAGAGTATGTAATTAAAAAAGGGAAGCAAGGAACAGGTGCGGACGCAGACTTTGCATACTGGGAAGTGAACATTAACCGCAGCTTGTCGTATATTGATAAAGGTGCTGTACTAAAAGACGAATTGTCAGCGAACCAAATACTCGTGAAGGATTCCTTTAAGTTGTACAACAATATCGTTGATGCACAAGGGAATTTGAGAAAGGGCAGCTTGGTAGACCCGTCTTTATATACTTTAGATGTTCAGGGAAATACATTTACACTTGTATTTGTTAATGAGATCGAAAGCTCATTCTTGTTAGAGTATCAATCTTTCATCAATGCAGATCATAATGAGATTATTAATAATAAGGTTACATTCCAAGGGCAATCTTCAGGCGCTGTGGATAAAAACGAACAAGAAAATATTAAAGTACAGTTCTCAGGAGCTGGTGGAGGAGCGAATTCCCCAGGTAAAGGCAATCTGAAAGTACTTAAGGTAGATGCCGCGGATGGCAAGACACCTCTAGCTGGAGCCCGTTTTGGACTCTACGACAAAACAGGAGTTAATCTGCTCGAAGAATTAGTTACTGATGAGAATGGCGTAGCCGAATTTAAGGGCTACAAGTATAAAGACTACATGCTCAAAGAACTACAAGCTCCAGCAGGTTACTTGATTGGATCAGAGTACAAAACAGGCAAGATCCTGAAGTTTAAGACGGATGCAACAGATTTTACTGTAGCGAATGTAAAAGGCAATTGGGATGTGGAATTAACGAAAGTGGATCAAGATGACCAGAATCACGTTCTAGCGGGTGCAGTCTTTAAACTTCAGATCCATAATGGAACTGAATTCGTTGATGTATCTGGTCAAGCAGAATTCACGACCGATACAGATGGGAAGATCCAACTCCCTAACTTGAAGCCAGGCAGCTATCAGTTCGTAGAGACGGAGGCGCCAAAAGGTTATAAGCTAAATGGAACACCGATTCCATTCACTGTGGATGCGGATCAAACTGCACCTAAACAACTAATTGTACCCAATGAGATTTATATCGGTTCCGTAGAATTGTTGAAAGTAGATGCGGTTACTGGAGATGCACTTGAAGGTGCAGAGTTCGAGCTTTGGGATGCAGCAGGCCATGTGGTGAAGAGCGGACTTACGACAGATCAAGATGGGAAGTTGTTTGTCGATCAGCTCAAAGCAGGCGGCTATCAATTCATAGAGATAAAGGCGCCAGATGATTACGTACTGAACGAAATTCCACTGGCCTTCGAAATCAATGACGATAGTAAACAATCGATCACATTTAAGAACTCCATGAAGACAGGCTCAGCGAAGATAACCAAGATCGAACAAGGTCGGCCTAATGTGAAGTTACCTGGAGCGCAGTTCCGAGTTCTGGATGCGAACAAAGCTCCGGTGAAGGATATTGATGGCAAGGAACTAGCTGAGCTGACTACAGACATGAATGGTGAATTGCTAATTCCAGATCTTAGACCAGGTAAGTACTATATTGAGGAGACTCGTGCACCATATGGCTACCTTTTGAAGGATAAGCTAACAGAGATTCAAATAGTCATTGGAGAAGAAACGCTCGTGACTATAGAGAATATTTATATTCACTCCAATGGCGGTGGAGGCGGTGGTGGTGAGACTACTCCGTTCCCACCTGTTACTCCGAATCCAGGGGAACCGGTAGATCCTGATCCGGAACAGCCAGTAGATCCCGTTGAACCCGAAGTACCAGGTGACACTGGGGAGCCAGGGAGACCGGTTGATCCTAGTCAACCGATTGATCCTTCAAATCCTTCAAATCCTTCAAATCCATCGGAAAATGAAAATCCGCCAGCTGCTGGTGATAAAGGCGATCCATCGGGAAATGATCATACGGGTGGAACACCAAATGGAGGTTCTGAGTCAGTAGATGGCAACCAGGGTCAATCACCGAATGGAAACAATGCTCAAAATCCAACAGGTGACAGGCTCCCTAAGACAGGCGAAGATAGTCATTTACCATTCCAGTTAGTTGGTTTTGGATTTATTATGTTTGGGTTGGCACTGATGATCCTGCGGAAGAAAACGATGTTCCGTAAACAATAGTCCCATGTACTTTATATAAGATAGAAGCTTGCTGAACATACAGCAAGCTTCTTTTTCCTTTTGAAGAGAACTTGAACGAAATCGTCGTAATTGATTCGCTCTCCTCCACATGATTACATAAAAAAGCTGAACACCCTGTCACGCCCTTAACGGTAACGCCAGCCTTGGCTCAGCCCTTCAGAAACCATTGTATAGTATGAAAAGCATACCAGAGCAAGCTCTTTTTCAATAAGGAACTGTCTAAACCATGCTCAAGATGAATCCCATCTCGAAACATGCTACTATTCTAGCTAAGGCTTTAAACGCAGAGGGAGGCATATGGATATGGCGAACATTAAGGAGATAGCCAAGCTGGCAGGCGTTTCGGTCTCTACAGTATCTCGTGTGCTGAACGATCATCCTTATGTAAGTGAGGAGAAGAGGTCCCGAGTTCTTGAGACAATAGATCAATTGAAATATGCCCGTAATATGAATGCGGTACATCTGATTACAGGGAAAACAAAGAGTATAGCAATTATGCTACCCTATATTAACCATGCTTATTTCTCACTGTTGATGGAAGGTATTGGCGGGGAAGCACTCAATCATCATTATAGGTTGATCCTTTGTCAGACGGGTTATGAGGCAGATAAAGAACGTGAGGTTTTGGAAATGCTGCGTAACCGAGAGATTGATGGAATTATTATTTTATCTAAGGCACTGCCTGAAGAACATATTGAAGAATACTGCGGATACGGCCCGATTGTATGTTGCCAACAAGCAGGAAATCGGGCTTTTTCATCGATTTATATAGATCAATCTCGTGCATTCAGAGCTGCGATGGAGTGCCTTATAGCGAAAGGACACCGCCATATCGGTTTTACAGTAGGACGTATGGATAGTCCAAGTACGAGGGCACGTATGGATGCTTATCGTCAGGTACTTGATGAACTCGGAGAACCATTTCGCCATGAATGGATTATGGATGGATGTGTGAATATGGAGGACGGGGCTACAATTATGAAGCGACTTGCCGAGATGCCCTGTCGTCCAAGCGCAATGCTTGTTACGGGGGATCATGCTGCTGCAGGATTACTGTGGGAAGCAGGTAAGCTTGGTATTGCAGTGCCGGAACAACTGGCGATTATCGGTTTTGATAACCAGCCTATCAGCGAATTGCTTGGTTTAACAACGATTGATAATCGTCTTAGCGATATGGGAGCAGAGGCGTTCCGAATCCTACTCAGTCATATTCAAGAGCCGGGTCAGAATCCAGTGGAGCGTGAAGTTGATTTTGCATTAATTGAGCGAACGACTGTCTAATGCTCTCACGAAGAAATGCATTACAAAATTCGACAAGTGTGATATTCTTAATATGCAAGTTCATTGATTCACAATTCGCGTCTGCAATCATTATTGCAGGCGTTATCTTTAGTATGACGGAAAGGAGGGAATTCCTATGAATGCTTGGACACAATTCAAGAAAGCTTCGCGTATGAAGGTCATTCCGGTCATGTTGATCCCAGTCGCTCTTGGCGCACTAGGTGCATATGTCTGGACAGGTGTGTTTCATCCGCTTCTTTTTATTTTAACCTTGATCGGGTCAGGAGCAGCTCATTTATTCTCTAATATGGTCAATGATCTGTGGGATTATAAGAATGGGACGGACGATGAGGCAATGAATAATGTCGATGCCATTTCAACCAATTCCGGATTCTTAACGAACGGTAAATGGTCATTAAAGAAATTCGAGATCATCACTTGGACGCTATTCGGCATTGCTGCTTTAAGTGGGATTATACTTAGTCTAATCAGTGGCTGGTGGGCATTTGTATTCGGTGGACTTGGTGGATTAATAGCTTACTTCTATGTTGCTCCGCCAGTCCGGTTCGGGTATCGTGGTAAAGGCTATAGCGAGCTAGCGATTCTGTTATCCTTTGGCGTGCTGCCTGTTATGGGGGCATACTATGTTCAGACTTCCCAGATGGATATCCGAGCTTTGCTGTTATCTTTGCCTATAGGGCTGCTGACCACGTTAATTTTGTTTAACCATCATTTTTTACATTGGCAGGCTGACCGTCTTGCGGGTAAGAATACACTTGTTGTTGTATGGGGTGAAAAAAGAGCACTTCGATTCTCGCGCATCCTCTTACTCTTAGCATGCTTATCACTAATTGTCTGTGTGTTCGCAGGAGCACTTCCATCCTATGCGCTTCTGGCGCTCATTACAGTTATTCCTCTATACATGGTGTATGGACGTTTGCAAGATAGTAATCGTTCCGAAGCGTATTTACCGCTCATGGGAGCGTCAACGAAGACAGCATTACGCTGTGGCGGTGTATTAATTGTATCGCTTATCGTGCAGGGCATTATTCAAACTATGTAAGAAAGAAGGTACTATTCATGGAGCAAGAGCGTATTTTTGGAGATTTTCATACCATATTATCTGAAGGTGAAGTTTGGAAAATCGGTGGATTCCCAATGCCGGACGGCTCATTCTGGGAATATCGTGAGCCGAATGCAGTGGTCATCGTTCGTAACGGGATTTTATACGTGCGTGCGCCGCTTAGCCGTCAGAATAACCAAGTTCAGATTTTGGATAATGCGAAGCATATGTATTATTCTGTAGATGATGTATTGGTTCCTGAAGAGGGCGAGGTAAGCTTCGAACTTCAGATCCGTGCACGAACCCAAGGAACGGTACCAGGCGATCTGTACGACGGTTATGTGTCTTTGAACCTGCTTGACTTCACAACAGGTGCAGCGCTCGATTTTTTTGCTTCAAATGATAAGTATGCGAGTGTCTATGCAGTGCTTCCATTCCCGGGTGTTGAAGTTCCAGAATCGAACAAAACCCGATACTTCTGCATTTTTAAAGAAGATACTAATTTTAAGGCCCGTGAGTTTAACACATACAAGATTACGTACAATCGTGCTAATGATGAGGTTGTGTTCTATCTGAATGGTGAAGAAATACGGCGTGAAACAAATGTACCGATCAAGTTCAATCAATTCACGATTGCCCTTGGTATTATGACAGAGAAGGATTTGTCTCCGGAAGGCAGCGTATCTGTTCACGGTCAAACGGTAACTGCCGAATATTCACCTGTTAAGGTAACAATCAAAGAGTAACAAGTTCCTAATTTCTTATACAAAAAGCCTTCCGGCATAGCCGGAAGGCTTTTCTTGTCTGCAAAACTCATTCGAATTTCGAATTACTTCGTCTTCAAATCTTCAATGGAGTTAATGTTCATATAAGATGGGACAACGAGTCCGGTCTTAACCCCTTCCATGTTGGCACCAAGGTCTTCGACTTTATCTTTGTACTTGTCCCAGTAGTCTGCGTGAGTCAATGGAAGCCAAGCAGCAACGGTAGCATCAACATCACCATTAGCAACGCCTGTCCACATTGGACCAGCCTCTACTTGGAGAGCAGTTACTTTATAGCCAAGTTTGTTCTCGAGTACATATTGGACCAAGTGAGTACTTGCAATTTCGGAATCCCAAGCAACATAGCTAAGTTTCACTTCTTTACCACTAACCGGTGCAATACCTTTTGTCCATTCATCGACACGATCGGGGTGGCTTTCAGCCCATGCTTTTGCTGCTTCTACAGGAGATGTACCTTCCTGAATGGCAGTCATGATTTCGCCCATTTCATCAGATGTCCATTTGAAGTTCTGTAAGAATTGATATGCTTCTGGGTGATCTTCCTTCAGGCCTTTACGAGCCAGTGTATGGATTTCTTCCGCTTCACCAAATGATTTCTTTGGATCCTCCAGATATTTAAGATCATACTTAGCAAACATCCAGTGTGGAGTCCAGCCGGTAATGATAATCGGTTCTTCTTTCTTCATGGCTTTCGCAAGGGTAGCGGTCATGGCTGCACCGGATCCTTCAACGAGTTTCCAATCGGTCAGGCCATAGTCTTCAATGGATTTTGCAGCTGCTTTCATAATCCCTGCACCTGGATCAATACCGATGATTTGGTAGTTGACCTGTTCTCCGACCGTTTTGTTCGCAGCTTCACCATTCGTTTTGTCTCCGCTATTTCCACAAGCAGACAAGACAAGCACAGAAGCGAGACTAAGCATCATCCAAAATTTTGTCTTCTTCATTTTACGCACCCCTTTTTTTCGTTTTGAAAATATTTTGTGTAAAGCGGTCAAGCACGATCGCCAAGATAACGACAGCTAAACCAGCCTCAAAACCTTTACCAATCTGCAGCTGAGTTACAGCACGATACACCTCTGCCCCGATGCCTTGCGCACCGATCATGGAAGCAATAACGACCATGGAAAGGGAGAGCATGATGGTTTGGTTAACCCCTGCCATAAGTGTAGGCATAGCAAGTGGTAGCTGCACTTTAAACAGCTTCTGACCGGAAGTGGAACCGAAGGCATCCGCAGCTTCCGTAAGTTCCTCGGATACTTGTTTAATACCGAGCTGAGTCAGACGGATCGTAGGTGGAATCGCGAAGATTACAGATGCGATAACACCAGGTACCACACCTAGACTGAAGAAAGTAACTGCCGGTAGTAGGTACACGAATGCAGGCATTGTCTGCATGAAATCAAGCAGAGGAATAATAATCCGCGAAGCGGTTCTACTGTAAGCACACCATATCCCGATTGGGACACCAAGCAGAACAGAGATGAGCGCTGAAGTAAGAACCAGACTTAGCGTATCAATCGTCTGTGTCCAATATCCCAGGTTATCGATAATCAAGAACCCGATAACTGTGAAGAGGGTTAGTGGAAGACGTCCTGCCAAGAAGGCGAGGATTCCGAAAATAACGATAAAGATCAGTGGGTGTGGTAGCAGGAACAAGTCACTAAAGGCACCAACTATACCTTCAATTACCGCCGCGATGACATCGAAGAAGCCTGCCAAATAATCTTCCATCCAACTAACTAAGGATTCAATCCAATCCGCGAGTGGAATCTTAGGCATTTGTCTTCACCTCCTCATTCTTGCTCTCACCAGCGAGGGCACCGAGAACAGCTCCACGGACAATTACACCAAGCAATTTACCAGTATCATCTACAACCGCTAGTGGAACTTTCGATAAACTTGTAATTTCAAACAATTCATTCAGTAGGGTATCGGGTCCGACTTGTGGTCCGTCTTTGATAATTATGTCTTCAAGTTTTCGATTGTTTCGAAGTGCATCATTGGCATCTTCAGCCGTGATGACACCGAGAAGACGTTTTCCTCGGTCAATGACGAACAAGTTAGATATACCGCGCTCTCTCATAAGTTCTAGAGCGACACGAGGGCCGCGATCCGTCGTAATCGTCTCTGGACGGCGCATCACATGTGCTGCTGTTAAGACTTTGGATAAATCAACATCCTCTACGAACCGTTCAACATAGTCGTTAGCCGGCTGTGTTAATATTTCTTCCGGCGTTCCGATCTGAACGATGGAGCCATCTTTCATCAGCGCGATACGGTCACCAATTCGAAGTGCTTCGTCCAAGTCATGTGTTATGAAAATGATGGTCTTCTTCATTTTGTCTTGAAGCTCAATAAGTTCGTCCTGCATATCCCGGCGAATCAGTGGATCAAGGGCACTGAAGGCTTCATCCATGAGAAGGATCTCAGGGTCATTGGCAAGCGCACGAGCCAGACCGACACGCTGCTGCATCCCGCCACTGAGTTGATCCGGCATCTTGTTCTCCCAGCCTTTAAGACCAACAAGTTCCAAAGCTTTTATTGCAGCTTCTCGGCGCTCTTTCTTATCAGCCTTTTGAATTTCCAGACCGTACTCGGCATTCTCGACAACAGTGCGGTGCGGAAACAGCGCGAATTTCTGAAATACCATGCTTATCGTTTTACGACGCACATTTCGAAGCTGCTCTTTATTCATTTTTCGTAGATCCTTGCCGTGAATCAGAATTTCTCCAGACGTTGGTTCAATCAAGCGATTTAGCAAACGCACTAGTGTGGATTTTCCACTACCCGACAATCCCATGATGACAAAAATCTCACCTTGGCGAATATCGAAGGTTGCACGGTTAACCCCAACAGTTATATTTTTTTCTTTTGCGATACGTTCTTTGCTCCAACCCTGTTTAAGAAGTTCAAGTCCTTGCTCTGCATGGGGGCCGAATAGCTTGCTGACGTTGTTGACTTGCATAATGGTCAAAGATATTCCTCCTTTTATATATAGAAGTAAAGTAAAGATTGTTCTCCGAGCGCTTAAGTGGTCAATTGTTTAAACCCATGTGAAACATTGTAACAATATAATACGTATTGTATCAAACGTTGTATCTGTACGTATAGAACGTACAGTAAAAACTGTACAAACTTATACTTCCTTATGCTCCCTTATGCTCCGTATTACTTCTAAGCGGGGTTCTTTACTTTTAAAATAGCTTTCCCTACAATAGACGAGAGAATGTGTAAAGGATTGACCTAGGCGGTTTTTTTCCTGAAGCAGCATGACATCAATTCGCGTAATTAGGCAGATTAGCTATAACAGCGAGGATGGTTACAGAAAGAGGAGGCTGCAAGCATGGGCTTGTACCAGTTAGATGAAGAACGGCAGGCCGCCGTGCAGAAAATTCGTAAACGTGTTATTGAGAATATTGGACGTAATATGGATTTATACGGCATTTCTATGTCAACGGGGCATCTATACGGTCTGTTATTTTTTGCGGACAAGCCGATGAACCTTGACGAGATGGGTCAGGAAATGAAGATGAGCAAGACCAGCATGAGTACGGGTGTGCGAACTTTGCTGGATTATAAGATGGTGAATAAGGTATGGGAAAAGGGTTCCCGCAAAGATTTGTATGAAGTGGAATATGATTGGTATCAGACTTTTGCTGATTTCTTCGATACGAAATGGAGAAAATCGGTGGAAAGCAATATTCTCATCTTAGGAAAAGCACTTGATGAAACCAATAAGCTGTTGAAACAGCATGAAGACGATGAACTGATAACCACCGTGCTGCAGGAAGACCAGGCTAAGATGAAGGAAGCCGTCGCGTACTACAAATGGTTGGACCGGTTGATTGATACATTAGTCAGTGGAGAAATTTTCACATTGGTTCCTAAAGAACCATCTGTAGATGAATAAACATATGCTGCTTCAAGAAAGACACACCTGTGATCCATGAATCTAGGTGTGTCTTTTTGTTGTTTACAGAAGGGATCTCACTCAAATTTGTTCCTCGCCTCGTATGAGGCTATACTTGATTATGTAAATCAAAAGTTCAACATAGAGGAGACTTAAGTAAACGCCATGAACATCAGACCAGCAGTAAAGGAAGATGCACAAGCAGCAGCCCGTCTGCTTTATGATGCGCTGCATGACATTGCTCATCAATTGACAGGGCAGGATAGCAACGACGACGCGATTACCGTATTGGAGCAGTATTTTGGACAAGAGGAAGGACGTCTTAGTTACCACCAAGCATTGGTGTGTGAGGTTGAAGGTAAACCCGCAGGACTGATTGTTACGTATGGTGGTGATGAAGCGAAGGAGCTGGATCGTCCCATTGTGGAGCGGTTAAGAGAACTCAAGAATGATCCAACAATTACACTTGATAAAGAAGCGGATGAAGATGAATTCTATATTGATACCTTATCGGTTTCTTCTTTATACAAAGGACAAGGGATAGGATCAGCACTTATTCAGGCTGCAGAGAAGCGGGCTAAGGAACGTGGTTATAACAAAATTGCGTTAGCCGTTGTTACCGATAATAAAAGAGCTTATTCGCTATATCTAAGAACTGGGTATGAGGTGGATAAGGAAATTATCATTAATAAGCATGTATATTTTCATATGATTAAACATCTTTAAGAGATTGCTGAGATCAGAATAAATATGAAGCCAGCTTGATTAAGATCAAGCTGGCTTTTTTGTGCTTGATAAAAATAACTATTTACAGAAGGTAAAAGATGGATTATTATGATGTACATAAACGATCTAAAAATTTAGATCGACTAAATTTTACAGAACGACTAATTTAAATAGATCGTATATCTAATGTAAATCAAGGAGATGACGGTATGAACCAGAAACAAAATTCCATTCCGATCTCGGTGGAACAATCCAAGTTATTAGGCAGTGCACAGCGTGTAAAGATCATCGGTGCCATTGTAGAGGTAGCTAAAACGTCCAAACAAGTGGCTGATGAGCTTGGACAGTCGCCGGGCAGCACTCATTACCATATCCAGAAGCTATATGATGGGGGCTTAATTGATCTGGTTGAGACAAGAACTACGGGCGGAATCGTTGAGAAGTATTACAAATCCAAAGCCAAGTGGTTTGACTCAGACGAGTATAGTCTCGATCCTGTATTATCAGATGATTATGGATCTTCAGACGCCACAAGAATTAGCCTCAGACTTGATCTAACACCAGACCAGAGAGACGAATTAGCTGCAGAATTCAAATCACTAATGGAAAAGTGGGTAACCATTACCTCCACTTCTAAGGAAGAAGGAGAAGAATTCGCAATCGGCTTTAAGATGATATCTTCGAAGAAGAGATCTGACTCCTAAAGCGAATAAAAAGGGGATTAGAAGATGGATATTTTCAGAAACAAAAACTTCTCGATTATGTTTGCAGGCCGTATTTTGACTAACATTGGTGACAGTCTTTACGCGGTTGCAGCAATGTGGCTTGTATATGATTTAGGCGGCTCTACCTTATATACCGGATTGGCAGGTTTTTTGTCTATCATACCGAGAATTATTCAGCTTCTGTCAGGTCCACTTATTGATCGAATTCCCGTCAGAAATATATTGGTGTACACACAGCTTTTTCAAGGCATTGTTCTACTCATTGTTCCGATTGCCTATTATACTGGATTTCTAACGGTGGGTCTGGTATTAACGATTACACCCATCTTATCGACGTGCAATATGTGGGTGTATCCAGCCCAGATGTCCGCACTTCCTAAAATTTTAGATAAGAAATCGTTAACTCAAGGCAACTCCCTATTCTCAATAGCTTATCAAGGCATTGATGTCGCTTGTAATGCAATTTCGGGTGTCCTGATCGTGGTGGTGGGAGCCGTATCGTTATATTTTTGGAATGCGATAGGGTTCTTTATTGGAGCTCTTTTATTCACTCAGATTCGTATCCCATCGAAACGTGCAGAGCACATAGACACAAAACCGAATTTTATGAAAAGTTATTTATCGGAGATGAGCGAAGGGATTAGGTTGCTGGTAGCCACTCCACTCTCTAGGCTGCTATTTGGCATCATTATGGTTAATGCTGCTGGAGGTGCAACGTTCACTGTATTACCCGCATTCAGTGACCGACTTGGAGGTGCTAGTATTTATGGAATGCTCTTAATGGCCCAAGCCCTGGGAAGTTTACTTGGAGCAGTAGCTACTCCATATTTGAAATTAGAGCGTATGCGTCTGGGAACATTATACTCGGGAGCTTTTATGATCTGCGGTTTAGCGTGGTGTCTATGTATGTTCATTCCTTGGACTTGGCTAATAATTATTGTATATGGATTATCTTGGGTTCCAGGCGGGATCACGAATGTGATTATCAATACCGTTATTCAAAAAGGGGTACCAGCCAAGAATTTAGGCTCCGTATTCGCTGCAGCTTCTGGACTAAGCGGTATTGCCTCGCCTGTGGGAAGTCTGATCGGTGGCGCACTTGGGTTATGGATTGGTGGCAGCGGCGTTATTGTTGGGTGTGGAATTGCTATTTTTCTAGTTAGCATGTACTGGAGGATTGACCCTGTCACCCGGCGACTCCCGGCTTCGGATGAGATAGATGGATCGTTGTTTGGTCATTTTGGTGCCGAGAGCCGTGTTATACCAACAACTGCTCAAGGTTCGGGTAACAGCTATCTATAACGAACCTACAAAATAATATTCACTAAAAAGGTACTACATCCTTGATGTAATGCCTTTTTTTGTTAAAGACAACTTCCGGCTTGTCATGCCCGTCTGCATAATGTGAACAAGTCCCACATAGACATGTATCAATCAATTCAAAACATGCTGAAGGGGATGATGACATGCGCCGGATTTCATGGGTGCTGCTCGCTGCTGTTCTATGCTTTACCTTGGTGTTATCAGGGTGTGGGAAGAAGGGCGCTGACGGAGTTATCAAGGATCTGAGTAAGGTAGCTGACAAACTAGAAAGCGCCAAGGGTGCTTATCAAGGTGCTGGAGTGATGACCATACATACAGGTTCGACTCCTCAGCAGTATCAGGTGGAAGTATGGTACCAAGCTCCGTCCTACTACCGAATCAGCTTAACGAACGGGCAGAAGGATATTACACAGATTGTACTGCGTAATGATGACGGTGTGTTTGTCCTGACACCAAGCCTTAACAAGAGTTTCCGGTTTAAGAGTGACTGGCCTGAGAAGCAAGGACAGGTTTACCTGTATCAGACCATGCTTGGCAGTATCTTAAGTGATAACACAAGACAGTTTGCAGAGGATAAAGACAGCTATGTATTTGATGTGGCAGCCAATTATCATAGTCATTCATTGGTTCGTCAGAAGATTTGGCTTGCGAAGGACAACTATACACCAAAACAAGTTCAAGTATCGGATTCGGAGGCAAAAGTGGTTGTTGATGTGAAATTCAACTCCTTTACTTTCGATACAAATTTGACAAAAGATTCATTTGATACGAATCGTAATCTTAGCGCTATGAATCCAGAAGCGAAAGATACGATGACAGAAATCGATGAGAATGGTATGCCTGTTGCTTCGACGGAAGGTACCGGGGATAGCGGAGTAGAGGTAGAGCCTGTGGTATCCCAGCAGCTTGGAGCGTTTGGCATTATCGAGCCTGAATATACACCAGCTGGTGTAAAGATTAAGGATACGCAAGAAGTAGCTGACAGCAAGGACCATACAGTTATTCTTCGTTATGATGGAGTATACCAATACACCATTATGGAATCTCGTCCGAAGGATCGTGCAGTGTCCCTTGCACCAGGAAGTGCTGTGGATTTAGGCTTTACGATGGGTGTGCTTACAGGCGATGAGCAAAAGACACTGACCTGGATGTCAGATGGGGTTGAGTTCCGGATTACGAGTGCAAACCTTCCAACTCCGGAATTGATTGAAATCGCTGCTTCCACCCAAGGACAATCGGGTAAATAATAGGATGAAGGCGGATACCAATTATTGTAGAAGGGTAAAATCTCTGCAATAAAGGCCATTCGCCTCTTTCTTCAAAATATAAGGTTAATGCATTCGGTCATTATTTTTCCCTTATATTTCAAGCGGGTCAATCCATTCCTGCTTGTCTGCCTAGGCTACTATGGTCATTGCAAAGATCTGGCTCCTTTGAACGAATTGACAGTTGCCTTTGGGAACATTACCATTAATCTATTATGGACCGATCAATTACATATCTCTTGGTGATGGTATGAAATTGATTCAAGCATGAAGGTTTTTCAAAATGGTAAGAAGGTGACTGGAATTGCAAATGACATATCGACCTACGCAAGCGGAAATCAATCTGGATCATCTACGTGCCAACTATAACAGCTTCCGGAATTCACTTCCTGAACAGATGAAGCTATTAGCCTGTGTAAAGGCGAATGCTTATGGACATGGAGCTGTTGAGATTTCACGAGAGATGGAGGAGCTGGGGGCAGATTATTTGAGTGTTGCCTTTTTGGATGAGGCACTTGAGCTTCGTCAGGCAGGGATACAAATGCCAATTCTTGTGCTGGGCTATACACCTCCAGAAGGGATCGAGACTGCATGGCAGCATGATGTTACCGTAACCTTGTTCAGCCTAGAAGTACTCGAAGCGATCAAAGCCTTGCCAGAAGTGGGAGAGAAGCGACTGAAGGTACACATCAAAATCGATAGTGGAATGGGCCGGTTAGGTCTGCTTCCAGGTGATGATGCTCTATCCTTTATTGAAGAAGCTTTCTCGGTGCCGCAGGTGTTAGTCGAAGGCATGTTCACTCATTTTGCAAGAGCGGATGAAGAAGATAAGGGCTATACACTGGAACAGTACAGACGTTTCAAAAGCGTGGCTGACGCGCTGAGGGATCTGGGTTACACCATCCCGATAATACATACGGGTAATAGTGCAGCCGCTATCGATACTCCCGATCTATCATATAATATGGTGCGAGTAGGCATCGCATTGTATGGATTGTACCCATCGGATGAAGTAAATCGATCATCGGTCAGCTTGAGCCCGGTCATGACACTTAAGACGCAAACTGTTTACGTCAAGAAACTTCCACCCCATTACGGCATCAGCTATGGCAGTAAGTATGTAACCGAAGAGGAGGAAGTGATTGCAACGCTCCCAATTGGTTATGCTGACGGCTATTCCCGTATGCTGAGTGGTAAAGCGGAAGTACTTGTACGTGGTCAACGCGTCCCAGTAGTTGGTAATATTTGTATGGATCAGTGTATGATATCATTAAAATCTTTCGCCGAAGAGGCGGAACAAATTAAAGCCGGTGAAGAGGTTGTACTCATCGGTCAGCAGTCTGGTTCGTGTATAACGGCAGATGAGCTGGCCTCCGTGCTGGGGACCATCCCTTACGAGTTGGTCTGCATGATCGCCCATCGTGTACCGCGTACATATATGCGCCAAGGTACACCTATTAAGCGAGTAAATCCCCTTTGGTAATAACGCTTTTTGTTCCACATCCGTAGTTATTTTATTCGGAAAAGAAGGAATAAGTACAGGTTTTCACGAACTAAGAATATAACAGTTAGTCTGTACGAACGTGCCGAATGTAGTTTATAATGAGATGCAGCATACTTGATATATCTACGGCATATATATTCTTTTGTATAAATTTCCTTGAATAACGTAATACTGGTGCACAGGGCAAGAAGGTTGTGGGGGTGTAATAGAAGGTGGCCAACATGCAGAACACCAAACGAATCATGATCAGTTTACCGGATCATCTTTTGCAGGAAGTGGACGGGATCGCTCAGCTGGAAAACTCCAACCGTAGTGAGCTTATCAGGCAGGCCATGAAGCTATACCTGAATGAACGCAAGAAGCGTTACATTCGTGAATCCATGCAGAGAGGTTACATGGAAATGGCTAAGATCAACCTGACTATGGCATCTGAAGCGTTTCACGCGGAGGAAGATGCAGACAGCACTCTGGACCGCTTAGTAAGCGGGGTGTAGACAGTGATCGTAAAACGCGGCGACGTATTTTTTGCGGATCTTTCACCCGTTGTCGGTTCCGAACAGGGCGGTGTAAGGCCGGTCCTCGTCATTCAGAACGATATCGGCAACCGGTTCAGTCCTACAGTAATTGTTGCGGCTATTACCGCTCAAATCCAGAAAGCTAAGCTTCCGACCCACGTTGAGATTGACGCGGCGTCACATGGATTTGATCGAGATTCCGTTATTTTGCTAGAACAGATCCGAACGATTGATAAGCAGCGATTAACCGATAAGATCACCCATCTGGACGAGGAAACGATGAGCAAGGTGGATGATTCCCTGCAGATCAGTTTGGGTTTGATTGATTTTTAAGTGAGTTAACGTTTAAACATATGGGATCTAGAGACTGTAATAACCCGTCGAGAGTATATCTCGGCGGGTTATTTAGTATATGTATGTGCTGATGATCAACGTTCTTCTAATGTTTGTAACTCCAAGGGGATACTTTCGGGTATGAGGGAGTACGCAGTTGCAATTATTGCGATAAAACCAACCATAAGAACGGTAAGCCATGCCCAGGATTTCAAGTTATTCAAATGTAATACCTCCATTACCAGGTTAGTCTGACTAAAATGCGCCGATAAGTGATGAGTAATTGTATATCCAGTGTAATATCGAAATCTTAAAATCAGATGAAAAATAGATGAATTTTACTTAAACGCGGCGAAGAATTGGGCAAGCTGGAAATAAGGACAAAGATTTGGGATAATGGAGTTATAGTTTTTTTGAAGAGAGAGGGATAAATATTGTCTGAATTAGAAGCTGTCGTGGAAGTGAATGAGGAACAGATCCGCCAAGAAGAAAGTGAAAGGATCGTCAAGCAAATCGCCAAGGAGCTTCAGTTGTCAGTCAAGCAGGTTCGTACAACCGCTCAGCTGTTGGATGAAGGAAATACGATACCGTTTATTGCACGTTACCGTAAAGAGATGACTGGAGAGTTGGATGAGAACGTCCTTCGTCTAATTGAGGAACGCACCAACTATTTACGTAATCTCGGCGTTCGAAAGCGGGAAGTCCTTCGGATTATAGATGAACAAGGTAAGTTGACGGATGAACTCAGAGCATCGATCGAACAGGCTGTGAAGCTTCAAGAAGTGGAAGATTTATACCGGCCATATAAGCAGAAGCGTAAGACTCGGGCAAGTGTCGCTAAGGAGAAGGGGCTTGAGCCACTGGCTTCTTGGATCTGGAGTCAGCCTAAGCAAGGGGATGCCCTCATAGAAGCTGCAAATTATGTGGATGAGGACAAGGGAGTGGCTACTGCGGAAGAAGCGCTTCAAGGAGCTATGGACATTCTGGCAGAGAATATCGCCGATGACGCTACGATTCGTTCCTGGGTGCGCAGATTTAGTATAGACCACGGGATATTAACCTCAGAAGCGAAAGATAAAGAGGCTGAATCCGTCTATGAGAACTATTATGAATATCGGGAGCTTGCCAAAAAAATGCCTCCTCACCGTATTCTAGCGATCAATCGGGGTGAGCGTGAGAACATCCTTAAGGTGGGTCTTGAGGTTCAGCCGGATTCGATATATGGCTATATCGGTAAACAAGTCATGAACGGCACTTCAGCGGTATCCGATATTCTAACTGCCGTAATTGAAGATGCTTACAAACGACTTATTGCTCCATCCATCGAACGGGAAGTTCGTGGGGAATTAACGGAGAAGGGTGAGAATCAGGCGATCTCTATTTTCGCTGGTAACTTACGCAGCCTGCTGCTTCAGCCTCCAGTGAAGGGACGCTGCGTGCTTGGCGTTGATCCGGCTTACCGTACAGGCTGCAAGCTTGCCGTTGTAGATGATACAGGCAAACTGCTTGAGGTAGCTGTCACGTATCCTACACCTCCGAATAACAAGAAGCATGAGGCTTCTGTTAAATTCAAAGAGCTTATCTCGAAATATGGCATTCAGCTTATTGTTATCGGGAACGGTACAGGTTCAAGAGAGACGGAGCAGTTTGTTGCAGAGGTTATCTCAGAAGTTGGCGACCCAGAGCTTGCATATTTAATCGTGAATGAAGCGGGAGCGAGTGTATATTCTGCTTCTAAGCTGGCTCAAGAAGAGTTCCCTGATCTAGATGTTGCAGAGCGAAGCGCAGCTTCCATTGCACGCCGTGTTCAAGATCCGCTCGCTGAGCTGGTGAAGATTGATCCGAAATCCATTGGGGTAGGTCAATATCAGCACGATGTTTCGCAGAAACATCTGGAAGAAAGCCTGAAAGCAGTTGTGGAATCCGCGGTTAACCATGTGGGTGTTGACGTGAACACAGCTTCTCCTTCGCTGCTCTCCTATGTGGCAGGTATAAATGCTACAATCGCTAAGAACATTGTGAAGTATCGTGAGGAGAACGGGAAGTTTGTTAGCCGCAAGCAATTGCAGAAAGTTCCTCGTCTTGGAGCGAAGACCTTTGAACAGTGTGTTGGGTTTATGCGAATTTCTGGCGGAGATAACACACTAGATAATACACCGATTCACCCGGAATCGTATCCGGTTGTTGATCGTCTATTCAAGGAGCTGGACGTGAGCTCTGATAAGGTAGGCACGAAAGAGCTGTCTGAGCTGCTAGATCGTCAGCCAACGGAATCACTGGCTGTGAAGCTAGATGTCGGTGTGCCAACTTTGCGGGACATTCTAGACAGCCTTCAGCGCCCAGGACGCGATCCTCGTGAAGAGCTGCCACTTCCAATTTTCCGTACGGATGTACTGAAGATTGAAGATTTGATGCCAGGTATGGAGCTTCAGGGAACCGTTCGAAATGTCATTGACTTCGGTGCTTTCGTTGACATTGGAATCAAGAGTGATGGCCTTGTTCATATCTCACAGCTTAGTGATGGATATGTAAAGCATCCGATGGATGTTGTGTCTGTTGGTGACAATGTGACGGTATGGGTACTGAATGTTGATCTGAAAAAGGGCCGTGTTGGCTTAACGATGCGTCAGCCTAAAGATCAGTAAAATAGCTATATAATAGACAAGCCCCGATCCGCAAATGGATCGGGGCTTGTTATGTGTACTTATTACTGTGCATCCGAGCTCTCACCCGGTGAGTTCCGATAAAAGAACCAGCACTCATTCAGCAGTTTAATCTGGCGTCTGTCTTTCTTACGAAAGGCACGTGTCAATTGATTGCAGAGCCATTGCGGCAAGGGTATCTCCTCCTCTTGCGATCCGTCTGTAAGGATAGCATATGGGGAATCTGCCCAAAGCGTGCAGGTCTACATCATTTTAAACCGCTTCATCTTCATACCACTGCTCAAGTTGTGCTTGAAGAGCACGAATTTCCGTCAGAAGTGATATAAGTGGGTAGTTGGCTTCGTTTAAGGATGCAAAAGTTTGCTCTAGTTCGTTTATGTAATCCAGGCCACTAACAGTCTGTTCGGTCTCCTGCAGCAAATCCAAGTTATCACATTCTGCTACTGCAAGAGGTAAATCTGGCTTGTCTGTCACCGTAAGCTTGCTAATTTCCTTATTAAGACGAAGATTGAGTGCACTTAGCTGGTAAGCGTAATCCGCAGGCATTTCTACGTATTGTAGCTTATCGTTTAATTGTAAAATCACATAACGCATGTTCGGCATGATTGTAAGTTCTCCCTCCATACTTTCCAGCTTCAGATTGTTGCAGACGAAAGCCGTTCATTTGCAGCATCCTTACTTGACAGTGTAGCTTAGGGGGAAGTTAAAATTCAAGTAGGATCCGTTATATGTTTGCGGGTATGATTAGAGATAAGGCGCAAAGAAAGAAGAGGGTACGTTATGCATGAAATGAGTAATGAAGAGTTACAGGCTTGGGTGGAAGAAATATCAATCCATAGTTTTCATATTCCATTCAAGCACCGTGCTACATTTAACCGTAGACTTTCCTCTACGGGGGGAAGATATTTTATGAAAAGCCATAATATTGAGATTAATCCTCATCAGCTTGAGATTCATGGGAAGGAAGAGGTAGAGCGAATTATTAAGCATGAACTCTGCCACTATCATCTGCATCTGGCTGGAAGGGGATATAAGCACAGGGATGCGGATTTTAAGAAGCTTCTTCAAGCCGTTGGCGGAAGTCGCTTCTGTAAAGCAATTGTGAAGTCAGATGGGAAGAAGCGAAAGCCTGAACCTTACCGTTACGTACTCCGCTGTGTCGAATGTGGCACGGAGTATAAGCGAAAACGGAAAATGGACCCAGCTCGATATCGCTGTGGTCGATGTAGCGGACATTTACGTCTTTTAATGCTTGACTAATTGCTTAGCCTATGATAAATTAATACCATAATGTTCCCTGATAGCTCAGTTGGTAGAGCACTCGACTGTTAATCGAGTTGTCACAGGTTCGAGTCCTGTTCGGGGAGCCATTTTTATTTTTTGGAGAGATACCCAAGTGGCTATAAGGGGACCCTCTGCTAAGGGGTTAGACTGCGTAAGCGGTGCGAGGGTTCGAATCCCTCTCTCTCCGTTTAGAAATACATCGTTTTTAAACAACCTGCCCTCATTTCCGGCAGGTTGTTTTTATGTGTAAAGGGATAAGAACTATTTTTTGGGGACGCCTATGTATAAACTTTGTTAGGAGGTATATTGCAGTCTCGACAGAAAGAATAGAATCCCTCTTTCTCCGGTTGGAGATCCATCAAATGAAGCTCCCACGTAATAGAGAAGAGTGCTTATCCCGACTCGTGATTTCTTGGTTATAAATGAGTAGATTAATGGGATAATTTAGCTTATTTTATAGTATAATTTTTCCTTAAAAAAAATTATTAAAAAAGCTTGTCAACATATTTAAATCTATGCTATACTCAATCTTGTCGTCACGGAGATGACAACTAATAAGGCCCGTTGGTCAAGGGGTTAAGACACCTCCCTTTCACGGAGGTAACAGGGGTTCGAATCCCCTACGGGTCACCATTTTACTTATATGGCATCATCAAGATTGTCATCGAGAGCCATTAGCTCAGTTGGTAGAGCACCTGACTTTTAATCAGGGTGTCGAAGGTTCGAGTCCTTCATGGCTCACCAGTTTTTTTTAAAAGTAGTTCCCTTTTATTATGCGGTAGTGGTGGAATGGCAGACACGCTATCTTGAGGGGGTAGTGGGTGTATACCCGTGGAGGTTCGAGTCCTCTCTACCGCATATTAAAAAGCTCCTGCAAATTGCAGGGGCTTTTTTTTGTTCATTTTTAAATAAGGACAATTTGTTTCATCTTGGGTCAGGCGGTTAATAGGATAACGTGGACGAGAAACTTCGATAACCTATAAGGAGTGATTCAAAATGGCTAGAAATACCGACAGGAAGATGAGCCGTGAAGAAGCAGGACGTTTAGGTGGAGAAGCAACTGCCAAGAACCATAACAAAGAATTCTATCAGGAAATAGGCCGGAAGGGTGGCGTATCCACGTCAGAGTCTCATGACACAGATTTTTATCAAGAGATCGGACGTAAGGGTGGCGAATCGACTTCAGATTCGCGTGGCAAGGAGTTCTACCAAGAAATCGGTCAAAAAGGCGGAGAGTCAACCTCAGATTCGCATGGAAGAGAATTTTACCAAGAGATTGGTCAAAAGGGTGGCGAATCCCGTAATCACACGGAGCATAATGGGAAGATGAGCCGCGAAGAAGCTGGGCGTAAAGGCGGACAGGCTCGTGCTCGCCAGCGTAGAAGCTAGCAATCCCTAAACGTATTCATATATGAAGATGAAATATTTCAACAGCTATAGTCTGGGATAAACCGGGCTATAGCTGTTTTGTTTTTTATTGGACAGACTGAATAGGATATACTAATTTAATGAAAATATAATCAGTCTCATATAAAAACGAGGGTAAGTTTGATGCTGGATAGAGGGCCAAGCGTTTGGCGCAATTTACTGAGTTCATGTGGCTGCAATCAAGGCGTACTCATGGCATATCACCGGCTGTTATCGTAGGCATAGGCTATGATTCTAAGGCACCTATTGTAACGAAAGAGCGCTTTTATGATTATACGGTGCAAGTAGATGAAGCAGAGTTTCCAACTCGTCTAGATGGCTCCTGGTGACCTGATACTGGCGATATAGAGGACTTTCTTATTTTTATTGAAGAAGATTTGAAGCCTGAGATAGAAACGAACTAAATGATAGATCGTTCCAAACAGGCGTTTATTACGAAATAATTATGTAGGAATAAAATGCTATATAAATAGCCTTAGTTCAAGTGTTAGAATACTGAACTAAGGCTATTTGACGTATATTAATCTACTTCACTTGAGTTGCGTGGTTCATCTAGGACAGATGAGTATTTAGGGTATAGTCTACGAATACAACTAGGACAAATATCGTGTGTGAATTCCATGGAGGTACGGCTTTCCAAAAAGCTCTCTACCGGCTCCCATTCTTCGCCTTCCCTTACATGTTTACATACAGCACAGATTGGAACATGACCGTGGATAGAGCATGAATGAGATAGCGCATGTTCTAGCCGGATTTCGCGCTGTTTATAACGAGTTATGTTCGTAAACGATACAACGATTCCTTGGGCGGTATTCTCTGTATCGGTTACAAGAGTACGCGCTTCGCACAGAATCCAGACGGTCTTACCGATTACGTCTATCGCATATTCTGCTGAATAATAATTATGGTTGCCTAATAGAACGTCCCGAACCGAAGGCAAGTAGACTTCTTCAAAAAAATCCTCATAGGAGGATCTTCCGAATACGGCTGGAGGTAGTTCAAAAAAAGAAACCCCTTGCCAATCAAATTGGGGAGAGGCACCATACTTCGAGAACATCATTCTTAGTGAATCATTAATTTGGTCTATCTTGCCGTCCGGACGGATGATCATCAGTCCAGAATTTAAGGAGTGGACAGCGTAGCACCAAGGTGTAGAAGAGAATTCAGGCAAAGGACTCGCTCCCCCGTTATAGAGACTTATGGTATGAGACAAGAAGCTGATAAAAATGGTATAATTTAGATACGCTTCCTTTCATTATACACTTACATAAGTCATTTTACAAGGGTTTGATAGCGTACATACGTATTTATTTTCTTACAGGATTGGGGAAGGCGGTTGTTTCATGCAGTCTATTTACCAACGAATCGAACATCTAATTGAAAGCCGGGGTATGACTAAGAAAGCTTTTTGTGAAACCCTCGGGATCAGCACAGGAAATTTTGGTGATTGGAAGAGAGGAAAGACAACCCCAAGCACAAATAAACTGATTGAGATTGCAGGCTATTTTGAGGTTAGTCTGGACTGGCTCATAGTCGGTAAGGGATCTCCCTCCCCAGGTATAATGGAAGTTCGAGAAATCTATGGGGCCCATAATGCACAAGGCGAGGGACGACTTCAGGTTTCAAACCTTACAGATGATGAGAAGCATTTTATAAGAGAATATTTAGAGTTTGCTAAATACAGAAAAAAGAGACGTAAAAGTGCTGGAGAGGAATCAAGCAAGTAAGGATGTATTAGTGAAGGAACGTGGGTATGGTTTATGGTTTGTGGTGCCTTGCTTTGAGACCCACAGGGTGAATGGATTCCACCATAGCGGCATCGGATCAGGGGAGTGGCTGCATGTGAATTTCCACTTTACTTCTTAGTAAGAGAGCGATATAATAAGTAATGTTCTCTTTTGGAACATTCCCTTATATATGCGGTAGTGGTGGAATGGCAGACACGCTATCTTGAGGGGGTAGTGGGTGTATACCCGTGGAGGTTCGAGTCCTCTCTACCGCATCATAAACCAGAAGAACAACCTCTTGCTTAGCAAGAGGTTGTTCTTTTTTTGTCTATTCATTTCATCCCATAAATATATCTGAGTTGATAAACACGTTTATCTTTATCGGAAAACAATCCGTTTCAATTTCGCTCATAAGTTTAAGTGATTATAGAGAACGTTAAATCAGACAGAGGAGATGATCGAGTATGCAACCATTATACACAGCAGATGTAAAAGTAACCGGAGGCCGGACAGGTGCGGTCGAATCGTCTGATGGAGTTTTGAAGCACAGCTTAAGCATGCCTAAGGAATTAGGTGGATCTGGTGGTGAAGGAACCAATCCAGAACAACTATTCGCAGCAGGCTATGGCGCTTGTTATGAAAGTGCCTTGGCGAATATCGCACGTAAAGAAGGCGTAGAGCTTAAGGATGTCGAAATCCATTCCCAAGTCATGATTGGTAAAGATGAAGGTGCAGACGGCTTTAAGCTCGCTGTGAAGATGAATATATCGATGCCTGGCATTGAACGGAGTCAAGCGGAAGATCTGGCTAAGAAGGCTCATGCTTTCTGCCCGTATTCTAAAGCGACTCGAGGCAATATTGATGTGGAGTTAAATGTAGTTTAAGCCATTCAACGATATGGTTAGGCTGATGTTGCCTAAGCATATTAGAGATGCGAATTCCTGAAGAGGCTGTCCAAATCAGTAGATCTATCTACTATATGGCGGCTTCTTCTTTTTTTTGATGAATGATTCTTGCAGTTAGAAAGTATCAGCCTCCTATGAATCGGTTGTTTTTTGATTATGCGACGTGATGCCCCTATGGTCCGTAGATACTTGTATGGTCAGTTATTGAAAGGGGAAATTAACAATGCGTATAGAAGAAATGATCGAGGAACGGTTCGTGTGCTCTAAGTGTGGGGGAACCCATTGTCAGACGAAGGAAGTGTCTATGTCTGGTTCAGGGCTGAGCAAAATGTTTGATATCCAGCATAATCACTTCCTGTTTGTCTCCTGTACGAATTGCGGATATGTAGAAGTATTTAATCCAGATATCTTGGAAGGGAAGAAGCGTGGACAGCTCGGCTCGATACTGGATGTGTTCTTTGGTTGACATCACCCTTAAAAATCTTTATTATGTCTAAGTACTAGAAAGTACAAGGTAATTAAGAAGAAATTTAAATAAATGGGTGATGCATGTGTCATACAGACCGCAAATTTCCAACGTAACTAAAGCCGGAAGCAACGATAAAGATGGGCTTTATGAGTTCATTGTCAGCCTAGCTGATGGAACAAAATGCCGTGTATTCTACAACCGTTTTCCGGAATGGAAAATGACTAATGTGAGCCGACTTGGAAAAACACCATGTCCGGTGTGCCGTAAAGATTTCATTTGCAAATGTATGGAGAAGTTCTCCACTGAACTTGACCAGCAGATGAAAGATGGCGAATGGCTGAGCAAAGCAGTTGCAGAGTAATTGAACATGGTACGATAGAGCGCGGGAGAAATTCTCCTGCGTTTTTTTCTTATATATAGGAAACGGGATTCATTAAGGATATGATGTTTAAGTAAGGTAGAGGTCATAACCTAAGGCTTGGGGGCGATTTGAATGAGTAGACCTAATGAAAGTACTGAACATCATGTTATTGTACTGATTGATGGTGTATGTCATATGTGTCAGGGGCTCACCAAATTTATTATAAAAAGGGATCCGAAAGGTGTTTTTCGATTCGCTTCACTTCAATCTGAAATTGGACAGGAGATGCTACGGCGAGGAGGATTGCCAGAGAATTTAATGGAGACAGTGGTTGTTGTAGAGAAAGGTTCCTACTATACCCAATCAGCAGCTGCTCTTAAGATTGCCCGCCGCCTGCCCTTCCCATGGCCACTGCTGTACGGATTTATTATCGTGCCACGTGGGCTTCGTAATGTCATTTATAACTGGGTAGCAAAGAATCGGTATCGCTGGTTTGGTAAAGACGATGAATGCATGATCCCGACACCGGAAATCCGGCGTCGGTTCTTATAAGTACTGGGGCTTAAGAGTATATTGGAAGTAGACTTAATTACCTTGGAGCACGAAATCCAGCTTGTTTGGCTTCGGCTTCACTACAGAACCACTGTTCTTGCTTGGTTTTGTCGTAGTATGGGGAATCCGGAGTATGATATATTTTCTCACCCTTGGAATTAATGTTGCCTTTAATATTGCAAGCATTCTTGGGTTTGTCCGTATTTGTCTTGGAGGTTGTATTTTCAGCTGAACTGCTTTCACCTTTCACTTCTTCGGCATGAAAACCGTCATTCTGCGCGTAATTCTCAACACTCCAGATCCCGAGAGCCTTCTTGCGGCTGATCTGTTGTAAATCATTGAATTTATCAACATATCTTACATTGGGCTGATAGATGTAGGCTACACGGGCAAGGCCCTGTTCGAGAAGAAGCTCTTGAACCATTTTGCCATCGGCATATACGTATGCGAGTAATCGGGAGTATTTATCACGGTTGGGTCCGATATCGAACTCGAGCTCAAGTTTCTTCGCATTTTCTACAATATCCTTCGTGAATGCTTTAGCTTCTGGACCGAATGGCTGTACACCAAGACGAGGGTGGCTCGTTTCTGGTGTGTCTACGAGTAGAAAGCGTACCTTTTCCGTCTTTTCTTCGTATTTCACGCTGATTGTATCTCCGTCCACCGCTTTCACGAGTGTAACAGGGACTCTTTTTATGTTGAGATCATCTGTAGGATATTTCTTATTCGTATTTGAGTTCGTAGGTTTAGAGGTGTTTGGCTGTGTGGTTGTATTACCGGTTTGCTCTGAAGGAGCACCCACACCTAAATCCTGCGTGATTCCTGAATCACTGCAACCTGATAACAAGATTAGGCCGGCAATTAGAAAGGGTAAGATTCGTCGTTTCATAAGTTGTCACTCTCCTGGCTAAGATGCTGTTTATTATGACTATAGGAGCTGCTATATAGGATGACGTAATATAGAGCGATTCCTTCTAGGAACGTCTGTTCCTGCCGAATTCATTATGAAGGTATTTCATCTTTTTAGCAAGAGGATGGAGGAGGAGTTATATATGATTATAAAAAAATTAGCTTGCTGGCATACAGCAAGTTATGATATTCTTATGTAAAATTATAACAAGACAACGGAAGCACCGTTCAATGACCGCTTGTAAGCGGCTTGAATGGTGCTTTTTTGCGTTGTCTTTACGAAAGAAGGGTTGTCTTAACATGCAACCGGTCAGGGTCATACTGGCTGTTCAGGACTCCAGTTATGTCGAACCATTACTCCAATACATTCATGGCAGTGAGTATGTGGAGCGGATGCAGGTAACGGCGTTTACTCAAATCGATGCCTTGCGTAAATATCGGGAATTACCCGATCTTATTGTGGGTGAGCCCGAGATGCTTGTAGCTTGGTTGTCTGAAGAGAAGTCATCTGTACCGTGGATTGTTCTGAGTGAAGGAGGAGATGTGCCTGATCTTCATGGAGGTGGACTCACAACAGCCAAATATCAGCCGCTACCTCAGCTTCTTAACCTATGGATGAATCATATCAAGGGGAATCGTGTGGGCAAGAATGATTCTCTTTCCGGCGATGCGCTCATTATTTGTATGGCTTCAGTTCTTGGAGGGAGCGGGAGAACGACCATGTCTATTAATATCGCAAGACAGCTCGGCGTCCTGGGTAAGAAGGTTTTTTATTTGAATTTGGAGACGATGAATTCGCTTAGCTTATTTCCGAGTGCTAAGAGAAGAACGGCAGAATCTAATTTTTCTAGACTACTATACGAGATCAAATCTTCTCAGGAATCGAAAGAACAAGCGGACATATCTCTTGTACCATACGTGATTCGTCATGATGGTCTGAAATGTGATGTGTTTGAACCGAATCATCATCTGAAGGAAGTATTCGAGATGACATCAGGTGATGTGGAGATTCTGATTGATCTGATCGCCAAAAGCGGTCAATACGACGTGGTTGTTATAGATACAGATAATCATAGTGAGGAACGGCTTCATGCTGTGATGAAGAAATGTACTCTCCTGTTATGGGTTCTGCTTGATGATCTCATCAGCATGTATAAGACCGGCATATGGCTTGAATATCTGGAGAAAGAGAAACCTGACTTATATGGTCAGATCGTAGCCAAAAGCAAATACATTGTTAACCGGTTTACAGGTAGTCTGGCTAATCCACTACCGCGTAAGGATATGAGGGTGGACGGAATGCTGCCTTATATTCCTTCTTGGAAGCAGGTGCAGCAGGAGGAATTGCTACTGTGCTCACCTATTTTTCAGCGGGATATATTGAAGCTTTGCAATGAGCTTCTCGGGGGACAGGATCAGATGAACATGGAGCGCAGTGGAGGAATTGCGTATGGATGAGGAGGTTTTTATCTCTATACGAAATGAGGTAAGGGCGGGTCTGGATGTTACGGCTGCCATTGGTAATCGTGAGTTGATGCAATATATCGAAGAGATCGTATGGGCGCGGCCTGAACTAACGGATCTGACAGCTTCGGCAAGGCGCACTTTGGTACGCAGAGTTTATGATGCTTTTCGTGGATTGGATGTGCTTCAGCCTTTAGTGGATAATCCCGCGATTACTGAGATCATGATCAATAGTCATAAGGATGTGTTCATTGAACAAGAAGGTGAAGTGAAGCGTCTTCAGGTTCAATTCGAGTCCCAGCGTAGGCTGGAGGATATTATTCAGACGATTGTAGGAATGGTGAACCGGGTCGTGAACGAATCTTCACCGATTGTGGATGCCCGTTTGAAAGACGGTTCTCGGGTAAACATCGTGTTGCCACCTATCGCTCTGAAAGGACCTACGATGACGATTCGGAAATTCCCCGAAACCCCTATGACGATGGAGGATCTAGTATCCAGAGGAGCCTTGAGTCAAGAAACTGCTGATTTATTACGAACACTTGTGATTGGGAAGTACAACATTTTTATTAGCGGGGGAACGGGATCGGGGAAAACAACCTTCCTTAATGCATTGTCCCAGTTCATCCCTGCTGATGAGAGAGTCATTACGATAGAGGATTCAGCTGAACTGAAGATTGTAACCGTGCCTAATCTCGTGTCA
Source organism: Paenibacillus sp. FW507-14B1B (assembly GCF_058781425.1). Taxonomy (NCBI): domain Bacteria; kingdom Bacillati; phylum Bacillota; class Bacilli; order Caryophanales; family Paenibacillaceae; genus Paenibacillus; species Paenibacillus sp. FW507-14B1B. Next base: position 1,302,080 of record NZ_JBYSWS010000002.1, on the reverse strand, counting down.
CTGGAGACGCGGAATGCGAATACCGAAGGACGCGGCGAAGTATCCATTCGTGATCTGATTCGGTCTTCTCTTCGGATGAGGCCTAACCGGATTGTTGTTGGAGAGGTGCGGGGCGGTGAAGCGATCGATATGCTGCAGGCGATGAATACCGGGCATGATGGAAGCTTATCCACCGGGCATAGTAACAGCACGCAAGATATGATTAGTCGCTTAGAGACAATGGTGCTTAGTGGTGCTGATCTGCCAGTTAGTGTCGTACGTCAACAGATTAGCTCCGCAATTGATATTTTTGTACATCTTTCAAGGCTTCGAGATCGTTCTCGCCGCATCACCGAAATCAGTGAAGTCTTAGGAATGGATGGGAATCAAGTGATGATTAATCCACTATATCGCTTCCGTGAAACTGGCGAAGCAGAGGGGCGCGTAACCGGAGAACTCGAATCATGCGGTAACCCTTTGATGAACGTAGACAAGCTAGGTATGGCGGGAATAACTTCTTGGCCGCTTCAACATATAGGAGTGGTGAGATGAGAACAGCAGGACGGATGAGAAAGTCTTTGGTAACGAATGAAGATAAACAGGCGCAGCCAGTCTCTAACTTGCGTAGTAACAAACTTCCTGATTATAGAGTATACATTCTTTCGAGAGGTCAGCGTCTGTGGTGTGTGGTTTTTGGAGGCGTGTTGTTCTACATGATGGGATATCTGTTTTATCAGAATGCAGTCCTGTCCTTCCTTTTTGCATTTGGTGGATTTATCGTTCCAAGGTTCTGGCGAGAGCATTTGCTTCACCGGAGAAGAGCGACGCTGAACCTCCACTTTAAGCAAGCACTTTACTCCTTGTCATCTTCGCTGTCGGCAGGACGTTCAGTTGAGAATAGCTTTCGTGATGCTGTAGATGATCTGCTGATGCTTGATCCTGGAGCCCAAAACGATCTGATATTTGAATTAAGAGTCATTGTATCAAGGCTGGAGTTTGGAGAACCGATTGAAGCAGCGCTTCAAGATTTTGCTCGAAGAGCAGGACTGGAGGATATTACGAATTTTGCGGATGTATTCACAACATGCAAAAGGAATGGAGGTGACTTGGTCGAGGTGATACGCCGTACATCTACTGTTATTGGTGAGAAATTGGATATTCAGCAGGAAATATCAGTCATGATTGCCCAAAAGAAATTTGAGTCGAAGGCATTGCTCATATCTCCATTTCTGCTGCTGTTATTTATGAATATGACATCAGCGGATTACATGGAATCTATGCATAACTCCGCCGCAGGATTGGTCATTTCTACATTTGCACTCTTCGCGCTTGGGGGCTGCTTCTGGTGGATTACGAAGATGATGGACATTAAGGTGTGAGGAGGTGACCTTCGGTAATGATAGTGTGGGTATGCGGTGCTCTACTGATTCTGTTATTGGGTGGATGGGTGGTGTTGAATCAAAAATGTGGAGGGCGATATCGGCACTTTAGTAGGATTTCTATGGAAGGGCTTCGGCTAAGGAAGTTAACATCTCCATTTCTGTACATTCTGGAAACGACCAGGGTATCTACCCGGGCGCCCATTCTCTTTTTTCGGATACAAAGGTCAGTACAGAAGATTTATGGTCTTCGTCATAGCGCGGAGATGAGCCTGATTTTTATGGCTGACTGTCTTGCATACAGCTGGTTAGTTCTGATTGGAGGGTGTTTGTGGTCCATGAGTACGAGTGATCCAGTAGGTGTATGGGGAGGGGTTCTCCTAAGCGTTCTTCTTCCAGCTTCAATGGTGAAGGATCTTAGTAAGAAAGCACTGATTCGAGATCAAGATATTGTCATGGAGCTTCCGGAGATGTTGAACAAGATGATTCTACTGGTGGGGGCTGGGGAGAATGTTCAGAAGGCAATTGTTCATTGTGTGGAACGTAAATCAGAGGACAAACATCCTTTATATGTTGAGCTTCGAAAAATGATTGGAGATTGGGAGAGCGGACATTCTTTTCAGCAGGCATTTGAGCAATTCAGCAAACGTTGCGCGATTCAAGAGGTATCGATCTTTACAACGACAGTACTGCTGAACTTCCGGCGTGGAGGGAACGACTTTGTTGTCGCACTCCGAGACTTGTCACGAGTACTGTGGGAGAAGCGTAAGGCTATTGCACGCACAAGAGGTGAACAGGCTTCATCGAAATTGATATTTCCGATGGTCGTTATTTTTATGATTGTAATTGTATTGGTCGGTGCGCCGGCACTAATGATGATGAATATGTAGAAGGGATTGGTGATTCGTATGTTGTCTATTCTTCGCGGTGGGATGAGTTCTTTTTGGAAGGAAGAGGATGGAATTGGAACGCTTGAGATGATCCTAATTATCGTAGTAATTTTGATTATTGCCCTCTTCTTTAAAGACGAGCTGCTCAAGCTGGTAAAAAGATTGTTTAGCACGATTAACTCTAAATCTGATGAATTCATTAAATAGGATTAAGCTTTGGTTCTCGAAGAACAATGACGGGAATTTCACGATTGAAGCATCGTTTGTTCTACCGATCGTATTGTTGGTAACGGCGCTACTTCTCTTTCTATGTCTGTATGTATATCAAAGATCCTTTCTTGTACAGGCCTCATCTGCTGCTTCAGAACGTTCAGCTTTCATATGGGATAACAGTCATAAAGATGTAGCTCGTGGAGAGTTGCCAGAAGGGCAGTACGATCCACTCTATTGGAGACTTACAGAGGATCAGTTGTTATCTTCTTTATTTAGTTTAGGGAGCGATACCTCAGCACGGACCATTCCAATTCCTGGAGGGACACAGGGTGGTGAATTAACCGATATAAAAATGACTAAAGGGGCAGCTTCCATACCGAATGGAATGGAGGGTGAAATGAAATATGACAATAAGGTGTTAATACGTAAAGTGAGTACAGAATTAGCTTGGCCAATATCGATCTCTCCATTAGATAAGGTGATGTCAGGTGGAACAGAACTTAAAGTTCGTTCTAACTCGAATATTGTTGATCCGGTAGAGTTTATCCGAACCGTTGAGCTCATGCGCTACTATGGGTCTAAGTTCAAGGGCACAGGTGGAGGTCGCACTGATGCTGGGGCGGCTTCCGAGGTACTGCAGATGTATGGAGGTCGTCGATGACCATAAAGAGAGTCGGTAGAAAGGGATGGGTCGGGCTCAGAGGCTCCTCTGATGGAGCAGTCTCTATATTCTTAATTATCGCATTATCCATGGTGTTTATATTCGTGGCAGTATTTATCGATTATGCACGCGTAGCAGCCATGAAGGTCCAGAGTGAGCGGCTTGTCCGTGCTACCGTGAGGTCAGTTATGTCCTCGTATGATCCGCAGCTTCAACAGGAATATGGATTGCTTGCTTACGGTGAGAGCAGCGGGGACTACATTATGGGCAAAATGCTGAAAGACAGCTTGAGCCCAGGAGAAAGAGGTGACGCTTTTCGTCTGCTTCCCCTGGAGCTTGATAGCTCAGGTCTTTCAATTCAGCGTCCTCTCGGTAAATATGATATTTTCAATCGTCAGATTAGTGAAGATATGAAGTACAAAGCACCTATTGATTTTACATTAGAGTTAGTCAATAAGTATAAACCGCTATCTCAATCCATGAAAGAAGCTTCAAATGCTGTAGATGTTTTGAAAAAGCTACGAAAGCTATATGACAAACGGGAGGAAGCGCTGGATGACATGCTTGAGAAGCAGCGTAAAGCGGGGAAGAGTGTAGAATCTTTATCTAAATTAATCATGCATCCACCGGGAACAAGCATCACGGATGATTCGCTAGGTGGCGCTGTTCATACAGCGGCAGACGCAGCTGCACAGTATAGCGATTACTTACTTAAATCTCAAGAAGATGCATCACGCGCGTCAGATGAAGAGAAGTTGTATACGTTTCTAATCGCTTCATATCTAAGGGATGTTTCTTCTGTGTCTTCGGATATAGCAAGCAAATCAGGGAAGCTGCAGAAAGAACAGGATAAATTGCTTAAGGAAGCCGATGAACGGCTGGAAGAAGCGCGATCCATTAATGAAGAAATGAAGCAGGTCATCAAGGATGCGGAAGCCCGCTCTGAGACTGAAGGGTATGATCAAGTAACGAATAACCATTCTCCAGGGGCGGACAATTCAAGTGCTGGGGATGCGGAGATGATTCAGGCGATACGTGGACAAGCGGAAAAGCTCATCCATACGGATGAGCTACTGAATGGACTTAAGAATGAAATTGCTACTCAACAAACCCGATGGGGGCAAGTGAATGAACGAATTGAAAGTCTCCTGTCTTCTATGGGCGGATCAGGGATGAAGGGGGCTACTCTCCGTGTAAGCAGTTCGACCCAGGATTATCTTAGGAAATATGGAGTATCTGGGAGTGAGAACATTATAGAACGTGAGCTGGCCATGTTAGAGCAGTTTCGTTCCTCTGACAAGGAGCGGAAGGAGACGGAGAAGAAGGCGCAGATGAAGCTGAAGGAAGCTTACAAAGTCATCGATGCCATAAGCGGATCAAATGCTCAGAATCAAGAGATTCTGGATCAGTTCCGTGAGCTCCAGCGTTACTATGATGACAGTATTACGTTTAACAATGAACAACCGAGTGTTAGTAAAGGAACATCGAGGGAGAGAGATCCTTACGAAGCTGGGAAATCCTCAATGAATGATATGGACAATGCTTACGGCTCGATGGGGAATGTTCTTACTGGTATTCGAGATGAGCTTTTTCAGAATGAATATGCCGTTCATTATTTTCAGCATTTTGATATTACCCAGTTAGAAAAGGTTGTGAAGAATCCCGGCTCAGCCAAAGATTTAAGTGACGAGTTCGCTGTAAGTAAGCAGGAGGTTGAATACATACTTTATGGATTTCATCATCCTGCAGGAAATATCGCAGCTGCCTATGGCGAAATATTCGCTTCAAGGCTTGCCATACGAACGATGGAAGGCTTTGTAGTCAATAGCAAGATGGGGAATCCATTGCTTATCTTGGCTGCTGCTATTTTGTATGGTATTGAGCAGGCCATTATGGATATGCTCCATCTCTGTCAAAAGGGCTCCATTCAACTCTCCAAATACGTACCCGTGGAAATTACATATAGAGATCATTTACGAATGTTTTTATTTATCCATAGTAATAACGATAAGAAGTTGTCTCGGATGTTAGCTTTAATCCGGCTCAATACAGGAGTGAACCCGGCCGACAGGGGGACCTATGCATCCAGTGAAATTGTCACGGGGATACGGCTGTGGTTCTTGCCTGGAATCGCCAAGGCTATTGGTACCATTATTGGGGATGGTACGGATCAGGTGGAGGGAAATCGCTACCTAATTACTCGTAGAGCTGATTTTTCCTATTAGGAGTTAATTGATCATGCGTATGAAGTGGAGCAGGAGGCGAAGAACCTCACAATCCGAACTAGGCAGCATGGTGGTCGAGGCATCCATTGTACTGCCCATGTTCATGTTTTTTGTCATCTTCCTTATTTATATCGTCCAAATGACACTGATTTCCACAGCACTCCAGAGCACGGCCGCGGATACTGTCAAGACGGTAACATCCCATATCTATCCTGTATCCCTTGCTATAAATCAAAATCAAGGTGCCGATGGCAGTGGAGATACGAATGATGAGAACCAGACGTCACATTGGGAAATACCCAAATTATCGCTTCAGGACTGGGCATCAGATTATAGCTCTTCTCTGCCTTCTCCACTTAATGAGTGGATCATGGAAGCAGCGGCTAAGGGCGATGAACCATTGGGGCAGCTAAGAAATGAGGTGGCTGAAACTATGCTTGATCCTGTGATCAAGCCGATCTTGAAGCCATTTATGCCTGAGCGCTTACTTGAGTACGACAGAATTCACATATCGAATGTTTCCATTCCCAATCTAAAGAGTGGGGAGAGTCCTTACTTCGGCATTGAACTTAGTTATGAGCTGCCTATTCGTGTTCCATTTATGAACAAAAAGATCGTGCTACAAGCGAAAGCTCATGAACGATTATGGATTGGAGATACGGGTGAAGGTGGAGACAGTGGATCTAACGGGGATGAAGGGGAACATAGTAGCATCGAGTTGCTTGAAAAGCCAGATCCAGCTGTTGCAAGTAAACAAGCTAAAGTCAAGGTTAGGGTAGAACCGGGAATGGATGCGCAATTATCAGTCTATTACAAAAGTGGGCAGAGCACTGCCAAGTACTTAGGTTGGAAGACTGCTGATGAGAATGGATTCATCGAATGGGAATGGAACGTAGGTTTCAATACAACACCGGGTACGTGGCCTTTTATTATTGAGACGGCAGATGGAGGTCGTCTAGAAGTGATGTTTACGGTCGTTGAAAGACAGTAGGGGTAACGACACGGGTAGAAGGAGATTTTGCAATGGAATTGGCTTATGTATTATGTGGAGTATATTTAGTTGCAGCCTGTATTACCGATGTGCGCTCTATGAAAATCCCGAATTTTCTAACGCTACCCACGATGCTAGTGGGTGTGATTTATCATGGAGCAACTAACGGCCTGGAAGGAATGGCTTATTCAGCCAAAGGAATGGTTGGCGGATTTGCTATATTACTGATTATGTATTTTATGGGTGCGGTTGGTGCGGGAGATGTTAAATTGTTTGGTGGTATTGGTGCGTGGTGCGGGCTTTGGTTTACAGTTCAGGCCATCATTTATTCTGTGTTATTCGCAGGAGGAATTGGGATACTCATTTTGTTGTGGCGCCGTGAAACCTTCAAGAGATTACGAAGAATGGCTGAGAATGTAGCTGGAGTATTTATATTTAAGAGCCTAATGCCGTGGAATAACAGTAAAGAGGCCTACTTAAGATTTCCCTTTATGATTGCTGTTCTGCCCGGTGCGATCTTAACCTATATGAACGATCACTTGTAGGAGGGATGGATATTGTTCGGGCTGACTCGGGATTTTGTAGAACAGGGAGGGACCTTTATGGTTCTGGATCGACAGGAGGGACTGATGTCCAATGATCTTAGTCAGGTGCAATTGGGCATGATCCGATCCTCCCGTATTCCTTGTTTCTTACCTATGCATACGAAAGAACTGGATTTGAGTGTAACGCTACAGTACAACATAACAGGTAAACGGATGTTATCACAGGCACTTCGTGGTGAGAAGCTAACTCTGACCGAATTTTATGGATTGCTGTTACAGATTGTTTCTGCGTTGAATGATTGTTCGATGTATATGCTACGGCCAGAACAGTACATTTTGCATGAAGAATACATGTTTATTGAAGGACCGCTTCACTTGAATAAATTGTATATGACTTATGTGCCGCTTGACAGGTACGAGCGTGAATCAGAAGCATTAAGACATTCATTCAAGGACCTGGTAATGCGTCTTGTATCTTACGTATCTGAGCTGAGAGGCAGTGGAGTGCAGACCTTGATGCAGTATTGTAATGATGAGAGCTTTAATCTCCTTGGGTTGAAACAGATACTAATTGATCTGCTGGCAGGTGAAGGAGGTCATGGAGAACTACCATCTGATGTCTCTAAACCACGGATTATGATGTCAGACTCCACGATCTCTAAATTTAGCGACCCTATGAGTGATGACCCAGCTATTATTAGGGAAAAGGCTTCCGACACTCATACAAGTAGGTCGAACCTTACATATGAAAGAGGAGCGCGTTCTGATCATCCATTAACAGATATGAATTCTAGTAGCGCGTACCGTTTAAATGAGGATAGTCAGCGTACAGGGCGGAGTTCAGTAGCTGTGGAAAGCAGAGGGAAGGAATCTTCAAGAGCCATGCTCCCAGCCAGAGGGCAACCAGAACCGGATTTGTCATTAGATGATGATTCAGATGAACAGAAGAACACCTCATCAGTACGAATCTACTGGCTCTTAGGTGGTCTGCTGGGTTCAGCAACGATGTGGAGATTCCTTTATTTGAACAATCCTAGTCAAGTCATGCTGCTCGTTTCAATCCTTGGTACCATTGTGCTTGTAGGAGTATCCCTGATGGGATGGCAAGGGAAGATCGGAAAGTCACCAGATGGGCATGATGATTATTCGGAACCTTTGCCGATGTTTGATTCGGTTGAGCTTGAAGAATCAGGGAGGCAGAGGCCTAAATCATTTCGATTTCAAGCGGATAAATTGACGGGATGGTTCGGAAGCAAAGCGAAAGATAAGACGCAGGGTGAGGAATCCTCTGATCATGAAGAATGGCGTTGGGAACGACAAGCTCCCTCCTCATTACATGCTCATCAGGAATTTCAGTTTGGAGAACGGCGAAGTAACGTCAGTTCGGAGTATCAGCCCGATGACAGCGAATCAGAGACTTCATCTGGAGATTATTACAAACAATTGCCACAGCGGACAGAAATGTTGTCCCCCTCAGGTGATGCCGGAACTGTTCTTCTGGAACGTAAGGCAGGTATGACTAAGGAGGGAGAGAGGAGATCTCCTTCGCAGCCGAGCGCGTTTCTGGAAGTCATTGTTGATGACAATGGTGTAAGCGAACGAGTAGAACTTCATCAGCCACACTTTATTATTGGCCGTTCAGCGGAGGTGTCTCAGTATGTTTCTCAGATTGTAGGAACTTCACGAGCACATGTAGAGATTTCTCGGGGAACTGCTGGTTTTAAGATTAAAGATCTGGGCTCCAAGAACGGGACGATCCTAAAAGGGGAGCCGATGGTTCCATATAAAGAGTATTCCCTGGAAGAAGGAGATACGTTCTTGATTGCGGGTGGAAAGTATATGTTTCGTGTCGCATAGACTTACTCTGATGAGGTTTTATTATGAATCTAGCTCATCAGATAAAGTAATGGTAAATATCAGATTCATAGCTTCATCAACATAATACCGAAGTTTATAACAGGTTAAGTATTCTTATCTAAGAAACTTAACCTGTTTTTTCGGTAATTCCATTGAATTAATTAGGCAGGCCAAAGTTTAAGGAAACAGAATGCACTGAGATATAGAAAACATTTTGTTCGACAACGTAAATCGACTGCATTCGACGTGGGCTTGGGGATATCTTTCTACATTAGAAACAGGATTTGATTACAGTGTGAAAGATAATGCATTTCAAGTGAAGCTAGAACCTCAAACTATCTGAGAAGGAATAAAGGATTTCTATTCGGCTGATTATTTTCCTAATGGGATACCATTGCCTAATACCGTTACGTTAAGAGGAGAAAATGTATGAATATTAGTAAATGTATTGAAGATATTTTAGTAGATAGGTTCGCCCAGCTTGGGTTTAACTATGAGAAATTAGATACCGGTTGGATTTTTATAAGGGAGTCTGACGGGGTAAAGGAGTTTATCGAGATTGAAAAAAGCAATTGGTATGAAAATGCTTTAAGTTGTGAGTATCGAAAAGGAACTTCTACTAGAAATACTATTGCCTTTTCGAGAGATCGTATAGAACAGGTGCATGTTTTTTCAGACGAATCTAAGTTAAAAGAAGAATTGAAATTGATAGTAGATATAACAGAAAAGTATGCTTTAAGATGGTTTGAACAAATAAAAGTTAAGAAAAAAAACCTGCCGGATAACTTTCTTAAAGAGGAGTGGGCTCCATTACTTCAGTCATTTATCAGGAAGAATAGTATTAAATTTGATAACATTGAATCAATTTCAATCTTAGACAAGATGCTAAAACAAGAAGTTTCAAAAGAGGAGATATACTCAATAAGCTATTGTCTTGGGGAGATTATAAAACATAATTTTGGTGCGGAATGGGATTATAGTTCAGAAGATGGGCCTTATATTAAAAATATTGCAGGCTCAGAGAAGATAGTTCTCAAACCGTTTGTTCTTGTTACTAAAACAGTAATAAATTCCGATATCCTTAGTTTGGAGTATTTTTTTACAAATGTTAAAAGCGCAGTAGATGGCATCAAGAATTAATCCATGTGCACGTAAATAGTACAAAAGAGCAAACAAAGGTGAAAAACTATTATCGGAAGTGAGGGAACAATATGGTCGACCTATCCGATAAAATAAGATTTGATTTCCGTCTCAATCCAAGTCTTGATAAGAGTTCATTGAAGAAGCAATCTAAGGGGAAAACATTGCATGAGGTTGACGGTGATTTTCAGATTTACATTGATGACGTAGCCTACTTCGATGAAAAGGAATTTCTCATACTGGAGTTCGGTTTACTACTCAAAAAATGGGTGAGGAAATTCAAAAATGGCGAAATAACAAATTTTGTGTACAACTCCATTGAGCATGACAGTCCCATATTAGAATTTAGATACATCAATGGAGCGTGGGAAGTATATTCTGACTGGAGAATATCAGAAAAGGAAGTTGTGTTGTCATCTGACAAACTATTAGTTTCTAGTGAAAAATTTCTAAAAGAACTTGAAGCTAGACTTATGGATGCTTATGAAATCAAGCTGAAAAATGGGATGTTTTAAGCAATGTAGCCACAATGCGACTAACCATCGTATCGTGGCTTTTCTTTGTTTCACAACCGCGGCAGCAAGTTCAATATACCTCACCCAGTGCTGAATGAATTACCATATCCGAATCCATTGAACTTATAGGAAGTTCCTACTGTTCGACCCAAACATTCACATCTACCCTTGATGATGGTCTGAATTTTATAAAAATGGTAATATATTCATTTTGAATGATATTGATTCACATAATGAAGGGATGTGGAAAGCTGGAAAAAGAATAGCGATTTGAACTCGGATATTAACAGATATGGTACTTACGATGCATTATTAAATTATATAAAAAAAGTAGGAGATGTATATGTACAGTTACAGGATTACTAAATATAATCCGAAATATAGGGATGAGTTCGGTGCGTATACGAGAGAGGAATGGGTTTGTTTCTCTAATGTTGGTATGGAATTTAATGGTCGAATTTTTGAGTTAGAGGAATATCTGCGAACGGAGACTCTGCTATTGAACGAATAATGGACTGTTTGCAATTTAATGAATTGGAGTTATCAAATGTTATTAAATATCACAAGAACTTACGGATAACGGCATTGCACGAAATATATACAACTAATATGAAAAGATTGTATCGGAATGCTACAGAAAGCCAAAACGTATCAGGTAGGTCATTGGAAGATTTGTGTAAATTGAGATTGAGGCAACTGATGGGATTTAGGCTGACTAACGAGAACAAAATGTATGTTCATTTTGGTTATGATTATTACATGTATATTGGTGTAAGCAAAGAATGTAAGGACGTAGTAGATAGCATTCAAGCAAGTGGATTGTTTGTTGAAGAATGCGAATCACCATATTATAAAGAGGATGAAGACGCGTTTCCTGGAAGTCAACATGGATGACAATGGTGTAAGCGAACGAGTAGAACTTCATCAGCCACACTTTATTATTGGCCGTTCGGCAGAGGTGTCTCAGTATGTTTCTCAGATTGTAGGAACTTCACGAGCGCACGTAGAGATTTCTCGGGGAACTGCTGGTTTTAAGATTAAAGATCTGGGCTCCAAGAACGGGACGATCCTAAAAGGGGAGTCGATGGTTCCATATAAAGAGTATTCCCTGGAAGAAGGAGATACGTTCTTGATTGCGGGTGGTAAGTATATGTTTCGTGTCGCATAGACTTACTCTGATGAGATTTTATTATGAATCTAGCTCATATAAAATCTCATATTCACAGCTTCATCAATATAATACCGAAATTTATAACAGGTTAAGTATTCTTATCTAAGAGACTTAACCTGTTTGTTTTTCGGTTATTCCATTGAATTAATTAAGCAGGCCTAAGTTTAAGGAAACTAGAATGCACTGAGATAGAAAACATTTTGTTCGATAGTGCAATTCGACTGTATTGAACGTAAGCCTAGAAGTGTCTTTATAAGGGGTAAAAAGGGATATATGTAATATAATTGAATAAGTAGAGTTGTGAGGTTATTTTAGCGACTTGGAATTTGGGAGAACCCAATAAAAAATTGGAGAACCAGAATCCTTGGACACCGTGATTTAGTTCAGCATTACATTGAGAGGGTGGGCTATCTTCTGCCCGCTCAGGGGGAAATCGTTACAGATTAAAGGGCGTAATTTAAAAATGTTGTAATTATGAAAACTTATGAAGGGGTAGAGTAGTAGTGAACCTACAAAAACTTATCATTATTAAATTCCCTATATTTATATTACTTACAATCACTATTTTAGCCAGTTGTGGAGGGAACAATATACGTCCAGAAAAAGTATTAAATAGCTTCTCAAAATTAATAGAGAATAATAATATTGATGATCTTAGTTTGACAATATATTATATATCTCCATCAAATCTTACTCGTTCTCCTTTAAGTGTTGATGGTTTAATTAACAGTAATTACGTCTATAAAGAGGTCGTTAACGGTAGCAGTTTGGAAGAACATATTGATCTTCTCAATCAATTAAATAATCATGTTTTAATACCTGTTGGAAATAAATCTAGTATAGATGCCCGATTTTATTACGTATTCGAAAATAAGAAGAATCGTAAGATACTTGATGTTTCTATGTGGGGCAATGATAACAGCATTTTTGTTAATGGGCTTGAAATTCAAGAGGATGATATTTTTTACGATATCGTAATGCCACTTCTATCTGAGGATGGAGTCAAAGCATTGAAGACATATTTAGGTAGGGAGAAGTAAAAATAGAAGGGGGCACAATCAAAAAACTACTTCGGGAGCGATGAACATAGATCGACTTATTCTATAAAATTAAATGCAGGTGAGACAACAAATTTCATTTATAACTCGATTGAGCATGACGGCCCGATATTAGAATTTCGTTACATCAATGAAGCGTGGGAGATATATTCTGACTGGAGAATATCAGAAAAGGAAGTTGTGCTGTCATCTAATGATTTATTGGTTGTCAGCAAACTAACTACAATGCGATTAGCCCTCGTATTGTGGTTCTTCTTATTAGGCAGCGGATCCCTGTAGTCCTTTACTTTAACTATGATTAATCTGACTATGACTCAAAAAAGCCCTCTGCCTCTTACGGACAAATTCCGCAGGATGCAGGGGGCTTTATGTAAGTGCTCTACTTATTAATGAGATGCTGGTAAGGTGTATAGTCGATGCCTTTTTTGTGAAGAAAGTTCATAAGGAACTTATAATCACGTTTCGGTGTGGCTACGATATAACCCTTAATGCAGTGATCACGAGTTACTTCACTAGATCCGGTCTCTACGGCTATTTTACCAATTTCGGCTGCAATCGAGTGTTTCGCGATATCCCGAAACGGGCCAGGAACCGGCATCACAAGTTCGCCTAAGAATGCTTTGGAATCCTCTGTCCAGAGGGGACGGCTTCGCTCAACCCAATAATTCTGCCAGTCCAGCTTGGACTTGCCATCGGCTTTGGGCAGTACTTTTAAAAATTTGCGGAACATGAAGAATCCACCGACACACATCAGTCCGAGCATGACCCATCCCCAAAATGCAATGGAGTTCATGAACCAAGACGGCGGTGCACTGGTAGTCAAAGTCTTAAGGATGGCCGCAGTGTTCAGCATCTTTATCTCACCTCTATGATTAATGTCACCTATTACTTTTATATGAATTATAACGTAGTTCCCTACATATTTCGAGCATATTAGGTAAATTTACCCTTGAGTGAAGCAAGGTCACTGAGGCGTATCAATGCACCTAACTTGCTAGTAGAGTGCTAAGGTTCCATACTTGTTTACTTTAATAGGCTTGATAGCCTCAGTTTAGTAGCTATATAATGTGTAAGGAAAAATGATATGTACGAATCTTGTACCGAATATTGAAAATTGGTTCATTCATATAAAAGGAGGATTACGCTTGAAAGGGTTTATTAATGAGTTCAAAGAATTTGCAGTACGCGGTAACGTGATTGATCTTGCTGTCGGGGTCATCATTGGGGGCGCGTTCGGTAAGATTGTTACTTCGATTGTCAATGATATTATCATGCCTCCAATTGGGGTGTTGCTTGGTGGCGTTGACTTCAAAGATTTTATCATTAATCTCAAGCCGGATATGCATATGCCAGATGGCAGTAAGATTACGACTTTAGCAGATGCGAATGCAGTGGGTGCCCCAGTTATTGCGATTGGCCAATTCGTCAATTCCGTGATTGATTTTGTGATCGTTGCTTTCTGTATTTTCATGCTTGTTAAGGGAATCAATTGGTTAAAAAGAAAAGAGCATGAGAAGCCAGCACCTGAGAAGACTACGAAGGAATGTCCTTATTGCCTATCCGAAATTCCGGTTAAAGCTACCCGCTGCTCGCAGTGCACTTCGGTACTGGACGAGCCGGAAACAGCGAACTCCTAAGGGGTAAAGCATTCATTCTGCCCTCTTTAAACAGAGAATTTTTTAGCTTTGTGTCTTGTTATTTATGTTAGGAGCTACGAAGCAGCGGAACGGACGAAATAATTCCGTAGAAGCGAAGCGGTCGCCTTTGTCCTCGAAGGAATGTTTCGACCGTGGAGCGTCTCTCCATCGCATGATTGAAATATTTTGACCGTGGAGCGTCTCCAACAGGAAAATCAAATAGAGAATATTCACGGGCCAAAACAAACCTTACTGAATTTATGGGTAAGGTTTGTTTTTATTATGCCTCGCCTAGATTTATTTCTGTAATCACGCTAAAATAGGTGATAATTGTTTGAAAGAGAGGGATGCCACATGCTGAAAATCGGTTCCCACGTGTCCTTTTCAGGGCAGGGGCTGCTGAGTGCAGCGACAGAAGCCAAATCCTATGGCTCAAGTTCGTTTATGATATATACTGGCGCACCGCAAAATACGCGCCGTAAGCCGATTGACACGATGTTTCTAGAAGAAGGCAAAGCGATGATGCAAGAGTGCGGTATCGACGAGATCGTCGTTCACGCACCATATATTATTAACCTCGGCTCGTACAAGCCTAATACTTTTGAGCTTGCAGTGAGCTTTCTCCAAGAAGAGATCCGCCGTACGCATGCAGTTGGTGTGAAGAACATTGTTCTGCATCCGGGTGCTTTTACAGATAAAGATGCAGCATATGGAATTGACCGCATTGCCGAAGGCCTGAATGAAGTTCTCGGTGGAACAGACGAGACGGATGTAAAGATTGCACTTGAGACAATGGCGGGGAAAGGCACTGAAATCGGCCGCAGTTTTGAGGAAATTGCTCAAATCATTGACAAGGTGAAATACAATGATCGTCTGGCGATTTGTCTAGACACATGCCACATTCATGATGCTGGTTATGATATCGTGAATGACCTGGATGGTGTACTGGACGAGTTCGATCGTCTGATCGGCTTGGATCGTCTTACCGTTGTTCATATTAACGATAGTAAGAACCCACGCGGTGCGGCGAAAGACCGACACACTCCGCTTGGAACAGGCTGGATCGGATTTGATGCAATTAATAGCATCGTTCATAACGAGCGCCTGCAAGGTCGTCCATTCATTCTGGAGACGCCATGGATTGGTAAAGATGCCAAGACTCAGCGTCCAATGTATGAAATCGAGATTGCACTGCTTCGCGGTGATGTAGAGTCGCGTTTCGGTTCTGAATTCATTGCTCAGGTTGAAGAACTGGGACAGTTCTTTGCCAAAGAGGGAATTGAAGGTCGTCAGTTCGTGCTGGATACTTGGGCTGTACTGAAGAATGATGCCAAAGCGAAAAAGGCAGATCCTCGGGAGCCGATGGAACGTCTTTATGATATGGTGACGGCTGCTGGTTTATTGCAAGAATGCAACGAGGAACAGATCAACCAGCGCATTATCGCTTGGCTAGCTGGTAAAGGACAGCAGGCTTAATTTTATCGCAAGAATTTATGGGGTTTATAGAGGAGGGACGAGTCGTCTTTATGGATATTCAAGCAAAAAAGAACTTGCCGTCAGAGGCAGGACAATATTTGAATCGCGCTCGTATGCTTATCGCTTGTCCAGACGGACCAGGAATCGTAGCTGCGGTATCACACTTTTTGCACCAGCATGGTGCCAATATCGTGCAATCTGACCAATATACGATGGATCCGGATGGCGGCATGTTCTTCATGCGTATCGAGTTCGATCTGCCAGAACTTGCGGCGAAGCTTCATGATCTTGAGCAATCCTTCAGCAGCGTAGCTGAGAAATTCCAGATGGAATGGAGCATGAATCACGTTGCTCGCAAGAAACGGCTTGCTATTTTCGTATCGAAAGAGGATCACTGTTTGGTAGAACTGCTGTGGCAGTGGCAGGCAGGAGACCTCGACGCGGATATTGCGCTTGTAGTCAGCAACCACCTAGATATGAAGGAATATGTAGAGTCTTTCGGAATTCCGTATCATCATATTCCGGTTACTGCGGATACGAAGCCGGAAGCAGAGAAGCGTCAGCTTGAAGTGATTGGCGATGATATCGATGTCATCATCCTTGCTCGTTACATGCAGATCATCTCACCTACTTTCATCACGCATTACCGGAATCGTATCATTAATATTCATCACTCCTTCCTTCCGGCGTTTGTCGGTGGTAAACCTTACGCACAGGCTTATCAGCGTGGTGTGAAGATTATTGGTGCTACGGCTCACTATGTAACAGAAGAGCTAGACGGTGGGCCGATCATTGAGCAAGACGTACAGCGTGTAAGCCATCGTGATGACGTGAATGAGCTGAAGCGTATCGGAAGAACCATTGAACGGGTTGTGCTTGCGAGAGCCGTGAAATGGCATATTGAGGATCGAATCCTTGTTCATCAGAATAAAACGGTAGTATTTTAAACGACCGCTTCTAATCATAATCATCGATTTATTGGAGCAGCTGAGTTTGCTGCAATTTGGATCATACATCCCGCTCCATTTTTGGAGACGGGGTGTTTTTTTGTCTAAAAAGGATGTTAAGGCAAACTTTTGAATGGAGAGACTCGTCATTAACTAGGAGATCGTTCAAAAACCGTAAATAGTCGTTATGAGAAAAACCATGTTTAGTAGCTATTAATTAGAAGAGAGGGGAATCATCATTTTGTCGTTTTATAAAAAATTAATGGGGATCATGGTGCTATCCATTGCGCTGTTCCTTACAGCGGTGCTTCCGTATCCGTTAATGGGCGGAACAGCATATGCTGATGGCGCGAAGATTGAACTGAAGACCGAGATTGGATACAAAGGAAACCTCAAACAGGACAAGTGGAATCCATTGAAGTTGACACTAACAAGTGACCGCGACATTTCCGGAGATATTGTTCTGCGGGTAACCAATACGAATGGAAACGGTCAGGAGGCGGCTTATGTCCAGCATGTCGAGCTGCCGAAGGATACGCCAAAGGAATTGATTATGGCCGTTCCTGGATTTTACTACAATAAGGACAACAATGAAATTACATTCTATGAAGGTTCATACAAGAATGGTAAGCCGGTTAAATTCGCAGCAGGTAAGAACATAATCCAGAAGGCGTCAATGCAGAATGGGCTTGTAGGCGTTCTATCTGATGATCCAGATACGATGAATTTCCTGAGTGCACTGAACGCAAAAGGGACTTCGCTTATCACAGTTCCTATGACAGAAGAGGATATCTCTAGTGATCCGATGCTGCTGGATGGGTTAGATGTCCTTGTCATTAATAATTTTGCATCCGATATATTGTCGAAACAGCAACAGGATTCAATTAAGTCATGGGTGGAATCCGGTGGATCGCTCGTATTGGCTGGTGGAGCTGGATACTCCAAGACAGCCGCTCCATTCACAGATATTGCACCTGTTCAAGGAAATGGAACGATGGAGGTAGGGACTCTTCCTGAACTTCAAAAGCTTGGTGGTAAAGTACTGAAACTCGATGGTGAATTTACCATTTCGAAAGCCACTTTAGTAGAAGGCGCAAATGTTGAAAGTCAAACAGCGGGCGTTCCTCTCTTTGCTTCGCGAAGCATTGAGCAGGGAAAAGTGTATTATGCGGCTTATGATGTGGCAATGGAGCCAGTTAGTTCATGGGCTGGTCATAGTACAGTATGGGCATCTGTTCTTAAAGATGCACTTCCATTGACGAATAACTACTACGGGTCAACCTTAGATAACTTAAGTTATGTGCTCGATTATTTCCCTTCCTTAAAAATGCCATCATTCCAAGTACTTCTATGGTTGCTTATTGGTTATGCACTTATCGTTGCACCCGTACTTTATTATATTTTGAAAAAAGCAGATAAGCGTGAATGGGCTTGGTTCCTTATTCCGCTGATTGCCGTAATCGCAAGTGGAACTGTTTATGTGATTGGTTCTTCGGATAAGACTCAAGAAATGGCTCATACGATTAACATCATGGAGCTGAATGGAGAAGGAAGTGCGGTGAAAACAACAGCCTCAGCTTTCTTCACACCGAGAAGTGGTGATTACGAGTTAGAGTTCCCTACGAATACGTATCTGAAAACCCAGCGTTCAGGCGGTACCTTTGGCGGTGGGATATCAGAGAATAAGAATTATATTCGTATCGAAGATGAACAGACCAAGCTGGAATTAAGAGATATGCCGCAGTGGTCTTTGGCTAAATTATCAGCCGAATATACGGGAACTGAAAAGTCAGGACAAATTCAGACCGAGTTGAAATTGGATAGCAAAGGTCAACTAACAGGTAAAGTGACGAATGAGACGACGAATGATCTTAAAGAGGTTGTCCTTGTTATTGGGGGGAAAGCACATAAGCTCGGGGATATTGCATCTAAGGGCTCAGCGGATGTTCCTACATCAGGCAACGCGGTTATGAAAATCATGGGTGGTGACTTAAGCGGCATGATCTACCCTTACAACCAAAACAATGATCAATATAATCGTCATCGAGATATACTATCCTCCTACACGAGCAGATCGAGTACGACCATTAAAGATGCTTATGTATTTGGCTGGAGTGAGGATAAGTTAACGAGTTATAAACTAAAGGGGAAGGAAGTGCAGAGTGATCAGCTCAACTTCTGGATCCAACCCGTGACTATGGAATGGGGGCAAAATGGGACCGTAAATATTCCATACGGATATCTCAATGCCCAGGTAGCGCAAGCCAATGCTCCTACATTCTTTGTTAATCCTTATGGAATAGAATTGGCACAAGGGACCATGGTTGCTGAGTTCCCGCTAATGTCAGCGATGGACATAAATTATTCCGAATTCTCAATTAAGGGAACAAAGCTTGGCGGAGGTATGACGATGGAGATATGGAATGCTGCCGATAATACGTGGGAGCCGATTGATAGTAAAGGTGTCTTTACCGTGAAAGACAATACGGAGAAATATATTGTGGATAAGAAGATTCGATTCTCCGTTACTGCTAAGGATCAGGGAATGTTTCAGATGCCGGAGCTGTCGCTGAAAGGGGAAGTAAAAGAATGATTGAGATTAGAGACTTAAGTAAGCATTATGGGACCTTCCATGCGCTGAAGGGAATCTCGTTGGATATCGAAAAAGGAACCGTATTCGGATTTGTTGGCCCGAATGGAGCTGGCAAATCGACCACGATGTCTATTTTGGCGACACTGGCACTTCCAAGCTCAGGCACAGCTAAAGTGGGCGGATATGAGGTGACCGAATACCCTAAGGAAGTTCGTAAGCGGATCGGGTATATGCCGGACTTCTTCGGTGTATATGACCAGCTCAAGGCAACGGAATATCTTCATTTCTATGGAGCGAGTTATGGAATTCCGCGTACAGATCGGGAGAAGCTTATCCCCCAGCTGTTAGAGCTTGTGAACTTGAGCGATAAGGCTGATGCCTATGTAGATAGTCTTTCACGTGGTATGAAGCAGCGTCTCTGTCTAGCAAGATGTCTGGTTCATGATCCGGATGTGCTTATTCTGGATGAGCCAGCTTCGGGGCTTGATCCAAGGGCGCGAATTGAAATGCGTGAGATTCTCAAGGAATTGAAACTGATGGGTAAGACAATCATTATCTCATCACATATACTGCCGGAGCTTGCAGAGATGGTAGACGAGATTGGCGTTATTGAGCATGGTGAAATGATTGCCCAAGGCAAGGTATCCGATATTCAGAATCGACTCAGGGTCAAAAAGGTCATTCATATTCGCACACTGGGGCAAGAGGATAGCCTAGCTGGGAAGCTGCGTGACGAGCCATTCGTTACATCGGTCTTAACGGATAATACAGGCGTTCATGTTCATTTTAGCGGTGATGATCATCAGCAAAGTGCTCTGCTGCAACAAGTCATATCATGGGGAATACCTGTGGTGTCTTTCCAGGAAGCACAAAGTAATCTTGAAGATGTGTTCTTGGAAATTACGAAAGGGGGGACTCAGGTATGAATTGGAGCAGAAGAATGATTAACCCTGTAATGGATAAAGAGTTCCGGCTACGTATGCGTTCTCCTCGTTCCATGTTGTCTGTGTTGTTCTATGTATTGGCACTGGGTGCGATTGCTATGGGATTCATATACATCTTTCTATATTTAGGACAGAACAATTCTCAGCGCTTCGATCCTACGAGAAGCCAGCTCATGTTCTATGTGCTTAGCTTCGCCCAGCTCGTATTGATCGCATTTATGGCACCGGCACTCACAGCGGGTGTCATCAGTAGTGAGCGGGAGAAGCAGACGCTCAGTATGCTGCTTACAACGCAGCAAAGTTCGGCGACAATCGTGCTTAGTAAGCTGGTTTCGTCCCTTAGCTTCATGACATTGATTATCGTGTCGACACTCCCCATCTACAGTATCGTGTTTCTGTACGGAGGGATTTCTCCTAAGCAACTGGTATCCGTATTCTTGTTCTATCTCTTTGTGATGCTGCTCTTAGGTTCGTTAGGAGTGATGTTCTCGACTCTTTTCAAAAAGACGATTGTAGCGATTATTGTAACTTATGGAACAGGGCTCGTTATCTTCTTGGTTACAGGTTTACTATATTTGTTCTTCTTAGGGATTGAGCAGCGGAATATGTTCATGTCTCCTACACCTACAACGCAGACACATTCATGGATTGGTTACATGCTCGGCCTGAATCCTGCGGGAGCGATGGTTAGTATATTCGAACCGTCATTTTCGAAAGAGGTGTTCCTAGTACAGGGAGGGACGCTTAATAGTAAAGCCCCGATATCATTATGGCTTGAATTTATACTTGTGTATTCGGTAGTTATTGTTGTTTCGCTATGGGTTGCCATCCGCCGAATCCGCCCTGTACGCAGAGGAAAGTTATTTGGTAGAAAAAAGGCATCGAGCCCTATGCCGGATGCTAGTGTCTAAGCCTTAAAAGACCGGAGGGTAGTACAAGATGGACAATATTATGCGTTTCATTGAAATGGCCCGTCGCAGGCTACAGCGATTCCGGATGATTGCATATGCTTTAACAGGTCTAGCTGCAGGGTTTGCAGCTGCGTTACTTCTGCTCATTATCGGGAGATTCATACCTATTCTATGGCTTCAGGTAGCTGTTTACATTCTGCCCGTCGCTGGAGTCGTACTCGGATTGGTGATCGGTTGGTTCCGTAGAGTCCCTGTACAGGATGCTGCTTCGGTGATGGATGAATCGATAGAAGGAACAGAGCGGAGCGACATGATGGTCACCGCTCTCTCCTTCAAGGAAGACGAATCGCTGGCTGCACAGTTTCAGCGGAATCAAGCAGAGAGGTATGCTGGACAATTTGCAGCTACCATCAAGCACCGCTTGCCTACACCGAAATGGAAGAAGCAACTTGTCATATGCTGCGCTGGGCTCGTTGCCGTTCTAATCATGGTATTCATTCCGAATCCGATGGATAAGAAGGTCGAAGCTGCCAAAGAACAACAGACCTGGGTCAAGCAGCAGGTGAAAGAGACGGAAAAGCTGGCTGAAGAGCTAAAGAAAGAACTTATAAAGCCGGAGGATAAACAGAAGCTTCAAGAGCAGATTGATGCGTTAAAGAAACAGCTCGAGAAAATGAAGGATCCTGAGAAGGCACTTGAGAAGCTAGAAGAAGTGATGAAGCAGCTGGAGAAGACGGTAAAGAAGCAAGAAGAACAGACCAAGGCGATCTCCGAGCTGGCGAAGCAAATGATGAACAATAAAGCGATGGCGAACGCAGGAAAGAGTCTTCAGCAAGGCAAAGCCGAACAGCTGAAGCAGGAAATGAAGAAGCTGACAGAGCAGGTTAAGAAGATGTCCGAAGAAGAGAAGAAAAAGCTGTCTGAGGCGCTAAAGCAAATGGCTGCTGAAGCAGCCAAAAATCCCGAAGCTGATAAGTTAAAGGATGCTCTTCAAAAAGCCGCAGAAGCATTGAAGTCCGGAAAGCAGCTGACGAAGGAACAGGAAGAAGCTCTTCAGAAGCTTGCCGAGGAACTTGCAAAAGCTGCAGAAGCGAAACAATCTTCAAATGCTGCCTCAAAGGCTGCTTCTGATCTCGCTGCTGCATTAGCTTCCCAAGGTCTAAGTCTAGCTGATAAAATGGCTGCCGCAGGTATGTCGGTGTCCGATACTTGGAGTACCGGAGGAAGCGCAGAGGCATTAGCTCAGGCTGGCCTGAGCGAAGGCTCAAATGATGGTGAGAGCGAAGACGAAGAATCTGACGAAGAAGGTTCGGGCTCAGGAAGCGGTGAAGGATCTGGTAAAGGTTCCGGTAGCGGCTCGGGTTCAGGTAGTGGCTCAGGATCTGGAAATGGGTCAGGAACAGGTACAGGAACAGGTTCGGGTCAAGGAGCTGGTGCAGGATTAGGCTCAGGGGGGCGTGAACTGGTGACAACTCCTCGAGACTTGAAAGGAAGCGGAAATGTGAAGAACGATTCCGGTGCCCTGAACGGTAAAGGTGGCGAAGTTCAAAAAGGCGGCGTATCACCGACCATACCGGGAACTTCCAGACCTTATGAGGAAGTATATAAGGACTATGCTGCCGAGGCGCGAAAGTCACTGGGGCGGAATCCCTTGCCTGAGCAGATGCAGGGACTGGTGGAGGATTATTTCACTCAGATCAATCCCAATCCGTAGCTGTTATAAATATAGAACGATGAAGAGAGGTAGCAATCCATGTCTGAAATTACAGTTAAACCACAGGAATGGGTAGACAATATATCAAAACTGAGGAACCAGATCGGTGAAGTCATTGTAGGACAGCAGGAAGTTGTTGAGCAGATGCTGTGGTGTATTTTTGCTGGGGGGCATGCACTTCTGGAAGGTATTCCGGGGCTCGGGAAAACAATGCTTGTTCGTACGGTGTCTGAGGCACTCGATTTATCTTTCTCACGGATTCAGTTTACGCCGGACTTGATGCCGAGCGATATTACAGGAACGAATATTTTATCTTTTGGTCAGCAAGGTAGCACAGGAATGTCATTTCAAAAAGGACCTCTCTTCAGCAGCATCGTGCTTGCCGATGAGATTAACCGTGCCACACCGAAAACGCAAAGTGCGCTGCTTGAAGCGATGCAGGAGAAGACGGTTACGGTTGGTAGTGAGACGCACCGACTTCCGAAGCCCTTCTTCGTATTGGCTACGCAGAATCCGCTTGAGAACGAAGGGACTTATCCGCTGCCGGAAGCTCAGTTAGACCGGTTTCTCTTGAAGATTGAGGTTTCGTATCCAAGCGCAGATGAACTGAAGGAAATTGTGAGAAGAACGACATCTTCCCAAGAGACTGAGGTTCAAAGACAAATGTCTGCTGAACAACTCCTCGAAATTCAGCACGGTGCCAAAGAGGTGCTCGTGGCTGAGGAGATTCTCGACTATGCGGTCAAGCTGTTAATGATGACCCATCCAGAAGAAGCAACAGCACCGGATGAGGTTCGTAAGTATGTTCGATTCGGCTCTGGTCCACGTGGGGTCCAATCCATCATTTCGGTTGGCAAGGTACGTGCGCTCTGTAATGGACGAATGCACTTATCTACAGGAGATATTCGGGCAGTAGCATTACCTGCACTGCGACACCGGCTATTCTTGAACTTTGAAGGGCAAGCGATGGGTGTAACGACAGACCAGGTGATTCAGGCTGTACTGGATAAACTGGAGGGAACAGCATGAGCAAAACCGGACATCTGCTTCCGCCTGAGTGGATGACTCGCCTAGAGCGGCTCAGTCTAGGCGCAAGAACGAGGGTGGCCGGCACGTTACAAGGAAAGCGGCGCTCCCGCCGTCTTGGTTCGTCGCTTGAGTTCGCAGATTATCGCCTGTATACACCCGGTGATGATGTGCGGCGGTTTGATTGGGGAGTGTATTCCAGAACAGGTAAGGCGTTTGTACGTCAGTTCATGGACGAGCAGGAGCTTATGGTGAGTATTTACGTGGATTGCTCTGCCTCGATGAATGCAAGAACGTCAACTTCTTCGCTCGACTTATCCCCGTCTATGGGAGGCAATACATCTAGAGAGGACTCACAGGGGTCAAAATGGCTGCTCGCTAGACAATTAGCAGCAAGCATTGGTTACATGGCCCTATCGTCTTATGATCGTTTGCAGGTGGCTTGTTACAGTCGTACGCTCGATTCAAGGCTGCCCGTTCTTCGAGGAAAAGGAGCAGCCCATCGGTTATTCTCTCACCTGCAGCAAGCTCCTACTGGCGGAGATGGAAGTCTTGCAGCGGCCCTGTCGGTACCTGGTGCATTACCAAGACTTCCTGGAATGACCTGGATCTTCTCGGACTTTTGGCTAGAGGGTGGAGAAGAGGAGTTATCTAGATCATTGTCACTATTAGCCGGAGCCGGTCAGGAAACGGTGTTAGTTCATGTTTTATCGAGAGAAGAACTGGAACCACGCCTTTCTGGAGACTTAAGACTAGTGGACAGTGAGCGGATGACGGGGAAAGAAGTTGCTATAACGGGGCGTGTGCTGGATGCATATCGAGAGGAATTGGAGAATTATCGTCAGATGTTAGCCAGGGTATGCGCAGAGCGTGGTATGACCTATGTACTCATTCCGGCGGATATGCCGCTACAGGAAGCGGTATTCGGCATTCTGGCAGGTGCTGGACTGGTTAAGGGTTAGCTTTGGTATAAGGGCCTTTACGGTTTTGTTCATACGAAGGTTCTTAGGCTATACCAGGCAGCGGTTTTAAGGAGGAGGACTTTTTGGGGATTCAATCTTGGGTTAGTCTATGGTTCGGACTTGCTATACCAGCCATCGTGCTGATGTATATGTTTAAGCGAAAATATATAGATACAACAGTGCCGAGCCATATGCTATGGGACCGAGTACTGCGTAATTTGGAGGCGAACCGGCCCTGGCAGAAGCTGCAAAATCGATTATTGTTATGGTTGCAGCTACTGGCAGCAGCTATCATTATTTTCGCGCTGATGCAGCCTTTTTTGAAGGTGTCCGGCAGTGGGAGTCAGCATATCGTTATCGTCGCCGATACCTCAGGCAGCATGAGCGCGGAGGCGGAAGTTCAAGGCGGATTAACGAAACCGAAGGACGAAGCGGGCACGTTTACTAGGCTTGATCTATTGAAGGAACGTATTCAGGAATACGTTAAAGATCAGGGGAAGGGCAAAGACATTACACTGTTGACCGTCGGTGCAAGACCCATTACGTTGCTGTCGCGTGAAGAGGACAGGGATGTAATTCGGAAGGTAGTAGATGAAATGCAGCTTTATTACGGACAAGCTTCCTACAGAGAGACGCTTTCACTAGCGTCAGCTTTAACACGTGAGGAAACGGATGCAGAAGTGATCGTGTTCACTGACGGGCAGTGGAAGGAAGATACGGATCAGATGGTATTCAATGTACCGATATCTGTTGAGAAAATAGCTGGGGGATTGCCACTAAATTATGCGGTTGAACAGTTCGGTGTTTCAAACAAAGAATCAAACGCAGCTGCACCCAGCTCTGCAATAGCTGTGATCAGTAGTAACTCAGCACAGGCTGTGGAGGTGGAAGCGAATCTATATGGCGATGATAAGCTGCTCATAAGCAGAGAAGTGGAAGTGAAATCCGGAGCAAAAGCGACAGTCACGTTTGCAGATATTCCGTTTGCAGAGGTGTACCGTCTGGAGCTTGCCGGGGATGATGAGTATCGCGCGGATAATGAGTCGTATGCTTTTGGCACGAAGCTCGGAAGCTCAAGGGTTCTGCTGCTCACGCCGGGGAACATGTTTCTGGAAAAGGCACTTCAATTAAGCGGAGCAGAAGTAACGAAGGTTGTTGTGAACACGGAGAGCACTGCAGGCACGGCTGTAGAAACAGGACAGAGTAATGAAGTGCCTGTTCCCGCGGGGGATTTTGACCTGATCGTGATGGATGGATCGATGCCAGAAGCTTATACCAAGGGAGAGTGGGCTGTATTAACAGACAAAACTCCTCTCTGGACCATAGGTACTCAAGGGACGAAGAAGCCGAACCCTGGAGGTCGACCGGTCATGGTCAGTCACCCGGTAACATCGTATATTACGTTATCTGGCGTATATGTTGGTAATTTAGTGGACGAACAACCCATCTGGGGTGAGCCGATCATTAAGTTTGGAGATACGCCTGTCGTTTATGCAGGTAAAGAGGGGGGATATCCCCGTTTATCCTTCGGTTTTTTACTACAGGATAGCGATCTTCCCTTATCATCAGAGTTTCCTGTGCTTGTGAATAATGCACTGAAATGGTTGACCGCAGGTAAAGGAAGTGGGCTCGGTCGTTACATGGCTGGGGCTGTTGCTGATATTCCGATTGCTGCAGACACCGTGAAGGCAGGATTTGTTGCCAAAGATGGATTAGCACTTGAGCGTGGTGTCGCACCGAGTGAAGCAATGCGTACGGATAAAGGATTTTCAGCAGCACAAACGGTGCCTGAAACGCCAGGGTTATATGTTTTTGAACAAGAGAACAAGGCCGGAGAGAAGATCAGTTATTCGCTTGCTGTAATCTCTGATCCATTTGAAGGGGAGCTATCGATAGGCAAAGGTCCTCTCGTAAGTCAATCAGCTGATGGGCAGACCGAAGGAGAGAAGGATGGCGCGGCTCCTACTTCATCGAACAATGCGGATACGAGTGCAACTTCACTTATTCCGTGGCTTGCGGCATTAGCGCTTGCTGTGATTGCGGCAGAATGGGGGGTGTACCAGCGTGGGCGTTCAATTTAGTATGCCGTGGTTTTTATTGCTGCTGATTCCGGCTGGAGCGTTTCTCTATTATGCTTATAAATCGGATTTTCGGTTAGGTGGTTTCCGTAAGAAACTTGCATTATTTCTTAGAGCTTGCGTTATTATCTTACTTATTTTTGTCTTATCGGGACTTCATGGATTTACGATTCTACACGATAAACAGGTTGTCTATCTGGCAGACCGTTCTGACAGTATGGGAGACACATCAAGGCTCAGTGAATGGATTCAAGCTTCTATTAAAGCGAAAGGTGAGGAAGATAGCACTGCTCTTGTCTCTACAGGACTTGAGGGAGCCGTTGAACGTAAACTATCTTTCTCGGAGGAAGCAGGGGCTTCACTTAATGCAGCGTTAGAGGGTAAGTTCACGGGTCTTGAATCCGGACTTCAGCTCGCAGGTAATCTATTCGAAGGTACGGCGGATTCTCGGATTGTGCTGCTCTCGGATGGAGAAGAGAATGTTGGCAGTATGCTGGGCGTAGGAAGATTGCTGAAGGATCGCGGGATCGCGGTTGATGTTTTGCCTGTTCCACAGCTAGATATCAAGGATGCTGCTGTTGAGGAATTACGTGTACCAGATAAGTTGTATCAAGCTGAATCGTTCTATGTCGAAGTGATGATCAAGAGTACGTTTAAGACTAATGGAGAACTGCGAATCTATGAGGATAACCGGGAGATCGGACGGGAGCGTGTAGAGCTTTCTGCAGGCGAGAATCGCTTTGCTGTAAAAGGTCTAGCGAAGTCGCCGGGTCTTCACAGATATAAGGCTGAGATCTTCATGGATGGTGACGAATCAGCTGCGAACAATGCAGGATATGACTTCACGCGTGTAGATGGTCCGCCGAACGTGCTGATTGTTGAGGGTACGCCGGGGACATCCGGGAACATTACCGCTGCACTGAAATCCGGCATGATTGGCACGGAAGTGATTCCACCACATATGCTTCCGCTTGAGCCTGCGAAGTATGCTGTGTATGACAGTATTATTTTTAATAATGTATCGGGTAGTAATGTCGGTGGGAAGCAGATGGAACTGATTGAGCAGGCTGTGCGAAGCTTCGGGATCGGGTTCATGATGGTTGGAGGCGAGGATAGCTTTGGGATGGGTGGTTACTTCAAGACACCGATTGAAAAAGCACTTCCTGTCTCTATGGAGCTCGAAGGCAAACGTGAGATTCCATCCCAAGGATTGATTCTAGTAATCGACCGCTCCGGTAGTATGAGTGGGGAAAAGATAGAGCTTGCCAAAGAATCAGCGATGCGCACCGTGGAGCTACTACGCTCCAAAGATACAGTAGGTGTGGTTGCATTTGATGATCAGCCATGGTGGGTCGTTACACCGCAGAAGCTGGGCGATAAGAAGGATGTGCTTGAATCCATTCAGTCCATCCCGAGTGCGGGCGGAACGAATATTTATCCAGCCGTGGAGTCGGCTCTGAATGAGATGCTGAACATTAAAGCGCAGAGAAGACATATTATCCTTATGACCGATGGTCAATCGGCTTTGCATTCGGGCTACGATGATCTAACCAGTACGATGGTGAAGAATAAGATCACGTTATCATCGGTCGCTGTAGGTATGGATGCAGACCGTAATCTACTGCAATATCTTGCGGATGCCGCAAAAGGTCGGTACTACTATGTTGAGGATGAGACGACACTTCCTGCTGTATTCAGCCGGGAGGCTGCGCTGATGGCGAAGTCGTATATTGTGGATAAGCCTTTTGTTCCTGCGATACAAAATGCGGGGGACTGGACTTCACTATTCGATCAAGGTGTACCTGGATTATATGGTTATGTGGCAACTACGGCCAAAGCATCAGCCCAAACGGTGCTGGTGAGCCCAGAGCCCGATCCAATCCTTGCAAGATGGCAGTATGGCTCTGGTCGAACGGTAGCATGGACGAGTGACCTTAGTGGAAAGTGGTCGAAGGAGTGGGTGTCATGGCCTGCATTCGCGGATACTTTAACGGAAATGGTAAAGTGGACCTTTCCGCAATTCACGTCCTCGCCCTATGAAGTATCAACGACCACAGCGGGTAATCAGGTTAAGCTGCAGGTGGAAGAGAGTAGCGATAACCCACCTGAGAAGATGGTTGCTAAGATCTCCGGAGATGAAGCCGGGGAGAAGACCGTTGACCTCGTGCAAGAGGCACCCGGACGTTACACGGGTCAAGTTCAAGTGTCTA
Source organism: Paenibacillus sp. FW507-14B1B (assembly GCF_058781425.1). Taxonomy (NCBI): domain Bacteria; kingdom Bacillati; phylum Bacillota; class Bacilli; order Caryophanales; family Paenibacillaceae; genus Paenibacillus; species Paenibacillus sp. FW507-14B1B. Next base: position 1,272,958 of record NZ_JBYSWS010000002.1, on the reverse strand, counting down.
AACCTGGTGCATTTCTGATGTCACTTGAAGATGTTAGTGGAGGACAGTCCGTTCAAGCTGCGCCAGGCACAGGTTTTGTTGTTCCATATTCGCCGGAGTACCGCATATCTTCGGGAGGCGGTGAAGATGGGCTCAAGAAGCTGGCTGAGCTAACCGGTGGTCGTGTTCTCTCCTGGGACAAGCCGGAGGATGTATTCGACCGTGAGGCAACGTCTAGACGGGTGCTCCATGATTGGAGCTACCCGCTGCTCATAGCGGCCCTCCTCTTGTGGGTCGCCGACATCGCCGTGCGGCGCCTGGCTCTGCCATGGGCCGCCATCGGCACTCGCGTGGCCGCCCTGCTCCGCAGGCGGCCAGCTCCTGCCGCCGAGGCCGGGCGTGACGCCGGCCTCGATCGGCTCGCTGCGCGCAAGGAGCGCGCTGCGAGCTTCTACGGCAGCAGCGGCGGCTCCGCCAAGCCGCCTGCTGCCGAGGTGCCCGCGCAGCCACGTGATCGCGGCGCGGGCAGCGGCGAAGCCGTGGGCGGGGGAACCGCCCCGGCTTCCAGCGCACCGGCGGGGGGCCGTAAGGCCCCGCCGGAGGCGCGCATGCCGCAGCGGCCGAAGGCACCGCTGCGGGAAGAGCCGCCGGCCAAGGCGAAGCCGGCCGGCACAGCGGGCGGGCGCGCTGCAAGCCCGCCGTCCCCACCACCGCCGAAGCCGAAGGCAGCCGGCGATGGTGAGGAGCAAAGCGGATCTGCCATGGACCGTCTACTCAAGGCCAAAAACCGCAATGCACGCTAAGCATTTAGTATGTTGTATTACCCTTTATCCCGTCTTCAAGCTACAGAGCTTGGAGACGGGATTTTTTTAATTACTTACTTCGAAGTAAGTAATTGTAAATGGTAGTTCTCGATTGACATAAGTTTAATATATTACCTTTGTTTAAAATTAAAATAAGGCGTAGAGTTGAGGTGTAAGAAGCGATTAACAAAATTTACATCAGGAGATGATTTTTGATGAAAGCTTTGAGATGGCACGGCGTTAAAGATTTGAGATTGGAAAACATTGTAGAACCGAAGCCTGCTAAAGGTGAGGTAAAAATAAAAGTTGAATGGTGCGGGATTTGCGGTAGCGACTTGCACGAATATACGGCGGGTCCGATTTTTATTCCGCTGGAAACACATCCGCTGAGTGGAGATAAAGCCCCAGTTGTTATGGGTCATGAATTTTCCGGACAAGTTGTTGAAGTTGGAGAAGGTGTAACGAGAGCAAACGTTGGAGATCGGGTTGTTGTTGAGCCAATATATGCGTGTGGAACTTGCGAAGCTTGTAAACAAGGCAAATACAATTTGTGCGACAAAATGGGCTTCTATGGTCTCGCTGGTGGTGGCGGTGGTTTCTCTGAGTTCGCTGCTGTACCTGAAGTGATGATTCATAAAATTCCAGAATCGGTATCCTATGAGCAAGGTGCGCTAGTTGAACCATCTGCTGTAGCTCTGCATGCCGTGCGATCAAGCAAATTAAAAGTAGGAGACAAAGCCGCTGTATTTGGTACAGGTCCTATCGGACTGCTAGTGATTGAAGCATTGAAAGCTTCCGGCGCTTCTGAAATTTATGCTGTTGAGCTGTCTGAAGAGCGTAAGCAAAAAGCAGCCGAGCTTGGTGCTATTGTCATCGATCCGAAAGAATATGACGCTGTAGAGGAAATTCATAAGCGCACGAACGGTGGCGTTGAGGTTTCCTTTGAAGTTACGGGCGTTCCTCCTGTGTTAACACAAGCGATCAATGCCACAAGAATTGGCGGAGAAACGATGATCGTCAGCATTTTTGAGAAAGAAGCTTCGATCCACCCGCAAAACATTGTATTAAAAGAACGTACAGTCACTGGTATTATCGGATACCGCGATGTGTTCCCGGCGGTCATCAGCTTGATGGCTCAGGGCTACTTCCCAGCTGATAAATTGGTGACCAAACGAATTAAGCTGGATGAAGTGATTGATGAAGGTTTCGAAGGCCTGCTCCGAGAAAGAAACCAAGTTAAGATTTTGGTGAAAGCTGAATAGAGAACGATGAACCGGAATTCCAAGAAATGTGGAGTTCCGGTTTTTTTATTATGTAAAGACTACATAGGGATTATTCAATAAATAGTCATTTCCTCCATGCTTCAACTAGATATTTCCCGGTTATAACCCCTGTTATAAAGGACATAATGCATGAAGGACTGGACTGTCTTTTAGCAAGAAAAGAAATCGTGTGTGGAAATGCAAAGATACAGATGATACAATAAGAGTCAAAATGATATTCTCAACATTCCTAACTGCCTTTTTAACCTAATAAATGTAGGTGGAATGGAATTCAAGCACCGTATTTGAGGAGGACGAATCATGACAACCAATCAGACAATTGACAACTTGTCCATTGCTACAATCCGGACACTAGCTATTGACGCTATTGAAAAGGCGAAATCGGGTCATCCCGGCATGCCAATGGGTTCCGCACCAATGGGTTACCAACTATTTGCCAAAACGATGAACCATAACCCGGATCAGCCAACGTGGATCAACCGCGACCGTTTCGTTTTATCAGCAGGTCACGGCTCGATGCTTCTTTACAGCTTGCTTCACCTTACAGGATACGATGTATCGATGGATGATCTGAAACAATTCCGTCAATGGGGAAGTAAAACTCCGGGTCACCCAGAATTTGGACATACTGCAGGCGTTGATGCAACGACAGGACCACTTGGTCAGGGTGTTGCAATGGCTGTTGGTATGGCTATGGCTGAGGCCCACATGGGTGCTGTTTACAATAAAGACAACTATAAGGTCGTAGACCATTTCACTTATGCTATTTGCGGCGATGGAGACTTAATGGAGGGTGTGTCCGCTGAGGCAGCTTCCATGGCAGGTCATATGAAGCTTGGTAAATTGATCATGCTGTATGATTCCAATGATATCTCCCTTGATGGTGAGCTCAATCTTGCATTCTCTGAAAATGTAGCGAAGCGCTTTGAAGCTTATGGCTGGCAAGTTCTGCGCGTAGAAGATGGTAATGATCTGCCTGCAATCGAGAAAGCAATCTCCGAAGCACAAGCTGATCTGAACCGTCCTACATTGATTGAAGTGAAGACTGTGATTGGTTACGGAAGCCCGAACAAGCAAGGTAAGGGTGGACATGGCGGTACTCACGGATCTCCACTTGGCGCTGAAGAAGCTAAGTTGACTAAAGAATTCTACAAATGGGTTTATGAAGAGGATTTCTATGTTCCGGAAGAAGTACGTGAACATTTCGCACAAGTGAAAGAACGCGGTATCGCTTCTTACAAAGCGTGGGAAGAGCAGTTTGCGAAATATAAAGCAGCTTACCCTGAGCTTGCAGCTCAGTTCGAAAGAGCCGTATCTGGCGAACTTGCTGAAGGTTGGGACAAGGATCTTCCTAAATACAGCACAGAAGATAAAGCCGTATCGACACGTATTGCTTCTGGTAAAGCGTTGAATGGCTTGGTTGAAGGCGTACCGAATCTGCTAGGTGGATCTGCTGACCTCGAAAGCTCAACCATGACGCATTTGAACGACTTGGCTTCCTTCACGCCAGAAAGCTACGAAGGACGCAATGTTTACTATGGTGTTCGTGAATTCGCAATGGCAGCTGCAATGAACGGTATCGCACTGCATGGCGGACTTAAAATCTTCGGTGGTACATTCTTCGTATTTACAGATTATCTGCGTCCGGCTATCCGTTTGGCTGCGATCATGAAATTGCCTGTAACGTACGTGCTGACACATGACAGTATCGCTGTTGGGGAAGATGGCCCGACTCACGAGCCGATCGAGCAACTTGCATCCCTGCGTATTATCCCTGACTTAACGGTTATCCGTCCGGCTGATGCGAATGAAACTTCCGCGGCATGGGCTTATGCGGCTGAGAACCAAGACCGTCCTGTTGCTCTTGTTCTTACTCGTCAGAACCTGCCAATCCTTGATGCTACAGCGGACAATGCTCGTGAAGGCATTAAGCGCGGTGCTTATGTCGTTGCTGATGCTAAAGAAGGTAAGGCTCAAGCACAGATTATTGCAACGGGTTCAGAAGTTCAACTGGCTGTAAAAGCACAAGAAGCACTTGCTGAAGAAGGTATTCAGGTTCGTGTTATCAGCATGCCAAGCTGGGATCTGTTCGATAAACAGGATCAAGCATATAAAGACTCTGTCTTGTTGCCTGACGTAAAAGCGCGTCTTGCTGTTGAAATGGCTCATCCGTTTGGATGGGAGCGTTATGTAGGAGACAAAGGTGACATTCTGGGTATCTCCACATTCGGCGCTTCGGCTCCTGGTGACCGTGTCATTGCAGAATACGGCTTTACAGTAGAAAATGTGGTTAGCCGAGTGAAGGCACTCATCTAATCACCCATTCGTTCATCAAGATTAAGCTAGATCTCAGCACCCGCTTATTTGCGGGTGCTGATCTATATATACATATTCTTGAGGGGAGAGAAGTAGGTTATGTCGGTATTCAGCAATGTTCAGGTTCACAAGGCAGCTAATATTTATTACGAGGGTCAAGTAACGAGTCGTACCGTCATTTTGGAAGATGGGCAGAAAGTCACGTTGGGGATTATGCTTCCGGGGAATTATGAGTTTGGTACAGCAGGTCCTGAGATTATGGAAATTCTGTCGGGTGATTTGCGAGTTCTTCTTCCAGGAGAGCAAGATTGGCAAGAGATCCAAGAGCCTACGTCATTCTCTGTGCCTGGGAACTCATCCTTTAAGCTAGAAATTCGGACAGTAACGGATTACTGCTGTTCCTATCCTGCAGAACTTTAAGACGCGAATATTATACTATTCGCTGTCTGATTCCTCAGGGATTTCTACGATAACGCCTTGATAGTCTGGACTCTGGTTGTCCAGCTCAACATCACCAAAGACAGGTTCATCTTTGCTGTTAAGCATACTGTAGTAGGTTGAACCAACAGGATAGCGGAAATTGAACTGGGCCACGGTCCAGCCTAATGTGTTAGGCTGTTTGCCAATCTCTTTCATAAAGTAGAAGGGGAGAAAGAAGAGATCACTCTTCGGATTTTTTCCCTTATTCGAATCCACTTTAGCCTGCCATTTCAGTTCGGCATTGCTATTTCGGATTTCGTAGTAGCTAATTAGGTCGTTATCAAGCTCGAAATATCTGTCAGCTTTATGTTTAGGGAAATAATAGTTCACCCCTTGCATCTCTAAGTAAGTCCTCTCAATGAGTGGCTTTGGAATCAAGGAAATTCTAGGCGCCTTAATAGCTGCGTTTCGTGCGGTCACTAGCTTGTCGCTCTTCAATCCTGCTAAGACTTTAGGGTCCGCTTTAGCGATATACACGGTCTTAGTAGAAGCATTCCAGTAGATTTTAGCATGGAAGGCTTCTGATACGGCACGAAGCGGAATCATGGTCTTGCCTTTATAGAGAAACGGTGCAGCATATAGGCTTTTGTTACTACCATTAATCCTTATAAGTTTGCTGCCAGCGGATATGACAACTGTGGTATCCTTGCTGATCATCGTAATTTGCTTTTTATTGTTGTCGTACTTATAGACATAGTCTCCCAGCGATTTCAGATCGGTTAGCGTGATAAAGGTGGTTCCTTGTCTTATGAGAACATCACCATACGCTTGTTGACTGTTAATGTAAGCCTTGGCAGATAGGGCTTGATTCGTACTGGATGATGCTTGTGCCTGGCCTGGGTTTAGCGTGGATGTTAGTAAGGTGGATAATATGGCAGCTGTCATAAGTGGTTTTATCCCTTTAAATTTCATCTTGGTAATTCCTCCCTTCTGTGTATTGGACGTTACATCTTGCGAAAGGTTGCAGACTGAAATGTTCAGGCATACAGAAAAAACCTGCTTTCTATAAGTGCCATCCCTTATAAAGTAAGGAATGACAGTTAAGAAGAGCAGGTGTGTTATTTAACACATTTTATGATTGTGATTGACCACCGATCGTCTGGCCGATCCAGGCTTCATAACATTTGACGACAGCTGAAAGATCTTCATCGCCATAACCTTCACTAGCTCCTGCTTGGAACAAGCTTTTTGCTAAATTTAGCATAGGAGAAGGCATTCCGATCCCATCAGTTAGTGAAGATGCGAGCTTCAAATCTTTGAGCATCAGAGCAAGTGAGAATTGATTGCTGAAATCGCCCTCAATAATTTTACGGCCTTTTAATTCCGCGGCTTTACTTCCTGCGGAACCAAGCTGGACAAGTTCGAGAAAATGATCCGCTGGGATTCCTGATTTCGCTGCGATAGCAAATCCTTCGGCAAGAGCAAGGTTGTTAATTCCAACCACCGTATTATGGGCAAGTTTAGCGACTGCACCGCTACCATTGGGTCCCATGTGGATGACTTTTTTACCTAAGGTATCGAATACATCGGCTTGAGCTTCAATGACGGATGCATCACCACCCACCATGAATACGAGTGTACCATTGATCGCAGCAGGCTTGCTGCCTGTCACGGGTGCATCGAGGAAGGAAGCACCTTTAGCTGTTACTTCTGCAGCGATTTCCTTCACTAGCGCAGGGGAGACGGTACTGCAGTCGATCACAGTCATGCCCTCTGTAAGCGAGGAGAGGACGCCATTCTCGCCATAGTAGACATCACGAACAGAATCATCGTTGCTGACCATGGTAATGACAACATCGACTTCTTCTGATGCTTCACGTGGTGTTGGGGCAGTGGAAGCTCCTTGCTCAGCGAGTGGACGGCATTTCTCATCCGTGCGGTTATAGACGGTTACTTCGTAATCTTGTTTAAGCAGATTGGAAGCCATGGGAGCACCCATGGTGCCAAGACCGATAAATCCGATTTTTTTCATCAAATATCACCTTCGTATGTAAATTCGTCGAACGGGTTAATCTTAACATGGGGCTATTCTTTATTCTAGCTGTTTGGTGTTGCGGGCTTATCCAGATATGGCAAAAAAGCTTAGCGGTTAACGGGCATAACTTGATCCCTATACCAAATTAAAGTATTCTACTTATAAATGTTGACTCTCTCTAACAAGATAAAACAGGAGGCTATTAGCATGTCTAAAAAAGTGAAGTTTGACTATAGCAAGGCCCTTTCGTTTATTAACCAACATGAAATTGATTATTTGGCTGAGCCGATTCGTACGGCACATGATCAGTTACATAAACAAACTGGCGTAGGCTCCGATTTTCTTGGATGGATTGACCTTCCTTCCGAGTATGATAAAGAGGAATTCGCTCGTATTCAAAAAGCTGCTGCTAAGATCCAGAACGATTCTGAAGTTCTCATCGTTATTGGTATTGGTGGTTCTTATCTGGGTGCTCGTGCAGCTATCGAAATGCTGTCCCATTCCTTCTATAACATTCTTCCGAAGGACAAGCGTAAGACTCCAGAAATTTATTTCGCAGGTAACAACATCAGCTCCACATATGTTAACCACTTGCTTGAATTGATCGAGGGTAAAGATTTCTCAATCAACGTAATTTCGAAATCGGGTACAACAACGGAGCCGGCGATTGCTTTCCGTATTTTCCGTGCAGCACTGGAGAAGAAATACGGTAAGGAAGAAGCGCGCAAACGTATCTATGCAACAACGGATAAAGAGAAGGGCGCACTCAAGAAGCTTTCGAATGAAGAAGGTTATGAATCCTTCATCATTCCAGATGATGTGGGCGGACGTTACTCCGTGCTGACTGCAGTAGGTCTTCTGCCAATCGCGACTGCGGGCATTAACATCGAAGAGATGATGCAAGGTGCGGCTGATGCTGCCAAGGAATACAGTAACCCGAACGTAGCTGAGAATGAAGCTTATCAATATGCAGCGGTTCGTAATGCACTTTATCGCAAAGGTAAAGCCATTGAAATTCTTGTTAACTATGAGCCGTCGCTACACTTTGTTTCCGAGTGGTGGAAGCAATTGTTCGGTGAGAGCGAAGGTAAAGACTATAAAGGGATCTATCCTGCATCCGTAGACTTCTCAACAGATCTACATTCCATGGGTCAGTTCGTTCAAGAAGGTAGCCGTAACATCTTCGAAACCGTGATCCAAGTTGAGAATGTAGCGAGTCATATTACAATTGAATCCGATCCAGACGATCTGGACGGTCTTAACTTCTTGACGGGTAAGACGATGGATTTTGTTAACAAAAAAGCATTCCAAGGAACCATGCTGGCACATACAGATGGCCAAGTTCCAAACTTGATTGTTACAATTCCAGATTTTACTCCCTATTCCTTCGGATATCTGGTATACTTTTTCGAAAAGGCATGCGGAATCAGCGGATATCTGCTTGGTGTGAACCCGTTTGACCAACCGGGTGTAGAAGCGTACAAGAAGAACATGTTCGCTCTGCTTGGCAAGCCGGGTTACGAGAAAGAGAAAGCCGAATTGGAAGCCAGACTTTCCGAGTAACACCACATCACACATCAGACACAAAAGCTGAAGGAAGCAGTTTTCCGGTATTTTTTATGCCGGGGACTGCTTTCTTGGTAATAAGGGGTTGAAATCGGCATATGCTGGAACGCTACAAAACGGTGCGCTTGGCGGGTTCAAAGGAAATTGTCATTAAGAAATCACGGTTTATCGGGCATATTATGCCGGTGGAAACTGAGGAAGCCGCTGTCGCATTCATTGAGGAAATGAAGAAGAAGCACTGGAATGCCACACATAACTGTTCCGCTTATATGATTGGGGAACGGGATGAGATTCAGAAGCAATCGGATGACGGAGAACCAAGCGGAACGGCTGGCAAGCCTATTCTTGAAGTCATTCGTAATCAGAAGCTTAAGAATGTAGCTATTGTTGTGACACGTTATTTTGGGGGAATCATGCTAGGAGCCGGAGGGCTGATCAGAGCTTATACAGATGGTGCTGTAGCAGCAATAGAAGCTGGTGAGCCCATCACAAGAGTGCTTCACAGAGAAGTACGAGTTGAGCTGGATTACACTTGGCTTGGGAAGGTTGAGAATGAACTTCGAAGCCGTAACACCCGTATGGGTGAGACGTTGTTCGCAGATAAAGTTACACTCATCTGTCTGCCGGAAGATCAGGAGACGGATGCCTTTATTGCATGGATGGTCGATTTGACTCAGGGACAGTCCGTAATTACGGAGGGAGAGCGGTTCTATTTTATTGAAGGGGAATAATTGATATGGCTAGAAGAGCGGTAGAACGGGAGTTATCTAGGGAGCGTATTTTAGAAGCGGCCAGGCATTTGTTTATTACGAAGGGATACCGGGCCATCTCGATGCGAAGTATCGGGCAGCACCTGGGTTACAGCCACGGGTCCTTATATTATCACTTTAAGGAAAAGGCGGAGCTTTTCTACGCCATTGTCATGAAAGACTTCAACGATCTTGCTTTGCTGCTGAACCAGGCTGCTGGCAGAACACCTTGTGATGGTATATCTAAGCTGGAGCAGCTCTTGCTCGAGTTTATCCGTTTCGGACTGAATAATCCTTATCAATATGAGATTATGTTTATGATTCGAGATGAAGAGCTGCTTGCTTATTGTCGCTCCGAGCAGAGTCGATGTTTTGATATGTTCTCTGCGTTAGTTCGTCAACATTTGCTAGATGATGCTTACTGTGATGAGGAAAGAAGGAATTTGCCTCTGACTTTGTTTTTGTCTACGCATGGCTTTATATCATTCTATATTCAAGATCGAATCGACTACGAAGAGATTAAACCAGCCGCTGTTGCTCATGTGAAAGTACTATGTCGAAGTTTATATAGCAGAGTTTAACCCCATCTAAATGTGGAATGGTACAATGCTTGTTACATTTACACTTCAACGAATTACTTCGTTGGAGCGTTGAAACGTCAATTTCCTAATGAAATCAAAGACAGGTGCGTTTTATACGCTACCTGTCTTATTTGTGTTATCTATAAGATTAACCCTGCATGATTTTAACGTAATATTCACGACAACGGGGACCGTCAAACTCACAGAAGTAGATGCCCTGCCAGCGGCCTAACAATAATTCCCCTTCGGAAATGATAATATGCTGGGACGGCCCGCAAGTGATTGATTTAAGATGAGATGCCGTATTCCCTTCAGCATGCCGATAGTTCGGGTGTTCCCACGGATAGACCTCATCAAGACGCATGATAACATCGCGCTTTACATCCGGATCTGCGTTTTCGTTAATGGCAATGCCCGCTGTCGTGTGGGGACAGTAGATCAGAACGGTTCCGTTTTGTACACTGCTCTCTTTGACAAGGCGGGTGATTTCGCGCGTGATGTCCCTCATTTCATCGCGTTTTACGGTCGAAAGTTCCATATGATGCAGCATGGATCATCAGCTCCTTATGAAATAATGAAATAGGTTTCTTTATATATTACCCGATAAAGTCCAAAAGATGGATTGACGATTACAATCTTCTTTTGGTAAAGTGTGTATAACAATTAATTCCAAGTATACTAATAGGAAATATGAGTTTATCAAGTTGACCGGGCCATCCGGAGGCAGGAGGTACGAATCTTGACAGCACTGATCCGTCATAAAGGTTGGATGTGGGGATTTAGAAGCACTATTTTGCTTTATTTTGCCGTACTCATTGTTCTACCGGTTCTAGGTGTGTATGTGCAGTCACTTTCTGCGGGATGGGGGCACTTTGCTGCTAGTATTCTCGATCCGATTGCATGGAAGGCAGTATTCCTAACCCTGAAGCTTGGAATGATTTCAACACTGATCAATATATTGATCGGAACGATGATTGCATGGGTCTTGACCAGATATCGTTTTCCGGGAAGGACGCTACTCAATAGTCTTGTTGATTTACCTTTTGCATTGCCAACGGCTGTGGGAGGACTCATGATTTTGCTCTTACTGGGACCAGGGAGTTTGATTGGGCAAGCAGCCGAAGCGCTTGGTTTTGAAATCGTGTTCCACCAACCGGCTATTGTTATTGCGATGGTATTTGTAACATTTCCTTTTGTGATACGTGCAGTTCAGCCTCTTTTGGAGGAGATTGATGCATCACAGGAAGAAGCGGCATATACCATGGGGGCTTCGAAAGCGAGAACCTTTCTCCGAGTAATTCTTCCAAGCATGAGTTCGGGAATTATTAGTGGAGGGATGTTGGCCTTCTCAAGGGCTTTAGCTGAGTTTGGAGCTGTTGTACTGGTAGCCGGCAACATTCCTGGCAGAACACTCGTCGCCTCGGTGTTTATTTATGGTGAGGTAGAAAGTGATAATCCGGCGGGCGCAGCGGCTGTATCTGTTGTACTGCTTACCCTGTCATTTACAATCCTATGGATCATGAACCGGGTGCAGCAGAGGGGGCGGCGTGGATGAGGAGATTATGGATCGGGCTAACGTATTTCGTATTCTTTATTCTTCTAATTGCTCCGCTGTCCAAAATCGTGACGAGTGCATTCAGCGGTGGGTTAACCGGATTAGCGAAGGCAATCGGCAGACCAGAGGCGATGCACGCCCTACTGATGACTGGAAGTATTGTTGTCATTGTAACGATATTAAACGCTTTGTTTGGTATCATGTTGGCCCTTTATCTCGTCCGGGCAAGTTGGCTTAGTCACAAGATTAAAAGCCTGCTTAACAGTATCGTAGATCTACCCTATGCGGTTTCTCCCGTTATTGGAGGACTTATGATTGTGCTTATTCTGGGGCCAGATAGTATTATCGGAGGTTTTCTAGAAGGGACCGGATTTAAGGTGGTGTATGCATTTCCGGGAATGGTCATTGCTACACTGTTTGTTACATTTCCATTGATGGTTCGTGAAGTCATGCCCGTACTTCAGGAGATTGGTACAGATCAAGAGCAGGCGGCTTCAACACTCGGCGCTTATGGTTGGCTGACTTTCCGAAAGGTAACTTGGCCGATGATTCGCTGGGCTGTTGTGTATGGCATGGTTCTGACCATTGCTCGCTCACTTGGAGAGTTCGGTGCTGTTCTTGTCGTTTCAGGCAACATCATGAACAAGACACAAACCGCTACAACTTTGGTCTATCAGGATGTAGAGAATTTTAATGTGGCTGCGGCAAGTGGGGTCGCCTTAGTACTGGCTGCTTTTTCAGTAGCTTTATTGCTTCTGATGGAATGGGTCAAAAAGAGAAAGGGTGTGCATTGATATGCATCTGCAAGTCCGTGATCTGAATAAACATTTCGGTGCTTTTCATGCTGTAAAAGACGTTAGCTTCGATATTGAGAAGGGTCATTTAATCGGACTTCTTGGACCCAGTGGCGGTGGGAAAACTTCCATCCTGCGGATGCTGGCAGGACTGGAGACCCCAGATGCTGGTCAAATCTCTTTTCATGGTCAGGTTGTAAATGATATTCCACCTCAGGAGCGCGGTATTGGTTTTGTATTTCAGAATTATGCTCTATTCAAGCATATGACAGTGTTCGATAATATAGCATTTGGTTTGAAGGTCAAGAAGGCCCCCAAGTCTAAGATTCAGGAAAAAGTGATGGAATTGGTGGAGTTGACCGGTCTTAGTGGATTTGAACGCCGTTATCCCCATCAGTTGTCTGGTGGTCAGCGACAGCGTGTAGCCTTTGCCCGCGCGTTGGCACCGGAGCCGCAGCTGTTATTACTTGATGAGCCTTTTGCTGCTATTGATGCGAAAATCCGTCAGGAGCTTCGCTCATGGCTGCGAGAACTCATTGAACGGGTTGGCATCACTTCCATCTTCGTGACCCATGATCAGGATGAGGCGATTGAAGTCGCTGATGAGATTATGATCATTAATCAAGGACGGGTGGAGCAGAAAGGGACACCGTGGGATATTTACAAGGAGCCGGCAACACCGTTTGTTGCTAGCTTTATCGGCGAATCTACGATCGTAGAGAATGCATCTGCCCTGAAAGGTTTTGATGCTGCTGGGAATGGACTGCAGGCTCGCGCGTTAATTCGTCCGGAATATATAGAAATTGGCAATGAGCATGATTTTCCGATTCTATCTGCAACAGAGCAGGGGATCGTGAGGCATTTGCATTTTCGAGGTAGTGAATGGCTGATCGAGGTAGAAGTAAATGGACATAAACTCATGACTTATCGCTCACTGGAGAAGGAGACCTTAAAGCCTGGACAAGAGGTGCGTGTGCTTGTACATCGTGCTTACTTGTATCATGATTCGGATAGCTGGATTGAGGAGAATAGGCTGAAGGTAGATCCGATGCCAATCATGATTTAAGTGGAACGAGAGGAGGGAGAAGATGAGGAAACGGAACATAAGGGGACCTGTTTACCGCCCTATCATGATGAGCTTGCTGCTTATGCTTCTCCCGGTTCTGGGAGGATGTGTGGAGGGGCAAACGGATGTAAAGACGGTATCAGCACAATCTGGTGATCGGACGCTGGTCATTGGAGCATACAGCGTTGCGCGAGATGCCATGGCTGAAATTGTACCCGCCTTTCGTGAGAAATGGTACCAACAGACTGGGGAGCGCATTTCTTTTCAAGAGTCATACGAAGCCTCTGGTACACAGGCCCGTTCAATTGCTGGTGGTTTTGAGGCAGATGTTACCTTGCTGGCACTTGAAGGAGATATGAATAAGCTGGTGAAAGCTGGTCTTGTGAAGCAAGATTGGAATGAGCAGCCCTATGGTGGAATGGCTACACGCTCGATTGTGGTCTTGGGTACAAGGGAAGGTAACCCGAAAGGAATTCAGGATTTCGACGATCTGATTAAGCCTGGTGTGAAGGTGCTGTACCCAAATCCGAAGACGTCGGGAGGGGCACAGTGGGACATCAATGCGATTTATGGAGCGGGGCTTAAACGCTCTGAAGAGCAAGGGAGTAAAGACCCTGCAGCGGCAAAAGCTTTCCTGGAGCAGATTCACCAGAATGTAGAATCTCTTGATAAAAGCGGACGCGCTTCGATGGCGGCATTTGAGTATGGGGTTGGAGATGTCATCGTTACGTATGAGAATGAACTGCTTGCCCGAATAGCCCATGGAGTACCCTATGAAATCGTTATTCCGAAATATACGATGCTGATTGAGAATCCTGCGGCTGTTGTTCATCAGTATGCAGAGGAGCATGGGATGCTTGATGTAGCGGATGCTTTTGTACAATACTTGCGCTCGCCTGAGGTGCAGCAGATTTTTACGAAACATGGTTTTCGTCCGGTAGATGAGACGGTTTATGCTCAGAATGTAGAGAAATTTCCTGAGCCAGCGGGGCTGTTTGATATTGAATACCTTGGTGGATGGGAGTATGTGCGGGAAACGTTGTATTCGAAGCGGGGAATTTGGTACCAGGTCTTGGCCGGGTTATGAGATATACGTTCAATGAACTTAGAAGAGGAGCTGACTATAATGCAGCTTCTTTTTTTAACCAATATGATTCATGATTGACAGCGATGATATTCTATACTACCATTACATGCATGAGCATGCATTTATTATTTAATGCTGAATCATTTTTATTGATGAACAGAATAATATTAGTTTTTTATAAAGAGGAGAGATACCATGAAGGACTTATTTACCCCTTATGAACTGATGGATTTGAAGTTGAAGAACCGAGTTGTTATGCCTCCGATGTGTCAATATTCGGTAACGAATAAAGACGGAATTGCTACGGATTGGCATTATAATCACTATGTAAGTCGCGCTATTGGTGGGGCGGGGCTAATCATTGTTGAAATGGCTGATGTGGAGCCGGATGGCCGAATTACGGATTATGACCTCGGTGTCTGGTCTGATGAGCAGATTCCTGCACTGGCTAGAATTGTAGACGCCTGTCATGCTTATGGTGCTAAAGTGGGAATTCAGATTGCTCACGCTGGTCGTAAAGCGGAAGATGCAGTCGTCCCGGTATCGTCATCTGCAGTTCCTTTTGATGCTAACTCCAAAACGCCACATGCACTAACCACAGAAGAAGTGAAGGCTATGGTTGAGAAATTCCGAATGGGCGTGAAGCGTGCGGTTCAAGCGGGATTCGATGTCATCGAGCTTCACGGAGCGCACGGTTACCTTATTCATCAGTTCCATTCGCCACTGACGAATCTTAGAACGGATGAATATGGCGAAGATTTAACCCTGTTTGGATCAGAAGTCATTCGCGCAGCTAAGAGTGAAATGCCAGAGGGAATGCCTTTGATCATGCGTATTTCGGCTAAGGAATATGTTGAAGGCGGCTACGGTCTTAAAGAAAGCTTGGTATTTAGCAAAGCCTATAAGGAAGCGGGAGCTGATATTTTCCATATCAGTGCAGGGGGTGAAGGTCCGATCGCAGCAGCTGGAAAGCCGGGAACACATGCAGCGTATCAAGTGCCTTTGGCTAGAGAAATCAAATACAGCTTGAATGTTCCAGTTATTGCGGTGGGCAGATTGGATGAGCCAGTACTGGCTAATGCTGTTATCGGTAATGAGGAAGCAGATCTTGTTGCAGTAGGTCGGGGAATGCTCAGAAATCCATACTGGACGCTCGAGGCAGGCACTCAGCTTCAGAAGGATGCCGGTATTCCTAAACAGTATGCAATGGGGTTTCCTAGGCTGAAAGGCTAAGATATACGGAGAGACTGATTTCTTTGAGAAACAGTCTCTTTTTTTCACAAAGGGGTATAGAGTGTAGTACTATTATATTTATAAAGAAGGAATTTAATAGCCACACGCTCGGGAGATGAATCGAAAGATGGATAATACACATAACAATGATCTTATAACGAATTGGTTGACGTTAACGCATATACAAATGAACGTGACGAATGAATTGGAAGCTAACTTACAGGCCAAGCATGGCTTATCTATAAATGAATTTTATTTACTGTTATTTTTATCAGAGGCCCCCGAGAAAAAGCTGAAATTGCAGAAGCTCGAATCTATGGTTGGATTAAGCCAGAGTGCGATCTCCAGGCTGGTTAGCCGGTTTGAGGCTAAGGGGTGCGGAGCTTTAGAAAGAAAAGCGTGTGATGAAGATCGCAGAAGCATTTATACCTCCCTGACTCCAATTGGTGAGGACAAGCTTATCCGTGCACAAGAAACTTTTAAAGATACGTTGACCGCCGTTTTTCCAGAAAAAGAGGTGGAGGAGCTTCTTGAGCAAATGGTTCAACGGAAGAAGCAAGCTTAAACCTATAAAATAAAGTACGGAAACCTTCGGTAATGTTGTCCTTGAAGCTATGGCCTGCTCTCATTCGAGAAATCGGTTTGTTGAGGAAGAGGAGCTGGCTATAGAAGCAGCTCCTCTTCGATGTCGAAAAGGTGTATTGATTATTATTCAAATGAGGGTGTCATCTGAGATAGGCTGTTTAGATGGTTGCTCTGCGGAGCAGAAAGTAAGATCCAGCTGCGAACAGTACGATGAAGGGAATCATCCAAAGAGCATAATTAGCGGCGGTTTGCTGTACCATCCACTGAAAGATAGTAGGGTACCAGTTCAAATAAGTTGCAAGAAAACCAATGACTGTGATGACGATTAGGCCTATACCATAGATCATAAATAAACCATTGCGTCCCGTACGCTTGTGTGTAGCTGCGATTAATAAACCGAGAAAGTGAAAGAACAATAAGATAATAAATGGGATATAGAATTGATTAATGAGAGGGCCATCGCTAAGGTAGGGCAGATGAAAGAAATGAAGATCATTTCCCCAAGCGTTCGTCCAGCCTTCTGTAAGACCGAGAAGGAATAGGAGTGCAGCAAATCCGATATTGGTCAGAATAATCATGATGGAGGTTCCCACAAAGAAATCCTTTCTACTGATACTCATACTTAGAGCAAACGGAAATGTCTGAGTCAGTATGATGATCCCAGCTGCCAGCATGTAGATATATATGGAGGCAAGACCACCGGTTATAAGGGGTTCATCTAGAAACAAGCTGATGATGAGGTTGACGAAAAAACTAGGGAGAACGACTAGAGAAGGGATGATAAACCAAGACCATTTATCTCTGCTGTGCATTTTTAACACACTTGTTACTCGGTTCATTAGACTCGTGCCTCCATTCTCTGGTTTTTTCCGTTAGTTAAATAGATAATAAGCTGTTGTAGCGAAACAGGGGTAAGTTCAAGCCCCAAAGCTTCAGCTTGCTTACGTTTTGAGCTATCCCACCGATCAACGACGGTCGTAGATATCAAATTACCAAAGGATTCACGATGAATGATTTCTTTGCCTGCGGTAAAAGAGTCTATGATATCTTTGTGACCCGCTAAGGTAAATGCCTGCCCGCGAAGCTTTTCGGCCTCCTCATTGATGATTAAGGATCCATTATCAATGACCATCACATGTTCCAGAAGATGACTTACTTCATCAATCAGATGTGTCGATAGAATGATCGTCCGTGGATGACTTGAATAATCTTCAATTAACCGATCGTAAAAAAGACTACGAGAGACCGCATCAAGGCCCAGATAAGGCTCATCAAATATCGTTAGGGGCGCACGGCTTGCAAGTCCTACAATGATGCCGACAGATGAGAGCATACCTCTAGATAATTTCTTCATTCTACGTTTGAGTGGAAGTCGGAAGTCCTCTGCGAGGGAGAGAGCATACTCATGATCCCAATTCGGGAATATTGCGGCAGAAGTCAGGAGGACGTCGTGAATACGATACACATCAGGATATTTCTGGCTCTCTTTGACGAA
The DNA here is from genome assembly GCF_058781425.1 of Paenibacillus sp. FW507-14B1B. NCBI lineage: Bacteria > Bacillati > Bacillota > Bacilli > Caryophanales > Paenibacillaceae > Paenibacillus > Paenibacillus sp. FW507-14B1B. Next base: position 1,255,411 of record NZ_JBYSWS010000002.1, on the reverse strand, counting down.
ACAGATCTGACTGAGGACCCGATTATTCTCGTATGGATCTTCTCCAAACACCTTAAGCTCCCCGCTTGTAGCGAAAATCTGAGCTGTAATCATATGCATAATCGTTGTCTTGCCGGCCCCGTTCCGGCCGAGTAATCCATAAATCTTCTCTGCCTCTATAGAAAAGCTCACGTTATTGACCGCCGTAACATCACCATACGATTTCGTTAGCTGATTCAATTCAATAACAGTACTCATTTCACACTACCCCCTCTTTCGGATCATTTCCGTTAATTGTTCGGTCGTGATACCGAGCTTCTCCGCTTCGCGAACCATCGTTACAACATATTCTTCGTAGAATCGTTCCTTGCGTTTATCCATCACCTTCATTCGAGCACCCTCTGCGACAAACATTCCAATCCCTCGTTTCTTGTACAAGATTCCCTCATCAACAAGCATATTGACCCCTTTGGCCGCAGTAGCTGGATTGATCTTGTAGAAGGCCGCAAATTGGTTCGTTGAAAGAACCTGAGACTCCTCAGCCAGTAGCCCTTCTATAATGTCATCTTCAATACGTTCTGCGATTTGAATAAATATGGGTCGGCTGTCGTCCATAATAAAAGCCATTTCTGCATCACCACCAAATTGGTTAACTACTCATGTAACTAACCATACAACCTCTAGAAAAAGGTGTCAATATAATTTTGGATAAATAGGTAAAAACCTTATTCCAGTTGAAAACTGAAATAAGGTTCCTTGTGTAAGTCTGAGGTATAAAGAATAATGATTTAGCTCGTTGGAGAGAAGCATGGCGTGACTACTCCTTGAGCTTCCCACTCTTCTCTGGTCATTCCCATTCGGATCGAATCGTAGTAGACGCCTTCGTAATAACGACACTTCCGCATACGGCCTTCAAGCTGCATACCGACCTTCTCTGCACAGCGAATCATTCTTGGATTACCTGACCAGGTGGTGATACCAACTCTTGCGATGGTGAGATTCTGGAACAGAAAACCTACCCATAAGGAGAGAGCTTCGGTACCGTAACCACCACTCCAATAGTCGGGGGAATAGATGACGATTCCAGCTTCCAGCCATCGGGTAGCTTGATTCTCCCAGTAATAAGTAACCATTCCGATAATCTGTCCATCAGCCTCAATAAGCAGATCATCCGGCAGATCATCAGAATGGAGGTCCGCTCCCCAACGTTCTACGAATTGAGCGTATGTTCTGGACTCCAATGGGAAGTAAGGAGCATCATACTTTTTCCATTCCGGCTGCTCGCATCCGTAAATCAGATCATAGAGTATGGGGAAATCATCCACCGTACGTGTCCGCAAAGATATCCGATTCCCGTTTAACATTAGTTGTTTCATGATGTTTGAAAACGCCCCTTATATAATCAAATGATAAATATGATTGTTTCTTAACTTCTTCATTCGGATGGAGCATCCCTTTAAAGAGGTGCTAAGTATGAAGAAATTTATATCTAGTGGAAAAAATTTCAGGTAAGAGGCAACTTCCTTAAAATGTATAACGTTTATCAATAAGATAGCTATAATTACAGATTATGGTGTGAGTAGGAGAGGAGAAGTAATTTCATGAATAAGAAGTGGATGATCGTTGTCTTGGGTTTGACACTCGTTGCTACGGCCTGTGGAAGTCATGGATTAACGGATAAACAGCAAGAACAAAAGAAGACAGATGAGCAAGCACTAGATCCGAAGGAGAGGAAAGCGATTCTTGGTAAGCTCGACCCCAAAATTGTAGAAGCAGAGAATGCATTTGGTCTTCGTATTCACCAAGCATTATCTAAGCTGGAGACGGGAGAGAATGTTCTTATATCTCCGTACAGTTTATCTACGGGACTGGCCTTGGCTTATAACGGAAGTGCAGGGGAAACGGCACAGCAAATGCAAACGGTGCTTGGATGGAATGACATGGGGCTTAAACAGGTGAATGCAGCGAACAGTCAGCTTCGGTCCATTTTAGAGCACGGAGGTGGGGTCACGCTTAATATTGCTAACTCTGTGTGGATTCAGAATGATTTTGTCATGAAAGAATCTTATCTGAATACGGTCAAAGATGGATATGGAGCAGAGGTTAAAGCCGCGGATCTAGGTAAGCAAGAATCTGTTAAAATCATGAATAACTGGGTGAGCGAGAAGACCAATGGCATGATTAAGGAAGTATACAGTAAACCACAGGATGCAAAGGCGATTCTCATCAATGCCGTCTATTTCAACGGAGGTTGGATGGATGAATTCAACCCCAAATTAACGGAAGATAGAGATTTTACGTTAGCAGATGGCACGGTGAAGAAGGTTCCTATGATGAAACAGGAACAGGGATTTGGATACAAGGAAAGCGATACGTGGCAAGCGGTACGTCTTCCTTATGGGGATGGACGAATGCATATGCTGGTTGTTGTTCCAAGCAAGGATTCCTCCCTAGAGGAGCTTCATAAACAACTGTGGCAGGACCCTTCCGTATGGAGGAGCGACTATGAGTTCGAAACGATCAAGCTGGAGCTACCTAGATTCAAAGCCGAGCTATCCGATAAATTGTCGGACAAATTGATCGATATCTTGAAGAATGCCGGGATGAAGAATGCTTTTCTTCAGGAAAAGGCTGATTTCAGCGCCATGGCTGAAACCCCATTATATATCCGAAGTATCGGGCATAAAGTGGTAGTGGATGTAAATGAGGAGGGCACAGAAGCGGCTGCGGTAACATCGATTGCAATGCCGACTGGTGCGCCAGAGCCTACAAAGCCTGTTGTGATGACGGTGGATCGTCCGTTTTTCTTCGCGATTGAAGATCGGGATACTGGAGCGTTTCTATTCATGGGGTCGATTATGAATCCGTAGCATATAATACATGATCAAATGTTTCCCATAAATTAGGTAACTTTGTTATAATGGTCGAATAATAACCTCTAATAATTTGTAAATTGAACAACAAGGGGAGTATATGATGTGCCTATATCCATTACGAAGCCGAATTTATTCATTGGATCATCTAGAGAAGCCATCAAGTATGCTCGTGCTATTCACGAACAGCTGAAGAGAACAGCTCAGGTAACACCGTGGTATGGCGGAACATTTGGAGCGAACAGCTATACGATGGAAGCGCTGGAGCGACAGCTTGAACATAGCGATTTTGGTGTGTTCGTATTTTCGCCCGACGACGTGGCTTTAATTCGTGGGAAGCATGTATTTGTTACGAGGGATAATACATTATTCGAGATGGGCCTGTTCTGGGGAAGACTGGGAAGGCGAAGGGTATTCTGTATCGTCCCCGATCATGTGGAGCCTGACGATCAACAGATTCAGGATGTGACGATAAAGGATTATCATCTTTTGTCAGATCTTCAAGGACTTACACTTTTGGAATATGAGCTACGTACGGATGAGGACTATAAGTCAGCGGTCGATGTCGCTTGCGGGCATATTATGAACGCTATTGAAACGGAATTATTTTATGATAATCCTGCGGAAATCATAGAGCAGAAGGAAGCGGAACTGAAGCGTAAGCAGAGTGTACTTCACTTTTTCTGGGAATATAATCGTAATGTGAACGTTACAGATCAGTCTGAGAAATACCATGCTTTAAGCGAAGCTGTGCGTAACTCGTTGCTACCACCTACACGAGGAGACTTTCGGGTAACGGGGGCCGCATTTTGGAAGAAATCTGGGAATGATGGAATCGCTCAGATTGGGGGTAATGTAGGAAGAGGACGTTTCTTTCCATTTCAAGGAAATGAGAGCAATAGTGGCACGCAGCAATCAATTTACGTGATAGACGTCTATAACAGTGGAAAATGGGCATTTTATCATGAAGAGGAAGTTGCACAGGTGTATGTGTTCTGCTATCCTTTAGGTGTAAACCATGTGTTATCGGTTCATTTTACGGGACATCAAACCCTGTTAGATGAAGAGCTTGGTGAGGTTGTTGAGCATAATCGTGAACTGCTTCGTACCATCAGACACTTAGTTGGAGGGGATTCAATATGAGCAGGAATGAGAAAAGGAAGAATATTGGTAATGCTGGATCCCAGAACGGTCATTGGGTGGTTCGAGGAAGTATTCCGATGGCGGGGGCTTTGAAGCCGCGTGAGCGTTCTGTAAAGCGTCAGACGAAACCAAGTATTTATATCGGACCTTCCGTGGAAGGTACGGACAAGAAGTATGTGAAAGTCATTAGCGGTGTCGTTGATGACAAGAAGCCATCATTCGCTTAATTGGTTATTAAGGAGCCGGATATCCGGCGTAATATATAATGAAAGATAGCCGCTTGGCAGGTTGCCGGGCGGTTTTTTTGGAGATATACCGCTTCACTTGGGATAAGGAGACTAGAGAACAGCATGGATACTTTAACTTTTTTAGGCACAGGAGATGCCATGGGGGTTCCGCGAGTATATTGCGATTGTAAGGTATGCAGCGAGGCACGTACTACAGGGAAGAATAGACGTCTGCGTTCCTCGGCGATGGTGAAGGATGGACAGGATTTATTCGTGATCGACTGTGGCCCCGACTGGCGTCATATGATGGAGGAGCACGGGATGCGGCAAGTTCAGCATATGCTAATTACCCATGCGCATTTCGATCATATTGGCGGCTTGCCGGAATGGGCTGACGCTAATAGATGGCTTGGATGTAAAGGCTATCTGTATGCACCACGCGAAGTGCTGGAGCAGATACAGCGGCAGTATCCTTGGTTATCTGGCCATATGGAGATGATCGAAACCGATTCCGGTATTACACTCTGTGGCTGGAGTATTACCTGCTGGAAGGTCAATCATGGAAAGAATGGCTATTCATATGCCTATCGTCTGGAGAAGAACGGTTATGCGTGGGCATATAATTCAGATTCAATTGCTCTAAACGAAGCTGAGAAGAAGCCCCTTCACGGTCTTGATCTACTCGTGCTTGGTACGAGTTTTGTTCATGAGACTGCAGAATTCTCTACTCGTTCTGTATATGACATGAAGGAGGCGGCAGAGTTACTGATGGAAGTGAAACCGCAGCGTACGATCTATACCCATATGTCACATGATGTGGATGTCACTAAGGACCTAGACCTTCCTCTTCAAACCAAGTTGGCTGTTTCGGGTATGAATGTGAAACTAGGGCATTAGATTGATTGGTGAACAGGGACAGCTATGATACGTTAATTCTCATTATAAAGTATGGCGAAAAATAACCCGATCCTAAACATTTAAGTTTGGGATCGGGTTATTTTTTATGCATATAAGTTGTTATTCTGCATTCAACACAAATTTCTCAAGAGCATGTTTAACGCCATCTTCATTATTGCCAAGCGTGACGTAGTCTGCGATCTTTTTGAGTGGCTCAATGGCATTACCCATGGCGATACCAAGTCCTGCACACTCGAGCATTTCATGGTCGTTCCAAGAGTCCCCAATAGCAATGGTTTCCTCCAAAGTACAGCCGAAGTGATTCGCAAGGAATGTCAATGCATGGCCCTTCGTTCCTTCTTTATGCATGAACTCCAGGAAATGTGGTTTGGACTTTGTAATATGCATCTGATCGCCAAGCATCTCTTGGAATACCGGGATCAGTTCATCGAGATATGCAGGATCATCGATAATGAGCATTTTAGGTGTAGGCTGTTCAATCAATTTCATAAAATCAGGCTCGATATAATATGGAGCGCGGTTGAGTGCACAATAATCGATCAGCTTTTGATTCTCTTCCTGGGCGTAGATTTTATCACCGACATAAGTTTGAAGATGTAGATTATGTTCCATGCAGAACTCAAACAGTTTCTTCGCACCATCAATAGGAACGTAGCGCTCGTATAGAACCTTCTCGTCGAGCAAGTTTTTAATGAGGGCACCTTGATAAGTAATAATGGGTACATTAAGTCCGGTCTGGCGGGCAATCGCTTGAGCAGATGTATAAGCACGACCTGTTGCTAGTGTGACAACAACATCTTTAGCGACAGCTTGTTCGAGTGCTTGCTGAACGCCGGGCGTTACCTCTTTATCATCGTTGATTAGTGTGTCATCGATGTCGATCGCAATCAGTTTGTAGGTAGTCATGGATTTCTCTCCTTTTGTCCTATCTATCATATCTATTTTTTCTATCTTTATTATGCTTCTATTGTACCTGATGTGGCGCGGATTTCAATTCGGCCATAAGCATACCTCCCAAAATAAGCACACATCCTAAGCCGCCGGCTAAGCCCAGCACTTCTCCAGCAAATAGAATACCAGTTAAAGCAGCAAAAACGGGTTCTGTTGCATATATAATGGCCACCCGAGAAGGTGTAGTATATTTCTGACAAACGGTCTGGATCCAGAAAGCGAATGCACTTGTAGGACCGATGGATACGAGAAGGGCGATCAAGACTTCGGGCTGGACTAATTTATCCATTAAGGTAGCAGGATTTCCCGCATCCTCCATGATGAGTGATGCGATCAAGCTCAGAATACCAACCACTGTCATCTGTAGTGCTGCTAATGGCAGCGAAGGGTATTTAGAAGCATAAAGACCGGTGTAACCGATATGAAGAGCAAATCCAATGGCACAGATTAGGACTAGAATATCTCCTATGTTCCAGCTCATCTCTGATCCTGCAAAGGTAAGTAAATACAGGCCAGCAGCTGCAAGCAGAGCGCTCACCCAAGTGAAGCGGGATATGGAGTGTTTAAGCAAGAAATAAGACAGGAAGGGAACGATGACCACGGATAGACCTGTAATAAAACCTGTGTTCGAAGTCGTTGTATACAGCAACCCAACGGTCTGAAAAGCATAGCCTATAAACAAAAAAAGACCAAGCAGACAGCTATGCAGCAGCATTCTTCGCGTGATCAATCGCCACTGACGCCGATAGAATACAGTCGTGATGAAGGCTAATAGGAGTCCTGCACCTATAAATCGGACGCTGTTAAAGGCCATCGGTGGAAGTACTCGAACAGCATGTTGCACAATCAAAAAGGTACAGCCCCACATCATGGCAACAAGGAGTAGGCTGAGATCAGCAAGACGAGAGCGGTTCAACGTTGTTCATCCTTTCGAGACAATAAAAATATGTAAATTCTTCGGTGAAATGACAAGTGAACAAATTGTATCCCATTATGAGAGAAGCGACAATACTAATGGAGTCCTATATAGTAAGGAACTTCCATCTTATCGATGAATTGCTTATTTAGTGGAAAGGGTAGACATAAAGAGGAGAATTTTGTTATACTAAAATGCCGAACGTACATTCCCTTCTAGGACACCAAGAGAATGAAAGGAAGTTATTATCATGATGGGAAGAGCCCATTTGGTTATTAGTACCGGCGTCACATTGTCGGTCATGGGGCTGACCGGAATTCCTATCACACTTCCGGCAGCAGCGGTTGCCGTCGTTAGTTCGCTTCTACCGGATATTGATGAGCCGAACTCCATATTGGTAAGAACAGCGATTCCCACAGGCCTCTTACGTGTACTTCAACTAACACTAGTTGCGGTAGCTATTTTTATTTATTTCTACGGACAGGAATATGCGCCGTGGAACTTGGCCTTGGCTGGATTAATTGCTGTTGTATCCTTTTTACCAGGGCGTACACTCCGTCATATTGTGATGTTTATGATTGGCCTTGGTCTCCTTCAATTCGGACATTCATTTAGCCCGTGGAATATCATTGCTGGTTGTGTATTAATGATCTCCACGCTGGTATCCCATCGCGGGTTGACACACTCTTTATACGCTGTTGCTGGATGGACGCTGTTGTTGTATTTCGGGACAGAAGGCTCGGCCTGGGGCGAGAGTATATGGGTTGCAGGAGGTTTATCCTATGCTCTTCACTTAGCAGCTGATATGCTAACGAATCGTGGAATACGGCTGTTGCCTCCACTGAAATTCAGAGTGAAATTTAAACTGATGAGCACCGGAAGTAAATGGGGAAATATGGTGGAGAATGTGTGCATCGTACTTACACTAGTTCTTCTCTGGTATGTATTCATAGCTTCTAAATAATCGAAATTAATGAGAAAGCCTCGCTCACAGGGAATGAGTCATTCCCTGTGAGCAAGGCTTTTCTGATGATCCAGTCATTCCGGTTATTCTTCCAGGAAGATCAAACCGATGAGATCATCCAGCTCAAGATTACCGAAGTAATGCTTTACATTAATGGAAGTAAGAAGACTTCTAACTTCACGCTCCTCGTAACGTTTGCCGCGAAGTGCATTCTCGATATCCGCTACATCGCCAACACCGAAGAAGTCACCATATATTTTGATCTCCTGGATATGCCCATCCTTTATGTTCATTCGGATGTCTATGATACCCACAGGAAATTTCTTTGCATGCTTCACATTGCTCTCTGGCGATAGGCCATAATTCCAATCCCAGTTCTGGTAACGCTCCTTGGAGATTTGGTGAATGATCTCCCAGTCTTTTTCCTCTAGTACATATTGAGGAACCTGATCAGGTTCCATACCGAAGATCGAACGCAGCAGCTCAGCGCGGAACTGTTCAATGGTCATCTCGTTTCCGTCAGCTCCGAGAAGTTCCTTGATATTGGCTACACGACTACGGACTGATTTTGTACTCTTTGATTTAAACTTCTCTGGATTCGCATTAAGTGAAGCTTGTACGTGATCCAAATCGAGATCAAACATCAGTGTTCCGTGGCTGAACATTCTTCCTCGTGTGGAGAATTGTGCATTGCCTGAAATCTTTTTCTCCCCAACTTGAAGGTCATTACGTCCGCTAAGCTCTGCAGGGACACCCATTTTTTGTAGGAAATCGATAACAGGTTGTGTGAATTTCAAGAAATTGTGAAAGGACTGCCCATCGTCTTTGGTAATAAAACTGAAGTTTAGGTTTCCTAGATCATGATATACGGCACCCCCGCCTGACAAACGTCGTACAACTTGGATGTTGTTATCACGCACATATTCTTGGTTAATTTCTTCAATTGTGTTCTGATGTTTGCCTATAATAATCGATGGTTGATTGATGTAGAAGAGCAGGTAGCTATCGTCCATCGGTAAATGTTTCAATGCGTATTCCTCAATGGCCAGATTTATGGCTGGATCATGTATTCCCTGGTTATCAATAAACAGCATTATGTACGCCTCCGTGTGGTTTCTTGTCTAATGTAATACATTTAAATCTATTGTAAACCAATGTTTGACTCTAGAGCAAAGGTTCTGTGAGCGATGGGTGATAAATGCTATGATGGGGAACGGTAACGCTTAAAATTCTATGCCAAACTGTATGATTAACTTCATATGTGAATTTCTAGGTTGTAAGCGGAGTAGATATTTCATATAATCGTCAACAGAGAAGTATGCTTGGCTAAGCAAAAAAAGAATACTCATTGCATGCGATGTCCTGGAAAGACAGTCCTAAATACAGGGCTGCTTCTGGGTTAAAAGGGAAGCCGGTTAAAATCCGGCACGGTCCCGCCACTGTGAATCAGGGATATCCTCCATAATTGCCACTGACCTAGTAAGGCTCGGGAAGGCGGAGGTATCATTTCAACCTGTAAGTCAGGAGACCTGCTTCGCATGATGAATCTGACGGTCCTTCGAGGAAAGGATTACGTTTGGCAGAACTATTTTGGACGAGTAGACTTTTATTATAAGCTCATTTTTTAGTTCATAAAGTTCATTATCTCCGAAACGTAGCCCTTGATTCTCTATGAGATCAGGGGTTTTTTATGGTGAATTATAGGGTGCCTGTCAGAGATACGAGTCATTTCGGCGCTTGCATACACGGGATAGGAGAGAAACTGATGAGAAATCGATTGAAACAATTAGTGATAGTAATCCATCCAGTACGGATAACATCATGAGTAGAAAACTTGCGGTGTACGCAGTGACAGGGCTTATTCTCTTAGTTCTTACACTCGTGGTCAGTCTTGGCATTGGTGCGGTTCATTTACCCGTTACAGAGATCGGTGCGATGCTGCTACACAAACTTCCATGGATTGGTGATTCTATCACACCGAACTGGGAGGTCGCATCGGAGCAGATTATTATGAAGGTACGTCTTCCCCGAATTTTGCTCGGCATGCTGGTTGGGTCCTCACTTGCAGTTGCTGGTGCTGCATTTCAAGGTGTTCTAAGAAATCCTCTTGCGGATCCATTCACGCTGGGTGTATCGTCCGGTTCCTCACTCGGAGCTGCGTTTCTAATCTTCTACGGACTGCAATATGCATTCGCTGGAGCTTGGACGTTGCCCTTGGTTGCTTTTCTGACGGGTATTCTTACGCTATGGATCGTACTGTTACTCGCTAGAGATAATGGAAAAATTCCGACGCATGGACTAATACTATCAGGTGTGATCATGCAGTCGTTTCTAGGTGCGGCTGTTTCATTCTTGACGGTTATGTCAAAGGATACATTAACGGATATTTTATTCTGGACCATGGGAAGCTTAAGCATGCGGGGGTGGTCGTACATAACGGTGCTATTCCCTTACTTTATTGTATGCTTTATCTTTTTGTGGAGCCGAGCACGGATGCTGAATTTGCTATCACTAGGCGAAAGACAAGCAGCCCATATGGGGCTTAATGTGGATCGCCTGAAGATGAGTGTTCTTATTGTAGCTACGCTTTTAACCGCTGCGGCAGTGTCGGTGTCCGGAGTAATAGGTTTTGTTGGACTAGTCGTACCTCATATGATTCGGCTCGTTACAGGTTCGGATTATCGAATTATTATTCCACTATCGGCACTCGGCGGGGCGATCTTCATGGTCTGGTCGGATACGGCAGCGAGAACTTTGCTAGCACCTACTGAAATTCCGATTGGGGTTGTAACCGCATTTGTGGGAGCTCCATTCTTTGGTTATTTGCTGTACCTTAATAAAAAGCAGCGTAGGGAGGGAGCCCTATGATCAAACTTCACAATGTAGGCAAGCGATATGAACGCTTGAATGCAGTATCGGAGATCGACTGGAGTGTCCGTGAAGGAGAGTGGTGGGGAATTATCGGTCCGAACGGAAGCGGTAAATCGACACTGCTGCATCTTTTGTCTGGGGTGGAAATGCCTACAACAGGTCAATTGCTGCTACATGACAGAGAAATGGCTAGTTACAGTAGAAAAGAACTGGCGCAAATGGTTGCTGTACTGCAGCAGGAAGGCCTTGCTCCGACAGATTTTACAGTACGTGAAGTCCTGGAGATGGGGCGCTTTCCATTTCAGAACTGGTTAGGACGAGAGAGAGTGGATGCTGGTCCTTTGCTGGATCGGATTATTCATAGACTGGAGCTAGACCGTTTAGAATCGAGAAGATTGGACCAGCTTAGTGGAGGACAACGTCAGCGTGCAGCCCTTGGAAAAGTAATGGCTCAGCAGCCTGCAATTCTGCTGCTGGATGAGCCAACGACATATCTGGATATACGGTACCAGTTGGAGTTTATGAATATGGTAGCAGAGTGGCGTAAAGACTCGGGCATTACTGTCATTAGCGTGCTGCATGATCTGAATTTAGCTGCACAGTTCTGTGATCAACTTCTGGTACTTCGAGATGGAAAGACTGCTGGGCAAGGGCTGCCGTCTGAAGTATTGACAGAGGATTTCATACGTGAAGTTTTTAGGGTCGATCCTGCTCTTGTTATGCACCCAGAGAATGGTGCTCCACAAGTACTCTTGACAGCTAATCGTGGAAGACCAAACGAATAGATGTATATTATTCCTCATAATAAGAGATTTTAAGACGGCAGATAGCCGTCTTTTTTGTATGCATGTAGCATACCTTTTTATAAAAAAGAGATAACAGATCGGATTTAACGGGTAATGTTTTAAGTGGGTTTGCGTTTGGAAATGAATAGTAGCAATTACTTCACCATTTTGTATTAGAAATCGATCTTTAGATTTTATGCAAAATGCATTTAAACAAGAGGAGGCATCGGGCGTGGAAACAGTCTGGATTGTCATGAATGTCCTTGTTCTTCTTCTGCTTATTGGCATATTGTACTGGATGCAGAAGAAGCACTTTTCGTTTACGAAGCGGGTATTTGCCGGCTTAGGTCTTGGTGTGCTGTTTGGCGCGATCTTACAGTTTATCTTTTCAGCAGATTCTGACGTTATTGCGAAATCATCGCAGTGGTTTAACTTGGTCGGGTACGGGTATGTACGTCTGCTGCAGATGATGGTAATTCCACTCATTATGGTATCGATTATTTCGGCAATTATGAATCTGAAGGGCGGACGAAATCTCGGTAAAATGAGTGGGCTAATCATCGCTACTCTGCTTCTGACCACGGGTATTGCGGCTTCTGTTGGAATAGCGACGACGCTTACCTTTGATTTATCAGCAGAAAATATACAAGCGGGCGCCGCAGAACATGAGCAGGGCTTGTTGCTCGAAGATAAGCTTGGAGACGTTGGAGACCAGACGCTACCCGAGCAAATTCTGGAGTTCATTCCTTCGAATCCGTTCGCGGATATGACAGGAGAACGTAAGTCTTCTACGATAGCGGTTGTTATCTTCTCCGCTTTTATTGGTGTCGCTTTGCTTGGTTTGGATCGAAAACATCCGGAGCAAGCCGAAACGTTTCGAGGTATGATCCGGGCACTGTATGCAGTTGTGATGCGGATGGTTACTTTAATCCTTCGATTGACACCATATGGAATATTGGCACTAATGGCTAAGACGATTGCAGGAACAGATCTGCAAGTCATTCTCGATCTCGTTGATTTTGTCCTGGCATCTTATGTCGCGTTAATTGTTATGTTTATAATTCATATGCTTCTCCTCCTTCTATTCGGATTTAACCCAATGGTGTATATCCGCAAGGTACTGCCAGTACTAACCTTTGCCTTTACATCCCGCTCAAGTGCGGCAGCGATTCCACTGAGTGTACAGACGCAGAACAAGAAGCTGGGGGTACAAGAAGGCATTGCGAATTTATCTGCATCCCTTGGAGCAACGATGGGACAGAACGGTTGCGCGGGTATTTACCCTGCGATGTTGGCGGTGATGATAGCACCTACAGCGGGTGTTGATCCAACGGATTGGATGTTTATACTTACCTTGATTGTAGTCGTTATGATTAGCTCCTTCGGTGTCGCTGGTGTAGGGGGAGGAGCAACCTTTGCCTCCTTGATTGTACTGTCCACTATGAATCTGCCGGTTGCTCTGGCAGGTCTGCTGATCTCCGTCGAGCCGCTGATCGACATGGGACGGACCGCACTCAATGTCAACGGATCGATGACTGCCGGTGTGATTACAGGTAAAGTCATGAAAGAAGTAGATCAGGGCGTATTTAAGGATCGTAATCAAGATATTGATATGATGCAGACGTAATATGAATAAGGACATAGCCGCACCCAGGAGGGGGCGGCTTCTTTTAATGATTAAATCTTCTTAGATGACTTATGTTAGACTTGAGGTGTCGTTGTTCGTTGTAAGAACAGTGTAATAGATTAATAGGGGTTGAAGACTCATATGCCATTAACCTTTGCGCATCCTGCCATCGTATTGCCGTTTTCGAGAAAGAGTAAATACGTTCATTTTTCCGCGCTTGTTCTAGGGAGTATGGCTCCAGATTATGAGTATTTTTTGCGAGGGCAACCTTTGGGTGAAATAGGGCATACTTTTAGTGGGTTTTTAATCCTTAATCTTCCCATGGTTGTGTTAATTTATTGTATTTATCATTTTCTCATTCATCAAACGCTTGTCAGTTACTTACCGAATGTGATTCAGGACCGTAGTACTCGGCAAGTAGACTCGAGCCGTGCTTTGAGGGTAATCGTCTTTGGCTACTCTGCGATCCTGGGAATGGTAACGCATGTCGTGTGGGATGCATTCACACATCAGAAAGGATTCATGGTTACGAGAATCCCAGCCTTAGATCACACATTCCAAATCGCCGGCTATGATATTCCGGTATATAAGCTGTTACAGCATGGAAGTACACTTGTGGGATTATCTATCATACTTGCTTACATGATTTACAGAGCTTCATCTCAAAAGAGATCTAATGTAATGGAAGTATCCCCGAAACAGAAATTGGTGTTTTGGTTTGTACTATTCTCCCTAACGATATGGATACTAGGTATCTGGTATCTCATAGATGATGTATCGATTAGGAGTTATGGCATCGCTGTTGTGCGAATCATAGATTCATCCTTGATAAGCCTGCTCATTCTATCACTGGTTATTAAATATACTGCTCTATTCCGGAAATGATTCGAAATCATAGACCCAAAAGAAGAGGCGACCGCTCCCTGTTCATCTCCGGGGAATGGTCGCCTCCTGCTGCATATGGCAGCTTAGCCCAAGACGGTAAGCTGCTTAGGGAACGAAGTTAGCACTTCTACACCGTTATCAGTTACGAAGACATCATCCTCGATCCGCACGCCTCCAACGCCTGGAACGTAAATGCCTGGCTCAATCGTGAAGACAGCACCGCTAGTAAGCAGCTCCTCGTTAAGTCCATGAATGGAAGGGTACTCATGTACATCCATACCGAGACCATGGCCTAGACGATGCAAGAATGCAGGGCCATAGCCAGCTTCGTCAATAACGGATCGAGCTGCTTTATCAATCGATCCATAAGTGACACCAGGCTTTACAGCACAGATGGCTGCTTCATTAGCCGCCAGTACCGTGTTGTAGATACGCTCCTGCTCTGAACTAATCTGTCCGACAGCAAAGGTACGGGTAATGTCTGATGCGTATCCGCCAGCGAACACGCCGAGGTCAAACATAAGCAGGTCACCTTCCGCGATCTTCCGTGATCCCGGAACGCCATGTGGCAGAGCGGTATTCGTACCCGTGAGCACCATGGTATCAAAGGAAGGGCCGTCAGCCCCTAGTTTTTTCATCAGATATTCAAGCTCGGCCACAAGCTCAATCTCTTGCATTCCGATCTTCACCTGTTTTAGACCTTGGGAGAGGACATCTTCTACTAGAGCGACCGCTCGTTTCATGATCTTGACTTCATCTTCTGATTTTCGAATTCGCATATCACGCAGTACTTGACCTGCATCTGAATAGGAATGTGCAGATAGGAAGTGTTGGAGTTGTTCATACCGAGACACCGTCAGCTGATCTTTTTCAAGAGCCATCGTTCTGATGGAGCCCTTAATCTGTTTGCGGAGCAATTCATAAGGATTATCGGTATCTTGATGCGTAACGATGTTGCTAATGGACGAAGCCGCAGCCGCTGCATCACCATCAAGTGCTGGAACGATAAGTACAGGCTCCTCTCCGTTTTGCAAGAGCAACCCAAGAAAACGTTCGTGTGGATCACTGGCAAACCCTGTTAGATAATATACATGCTTAGGATCTGTTATAAGTAAGACATCCCATCTATGTAAGGACATCGCTTGATTTAATTGATCTAATCTTGTAGTCATGATTTAATACATCCCTTTCTGCTTTGTTCGTTTTGTTCGCATGGCTATATGATATAAGCGTAGCTCGTTCATGGAGTGATGTAAAGTCAGAGTATCTTTTCGATTTACATCTGATATATAATACTTGAGGAAATAATTACAAAATATGAATAATCAAGGGGGAAGACTGTGGATCCGGATCAAGTGAAAGTTAATTCCAGACCGAATCATGCGATTACGATTGATAAGTCGTTAAAGGGACTCGGAGGCTGGCTAGGTTTTTTTCAATTTTCGCTGTATACTTCGTTGTTATTAGGCATCATAACGATAATTGTAAACATTATCCCTATTTATGGTTCGGAAGCTTGGGAAACATTGACCGATCCGTCTTCCGTTGCGTATGACCCGTTATGGAAGCCGCTTATTATTTTTGAGACGGTGGGCAATATCATTTCTATGTTGCTGATTATTCTTATCTTGGTCATGTTATATGCCAAAAAAAGTATGCTTCCAAAATTAGTTATTATCATGTTAGTCTATAATATTCTTCTAGTGGCAGTGGATTACTCATTGTTACAACAGATTTCCCTGGTTGATCAGATCGAAGACGCCAACTCAACGAAGGAAATTTCCCGATCCATATTATACGCTTGTGTCTGGATCCCGTATTTCCTCCGTTCGAAGCGGGTACGTAATACTTTTGTGAACTAATCGAAGGATAAGTAGCGCTCAAAAAAGATGAATGCGTTTCATGCCAACCTCTTGTAAAATAAGCATACAGATCACTTCACCATTCGGAGGAATATGACATGGCAATGCCTCGTTATCAGATTGATTATGCAAATAGAGAAGATTTACCGGCTATTATTGATATTTATAACTCCACTATATCTGGCAGAATGGTCACCGCTGACTTGGAGCCTGTTACGCTTGAGAGCCGCATTCCCTGGTTCGAGGACCATCGTTCAGATTCGCGGCCATTATGGGTCATGCGAGTGAACGGTCAAATTGCTGCCTGGATGAGCTTTCAATCTTTTTACGGGCGTCCTGCTTATCAGGGAACGGCTGAAATCAGTATTTATGTGGATGAACAATATCGTGGAACTGGGGCTGGAAGCATCCTGATTGAGAAAGCGTTGGAGGAATGTCCAAGGCTGAATGTAAGTAACCTAGTTGGCTTTGTTTTTGGTCATAATGAACCGAGCCTGAAACTGTTAAAGAAATTCGGGTTTGAACAGTGGGGGCTGCTTCCGCGTGTGGCTGAACTGGATGGGATCAAGCGGGATCTGGTCATTGTTGGACGTGCAATTTCTTCATAAATAGTAAGACATTAAAGGGCTATAAGTTCCTCTTTTTGATGAGAGCTTTGGTCTTTTTTTGTGCTTGCATTCGCTCTGGAATGACTTAAGAAATGAATTGATAGGTATGGGAATAGAGAGGGCCTATAACATCTATAGCTACCTTGTCTTGGACGAAATGCTAACAAATACGATACGATGGGAGAGACATAATAAGAAATTCATTCTTGGTTAAGGAGTACATAGTTCACATGATATCCTCTTTCTTCATTACACTGTACAGCGTCTTCCTTCCGATCTCTTTACCTGTTATCGCTGGAGGGTTATTGAAACGCTTCAAAGGGCTCGAGACAAAAACATTATCTGCACTTTCGCTATATGTCATGAGCCCTGCGCTCATATTTGAGACGCTGGCTAAAGCATCGGTCACCTCAGGTGATGTAGCGGTCACGATTACTTTCTGTATTCTCAACGTCATTATTCTCTGGATGCTGTGCGGGGCTGTCGGAAAAATGCTAAAGCTCTCCCAGCCCGAACGCTCAGGGCTCGGTCTAACAACCATGTTCACCAATAGCGTGAATTATGGTTTACCTTTAGTGCTACTTGCTTTCGGGCAGATGGGGCTCGACAAAGCATCCGTATATGTGATTGTGCAGATCATTATTATTAACACACTTGGTGTGTATCTGGCAGCAAGATCTCACTTCTCTGCCATAAAAGCCGTGAAGTCCGTATTTACACTTCCTTCGGTGTATGCGGCGGCACTTGCTGTCTTGATGCGAATAACGGATGCATCACTTCCGGCAGGTCTAGAGACGGGCATATCGATGCTGTCTGCTGCATATGCTCCATTAGCACTTGTCATATTAGGAGCACAGATGATGGGCGTGCAAAGTAGTGGTGAAATATCACGGGTCTCTCGCCGAGGATTTTGGTCAGGAATGGTTATGCGTATGGTTGTGGCCCCCCTTGTTGCTTGGGGTATTCTGGCTGCCTTATCGGTGGAGGGTACTTTGTTTGCCGTTATTCTAATCCTGTCAGCTATGCCTGCGGCTGTAAATGCGGTTATTCTTGCAGAGCAGTATGATGCAGCGCCGAGACTGGTCTCTATGTGTATTTTGTGGACAACACTAGCTTCATTTATCTTTCTTCCTGTACTCATTGGTGTGCTGTAAATAATCAAGTGACAGATGGCCAAGTGGGATGGTTCAATCTCCGTTGTTACGTGTAAAGATTAACAAACAGCTGAAACCGATCTCCTGCACGAAGCAGGGTGAGAAAGGGAGGTGGAAAGTATGAATTCCCGCCATAACCAAGATCATGTTGAGGTAGAAACACGTAATGTTGAGCAGCGTAATGATTCCAGCCAGGTTGCCTCTACACTCATCAAGTATGTTGCCTATTTGATTATCTTTTTCGGGTTTCTGTATTTTCTTATCAGGTATGTGTTTCCGATGTTTTAAACTCCTAGAGAAGCGGAATAAACTTCAGGCCGGGCATCTGTCCCGGCCTATTTATATTCCTTCGTATCGAGTGTTACAGTAGTGATATGAGTTGACTTCATCGGTAGATGTAACTATCATAGTTACAATCTACGAGGTAAATGAAATGATCTAGAAATGGAGGATGTTACCTTTGAATATTAGCACTCGATTCGCCGTCGCTATTCATATCCTGTCGGTACTTGAAATGAATAAGACAGGGATCAGCACATCAGAATATATCGCAGAGAGCGTCAATACCAATCCGGTAGTCATCCGAAGAATTACAGGTATGCTAAGCAAGGCTGGACTTGTAGAGGTGCGTCCAGGTGTTGCAGGAGCGAAGCTAAAGGGAGAAGCAGAGGGAATTTCGCTGCTAGACATATACCATGCTGTCCATGTCGTACAGGAAAACAATCTGTTTGCAGTACATGAGCAGCCTAATGAAAAATGTCTGGTCGGCAAACATATCCATGATGCTGTGGTACCCGTATTCTCACTCGCTCAGCATGCAATGGAGAGTGTGCTGAGTAAAGTTACCTTGCAAGACATTGTTCAAAGTATTGCGGAACAGGATTGTCGAACGGACACCTAGTTGAAAGGAAGGCAAAGAAACTTAATGACGGTTACCGTTTAGTTTTCATTGACTTTCTTTTTCTCTGTAACTATAATTATCACATACAACCTGTAACTAATTAGGTTACATGTTGATGATATTAGCGTTGATCAATCGTGTGAATAGATGAAATTTATTCGATATGAAAATGGAGAGTGATAAGTATGTCAGAAGTATTGCATCCGTCCACAGAGCTTGGACAAGTATCATTGCGTATCCGCAATCTGGCAACGTCCGTGCGATTTTATACAGAAGTCGTTGGTTTGAAAATGCTCCGTCAACAAGGGAGAGTAGCGGAACTGACAGCAGATGGTAAAACCACGCTACTTGTACTTGAAGAGGTAGAGGGTCTGAATGTACAGCCTGAACGGACGGCAGCAGGTCTGTATCACTTCGCGATTCTTGTACCAGATCGGGAGAGTCTTGGACTCGTTATTCGCAATTTAGTAGCACACAATATTCCGGTTGGGCAAGGGGATCATCTAGTGAGCGAAGCTCTTTATATTAGTGATCCGGACAATAATGGGATTGAAATTTATGTAGACCGTCCGCGTGATACTTGGAGACGGGATGCTAAAGGTGAAATTATAATGGCTACCGATCCAGTGGATGTAGAGGGTTTGCTAGCTGTATCCGAAGGCAAGGAGTGGAATGGTCTTCCGAGTGGAACGGTTATCGGGCATGTGCATTTCCATGTATCGAATCTAGATGAAGCGAAGCGATTTTACTGTGATGTTCTCGGATTTGAATTGACAGCTCATTATGGCGGCGCAGCATTGTTCATTTCAGCTGGAGGCTATCATCATCATCTCGGTTTGAATGTGTGGGCAGGAAGCGGTGTACCGAATACCCCACGTAATGCGGTAGGCATCAACTATTTTACTGTCGTTCTGCCTAATGCTGAGGAGCTTGAAGCTGTGAGTGGCAGAATTCGTGATGCAGGGCTCACACTTGAGCAGCGTGATGGGGATTATTATGTGAAAGATCCTTCGGATATTGAGGTCAGACTGACAATTCAAGCTGCGAATCGTTAAGAATCTCGGATTAGCTTTTAAAATATGGATTACAAATCGCCCTTTATCAAGCGTAGTTTCTTCAATACTTCTACGTTAATAAAGGGCGATTTATTTGTGCATTTGTTCATTACCAACTTAGGTTATATCAGCTAGTTCTTCAAGCGTTCGGATCATATATTCCACAAGGTTTGGGATGTCCGACATGTTATCTTCATTGATTTTGTGAGGGAATTTCAGTTCAATTGTATTGTTGTAAACGAGGGGGTCTTCGCTATAAACACAGCTAAGCGTCTGAACGGGCTCGACCTGTGGCTCCCAGATGACCTGCAATAGATTCGATATTCTCCGGCACTGCTCAGGGATTTTCGTAACCTTGGTGTAGAAGCGAAGTGATAAAGCACATCCTGCTTGTTCACCCGGCAATTCTAATATTTCGGCAGCTAGATCTTTCAAAAAAGCTTCAATCCGGATTTCAGCGGAAGCTCCTGTCTTTGGGACAAGATCGAACTTGAGCGTAAAAGCTCGTGACATAATAGCCATATCCATCTGGTCTGTTCGGCCCGTGACTATAATCCGCTCGTCTAGATTATCCAGATCATAGACTACATTTTCCACCGCAACCTTCAAATTTTCGAATATGGTTGGATCGAACATTCAGACACTTCCTTCTGACAGTAATGAGTAAAATCATGACATGATTGTGGATAATATACCACACCCTGTAAGGCTGAGGAAACTGCATAGCGCATTTTGTTTGTTTCATCGAGAAGATTATTCGATTGACTGGTATAAAAGTAGAGTGGTAATATGTTCCTTGACAGTAAAATAAATTTTACCGGTAAATTAATGTGAGGTGTTAAAGTGTCCATGACTGGAGTGTATTACATCAAAACTCATGAACAACTGAAGGCTATCGCAGACCCACTGCGAACCAAAATTTTAATGAATCTAGTGAAGCATGAATACACCGGTCAACAGCTGGCTGAAATGCTGGAGATTACCCGGAACAATATCTATTTTCATCTGAAAGAGCTGGAGAAGCATGAAGTAATTCAAGTCGTCAGGAAGGAAGAAAAGAACGGTATCGTTCAGAAATATTATCGTGCGGTAGCAAGCCGCTTTATTCCAGAGGATCATCTTCTTCCGAGTGAGGATTTAATCGAAACGTCCAGACAGGTGTTCATGGAAACAATAGAGACAACGAGAAAGAAGCTCATGAATGCGCCGGCCTCATCTTTTGCACTGAGTTCTAAGCATGAGACGATGAGGAAGAACCTTGCTGCTATGTATTCCCTACGAGGAAGTGAGGAGAGCTTCACCACATTCATTGAAGAGTTTAAGGCTCTAGTGGATAAACATTTTGAGAAGAAGACTGAAAATGGTGAAGCAAGCGAGATCGGGGTGAATCAGAGCTACTATGTATCACTTATCGGCTTTCCTGATGATGGTGCGGACGTAATAATTCAATCTAAAAATTCCCTTAGTACAGAATCTTGAATCGTGAGGAGTACATATGAACAACTACCCAATCGTAATTGATGATGCATGGTTTACAGTGTCCAAAATTGACAATGAGACGTTCGTAATCAGCGAATATGGCCACTGGGAGAAAGTCCATTCTTACCTGTTAATCGGGCGCGATAAGGCTGCACTTATTGATACAGGTCTTGGCATCGATCAGATCAAGCGAATGACCGATCAGCTTACCGACTTACCCATTGAGGTGCTTACGACGCATGTCCATGCAGATCATATAGGAAGTCATGGTCAATTCGAGAAAATTTATGTGCATGAAGCGGAAGAGGATTGGCTCGTAAACGGGATTCAGAAGCTGAGTATTGAGCAGATTCGAAAAGATATATCCCGGGATATTACAAGGCCGGTGCCCGATACATTCGATCCGAAAACCTATAAACCATATCAGGGACAAGGGGCGGGTCTACTCCATGATGGAGATGTTGTTGAGCTGGGAGACCGTAATCTGACGGTGTTTCATACGCCAGGTCACTCGCCGGGACATATCTCATTGTTTGATAAGAGCCGCGGTTATCTCTTCACGGGAGATCTATTATATGATGAGACGCCGGTGTATGCCTTCTATCCGACAACTGATCCGGAGGAGTTGGTGAACTCACTCGAACGAATCGCTCGGCTAAATGGAGTAAACAAAATATTTGGCGGTCATAACACCATTGGACTGGAACCCGAATTACTTCTGGAGGTGCAAGTGGCGGTTAAAGAGCTGCGGGAGCAAGATGTCATTCGTCACGGTACGGGGATTCATCGGTTTAAGGGGTTTAGTGTGCAATTTTAAATGGATAGGGAAGGGACACCTTACTTTTGCTACAACTTTAGCGAAAAGGGTGTCTCTTTTTTAGTAAAATTGAAATTTGTTCTTTTCATCTCATGATCGCACCGATATGATAAACAGGACAGGATTACTACGAAAGATAATCTATGAGTGTTTTGAAAATGCAAAAGAGACGCAATTATTTATGAAAGCGGTATCATAAATAACTTGAATTTTGTTTTCTTTTCAGGAGAGCGTGTGATACCCGCAATATGAGGGATATCCGATTTAAACAGAGGAGGTTATACGAGAGTGGCCAAAAAACCAAACATTCTGTTGATTACAAGTGACCAGCAGCACTGGAACACCATAGGTGCATCAAACAATGAAATTTCAACACCGAATCTGGATCGTCTTGCACGTGAAGGTACGGTGTTTTCGCGCGCTTACTGCCCAAATCCAACTTGTACGCCTAGCCGCTCATCCATTATTACGGGCATGTATCCAAGTCAGCATGGAGCTTGGGCGCTTGGGACCAAACTGTCCGAGAATATCCCCACAGTTGGAGAGGCCCTTCAGACCGAAGGATACCAGACTGCACTCATTGGTAAGGCGCATTTTCAACCTCTAATATCGACCGAGGAATATCCATCCGTCGAGGCGGTTCCACAGCTTCAGGATCTTGATTTTTGGCGGGATTTCACCGGACCGTTCTATGGATTCGATCATACGGAAATGCTGCGAAACCATGCTCATGAGCATTTGGTAGGTCAACATTACGCGATCTGGATGGAAGAGCAGGGATTCGATTGGAAAGCGCATTATTCAGAGCCGACAGGCAGCCTTGACCCTGCAGCAGAGCATCGCTGGTCGTTGCCAGAGGAGTATCATTACAATGCATGGATTGCTGAACGAACGAATGATTTGATGGAAGGTTACGCTGATCGCGAAGAGCCTTTTTTCCTATGGGCGAGCTTTCCCGATCCGCATCCACCATATCTGGTGCCGGAGCCTTGGGATTCCATGTATGATCCAGAGAAGCTTACTTTACCCGAGTTGCATCCCGGTGAGCATGATACGAATCCGCCGCATTTCGGTATGACACAGCTGCAGCATCCGGATTACTCTTTATATCAGGAAACTGGTAAAGGGGTCCATGGCTTATATACACACCTTATTCCCCGTGAGAAACAGCAGCAGAATATGGTGGTATATTATGGCATGATTAGCTTTATGGACAAGTATGTTGGACGAATACTAGATAAGCTTGACGAGCTCGGTCTGTCAGAGGATACGATCGTTGTTTATACGACAGATCATGGTCATTTTTTTGGTCAACATGGTTTACAGTTTAAGGGAGCGTTCCATTATGAAGACCTACTGAAGCTGCCGTTTATCGTTCGCTATCCCGGAAAGGTTCCGGCAGGGCAGACCGAATCAGCGCTGCAGTCGCTCGTCGACCTGGCACCAACATTCTTATCGTTTGCTGGTGGAAAGGTACCACGTACGATGACAGGTGTAGATCAGAGCCAGGTATGGCAGGGGAAACAATCTGCTGCAAGAAATCACATCATCTGTGAGAATCGCAACGAGCCGACCTTGATGCATGTCAAAACGTATGTCGATGAACGCTACAAGCTGACGGTGTATTACGAGCGGCCATACGGAGAGCTGTTTGATCTGCAAGACGATCCTGGTGAGCTTCGTAATCTGTGGGATGCCCCACGGTACAGTGAACTGAAAGCAAAACTTATGCATTGCTTCTTAATGGCTGAGATGGGCAAAGAGCCGATGCCAATGCCTCGTCTTCACCATGCGTAATTGTTATGAGGTTGGTGATGGAGCTTTCGTGAAGATGGTAGAGGAGGCGTGAATATGTCTATAACGCAAACACCTAATATATTGCTGATCATGACAGATCAGCAGCGATGGGATACACTGGGCTGTTATGGTAACGAAGTGATTGAAACGGCTAATCTGGATGCATTGGCTGCTGATGGTACGGTGTTCGAGAACGCTTATTCACCGTCACCGTCCTGCGTTCCGGCAAGAGCGAGTTTACTTACGGGGATGGACCCGTGGCACACTGGAATACTTGGCATGGGAGCAGGTCAAGGTCCAATGGAGAACGGATTTAAAAGTACGCTTCCCGGGGAGTTGGCAAATGCGGGATACCATACGCAGGGAATCGGAAAAATGCATTTTTACCCGCAACGCTCATTAAATGGATTTCATCATACATTGCTGGACGAGTCCGGTCGCGTGGAAGACCCCGGTTTTGTATCCGATTATAGGGCATGGTTCGACCGTAACAAGACAGGCCCCTATGATTACGTTGAGCATGGTATTCACTGGAATTCGTGGATGGCAAGGCCTTACCATGCACCCGAATACATGCATCCGACGAATTGGACCGTGACTGAGTCGCTCGAGTTTCTTAAGCGGAGAGACCCACGTAAGCCGTTCTTTCTGAAAACATCTTTCGCTAGGCCGCATTCCCCTTATGATGCACCTGAATTTTACTTCAAACTGTATGACAATAAACAGCTGCCCAAGCCGACTATTGGAGACTGGGCGGATATTCATGATAAGCCTGCAGATGCGGTAAGCCCTGTTGCATGGCGTGGTGTGCGTAAGCCCGATGAAATCCGGCGAGCTAGGGCAGGCTACTATGGTCTAATTCATCATATCGATCATCAGATTGGTCGCTTAATTCAGTACTTACAGAAAGCTGGATTGTACGGTAACACGATGATTGTCTTCTTATCCGATCACGGGGATATGCTCGGTGATCATCATCTTTGGCGCAAAACGTACGGTTACGAAGGCTCAGCTCATATTCCAATGATCGTCAAGCTTCCGAATGGTTATGGTTCGGTTAAAGCTAGGGTTGATGCGCCGGTTACAATGCAGGACATCATGCCGACAATATTGGATGTCGCTGGACTGGATATCCCGAAATCTGTGGATGGACGAAGTATGGTAGGACTGATGAGGGGTCAAGACGAAGCCGAAGGCGTTGAGAGGTGGCGTGCATTCGTTCATGGGGAACACTGCTCCTGTTATTCGGATGAACAGGAGATGCATTATCTCACAGATGGTAAGACCAAATATATTTGGTTCTCGCGCTTACACAGTGAGCAATTATTCGATCTGAGTAATGATCCGGGCGAATGCCGGAACCTAGTGGATCAGGAGGATGCTCAGCAGCTGCTACTGCAATGGAGGCAGCGGCTTGTGGACCTACTTGCGGAGCGAGATGCGGGGCTGACAAGTGGGACTGAATTGGTTAGTCAAGCTGGAAAGACATATTTGGTATCTCCATATTATAAGGAACGTGTGGATATTCAAGGGGGAAATGCACATCAACGATAGCGATGAAGCTTTATCTCTCCGGTGGGGAACAGTTAGAAATTATGCTTCAACCCTGTATGCGAAAATGGGCGTTGGTATAGGAAAGAGACTGTAGAAAAAACAATGAGGCAGGACTCCGGTGAGCCCCGCCTCATTGTTTTAGGTAGGAAGACTATTATCACGTGTGTGGACAATTAATAGCTCCGGTCCATATTTTTCCCATAATAGATCTCAGCCATTTCAAGCTTAAGACGTTCCGTAATTTCTTGCTGTTCTTGTGGCGAAAGCTTGTCTTTCGTATAGCCGAATAGATAATTGTCGAGATCGAATTGCTTGAGCTTGCATTTGGTATGAAAAATATTCTCTTGATACACATTGACGTCGATCATGTCATATAACTCTTGAGCATCTTCTGGAATATAGTTCTGGATCGAACTGATTTCATGATCGATAAACAGCTTTTGTCCGTTGATATCCCGCGTAAATCCACGAGTCCTGTAGTCGATCGTCATGATGTCTGTATCAAAAGAATGGATGAGATAATTCAGTGCTTTAAGAGGTGAAATTTCTCCGCAAGTAGATACATCGATATCCGCACGGAAAGTACTGATGCCCTCATCCGGGTGATACTCGGGATACGTATGAACGGTGATATGACTTTTGTCCAGTTGTAGAACCACATTATCTGGTAATGGACCAGGAGATTCATCATAAGATGCTTCTGGTACCTCGATGACAGGACCCTCGGAGACGAGTACCGTAACACTTGCACCTTGCGGCACATAATCTTGCTGCGCAACATTAAGCACATGTGCTCCGATGATATCGGAAACATTTTTCAATATTTTAGTTAAACGCTTGGCGTTATACTGTTCATCGATATACTCAATGTATGCTTCCCGTTCAGCTTTAGTTTTTGTATAGCAGACATCATACATATTAAAACTAAGTGATTTCGTAAGGTTGTTGAACCCATGCAGGGTAATACGCTGTTCTGATTCTGCTCTCATATACCATTTCCCCTTATGATCAAGTTTGTCTTAAATCCCATGGTGTTCCTATCTTTTCCACGGATCTGATTTCTTACTCTTGGAGGATCGAATTCATGCAGATATGATGTGTTTACCCGATTCCTCTTCGTCTTTAACAGGTGGGATTGAAGAAAAATTCAAAAAAAAAGGCTGATCTCACATTGTCGTGGATCAGCCTTTACGGCATGTTATGATTTCGTTATTAATCTCTAGTCTCTAGGATAATTCATTGCCATGATGTCCATAAACGGTACCTTCAGGATCTCTCCTCTTGAAGTTACATGAACTCGACCGGTCCTTGAATCCATCTTAATAATCTGCCCTCTAACGGCTTCTTCCCAACCCCACACCGTGAGTTCGATCTCTGACTCCTCCTGAAATGCTTCTGAGAGTTGATTTCCAAGCTCTTCAAGTACAAACTCGTCCCGTGTCGGTCTCTTGGGAACTTTAGCTTTAGCCATAATATAATCCTCCTAAATACTGTGAGTCATGATGAACGATTAAAGTGTTTAATATATGAAATTCGTATGTGATCATCAATGAATGACTTTAGTTATTTGATATTATCATTATAATGCTTATTGTCCTCTTAGCCAAAAGTAATAAGCTGGATTGAGATAAAAAGCAGCCTCCACAGTTTTTTTACCGTGGAGGCTGTCTCAATAGCAATAATATCATATAGTTAATCAAAGGCGTGATACATTCAACATTGTTCCTTTTTCATCCTTACTATACAAATGCTTTCGTGACCTTTAGCATATTCTTAATCCGCTCTGTTTTATCTGCTTCATTGAGATATTCAAACAGTCCCAAACGATTTCCCCACGGATCAGTAAAGGTCGCCCACCTCACGGGAACCTCTGACCGCCTCGTATTTGGATCGTCATTTCATAGATCATCGTATTAATCCCCCGCAAATTCTAGCAGCTCTATGACATTTCCGAAAGGATCTCTGATCGCACTGTAGGTACCCGGCGGACAAGCTTGAGGCGTATCAAAAAGAACCTCAATTCCTCTAGCTTTGAAATCTGCAATGGAAGCTTTCAGATCATTCGTCTGAATACCGAGAACGACTTGGGCTTCGTGTGGATAATCCACCTTTGTTATGGTATCAACCTTGTTCAGAATGAGAGGGATGTGCTCATTCTTTAACCCGATAATGTAATCCTCATCGTATACGGTGGAGATTTGAAATCCGAGGATATCGCAATAAAAGGCTACCGCCGTTTTCATATGGGTCACATTAATGGAAATAACACAAATGTTGAGCATATTCTAAAGTCTCCTTTATTCGCAGCAAAGCATACCTTCACCAGATTCGATATTGGATTTCAAGCTCCTTAGCATCTGTTCCCATGCCTGTACATGCCACTCTCTAGCTCGTAACCAGTCATCGGAACTTTCCCAGCCTGTATGCAGAAGTGTGATTCCATATAAATCCCTACTCCCTCCATGATAGAATCAGCTTCGATTTCTTATACTGAGATTATAACTGGAAACAGAAGCAGGAAATTCTTCTACTTTGCGCTTTTTCTTTTATCTTGTTCGAATAATAAAAGTGGAAGGTTGACGACAATTGGAGGATCGAAGGGAAATGGCTCCCTCAGTGTTAGTTGCAGGTCCATATCTGTTGTTTCGTCAACCAAAATAGAAGTTTCATACTTCCCCCGCAGTGAGCGGTCAAGCAGGAAATAATCCTTCGGATTCATGCTCCAAGGAATACCGGCAGCTAGCAAATAATAGGTTCCGTGTGGAATACCGGAGAATTGGCATGTTCGTTTCTGAAAATTCAGCGCGGTCCCGGTAACAGGTCTCTGATCAGGAACGGGACGGGGGAATAAACCTACAAAGATCAATCCTTGGAATGACTCTGGCGTTGTTATCTGACATCTTATGCTAGGGAGCAGACGTTCCTGCTCCTGAGGTAGGGCTAGTGGTGTAGACTCATACTGATTTACGTAGCTGTAAAGAGATTCCGAAGAGGCTCGAAACCGTTTTGGCGATTGGCCTACAAATTGCTTGAACCTCGTAAGAAAAGATCCCATACTGGTAAATCCGATTGAATACAATACTTTGACAAGCATCGACGGCTCTTTCAATAGATAAGCCTTGCCGGACTCGATCCGCAAGGCTGAAAGATACTGGCGGACCGAGATGCCGGTAATGGATTTGAACACTCTAGAAAAGTGGTAAGGACTATAGCCAGCATAATTAGCGAGCTGTCTCGTAGTAATATCTTCATTCAGATGTTCTCTCATATACATAATGACTTTTTCTACTGTTTCAGTATGACTGTCGTTCATGACTGAATCTGACGAAACGGATACATGAAAGATTTCGGAACCTTGCTCTCAAATCGCATAAGCTGACCGTCGGTTGGGTGGATGAAGGCAAGAACATTGGCATGAAGACCGAGCCTGCCGATGATTTTCGATTTCGATCCGTATTTTTTATCACCTACAATAGGATGACCGATGTCTTCCATATGTACGCGAATTTGATTTTTGCGTCCCGTCTCCAGATGGACTTCGAGCAGGGAGTAGTTTCGATTCGATTCGATGGTCTTATAATGGGTGATTGCGTGCTGGCCGTCATTTGGATAAGGACTCGAGTACATTCTCAGTGTGCTGCTTTCTTTTAGCCATGATGAAATCGTACCTTCTGGTTTCTTAACGGCTCCTTCAACAAGAGCAATATAGGTGCGTTCCTTCACCGTGTCCTGCCAGCTGTTCTGAAGTGCCTGCTGTACCTGTTCGCTTTTGGCAAACATCATGACACCGGAGGTGTCGCGGTCAAGACGGTGAACAACGAAGATACGTCCGTTTGGATTTTGACTCCGAACATGCGCCATTAACTGACGGTAAGCTGTCATCTCATTCTCTTTTGGGGAAGCTACGGATAGAAGACCGGCATCTTTTTGAATAACGATGACGTCATCATCCTCATGTAGAATAGATAGACCTATAAGCTCCACCTTGTCCGCTGCTTTATCTTTACTGAGCGAGATCATCTGACCAGGAACAAGAGCGTGATTGTAAGCCGTGATCGCTTGTCCATCTACGAATACTTGTCCACGAGCGAGAAGAGACTTGATTGAGTTACGGCTTAAGTTGGAAATGTTGTTTAGTAGGAACGTGAGCAATTCTGCTGGTTCTGTTACCGTATAGGTTTTAGCCGGAACCGGTTTAGAGGTTGGCTTACCAGAGCCGGCCTTATAAGGACGCCCTCCAGATTTTCGTCTGTTATCTTCAGATTTACGAGGTTTGTTCGCTTGATAGTCTGCGCCTTGCTCTGGTGATGCGGATGAGCGTGTATTCGGTTGTTTATATGATTTAGGTCCCTTGGCGGGACGACGTTTGTTATCCATGGTCATTCTCCATCCTGAAGTTGATTTCAGAGTCAACTATACCATGCACTGGCGGGCAATTCCATGTATTCACGCTTGGGGCACTTTCGAACTTAGTTGAATTGGTTGCCCATTGAAGAAAACATCGGTAAACTGAAAGGATAGAGAACATGTTGCCAAGTGTAGTGCTAAGAACCAAGAGGTGAGAGTTAGGAGTTTTAATATGATAAATTTGGATTATTCCGAATCGATGGATTTAAATACAGCGCGGGAATATTTGCAGAAGTATTACGGCTATCCCGATTTCCGTGAAGGGCAGAAGAAGATTGTGTCGAGCCTTCTGGAAGGCCGCGATACGCTCGGTATTATGCCTACAGGTGGAGGTAAATCGATCTGTTATCAAATTCCGGCGATGATGCGTCCGGGATTAACCCTCGTTATCTCTCCGCTGATTTCACTCATGAAGGATCAGGTAGATGCCTTGACGACAGCTGGGGTTTCAGCCGCTTTTATTAACAGTACACTCAGCGGTAAAGAAGTGAATGATCGTATCCGTGCGGCGAAGCGGGGCGAGCTGAAACTGCTGTATGTAGCTCCAGAACGGTTAGAGTTAGACTGGTTTAGGGATGAGATGGCAGAGCTTCAGATATCCTGCGTAGCTGTTGATGAAGCACACTGTGTATCTCAGTGGGGACATGATTTCCGGACGAGCTATTTGTCAGTGGCTCCTTTTGTGAAAGGCCTGCCGGATCGTCCGATATTGGCAGCCTTTACGGCTACTGCCACACCAGAGGTCATGGAGGATATGCAGCGGCTTCTTCGTCTCGAGGATCCGCAAGTGTTCGTCACAGGCCTTGGACGTGATAATCTGGAAATGTCTGTTCTACGAGGGGAGAACAAGCGAGAGTACGTACTGGATTATGCTGTATCACATACGCATGAGTCCGGTATTATTTATGCTGCCACACGTAAAGAAGTCGATGATTTGTGTCAGCGTCTGCAGCAACAAGGATTGTCGGCAGGACGTTATCATGCGGGGATGAGTGACGCAGAGCGTGCTTCCAGTCAGGAGGCTTTTCTGTATGATGATATCCGGGTAATCGTCGCAACCAATGCGTTTGGTATGGGGATTGATAAATCAAACGTGCGATATGTCATTCATTATAACATGCCGAAAAATATGGAGTCCTACGTTCAAGAAGCGGGTCGTGCAGGCCGAGATGGCGAGCAGAGTCAATGTATTTTGTTGTTTAGTGCACAGGATATTATGACTCAGAAGTTTCTAATTGAGCAGAATCCTCAGGATTCCGAACGAAAGCACAATGAATACCGGAAGTTACAGCAGATGATCGACTATTGTTATACGACACGCTGTCTCCGCAGTGCGATGCTCGATTATTTCGGTGAAGTACATGAAGATAAGCCCTGCGGAACATGTAGCTCTTGCACAGACGATCGCGAACTGATTGATATTACAGTGGACGCACAGAAGATTTTTTCTTGTATCCACCGAATGCGTGAACGCTTTGGCGTATCGATGGTCGCATCGGTGCTGAAAGGCTCGCGTGCCAAAAAAGTGCTCGAATACGGATTTGACCGTTTACCTACATATGGGGTTATGTCCAGTCGAACAGAGAAGGAAATCGCGGAGACGATTAATGTACTTATCTCTGAAGGTTTACTCGCCCTATCCGAGGGGCAGTATCCTGTAGTGAAACTGCAGAGTGCTGCAGCTGAGGTACTGAGAGGACAGCGTGAAGTGATGCAGCGGGTACCGCGCCCATCCAAGACATCTGCAGGACAGCGAAGCGGTAGGAAGCGAGATACCTCTCCATCAGCTGTTAATGAGACGGTGTTCGAACAACTGCGTCTCATCCGCCGCGAGCTGGCAAGCCGTGAGCACGTGCCATCTTATATTATTTTTAACGATGCGACTTTGCGTGAGATGAGTGTGGTCTGTCCGCAGAGTGAGGATGAAATGCTGAACGTTAAAGGGGTCGGCGAAGTGAAATTCCGTAAATATGGAAAGCCATTCCTCGATTTTTTCTTGAAACAGTCTGAGAGCGATGACCATCATGATTATGAGCCTGGGTATGAATAGATGGAATCGATGAAATAACGATAAGTAAGAGATAAGTAAGAGATAAGTAAGGATTAACGTATACGATACGATTGATATAGATCCTGGAATAATTTTAGTGAAGGTCGTGAACCATGAAAGTCATTTTGTCCACATTGAACGCCAAGTACATTCATACATCCCTCGCAATTCGCTGCTTGAAGGCATACAGTGAGAAGGATTTCGACATTGAGTTGACCGAGTATACGATTAAAGACCCCGTGATGAATATTGTCTCTGATCTGTTTGTTCGAAAACCATCAGTTATCGGCTTCTCCTGTTACATCTGGAACATTGAAGAGACTATTAAAGTCATTGATATTGTGAAAAAGGTAATGCCAGAAGTTACGATCATTTTGGGTGGACCTGAAGTTTCCTATGATACCACCTACTGGATGGAGCGATTGCACAACGTCGATTTCATCATTATGGGTGAAGGAGAAGAGACACTGAACCATCTTCTGAAGGAGATTGAAGGTGATCGCAAATATCACCTTGTGTTCGGAACAGCTTATCGGAAGAACGATGAAGTGATCATTAATCCGCCACGTCCAAAAGCCGAGCTGAGTGATCTACCTTCACCGCACCGGTTTGCGGAGGATATTCCGCATCTGGGCAAGCGAGTAGTATATTTTGAGACAAGCCGTGGGTGTCCATTTAACTGCCAATTCTGTCTTTCGAGTATCGAGGTGGGTGTACGTTATTTCGATATTGAGCGGACGAAGTCGGATATTCTGTATCTGATTGAGAACGGAGCGAAGCTAATCAAGTTCGTGGACCGTACCTTTAATATCAAACGTGATTATGCGCTGGAAATGTTTCAGTTTCTGATTGAGAATCATCAGGGCTGTGTGTTCCAGTTCGAGATTACGGCTGACATCATGCGCCCAGAGGTGCTAGAGTATCTGGCTGAGAATGCCCCTCCTGGTGTGTTCCGTTTCGAGATTGGTGTTCAATCGACGAATGATCCGACGAATCAGCTGGTCAAGCGCCGTCAGAATTTCTCCAAGCTTTCTCGTACCGTTAACATGATTAAGGCAAGTGGGAAGATTGACCAGCATCTGGACTTGATCGCAGGCTTGCCACTAGAGGATTATGATACATTTCGTAAAACATTTAATGATGTGTTTGCCCTTGGACCGGAAGAGCTCCAGCTCGGTTTCTTGAAGATGCTACGTGGTACCGGTATGCGAATTGATGCTCATAAATACAACTATACGTATATGGATCATGCACCATATGAGATATTGGGCAGTGATGTAATGCCTTTCTCAGACATTGTGAAGTTGAAACGTCTGGAGGATGTACTGGAGAAGTATTGGAATGCCCACCGGATGGACCATACAATTAATTATTTAATGGCACATGAATTCACATCACCATTTGATTTCTTTCAGGAGTTCGGAGATTATTGGGAAGCTCAAGGCTGGCAGAAAATTGGGCATCAGCTTGAGGATCTATTCACAAGGCTGACAGCGTTCCTCGAGAACCGTCAAACTCCGCGTATGGAGGTTATCTTGGGGTTGATGAAATTCGATTATTTCCTGGGACATAAATATAAGCCGCGCAAAATTTGGTGGGATTTCGTACAGGACAAAACGGAGTGGTCAACTCATTTGAAACAAGCGGCGGAACAGCAAGCCGATTTCTCTGAAGGTTTCGCTGAACTTGGACTTGGAGAACGTGAGCTGCAGAAGCATGCGATGATTGAAGTCCTTCCTTTCAATCTGGAAGAAGTTATTCATCAAGGCGCGAGCGGGACAGCGGATAACAATGATCGTGATTCCCGAACAATGCTTGTAGTTTTGTACCAACAAACAGAGGACGGTCGTCCACAATATTTTACAAAAACGGTTTAAAAATGACCTCGATCCGGCAATCTAACGGGTAGAGGAGTGGTGATCATGATAGATAACATGAATTCTAGACGTATAGATGAAGAAGAACCAACCGTTGCACCTGGGATGGATCGTAATGAGATGCTTCACGAGGATGCGACCGAAGAAGAAGTGAAGCGAGACGACTATACCGAGGTTACGGAGTTCATCATTGACCGGACACCAGAAGAATAGGGCGTATTTAGAATTGAAGAAAGAGTAGAGTTAACTAGTAGTAGAAGTTAAAAACAAGCAGGCCGCTCAAGTGTTCATCTTGAGCGGCCTGCTTGTTTTCGTTGATTAATGGATGCATATTCGGCACATATTGAAGCTTCATCCACTAAGTCGATAGGTCTCGATCATACCTTAGGAAATCTGCCTCTGACGAAGCCTCCCCTCTCGGCGCAACTCCGTACATTCACGGAATGCACACTGGGTACATGCTATACAGCGGTCATACTGGATGTTTTGGAGAGCATAATTTAAAGCTTCTCCTGTATGCTCGAAGAAATGTTCTTCCCCAATGACGGCGTGAAGTCCTGTCTTCTTAAGCAGCTTCATTGGCTGCTGGCGGATCCCGGAGATGATAACAACGACGCCTTGTTCCTTGAGACTATGAACGAGTCTGGAGAAGTTCGATTCGCCGGACGTATCCATGTAAGGTACGTTCCCCATACGAAGTAGCACGACCCGAAGCCCAGGGTCTGCAAGCAACTTCTGTCCGAAGCTTTCGAATGCGTGTGTTGCGCCGAAGAATAAGGGACCCTCAATATTATAAATACCAATCTGAGAGCAGTTGTGATCTTCGGTTACAATATGCGCCTGCACCTTTTCTTTATGTGAAGAGTGGTCTGGTAACACTTTATTTATCGCCATCATGCCGCTCATTCGTTTAATGAACAAGACTACAGCCAAGGCCAATCCAGCCTGAACGGCCACGGTCAAAGTTGTGAACACCGTCAGAAAGAAAGTGACTAGCAGAATAAGCGAGTCGCCTGTTCGTGTCTTAAGCATTTGTCTAAATGATTTATGCTCACTCATATTCCAAGCTACGACCATCAGAATAGGGGCCATACTTGCAAGCGGGATATTTGAGGCATATGGAGCGAATAGGACAACAATGAACAATACAACAACGCCATGAACAATCCCTGATACTCTAGAGACGGCACCACTCTTAATGTTTGTCGCTGTGCGTGCAATCGCCCCTGTAGCTGGAATGCCCCCAAATAGAGGAGTGGCCATGTTAGCTACGCCTTGCCCGATTAATTCTCTGTTGCTGTTATGCTTCGTACCCGTCATTTCATCGGCGACAACCGCTGACAGGAGGGACTCAATGCTTCCAAGCATTGCGATGATGAGAGCGGGCTGTATCATCATTACAACACGATCCCAAGTGAACTCCAGAGGGGTGAACTGAGGCAAGCCTGCAGGAATAACGCCGTAAGCTGAACCTATAGTTGTGACTTTGCCTGGAAATAGCCATGCAGCAATCAAGATAGTCACGATGATTCCTACCAGCGATGCTGGTACTTTAGGTGTATATTTGGGCATGACGATAAGTATCGCGAGACAGACCCCAGCGATTAGTACACTGTATAAGTTTAACGAAGAAATCCGTAGGAAGATCTCCTTCATATTATCGAAGAAATATTCATGACGTTCTACACCCTGAAGCCCAAGGAAATTCCCGATTTGTCCACTGAATATGGTGACCGCAATCCCTGAAGTAAACCCAATAGTGACTGGTTTGGGTATGAAGCGGATTAATGAACCTAGACGCAGAAGCCCCATGAGTACGAGAAATATACCAGCTAAGAATCCGGCAATCAGCAGATTCTCATAACCGTATTGAAGGACAATAGCGAGCAGGATTGGAATGAAAGCTCCGGTCGGCCCCCCAATTTGGTACTTGGAGCCCCCGAGTAATGAGATTAATACGCCTGCGACAATTGTTGTATATAGGCCATACTCCGGCTTAACGCCCGAGGCAATAGCAAAAGCCATGCCTAAAGGAATGGCAACGATCCCCACGATACATCCCGAAATTAGATCCTTTCGAAATGCATTTGCCGAGTAATGACTGAATTGTCCCATCCATTTCATAATAGCTACCCTTCTTTTCTTATTTTTCGAATCACGTCATTTCTATGATTGCTTGCTGATATCCTCCAAGAGCGATATGGACTCTACCAGATGATTGTTGAATATTTGCCGAGCGACCTCCAGTAGGTCCTTGATTAAAGGATCCCGCAGTGAATAGATCACGGTGGTACCTTCTTTTACCGTACTGACGAGGTTTTTAGCGCGAAGTACGGCGAGCTGTTGTGAGACGGCAGAACCTTCCGATCCAATCATCCCTTGGAGTTCATTCACATTTCGCTCCCCTTGACTTAATATTTCAAGAATGCGGATTCGCATTGGATGAGCGAGTGCTTTGAAAAAATCAGCCTTAAACTGTTGAATACCTCGTTCCATAACTGTTATCTCCTTGGTTTTATATCTTTATATATCTGAAACTTTGAAGATTGAATCGCCAATCATGTTAGCATGATTGTTTCATTTTGAAAGTGATAAATGTAACTCTTTGTAATTTTCTGAAATGATAAAGAGCGGGGAGATATAGCATATATTTCAGGTTCGAGAGCGCATAAAAAACCGCCTAAAAGAATATATCCTTAGGCGGCTCTTAATAACTATAGGGTATCGTATGTCGCGGTTAATAAATGGATGGAGTGTGCCAGTTACAATACAGGATCTGAAGTACAAGTTTTCACTTCATGATCAGCTACTTGTCGTTCTAACCAATCGAGTACATCTGCAGCAACCTCATCACGGTTAATCTCATGCAGCATTTCATGACGACCGCCAGGATACAGACGGTACTCCAGATGCTTAACACCAAGCTTCTGATAGAGATCGATAAGGTTGCGAACTCCTTTTCCGTGCATACCTACGGGATCTTGATCGCCCGAGAAGATGTAGACTGGTTTATCTTTAACAAGCTTACTCAGCATTTCAGGTGTATGGATCTGTCGGAGTAAGTGGAAGAACTCCCGGAAGAAGCGAGCGGAACATATCTGACCGCAGTAAGGGTCATTGATGTAACGTTCGACTTCCTGTGGATCTCTGGATAGCCAGTCAAAAGGAGTCTTAATCGAGCCAAAGCCTTTGTTGTAAGGTCCGAACACGATGGCGTTGATAAGAACGCTCCGGTGGACAGCTCCCTTCATCCTGATCTGAGCAGCAGCAAGATATTCTCCGAAGCGCAGCAAGCCGCGGGGCCCATTCGAGCCGGATAGGATGAATCCGTCAAAATGATGTGCATGGGTGCACATTATTCTTTGTGTGATGAAAGAACCCATACTGTGCCCGAGTAAGTAATGTGGAAGGTCGGCATGTCGCTCATGGATGATATCTGATAAGAGGATGATATCCTCGATCATCCCTTCGAAACCGTTTTCTCCAGCATCACCTAAAGCTTCTAGACTTTCAGCTGTCCTCCCATGTCCCCTATGATCATCGGCGTATACAGCGTAACCATGCTGTGTAAGCAGAGCAGCAAGTTCCGCATACCTGGCTCCTGTTTCACTAACGCCGTGAACGATTTGAAGGACAGCTTTGATGCTCGTACCCGGATCAGGAAGCCATTGATACACAAAGATGTTCATGGCCTGATTGTTGAGCATTGTAAACGTCTCGGACTGCATCGCTTTTACGGCACCTCCACAAAACGATTTATTACCAGCCTACTTATATCCTAAACAGAATTAAGGCAGATAAGAACGAAGAACTGTTGAATTTCCTTCCAGTGTATAAGCTCCAAGGTTTGCAGGTAGCAGGAAGCATTGTCCGGATGTGTACGCTTGGGAACCGCCATCCCATTTCAGGGTGCCCTCGCCGTCACACATGACTAGGATGGTGAAGCTATCTTCTGTTGTTGTGAGGTTCCAAGGACCATCAACGATTCCTTTTTCAACGATGAAATACGGGGACTTAGCAAGCTGTAACCACTCACCTGCGACTGCACCTTCAGTGCTCATCGTTGTAGCGCCAGAGCCCTCATATGCGGTTACATTCAAGGAATCCTCAATATGAAGCTCACGAGGCTTACCATCTAGACCTGGACGGTTGTAATCGTATATGCGGTAAGTTGTATCAGAGTTCTGCTGGATTTCAGCTACGACAACGCCAGCACAGAGTGCATGAACTGTTCCGGCTGGTATGTAGAATGTATCGCCAGCTTTTACAGGTACCTCTTGCAGGGAATCCATGACTTTACCACTTTCAAGGGCATGTCTCAGATCCTCACGAGTAATGCCTTCTTTCAGACCATAGATGATTTTGGCATCAGGTTTCGCGTCCAGTACGTACCACATTTCAGTTTTGCCCAATTCGCCTTTAGGTAGTCCTTCATAATCATCAGTTGGATGCACTTGAACGGACAGATCATCATTACAGTCGAGTAGTTTGATCAGGAGAGGGAAACGACCGTTAACCTCAGAGAAGCCTTTCTTACCGAACCATTCAGAGCCAAGTTGTTCACGAACTTGGTCTAGACCTAATCCTGCAAGCTCACCATTTACAACGGAAGTCGTACCGTTTGGATGATCAGCAATCATCCAGCCTTCGCCGATATGACCTTCCGGAATATTAAGACCGAACTGCTCAAGGGCACGTCCGCCCCATACACGTTCTTTGAATTCAGGTTGAAATAATAAAGGATACGGTTTTGTCATGATGCTTCATCTACCTTTCAAAAACATAGTATTGGATATGATAGCTAAAAAAGCTTACTGCTATCATAACGGCTTCTTTCGTTCAAGCGCAATAAGGTAAGGTGCATTTGGACGTTGGATGCCTCGATACACGATAGCTTGGGCTGTACGCTGGGGGAGAGCAGAAGCCCATGCTTCTACAGCAGCGGCTTCTTGTTCTCCGCCATCATGACCAGGATATAAAACGATCGTTACAACACCTCCAGGAGCAAGCAGTTCTAGGCTAGCTTCAAGTGCAGAAAGGGTGCTATCGGTCAAGGTAATGATATGTTTATCCGCTTGGTCAGAAGGCAGGTAACCGAGATTGAACATGATCACTGAGATTTTTCCGTGGTACTCAACCGGGATACATTCCTTCATGTTGGAGTGACTGTCCTGGTATAAGGAGACATTTGCTAATCGTTCGCCAGACTCCTTCGATAGTCTGCGCTGGGTCAGCTTTAAAGCTTCTTCCTGAATGTCAAAAGCAAATACCTGACCGCGTGGACCAGCCAACTTGGCAAGGAACAGTGTGTCTGCCCCAGTCCCCGCTGTGGCATCCACAGCGAATCCACCAGCATGGAGGCGTCCTTCTGCAAGCTTGTGGGCAAAACTTAGAACAGATAAAAAGCCCATTAGAATTTCCTCCACATCTTACCCTGCCAGGTGTCACGTTCTTTTAGCTCGCGGTCAATAGAATTAAGCACTTCCCATTTCTTCAAGCTCCATGTTGGTCCGATTAATAAATCTCGAGGTGCATCTCCTGTAAGGCGGTGAACAATCATCTCTGGCGGCAAAAATTCTAATGTATCAACGATGAGCTTAATATACTCATCTTGTTCTAGGAAGCGAAGAAGACCTGCTTCATACTGCTTCACCATTGGTGTTTTGCGCATTAGGTGCAAGAGGTGAATCTTTATACCTTGCACGTCCATATTGGCAACCGCACGTCCGGTGTCCAGCATCATCTCATGACTCTCTTGAGGGAGTCCATAGATGATGTGTGTGCATACGCGAATGTTGTGCTTGCGTAGCTTCTGGACGGCCTCTAGATAACATTCGGTATCATGTGCACGGTTAATGAGTTCAGAAGTGGAGTCATGGATCGTCTGGAGTCCCATTTCGACCCATAAATAGGTACGCTCATTCAGCTCCGCTAAATACTCAACGACATCATCTGGAAGACAATCAGGACGAGTTGCAATAGATAAGCCTACCACTCCAGGCTGTTGCAGGATGACTTCGAAATATTCCCGCAGCTCCTCTACAGGTGCATAAGTGTTAGTATATGCTTGAAAATATCCAATATATTTCGCCTGAGGCCATTTCTGGTGCTGCTTGTCCCGAATGGTGTTAAATTGAGTGACCAGATCATCACGTCTGCGGCCAGCAAAATCCCCAGATCCTCGGGCACTGCAGAAGGTGCATCCACCTTTCGCAATCGTGCCGTCACGGTTCGGGCAAGTGAAGCCAGCATCAAGCATAACTTTGAAGACTTTCTCCTGAAATTGGCTGCGCATTTCATAATTCCATGTATGGAATCGTTTATCGCCCCATAGCAACGGGGCGGGGGTGAGAGGTGTATTCATGTTTACTCCTTTTTAATTCGGTTGGATGTATCACACTACGTAAATCAAATTATTATATATTGTATCAAAAAAGAGATATTTACGTCATTCGACACAAACTTCGCATTTCCGTCACTTGATCGCATTTCATGAAATTGCTATATTTATTATAAAAGTAACGGATTCACAACAACGAAGATTGGTTAATTAATAAACAATTAAGTGGAATTCATATTTATGTTATTTCGTGGATATACTATGACCATGAGGTGATTAGAATGAATTCGACGCCAACCACCAAGAGTGATCCTAAGAAAAGTATCGCTGTGGA
The DNA here is from genome assembly GCF_058781425.1 of Paenibacillus sp. FW507-14B1B. Classification (NCBI taxonomy): domain Bacteria; kingdom Bacillati; phylum Bacillota; class Bacilli; order Caryophanales; family Paenibacillaceae; genus Paenibacillus; species Paenibacillus sp. FW507-14B1B. The sequence continues at coordinate 1,215,037 of NZ_JBYSWS010000002.1, read as the reverse complement.
GTTTACCCCTGATGAAGCCTTGGCTTTGACAGGAGTAGAGTTTAATGCAAATCATGAGATCAAAGCTTCAGCGAAGCGCAAGATTCGGGCTGCATTCGAGAAGACATTTGATTTTGCAGTTGAACAAAGGTAAACGACTCACAGTTTAACTATCGCGGAACCCCAATTCCAAATATAAAGAAAAGGGAACCTTTTTTTGCTATATGCAAAAGATAGAGGTTCCTTTTTCTTTTGGCTCTTTACTTTTGGGTGTAACTTCGTCACAATACTTCAGTAGAGTCAACTAATAGGATAAGTTTCGGAGGTATATCATGCGTCTACGTGGAAGAAAAGGAATCCGGGAAAGTCTGGAGCAGCAGGAGGATTTGGTGGTTCTGGATCCCCGGCAATATAAAGGGAAGTGGGCTTCTTTATTTGGTAATGATAAACCGATTCATGTTGAATTCGGTATGGGCAAAGGGCAATTTATCAGCCAGATGAGTTATAAGCACCAAGATGTGAATTTTATCGGTGTGGATATGTACGATGAATTGATCCGTCGTGCTAGTGAGAAGGGACGTAATGCTTGGGCAGGCGAAGGAGTGGAGACACCTCCGAATTTAAAGCTTGCTTTGATGAACATCGAGAATGTGGAGGACGTGTTTGAGCCTGGTGAAATTGAGCGCATATATTTGAATTTCAGTGATCCATGGCCTAAAACCAAGCATGGTCGCCGCCGTCTGACGCACCCAAGATTTCTTGATAAATATAGCGTTATTCTGAACGAACGTGGTCAGATTCATTTTAAGACAGATTCTGTGAGCTTATTTGAATTCTCTTTAAACTCATTCGCAGACTACGGTTTGCAAATGACCAACATTTCACTAGATCTTCACCGGGATGGATTGAATGAGGAATTTGTAATGACTGAGTATGAGACCAAATTCGTTGGACAAGGTGTGAAGATTCACCGTTGTGAAGTGATTATAGGTCAACAAGCACTTTCGGAGTATCAAACAGAACGTCTGTCGAAATATGGAAAATAAGTGAAACTGATGTATCTCTATAATTAGGGAAAGCTAATGATAGCGCTTGCATGCATTATAATAGAAGATATTATTCTTCGGAACTCAAAAAAAGGTGCCTCCTATGTCAGGAGTGCACCTTTTCATTTTCCAGCATATCGATAATACTCCGTGCACTTTGCATCGGGTGATATCGTTGAATATTCTCCAAATTTTGCGAACGACGCTTGGCAATAAGATCGTATTGATTGATTAGCATGTTCATCCATTTACCGATTACTTCCAGGGAGTCAATGGGTTCGCCAAGTCCCTGAGCCGTAAAGTAGTGGAAATTTTCTTCTTCTTGTCCTGGTAAAGGGTGGTGAAACAGCATTGGAATTCCTTTAGCAAGGCCTTCTGTACACGTCATTCCGCCTGGCTTGGTTACGAGTAGATCGGAAACTTCCATCAGCTTATCCACTTCACGAGTAAAGCCGAACAACCGGATATTTGGATGTTGATAACGTGGATTGTTCTCCATCTCAATACGGGCATCGTCATTATTACCGAAGCAGAATATAACCTGTATTTCTTCGCGCCATCTGGTCAAATATTCATGAACGACCTGATCATTCATCATTCCCCAGCCTCCGCCCATGACAAGAACCGTGGGCATATTAGAGAGGTTGAATTTTTGACGGATATCCTCTTTGCTTGGCCGCTCCCAGAAGTCAGGATGGATGGGGATGCCAGTCACTTGAATTTTAGCTTGGGATACTCCGCGGTTTAGCAGCTTGCGTTTCACTTCTTGAGTCGAGACGAAATATCGATCAACCTCTGGACTGATCCAAGTATCATGCGCGTCATAGTCTGTTATGACCGTACATAGCGGAACATTGGTACCCAGGCGCTTAAGGCGTGAAATAACAGCACTTGGGATGAAGTGTGTACACACGATGATGTCGGGGCGTAACTGCTGGACAACATTTTTAGTACTCGTATAGAAGATTCGGTGCAACGCAAGTGTAGTGAACCGATTGAAGGATTTTTGATGACGATACATGTAACCAATTAGTCGCGGCTGGGACGTAAGTGTCTTACGATAGGCCGATATGATTAAGGGAGCTATCTTCGGATTAAGAAAGCTTCCGAGCTCCATCACCCTTGTTTGAATGCTTGGCGATAACTGCCGTAAACTGCTGGAGAGCGCATGAGCGGCCTGTGTATGGCCGGCGCCAAAGCCCTCCGATAACAGTAATACTCTTTTTTTAGCCACTCTTTATTTCACCCGTTCCTGCAGCGTTATTCATTATCCATAACATATCGACTTTAAGAAAAGAATGCAACCGACATGAGCCCGACTTACGTATGAAAAGGTTTTATTCACAATATGACCTATTGGAGTAACGTCACCATTCGCCAAATTATGGAATGATATACGTCATAGACAAGGACAAAGGTCTTGGGTCCTGTTATCCCCACTCGCTATGTGGTGAATGGTCAAATGGGTATTTCATGTGTGAAAAAGTAAGGATGAGCAATTCGAACTTTGACGAAAATAGAGGTCTATAGACTTTTGACTTGGAGTAGAGTTACCGCTACAATGATTCAAATGAGCTGCAAAAAGTTTAAAAAGACTTGGAGTCTGAAACAAACTTTTTAACCATTTATTCCGTCTAAGAAGTGGCGGACAAAAAAAATTCTGAGAAAAAAGGCATGCAGAGAAATAAAAAACAAGAAAACAGATGAAAATAAGAACTAATGCCGTTTGAATCGAAGCTTGCTGGCATGCTGAAAGCGAGCGAAGCTCTTTTTAACAAGATACCTCGAAATTAGAGCTATTCACGCTTTTGACAAATGATCTTAAAGTGTGGAAAATCGATATGACGTGCGAAACAGTTCTGTGACACCGGAGCTATGCCGTTAAACAAAGACAGTTACAAAGGGTCATGAAAGAAAACAGAAACTAAGAGAAATAGAAAAAAACATTACATTCTCGAGGTAAAAAAGGGGGTTTTGGAGAATCATGACAGACGCCATCTTTATCGCGCTTCAACTTTTTTTAGCCGCGGTTGGTGTGTACCAGTTTGCATTCTCTTTATTTGGACTGTACAAGAAAAAGAAAAAGAAAAATTTCGAACCGACAAAATCATTTGCGGTGCTCGTTGCAGCCCATAATGAAGAGCAAGTAGTCGGGGCTTTAATGGAAAATCTAAAGCAGCTTAACTATCCAAAAGATCTATACGAAGTGTTCGTTATTTGTGATAACTGTACAGACCGGACGGCAGCCATTGTACGTGAGCATGGAATGAATGCTTGTGTTCGTACGAATCAGAATCTCCGTGGTAAAGGTTATGCGATCGAATGGATGCTGAAGGAATTGTGGGCTATGCCTAGACAGTATGATGCGGTTGTTATGTTTGATGCCGATAACTTGGCCCACCCAGACTTCCTGACTGAAATGAACAATGATCTCTGTTCTGGAGCGAAGGTTATCCAGGGCTATATCGATACGAAGAATCCTGAGGATTCATGGATTACCGCTGCGTATGGTGTGTCCTATTGGTACATTAACCGTCTGTGGCAGTTGTCCCGTCACAACTTGAATATGGCTAACTTCCTTGGTGGTACGGGTATGTGCTTCGAGACGAACCTGCTCAAGGAAATTGGTTGGGGAGCAACAAGCCTCGTTGAGGATTTGGAGTTTACAATGCGCAGCGCAATGCGTGGTATTTATCCGAAATTCAACTACGATGCGAAGGTGTTTGACGAGAAACCTCTGACATTTAAAGCTTCCGCAAGACAACGTTTGCGTTGGATGCAGGGCCACTTTACGGTTGCCCGCCGTTACTTCTTCCCGCTGATCTGGCGTGCGATTAAAGAGCGAAGCATTATTAAATTGGATCTCGCACTTTATGGTCTCAATGTATATATCGTGCTGCTTACGTTTATATTAACTGCGATACTGTGGGCTGATGCTGCTCTATTTGGTGGTCCTCATATTGCTAATTTATATGGGTATCTGCCGATGTGGCTTAGCTTCACAGCGATTGCTGCGAATATCTTTACATTCATGATCGCTATGATTTTGGAGAAAGTAACGTTTAAGAAAGTTTATGCTTATCTGATTCTATTCCCGGTATACCTGTTGTCTTGGTATCCGATCACTGTTTATGCTTTCTTCACACAAAATAACAAACAGTGGAGCCATACCGAGCATACACGTGTGGTTCGTTTGGAAGAAGTTCAGAGCAAGCAAGGCTAAGGAAGTTATAACATCAAAAAAAGTGTTGACTATCGCATGTTGGCGTGGTACAATGTTTTGGTGTTGAACTGAATACTGATTGCAAGCAGAAGCGCCGCTTCTCACCTGACCGACAAGATGTTGGCTGGTTTGATCACGAAATCTATGAATGAATAAACTTCATTTTTTGAGATGTGTATCAAATAGGGATGCCGGTGATTGAATCGGTATCCCTTTATTTTTGTCATATGACAATAGGATTAATATATTTGGAGGTGGAGTACTATCAGTAAGGAACATATGATCAATGACGAAATTCGGGCGAAGGAAGTACGTTTGGTTGGTGCCGAGGGCGAACAGATTGGTATTAAATCGACTCGCGAAGCGCTTCAAATGGCAATTGATCTTAATCTTGACCTGGTGAACGTGGCTCCTCAGGCTAAACCGCCTGTATGCCGCATCATGGACTACGGAAAATTCCGCTATGAGCAGCAGAAGAAAGAGAAAGAAGCCCGTAAGAACCAGAAAATCGTTGATATCAAGGAAGTATGGTTCCGAGCTAACATTGAGGAGCACGATTACCAAACGAAGTTCCGCAATGTCGTGAAGTTTTTGAACGAAGGCGACAAGGTGAAATGCTCCGTGCGTTTCCGCGGTCGTGAAATCACTCATGCCAACATTGGCCAGAAGATTTTGGAGCGCGTTAAAACTGAAGTTGCTGATCTGTGCGTGGTGGAGCGCCAGCCTAAGCTGGAAGGCCGCAGCATGATTATGATCTTGGCTCCTAAAGCCTAAGAGACATTATGAGGAGGAAGTTGTTACTATGCCTAAAATGAAAACACACAGCAGCCTGAAAGGCCGCTTTAAAATTACCGGTACTGGTAAAGTGAAACGTTACAAAGCTTACAAAAACCATTTGCTTTCCCACAAATCCAAGCGTGCGAAGCGTGTCCTCGGGACTAGCCCTGTAATGGCACCTGGAGATGTTAAACGTTTGAAACAAGGCTTGGCTAACTTGAAATAGTAAACAACAATTATTGGGAGGTCTTTTAATATGGCACGAGTTAAAGGCGGATTCGTTGTTCGTCGTAGACATAAAAAAGTATTGAAACTTGCTAAAGGTTATTTCGGTTCTAAACACCGTATTTTTAAAACTGCTAACGAGCAGGTAATGAAATCCTTGGTATACGCATACCGTGACCGTCGTCAGACAAAACGTAATTTCCGCAGATTGTGGATCGTACGTATCAATGCTGCTGCACGCGTAAATGGTTTGTCTTATAGCAAAATGATGCATGGCCTGAAATTGGCTGGTGTAGATATCAACCGCAAAATGCTGGCTGATCTTGCTGTAAATGACCTGACTGCGTTCAACTCTTTGGCTACTGTAGCTAAAGAAAAAATTAACGCTTAAGATATAAACATAAAGAAGAACCGTCGAGAAATCGGCGGTTCTTTTTTTATTTTCCGCCTTTTTATACTTGGCACAGGGCGATAAAACAAGCGTGACATTCTTCTTAGGAATAGACTGAACTGTATATGAAGGAGGGATCTTATGCATAAGCCTGTCAGTAAAGCTGAAGTTAAACAATACTTGGGTAAAGAAATTATTGCTTATAAAAAAGACGGGGGCTTTGTGACCGGTAAGCTCGTTCGAATTTCTGGAGACCGTCTTGTGCTTGTATCCGAAAAAGGAAAAAAGGTTAAGACTAAGGCGATTTTACCACTTGTTCTGTTTGATTTGCTGGCTATAGGAACCGCACCGTTTGCATTTGGAGGATATGGACCTGGTTATGGTGGTTACCCGGGTCCAGGACCAGGGTATGGCCCTGGATTTGGTGGTGGCTTTGGTTTTGGAGGATACCCAGGTGGTGGGTTTTTCTGGTGATTGGGTCACCAGATCTTCTCCATTTCGTAGCAATGACTGGTTGTTATCATACGTATAATCTTGTATCCCAGCTTTTGATAAAAGGAGAGTCCTTTGTCATTGCCCACATCGACCATTACCTTGGCTCTTTTGCATCCTCGAGATAGAGCAAAGTTCTCTGCTTGCTCCATTAAGGAAATGCCGAGACGCTTCCGCTGAGCAGATGGTGCAACTGCTAGCATGTCGATATATAACAGCTCACCGTGAAGCATGAAATGGACAAAAGCTGATGCTTTTTCCTCCCGGTTTTTTGTTGCAACTAAAGTGACACCTCGGCGGAGTCTGGTCGGTATTTCTTTGCGGATCAGGTCTAATTCTTTTGGATTAAGATGGGATAGGGGAACGAGTTGTGATTCGATTAATTGTAAAATAATAGGGTCATCTAGCTGGGGATTTCGGTAGCGAATCATAAAATTTAAACCTCCCTTCACCGCCGTTAAACAATTCTCGAATTATCATATGTGGTAAGGGTTGGGAGCGTGTTAGCATGATTTAAACTAGGGGTTATAAATAGGGAAAGCGTGATGAGTTGGCACATAAAGTAAAATAAATGTGTTGACTTCTCGAATCAATGAATCTTATAATGTTCCTAAACATTTTAACGAATAATTCAATCGGCTATGAAGAGGACGAAGTTTAAAGGGCTCTTTTGCTCAGAGAGTGGATGGATCAGCTGCAACCACCACCAAAATCCCTTTTATACGAGCTCACCTCGGAGCTGTTTCCCTGAAAAACGCGTGTCTGATACTTCAACGCATTAATATGACAGTGTCTATTAGGGGAAATCGTCTGGTTCTCGTTACGAACCGCAGATATTGAAGCAATGGTGTGTTAACTGCCGCTTCATACCTGCTGAGGCTTTGCATTGCGAGATGTGAAGCAAACATGGGTGGTACCACGGAAGCTAAACCTTTCGTCCCTCACACGGAGAAGTCCGGTGTGGAGGGCGGAAGGTTTTTTTGTTATTCATGCTTTGGGAAAGACCCAATATTTGAGAGGAGGATGACTGATGAGCGCGCAAACTCCAGAAGTGCGGTCTACAGAACAACTACGTGAGAAATGGATGAAGCCCGAAGTGATTACCGGATCGGAAATCTTGCTTCGGAGCCTTCTTTTGGAAGGTGTCGAATGTGTCTTTGGATATCCTGGGGGAGCCGTACTATACATCTACGATGCCATGTATGGATTTGAGGATTTCAAGCATGTCTTGACTCGTCATGAACAAGGAGCAATTCATGCGGCTGATGGTTATGCCCGTGCAAGTGGTCAAGTCGGCGTCTGCATCGCAACATCAGGGCCGGGGGCAACGAACCTCGTAACTGGGATTGCAACAGCTTATATGGATTCGGTTCCTATGGTTGTTATCACGGGTAACGTGGCAACAACACTGATCGGAACGGATGCTTTCCAAGAAGCAGACATCACTGGTATTACGATGCCGATCACGAAACACAGCTATTTGGTTCGGGATGTTGAGGACTTGCCGCGAGTCATCCATGAAGCCTTTCACATCGCGAATACAGGGCGAAAAGGACCTGTACTGATCGACATACCGAAAGATGTATCTGCAGCTAAAGCGCTATTTAACCCAGGTGAACATATTAACCTAAGAGGTTACAATCCGCGTACCGTACCGAATCGCTTGCAGCTTGAAAAATTATGCCGAGCGATTGAAGATGCAGAGCGGCCAATGATTCTTGCAGGTGGGGGAGTAATCTACTCCGGAGCACATGAAGAACTGTACGAATTCGTAAAGCGGACAGAAATTCCGATTACGACAACGCTGCTTGGTCTTGGTGCTTTCCCAAGTGGACATGAGCTATGGACGGGAATGCCGGGGATGCATGGAACGTATACATCCAACCAAGCGATTCAGAACTGTGACTTGCTGATTAACATTGGAGCACGATTTGATGACCGGGTAACGGGTAAGCTTGATGGATTCGCTCCTCATGCAAAAATCGTCCATATCGATATAGACCCTGCCGAAATCGGCAAAAACGTACCAACCGACATTCCAATTGTTGGTGATGTTAAAACCGTACTTGAGATGCTTAATCCAGATGCACCTACTGCGGCAAAGGCAGATGCTTGGAGAGAGCAGATCAGGAAGTGGAAGGCAGAATACCCGTATAAATATACGGATTCCGATACGGTTTTGAAACCGCAGTGGGTTATCGAAATGTTGAACGAAACGACGAAAGGCGAAGCGATTGTAACTACAGATGTTGGTCAGCATCAGATGTGGTCGGCTCAATATTACAAGTTCAATCAACCGCGTTCATGGATTACTTCCGGCGGCCTTGGAACAATGGGCTTTGGATTCCCTTCAGCGATTGGCGCTCAAATGGCTCATCCTGATCGGTTAGTTATCTCGATTAATGGTGATGGTGGAATGCAGATGTGCTCGCAAGAACTTGCGATCTGTGCTATCAACAACATTCCTGTAAAGATTGTTGTCATCAACAATCAGGTGCTTGGAATGGTTCGTCAGTGGCAGGAACTGATCTATGACAATCGTTACAGTCACATCGATCTTTCGGGAAGCCCAGATTTCGTGAAGCTTGCAGAAGCTTACGGAGTGAAAGGCTTGAGAGCTACAACGAAAGAAGAAGCACGTGCCGCTTGGGCAGAAGCCATGGAAACTCCTGGACCTGTACTAATCGATTTCGTAGTAGAAAAAGGCGAAAATGTATATCCGATGGTAACCCAAGGCTCAACAATTGATCAAATGCTGATGGGGGATGCGTAAGATGATGAGTTTAAAACATACCATTGCCGTACTCGTAAACGATCAGCCTGGCGTCCTGCAACGGGTTGCTGGATTGTTCGGCCGCAGAGGCTTTAACATTGAGAGCATCACGGTGGGCCAATCGGAAGAAGTGGGTCTGTCACGTATGGTTATTGTTACTACGGGAGATGACACAACGCTCGAACAAATCGAGAAGCAGCTTTACAAGCTGATTGATGTTATCAAAGTTATTAACCTGAGTTCGAAGCCGATGGTTGCAAGAGAGCTAGCTTTGATTAAGGTGAAGGCAGAGCCAGCAGCAAGACCGGAAATACTTGGTGTAGTAGATACATTCCGTGCCTCTGTTGTCGATATCGGAGCCGTGAACATGATGATTCAAGTGGTTGGTGACACCGGGAAGATTGATGCGATGATCGAACTGCTTAAGCCATATGGAATTAAGGAATTAACTCGTACAGGTACGACCGCAATGATTCGCGGTAACGCTTAATAGCTGGATATTTTTATAACGATTAGATGAGATACACACCCGGACACGTGAGGAGCGGGTGTTTCAGGAGATCGGGAAGAACAACCGGGTCTATTGAAATACCCGCTCATTCATGAAGGGTTTCAAATTAAAGGAGGACTTTTAAAATGCCAGTAACTACTTACTATGAACAAGATGCAGAATTCAACGTACTGAAGGACAAAACAATTGCCGTAATCGGCTACGGAAGCCAAGGTCATGCTCAAGCGCAAAACTTGCGTGATAGCGGACTTAATGTGGTTATCGGTCTTCGTGAAGGTAAATCCTTCGACAAAGCAAAAAATGATGGTTTTGAAGTGTTGCCAGTTGCTGAAGCTGTAAGTCGTGCGGATGTTGTTCAAATCTTGATGCCTGACGAAACACAAGCGGCTGTTTATAAAAATGACATCGAACCAAACCTGAAAAAAGGTGCAGCTCTGATGTTCTCCCACGGCTTTAACGTACATTTCGGACAGATCGTTGCTCCTAAAGAAAACGATGTCCTGCTCGTAGCTCCTAAATCTCCAGGTCACATGGTTCGTCGTACTTATGTTGAAGGCTTTGGCGTTCCAGGCCTTATCGCAGTTGAAAAAGATGCAACGGGTCAAGCGAAGCAAATCGGTCTTGCTTATGCAAAAGGTATCGGTTGTACACGTGCAGGCGTTATCGAAACTTCGTTCCGTGAAGAAACAGAAACTGACTTGTTCGGTGAGCAAGCTGTACTGTGCGGTGGTGTATCTGAGCTTATCAAAGCTGGATTCGAAACATTGACTGAAGCTGGATATGCTCCTGAAATGGCATACTTCGAGTGTCTGCACGAATTGAAACTGATCGTTGACATGATCTATGAAGGTGGACTTGCTTCCATGCGTGATTCCATCAGTAACACTGCAGAGTACGGTGACTATGTAACTGGACCTCGCATTGTAACAGCTGAAACGAAAAAAGCAATGAAAGAAGTATTGTCTGACATTCAACAAGGTAAATTTGCTCGCGACTTTATCTTGGAGAACCAATCAGGTCGTGCATTCTTAACAGCAACTCGCCGTAATGAATCTGAGCATCCAGTAGAAGTTGTTGGTGCTCAACTGCGCGAAATGATGCATTGGATCAAGAAGTAATAGCGTATAATGTATTACTAATTTATTAACTGCCGGCGGTATGGGACGTTCTATTGTTCCAGCCGCCGGAAGTTTATCTAGAGCAATAAACTTCAAGGAGGTGTCAGCATGCGTAAAATTTATGTTTTTGATACGACGTTGCGGGACGGAGAGCAGTCACCCGGCGTGAACTTAAACACCCGTGAAAAAGTGGAGATTGCCCATCAGCTTGAGAAGCTGGGAATTGACCGCATGGAAGCTGGGTTTCCGGCAGCATCGCCAGGAGATTTGGCAGCTGTGAACGCTGTGGCGCGAGCAGTGAAAGATGTGACAGTCATTGGTCTGTCCCGTTCGCGTGAGCAGGACATCGATGCCGTCCGCGAAGCGCTTATAGGTGCACAGGATCCGTGTATCCACGTATTCCTAGCTACTTCACCGATTCACCGCAAGTTTAAACTTCGGATGGAGAAAGAACAGGTGATGGAAACAGCGCAAGCTGCAATCCGTTATGCTAAGAAATATTTCTCCAAAATTGAATTTTCACTTGAGGATGCAGGACGTACAGAGCGTGATTTTATGGCTGAGATGGTGGGGATGGCTATACGTGAAGGAGTCAATGTTGTCAATATTCCGGATACAGTCGGTTATTTATACCCATCCGAATACGGTGCGATTTTCAAGTATTTGAAAGAAACAGTTCCTGATATTGAGAAAGTCCAGCTGAGTGCACACTGTCATAATGACTTGGGTATGGCGACAGCGAATACACTTGCGGCTATTATGAACGGAGCAGATCAGATCGAAGGTACGGTGAATGGGATTGGGGAGCGTGCCGGTAACACCGCAATAGAAGAAATTGCGATGGCTCTTGAGACACGCCAAGAGTTCTTCCAAGCCAAGACAGGTCTGCAACTGACAGAGATAGCCCGTACCAGCCGTCTTGTTAGTAAGCTTACGGGTATGGTTGTTCCTGGTAACAAAGCAATTGTAGGTGCTAATGCTTTCGCACATGAATCTGGAATTCATCAGGATGGAATGCTGAAAGAGAAAACAACCTATGAGATCATGACGCCTGAATCGATTGGCCTCAAGGAAAGTAAGCTGGTGCTCGGCAAGCATTCCGGACGCCATGCATTCCGTGAGAAGCTGCTGGATCTGGGATATGAGCTGAGTGAAGAACAAGTAAATGAGGCATTTGCCAAGTTCAAAGTGTTAGCTGATAAGAAAAAAGAAGTCTCAGATGATGACTTACTAGCCTTGCTGGAAGAGAAATTGACAGATACACCGGAAGTGTTCAAGCTCGAAACGATGCTTGTTACTTATGGTAATGCTTCGACTCCTAAAGCACGGGTTACGATCGAGACAGAGAATGGAATCGTCGAAGAAGAAGCTGAAGGTAATGGATCTGTTGATGCGATATACAATGCCATCGATAAGGTAACTGCCGAAGAGGTCACTCTATCCGATTACTCCATTAAGTCTGTATCTCGCGGTAAGGATGCTCTAGGTGAAGTGCATGTGGTGTTGTCACAAAATGATGTGGCGGCAACTGGGCGTGGACTTAGCACAGACATACTGGAAGCAAGTGCTCGCGCTTATGTAGATGCAGTGAACCAACTGCTTGAGAAACGTAAGACATTTGGTCGGCGTGATCGCGTCACGCTATAACATGCTTTATAAATTATCTAGTTATTCATAGGTGAATGATAAACAGGCTCCCGAAATTTGATTCGGAGGCCTGTTTTTTATGTTCATATTTTAGTGTTAGCCGACATGATTCACCATTTTATGTGTAACTTTTTTAAGAAGTTAACGTTATTACCAGTAAGTGTAAACCAAGGAGGGGGGCGTGTGAAGATCCTCAAGCGAATTGTTACAGCGGCCTTAATCACAGTCACATTATTGGCGATGTTAGGATGTACAAGGAATGAACCTGCTCAGAAAGTAGATATAGTTTCTCATGAAATTGAATCCACTAGGAACATAGATGGACTGGAATTGACTCCAGCTAACAAAGAGTTAATTCGTGAAGTATTTTCTGAGATTGAAAGCATGGAACAGCGGGTCAACGAGCTTGGGCTTAATCTTTGGCTTGTTAAAAGTCCAGAAGTAAATATCATGTTGAAAGATTTTATTTTCCAGAAGAAGAATAAGGAGCTCATTCTTAAATTAAATGATAGTGATCAGGCAGTTTTGGACACAGAGATCGTGCAGGACATGATTAAAGAACAACTAACGGTTAACTATGCTAAGTCTTCAGGTATTGTCGTCAATTCAGAGGAATTGGCGAATCTGGTAAGCCAGCAACGAGCATTTTTGTATGATGATAATCTTGAGGCGGAGAGCCGGGAACTTGTTCAAGAGATTATGCAACATCGTATTGCCCTTACAGGTTTAACAGATGAAGGGTTCTGGCAGAGTGATGAAGTCATGAAGGGATACAGCAACAGCCTATATATCAGCAAGCTCATGCAGGAGATACTTGCTGATGAATCGCAAAAAGGAATGGAGGGGTTTAAACAGTTACAGGAGAAGTTACTTAAAGCGTTTCTGGAGAAATACGAAGTGAATATGTCTGTGTTAAAGCAGATTTGATTCAAGGCTGTCCTCAGTAGGACAGCTTTTTATATTGAGCTAAGACACGAACAAGATGCCTTATAGGAAAAACTTATTAAGTTCATAGATTCTATATCTTGGTCAAACCATCAAGGTATATGTTACAACAGTAACTAGGATAAAACGGACGAATAATATGTACATACCTATAAGGAGTGACTAACCATGACAGAAACGAAAAAGATTGCTGTTATCGCAGGAGACGGAATTGGTCCAGAAGTTGTAGCAGAAGCGGAGAAAATTATTAAACGTACGGAAGATGTATTCGGACTTTCATTTACAACGGAGCATGCTTTGTTCGGGGGAATCGCGATTGATCAGAAAGGTACTCCACTACCTGAAGAGACATTAAACGTATGTAAAAATGCAGATGCTGTGCTGCTCGGCGCAGTTGGCGGTCCTAAGTGGGATAACAATTCGAAGGAACTTCGACCAGAAACAGGGTTGCTCGGCATCCGTAAGGAACTTGGGTTGTTCTCGAACCTTCGACCAGCAGTGATCTTTGATTGCTTGAAAGATGCTTCAACACTGAAACCAGAAGTGCTTGAAGGTACAGATCTTATGGTGGTGCGGGAGTTAACAGGTGGCATTTACTTCGGTGAAAAGTTTAGACGCGAAGGAGCAAACGGAGAAGAAGCTGTTGATACTTGCGTGTACAACACTACAGAAGTGGAACGCATTGTCCGTCAAGCATTTGAGATTGCACAGAAACGTCGTAAGAAACTCGCTTCTGTAGATAAAGCAAATGTGCTTGAAACATCGCGTTTATGGCGTGAAACGGTAATCCGGATTGCACCAGAATATCCAGATGTTGAACTTGAGCACGTACTTGTAGATAACTGTGCAATGCAATTGCTTCGTCGTCCAGCAAGCTTTGATGTCATCGTAACCGAGAATATGTTCGGTGATATTTTGAGTGATGAGGCAGCAATGCTTACAGGTTCCATCGGCATGTTGGCATCTGCATCGATGGGTGAAGGAGATTACGGGTTGTATGAACCCGTTCACGGATCTGCTCCGGACATTGCAGGTCAAGGATTAGCGAATCCAATTGCTACGATCCTGTCCGTCGCGCTGATGTATCGACTAACATTTGGATACGCAGAAGCGGCAGATGCTATCGAGCGTGCTGTAGCTGAAGTACTGGATGCAGGGCATCGTACCGCTGACATTGCAGTAGATAAGAGTTCTGCATTAAGCACTACGCAAATGGGCGATCTGATTGCTGAAGCCATTCGCAAATAATAAAAGCAAGCAGTGATAATTTGTAGCCCTCCTTCATGGACTTCAATATTCTAGCATGTACACCGAATATGAAGCTGCAATGTAGGACAGAACTAGTTATGTTCTTACATATTACGAAGGAGGGAGTCAATTATGGCAGAACGTTTGGTTGGTAAAGCGGCACCGGATTTTATTATGGAAATGGTGTCCGGAGACGGTAAAGACTTTGGTAAAGTGAACTTGTCTGATTATCGTGGTAAGTGGCTTGTATTCTTCTTCTATCCGCTTGATTTCACCTTTGTATGTCCTACAGAGATTACTGCGTTAAGCCAAGCCTATGATCAATTCCAAGCACTTGATGCAGAAGTACTCGGTGTAAGTGTTGATTCTGTGCACAGTCATAAAGCTTGGATTAACACTCCTAAGACTGCTAATGGCCTTGGGACACTGCAATTTCCACTGGCTTCAGATATCACAAAGAGTGTTTCTAGAGAGTATGGCGTTCTGATTGAAGAAGAGGGGATTGCGTTGCGTGGGCTATTCATTATTGATCCAGAAGGCGATCTGAAATATCAGGTTGTTAACCATAATGATATTGGGCGTAGTGTTGAAGAAACACTTCGTGTTCTGCAAGCACTGCAATCTGGTGGACTATGCGCCATGAATTGGAAACCAGGTGACAGCAACCTGTAGTTTTGTATCTGTGAAATGATATAATATTTGAAATGAACCCTCATTGTCTGTTATTTTACAGACAGTGGGGTTTTTTTGAAAAAAATGTTTTACAGACGTTTAATTCTGCCAAAATGGTTGATATATAACATATATCACATATGTGTAGGCCTTTTTACTTGAGGGCAGGACAATTGAACCAATTTTTTACAAAGCGTTAAATATTGAAGGAATTACAAGCAATGAAAGCGAATACAATGTTCTAACAATATTCAAAAACAGGGGAGGGTGAACGATATGAGTTTTTGCTGTGGGGCTAGTATGGTGGGAACAAAAGGTACGTTGAAGCATTATCGAACTCAAGTGCATAATGTTCCCCTGTTGTTTTGTCCGGTATGCCAACGGGTTGAAGTTCATTATCGAGTCGAGAATGAATATGAAATTTTGGCTGAATACGCGCATGGAGATGGTGCGGAACACGTGGATTTTCAGGACTACGTTATGGAAGATGAGGCAACGATCTTTGAGAATGTAGTGAACCGGGAATCCGATGATGAACATGAGTTTGTCCAAAGTCAGATCGACATGTCTCTTGATTTGTTAGTTGTTGCGAAGTGGATGCAAGACGAGAAGTGGCAAGGCGAGTTAAAAAGAAGACTTGCAGTAATGAGTCAACGGCGACTTCGGCTTCAGCAAAAAGCCTAACCTACATGGTAAGCCCTCCGTCAAGAGGGCTTTTTCGTTGAGAGATTAGTTCGAACAGATCGAAAGCAGATTGGCAGCCATATCTCGTAAAGATGCCATACTAAACACACAGCCGTAGTTGCGAAGAAGTAAACGTTAAACTCGTTTTTTTGAGATACGATCATATTCGACAGTATCTCTGATTGACGTTTTCCTGCAGGCGTGACTATCATGAAGAAAACGTGTAGAGACAAGTACTGGATTTTCTGCATAAAAGAACCAGTTTGTCTGCATGAAATGTGTTTGGCGTATTCATCTTTTAGAGAAAAGGGGGAGCCATCTTGTTGAGTGAATTCCGAGGAACTGAACTGGAGGAAATTCAATCCTTTCATCCGAATCATCTTGTAAGAACAAAATACGAGAATATACTGGAAAATCTCGACAGCGGGATCATCCTTTTTGATAGCGATGGGGTTCTGGCTTTTGTAAATGTACAGATGGCCAAGCTGTTAGGAGTGCCACGTAAATCGTTAACGGGCTCAACGCTCACGCAATTATTGCGTCATCCTCAGCTCACCAGATTCAAGAAGAAGAAGATACTTCGAATCTTTCGTGAAACGGTATTTCACCGAAAAAGATTCCACGAGTTACTAGATGAATACGGAAGATCGTGGTTAATCACGATGACGTATGGTGATCAGATGGAAGGCGATTTTTTAATCAGCGTTAAGGATGTATCGGATTTTAAACAAATCGAACAGACCGCTTATCAGAATGATAAGTTAGCTATGCTCGGTAAAATTTCCGCTTCCATTGCTCATGAAATTCGAAACCCACTAACATCCATACGAGGCTTCATTCAGCTATTGCGGCCGCATTTAATGAGACTGGGAAAAGACGAGTATGCACGAATTATTTTAACGGAGATCGATCGGGCGAATGATATTATATATGAATTTCTGAATTCTTCTAAGCCGTCTGCCCCGCAGACTACGATTCTTCCGATTGCTTCATTGTTGAAAGAGGTTGTACTACTGACGGAGAGCGAAGCGCTTATGAAGGGGTGCCAGCTTATATTTCATCATACCGAGCAAAGTCCTAGTTATATATCGGTAGATGTTAAGCAGATAAAGCAGGTCATTCTCAACCTCATTAAGAACGCTCTGGATGCGATCGATGAGAAGAAAGATGATCACACGACGGGGATGATTGAGATTGGTTTGAAGCAAGATGAGAAGCACGTCAATATCATGATTTCCGATAACGGCGGCGGTATGGATCAGAATACCTTGAATCATCTGTTTAATCCTTTCTTTACAACTAAAGAAGGCGGTACAGGGCTTGGCTTGTCGGTAAGCTACCGTATTATTAAAAATCACGGGGGCTCAATTGCTGTGGAAAGCGAAGTAGGTGCTGGGACAGAGTTTGTGATAACGCTTCCAATCATAGAGAAGCCTAGCACTTAAATAAGAGAAGACGATTGGAAAAAGTCGTTCTTCCGATTATGCTTAAGCGAAGAATATAATAATGAAGCTTGAATTCGATAAAGTCCGCTAACAGCGGACTTTTTTCTTTACTTTTAAGCAGCCGTTCAAGTATGATGAAGAGAAAACTTGGGTGAAGGGAGTTTAGCTTGGATGAAAAGTAGTAACACGAAGATTGTAGACTGTACGATCCGCGATGGCGGACTAGTGAATAACTGGGATTTTAGCGTTGAATTTGTACAAAATTTATATGCTGGCCTTAATGAGGCAGGCGTGGACTATATGGAAATCGGTTATAAGAACTCACCAAAGCTGTTAAAGGGTGCCGATCAAGCAGGTCCATGGCGTTTTCTGAACGATGATTTCCTTCGTGAGGTCATTCCTCAAAAAGGAAAAACAAAGCTTTCAGCACTCGTCGATATCGGACGCGTCGATGAAGATGACATTTTGCCACGGGAAGAAAGTCTCCTTGACCTCATCCGTGTTGCTTGTTACATCAAGGATGTAGACAAAGCGTTGGAGCTGGTTCAGACCTTCCACGATCGCGGATACGAAACTACAATCAACATTATGGCCTTGTCTAACGTGATGGAGAATGAACTTCTGGAAGCGTTTGAAATGATTAAGGACAGTGTGGTAGACGTTGTTTATATTGTAGATTCATATGGTAGCTTAGATCATAATGACTTTAAATATTTGGTTGATAAATTTAAAACCCACTTGCCTAATAAACGTCTTGGTGTACATACACATAACAACATGCAACTTGCATTCTCTAACACATTGGTTGCCGCTGAGAATGGAGTGGAATTGCTAGATGCGTCTGTCTATGGAATGGGACGTGCTGCTGGTAATTGCCCGACCGAATTGCTAGTTACCCATTTAAAAGGGACCAAATACACGCTTCGCCCTGTGCTTGATATCATTGAACGTTTTATGATTCCACTTCGTGAGAAGGAAGAGTGGGGTTACCTCATCCCTTACATGATTACAGGTACGCTTGATGAACATCCTCGTTCTGCAATGGCACTAAGAGCCTCAGCGAATAAGGATAAGGGTGTCGAGTTTTATGATAAGCTGACAACACCAGAGGTTACATTTGATAAATAGTTTACCTTCAGGAATTAGAAGCACTTTTCCTATATTGGAAAGGTGCTTCTTTTCTTTGGGAATTTTCATATATCTCGAATAATTGTGTAATTAAAGGTGGTTAACTGCACATACCTTGTCGAAAATAAGAATGTTTATTGACAATTTGTCGAAAATAGTCGTTTATATTATCCATTACATGGTAATAAAGCAGGAGAATCGTGTAAGACGTGGAATCCATTATTTTAGAATTACATTTTGTTATCTATAGTCATAACGGGGGTTCAACTAAACATGCGTTTTAATACAGAAGAGAGAAAAACCGTGGGAAGCGGTATAGCTGTTATTGTTGCAGTCCTCCTGATTCTTTTTTTTCATACCTCAAATGAACCGCTTCAAGATTGGCACGGATTGGCATCCCTCTATTTAGTAGTTGGTGTTATAAACGTGGCCTTAGGCTTTGCAGTTTTTATCCAAGCTTGGACTTATAACTCTAATCCGATGTCGCGTCACCGAATTTATACAGGATTGATGTTCCTATGTGCACTGATCCCCGACCTTATCCATACCTTAGGTATGATTGGTTTTCCATTGTTTCAGTGGAAAATATCTGAGAATAATGCTTTGTGGATGCTTCTATTATCAAAATTAGTAATTTCGTTAGGCGTTATGTTTATATTTAGTTTCAGAGATCAGCCTATTAAGACATCACATAAGCCTGCTGTGCTTATAATGGGTACGTTAGCAATTGTGATAGTAATAACAGGGTTATTCGTCTTGCAGTCCCATTTACCGATGCTTATGAATGAACAAGGAACGACCATGTTAAAGATTATGTTAGATACTTGCATCCTTGTCATCTTTTTGATCGCATTGGGTGTATTTGCGTTTCATAGACGATATAAACAGGTAACCTCGTATTCTTTCCTCGTCCGGGGAATATGCTTCTTTATCTTGGGTCAGATATTATTTATGAAATCCTTCTTCACTTCTGATTTAAATCATCTATTAGGGCTTATCTGTGGAAGTGTGGGGAGTTACTTGATTCTTCGTGGTTGCTGCCAACAAAAGTTCCATAGTCCGTTTGAGGAGGAGCAGATGCTGACTGAGGCTCAGATCAGCTACCTTGCCTATCACGATGATCTTACAGGTCTTCCTAATCTACGGAGACTGATAAATCGAATGGATACCTTACTAAATAGTGGCTCTAAGGTAGATGAGGTAACTATAGTCGTCTTAAATTTCAATCGTTTTAAGACGATTAATGATTCTTTGGGGCGTGATGCAGGGGATCGGATTCTACAGTTGGCATCAGAACGTATAACAGGCGAAGTGAAGAATGGAGAAGAAGTTTATAGCATGGGAGGTGATGAGTTCGCTATTCTCCTTTTTAATGGAGGGTCTGCCGAACACATCATTTCTCGGATTGTCAGCTTTATTGATTTATTTAAAGAGCCAGTACAGCTCTGTTCAGGTGATTATCACCTATCACTTTCAGCAGGCTACGCTATTTATCCTGAAGACGGTACTGAAGCGGATCAACTCGTTCAGAATGCTGATACGGCCGTACATGGCATTAAGGGACAGCAGGTTAATATACAGCGGTATACGCCTTCCATGCAATTAAAGGCTCAGGAGAGGCTCGTTATGGAGACTGAATTGCGGCGTGGACTCGAGCGAGAAGAATTTTTCCTAGAGTATCAACCGTTAGTCTGGTTGGAAACCAACCAAGTGGTTGGGATGGAAGCGTTAGTAAGATGGAATCACCCTGAGAGAGGTATTGTATATCCTGGCGAGTTCATCAGCATTGCAGAGGATATCGGGCTTATCGTTCCTTTAGGGGAATGGGTATTAAGACAAGCATGTCAGCAAAATAAGCAGTGGCAAGAGGCAGGCTACAAGCCGATTTGTGTATCAATCAATCTTTCTTTAGGACAATTTATACAACCTAACTTACCAGAGCGGATTGGAACCATCTTGGATGAGATTCAACTCGATCCTAAATATGTAGAACTCGAAATCACAGAATCAATGACACTGGATAAAGATACGGCACTGGATCAAATGCACAGGTTGAAAAAATTAGGGGTCCGAATTAGTATTGATGACTTTGGTACGGGATACAGCTCCCTACACTATCTGAAGAACCTTCCGATCGATCGTTTAAAGATAGATAAAACTTTTGTTAATGAAATATTAGATGATAACAATAACGCGGCAATTGTATCAACCATTGCAACCATGGCCCATCATCTAAAGCTGAAAGTTACAGCTGAAGGGGTAGAAACGGCGGATCAACTGAGCTTTCTTCGAATTCAACAATGTCACGAAGGCCAAGGGTATTATTTTAGTCGTCCAATTGGTGCATGGGATTTTGAAAGAGCATTTTTAATTTCTTGAAGACAAAGGGGAAGGAAACTCCCCCTGTTTTTTCAATTGTATTAAAATACCAGTTGCAAATGTTTAAATCGCATGGTATATTAATTCTTGTCTTCAGGACAGCGTAAATGTTAACGGGATGTAGCTCAGCTTGGTAGAGCACCTGGTTTGGGACCAGGGGGTCGCATGTTCAAATCGTGTCATCCCGATTGTTATTTATGCGGGTGTAGTTCAATGGTAGAACTTCAGCCTTCCAAGCTGATAGCGTGGGTTCGATTCCCATCACCCGCTCCATTCATAAATAACCAAGTCTCCAGATGCTAAGCATAGCATTGGAGGCTTTTTTTGTTATACCAGAACGACGGAAGGGGAATATCGAACACTCGATATTCCCCTTCCGTCGTTCTTAAATATTTCGGGTGAAATCTCATGTTCATGGTTTTGCGCTTATAGGCGCTTTTTTTGCTTTCGTGCATTTCGTTCGATGTTGTTTCCCATAGGCTTTGCCGTATGCCACAATGGTTCGAATGATTTGGGGATTGGGCAATAGGGAGAATGGCGCTGCATCAGGAGAGGTGTTTACTTCCAAGATCCATGGCATAAGCTTCTGGTCCAGAGCTATATCTAAACCGAGCTCGTTCAGTCGAGGATCTGTCTGGCTTAACTTGAGCGCTGTGATATGTGCAAGTTTATTCATCGTTCGCAGCACAGCTGCAGTCTTTTTTTTGTCAGCAAAAGAAGCTAGCAATATGGAAGGATCGTAGATCGTGCCTCCTTGGCTCCCATTGGTGACCGCTTTTCCTGGATGAGCAAGACGTGCGAGTGTGCCGGTGCATTCCCACATGCGCTTCGGATTACGCTGGATCATAACTCTAAAATCGAACGGACGCCTTTTATATTTGAGCAGATGGATCCCCTTTTGCACAAGGTATGGTTTATTACCAAAATGTTTAGAGATGGAAGAATACATGGAATCAAAAGTTGTAAAAGTGAGTACATCAAAACCAAGCTGATAACGATAACCTTGTTTTATTTTATCGACTCGGATAACACCTTTTCCCTGAGCACCAGAATCGGGCTTCACATAGACCATATTGTGCTCATGAAGCATGTTGGATAACATAGACCGGTTCAGATGTTTTGTGAGTGGGATGTGTTTCGCAAGTTCCGGACTGCTTAGTAAAAGCTTAGTTTTGAGCATTTTACTTACTAAATTTCTTTTAGTCATATCGATCTCCTTTCTTTTGTAATAGGCGTGTGAGTAGCTTAACAGTCCATTATACGGTCGGAACAATGGGGTTGTATGGTTCGCAGCCTACGCATGAATGATTAATGCTTATATTTTTACTTACTGGATGTCGTCGTATGAACAAGATGCTTATCCCTTGCATACAGTGGATTGTGTATTTAGGCAACTGTACCTTATGGGAGAGGAGGCCAGGCTATGGTCTCGTCATATCGTATTAATCAGATCGTTGGGCGGATGAGTAGTTATTGCCCTTGGTATATCTCATGGCTTGGACCTTTGAAGAAGGACAAAGAGATCGAATTGAAACAACTTCCACTTATGACGGCGTCTGTTTTAGAACAGCATTACTATGCCTCAGACAACCCGCTTATTAAATTAAGTGGTCTTTATGAATATCGCACCTCCGGTACGAGCTCGGGTAGACGTAAGAGCATTTATTATTCTAAAGCTGATGAAGAGTCGTATATGAGAATCAAGCTGGATGTATTCCGCACTATTTTAGGATCATCGGGCTATACAAAGGCACTAGCTGATATGGGAACAGGGCATGCAGAGGCGACAGCTTTAGAAGTGTTCAGGAAGCTGGGTTTTGAGGTCGATTCTATTCCTTTTACGCTTCCTATTGAGGGGCATTTAGCACGGTTACAGCATTTTAAGCCAGAGGTGCTCTACACGATGCCTTCTATTTTAGAGCGAATTCTGTTGCGCTCCGAACGTCCAGAATTGTATGGGATCAAGCATGTCATTCTCGTTGGTGAAATGGCTCCTCGGGGTTGGATACGTCAAGTTGCTGAACGCTTAGGTATTACAGAAGATCAGATTACGGATACGTACGGGTCAATTGAAATTGGGACGTTGGCATATTATTCACCGGAACATGGGCGTTACTTGTTTGCCGATGGACTCATTGCTGAGGGTATAGGGACAGAGGTGCTCGAAGACGGGCTTGATCCTTTACCTGGTGATGAGCAAGTGCTCGTTCTAACCTCATCTGTAAGAGAGGCTTTTCCTGCCATTCGTTACGTAACATATGATGTAGTGCGTGATCTACGTCCGATGCTAGTAGATGGCATGGAGAGAATGAGCTTTCAAAGTATTGTGAAGCGGATCGGACCTGATTTGAAGCATGGTGAGAAAATAAGTGTATACGATATTGAGAATGTTGTTAATCAACATTTGGGACAGATGAGCAGTGTACGAGTTCATGTAGAAGGAAATAGGCTGAAGGTGATTGTTTATAATCCTAAAGGTCATGATTCTATAAATTCGGATACCATCCATTCCAGCTCCGAAGAGGTTCTCGAAGCGTTAAAGCAAGCGTTGGAAGAACGTATACCTGCCATTGGGTCCATGATTCATTCAGGAATACTGGGCCATATTCAAGTGGTGAGGGGCAGCTTTGATGATGATGAGCAGCGCAGTAGAATTAAACACAAAAAAATTTATTATGACAAAGTTGAGGGGTCTTAAATGAAGCTTGAAGGAGGAATTGTTGACGCCGTTGGATGCACACCGCTCATTCGATTGTCTAGATTGTTTCAAGGGGAGTCTTTTGATGTTTACGGAAAGTTAGAAGGGATGAATCCAGGAGGTAGCGCGAAGGATCGACCTGCACTTTACTTATTGAAAGAAGCGATAAGCAGAGGGGAAATTACAGAGCAGAGTGTTGTAGTAGAATCCAGTTCAGGCAACTTAGCCATTAGTCTGGCTCAATTATGTCGCTATTTGGGATTACGCTTTATATGTGTTGTAGATCCCCGGACGACAGAGCAGCACAAGAGCATCATTCGTAGCTTCGGAGGAGAGATTGATCTTGTAAGCGAACCCGACGAACAGACAGGAGAATTTCTTCCGGCTCGTATACGCCGTGTTCAAGAGCTAGTTGAACAAATTCCACATGCTTATTGGACGAATCAGTATGGAAATACAGACAACAGTCTAGCTCATACCGAAATGACGATGAAGGAAATATGCGATGTTCTTCACACTGTGGATTATTTGTTTTGTGGTGTGAGTTCTTGTGGTACGATTCGCGGATGCTCGGATTATATCAAGTCTAATCAGTTACCAACAAAGGTTATCGCAGTTGACGCCTCAGGAAGCGTTATATTTGGAGGGGTGAAGGGGCCACGTCAATTCCCGGGTCTGGGCGCAGGCATCGTCCCTGGGCTTTTTGAGCAGGGGATTGCAGATAAGGTGCAGTATGTATCGGATCGGGATTGCGTAGAGGGCTGTCGACAATTAATCGATAAGGAATCGATTATGGCGGGGGCATCCTCAGGTGGAGTGATTTCAGCAATCTTTAACATAAAAGCGGATATTCCAAAAGGATCCGTTTGTGTCGCTATTTTGCCTGATCGGGGGGAGCGGTATTTGGATACGGTATTTAATGACGATTGGGTAGAGCGGAAGCTGGGTTTCTCGCCTCGAAAGATGCAGGGGGAATAGTGTATGTTGTACTTGAATGATACACATATTCAGACGCTTGGAATCAACTGGCGTGAGTTAACAGATATCATACGGGATGTCATGCGAACGCAGGATGAGGGGAATTGTGTACATCCTTTAAAACCTTATTTAAGATTCAAAAATCCAGAAAATCGGATAATTGCGATGCCGGCTTATGTCGGAGGGGCACATGATCTGGCCGGGATGAAATGGATTGCAAGCTTTCCGAATAATCATCTCCACGGACTGCCGAGAGCGCATAACACGCTCATTTTGAATGATGCAACGACAGGTGAGCCGCTAGCATTTCTCAATAGTGGGCTATTGAGTGGACTTCGGACAGCAGCTGTAAGTGGAGTTATGCTCGACGCGTACGTTGAGGCTAGACAGACTGAAAGAATCAAGCTAGGTATCATCGGATGGGGACCTATCGGTCGGCTCCATCTTGATATGTGTGCCGCTCTCCTTGGAGAAAGGCTGGAGAGAGTTACTTTATATGACCTCAGAGGGATTGAGCTGTCGACGGTCAAAGCGGAACTAAGGAATATTACAGTCATCGCAGATCGTTGGCAAACAGCATATCGGGAATCCGATGTTATAGCTACTTGTACGGTTTCGAATAAACGCTATATTGACGAAGCTCCGAAAAATGGAGCATTGCTGCTTGGCGTATCCCTTCGGGATTATATTGCTGATTGTATGGTGGACGTTCAATCTATCGTGGTAGATGATTGGAAGGAAGTATGCCGTGAGAATACGGATGTGGAACAGCTTCATCTCAAATATGGGTTGCAGTCTACGGATGTTATCACGCTTGCTGATGTGGTATGTCGTGATGTGCTTTTGAACAGTGAAGTACAAGGGACTGTATTTTTCAATCCCATGGGTTTGGCGATCTTTGACATAGGCGTTGCAGGGTATTATTGGCGTAAGGCCCTAAGACTGGGCATTGGCGTCAATCTGAATTGATATAGGAAATAGCGGGTAGACAATGAGGAGAGCATATTGTATAATGGGGCCAATTCATTCCAAGAAATGTGAGGTAACCGAATCCGATGAAGTAAGACACCTTTTTCTTTCGACAACTGCGAGATGTTATGCAGGCGTTTTCTCTACGGCGGTAGAGAGGAAGATTTGGTGTGTCTGAAAAAGATGATACGGTGACTTCGTATGAATCGATTGAGACTTGTTCTGGAATTTTTGCTTCTTTGATGTATCTAAGAAGCGGCTGTGTGTGGAATGAGCAGCCTTTGAAATATTCCCTAGAGCCTCATAATTATTTTCAGATATACAATTCCTATCATCCGCCGCAGACAGCCGTCTGCGGTTTTTTTGTGAGTTTTCACTTGGAAAGGATGAGGAATATGACGACTATATTAAAAGCATCAGATATAAGCATTGAAATGCAGGGAGTTCAGTTGTTCTCGAATGTCCAATTAGAGATTGCTGAGGGAGAGCGTGTAGCTCTCTTTGGTAGAAACGGTTCGGGTAAATCAACACTTTTGTCTATTTTGACGGGTGATCGCAATCCTAACACGGGGCATGTAGAGGTTAGAATTTCTCGCGATCGCTTCGGGTGGCTTAAGCAGCAGGACGAGTCGGAGGACAGTCTATCAGCCCTTCAAACGGTTCGGCGGGAGAGCAATGAACAGCTGTGGCGAATGAAGCATCAAATGGCTGAGCTGGAACAGTCTATGCAGCTTACAAGTCATGATGAAGGGGCAGAGCTGCTTGAGAAGTATGGGGATTTATTGGACCAATATGAAACAAGAAATGGTTTTCAGTGGGAAACTGAAGTGGAGAAGGCGATGGGTATGCTTGGGATCGGTCCCCAGCTATGGCATATTCCTTTCAAGGAATTGAGTGGAGGGCAAAAGACACGTACTCATTTAGCTTCCCTGCTCGTATCAGAGCCGCAGCTCCTTATCCTAGATGAACCAACGAATCATCTGGATAGTGAGAGTTTAATATGGCTTGAGCAGTGGCTTTTGGCTTACAAGGGGACGGTATTATTTGTCTCCCATGATCGTGAATTCATGGATAAGGTGGCTACAGCCACGTGTGAATTAACGTCCGAGGGATTGAAGCGATATAAGGGAGGATACTCTGCATATCGGCAAGAGAAAGAACGAGAATTACGAGAGCAGGAAGCGCTGAACCGGAAGCAGGAATTAGCCCGGAAGGCGCTTGAAGAGTCCATCCGCAGCTATCAGGAATGGTTTCATCAGGCACATAATTCAGCGAGTCATCAGAATGAAGTGAAAATTACAGCAAGTTTCTACAAGGCTAAAGCCAAAAAGAACATTTCTCGTTATCATGCCAAGCAAAAGGAACTCGAACGTCTTGATGCAGAGGCAGTGGATAAGCCGCGAAATGGTCCAAAACTGAACATGAAGTTGAGTGGGGAAGCCTTAGGCGCCCGTATGTTAATTCGTGTGGAAGATATGGGTTTTGGTTATGGTGATCAATTTTTATTCACTAAGCTTCAGTTTCAATTATCTCGTGGGGATCGATTGGCGATTCGAGGGCCGAACGGAAGTGGGAAGACAACGCTGCTTAAGCTACTAATGGGTGAGATTGAACCGAATCAAGGCAAGATCGTAAGGCATCCTGCCTTGAAAATTGGTTATTTCTCGCAGGAACTGAGCGGATTAAATGTTGATAGCACACTAATCGACAGTTTGTTGGTTCTACCGGATATGACTCAGAGCCGCGCAAGAACGCTTCTTGGTTGTTTTCTATTCAGCCGAGATGATGTGTTTAAGAAGATTGGTGATTTAAGCATGGGGGAGAAGTGCAGAGCTGCTTTTCTTAAACTGTATTTCAGTGGAGCCCATCTCTTAGTTCTTGACGAACCGACGAATTACCTTGATGTAGATACGAGAGAAGTGATTGAGCAGGTACTTGGAGATTATCCGGGCGCCATAGCGCTCGTATCCCATGACCGTTATCTGGTGCGTAAGCTTGCGAATCGTCTCCTTACATTAAATAAGGGAGAGCAAGCTGTATGGTTTGAGGGCAGTGTCGAAGAGGAAGAGGAGCAGAATTCCCGAGTTCATGTGATCAGAGGAGACAGCCAAAAAGAAAATCGGCGGATGGAGCTGGAGTTCAGAATTCAGGAGCTTCTGGAAAGGACACCGGATAGCGGTGATCAAGAAGCCCAGCAATTATCGGAAATTAGGGCGCTTCGACAGGAGCTGGAACAGCTGCGCGGTTAACGATACCTCGCACCATGCTCAGACTGAACCTGAGCATGGTGCCTAATATTCATTGAGCCTGAACCACTAGTTGAGGAGTTGATCCAAATGGTTGCAGATGAGATTGTGCAGCATGTCACAACCGCACTGAATGGCTTACCAGGTATCGTAGGGATTGTTCTGGGTGGATCAAGGGCCCGAGGAAATCACGGACCAACTTCTGATATCGATATTGGAATATATTACGACATGTCTTTAGGGTTTAATATTGAAGATATTAATCGTATCGCTTCCAAGCTGGATGATGAACAAAGAGAGGGCTTAGTTACATCGATCGGTGGATGGGGGCCTTGGGTGAATGCGGGAGGATGGGTAGTTGTACAGGGCTATCATGTGGACTTGATTCTTCGTGACATCAATCGAGTGTCGCAGGTGGTAGGCGATTGTATAACAGGCGAGGTTTCGACACATTATCATGCTGGTCATCCGCACGGTTTTCTGAATGTAATGTATATGGGTGAAATATCGATATGTAAAGTTTTATCTGACCCGAAGAGGCGGATAGCACAACTGAAATCCAAGACAACTCCCTATCCGGAAGCTTTGAAGAATGCGTTAATTGGATATTTCAGGTTTGAAGCCGCATTCTCTTTACAACATGCAATTAGCAATGTTTACAAAGATGATAGTTCGTATGTTGCAGGTTGTTGTTTCCGGACAATATCTTGTTTGAATCAAGTGTTATTTGCTAAGAATGAGCAATATTGTGTGAATGAGAAAAAAGCGGTGGCACTGGTAAATGACTTTCTTATTGCGCCGAAGGATTACAAGTCTAGAATTGATCAGGTTATGACTCTTCTCTCAGTACACGAAGAAAGCGCGCGTCAGGGTGTAGATATTCTTCGACAGCTTGTTCAAGAAACCGAGACGCTTATTGATCAATAATATGGCGCTTTATCAGGCGGCGAATTAGGCATATGAACTTGTCATGTTAGACATAATTGAATATAATATAGGCTATATAAGTTGAACAATATAAATGCGTTGATGGAGAAGAGTAGGCAGTGCCTCTTTACAGGGAGGAGACGTCAATGATTGAGAGCGTCTCTACAGAAACAGGCTGTTGAAGTTCGCTCCGGAGCAGTTCCTTGAACACAGCTCTTGCTGTCCAAGTAGGGGATATCGGCTTCCGACACGTTATGTCGGTTAAAGTGAGCATATTGCTTGATGACAATCGTTATTCGTGTCATTTAAAAGCAGGCTAACAAGGGTGGTACCACGGTCTTTTCGTCCCTTTCGGGAGAAAAGGCCTTTTTTTGTTGAGTTGAACTTGTATGTCTAATTGAGATTGTTGAAGGGGGCATGAAAGGCCATGAAAGAAAAATTGGAAGCACTAAAGCAGGAGGCACTGGCCCAACTGCAGGAGGTTACAGATCCGCAAGCTCTGAATGATCTGCGTGTTAAGTATTTGGGGAAGAAAGGTGCTCTGACCGAAATTCTGAGAGGGATGGGATCACTGAGTGCTGAAGAACGTCCTGTCATTGGACAGATCGGTAATGAAGTACGCGGAGCTATTGAATCCGTGATCACAAGTAAACAAGAGGACTTTCAGCGGAAGGAGACGGAAGAGCGTCTTCGTGCAGAGAAGGTTGACGTTACACTACCGGGACGCAAAATGACTCAAGGCTCTATTCACCCACTGAGTAGAGTGATTCAGGATATCGAGGATATCTTTATTGGTATGGGTTACCGTGTAGCTGAAGGACCAGAGGTAGAGACGGATTATTTTAACTTCGAAGCGCTCAACCTGCCGAAAAATCATCCGGCTCGTGATATGCAGGATTCCTTCTATTTAACGGATGATCTGCTCATGCGTACACAGACTTCGCCAGTTCAGGCGCGGACTATGCTTGATATGAAGGGGGAGACGCCGGTTAAGATCATCTGTCCGGGACGGGTATTCCGCCGTGATGACGATGATGCAACTCACTCTTTCCAGTTCCACCAGATTGAAGGACTTGTGATCGGTAGCAACATTCGTATGAGCGATTTAAAGGGTACATTGCTGCAATTTGTGCGTGAGATGTTCGGTGATAACACCCAAATCAGACTACGTCCGAGCTTTTTCCCATTCACAGAGCCAAGTGCGGAAGTTGATGTATCTTGTGTAAGATGCGGTGGCAGTGGCTGTCGTGTATGTAAACAAACAGGCTGGCTCGAAATTTTGGGCTGCGGTATGGTTCATCCGAAAGTGCTCGAGATGGGTGGGTATGATCCTGAGAAGTACAGCGGGTTTGCATTTGGTATGGGCGTAGAACGGATTGCAATGCTGAAATATGGCGTGGACGATATCCGTCATTTCTACAATAACGATATGTCATTCTTGAAGCAGTTTGCACGGATATAACTTTAAACAAAAGAAGGAAGTGAACGGTCATGAGAGTATCAACGGAATGGTTGTCTACGTATATTTCCCTGGAAGGTGTATCAGCTGAAGAGCTGGCAACCCGCATCACCTCAGCAGGTATCGAAATTGATGTCATTGAGGATCGCAATCAAGGCATCAATAAAGTGGTTGTCGGTTATGTGAAGAGTAAGGAGAAGCACCCTGATGCAGATAAACTAAACATTTGTATCGTGGATGCTGGTCAAGAAGAAGATCTACAGATCGTATGCGGCGCAAAGAATGTAGATGCAGGTCAGAAGGTACCTGTTGCCATGATCGGAGCAAAACTCCCGGGCGGGTTTGACATCAAGAAGGCGAAGTTGCGTGGTGTTCTTTCCCAGGGCATGATCTGCTCTGCAAAAGAATTGGGCATGAACGATAAGTTGTTGCCAAAAGATTTGCAGGAGGGAATATTGGTACTGCCTGCAGATACAGAAGTTGGAGAACCAATCACCAAGGTGCTTGGACTTGACGATAAAGTGCTTGAGTTAGACTTGACACCCAACCGTTCTGACTGTCTGAGTATGATTGGGGCAGCGTATGAAGTAAGTGCTATTTTGGGACGGGAGATTTCCCTTCCTAAACCAGATAAAGAATTAGTAGAAGTTAGTGATGCAGCGGGAAATCATGTGTCGGTTTCGATCGATGCCATTGAGCAATGCCCTCATTACACCGCTCGTTATATTACAGGTGTAAAAGTAGGAGCGTCTCCGCTCTGGATGCAGAATCGTTTAATGGCCGCAGGTGTTCGCCCAATCAACAATATTGTAGATATCACCAACTACGTTATGCTTGAATACGGGCAGCCGCTGCATGCATTTGATGCGGATCAACTGGCTGACGGAGCGGTACACATTCGGATGGCTAAAGAAGGCGAGACGATGACAACGCTTGATGGTCAAGAGAGACGCCTAGAGCCGCATATGCTTGTCATTACAGCAGGAGATAAGCCTGTTGCACTGGCTGGTGTCATGGGTGGTCTGGATTCCGAAGTGACAGATGGAACCGTTAATATTTTCCTTGAGTCGGCTAAATTCGATGGTGGAACGGTTCGGAAAACATCACGTCAGTTGGGTCTTCGTTCTGAAGCAAGCTCTCGCTTTGAGAAGGAAGTGGATGCGGCAATGGTCATCCCTGCACTGAATCGTGCGGCTGCTCTAATGGCGAAATATGCTGGAGGTAAGGTTCATCAAGGAATCGTGGAGGCTGGTGAAGAAGCTGCGAAGCCGAAAGTAATTGAACTTTCTCTTGAGAAACTGAACCGTTATCTTGGCACAGACTTGTCTCTGCTGGAAGTGAAAACAATCTTTGCTCGTCTTCATTTCGCTTGTGGAGATTTAGATACTGGCATGATTGAAGTTCAGGTCCCAACACGTCGTGGTGATATCCAATTCGATGTAGATATTATTGAGGAAATTGCTCGTTTGTACGGTTATGATAATATTCCGACAACAGCTATTGAAGGTCCTACAACGCCGGGGGCACTGACAAAGTCACAGGCTCTTCGCCGTGGTATCCGTCATCTTATGACACATGCAGGATGGCAGGAAGTGCTTGGATATTCATTCATTCATCCACAACAAGCAGAAGAATTCACGTCTCTTGGTGATGGAGGAAAAGCCGTGAAGCTGGCAATGCCTATGAGTGAGGATCGTGGTGTTCTTCGCACGAGTCTGATCCCTCAGCTACTTGATATTGCCGCTTACAATGCTAACCGCAAACATTCAGATCTTGCCCTATTCGAGATCGGTAACCTATTCCACACGCATGAAGATACACTGACGAAGCAGCCATTAGAAAGACCAGTACTTGGTTTGTTATTGACTGGCCGCCTTGGAAACAAGCAGTGGAATGTACAGCCTGAGAAGGTTGATTTCTTCGATCTGAAGGGTGCGCTTGAAACGGTGTTTGATGTACTTGGTATGGATAGCGAGAAAATCACTTATGAGGCTGATCAACCTGACGGTTTCCATCCTGGGCGTTCCGCATCCGTATATGTACAAGACGGTGAGAAAAAAATAAAGCTGGGTACACTTGGTCAGCTTCATCCGCAGATTCAGCAGGATAAGGATCTTGAGGATACGTATGTAGCTGAAATTCTGCTTGATCCTCTTTATCTTCTTGCAAACAATCGTGTACAGTATCGCGATCTTCCGCGTTTCCCTGCAATGGAGCGTGATTTAGCAATCGTGGTTAATGAGACGGTTGAAGCTGGATCTCTGATTCGGGTTATTCGTGAGAATGCAGGAGAACTTCTGCAAAATGTACAAGTGTTTGATGTCTTTACTGGAAGTAAGCTAGGTGAGGGTAAGAAGAGTGTAGCTATTTCATTAACGTATCGTCATCAGGATCGGACGCTTACGGATGAAGAAGTTGCAGCTGCCAATGAAAAAGCTGTTCAAGCACTTGAGCAAAGTTTTGGAGCAGAATTGAGAAAATAGAAGGAATTGGGGAAAGCCGCATCGAATACACATTCGATGCGGTTTTTTAGGTATTCAGAATAACGTTATGGTCAGGGGAGCAGACTTCCTGATCGATCATATACAGGAAAATTACGGTCGAGCGTTCATGAAGTTCGTCTAGAGGGCCTTTCTCATATATAATGTAGAAAGAAGCACGATCGTAAAGACATCATAGAATCAACACACAATTGAAGGAGGGCACAACTGTGACTACACCAGATCGTACACGTGTTACCGTAGAAATCTACGGAACTTCCTATAAACTAGTAGGCAGCAGCGGCGAATATATGAAACAGGTAGCCAATTATGTCGATGATCGTATGCGAACGATTTCAAAGGCTCATAACCGCTTAGATACACCGCGGATAGCTGTACTTGCAGCTGTACATATGGCTGAAGAAGCTGTTCAAATGCAGCAGTTCCAGAACGAGGTTAAGCTATTAACCGCCGAACGAAGTGAACTTCGCTCTGAGTTGGCGCGTATTCAAGCACTTCAAACAGAACAGCAAGAATCTTATCAAGAGAAGAAACAAGAGCTTGAGACGAAGTTGAAAGAGCAGACAACTCTTGCTACTGAGCTTGGCGAATTAAAAACGAATCTGACCGCTGAAGTGGAGCGCAGCAAGGAGCTCTTGCATAAAGAATCGGAGCAAGTAGCTAAGATTCAGAAAGAGAAGCAGGAGTTAGAGCAGCGGCTTGCTCAGCACACATCTGATTTTGAGCAGCGTCATAAGCAGGAAATCGAGGATTTGAAACGTCAGCATGAAGGGCAAATCCAGCAGCTACAGAAGAATCACAAGCAAAAGACAGAACAGCTGGAGCAGAATTATAAGCAAAAGACAGACCAACTGGAGCAGAATCATAAACGGGCTTCTCAGCAGTCGGAGCAGAAGCAGAGTCAGGTAGTTCAGCAGTTGGAACAGAATTACAAGCAGTCCGCTGCACAGCAGGAGCAGCAGCACAAAACGACGGTCCAAGCTCTGGAGAAAAAGATTGCAGATTTGCAGAGTACGGGGAACAGTCTGCAGACTCGCCTGACTGGAACGGAGAAAGAGCTTGCCGCGTTAAAGGGAGAGACATCCAAATTAAAAGACACGCTTCAGCAGACAAGACAGCAGCTTGATAACACGACTAAGGAACTGAGGACGTCTAAAGCGAATGTCTTGCAGCTTACAGAAGAGCGCGAGCGGCTTACACAGGAAGCGGTGAAGTCAGAAGAAGAGCGCCGTCGCTTGCAGAAGCTTGTTGTAGATGCGAATCAGACTTCCCGCAAGTTGCATGATGATATTCAGCGTCTTAATGATGAAGTGAAGTCATGGAGTACACTTGCTGAACAACGCAAAGATGAAATTGGAGATCTTGAAATGCGTATGGTAGAGGCACTTGAGATTTCAGAGACACTAGAAGAAGGTATGAAGGATCTTCAAGAAGAACTGAATGTACTCAAGGATGAAGCCAAAGAGAATAAAGGTAGACAGCAATCGTTGGAGGCAGAGAGACGTGAGCTTCAACTCAAAGTTGAAGAGCTTGAGAAAGTTAGCCAAGAAGCTGTAGCTCGGGATGAAGAGACTCGTAAGCTATACGTGATGCTTGAAGAAGAGTATGATACAGTTTCGAATCAGCTCGCGGAGCTGCGCAAGGTATCAGCTCAGCGTGATAACCGGGAACAAGAACAAGGCGAGCTGTTAAAGTTAGCAGAAGAAGAGATGGAAGAATGGCGAGGTAAATATGAAACTCTCGTTGCAGAACGGGAGAAGTGGGAGCAGATGGAAGGCAATTTGAAAGATGAGATGGACTCCTGGCGCCAGGAAATCGCTGCGTCTCGTCAGACCTGTGAGCAGCTTGAAGATGAGAAGAACAGTGCATCAGAGCAACTGTCTCAGCTCGGTGAGCAGTATGAAATGGTTATGCATCAGTATCGATTGCTTCAAGCAGAACGTGAAATCCAGCTTGAGAAGTCGGATAAGCTGCAGGAGGAGCATAAGAAGCTTCAAGAAGAGTATGCCAAGCTACAGGTTGAATATAATGAATGGATTGAATTAATAGAACAAGATCACCGTTAATCGTGAGGAAATCCTTTTTTTGTAACACAGAAAACCTCCAGGTTCACAAGTGACTTTTCCCTTGTATTCCTGGAGGTTATTGTTATGTCTTTAAGACCATGTGATTGATGCTAGATCCTTATTCTTCAATGATCAATTTGGAGATCATTTTGGTATGACCTGTACCACACATAACGGAGCATGAAATATCGAATTCGCCCGTTTTGTCTGGTGTTACAACTGCTGTGTTATTCTTGCTATCGAGTTTTAAATTGAGTGCTGGGATTAATACCCCATGGCTACCCTGTTCGTTTTTGTATGTGATTTTGACAGGCACGCCTTTTTTCAGTGTGTATGTCTCTTGATCAAAATGATAGTTGGAGCCAGTAATCGTTAGTTCCGCTTCAGGTGCAACTCCAGTGTCGGTTACGCCAGTCCCATTCGAAGGCGCCGCGTCTTTATCTCCACCGCAGGCCGCCAAAACAAAGAGCAACATACAGGATGCGATTAATGCAAGTATTTTTCTCATAACATTCTCTCCCAACTATTAATATTTTGTGTCATATCTTATATATGATAACTCAAATAAATGGGTTGTGAGTAGGAATGAATATGTATAATTGGTGAATATTACAGGTGCTATTTTGTGTGTTGTGATGCATGAATAAGCCCCTGTTCATGCGACAGGGGCCTTTCTTAGTGTGGATGAAGAAAGTATTACTTGGCTCGGGTTTTATCAAAAGGAGCTGCGAGAGGGATGAACAGGTCGATGATACCGATAACGAGTGCGGCGAGTAGGGATCCTAGAACCGTTACTCTAACATCGGTAACAATAAACTGGGCCAGATAAATAACAAGTGCACTGACCAGAAATCCCACGATTCCACGTCCGAAAGGTGTTACTCGCGTTCCAAAGACGCTTTCAATAATCCAACCCAAACCGGCAATAACCAAAGCGAGTAATAGCGCGCTTCCGAATCCGCCAACACTGAACTGAGGCACGATCCACCCGACTAGCATAAGAACGAGCGCGGAAACGATAAATCGAACAACATGCCCGAGAAACTGCATTGGTTGCACCTCCTTATAAACTGCAATTGACCGCAAATTTAGTGTGTTCAGTTGTACATGGAGTTATGTCTGGAAGGATTTATCGCTAAGGAGCTTGAAAAATGGCGAAAATTGAAGGTGTCGGCTATAATAAAGGCATTGATTGAGAGGAGTTGTGAACTTCTTGGATGACAAGATTTTGCATACGTTGGAATATCGAAAAGTTTTAAATACATTGTCACAGTACACACAGACTTCCATGGGTACAAAAGCTGCAGAAGAACTAAAACCGTCCGTTCAACTGGAAGATGTGAAACAGCTGCTTGCAGCGACTGATCAAGCATATACCGTTGATCGTCTGAAGGGAAGTCCATCCTTCAGCGGAATAACGGATGTTAACGATTCATTGAAGCGTGCTCGAATTGGCGGGACGCTAAATCCTCATGAATTGCTATCCGTTGCGAATACAATTATGGGTTCACGTCGGTTAAAACGTTTTATAGCACAGATTCATGAGGATGAACCTGTTGAAATTTTATATAACCTTAGTGATCTGATCTCAGAGCAGAAGCCGCTGGAAGATGCGATCAAAGCTTGCATTGATGAGAGCGCAGAAGTTATGGATTCCGCAAGTAGTGAGCTTGCTCAAATCCGTAGAGAACTAAGGAATGGTGAAGTGCGTATTCGAGAAAAACTCGATGGTATGATCCGCTCACAGTCGGTTGCTAAAATGCTCCAGGATCAGCTCATAACGATTCGTGGTGACCGGTTTGTTATTCCCGTAAAAGCAGAATACCGTTCTTATTTCGGTGGAATTGTTCATGATCAGTCTGGTTCTGGGGCGACATTGTTCATCGAACCGGAATCGATTGTTGCTATGAATAATAAGCTGCGTGAAACACGTATGAAAGAAGAACGTGAGATCGAGATTATTTTGCAAAAGTTAACT
This sequence comes from Paenibacillus sp. FW507-14B1B, assembly GCF_058781425.1. Classification (NCBI taxonomy): domain Bacteria; kingdom Bacillati; phylum Bacillota; class Bacilli; order Caryophanales; family Paenibacillaceae; genus Paenibacillus; species Paenibacillus sp. FW507-14B1B. The sequence goes on along the minus strand of NZ_JBYSWS010000002.1, from coordinate 1,178,532 downwards.
GCTCTTGTAGGTGATCAAGCGGATTTGTTAACCATTGACATCGATATTACAGGCCAACTGGATTTTATTTTTGCTAAAGCACGTCTTGCTCATGTCATGAAAGCCTCTTTGCCGCGGATGAATGATCGCGGTTACTTAAAGCTTAAAAAAGGTCGCCATCCACTTATACCTATAGAGCAAGTTGTGCCAACAGATGTCGAATTGGGTAACTCCTACACCTCTATTATTGTTACGGGTCCGAATACCGGAGGAAAGACGGTTACACTGAAAACGATTGGTTTACTAAATCTGATGGCCATGTCTGGAATGTTCATTCCTGCAGAAGAAGGAAGTCAGATGTGCGTGTTTGACGCGATTTACGCAGACATCGGTGATGAACAGAGTATCGAACAAAGCCTAAGCACCTTCTCTAGTCACATGACGAATATCATTCGTATCTTGAAGAACATGACGCCAAAAAGTCTCGTACTTCTAGATGAAGTTGGTGCGGGAACGGACCCAGCAGAAGGCTCTGCGCTTGCTATTGCGATTTTGGAGCATATTCACCGTATGGAATGCCGCATGATTGCAACCACTCACTATTCCGAACTTAAAGCTTATGCTTACGAACGTAAAGGTGTAATTAATGCAAGCATGGAGTTTGATATTAATACGCTTAGTCCGACCTACCGGTTGTTGATCGGGGTTCCGGGACGAAGCAATGCTTTTGCTATTGCAGAACGTCTTGGACTTCCAGGGATGATCCTTGATTATGCGCGTGGTGAAGTGAAGGAAGAGGATCAGCGTGTTGAACACATGATTGCCTCCCTTGAGGAGAACCGTCATGCGGCCGAAACAGAGCGTGGGAAGGCTGAGGTTCTTCGGAAAGAAATGGAGGAACTTCGAAGTCGTCATGAACAGGAGCTTGCCAAGCTTGAAGAGCAGCGTGATAAGCTGGTTGATAAAGCTCGTGAGGATGCGAAGAAGATTGTGGACAAGGCCAGAAGTGAGGCTGAAGAGATTATTACGGATCTGCGAAAACTTGCTCAAGAAGAAGGCGCTTCAGTTAAAGAGCATAAGCTTATTGCTGCCCGTAAACGTCTGGATGAGGCAGAACCAGAGCAGAAGCGTAAAGCTACTGGACAACGTAATAATAAGGCTAAGAGATCCATTGAGCCTGGTGATGAAGTCATGGTATATAGCTTGAACCAGAAGGGCCATGTTGTAGAGATGGCTGGTGCCAAAGAAGCACTTGTTCAGCTTGGTATCATGAAGATGAAGGTGTCTCTGGATGATCTGGAGCTTGTATCTGCTGCAGCATCAGCGAACAAATCACAAGGTCAACGTCACGTGACGACGATTAAGCGTACCCGGGATGCGAACATTCGTAAGGAGCTAGATCTTCGAGGTGCAAATCTTGAAGAGGCGCTTATTGAAGTAGACCGTTTTATGGATGAGGCATTTTTGGGGAACTTAGGTCAGGTTTCTATTATCCATGGTAAAGGAACGGGGATTTTAAGAACAGGTATTCAAGATTATTTACGTAAACATAAACATGTAAAAAGCTATCGTCTAGGAAATTACGGCGAAGGTGGTACAGGAGTTACGATTGCGGAACTGAAATAGACGCAAATAAATTGGGAACCGACGGTTCGTCTAACTCGTATACAACTAAGCGGGCATTTTGTGGAAATGTTAAATGCTTAAACATCTGCATTACGACAAGATGGACTGCTAAAGCATTAGCGGTCCATCAACTTCGGGGAGGAACGCGGGGGAATGACGGAGAGTATCGATCAGTTGCTAGCTCACCCTGTAGGTGTGCTTGTCGGCTATTTCTCGGTTGCAATTTTAGCGTTAATTGTATATTTATCTTGCTTTGAACTGGTTACGAAATACAATTGTTGGGAAGAAATTCGTAAGGGGAACGTTGCCGCAGCGATGGCTACGGGCGGTAAAATATTCGGTATATGCAATGTTATGCGCTACACCATTGAAGCCCATACAACGGTCTATGATATGATGAAATGGTCTTTCTTAGGCTTCGTTCTGCTGCTTGCGGCATATTTGCTGCTCGAATTCTTAACGCCTGTGTTCTCTATTGATGAAGAGATTGGTAAGGATAATCGAGCTGTAGGCTTGATTGTATTGATCATCACTACATCGTTATCTTTTATAATAGGCGCGAGCATAATATGAGTCGCTTCAACTTGAATGGAGGAATCATTTTATGAAATATTTACCGCGAGTATTGTTTGCGGCAGCCCTGATCTTTTTCATGGCGGGCATAGTATACTTGATGTGGAATTAATGCGGGTTATGAGAAATAACCCTTTGTATAATGAAAGGATGAATGATTGATGGAACCGACCATATGTCCATGGTGTCAGACTGAAATCGTATGGGATGAAGAGATTGGCCCTGAAGAGAACTGTCCTCACTGTGATAATGAGTTAAAGGGATATCGTACGCTTAGCGTTGCACTTGATGATGCTGATGATGAGATGGAACCTCAGGAAGAACTGGAAGATTCCTTTGATGATTATGATGATGAAGGAATACTGAATAAGCCATTTTGGGGAGCTGAAGAAGGAACAGTTCCAGCAATTCGAACAATCGACAAGTATGGTGAAGCTCATGATCTGATGGCATACGAGGAAGCGGTGGAACAAGTTCTTGACCATCAGGATGAGACGCCTGAATGCTTCCACTGTCGTGAATACATGATGCTTGCTGGAACCCAGCGTGTGAATGAGGAAGGGTTTCATCCTGCCGTACTGCCGATTACAGGTGCGTTGTTAAAGCCACCGTTCGACATGAATGTATATATTTGTTCAGGTTGCTTCCAAGTGCAATATAGTCTTGCTGAAGATGATCGCTTGCGATTAATTGAGGGATTGACTAAGAAATAACAATAATTAATTATATAGAACGAAAGGGCAGCCCTATGGCTGTCCTTTTTTATGTTGTATCTTTTTTTATGAAAGTTCATTTGGTTTTTATCAAGAAATGTTATGATCCTTCCTATTCTAGGGCAAGTTACTGAAAGTGTAACAATAGATTTCTGCCGAAGGGACGGGATGCATATGAAACAACCTAGGGACCGCCAAGCCGTGCTTTTGCTCACGGTAAACGGTTTGTTTGTATTGGCAAGTGCGCTATCCGGAACTTTTCTAAATATATATTTATGGAAGAGCAGACAAGATTACCTGATGATCGCATGGTTTACGGTGGCACAGCAAATTGCACTGGGACTGACCTTCTGGATTGCGGGCAAGTGGGTAAAGGAAGGAAACAAGATGAATGCGCTCCGGCTTGGCATCGCCGTGGCGGGATTATTTTATCTATGTATTCTTGGTGCTGGACAGAACGCAGTTTATTATATTTGGCCACTTGGCTTAATGCTTGGCATATCTCTTGGGCTATTCTGGATCGCATTTAACGTCGTTTATTTTGAAGTGACGGATCCAGGTAATCGCGACTGGTTTAATGGTTGGGTAGGGCTGCTGGGATCCATGACTGGGATTATTGGCCCGTGGTTATCAGGACTGCTCATTACACTGATGCATGGTGATCAAGGATATCGATTTATTTTTAGCGTGTCGATGGTTATCTTTGCAGGGACTGTAGTACTTAGTTTTTTCCTGAAGAAGAGAGAAGTTAACGGTAAGTATGAATGGATGGAAGGAATTCGAAGGCTAAAGGAAACGGATGGAGCATGGCGCTCTACGATGTGCGGTTTGGTAATGCAGGGCATACGAGAGGGCGTGTTCTCATTTCTCATCATTCTTCTCGTCTTTAGTGCTACGAATCGGGAATCAAAACTGGGACAGTTTATGCTCATCACTTCAGCAGTTTCACTGGTTAGTTACTGGGCTGCTGGAAAATGGTCTAAACCAGCGTATCGAAGCACAGGTATGCTCATAGGGGCTGTTATGATGCTGCTTGTTATACTACCACTATTGTGGGAAGTGAACTACATGACTTTATTAATTCTGGGTACAGGTACTTCATTGTTTATTCCACTATTCACGCTGCCAGCCATCTCAATCAGCTTTGATCTAATTGGAGCGAGCCAGAGAAATGCAGAGAAAAGAGTGGAGCTTGTTGTGGTTAGAGAAATCAGTCTCATGTTTGGTAGAATAATTGGCCTGATCGTCTTTTTACTTGTATTGTCTATACGGCAAGATCCGGTTACCATCACATTATTATTGCTCGTGCTAGGGGCTTCACCCATTGGAACATGGTTGTTCATGCGAAAAATGATGAAAGAGCGGCAGACAACCGCATGAATAAAAGCTGTTATAGGAGATTTAGAGAAAGCCACTTGAGGTTTATGCTCAAGTGGCTTTACATGTTTGTTGTATAGCGTATCAATTAGCTTGAAGCTGAGACGTTCGTCTTGAGGGGACGAGTGAAGGAGAACCAGCTCAGTACATCGGGTTCTTTGCCGGTTACGGCCTCTGCGAGCAAGTCAGCAGCAATCATGCTATAGACCGTACCATTCCCACCGTAGCCCTCAATGAAATAGCTATGGGGATATTTAGGATGACGACCAATCATGGGCGCTCCATCCTTACTCGTGCCGAATACGCCTGCCCAGGCGTGGGAGATGGAGATATTGCCTAGGGTAGGGAAAAGATCTTGAACTTTTTTCAGAAGCTTCTGTCCGTTCTCTGTGATTTTTTCTTGGGATAGTCCCTTATCTGTCAGCGGCTCATCTAGTCCACCCACAACGATTCGGTTGTCTAATGTTGTTCTCATGTATAGATACGGGCGCTTGGTTTCCCAGACTAGAGCGCGTTCGTACCAAGAAGACAAATCCTCAACAGGCTGCGTCATAATTGCATACGTACTATCGAGGTTAGCCAATCGATCGGGTTTCCACTCTTGTGCGGCATATCCTGCTGCCCAGATGATCGTTTTCGCCTTAACACTGCCTGATTTGGTCTTAACGGTGACATCATTCTCCGAATAATCGACATGCTCTACTTCGCTGTGTTCATACACTTTGAGTCCTTGTTTGACCGCATCATAAATTAGGGCCTGGACCATTTTATATGGGTTAACCTCTGCATCTCTAGGTGTGTATAGTGCAGCTGATTTTGAAAAAGGGAACAATGACTTTATGCGATCACGATCCCAATATTCAACTTGAAACCCGTGACGAGAAAGGTTGTCGAATTCTGTACGAATTTTACCCGCATCCTTATCATCAGAGGCGTAATAAAGACTGCTGCGGCGTCTGAATTCAGCATCGAATGAAAGATTGCTTGCGATTTGTGACAGACGTTCGACAGCATTCTCGCACAACTTGTAAAAACCGACCCCTTTTTGTTCCCCAAACGTTTGGATTAACTGTGTTAACATATCATCATTCATATACTGCAGCAGCCCCGTATTAGCTGAGCTGCTACCGCTCCCAATCTCTTCTTGTTCAAGCAGAATCGTATCGGTTCCTTGCTTGGACAGCACATAGGAGGTTATTGCTCCGCTCATGCCACCACCAATGATCACCACATCACAAGATTGGTTATCCTCTAGTCTGGAGTGCTTTAAATTGTATTCATTTGTATCTAAACCGCGCCAAGGGGCGTTTCCCTCTCTTAACTTCATATTTGACACTCTCCTCATCCTTATTTATGTGTTCGAAAAATTCTAATCTCAGTATGAGCAATGCTCAGGTATTTATTGCGTGTCATAGAAAAGAACGATAAAGGCATACTACATATGTGCACCTAATATGGAAGGGGGACAATATCAACATGCCATCTAGTAACCAAATGCAGCCTCTAACTTCGAAAGAACTTGATTACATTGTGGACTGTATTTCTAATGAGAGCTCACTAGCTAAACACTGTGCTGCAACGGCAGCATCCATCCAAAATCCGTCTGTTCAACAGGCACTTATGGGTTTTGTGCAAAAGCATGAAAACCACATGGACACACTAATTCAAGCCCTTCAAAGTCATCAAGCGATTGCACCTACTCAAGCTCATTAAGAAACAATAAAGGAGGAAATCAAATGCCATCTCCAAGCGGGGGTTCCTTTTTGCCAGAAGAGGATTTGCTGAACACGATCCTGAATGAACTGAAGCGATCTGTGAAAGAGTACACAACAGCAACGACGGAATCGGCATGTCCGGAAGTCCGGAACATGTTCAGCAATCTGACAGCCGATACACTCAAAATGCAAGGGGATATGTACCAGCTGATTGAGCAGCAAAAGCAGTATGCAGCTCCTATTCCGCATGCCATGAAGAATGAATTGGATAAACAACTACAAGAGGCGCAGAAGACTAGTCAACAGACACGACAACTGATTAGCCAAAAGACTTCTGGGCTTGCTGTAACATCGCATCAGGCGAATGTAAATCAGCATCCAACTAATGTACGACCTTCTCATTAGTATTTAACCTTTGCTATATAACTTAAAGCATAAAGAAACCGACCGTCTTGAGGCATCTGCCGAAAGAGTGGTCGGTTTTTTCTTTGCACAGATCGCCCGAGATATTGTAATATAAGTATTAATCTCTTTACAGGGAAGTCGTTATATGTTCGAGCTTTCCTGAAATAAACGCTGGAGGACTACAAATGGAAGAGCTAAGCGAATTGAAATTGAAAGTGCTTGACTTGCTGAAAGAAGATGCGAGAAGATCTCCGGCTCTGTTGTCTACTTTGCTCGGCGTGAAGGAAGAGGAAGTAAAGTCTGCTATTACGGAGCTTGAAGATGATCATGTTATCGTAAAATATGCGACTATCGTTAACTGGGGTAAGGTGGAGGAAGAAAAAGTCACCGCTCTTATTGAAGTGCAGATTACACCAGAACGAGGGAGAGGCTTTGAAGGTATTGCAGAGCGTATCTACTTATTTCCTCAAGTAAAATCCGTATATCTGATGTCGGGGGCATATGATCTGCTTGTGGAGGTGGAAGGCCGCAATTTGAGAGAGGTCGCGAACTTCGTATCTGAGAAGTTATCTCCTATCGACTCCGTATTGTCGACCAAAACAAACTTTATTCTAAAAAAATATAAACAAGACGGGATTATCTATGAAGAACGTCAAGAAGACAATCGTCTCCTGATCTCGCCGTAAAGGAAGAGTGTGTATGATTGTGAAAGAAGATCATCTTACAGAAAACAATAGAAAGCCGATGGAATCCTACTTGGCGCCATCGGTTCGTGACATTAAACCATCTGGTATCCGTAAATTTTTTGACTTAGTGAGCGGTAATAAGGATATTATTACACTTGGTGTTGGCGAACCTGACTTTGTCACACCTTGGCATGTTCGTGAAGCATGTGTATATTCACTGGAACGCGGATTTACAGGTTATACCTCGAATGCAGGTATGCCGGAGTTACGTGAAGCAATTTCTCGCTACTTAGAAAGTAGCTTCCACGTTTCTTATGATCCACAGCATGAAATTTTGGCGACAGTTGGTGGAAGTGAAGCGATTGACTTGGCGCTTCGGGCACTTATAACACCAGGGGACGAGATCCTTATTCCTGAGCCATGTTATATCTCGTATTCTCCGATTACTGCGATCGGTGGAGGGATTCCTGTTGGAATCGAAACGACAGCTGATAATCATTTCAAACTGACGGCCGAGGCACTTGAAGCAAAGATTACGCCGAAATCTAAAATATTGATATTGTGTTATCCTAGCAATCCGACTGGAACCACAATGACTTACGAAGATTGGTTACCTATTGCTAAGGTTGTAGAGAAGCATGATTTGATCGTCATTTCCGACGAAATTTATGCAGAGCTGACTTACGATGGCAAGCATGTAAGCTTCCCTTCAATTCCTGGCATGAAGGACAGAACGATATTAGTAAGTGGTTTTTCGAAGGCTTTTGCAATGACAGGTTGGAGAATGGGATATGCTTGCGCACATCCTGATTTAATAGCTGCCATGCTGAAAATTCACCAATATACAGTGATGTGTGCCCCTGTTATGGGTCAGGTTGCTGCACTTGAAGCCCTTACGAACGGAATGGAAGAGAAGGACCGTATGATTGAGTCCTATAACCAGCGCCGTAGACTTATTGTCCAAGGGCTGTGTGATATCGGGCTAGACTGCCATGAACCACAAGGCGCATTTTATGCATTCCCAAGTATCAAAAGAACAGGATTATCTTCAGAAGAATTCGCGCAGCGGCTTCTTACCGAGGCGAAGGTCGCGGCTGTTCCAGGTACAGCGTTTGGGCTTAATGGAGAAGGATTTATCCGGTGCTCTTATGCTACATCTATCTCTCAATTAAATGAAGCGCTGGAACGAATGGGGAAATTTGTCGAGAAATTGACATAAGAAGCAGATAGTTGTTTCATTTCCTTGAATTAACAAAAGTTTTACTTTTCATTACAAATATCTATGTTATAATTTTATTTTGGAAGCATTATTTCACTATTCCAAGGAGGGGTTGCCATTGTATTGTGATTACGAATTGTCGCCATACCGCGGTGATTTTATTGCCGAAGGCCAAGATCATAGTAAGTGGTCAATGAAATCAGCGGAATCCACTCCTCAAAATATATCCTTGGAAGAAGAAATCCACTTGCTTCGCCGTAAAATGGAACAGATATTTTTACAAGAACAATCGTTTACCTCAGAGGTTGTTATTGAGATTAGCAGTCTACTAGACTTAAAGATCAATGAATATATGAAGACATATCCTAAGAAGAAATAAGGATGATAAATAACAGAAAGAGTTGTCCCATGAGTAGATTTTCTACGGTGAGACAGCTCTTTCTTTTGTCATTCAACCAAAAAATTCATCTGTACATCAAGTTATGGTATAGTGAAACTTAATCAAAAAGGAAGTTAGGAATGCTATCATAAAACGGTGTTTATGGAGGAATAAAGGATGAAAGTATATACAAAAACCGGAGATAAAGGTGAGACGTCAATCATTGGAGGACGTGTACCTAAAGATGATCCACGTATTGAAGCTTATGGAACGATTGATGAGTTGAATAGTTTTGTGGGGCAGGCTGTATTTTTGGCACAAGAAAGTGGGTTTAATGAGCTGTATGAGCAGCTGATTCAGATCCAACACGAGCTGTTCGATTGTGGTTCAGACCTTGCGTATGCCAAGCACAACGAAGACAAGTACAAAGTAAATGCTCAACTAGTTGAGCAACTGGAAGCGTGGTTGGATGCTTTTGAGGAAGAGAACCCGAAGCTGGAAAGGTTTATTTTGCCTGGAGGCAGTGCTTTGTCTTCAACGCTTCATGTATGCCGTACCGTATGCCGTCGTGCAGAACGATTAACAGTTACGCTAGCACGTTCAACGGAGATTAATCCAGAGGTGAGAAGCTATCTGAATCGTCTATCCGATTATTTCTTTGTGACGGCACGTACGGCTAATGTAAGAGCGGGTGTGCCCGATATGGAATATGTGCGAAGCGGAAAGGTGTTTAGGTAGTATATGGAGTTGTATTATCCGCCTATATCCTACAGAGTACCTGAGATCGATGATGGCGTCTTATTGAAGACGGTGTTACAAAAACGGATGGGCGTATCTCGCAAGCTTTTATCCCGGTTAAAAATGACTGAACAAGGGATTATGCTCAATGGAATAAGGGTATATATCAGCGTGAAAGTCAGTGCCGGAGATCTGGTCGAAATCCGCATGGAACAAGAGCGGTCAGATGATATTTTGCCGCAGCCCATGGATTTGGATATTTTATATGAAGATGAGTTTTTACTTGTGGTCAACAAAGCTCCGGGCACAATCGTGCACCCAACGCATGGTCATTATACGAATACCCTAGCGAATGGTGTTGTTCATTATTGGCAGGAGCAGGGCTTGAATTATCGTTTTAGGGCGATACATCGTCTGGATCAAGACACATCAGGAGTACTGGCTATTGCCAAGAATCCTTACATTCATCAGCATATTTCAGAGCAAATGATCGCTGGAACGGTAGATAAGAGGTACGTGGCATTGGTTCATGGTGTACCGAATCCAGATGCTGGAGATATCGATGGTCCTATTGATCGAGATCCTTTAGAGCCACATCGTCGTATGGTTACACCGAACGGTTATTCTTCCTTAACTCGTTACAAGGTAAGGGAGCCCTACAACGGCAAGGCTGCTCTTGTAGAACTAAAGCTGGAGACGGGACGCACCCATCAAATTCGTGTTCATATGAGTAGTATTTCGCATCCATTAATCGGAGATAAGATGTATCGACATCCTTTATACGAGAGAGAATCTGTGGATGATTTGGATAAGGGAGAATTGGCAATAATTCGCCTTGATGAAAGCATTAATCGACAGGCACTGCATGCAGAGTCGTTAACCTTTGTTCACCCTATTGTTTCGGAGAATATGACCTTTAGTGCTCCGATTCCCGAGGATATGTTACAGCTAGTGGAGCACCTGAAGGAAGACAACTAGCATACTAACGAATCTTATGTGTTCAAGAATGGAATGCATAGACACAGAAGAAGGAGAGAGTACATCGATGAGTCAACTAACGGTATATCAATATCCCAAATGCGGCACATGCAGAAATGCTGTGAAATGGCTGCAGAATGAAGGACATGATCTAACGCTTCGTCATATCAAAGATGAGCCGCCTACACCGGAAGAACTGTCTTTTTTGTTTGAGAAAAGTGGTCTTGAGTTGAAGAAATTCTTTAACACAAGTGGAGAAGTATACAAGCAAATGGGTTTGAAAGATAAACTGAAAGACCTGTCGGTTGAGGAACAAATTAAGTTATTATCCTCGAATGGAATGCTAATCAAGCGTCCAATTGTATCAGATGGAGAGCATGTAACGGTGGGGTTCAAAGAAGAAATGTTCGAGAACGCTTGGAAGCTTTCATAATAACGGCATATTAGCTCGGAGACGGATAAGGTCTTCGAGCTTTTTAGCATGTAGATGATTACTAGTATTACTAACCAAATAATATATAATTCGGCTGAATCTATCATTAAGGTAGTTATGATATAATGACAAAGGTGTAGAAATTATGATATAACAAGATTTTGAACATATATGCAAGGGGAGATTTAACACAGTGAATACAGAGAAACAACCGTCCCTACTGCTCGTTGATGGTATGGCCTTATTGTTTAGGGCATATTATGCTACAGCTACAAGCGGATATATCCGCCGCACGAAGACGGGAATTCCAACGAACGCTATTTATGGATTTCTCCGTTACCTATGGGATGCCATTGATACATTTCAACCTACTCATGTCGCATGCTGCTGGGATATGCCAGCCAAAACATTCCGCAGTGAGCAATTTGCAGCATATAAAGGTAATCGACCTGAAGCACCGGAGGATTTAATTCCTCAGTTCTCTCTCATTCGTGAGGTAACCGAATGTCTCGGTATTCCTAACCTTGGTGTTGAGGGCTTTGAAGCAGACGACTGTATTGGAACACTCGCTTGCCGATACGGTAAAGATATGAATGTGATGATCCTGTCTGGTGATCATGATCTGCTTCAGCTTGTGGATGAGCGAACCTCTGTCATCATCATGAAAAAGGGCCACGGCAATTATATGGTCTACACGCCTGAGACACTTTATCAAGAGAAGGGGCTTCTTCCCCGTCAAGTGATTGATGTGAAAGGTCTCATGGGCGATACCAGCGATAACTATCCTGGTGTGCGCGGCATTGGCGAGAAGACAGCAATGAAGCTTATACAAGAATATGAGACCATTGAAGGTATTCTTGAAAATATGGATTCCCTCACCAAAAGTGTTCGTAGTAAAATTGAAGCGGATCTTGAGATGCTCCATCTGTCTCGCTCTTTAGCTGCAATTCATTGTGAAGTGCCTGTAGACTGTGATTTGGATCTATGTCTTCTGGAAATTGACCATGATCGCATTGCATCCAAGCTTGAGGAACTTGAAATGAAGAGTTTAAGTCATCTGATGGGCGTGGTGACGGTTCCTTGATGAGAACTCAGGTGGTTAGAGCAAACGTGGCGAATGATAAGTGAATAGATACGTAGGAACCTTATGGACACTCATCATTTCAGTCATTATTTTGACGGCATGCATGCCTTCTACTGAAGAGAGTCTAGGAGAGAGTAAAGAGACTTCATCCAAGACTCAGCTTACGGTATCAGCTGCTGCCAGCTTGAAATCTAGTCTGGAAGAGGTAGCCGTTTTATTTCAGCAAGAGTATCCAGATATCGCATTACAGTTTAATTTTGGGGGATCAGGCTCCTTACAGCAGCAGATTGAACAGGGCGCTCCAGTAGACCTGTTCTTCTCCGCTGCAATGGAACCGATGGAGCGGCTTGTACAGAAGAGACTGATTGAGCAGGACAAGCCAGAGGTACTTCTGCACAACCGCATGGTACTGATTGCTCCGAAAGGAGACGAGCTTATCAGCAGTTTACAGGACCTAAAGAAACCTGAGGTGCGTGTTGTAGCCATCGGCCAGCCAGATACAGTTCCTGCAGGTATGTATGGTAAGGAATTATTAGAACGAACAGAGTTATGGCCCGATGTTGAGTCGAAGGTTGTTAATGCCAAGGATGTAACTCAAGTTCTATCGTATGTGGAGAGTGGTAATGCAGATGCTGGGTTAGTATATGCCAGTGATGCATTAAAGTCCCCGAATGTTCGTGTAGCGGAGGAGATAGATCCGACTTTTCATACGCCTATTCATTACCCAGCTGCGATTACTACTGTAGGTCGATATCCGGAAGAAGCGAAGAAGCTGCTTGACTTTCTGAAGTCGGATGAGGCAAGAAACATCTTTGTGAAGTATGGGTTTGTGATTCCGGAGGAAGCGGTGTGACGACGGGTGAAGTCTTTTGGCTGCCGGTATGGTTGTCTGTAAAAACATCACTGTGTTCAAGTATCATAACCTTTATACTTGGAACTGCAGCTGCTCGGTGGATGCACCGGGCAACATTCCGCGGGAAAACGGTTGTAGAAACCTTGTTGATGCTCCCCCTTGTTCTGCCCCCGACAGTTGTCGGATTTCTACTTTTGGTTATTCTAGGGAGAAACAGCTGGATTGGTTCAATAGCGGAGTGGCTGTTTGCTCAACCTATTATATTCAGCTGGTGGGCAGCTGTTATTGCGGCTGTTGTGGTTTCTTTCCCACTTGTCTATCAGACAATGAAAGTAGGATTTGACTCGATTGACCCAGAACTTGAGGATTCGGCACGTTCCATGGGCGCAGGCGAATGGCAAGTGTTTCGGCTGATTACTATGCCTCTATGCGGAAGTGCAGCTGTAACTTCCTATGTTCTGGCACTTGCTCGTGGACTTGGTGAGTTTGGAGCCACTTGGATGGTTGCAGGAAACATACCAGGTAAGACACAAACGCTGCCAACGGCTATTTATCTTGCAGTGGGGAACGGGGAGACTACGTTAGCGTGGGCTTGGACCGGTATAGTAGTATTATTCTCATGGATTTTATTAGCGTTGGCAGGAAATGGCCGTTCAGGCCGGATGGTTTCGAAGAGAACATAACAAGCAAGTAATGACACTTACACCTTGGAGAGGATGAACTGACATGATACTTGGAGCGATTGAAGCAGGCGGAACTAAATTTGTATGTGGAATTGGTAAGGAGGACGGTACAGTTATTGAACGTACAAGTTTTCCAACGACAACGCCAGAGGAAACGATGGCTCAAGTGTTTTCCTTTTTTGAAGGTAAAGGGGTAGAAGCAATTGGTGCGGGCTTTTTCGGACCGATTGACCCTGTAAAAGGAAGTCCTACATATGGCTGCATCACAACGACGCCTAAGCCTCACTGGAGTAATTTCAATGTGGTAAAAGCGCTCAAGGAGCGTTTTGATGTACCGATCGGTTTTGATACCGATGTAAACGGTGCCGCACTTGGAGAATACACATGGGGAGCAGCCCAAGGGCTGGATAGCTGCTTGTATATCACAATTGGAACGGGTGTTGGTGCCGGTGCGGTTGTGGATGGAAAGTTGATTCATGGTCTCTCTCACCCGGAAATGGGTCATATTATCGTTCGTCGCCATCCTGAGGATAAATATGAAGGTACTTGTCCTTATCATAGTGATTGCTTGGAAGGTTTAGCTGCTGGACCATCCCTTGGCAGACGCTGGGGGGTAGCAGGAGCGGAACTGACTCCAGATCATCCTGCTTGGGAGATGGAAGCTTATTATCTTGCACAAGCTCTGATGAATTATGTCTTGATCCTTTCACCACAGCGTATTGTAATGGGTGGTGGTGTGATGAAGCAGCAGCAGCTGTTTCCGCTCATTCATAAGAATTTGCAAGACATGCTGGCAGGATATGTTTCACATCCAAGCTTGAACGAGAATATTGCACAATTCATCGTTTCACCGCAGCTTGGTGACAATGCGGGTCTGTGCGGTGCACTGGCACTGGCGAAGGTGGCCGTTGATGAATCTGCGAATTAATTAGAAGATACGCTACAACGATTTACAAACATAAAACCGGTCGGAGGATTCTCGGCCGGTTTTATTTATTTTCATAATAATTTTATAGTTTTGCTAAGAACACTAGAGGGACATAGCTTTATCCATTATGTCATTTGTTTTTGGGGGTGTAATACAATTGACATTAGTCGAGAGTTCGGTTATACCATATTAAGATAGATTACTGGATGTCGTCTGAATGTATTTTGCATCTATGCCCCACAAGGAGTAATCGTTATGACTATTAAGGCTATCTTGATTGGTGCCGGTGTTCGCGGCGCTAATGTATACGCACCTTATGCTCGAAATCATCCACATCAATTACAGTTTGCAGCGGTTGCAGAACCAGACCCCGTGCGCAGAACTTCCTTTGCTGTGGATTATGATATACCTAATGAACACATTTACGAGGACTGGCGCGAAGTGCTTCAGAAGCCTCGTTTTGCTGATGCTGTATGGATCTGTACGCAAGATCGAATGCACTATGAGGTTGCCTTGATGGCGCTTCAACAAGGGTATCATGTGCTGCTTGAGAAACCGATATCCCCCTCGCCCATTGAGTGTCTGGAGTTAGAGGAAGCTGCTCGAAAAAGTAACCGCTTGCTAACGATATGCCATGTACTTCGTTATACACCATTCTGGACTGGGATTCAGAACGTTATCGAAAGCGGAGATATTGGCAGAGTTGTCGATATACAGCTTCGTGAGAATATCGGTTATGCGCATATGGCTCATAGTTATGTTCGGGGAAATTGGAATAATGCAGCTTCAGCGAGCCCAATGATTCTGGCCAAGTCCTGTCATGATCTAGATTTAATCTCTTGGCTGATGGGTGAGGAATGTGTTCGTCTTAGCTCCTTCGGTTCACTGTTCCACTTTGTTAAAGAACAAGCCCCAGAAGGTGCAACAGAACGCTGCTCAGATGGTTGTCCGCATATTAAGAGCTGTTGTTACGTAGATCAGCGCTATTATATGGGAGAAGGCCGAAGGCACGCCCAGCATTTCTCAGGTGATCTGTCGGATCAGATGATCAGACAGCAGCTGCCACATACACCGTATGGACGCTGCGTATATCATTGTGACAATGATGTTGTTGATCATCAAAATGTAAACTTGCAGTTCGGCAATGGTGCTACAGCATCTTTCTCATTGTCTGCTTTCACCCACGATAGCTCTCGCAGTGTTCAAATCTCGGGAACTCGTGGAGAAATTAGAGGGAATATGGCGAAGCAGTCGTTTACGGTTTACTCGTTCGTAGACGGAAGTAGCACGGAAATTCAGGTTGAAGATGGGGGCCGTGAAGGTACCGATCGAATGCTCCATGAATTCTGTGAGCAAGTGGAATTCTTCACGGGCAGCTCATTAACATCTGCATCAGCTTCTCTGCAGAGCCATATGATGGCTTTTGCAGCTGAGGAATCCCGATTGAATAATGGTCAATGTCTGGAGCTTGGACAGCTGATAGACCGCTATAGAGTGGAAGCTACGAAGAATTGTTTTTACTGTACCGTGTAAATGAAAGGATGCTCCACAGTCATTTCAGATGACTTCTGGAACATCCTTTTTTATATGGGTAACATAATCATGAAAGTGATCCATTTAACAATACTTAATAATGTGGTGATGATGTGTTTAAGATCATGTTAATAGAAGATGATATAAGTCTGTATACAGAAATCAATGAAAGGTTGACTCAGTGGTCTTATGATGTATATGGTGTCAAAGATTTCGGAAGTGTTCTCCAAGAGTTTACTGCGATAGGCCCAGATCTCGTCATCATTGATATTCAGTTGCCTAAATTTGATGGGTTTCATTGGTGCCGAATGATCAGAGCGCATTCCAATGTTCCGATCATATTTCTGTCATCTCGCGATCACCCGACAGATATGGTTATGTCGATGCAGCTTGGCGCGGATGACTTTGTGCAGAAGCCATTTCATTTTGAAGTGCTAATCGCCAAGATACAAGCTATACTTCGCCGTGTATACAACTACAGCACAGAACGAACGGAGTTAAGAACATGGCGAGGCGCGACCGTGGAATATGTGAAGAATACGGTCACCCATGAGCGTGGTACGGTTGAACTGACAAAGAATGAGATGTTTATCTTAAAAATACTTATTGAACGGAAGAATCAGATCGTAGGTCGGGAAGACATTATTAAGAGCCTGTGGGACAATGAACATTTCGTAAGTGACAACACATTAACAGTCAATTTAAATCGTCTACGTAAAAAATTAGAGAACATCGGACTCCACACCTATATTGAAACGAAAGTGGGACAAGGATATATGGCTACGGAAGAGGTACAGCCATATGATTAGAAAGTACATCACGGAACGCCGTAGCTGGATCCTACTGTTCATGATTCTTCAGTTACTGCTTCTGTTTGTAGCGTTTATCGACTCCTCTATTCCGCTCATGCCGATGGTATACATTATGTTTCTTTCAACACTTATCTTCATTGCTTTTTTTATAATGAGGTACCATAAAGAAACGAAGTTTTATAAAAGTCTTGAAAACTGGGATCACACCACGGGGATTGATACGATGATGGAGGCAGAGAGTCCTTTTGAGCAAATCGTCGAAACCAATGTAACATTTTTGAATGAAAGGTACCAAAATGAGGCGTCACATCGCTCTATTGAGGTGGAGCAGGAAAAGGATGAACTGTTATCTTGGATTCACGAAGTGAAGACACCCCTGACTGCGATGCATTTAATGATTGAGCGTATGCCCCAAGATCCGTTGAAAAATCAACTTCTGTATGAGTGGCTCCGTATACATCTTTTACTAGATCAACAGCTACACCAGAAGCGGATTCCTTTTATTCAGAATGATTTATATGTCGAGCTATTTCCCGTTGAGCCAATTATCTATAAAGAAATCAAGGAACTGAAATCTTGGTGTATGCAAAAAGGGATCGGCTTCGATGTGTCACTTCAGGTGACAGAAGTATTAAGTGATGCGAAATGGCTAGGCTTTATATTAAGGCAACTGCTAACGAATGCTGTAAAGTATAGCGATGCCTCTGATATCCTTATTGAAACCAGGATGGATGATAACGGTAACACGGTCTTAGAGATCAAGGATCAGGGCCGTGGGATTGATCCGAAGGACTTGCCGCGGATTTTTGATAAGGGATTTACGTCCACAACGAAGCACCAAGACCATGCTGCAACGGGTATGGGCCTTTATTTAGTGCAAAGAGTAGCGAGATCCTTATTAATCCATATTCAGGTAACTTCAGAGCTTGGAGAGGGAACAACCTTTTATTTAACGTTTCCACATAAAAACGATTTTGAGAGCATCAGAGGCATGTGACAAGAATGTCACATGCTTTTATCATTTGTTCGGAGAATCGAGGGAAATGGGGAGGAAGCTGCTTTATGATGAGAGTATGTTAAAAAGGAGTGAGCGAATTGGTAATCTTAGAAGCGAATAAAATTTATAAAAGCTATGGGAATAAATTTAACAAGCAGGAAGTGTTAAAGGGGATTGACATTACTGTTGAAAAGGGCGAGTTCGTGAGCATTATGGGTGCCTCTGGTTCAGGAAAAACAACACTGCTTAACGTACTCTCATCCATCGATAAAGTCAGTCAAGGATCGATCACGATTGAAGGCGAAGAGTTTACTCGGTTAAAAGAGAAGCAGCTAGCAGAGTTTCGAAAGCATCATCTTGGCTTTATCTTTCAAGAATACAACTTGCTAGATACATTAACGGTGAAAGAGAATGTGTTGTTGCCGCTATCTGTCAAGAAGGTATCTAAAAAAGAAGCGGACGCAAAGTTCAAAACCGTGGCTTCGGAGCTCGGCATTTATGATCTCAAAGACAAGTATCCTAACGAAATATCAGGTGGTCAGAAGCAGCGTACATCAGCAGCTCGTGCATTTATTCATGATCCTAGTATTATATTTGCGGATGAGCCTACGGGTGCGCTGGACTCAAAGTCAGCCTCAGACCTGCTCAATAAACTGAGTGATTTAAACCAAAAGCTAGCCTCCACGATAATTATGGTAACTCACGATCCTGTTGCGGCTAGTTATTGCAGCAGAGTTATTTTTATTAAGGATGGTCAGATCTACACGCAGCTTAATAAAGGCGAGGAGAACAGACAAGCCTTTTTCAAAGATATTATAAAAACACAAGGCGTTCTGGGTGGTGTTCAGAATGAACATTAATTATCTCATTTACCGCAACCTGAAAAAAAACATTAAAAATTATTATCTGTATGTATTTGCATTGATTTTTAGTGTGGCGCTTTATTTCTCTTTCGTTACCCTACAATATGACCCGGCTATGGATGAAGCTAAGGGGTCGATAAAAGGTGGTGCAGCCTTAGGGGCGGCATCGGTTCTATTGGTCGCGATCGTAGCCATCTTTCTGTTGTATGCGAACAACATTTTCATTAAACGACGCAGTAAGGAAATTGGACTGTTTCAATTAATCGGACTAACAAAAGGCAAAATTTTTATCATTCTAAGCACAGAGAACTTAATCTTATACTTTGGTTCCATGTTGATTGGTATCTTTGCAGGTTTCTCGGTATCTCGCTTGATTCTGATGGTTCTATTCAAAATTACAGGGGTGGATGCGAATGCTTCCTTACATTTTTCATCCGAAGCATTGATTCAAACCGTTATTGTATTTGCGATTGTTTATCTGCTCATTATGATGATGAATTATATGTTCATCAAAAGACAAAGTATACTATCGCTGTTTAGAACCGTATCCAAAACTCAAGCGAGAGTAAAAAAATTATCCATTATGGAAATTTTAATTGGCTTATTTGGAATCGGGCTTATTCTCTACGGTTACTATGTGTCGACAAAGCTGTTTAGTGGTGACATCACAGAGATGAACAAGTTATTTTTAAATATGATATTGATTCTTGGATCAGTTATTATAGGGACCTATTTGTTCTATAAAGGGTCTGTCAGCTTTATTTTTAATGCGATTCGTAAGAGTAAAGGCGGTTATTTGTCGCTTAATGAGGTTCTTTCGCTCTCGTCCATTATGTTCCGGATGAAATCGAATGCGATATTATTGACGGTGATCACGACGGTCTCCGCGCTTGCCATCGGCTTACTATCCCTTAGTTACATTTCCTATTACTCTGCCGAAAAATCAGCACAACAAAGCATTCCTAATGATTTTACGATTGTTCAAACGGAAGAGGGACAAACTCCGTTTACAGATGCTTTATCAGCGGCGGGTATTGATTATGATGTGGTACAGCGAAACGTGTTACACGCAGAGTTCGATCTATCACAAATTATGAATTCTAGTTTGCTAAGTTCATCGGGTGATGATGGTAAAATGCCTCTTTCTGTCGTGAGTGACAAGGAAGTCGAGGGGACTGACGTATCGCCTAACGAAACACTGTTCGCAGGATCTAATGATGCAATTCTAAAATTTATGTCGATTCAAGAAACAGGGGATATAACGCTTCATAACAGCAAACAGAAGATCCCTCTGAAATTGATAGGTATGAATAAAGAAGCTGTTGTATCTAACTATTTTAGTAATGGTAGCATGCCTACAGCGATTGTAGATGATACGGTGTATAACGAGCTTGCGCAGAACTTAAATCCGGAGATTCAGGATAAGTATTCTGTATACTTCGGGGTTGATATTAAGGATTCGTCCCAGGTTGAAGAAGCGAATAAGATTTTTGTGGAGTTAGGTCTTGAAGCGTATCGTGGAAACGGCTCCCAATCGGAGATGATTCAATATCAAAAAACGAATATGGGCTTAATGATGTTTATCGTAGGCTTCCTAGGACTTACATTCCTCATCACCTCGGGGTGTATTCTGTACTTCAAGCAGATGGATGAAGGGGAAGAGGAAAAAGCGAATTACACGATCTTGAGAAAGCTTGGATTTACACAAGGCAATCTCCTTCGGGGTATTCAGATGAAACAGATTTTTAATTTCGGCATTCCGCTTATTGTCGGTTTGTTTCACAGTTATTTTGCAGTGAAATCCGGATGGTTCTTCTTCGGTACAGAACTATGGACCCCTATGATCATGGTCATGCTTCTGTATACCGTACTGTATTCCATCTTCGGCTTATTATCAGTCCTCTTCTATAAAGGAATTATTAAAGAGGCTTTGTAGTTAAAGTAGTCTTATAAAAAAAGGAGTTGTCCCAAGAGAGAAATATTCTAACTTAGGGACAGCTCCTTGTTTTTGATACATTTTTTTGAGCAACTTATTAATCGGTAAAGTGGGCTTCTCCTAGAACGAGCGTCAGAAATTCACGTAAATCATCTGCTTCATCTGGTTTAAGATTGAAGGTTCGTTCTAAGTAATCTTCCTGCTCCAGATCATCAGCAGCAAGAATAGCAGTTCTTCCAAACTGAATATCGGTTACGAGCTTTTTGCCATAAAATAAGTTTGTTGTCGTCACAGCTAGATCAAATCGCTTGAGTGACGGGCCGATGAACGTGACGAAGCGGGTCGATGTAGACTCTGTACTATCAGATAAAAAATCAAGTTGCCGTGATTCTCCGGTCATATAGACGGGTTCACTCCTTTATTAGACGTCTGCTGTCCATTATACAAGAAAAGGTTGAGACAACCTATATAACCAATTGATTTACAACAACATAGTTGACTGAGTTACAAAATATGGTATTATGTTGATTAACAGTATAACGTTTTGTAATTAATACAAGAAGGAAGCACCTTTCTACGCTACGGCGGGAGAGGTGCTTTTTTGCGTTGTACCGTTACTTAATTAATGATTGGGGGACTAAGGAATGCAGATCGTTTTTATGAATCAATTGTCTAGAGTAAGTGAAACAAGTGAGGAACATGCAGCACAAGTGTGGATCGGGGAAGAGGAAGGTATATGGAGACTGGGGTGGCGAGATATTGAGGCTGACGGATATAAAGAGGATGAAGATTGGTACGAAGGCAGCTCGTGGCAAGAGCTATTGTGTGTCTATCGTCATCGTCTGTCGATGAAATTAAGTGAGGGATATCGCCCGGTGATTGAGGGAGTGTTCCACGAACCGGAAGATGCCAGAGGGAGGAACCATGCAGCACAAAAACTACAGTGTTACAGTGAGTTGTATGGCTCGGAGGAGCTTTACACAGAGCTATGTGCTTGGCGTAGAAGAAAAGCTGCTGC
Organism: Paenibacillus sp. FW507-14B1B; assembly: GCF_058781425.1. NCBI lineage: Bacteria > Bacillati > Bacillota > Bacilli > Caryophanales > Paenibacillaceae > Paenibacillus > Paenibacillus sp. FW507-14B1B. The sequence goes on along the minus strand of NZ_JBYSWS010000002.1, from coordinate 1,157,004 downwards.
AGGCCGTAAGGCTCCTTATTTTATAGCAAGTAATCGGGTACTTCGACTTATTAGTGCTTTTGTACCTCAGACCGAGGAAGAACTCCTTCAGTTGCCGGGAATTGGCACAAATAAGGCAGCAGAGCATGGTGCCGAATGGATTGAGATGACATCTCGAGTAGAGCGAACAACCTCCTTCCCACTGGATTGGGTATTTAATGCATTAAGAGAGGATGTATTCTTATCTTGGATGTATAAACAGAAAGAGCATAAGTACAAGCAGGAGCTGGAAGATTTCCGGATGGGAAGGGTGATGCTGATGGGCATCGCTGAAGGCTTAACACTGGATCAACTCGCTGAGACAAGTGGTATGACCCGTAGAGATCTGGTTGAACAGATGGAGGGCCTAGAGAAAGATGGATATGATACGGAACCGCTGATTCAGATGGAGCTAGAGAATATGCCTGAAGGAGATCAGTTGGCGATTTGGAAGGCATTTGAGGAGCTTGGAGATACCTTTCTTAAGCCGGTGATGCACCGAGTTTATGGACAGGAGCCTGTAGTCGAGGGCGGAATGGAACCATTGTATGAACGGCTCCGACTGATCCGAATTCGATTCCGCCGACAAGCTTTTGATAAGCAGAACGCAGTATGAATCAACAAAAAACGGGTTTCTCTTCACGAATTGAAGGGAACCCGTTATTGTTAAATTTCATAGCCAATCTTTCTTGCGGAACAGATAAAACATGCCAGAACCGAGGAAAATCATAAGGCCGATGACAGCAAAATAGGAATACTTCCATTTTAACTCAGGCATAAATTCAAAGTTCATTCCGTATATACCTGTGATGACAGTTAGAGGCATGAAAATGGTTGTCATGGCCGTAAAAACTCTCATGATCTCATTCGCACGATTCGCTATACTGGACTGATATGCTTCTCGAAGGTTACTCATCAGGTCGCGGTAAGTTTCGAAGGTCTCGGATATTTTCACAGCATTCTCATATATATCGCTAAAGTACTTTTGCAGCTGATCATCGATCAGGCGTAAGTCTTTCTTATTCAGTGTATTGATCACTTCTTTTTGCGGACCAAGCACTTTTTTAAGCCACAGAATTTCACTTCGTAGACCAATAATTTCGTTCAAATGTGATTTCTTGGTATGCATTAGAATATCTTCTTCAAGCTGATCTATACGTGCTTCAATCCGGTCACCAACTGTGAAATAGTTATCTGTAACCAAGTCGATGAGAATATATAAGAATCGGTCAGGTGTGTTAGCCTCATCTTCCCAGAGTAGAGGCTTCACAGCGCGAAGTTCATGAATCTTCTGTTTCGTCACCGTAATGATAAAATGCCTGCCAAGGAAGATATTAAGAGCTCTTAGGAAGATTTCCTCATCATCAAATCGAATGCTGTTAACTACGATAAAGTAGTGGTTCTCATATATTTCAATCTTAGGACGCTGCTCTTCCTCACTCTGTGTGTCTTCTACAGCCAGATCATGCAGAGAGAAGAGAGGCTGGAGCTCCAGCAAGTCCTCTACATCAGCGTCGATCCAGTAAAATCCGTCTGGTGGAGCTATTAATGTCGTTTCAATATCGTCTACAGGGGTAAAAACACCCGAATTTACCAACCGGATTTTCATCTGATATCACTCCTTAATTCACTGCTTTCGCATTATCGAATAAAGGCATAGGGTATCAGCTTACCGGCATAGTCGTATGCGAACAAGTCACATGACTCGGCAAAAGGGTTTTAATAGAGCACACGAAAAATAACGTTGCCCGCCACCGGTAAGCTGATCTTAATCCTATGCGGTTTTGCGTCACTTACATCCAGCTTCTGGCTCGGGTCACCGTCCATCTTTCATGTCACCTCTTTCATATGGTTAATTAGCACCTGTCTAGTATAACGCTGAGGTTATTACCTTTTCAAGGTGGAATTAAGGCTTCATATGTCCTTGTACAGGATATGGAAGAAAGCGGTGAAATGTTCTTGTTTTTTAACACAAAGCTTCTTGACGAAAAAATGTTCTTGATTTAAAGTATTAATCAGCAATATTAGGAAATTTACAACTTTATACCAGCGAAATCTTATCAAGAGCAGGTGGAGGGACTAGCCCTATGAAACCCGGCAACCGGCGGCAACATCGCACGGTGCTAATTCTTGCAGGATGTATTGTGGCCTTACGTAGTAAGGATCGCTGCAGTCTGACAGATGAGAGAGGCGCATAGTTTCTGTACATATGACCTTTCTCAACAGAGATAGGTCTTTTTTGTATACCTTGGCCCTCTCTGACCATGTATTATGCAGTCTTGACTATTTATTAACCCGAAGGAGGAATAATGATGCCGATCAAAATTCCAGACACCCTGCCTGCCAAGGAAATACTTGCTGGGGAGAACATTTTCGTAATGGACGAAAGCCATGCATTTCAACAGGATATCCGCCCACTGCGGATTGCCATTCTGAATTTGATGCCAACTAAGGAGACGACAGAGACGCAGCTGCTAAGGCTGATCGGTAATTCCCCTCTCCAGGTCGATGTTGTGCTGCTTCATCCGGGTTCCTATACTTCAAAAAACACCCCGGCAGAGCATCTGGAATCATTCTACAAAACATTTGAAGAAGTCAAGCATCGCCGGTTTGATGGCATGATTATTACGGGCGCACCAGTGGAACAGCTGGAATTCGAAGATGTGAACTACTGGGATGAACTTACCGAAATTTTCGAATGGAGCAAGCAGAATGTAACTTCAACGCTTCACATATGTTGGGCAGCTCAAGCTGGTCTTTACTATCATTATGATGTGGCGAAGTACAGCCTTCCCGAGAAGTGCTTCGGTGTATTCTCTCATACGGTGAACGAGCCAACGGTTAAGCTGCTCCGCGGCTTTGACGAAGTGTTCTACGCTCCTCACTCCAGGCATACCGATGTGCAGCGAGAAGATATCAAGCGAGCAAAAGAACTTATGATTTTATCAGAATCCGAGGAGGCTGGCGTGTATCTGGTAGCCTCGAAGGATGGCAAACAGATTTTTGTGACAGGACACTCAGAATATGACTCTGATTCACTTCGGTGGGAGTATGAGCGGGATGCAGCTAAAGGGATGGATATTGCACTTCCGCGTAACTACTATCCGAAAGACGATCCGGCAAGGAAACCTCCTTCTGTATGGAGGGCTCATGCGAATTTATTATTCTCAAATTGGCTCAATTACTATGTATATCAAGAAACACCTTATGATATCGGACCACAAATATAGATAAAAAGAGAATGTACAGCTGAAGGAGGAGCAGAGAACAAGATGGAGAACAAGCATCTGAAAATTGAAAGTAGATTAGCTCAGATTGGATCAATAGAGGAGCCGGTTACGGGAGCTATTAATTTTCCAATCTATCAAGCGACTGCATTTCGTCATCCGAAATTAGGTCAAAGTACAGGCTTTGATTATATAAGAACGAAGAGTCCGACAAGAACAGTACTTGAGGAAGCGGCGGCAGCACTTGAATCGGGTGATGCGGGATTTGCCTGTAGCTCAGGTATGGCAGCCTTACAGACTGTGTTTGCCCTGTTTGGTCAAGGAGATCACCTCATCGTGTCACTGGATCTTTACGGGGGCACTTATCGCTTGATTGAGAAAATCTTATCTAGGTTTGGAGTTACGGCAACGTATGTAGATACCAATGATATGGATGCGTTAGAGCAATCAAGAACACCGAATACGAAGGCGATCATTATTGAGACGCCAACGAACCCGCTCATGATGATTACGGACATCGAAGCGGTCTGTAGTTGGGCTCGTCATCACGGAATAATTAGTATTGTAGATAATACCCTGCTTACACCTTTCTTCCAGAGACCGATTGAGCTTGGAGCAGATATCGTTGTACATAGTGCAACGAAATATCTCGGTGGACACAATGATGTTCTTGCTGGCCTGATTGTGACGAAAGGGAAAGAGTTATCCGAGGAGATTGCTTTCCTCCATAACTCGATTGGTTCGGTACTTGGTCCAACAGATTCCTACCAATTGATGCGTGGAATGAAGACGCTCGCTCTAAGAATGGAACGTCATGAAAGTAATGCAACAGCCATTGCATTGTTTCTTAAGGAGCATTCTGCGGTATCTGAAGTATTTTATCCGGCTCTTTCCGATCACCCAGGATATGAAATTCAGCAGAAGCAGTCAAGCGGAAATACAGGGATTTTCTCATTTAAAGTGAAGGATGCAAGGTATGTAGAGCCTCTTCTGCGTCATATCAAGCTGATCGCTTTCGCTGAAAGCCTCGGTGGAGTAGAGTCACTGATGACTTATCCTGCAGTACAAACGCATGCGGATATCCCATTAGAAATTCGTGATGCGGTTGGTGTGGATGACAGATTGCTTCGTTTCTCTGTCGGGATTGAGCATGTGGATGACCTGATCGCAGATCTGGATTTTGCACTGAATGCAGCAGTAGCGGAAGTTGAAGGAGGCACTGACAGATGAGTCAAGACAACCAGAATGGACAATCGAACGAATTAGGACACACTAATCGTAAGAAAGCGAACTTGGATGAGATTCGGTTTGAAACGAAGCTCCTTCACTTCGGTGGTGAGATTGATGCTGCAACGGGTGCATCTAGTGTACCGCTGTATCAAGCCTCGACTTTTCATCATGAGGACATATTTGATCCCCCGCGGCATGATTACAGCCGATCTGGGAATCCGACACGTCAGGTTCTAGAAGATTACATCGCACTGCTAGAAGGTGGTGTCCAAGGCTTTGCTTATGCATCCGGTATGGCAGCCATCTCCAGCACATTTATGATGCTCTCCGCAGGAGATCATATCATTGTAACAGAGGACGTATACGGAGGAACATATCGCCTTCTTACAAGCATCCTGAACCGTATGGGGATGGAATGCACCTTCGTTGATATGACAGATCTTGCCCAAGTTAAGGGTGCAATTAAATCAAACACGAAGGCTGTATATATGGAAACACCATCGAATCCAACGCTGAAGATTACGGATATTGGTGCTGTTACGGACTGGGCTAAAGAGCACGGTCTATTAACAATCCTTGATAATACTTTTATGACACCTTACTATCAGAGACCGATTGAGCAGGGAGTAGATATTGTTCTACATAGTGCAACCAAGTTCCTTGGCGGTCATAGTGATGTTCTGGCGGGTTTAGCAGTTGCTCGAACTGCAGAGCTGGCAGCGCAGTTGAAGCAGCTTCAGAATGGTCTTGGAACGGTTCTAGGGGTGCAAGATTCTTGGCTGCTTATGCGAGGCATGAAGACACTCGGAGCTCGCATGACACATAGTGAGAAGAGTGCGGAGAAACTGGCAGCTTGGCTTACCGGTCGTAGTGATATTAATGCGGTATTTTATCCGGGTCTGCTGAACCATCCAGGACGTGAAATTCACGAGAAGCAAAGCAGTGGTTATGGAGCAGTTGTCTCATTTGATGTAGGATCAGGGGAGCGGGCTAAGCAAGTGTTGAATGCTGTGAAGTTGCCTCTTGTAGCTGTAAGTTTGGGAGCAGTGGAGAGTATTCTGTCCTATCCTGCAATGATGTCCCATGCTGCTATGGGTGAGAAAGTGCGCCTCGAACGCGGCATTACAGATGGTCTGCTTCGTTTCTCTGTGGGTTTAGAAGATATTGATGATCTTATCGCTGATCTAGATCAAGCGCTTGGAGTTCACAGATAATCAACATTTATAGAACGGCATTCCGTTTAAGGGGATGTCGTTTTTAATTCCTTTATGTGTTACGATGAAAAAGATACTAGGTGAAGAAGATAACATGTAGGCAAGTGCGATTTCACTGTCATTTAGCTATGATAAGGGAGGACCTATATATGGGCACTGTTAACAGCATTCTGGATAAAGCGCTACGTGGTGAACGCTTGAATCTGGAAGATACCGTGACACTTTTCGAAAGTGATCAGATTGAGAAGATCGGCCATGCTGCCGATATTATGACTAAACGGATACATCCTGATCCGATTACGACCTTCGTCATTGGACGAAATGTAAACTACACGAATGTGTGTGATGTATACTGTCGATTCTGTGCTTTTTATCGCAGACCGGGTCATGAAGAGGGCTATGTTCTTTCAGATGAGGTAATTTTCCAGAAAATCCAAGAAACAGAGGACGTAAACGGAACGGAAATTCTAATGCAGGGTGGAACAAACCCTAACCTACCGTTCAGCTATTATACGGATCTGCTTCGGAACATTAAGAAACGGTTTCCGAATATTACGATGCACTCTTTCTCACCAGCAGAGATTGTGAAGATGATGGAAGTATCCGGCTTAAGCATGGAAGAAGTCGTTCGTGAGCTTCGGGATGCTGGTCTCGATTCATTGCCTGGTGGCGGTGCTGAAATATTGGACGACCGTATCCGTCAGAAGGTCAGCAAGCTGAAGGGAAGCTGGCGCCAGTGGATGGATGTTATGCAAACAGCACATAAACTTGGGATGAACACTACCGCTACAATGGTTATTGGTCTGGGTGAAACGATGGAGGAAAGAGCGCTTCATTTGCTTCGTATCCGTGATGCTCAAGACGAGTGTATTCAGAATGGTTGGAACTCTAAAGGATTCCTTGCCTTCATACCGTTTACTTTCCAGCCCGACAACACAAATCTGAAACGTGAGCGTGAGACACCGGAAGCATACTTGAAATCGGTAGCGATTGGTCGTCTGGCTATTGATAATGTTCCAAATCTTCAGTCCTCGTGGGTAACGATGGGGCCGGAGATTGGTAAGCTGTCGCTCTCTTATGGATGTAATGATTTCGGAAGCACGATGATGGAAGAGAATGTAGTTTCATCGGCGGGTGCTGTGCATAAAGTCAATATTGAGTCTATCTTGAAGTTGATCCGTGAGACGGGGAATATTCCTGCACAACGGAATACGAAATACGATATTCTGCGCGTGTTTAACGATGATAGCACGATCGAGCGCGATTTTGTTATGCAGAACTAATTAATATATCCATATCATAAGGTCCTAATCAACCGTTTCTTTTTCGTCACGGTTTGTTAGGGCCTTTAATATTTAACAGAGCTTTCCAAAGAGGAGTTCCGTATATCCCTCCCCGGGTCCCCATATACTGAAACAGGGAACCCGAAAGGAGCGATTCCATGGAACTATTCAGCATAGCGGTTAATACACAGACTGACGGTGAAAAAGAAGCCTTTTACCGTATCTTATCAGACAAGCAGAAAGAGCTACATAAACAATGCAAGCAGCTGAAGTTTTCATTCAGTGCTTCGGGAGATCGGGTCATCTGGTCGTGTTCAGGGAAGCTGCCGTTAACGGCATGGACCGCATCTGCAGAGATGGTGCGTAGACTGGTTTCCGAAGCAGCAGCCACCTTTATTCTAGAGGAGAAGGAACACGAGCTTGCAGCCCGGTTGCTGGTTACGGAATTTGAATTTAATGATGAGGAAGAGGCTGAGCGGGTGCTACAGTGGTATCTGATGCTGTTAGCCAAAGATGACAGTTCATCAGGTGATTTTTCACAGCAGCGCAGAAAAAAGCTGAAAGACAGTATATTTGCTTGCTTGGCTGAGGCACCAGATCTGAATTTAGATGGTTATATAACCTTTAGGATGCAATCGTACATGCAGGAATTGAGGGAAATGGCCGAGTACGCAGTAGATGAGTTTATGTTGGATCAACAATATGAGGAGTTTGTCAGTCTGCTTAAATACTTCGTGTATTTTCAGGAACCTCTTATGCCGCTTGTACATGTGATCCACAAGGGAGAGGAAGATTTTCTTCTGCTTGATGGCAATCTCAGACCGATTGAGAAGGTTAGGGACGAAGGACTTGTAATGGAGCGATTAGATCAAGAGATGGAACTTGAGGATATGGTTGTTAGTACACTCATTTCCGTATCTCCTGCACGGATGATTATTCATACAAGGGAGCCTGAGTTGCCGGTTATCGGCACAATTGCTCATATTTTTGATAATCGGGCGGAGATTTGCTGCAGTTGCCCTGAATGCAGTTCTTTTCTTGGGAATGTGGCCAATGACGACTTGACGTTCCCGGCAAAGCGGGATTATAATAACTGATAAATTCACGTAAAAAGCAACGACAAAGACATGAGTCAAGCTGGTCTAGACCGAACAGAGAGAGGAAACGAGGCTGTAATTTCCTCCGGTACACCACCTGATTTACCCCTTTGTAGCTGCGTTGTCGAAATTTTCTAAACGCTATTGTGAGCGTTCCATGATTAGAGTAGGCTTCGCCGGTTCATTGCCGTTACCAATGCCAACGAAGGATCTTATTATTTTGACAGGATAGATGACTGTTTATCTAAGATCGAACTAGGGTGGAACCACGAGTATAACGCTCGTCCCTTTGCGGGACGGGTGTTTTTTGTGTTGTCCTGCAGGTGGGTCATAAGGATCAAACGTGAAATGAATAACAACGATTCTTTTAGGAGGAATGCAGGATGGCTATTCATATTAAACTTCCGGACGGATCTGTTCGGGAATATGCAGAAGGTAGCAGTATTGAAGATGTGGCAGCATCGATCAGCAGTGGACTTAGAAAGAACGCAGTAGCAGGTAAGCTAAACGGTCAAGTGGTTGACCTCTCAACACCTCTCGAAGAAGGGGCACTGATTGAGATTGTGACTCAGGATTCCCCTGATGGACTTGAGGTTATGCGTCACAGTACTGCTCACTTGATGGCTCAGGCTACTAAGCGATTGTTCGGTTCTAAATCGGTTAAGCTTGGAATTGGTCCAGTCATTGAGGATGGCTTCTATTATGATATGGATCTTGAGGAGCCACTTAATCCAGAGGATCTTCAAAAGATTGAAAAAGAAATGGAACGCATTATCGGTGAGAATCTGCCGATCGTCCGCAAAGAAGTTAGCCGTGAAGAAGCGCTTCGCATCTTCGGCGAAATGGAGGATCCTTACAAGCTTGAACTGATCAATGCGCTTCCAGAAGATAGTGTTATTTCGATTTATGAGCAAGGCGAATTCTTTGACTTGTGCCGTGGACCTCACGTTCCATCAACTGGCAAGATTAAAGTATTCAAATTGATGAATGTGGCTGGAGCATACTGGCGCGGAGACAGCAAGAACAAGATGCTGCAGCGTATTTACGGTACTGCGTTTGTGAAGAAAGCTCAACTTGATGAGCATCTTCGTCTGCTTGAAGAAGCGAAGAAGCGTGACCACCGTAAACTTGGTAAAGAGCTTGAGATGTTCACTTTCTCTCAATTGGTTGGACAAGGCCTCCCGATCTGGTTGCCTAACGGAGCTAAGCTTCGCCGGACATTGGAGCGCTATATCGTGGATATGGAAGAGCGTCTAGGTTACCAACACGTATATACTCCTGTGCTCGGTAATGTGGAGCTTTACAAAACATCCGGACACTGGGAGCACTACCAAGAGGATATGTTCCCGAAAATGGTTATGGACAATGAAGAGCTTGTACTTCGTCCAATGAACTGTCCGCACCATATGATGGTATACAAGAGCAGCATGCACAGTTACCGCGACCTTCCAATCCGCATTGCAGAGCTTGGTATGATGCATCGTTATGAAATGTCAGGAGCTCTTACAGGACTTCATCGTGTTCGTGCGATGACATTGAATGACTCTCATATCTTCTGTCGCCCGGATCAAATCAAGGAAGAGTTTGCACGTGTTATTGAATTAATTAGAACTGTATACAAAGACTTCGGTATCCATGATTACAGATTCCGCTTGTCTTACCGTGACCCGGAGGATACTGAGAAATATTACCAGAACGACGAAATGTGGGAAATGTCTCAGCGTATGCTGCGTGAGGTTGTTGAAGACATGGGATTGCCATTCTATGAAGCAGAAGGCGAAGCAGCATTCTATGGTCCGAAACTGGACGTTCAAATCAAGACAGCGCTTGGTAAGGAAGAAACCCTATCCACGGTTCAATTGGACTTCTTGCTTCCAGAACGCTTTGAGCTTGAGTATGTAGGCGATGATGGACAGAAGCATCGTCCAGTCGTTATTCACCGCGGTATCATTAGTACCATGGAACGTTTTACTGCTTTCTTGCTTGAGAACTTTGCGGGAGCATTGCCACTATGGTTATCTCCAGTTCAAGTTAAAGTGATTCCAGTATCGACGGCTTTCGAAGATTATGCAAAAGAAGTATCCGATAAACTTCAGCTGGCTGGCATTACGGTTGAAGCGGACTTGCGTAATGAAAAGCTTGGATACAAGATTCGTGAAGCTCAGCTTGAGAAAGTGCCTTACATGTTCATCGTAGGTGAGAATGAGATGAACGCTAAAGCTGTATCTGTGCGTAAACGCGGAGAAGGAGATCTTGGAGCACAAGGTTTGGATGATGTCATTCTGAAGCTGCGTGAAGAGATTAATACTCGCTCGGTTTAGAGCTTTGAACGTATCTTAAAGTAGTAGTCACCAATATAAACTTATATAAGCCTCTGTCATGTTACGTATAAACCAAAAGGGATTTGGGAAACCTCGCTAGTAAGGGGAGGTTCTCAAATGAACAATTGGAAAACATGGCAGAGGTTTTTACTATGTATTTTTCTAACAGCATGTGTGTTTAGCATAGGCATAACCGAAGTAAGTGCTGCAACGATGATACCGATATCTCCAGATTCTTTTAGTAGCATGGATTATAGAAATGGAGACCAAGAAGAGCTAGTTGAAGAGAATGATTTTGTTGAGATGACAACCTTTTATGCATTTAGTGCTGTTGGGCTTGGAAATATCAATCACTATATATTACAGCCACCGGCTTCTACAGAAGAGAAGATAGATTCCACTGATCCGATGAAGAAACGTGTTCCATCAGTGACGGTGTCTGCTCCGAAGGAAGAACAAGTTCTTCATACCGTAAAGGTTACAGCGACAGGGTATACTGCAGGCTTTGAATCAACGGGTAAAAAACCTGGACATAAACAGTATGGAATAACCTATTCTGGTGTTAAGGTAAAACGGGATAAGAACAAGGTTTCGACGATTGCGGCAGATCCAAACGTATTTCCATTAGGAAGTATTTTGTACATTCCCGATTACGGGTATGGAATTGTAGCTGACACCGGATCGGCAATAAAAGGCGAGAAGATCGATCTGTACTTTACAACAACAAAGCAGGTTTATAATGAATGGGGTAAGAAGGATGTAGAGGTTCAGGTAATCAAACGGGGGAGCGGGAAATGTACTGAAGAGATGCTTGAGAAGCTAGGTACTGCTATTGAGACGTATCATTTCCTACCTTCATCTGTACTCGAAGAGGCTATTTAATATTTGGAAATGAATTCATCAGTTTCTCGGAATAATGCCTGGCTGTCCTTCACATACTATTCTTCGGGGAGACGTTCCCTGAAGAGGATGATGGTATTGTTGGACAGGGAGGTGAATACCATGGCCAAGAAAAACAAAGTGCAGGAAAACTACAGTACACCAAATGAAAAATTTAATGCTGAGTTTGCTGAAGAAAACAGCGTAGCCAGCACACAAAAGAGCTCCCAGAAAGTAAGGGAGAACTACAGTACACCAAACGAAAAGTTTAACGCTGAGTTTGCTGAAGAAAACAGCGTAGCCGGTACACAAAAGAGCTCCCAGAAAGTAAGGGAAAACTACAGTACACCAAACGAAAAGTTTAATGCTGAGTTTGCTGAAGAAAACAGCGCAAATAACAAGAATTCGAGCCGTTAGGCCCGTATTCTTAAACAAAGTTAAGCCTCCGCAATTTCAGATTGCGGGGGCTTTTCTTTTCGATATCATTCAATATACATAATCATCCAGTCCCCTCGGTCTCAAGACCGAGGCATGTTTCATTCCAACGCCGCTATCCGTAGAGTAGCTCTTATTGTAAAATGTAGTCAAAGGGAAAATACGAAATGGAAAGCAAGGGGATGCGCATGAATCGAAGAGGTTGGAACCAACTGACAGGCGGACTTGTGCTTATCGGTGTAGGTGTGTATTTTATATTACAGCAAATGGGCATCATTGATGTGAGTTTGGGTCACCTGATCTCTACATTTTGGCCAGTTATTCTGATATGGGTAGGATTACATGGTTTGATGAATCGACCTGACTTTGGTGGTGCAATTTGGGGTTCTATCGTGCCCTTAATCCTTGGGGTTTATTTTCTAGGGCGTAATTTAGATATGGTTCACTTCTCATTTGGAGAATTAATTAAATACGCGGTTCCACTACTTCTCATTGCTTTTGGGCTGACGGTTATATTTAAACCTAGAAATCAGCAGCCTCCTGGACCGCCGAAACACTACAAAAGAGAAGATCATGTAAGGGTAGAACATCATCCTGACATTGAAGTGCCTGAAGCACCAAAATTGGAATCCTCGCTTGATGAGATGTTTGAACGGACATTCGGTAAGAAAGTCGATCAAGAAAAGGAAGCTAAGCCTAACCCGGAATTTATCGATGAGGAGCCACGTCGTAAATCGCATGGGCATCATCGTAGAGATCATGGGGAGCACTGGAAGGGTCATGGTTGGGATGATGGTGAGACAGTGAATAAGTCGGCTTTTATCGGGGATGTGCACTTAGGGAATGAATATTTCACATTGAAGCCAACCAACATCTCACAGTTTATTGGGGATGCCGTGCTGGATTTAACAAAAGCGCAAATTCCTTATGGTGAAACGAAGATTAACATCTCGGCTTTCATCGGGGATGTAAAGGTGTTCGTACCCAATGACTCGGATATTGGTGTATATGTGTCAACGAATTCATTCATCGGAGACATGTCCGTCCTGGGACAGAAACGGAGTGGTTTCATGAGTAGTGCGGATATGGAAAGTCCTCATTACAGAGAAGCCGGCAAAAAAATCCGTATTAACATTAGCGTATTTATTGGCGATGTTAAGGTGAACAAGGTAGGGTAGACTAATGAGTTTTATAAAAAATACCAAATGGGTGATCATGCTTTACTTCCTGTTAATCGGGGCTGCGGTAGCTGTGTTTCTATATCTCGCAGACGGTGCAGGTTATATTATCATTGAGGACAACCGGCTGTGGGTGTATTATGCGGTCGGTATTGTTCTGTTTACAGGAATTGCAGGTTATATCGCGGGTCAGCGAATACAAAGACCCTTGGACTTGCTACATTTGAATATGCTTCAAGTAGCCAAAGGCAATCTAACCGTCCGAATGCCAGATGCAGAGGATGCATCTTTTGCTCGTGTGTATGGAGAATTTAATGGTATGACGGAAGCACTGGAGAAGAAGATGAAGCTGCTTCAACGACTCGGTGAACAGGATGTTATTGAGAAGGAGATTGCTGCGGAAGCTGCGGTACTGGAGGAACGCAGGCGGATGGCGAGGGATTTACATGATACAGTCAGCCAGCAATTATTCGCCATACATATGTCAGCTTCATCTCTTCCCGGTGTGATGCGCAAAAATCCTGAACAAGGAGATAAAGTTCTTGAGCAGTTAATCTCGATGTCACATATAGCCCAAAAACAGATGAGGGCATTAATTGCACAGCTGCGGCCAGTCGAACTTGAAGGTAAAACGTTAGAGGAAGCGCTTGAACGTTGGTTCCCTGATTATTGCCGCCAGAATGGACTAAAAGGTATAAAAGATGTCGAGATGTATGACGGATTGTCTGAAGCCATTGAACATCAGCTCTTTCTTATCATTCAAGAGGCCGTGGCTAATATCGTTAAACATGCTAGGGCGAGTCTTGTGAGTATGTCCCTTCACGAGGAAGAGAAGCGAGTCGTGCTAAGTATAAGTGATGATGGTCAAGGTTTTGACGAAATGACGCAGAGGCAAGGATCATACGGCTTGTCTACCATGCGTGAGCGTGCAGAGAAATTGGGTGGACAGGTGGACATTATAAGTCGCAGAGGTGCAGGCACAACGGTCCGAGTACATATACCGTTGTTTGAGAATTTAGGCGATGATGAGGTGCCGGCTAATTCAGATGTACATACTACGGATACGGAAGTCAAAGAATCACAGGGAGAATAGGAGAAGAGCATAATGAGTGTGATTAAAATATTGCTGGTTGATGATCATGATATGGTTCGCATGGGACTTAAAACATATTTATCTCTGGACTCGTCTTTTGAAGTGATAGGAGAAGCTTCTAACGGTAAGGAGGTACTGGATTATCTGAGAAGTGACGAAGAGAGACCAGATCTCATCCTTATGGATCTTATGATGCCTGTGATGAATGGAGCTGAAACAACGCGGGCAGTGATGAGTGAATTTCCTAATCAGAAAATAGTTATATTAACAAGTTTTTTGGAGGATAATTTAGTAGTGGAGTGTGTTGAGGCAGGAGCAGTAAGCTATGTCCTTAAAACCGTATCCGCGGATGAGCTTATTTATGCACTTCAAGGTGCATTTCGGGGGATGCCCGTGATGACGAAGGATGTGTCTGAGGCTTTGACCCGTGGGATTCGTCAGCATATGGTGAAAGATGATCAATCAGGGCTTACCGAACGAGAGAAGGAAGTTCTATTGTTAATAGCAGAAGGAAAGAGTAACAAGGAGATCGGAGAAGAACTACATATCAGCATTAAAACAGTAAAGACACATGTCAGCAATTTATTGATGAAATGTGAACTTGAAGACCGGACACAGCTTGCTATCTTTGCCCACAGAAAAGGTTGGGTAAAGACGAACTAGCAAATGACAAGTAGTGAGACTAATCTCTTATAAGCACTTAATTTGATTTCATTCGTTTTTATCTTACTTTTAATTGTTTTTAAGGTGTCATTAAGGTTTATAGTACACAATAAGAACAGATAAATTATTAAACCACCTGTATTGGGATCAGGTGATCTAATAGGAGGTATAGATATGGACGATCAAAGAAATCGATTCGGTCAGAAAGATAATGAGGATCAAGTGAATGAACCTCAGCAACAGCAAAATTCGTCTTCGGATAATTCATCTTACTACTATTCTTACGGACCATTCAAGTCGATCAGTGATGAAGATGCCCGTAATGATGTTCCGGATCCTTACAGTAGGCCTGAAGCACAAGAAGTGGAGGTTACAGCTCCTCAACCCGTAAAGCCTCTTCCTTCTCAATCTTACTCGGCCGGATCTTCCAGCCAAGGCAATGGGGGCGGTAGAGGTGGTTCTCTCCCTGAGAAATCTTCTAACGCACAATGGAATTATAGCAAGAAGCCGAAGAGCTCGGTCAAAACGGTTCTGCTATCATTTCTAGCAGGTATGCTTGTGATTACAGGATGTATGTTTGCAGCGGATAGAGCTAATCTATTTACACCAGATGCAGGCATAACCTCACAGGCAGCTGGAAATGAGAATGTACAGTCAACTCTTGCCTCAGCGGATGGAGAGAATAACAACAAGACAGCATCAGTACAAATACCGTCGAAGCCTGGTGATGTCGCATCCGTAGTGGATCAAGCTAGCCCAGCAGTTGTTCTAATTGAAACGCTTGTTAACAGTAATAATAGAGGACAAAGCAGCTCAAATATGGATGATCCATTGTTCCGTTACTTCTTCGGAGATCAGTCGAGTAGCAGAAGTGGAAACAACAATAACAACAACAATAACGGTAGCAGTCAAGATACTTCACAGTTGCAACCATCCGGTATCGGTTCTGGATTTATCTTTGATAAGTCAGGATATATCCTAACGAATGAGCACGTTGTTCATGGAGCGGATGTGATCCAGGTAACTTTGCAGGACAACAAAAAGCCTTATGAAGCTAAACTACTCGGTTCGAGTTATGAGCTTGATTTAGCTGTACTTAAGATTGAAGGCGATAAAGACTTCCCATCTGTAGCACTTGGTAATTCAGATGAACTGAAGGTTGGTGAATGGCTCGTTGCGATCGGTAATCCACATGGATTTGACCATACGGTAACGGCAGGTGTCCTGAGTTCTAAGGAACGTGATATCGATATTTCAGGACAGAATGGAGAAGAAGACCGTAACTATGAACACTTGTTACAGACAGATGCTTCTATTAACCCAGGTAATTCCGGTGGACCGCTTCTTAATCTGAAAGGTGAGGTTATCGGAATGAATGTGGCCGTTAGTGCAGATGCGCAAGGTATCGGCTTCGCTATTCCATCCAAAACGATCAGTGAAGTTCTGGATTACTTGAAGAACAATAAAGAAGTGCCAAAAGAGCCTATTCCATTCATCGGTGCAAGTCTCGGAACATTGACTCCACAGGTATCCCAGCAGCTAGGTACAGATGTAACAGAAGGTTCTTATGTGGATAGCGTAGTATTCCGTTCCCCGTCTTATGAGGCAGATCTTCGTCAGTATGATATTGTGACTGGAATTGATGGAACGAAGTATGCGACAGCCCAGGATTTGATTGAATTTATTCAATCCAAGAAGGTTGGCGATAAGATTACGTTGAATGTTGTGCGTAACGGGAAGAAGATCGATCTTCCTTTGACGATTGGTGATCGCAATGAGTTCGATCTCACGCAGCAACAGCAGCAATAACTAGGGTTTTAAACCTGGGAGACAAGCGGAAGGGAGAGTCCCTTCCGCTTGTGCTGTTCTCGGGGGCATGGATATAATGGGGTTAGAGTAGAAAAGATAGATGATATAAGAGGAGATACCAATATGCGATCCCGTATTTTAGTCGTTGATGATGATGATAAGATCATTTCTATGCTCCGTCGAGGTTTGGCTTTTGAAGGATATGATGTCCATACTGCTTCAAATGGTGCTGAGGGATTAAAGATGGTCTTAAACGAAGAGCCTGATGTGGTTGTACTGGATGTTATGATGCCTCAGGTGGATGGATTTGAAGCACTGCGTAGGTTAAGGGAAGGCGGGAGTAAAGTTCCCGTGCTCATGCTTACCGCAAAAGATGAGGTAGAGAACCGCGTTAAAGGACTTGATATAGGTGCTGATGATTATTTGGTCAAACCGTTCGCGCTTGAAGAGTTACTCGCTAGAGTTCGTGCGCTGCTTAGACGGAATACAGGCGTCGAGTCAGGTAATCATAAATTAACCTATGAGGATCTCGTCATGGATACCGATGCCCGGGAAGTGATACGAAACGGGAAAAGGCTGGAGCTTACTGCGAAGGAATTCGAGCTGCTACACCTGTTCATGATGAATCCGAAGCGGGTACTCTCCCGTGACTTAATTATGGATAAAATCTGGGGATATGATTATAGCGGTGAGTCGAATGTACTTGAGGTTTACATCGCCATGCTGCGTCAAAAAACGGAGGATCAAGGTGGAAGCCGGTTGATTCAGACGATCCGTGGAGCAGGATATATCCTAAGAGGAGAACAATAGCATGTCGGTACGTTGGCGGCTTACAGCGTGGTACTCTGGCATTCTGTTCATCACGCTGCTTATATTCAGCGTTGCTGTGTATGGTTTTGTTCATCTCTATACGTATGATGAATTGAAATCAAAGATTTTACAGCATTATAACAAAATTGATCCAATACCGGCCTACTATAAAGATGGAAGTATTGGATTTACCCCAGATCAATCGTCTGCACAGCGTATGGAAGAAGCTGATTTGTATGTCCAATCCTTTACTTTTAGTACTCAACGGACTTTACGATCCGAGAATATGATGCTTAGAGGACTCAATTTTGAAGTTCCTGATCCTTCAAAGGCTTCGAAGGAACGTGGGTTTAAGAAAATGAATGTTGCTGGGTACCCATTCCTTGTGTATCAAGATTTTGTTTATGAGCAAAGATCCAATCAACCTATTGGATGGCTCCAAGTTGGAGCCTATATAGGTACAGCCGAGAATACACTGAATAGACTGCGATCCATTCTAATTATGGGATCTTTGGCCACACTTATCATCGCATCCACACTCGGTTTATTCTTAGCTCGAAAATCGATGAAGCCGATTCAGAAGGTTACGGATGCTGCGAATCAGATCCAGAAGGGAACAGATCTAAGTGTTCGAATTGAGTATGAAGGTCCGCAGGATGAGATCGGAAGGCTTATCGGAACCTTTAATGGGATGATGGCAAGGACAGAGGGATTCTATAAAGAGCTTGAAGATGCCTATGCCGCTCAGCGTAGATTTGTCTCTGATGCCTCTCATGAGCTAAGAACACCGCTTACTACCATTCGTGGAAATGTGGATTTGCTTCATAAAATATGGACGGGATCTCCTTCGGAACGTCCGGATTTGGATGAAGAGACATTAAGGCAAATGTCTGTTGAAGCGGTTGGAGACATTTCGGATGAGGCTAAACGGATGAGCCGTCTGGTATCAGATATGCTCTCACTTGCGCGTGCAGACACGGGACAGACTTTTGAGAAGGAACCTGTTGCACTTCAACCTCTTATCGAGGAAGTCGCTAGACGGGCGAAATTCCTTCCGAAAACAGCGGAATGGCATGTAGGTGATCTGCGTTCACTTAACGGAGTGTATGTTGTAGGTAACCGTGATTATTTGCAACAAATGCTATTCATTTTTATTGAGAATGGCTTTAAATACACACCGGAAGGCGAAGTTCGATTGGATGTTATTCTGTATAAGGGTCAGATCGGAATCCGTTTCTCGGATACAGGAATCGGCATGGATAAGGATGAAATTCCACATATCTTTGAGCGCTTCTATCGGGCAGATCAGTCTAGAGGGGTAACCGAAGGAACCGGCCTTGGATTATCAATTGCCAAATGGATTATCGATGTGCATAATGGCTCTGTTGAAGTGGTAACGAAACGCGGAGAAGGAAGTACGTTTATCGTCTGGCTACCTATTATCTTTGCTCCTCCACTTGAATAGGGTTATAATGAGAGAGATTGTTATTTTTATTGTTTAGAAAGCAGGTGAAGACCATGGAAGTGCTCAAAATATCGCCGCGCGGTTACTGTTATGGTGTTGTCGACGCAATGGTGCTGGCACGGCAGGCAGCGAATAATTTGGATCTTCCGCGGCCTATTTATATACTAGGTATGATTGTCCACAACAGTCATGTAACGCAGTCTTTTGAAGACGAGGGAATCATCACATTAGATGGGCCAAATCGGATGGAAATCCTGAATCAGGTCGATAAAGGAACGGTTATATTTACGGCTCACGGTGTTTCTCCGGAAGTTCGTAAGCTAGCTCGGGATAAGGGGCTGACAACGCTGGATGCTACTTGTCCAGATGTAACGAAGACCCATGATCTCATTCGAGAGAAGGTTGCTGATGGATACGAAATCATCTATATCGGGAAGAAAGGCCATCCCGAGCCAGAGGGTGCCATTGGAGTTGCTCCAGATCACGTTCATCTGATCGAGAGGGAAGAAGAGATTGAGGATCTCAAGCTTAATGCGGGCCGGATCATCATTACGAACCAGACAACGATGAGCCAGTGGGATATCAAACACATCATGAAGCGTCTCTTAGAGAAGTTCCCAGGTGCTGAGATTCATAATGAGATATGCCTTGCGACACAGGTGCGTCAAGAAGCAGTAGCCGAGCAGGCTGGCCAGTCAGATCTTGTTATTGTGGTAGGTGATCCACGTAGTAACAACTCGAACCGACTTGCACAGGTTTCTGAGGAGATTGCTGGGGTACCAGCCCATAGAATCGGAGATGTCACAGAACTGAAACGTGAATGGCTTGAAGGGGTTAAGAAGGTGGCTGTTACATCAGGAGCCTCAACACCAACGCCGATTACCAAGGAAGTTATTGCTTATTTAGAGCAATATGAACACGATCAGCCCGAGACATGGGAAATCAAGAGAACCATTAATATGAGTAAACTGCTTCCCCCTGTAAGAGCGAAAAGTTAATTAATTATAAAATTGATTAACTATCATTGATTAGTATCATATATATTCATAAACAATAACCCGCTGTCGCTTATGCGATAGCGGGTTATTTCTATGCTCTGATGATCTAAAGATATGAAAGCGTTTCAATTCTCGATTGTTTTGTATCATTTTTAGTTGATCAGGCAAATAGTATGCTTGAATCCGTTCCGCTAGAATTATAACCATAAAGATACTAGAGACGGGGGAGGAACAGAAATGGCTCAGATATCCGTTGATAAGGAACGTATTCCAAGACGGAAACGAAACAACATCCTGATCCGGTTATTTACACAATGGGACATTCAGTTGATGGTGCTTCCAGCTTTATTGCTCATTTTAGTTTTTAGCTACATACCTATGTATGGCGTATTAATGGCTTTCCAAGACTACAACTTATTTGGTGGTATGGCGGAGAGTCCATGGGTCGGATTTAAACATTTTCGAATGTTTTTCGAATCTCCCGAGTTCTTCAACGTGATGCGAAATACGATTGTCATCAGTCTTTTGAAATTCTTCATTGGATTTCCTGCACCGGTTATACTCGCATTGATGTTGAATGAGATCAGACATATGGCATTTAAACGGATCGTTCAAACTGTCAGTTATCTTCCGCACTTTCTGTCTTGGGTTATTGTGGCAGGTTTTGCTATGTCACTCTTATCCACAGACAACGGAAGCATCAATATATTGCTAGAGAAGCTCAATTTGATCGATGAACCTGTAAGCTTCCTATCCATTCCCGAATACTTCTGGGGAATTCTTGTAACGACAGGGGTCTGGAAGGAGATTGGTTTTGCCTCCATTGTATACCTGGCGGCTGTCGCAGGGATTGACCCTTCCATGTATGAAGCAGCAGATATGGATGGGGCTAGTAAGTTACGTCAGATTTTCACGATTACATTACCTTCCATCATGCCAGTTGTCATCATCTTCATGATTCTTGCGATTGGTAACTTGCTTACGGCTGGATTCGAGGATATTTTGCTTCTTGGTGTGAACCCGGTACTTCGTGAAGTATCCGATGTTATTGATACTTACGTCTACCGTGTAGGTATCCAAAATTCTCGGTTCTCTTATGCAACTGCTGTTGGACTGTTTAAAGCCGTGATCAGCGTCGGGCTGTTAACGATGGCGAACTTCATCGCACGTAAATCTGGTAACAGTCTATGGTAGGATTCAGGCCTCTAGAAGAAAGGAGCGGATTGACTTGGTACGTCTAGGTTTCGGAGACCGACTAATGATGATCATTATTTATACCTTGCTGGCTCTGCTTGCATTCTCGACATTCTACCCGTTCTGGAACGCAGCAGTCATTTCATTTAACACAGGGTCAGATACAGCACTTGGCGGTATTACATTCTGGCCCAGAGATTTTACCCTCGAGAACTACGCCATTGTGTTCAATGACGAGCGTCTATTAAACGGCTTTTATATTTCGGTTATGCGGACCGTTGTCGGAACAGTAACCTCCATTATCGTTACGGCAGTCTTCGCTTATGGGATGACAAAGAAAGAATTGATTGGCCGTAAGTATTACATGGTTCTATGTATCATCACGATGTATTTCAGTGGTGGATTGATTCCAAGCTTCCTGCTGATTCGAAGTCTGGGTCTGATGGATTCCTTCTGGGTGTTTATCATTCCGGGTCTGGTCAGCGTATGGAATATGATCATATTCAAAACATTCTTTCAAGGGCTACCCGGTGGGCTAGAGGAATCAGCCAAAATCGATGGCTGTGGGAATTGGGGAACGTTCTTCCGGATCGTACTTCCACTCTCAGGTCCGGTTATCGCTACGCTGTCCTTATTTACAGCGGTTAATCATTGGAATGATTGGTTCTTGCCTAGTATTTACATCAATAATGAAAATCTAATGCCGATTCAAACGATGCTTAAGCAGATTCTTAACACGAATATTGTGTCAGATCAAATCGGTAACCTGGATTCAGCAGCACAAGGCCAGTTGCAGAAGATGCAAACCGTCTCATCCAAGTCACTATCGATGGCTACGATGATGATTGCTACATTGCCTATCATTATGGTTTACCCTTTTGTTCAAAAATACTTTGTTAAGGGTGTTCTGGTAGGTTCATTGAAAGAGTAGGATAGATTTCACTTGATGTTTAAAGCCTAGGCTTTAACATAAATACCATGGGGACGCCGAAAGGGGAAAAAGAGACAATGAGAGTAAGAAAAAAGACACTATCGTCAACAATGGCGGCTTTGCTGGCTGGAGCTATGCTACTTGCTGGATGTTCTGGGGGTACCGGAGATAAAACGGCAGGAGGTAATACTGAGCCTGGTAAAGAAACAAATACTCCGAAAACAGAGAGTAAGTACGTTATAGGCGAAAATCCGCTTGAATTCTCATTATATGGTCACTATGATTGGTATACGATGCCTCAATGGGGTGCAGATGAAGCTTCCAAGTATATTAAAGAAGATATGAAGGTCAATGTTACGCCAGTTCATTCAGGTGGTAACGCAGCCCAAAAATTCAATACAATGATCGCTTCAAACACTTTGCCTGATGTCATCTGGATGGAGCGCGGACCTGATGTGGAGAAGTTGCGCCAAGCAGGTATGCTGGTTCCTTTCGATGATTACCTAGATAAATATCCGAACTTGAAAGAATGGCTCGGAGAAGCTGGAATTAACATGCTTCGTTCAGAGGATGGTAAGCTGTATCAGTTCCCGAACTGGTATACGAACCAACCGAACGGTAATGCCGGTTATGTTGTGAACAAGAAGATTTATACGGAACTTGGATCTCCAAAACTGGAAACAACCGATGATTTGTATAAATACCTTGTCATGGTAAAAGAAAAGTATCCGAATGTCGTTCCATTTGAGCCTTACTTGGCTAAAGATGGTCAAGGATTGGATGTATTGTACACTGCGTTTGCTGAGAATGCTCTTAGCCGCTGGATCAGTATTCGTGGCGTACCAGACGGTGATAAGCTCAGTTCCATTTTTACGGATTCCGTCTTCCGTGAATCAATGCAGTACGCTTCAAAGTTGTTCCGTGAGAAATTGATTTCCCAAGATGCGATGACTCAAACGGCTGACCAAGTAAAAGAAAAACTGAACACAGGACGCGTTGCTGTATACGCTGCATCTAGTCCTACAGAGTATGCAATGAATGGACATGCATTGTTGACCGAAAAAGATCCAGATGCTGGTTACTTTATGATCTGGCCGATTCATAAAGAAGGACTCGACAAGAACAAAATCTTTCCAGGCACATATACACAGCTTGGATGGAACGTAAGTGTTATCACAAAAGCTGCGAAAGATCCAGAAGCTGTCTTTGCCTTCCTGGATTGGTACACAGGTCCTGAAGGACAACGTATTCAGATGTGGGGTCCTGAAGGAGAGAATGGTTACTGGAACGGTCTTGAAGAAGATGGATTAACTCCTAAGTTTACGGATAAATACACAACGGATGCTGAAGGCTTGGCTAAATTGCAAGCGATCACAACGAATATTATGTGGAATGGTAACACCGTTTATATTGACCAAGCAAAAGCGAAATACGAGAGCACTCTTCCTGAAGAAGAGCGGAACTGGTCCACTCGCTGGCAATATGAAATTACTTGGAAGACACAAGGAAATGCTACAGAGTTCATTAACCTGGATCCAATGCCAGATAGTGAAGAAGGAATTATTCGTCAACGTATCGAAGATATATTCTTGGAATCTAGAGCAAAAGCACTTTATGCCAAAGACGATGCAGAAGTGACTGCCATTCTTGATAAGGCAGAAGCAGATGCACAAGCCGCCGGTTATGCCAAATTACTAGAATTCAAGACCCAGAAATGGCAAGGAAATCTCAAAAAAATGGAAGGGAATTAATTCATAATTCCTTATCACCTAATGGGTATACTGCCTTCGCAGTATACCCTTAGGGTTTTTCGAGGGGTGAACAGTCTTTATGTATAAAGTATTACTAGCTGACGATGAAGTACTCGATTTAGAAGGGATGAAACGCTTTATTCCTTGGGAATCGCTAGGAATGACTGTTGTGGATAGTGTGAACAATGGATTTGCCGCATGTGAGGTGTTAGAGAAGCAGCATATAGATATTTTGGTAACGGATATCCGGATGCCTAATATGACAGGACTTGAGTTGGCTCAAAGAGCACTGGCTGCTCAAGAGAAGCTACGAATTATTTTTGTGAGTGGCTACCAGGACTTTGGATATGTTAAGCAGGCCATTGCACTCAATGCTTGCAGCTATGTTCTCAAGCCCATGGATGATGCAGAATTGATTGATGCGCTGAATAAAGTTCGCCGAGAGCTTGATCGAGATAAAGAGCAGCAGATAACTGAGCTAGCTTATCTTCAGATGGTGCCCATGTTTAAGAATCAATACCTTCTGCAGCTTCTTGAGAAGGCTTATGAGGATGTGCCATTTGATGTATTTAATAAGGAGTATCAAATCGACGAGGTGAACTGGCCGGCTCGGGTGGCTTTAATTGAACTGGATCATGATGTATCTGGGCAAACGAACCAATCTGAAGAAAGTGCGAAGAAGAGCATAATGGATGCTTTCTTCTCCCGATTAGAGACCCTTCTTGAAGAACAATATATTCATTATGTTTGTAGAGTGACAGATCGAAGATCGGCAATCTTAATGAATGACGAGTCTGAGCGAGCTGCAGTAGTGCAGATCTTAGAGCAGCTCAAAATAGAATTTCCTTTCTCAGTAACTGTCGGAATCAGTAATGCAGCTAGCAAAGTTCAGGATCTGCATCCTGCTTATTTGCAAGCGGTTGCTGCACTCGACTATAAGATGTTCCGAGGAAAAGGGAAATGGATACCATATGGAGATGTCCCCTCTGAAGATATCAGAGATGCTGAGAATATATTTATTCAACTGGATTCCTTGCTTAGCGCAATGACGAATTATGAACTGGTACGAGTCCATGACGAACTGGAAGCGCTATCGTTGCTTGCATCTAGTTTGCGATCTAAGTTCACAATTCGAAACTTTGCGATGTATATCATTCTCAAGCTGGATGAGCATCTGCATACGATGAATGAGGATCTTTTTGAAATCTTGGATATGGAACGAAAAAACTTGGATATAGTGCTTCAATTTGAGACGCTAGACGATATATTCTTATGGTTGCGCCGCCGTGTGTATGAGATTTCAGAGCACTTGCATAACAAGAAGCAATCAAAGAATGGACGATTGATTCAAGAGATTGTGGAGGATGTAAGAGGGCGTTTGAACGAGAGTATTACTCTTCGCGATATCGCAAACCGCTTCTCGTTCTCTCCGAATTATTTAGGACTTATCTTTAAAGAGGAAACAGGTCAAAACTTTAGCGATTATGTTATTGCCATGCGGATGGAAAAAGCAAGAGATCTGCTTGTGAACACAAAGCTGAAAATATATGAAATTGCATCACAAGCGGGTTATCAGTACCTTCCTTATTTCAGTCGTCAGTTCAAAGATACCTACGGCATGACCCCGCTGGAATATAGACGAACACATTCATGATAACATTCAGGGAGGCATATTCAGATGTGGTCCAAAATAAAAATAATGCAGCTGCCGTTTGGTTACAAGCTAATGCTATCCTACTGCATTCTAATCATGGTTGCCGTACTCATGGTGGGTAACGTTGCCAACCGGGTATACGTTGAATCTATGAGAGAACAGACCCGCAGCATTATTCAAGGGACCCTACATCAGATGAAAAATAACATTGCCTTCAAAATGGAAGATACAAAGCGGATATCGGATATGCTGTATTTTGATGAATATTTGGCTAGAGTGCTTCGCCAGACGAAAGAAGGATGGTCAAGCTATAATGCGATGGAAACGGTGCTTATCCCTAAGTTTCAAACTGCAGTAGAAACGGCAAATCGTCGAATGTGGCTGTCGGTGTACCTTAAGAATGATAATTTTAGCGAAGTATATAATATCTACGATAATATGAATCCACTAGATACGAAAGCAAGGTTATATGATATATATCAGTATCATCGACTGGAGGGTAAGCAGTGGTATGAGACCTTTCCAGAAGAAGAGATCTATGGAACGACTCACCAATGGCGACAAATTGACGATGATAGCAAGTATGGACGCATCTCGCTCTTGCGAAGAATTGTAGATATCGGTGGGGATAAGTACCCATTTGATGAGATTGGATTTATGCGAATTAGTGTAGCTTTATCCGATTTATTTGATGGGGTGGACTTTCAGAAGATCGGTGAAGGGACGACAATTTATATTTCGGACCCCAAAAGTAATGTCATCATATCTTCTGCCTCTGACGGGGGACCGGATGTTACTACGATAAAAGACGTAAATCAGAACAAGAACAGCCTGATCATTCGAGATAACTTACCTGGACTAGATATGGATCTAGTTGCTTATATACCAGCAGATCTTGTTGAGAAGGATGCTGTGAAAGTTCGCAATCTTACGCTGATTATTTGTTTGGTATGTATTCTATTATTCTTCTTTGTAAGTGTGATCGTATCTAGATACTTTGGAAGACGGGTATCCAAGATTGTGAAGGTGGTTGACTCCTTTCAAGAAGGGGAATTCCATAGACGGATTCACTTTAAAGGGAATGATGAATTCTCCAAAATTGCATCTGCTCTTAATGAGATGGGAAATAATATCGGCCGATTGATTCGTGAGGTATACTTAGCTGACCTACAAAAAAAAGAGGCTGAATTGGAGTCACTTCATGCGCAAATAAATCCTCACTTTTTATATAACACCTTGTCTTCGATCAGCCGACTCGCTAAGTTTGGTGAACTGGAGAAGCTGCAACGCATGGTGATGGATCTGGCTAAGTTCTACCGCTTATCACTGAATGAGGGTAGAAACGTAATTCCCGTGAAGAATGAACTAGAGCAGGCTCAGGCTTACATTGATATTCAAAAAATCAAATATGAGCACCGGATGCAAGTGCAATATGATATTGATCCTGCGGTGGTTCATTACGAGACTGTAAAGCTTATTCTACAGCCGTTCATTGAGAATATACTTGAACATGCATGGATGGGAGATTCCATTCATATACGAATCATTGGATGTGTTGAGGGCGAGACTTTAGAGTTTAGAATTATTGATAACGGTGTGGGCTTTCCAGCAGGAATGCTACGGGAACTCACAGACGCTCAAGAATTGACGGATGCTGGATACGGAATAAAAAATGTAGATCAGCGTATTAAGCTGCACTATGGATCGCAGTACGGTGTAACACTTTATAGTCGGCCTGGCATCGGAACGACCATAAGAATTAAGATTCCTTTGATAAAGCGTCAAGTGTTAAAGAGGCGGGTTAAAGAACTTTGATGCCATTAAGACATGCGTGATATTCATCAATATAAAGATCCCCGTAAGCTAAGCCATCATTTAGGCTTGACGAACGGGGATATATTATGTATATTTACTTTATCGCATAAAAGCTTAAAAGCGTATAAGCATAAAAGCTTAAAAGCGAACAAGCGCGAAAGCATATCCGAGTATAAATTATATGAAACTATAATAAGTAGAAAGAAGGCTGTATATATGATCGTGATCACATCTAACCAAATTCCAGAGGAACAATTACGCCAAATCGTAGCAGAGATTGAGAAGGAAGGACTTCAAGCTCATATCTCAAAAGGTGAAGGCAGAACGGTTATTGGCCTGATCGGTAGCGTTAACCCGAAACTAGCAGAGCATCTTCGCCAAATGAAGGGTGTAGAGAATGTTGTTAAGATTTCTAAATCTTATAAGCTAGCGAGCAGAGACTTTCACCCAGAAGATACAATAATAGATATTAAAGGTGTCAAAATCGGTGGAGGGAATCTTGTTGTAATGGGTGGTCCATGTGCGGTTGAATCTGCCGAACAGATTGATGAGATTGCTAAGCTTGTTAAAGCTGCTGGCGGTCAGGTCCTGCGTGGAGGTGCGTTTAAGCCGCGCACAGGTCCTTACAGTTTCCAAGGTATTGGTGTAGAAGGCCTGATTATGATGGCTGAAGCAGGTAAGAAGCATGGACTGCTTACAATTACGGAAGTAATGACTCCGGAGTACGTAGATATCTGTGCTGAATATGCAGATATTCTACAAGTCGGCACGCGGAATATGCAGAACTTCGATCTACTGCGCAAACTGGGTACTTGCGGGAAGCCCGTCTTGTTGAAGCGTGGTTTCAGCTCAACTTATGACGAATTCCTTAATGCGGCGGAATACATTCTTGCAGGTGGAAATCCGAATGTTATGCTATGTGAACGTGGAATTCGTACATTCGAGACATACACACGGAATACACTGGATTTATCGGCTATCCCTGTACTGCAACAGTTGAGCCATCTCCCCGTTATCTCCGATCCAAGCCATGGAACAGGGCGCCGTGAGCTGGTTGCTCCGATGTCGAAAGCATCGGTAGCGGCTGGGGCCGATGGATTGATTATTGAAATGCATACAGATCCAGACAATTCCATGACAGGAGATGGGGTTCAATCTCTTTTCCCAGATCAGTTCGCAGAGTTGCTTAAGGATTTGGAGAAAATCGCGGAGGTTCTCGGTAAAACCTTTAATACTACAAAAGCACATGCTACGGAATTTCAACGGGTTTAACATTCATAAATAAAATAGAAAGCGGGCCGTCCCATGGGTTCATCCTTGGGCGGCCTCTTCTTGTTGTTATAGTGTTATATACAGCTTCTTTGCACAATTGCGCCTATTGTTTATACTCCATGTCAGAATAGGTGACATACGCCATAAAAATACCTCACATCAGTATTGACGTTACATCACATGCCAGAATATAATGACTGAAAAGAAAACGAAATTTAGTGAACATTCAGAGGTTCATAGGCCAGTAATGTTCGGAAATTGGGAGGAATAGACATGTCGGTAGAGAAAGTATTGCAAACAATTCAAGAAAACAACATTGAGTGGATTGATTTTCGGTTTGTAGATCTGGCGGGGCGTGCGCATCATATTTCACTACCAGCATCTGAAGTGGACGCAGAAACGTTTGTAAATGGTGTGGCTTTTGATGGTTCGTCAATTGCAGGCTTTCGAGGGATTGAAGAGTCTGACATGGTTATGATGCCTGATCCAGAATCTTGCTACATTGATCCATTTACGGCACATCCTACCCTGAATATTATGAGCAATATCTATACACCGGATGGTGAAGCATATGAGCGTGATCCACGCGGAATTGCGGCTCGTGCAGAACAGTTTTTACAGGAAAGTGGTGTAGGTACAGCTGCCTTTTTTGCACCGGAATCTGAATTCTTCTTGTTTGATGATGTGCGTTATGAAAGCACGATGAACAGTTCCACATATGTGGTGGAATCCGAAGAAGCAGCATGGAATACGAATCGCAAAGAAGACGGAGGCAACCTGGGATTCAAGATTGGTGTCAAAGGTGGGTATGTTCCCGTCGCTCCGGTAGACACACAGCAAGATATTCGCAGCGAGATGTGCCGTTTGCTGGGTGAGGCAGGTCTTCGCGTAGAGCGTCATCATCATGAGGTTGCTACAGCGGGTCAAGCAGAGATCAATTTCCGATTTGATACCCTGAAGAAAACGGCAGATAACTTACTCATCTATAAATACATCGTTCATAATACAGCTCGTCAATATGGTAAGACGGCAACATTCATGCCTAAGCCACTTTTCGGAGATAACGGAAGTGGAATGCACGTTCACCAATCGATCTTTAACGGTGATACGCCACTCTTCTATGAAAAAGGTGCCTACGCAAATCTTAGTGAGATGGCTATGCATTATATCGGAGGGATTTTGTATCATGCCCCTGCTCTGATCGCCTTGACGAACCCGAGCACGAACTCTTTCAAACGTCTGGTGCCTGGGTATGAAGCACCCGTTAACCTTGTATTCTCCAAAGGTAACCGTTCTGCTGCCATCCGTATTCCAGTAGCGGCTGTTACACCTAAGGGCTGTCGTATTGAGTTCCGTACACCGGACTCTACAGCGAATCCATACCTCGCGTTCTCAGCGATGCTGATGGCTGGTCTAGACGGAATTAAGCGTAAGATCGATCCTGTAGCGCTAGGATACGGTCCGTTCGACAAGAACATCTACGAGTTGTCTGACTCTGAGAAGAAAGAGATCCGTAGCGTGCCAGGAACGCTGGATGAAGCGCTGGATGCATTGCAGGCTGATTATGAATTCTTGACTGAGGGCGGCGTATTCACGAAGGAATTCCTCGACAACTTTATTGAACTGAAACGTGGCGAAGCTAAAGCAGTATCTATCCGGGTACATCCGCATGAGTTCTCTCTCTACTATGATCTTTAATAGAAATTGAATATAGTAGGGTGTCAAGGTTCTTTGACCTGGGGCACCCTCCTTTGTGTTGGGCCTGATATTATTAATTATGATATTCGTGTCTTTAAATTGAGAAAAAAAGCACTTGCCGCACTTCCCGATTGTTGCTATGATATGCGATAATATTTAGTAAGTAGAGAAAGAAAGGGTGGAGAGTCGTTTGAACAAAAGAGCTTATAATTTTAACGCGGGTCCGGCCGCACTGCCACTAGAAGTCTTGGAACGGGCACAGTCGGAATTTGTTGATTTTAGGGAGAGCGGCATGTCCATCATGGAAATGTCTCACCGAGGTGCAATCTATGAATCGGTACATAAAGAAGCGCAAGAGCGCCTACTAGCATTGCTTGGCAAGCCTAAAGGATATAAGGTTCTGTTCCTTCAAGGTGGAGCAAGCACGCAGTTTGCTATGGTTCCTATGAACTTCCTAAATCAAGGACAACAAGCGAACTACGTATTGACAGGCAGCTGGGCTGATAAAGCGGTAAAAGAAGCGAAATTGATTGGGGATACTCATATTGCGGCTTCTTCTGAGGCAGACAATTTCATGTCTATGCCAAGCCTTGCAGATATCTCATTGTCCGAGAATCCAGCTTACCTGCATATGACTTCCAATGAAACCATTGGAGGAACGCAGTTCAAGCAGTTCCCGAATACCGGTTCTGTGCCTTTGATCTGTGATATGTCCAGTGACATTCTGAGCAGACCGTTTGATCTGAATCAGTTCGGTATGGTTTATGCCGGAGCACAGAAGAACCTTGGGCCATCTGGTGTAACGGTTGTAATTGCAAGAGAAGATATGATTACAAACTCACCAAAGCACCTTCCAACAATGCTGCGTTATAGCACACATACAAGCAACGACTCACTTTATAACACGCCTCCATCCTTTGGTATATATATGATTAATGAAGTGTTGAAGTGGATCGAAGAACGGGGAGGCCTTGAAGGAATCCAAGTTCAGAACCGTGAAAAAGCAGGACTGATCTATAATGCGATTGATGGAAGCGGTGGATTCTATCGTGGTTGTGTTGATGGTGATAGTCGTTCGGACATGAACGTAACCTTCCGTTTGGAATCGGAAGAACTTGAAAAAGCATTTATCAAAGCTTCTGAGCAAGAAGGGTTTGTAGGTCTGAAGGGTCACCGGAGTGTTGGTGGACTACGTGCTTCGATTTACAATGCTGTTCCTATGGAAAGTTGTAAAGCACTTGTTGATTTTATGGATCATTTCAAGAAAACGCACGGATAATGTGGGTGACAAAGAGGAATCTTCCGTCTTGGCGGGGGGTTCTTTTTTGGTGTGTTGCGATGAAATCGGGTTTTTAAGTTATAATAGAAGAAAACAGATGAAAAGGGTGGATGGTTACAACATGGCATTACACATTGTACTCGTAGAACCGGAGATCCCGGCTAACACGGGGAATATCGCTAGAACTTGCGCGGCAACAGGCACACACCTTCACTTGGTTAGACCTCTTGGCTTCAATACGGATGATAAGACATTAAAGCGTGCAGGGCTCGATTATTGGTACGCTGTACATATCGAGTATCATGATTCTTTTGAGGAGTTACAGGCACAGTATCCAGATGGACGTTTTTTCTACGCTTCAACGAAATCAGAGAAACGGTATTCAGATATCTCGTTTCGTGATGGGGATTTTCTCGTATTCGGTAAGGAAACGAAAGGTCTTCCTCCAGAATTACTGGCTGCGAACCCAGAGACATGCATTCGTATGCCAATGACCGATAAAGTTCGTTCCTTGAACCTTTCCAATTCAGCTGCAATTATTGTTTATGAGGCTCTTCGTCAATTGGATTTTCCAGAAATGGAATAGGATAAAGTATACTGTTTGTTGTATAAAATCAGACGCTCTACCTATACGAGGAAGAAAAAAAGTAAAAAAACAAATAATTTCTTAGAAACTAGCAGGATTCGACAACCTTTTATCGAACTATCCTACTAGGCCCATTTTATCATGCAATTGGGAAAAATGTAGACATTACTTGTTGAACGGAGAGGTGTACTTTGTTATGAAACCTGCTGGTGTTGTACGTAAGGTTGATCAGCTGGGGAGAATTGTCCTGCCCAAATCACTACGTAAGAGATATCAAATGAACGAAGGCGATCCTGTAGAAATATTGGTACAGGGTGACCATATTATTTTGGAACGCTACCGTCCGAAGTGTGTTTTCTGCGGATCTATGGATGGAGTAAGCGAGTTTAAAGAACGTCATATATGCGCACAGTGCATGTCCGAGATGAATCAACTTCCGATACATGCCTAATGTAGTGCGAATGAGCGCCGCTTAATGCGGTGCTTTTTTGTTATAAGAAGGCAAAAGAAAAAGCTTCCCCATGGTGAGGAAGCCGTGCCTTACAGGCCTTTGGTTTTGTCATCATTGTACGAGGCAGTCAAAATTCCGACCATGTACAAGGCAAGAACCAGTGTGACAATCCAAAAAGTTAAAGAGAAAGACATTAAGGCCACCTCCTGCTAAGCTATTCCTATTATACCCAGCCTTGGAGGAAAAATAAATGAGAATTATGAAGTATCTCATAGATTTGTTCATTTAAAAAACAAAAAATGTGTAGGAACGGGACGAAGAATCCCATCCGAAGGCTTGTTCACTACTCTTCCATTTAGAATGAGGGAAGTGGAGCCGCCTCCATCTAGGTTATAAGCGTCTTTTACTCCAAGGTTATAAAGCTTGTTCTGTAACTCTTGTAGGGTTGCGCCCGAGTTTCCTTTTTCATCATAACCTTCTGTCACAAGAATAAGTAGTTGATCATCCTTATAGTTCGCGATAACCGTTCTAGGAGCCCGGGCAGGTGCTGTCTTCCATTTGGTTGGTATCGGCATTTTTTGACCATTCTTCAACAATACAGGTACGAAGGTAGCTCCGAATTTTGGATCAAGTCGATCGAGCTCTTGCTGACTATAGAACTTACCACCGATCAATTGGCCTGAATTGTTAAGCCCTACAAAGGCAAGGTCTTTAAAGCTGGGTTGGAATCCGGTAACGTAATGACCGTCTATAAAGGTTGTGCTTAATGGATGCCTGCCACCGTTTCCATCAGCAAAGCCGCCTGCATTAATTCCGGCAACCGCACCAGAGCGATTTACAGCCTGCATCGTCGTTTCTACCGAACCGACCTTTCCACTGCCAAGAGACATGGTCATGGCATTCGGATCTTTGAGCTTTACCTTCATGGCATAACCATGATACGTTCCGGGATTGACTTTGAACAGCTCAATGTTAATTCGGTCACTGTTCACTCTTTCCGTGGCAGTACCCAGCTTAGCTGTAATTCGGCGGTTATACAGACGCTCGGGCACTAACGCTTGTCGTTCTGTATTCCTTAGGATGCTACTCATTGCCGTTGTTGTCTGTCGATATAGCTTGCTTGCTTTTTCAATGGAAGCAACCGTCTTGTCCACCGTAAGGGCCGCTTGATCTAAACCCTCAATAATGTCCGTCGTCTCTTTTGACAATTCGGAGTTTGGTGCATAAGCAGAAACATTCAGCTGAAGACGTGGAGGTTCTTGAAAGAGAAAGATACAGAGCGCCGCACCGATAAACGGTGCGATGGCAAGCATGAACCATCGATTTACCTGTTTGGGTGTCATCCGGTTCAAAGGCCTCACTTCAGCAGCTCCAGCTTCTGCTCCAGCTTCTTAAGTTCCTCTTTCACTTCATTCAGCTGACTGTATAACTTATTGCTGTTATCTGTCTTGCCACTCGCTTGATCCTTAGTAAACGTGAGTAGTTCATTGAAAGACTGCACCTTGCTCTGCATTTCGTCTACTTGCTGAGATAGCTCTGTGAAACGACTGTCATACTGGGCCTTGAGAGCGGCAAGCTCTTTGTGAGTGTCTTCCTGCAGCTGTGTTAGCATTTCTTGTTTAAGATGATTGCTATATGAATAAGCGGCAGCAACTCCTAGTGCAATAAATATGATCCAGAACATCCAAAACCATCTTGCTTTTGGTCCTCTACGGGAAGATGCTTCCCGGGATGGATAGGTTGGTATATTCTCTGTTTCCAGCCTCGGCATCCTTATCACTCCTTGAAATTCCTATCAATTTTTCCAGTAATCATTCTATCACGCAAAAATTAATTTCGCAAAGACGAAAAAAACTCTCTTAATCATCAAAAATAGATTGCTTAAATCGACGAAAGTGGGATACAATCTGTATAGATTTGTTTAACAAAAGTGATACAGATAAGTCGTTTGCCATGTTATCCTGCCCGGGTCTAAGCCTCTAGCATTACTTAACCTATTTTCCATTTTGAAAATGATCGTGGTGGAATAATAGGGCGGCAAACAACGTAAGTTCGCGTTTGTTATTAAATAGGGTCACAGCTATTATAAGAATGACTATGTTTAACACTAGTATAGCTAGTTGAAACAGGGGGTTAAAGGATCATGAGTCAGGTTTGGCGAGTAGTTATTGTAGGCAGTCATCCTACGAGTATGCTTGGAACCAAATTAATTTTGGAAGAAGAGAAACAATTAAGTGTGCTTAGTATGGTCTCATCGGCGCAAGAAGGAATTAGAATGGTTGGGGATATTCAGCCTGATCTCGTGTTATTAGACTATCGACTTCCTGATACAACGGCGGAAACCGTGTTAGAGCAGATGAAACAGATTTCACCGGAAACACATATCATTATCATGACGGATAACGATGGGCTCTCTTTACTGCAAGCGTTGATCA
This sequence comes from Paenibacillus sp. FW507-14B1B, assembly GCF_058781425.1. Lineage (NCBI taxonomy): Bacteria > Bacillati > Bacillota > Bacilli > Caryophanales > Paenibacillaceae > Paenibacillus > Paenibacillus sp. FW507-14B1B. Next base: position 1,122,218 of record NZ_JBYSWS010000002.1, on the reverse strand, counting down.
GTAGAGGGGCAAGCGGTCTTTTATCAAAGCAAGCTTCTCCTTTTCAGCTCATGCATATGATCGCGGGTCTTCGTGAAGGCGTTACCACTCTTCCACTAGAGTGGGTTAAGCAAGCGATATGGCCACTTACTTCTTCTGCGATGCACGAAGGTGGATTACCACTTTCCGAGACGGAGACATTCATCATGGAGCGCATCGTCCAAGGGATTACCTATGACAAAATCGCACTTGAAATTGAAGTGAGCCGCCGTTCCATTGACAATTATCTTCGGAAAATCTATGTAAAGTTAGGTGTAAACACAAGAGCACAGGCGATCGAGAAATATGCGCTTTACACCCATCAAGGGCGCCAAATGTATGCTTAAATGATAAGTGTAAGTTATAATGGTGAGAGGCTAGGAATACCTTTAAGAGGCTGCCTGGAATTAATCCGAGGTTTTGACAACGGTTAAAGGGAGGGATTTCGTATGCAGTATTCCTTTGCTTCCCGTGCACAGACCCTAATGTTATCCCCGCTGCGCAGTCTTAAGGAACTTGCGAAGCGGGATTCTTTTATTTCCCTGGCTGAAGAGCTTCCTGCTGAGGAGTTATTTCCTCTTTCATCCCTAGCTGAAGCTGCTGACTACGTGCTGAATGCCGATCGGCGTTCACTTCAATATGGGGAGGCAGAAGGGTATGGGCCACTTCGAGAATGGCTTAGTTGTGATTGGAGCCGCCGCAAGCAGCTGACGGTATCTTCGGATCAGATTTTGCTGACAACCGGAACGCAGCAGGCTCTGGATCTTCTCGTTCGGGTATATGTGGATCCTGGTGATCGCGTTCTTGTGGAAAATCCGACTTCTCCTGGATTGCTCCAGGTGCTAAGGCTGCAAGGGGCACATATTATTCCGGTAGAAGGAGATAGCAGCGGCATTATACCTGACTCTCTGGAGCGGCTCATTAAAGCACATCAGCCGAAACTCCTGCTGGCTGCACCTAACTTTACCAATCCAACAGGCGTTTTATGGAGTTTGGAACGTCGTCAGGAAGTATTACGTTTGTGTATAGCACATGGCTTGTTGATCGTTGAAGATGATTCTGTTGGAGATTTGTATTTCCCTCAAGGGGCAAACCTTCCGAAGCAGCTACCGTCACTGATTTCATTAGAAGAGAAATCGGGTGAACATGTGCTGTATGTGGGATCCTTTAGTAAGACTGTTGCGCCTGCACTAAGGACTGGGTGGGCTGCGGGACATCGGAAGATTATTGAAATGATGACGGCGGTTAAACAAATGGCAGATTGGCAGTCCAGTATGTTAAATCAGAGACTGCTGCATCATTTGCTTGAGTCGAATTATTTTAACTATGACGCTCATATCCAAATGCTTAACAGAGAATATGGAACAAGGCTCAAATTAATGGTTGAGCTGCTTAAACGCAACGCCTGGAAGGATACCGCTTACGAGGTTCCATTGGGCGGCATGTTCCTCTGGGTGCGTTTGCCGGCCGGACTGAATGGTGATGCGCTCTTGAAACGCTCGATGCAGAAGGGAGTGCAGTTTCTTCCTGGATCAATGTGTTCCTCTGGAGATGAGGCCAATGAATGTATTCGTCTAAACTTTACCCACCCAGGTAGGGATGAATTGCTTCTAGGTATGAACTTGATCAGTGAAGCGGTTCTGGAGTTTACGGCTCGGAATTAAAGACTGAAGCGAGTGAGATCATCGTGATATATTATTCTTATGAAAATAGGGCAGACCTCGAAAATCCAGTATTGGAATCAGAGGTCAGCCCTTTTTGTTTGTGTATCCTTCGATTGGAACAAGTCTAATCCCTTGGATAAGACATAGGAAGGTGACTGGAGATGGTGGAGGACTCTAAGACGGCTGCGTATTCTTGTAAAGCTTGTATGCCTGCTTCTGTAAGTATATAGCGTCCACGTACAACGCGAGAGAACCAACCGTAGTAATTCTGTTGCAGCATAGCAGCAGCATTCCCTACACCGCTCAAGTTACGGATTGCAGCTGGAGTTACGCCTGGTTTGGGTGTTGTGCTCGGTGTGGATTTTCGATTCCCAGTAGTAGAATTGTGCTCTGATGCGGAGGCTGATGCATCCAGAATGCCTTCAGCCTTGCTAAGCTGCTGCAGAGCAGCTGCAACGCGAAGCGTCTTCTCACGATAAGCTGTGACTAGTTTAGCTCGTGTGACACCGCCTGTATTATAGTCACCGCTACGTTCTCGAAACTCTATAAGAAGTCGCTCACGCTTTCGCGGGGCTTTTCTCTGGTCTGCTCCATTACCCTCACTAGGCTCACACAGCACCTCGACAAACGGAGCTTTGGTCTTATAGAACGTGACTGTGATCAGTCCAAGTCCAAGCTTGCGGCATAGAACACTGAGCTCGGACCAACGCTGGTTGACCGCGCCTTTTTTAGTTCGACTCTTCTCAACGGCAAGGTATACAAGCGAACTCATTTTCAGGCGTTCCATGCCTTGAAGGAGTAACGCGAGATTAAATGTTTTCTTCATCTCAACAATGAGTGGTTCTGCCAAGCCCTCTTTCATGCCGACCATATCACAATTGCGTACTTCGCCTTTAATGTCATATCCATGCAGCTCGAAAAAAGCCTTCAAGGGAGCGTACAGCTCGGCTTCGTGTTTTATCGCCATGGCTATTCTCCTTTGTATTCCAATTATCCAAAAATGCTGAAGATGCTTAGGGCGCTCTATTCCATCAGTATAACATGCCGAGAACGGATGTGCGTGTGTACAAGATGTCCCGAGTTCATTCGAGGAAAAAGTAAGCTCTTAACTTCGAAAATATGGTCAACTATTCGGTCGGTGCCGCATAGGTATGTAATACACTTTTTCGGTGGGTTTATAGTGAAACGACACGAGTGGAATGAGAGCCAATCCTCATAATCAGAGTCATAGGAGGTAGCGGTATGGATATTTTCGAACGCATAGCATCGTATCGGGCAGAAAGCGATCGTCTGGCATGGAGCGGCACATTCAGGGAATATATTGAAATACTTAAGAAGGATCCTTCTCCCGCCATGACCGCGCATGCGCGCGTGTACGACATGATCGAATCTTATGGATTTGAGGAGAGTGGCGGCCGAAAAAAATACAAGTTTTTTGAGCAGGAGATATTTGGGCTTGATCGTGCAGTTGAAAAGCTTGTAGAGGAGTATTTTCACTCCGCTGCCCGTAGGCTGGATGTTCGCAAAAGGATTTTGCTGTTGATGGGGCCGGTCAGCGGTGGTAAATCGACGCTAGTTACGCTCTTAAAGCGTGGACTCGAGAAGCATTCTCGGACAGAGCGTGGGGCCGTGTATGCCATTGCGGGGTGCCCAATGCACGAGGAACCGCTACACTTGATCCCACTGGAACTAAGGCCTGAGGTGGAAAAGCAACTAGGGGTTCGGATTGAAGGAAGCCTATGCCCTTCCTGTCAGATGAGGCTTAAAACCGAATATGATGGTGATATTGAATCGGTCATGGTAGAGCGTGTCTTAATCTCTGAAGAAGGTCGAACAGGTATTGGTACATTCAGCCCCTCAGATCCGAAGTCACAAGACATTGCGGACCTAACGGGTAGTATCGACTTCTCCACGATTACAGAATACGGCTCGGAGTCTGATCCAAGAGCTTACCGCTTTGATGGTGAACTGAATAAGGCGAATCGGGGACTGATGGAGTTCCAGGAGATGCTGAAATGTGACGAAAAGTTTCTATGGAATTTACTCTCCCTGACACAAGAGGGGAACTTCAAGGCTGGAAGGTTTGCGCTTATTAGCGCAGATGAACTCATTGTTGCTCACACGAATGAATCAGAGTATAAAGCCTTCATTGCCAACAAAAAAAATGAAGCGCTACAGTCACGGATGATCGTAATGCCGATTCCTTATAACCTAAGAGTAAGTGATGAGGAGAAAATATATGAAAAGCTGATCGGACAAAGCGATATGAAGCATATCCATATTTCACCGCATGCGCTGCGCTCGGCTGCTATTTTTTCCATTCTGACACGCTTGAAGGAGACGAAAAAACAAGGAATGGACCTCATCAAAAAAATGCGTATGTATGATGGGGAAGAGATCGAGGGTTACAAAGAGGCAGACCTCAAGGAGATGCAGAACGAATACTTGGAAGAAGGAATGTCAGGGGTAGATCCGCGCTATGTCATCAACCGAATCTCAAGTGCTTTGATCAAGCAAGATCTTCAGTGCATTAATGCGTTAGATATGCTGCGGGCGATTAAAGATGGATTGGATCAACATGCTTCGATCACGAAGGAAGAGCGGGAACGGTATCTAAACTTTATCTCCGCTGCGCGTAAAGAATATGATGACCTTGCAAAGAAAGAAGTTCAGAAGGCCTTCGTATATTCATTCGAGGAGTCTGCCAAGACACTATTTGAGAACTATCTCGATAATATTGAAGCATTCTGCAATTGGAGTAAGATCCGAGATCCTCTGACCGATGAGGAGATGGACCCAGACGAAAGACTCATGCGTTCCATTGAAGAGCAGATCGGTGTATCGGAGAACGCGAAAAAAGCATTCCGTGAAGAGATCATGATTCGGATATCAGCCTATTCCCGGAAAGGGAAAAAGTTTGAATACCATAACCATGAGCGTTTACGTGAAGCGATTGAGAAAAAGCTGTTCGCGGATCTTAAAGATATCGTGAAAATTACGACTTCAACGAAAACTCCGGATGCTGTACAACTGAAAAGAATAAATGAAGTTAGTTCACGTCTGATCGAAGAGCATGGATATTGCCCGGTATGTGCGAATGAGCTTCTGCGTTATGTGGGGAGTTTGCTGAACCGGTAAAAGTTTTATAAGAAGCGTGGTGACTAGGGTGTAGGTCGCTATGCTTCTTTTTTTATAGGCTAGGAGGAGTTGTGTTTTGTCCAAACTCGATTCCTGAAGATTTTAATCACATTATGTGGGATTTTACCTACTATATGTAATTGTAAAGTGCATTTACACGGTCAATTAGGCCTTTGTGATTATGTGGATATAGTAGAAATAGTCTATAATGAACCCAAAGTTAAAAATTAAGTGACATTTATCACTGAATTGGGAGTGAATTTTTTCGACATGATCGACGTATCCCCTCAAAGACGCAGACAGTTAGATTATCTCGGGTTGAAAGAAACAGAATTATTGCTTCTAGCTAATCATCGTGAAATTTTTAAGCAAGTAGTGGAGGAAGTCGTTACACGATTCTATGATCAGATCGGAGCACAACCTGAATTGATGAGAATCATCGACAATACTTCAACGGTGGACAGATTGAAGGAGACCCAGCGCGTTTACTGGATGTCACTGACAGACGGACTCGTTGATGATAAATATATTAATCATCGAATCAAAATTGGACAGGTCCATTCTCGAATCGGCTTGTCAACAGATTATTACTTAGGAAGCTATATGGTATATCTGGATATTGCAGCAGATTTACTGCAACAGATCGTACCGGATAACTGGGTACGTGTCGTTCATGCTTTAAGTAAAATGTTTAATCTAGATTCACAGCTTGTACTAGAAGCTTACAATATAAAAGAGAAGGAGCGCATCCAAACGCTTGTTAATGAGCAGGAGCACATGTTGGAAGCGATTACTTCAGCGGTTCAGGAACTCACTTCGATGATCGTTGAACTGGATGAAAGCGCCGTTCTAATGGCTGATAATGCTACAAAAACGGCGGAAGCGCAAGAGAAGGCTCATACGCTTACGGAGGAGCTTAATCAAGAGATTCTTCAGATCGAGCAGATGAGTTCGCTTATTCGTGAAATATCAGATCAAAGTCATTTACTTGGTCTGAATGCTGCAATTGAAGCCGCGCATGCTGGTGAATTTGGACGTGGATTCGAGGTTGTTGCTGGAGAGGTTCGGAAGCTAGCAAGTCATTCCCGAACAGCCATGGATGAAGTTCAAGGGAAGGTATCTGGCATTATTCGGAAGCTTAAAATGGTGGAACATGAATCGGAGCAGACTTCGATCAATGCACGTAACCAGGCAGCTAGCTCCCAGGAACTGTCGGCATTCGTTAAGATGATGGAGAAGCTGGCCGCAGACCTGGAAGCACTGCAGCATAGTACAACATTAAAGATGATGGATACAACAGCTATCAGATGATAGGTAGTACCTAGCTCTTGGATTTCTTAGGCAAGGGAGGGAACGCATGTGGACAGCGGGAACAATCCGGGACCGAGAAGATACATTGGAACTGGCGTAGCACTAGGAATTGCTCTAGGAACAACTTTTGGCGTGATATTTGATAAAATAGTGATAGGAATTGGAATAGGAATAGCATGCGGATTTGTTATTGGTGCAGTTTGGGAGAAGTTGAGGAAGTGACCCTTTAAATGTGGATTGTATAAGGGACCAATTTCTATTATTTTAATATACTTACTACAACGACCCTGAGTGGCTTTTGCCATTTAGGGTTTTTTTGTGCATCCAGACAAATCAAAGTTATTAAAAGTGGTATGGTGTACTGGTCAAAAAGTGGTCGTTTACATTAATAGTATATATAAGGTATGATTTTCCATATATTGACGAGGAGGATCTTGAAATGACACATTCTTCCACACCGTTTAACGGCAAGGATAGACAATTTTCAGTCCGATTTTCTGAAGATGTTTTTGAAATAGCTCCTGATTTACATGTCGGATTAATTGCTGCCGCTCCTGTTTCGAATCTGGACAAGGATAACGAAGTACTGGCACTACTGAAACATATGGAGCAGGAAATATCGAACTCGGGGCTACAGAAGGAACAGATTAGTGAGCTGCCCACGATTGCTGCTTGGAGAAAAGTATATAGTCAATTTGGTGTCAAACCTGCAAGGTATCCTTGTGCTGCGGAGTCTCTTATCAGACGTGTCGTCGAACAAGGAGAGCTGGCACGGATTAATACCTTGGTTAATTTATGCAACGCCATCTCATTAAAATCTAGAATTCCCATTGCATCTTGCGACATATCAGACATATCTGAATTTGTCATTCGTCAGGCGGAAGGGAATGAGCAATTCTATCCAATCGGCAAACCTGAAGAGTATGAAGTGCCTGCACCCGGTGAGATTATTTATGCTGATCAAGATTTCAGGGCTCATTCAAGACGTTGGAACTGGAGACAAAGTGACATGATCAAAACAACATCTGATTCATCCCAGATGCTCTTTACAATAGAAGCTGTCCATCAGGAGGCGAAGGTTCTGGTTGAGGCTACCACATTTCTTTTGAATGAATTGCTGCAGCCTTTCACTAAAGGAGGTCTTTGTGAATGTGCTTTTATACATAAATCCTCACCTGAGCATACATTTCACTTGCTAAACAGGGAGGAACTACCGAGTTCATGACCAACATACTAGGCCAAATGAAAAGAGGATTGAACGATTCTGTCCCTATCGTCATCGGATACATCCCCGCTTGCATTACATTCGGACTGGTCGGCACATCACTCGGGCTTAGCGGCTGGGAAGTGTTTCTTCTGTCAGCGGTTGTGTATGCCGGAGCAAGTCAGTTTATAGGTGCGCAACTTTTGGCAGCTGGAACCGCAGCTCCTATAATTCTTCTGCTGACTTTCATCATCAATTTAAGATATTTCTTCATCAGTATGTCCTTGTCTCAAAGACTAGAACGCGGTACAAGAGCCACGTTAAAAAGCATTGTCGGTTTTGGGCTAACGGAAGAAGTTTATGCGGTTAGCATGATGTCACATAAGAACACCAGTAAAGGAAGTCATCTATCTGTCTCTTATCTTATAGGACTGGAGTTCCCTCCGTATGCCGTGACCTTAATCTCAACTTATGCCGGGATTATGCTTGCTAATTATATTCCGGCCTTCATCTTGCCTGCTCTGAATACCTCACTCTATGCACTATTGATCGCTCTGATTATTCCTCAACTTTTAGGTAATCGAAGAAATCTTGGGATATGTCTATCCGCTGCGTTGTCATCTTGGTTGCTGCAGCCCTTACTGGGAACGTCGTCCGTGCTTGTAGCAATGCTGATTGGAGCATGTGTAGGCTTTTACACGCCTAGGCAAAAAGAAATCGGGAGTGAAGCGAAGTGACGATATTACTAATTCTTGCGATGGGCCTCATCACCTTTTTCTTTCGGGCAGCTCCTCTGCTGCTAATAAAGGAATCCCAAGTAGAGAAGAAAACCAGTGGATTTCTTGATCATCTTCCGCTAGCCGTACTCAGTGCACTAACTGTTCCAAGTATTTTTTATGTAGATGAAGATTCATTATGGGTTGGGGTTGCAGCTGGTGCTGTATCCGTCATTCTAGTCCTTACCAAAAAAGTACCCTTATTCGGTGTTATTGCTGCCTCTGTAGCTGTGGCAGTACTTGTTAAAATTGTATAAATATTTTGGCCGAAGGAGGAGTTCACAGTGGATAACGTTACAGCAGATATTCTTGCGATATGCGGTTCTACCCGCGTGGGAGGAAATACGGATCAAATTTTGCAGTATGCCAAAGAAGTAGCCCTCCAGAAGAATGCTAATCTATCGGTTCTGAATTTAAGAGATTTCAATATATCCGCATGTGGTCAGTGTGGAGATTGTAATTATCGGGAGAACCCTTGTGATTTTCATGACGATATGCTGAAGATTACAGAACGGATGAGCAAAGCAGATGGGATTATATACGCGGTTCCTGTGCATGGTTTCGGTATGGGTCACCTTATGCAAATATTCATTGAGCGGGCGGGTGTATGTTATCTCCGATTCGATAGACCTCTTACGAACAAAGTCGGAGGAGCTATCGTAACTGGGCGTCGATATAACCATCAGCATGTATATTCCCAACTTGTCAGTAACATTTTATTAAACCGAATGATTATGGTAGGCAGCGGTTTTCCCGCTCTGCTACATGCAGGGAAGACGAACGAGGCATTTGATGATCTGGAAGGTATGGACTCGGTAAGGAGAATGGTGGAGCGTATGGTGGATATGGTTTCTGTGATGAAGCGTTATTCCCGCATGACAAACGATACCTTCCTAACATATAACGAAGCTAATGAACGGATGATTAGTGAAAACACACTTATGCGTTTAAAAGAGTCGCTAATTTAGAAGATATGTCCTGAGTATTCAGGGGTTATCTATATAAAACATTGGAGGTTGACGAAGATGACAATGACAATTAAAGAACTTGAGGCTTTGGGAGGCATTGATTTCCCTAATATGGAGTGGACGCACTGGGATAAGCCAGGTGCGAATGGACGAGTGAAGATCAGTTACATTGGCAACAAACGTATTCGCTTATTAGAGCTACCTCCAGGATTTAATGAAGAAAACTGGTGTCTCAAAGGTCATGTTGGTTATGTTTTGGATGGTGAATTTACGATTCATTATAAAGATCGCAAGGTGTCATGCAGTCCGGGGATGGGCTTCGTCATTCCGGATGGTGATCCTCACCGATCACAAGGTAAGGACGGGAGTTCTACGTTAGTATTTGTCATGGATGAGATGGAATAAGTAATAAGGGGAGTGAGTTCATCTTGCGTATTAGCGCTATTAAGGTAGTTACCGAAGTCCATAACCTAGTATTCCAAGATCCTTTAAAGGCTTATTTGTCACTTAAAGAGCAGTTCGGACAGCAGGAGGTCTATCTCCTCGAATCTTTGTCGGGTCCATCTAAAGATGCTCAAAGTACGATCATCGGATTCAGACCGTTGTTTTCCATCACAACGTTTGGAACCGAGGTTCGTCTGGAAGGAATGAAATCCATTGTTGACCAGGTACGGTTGGGGGCTATAAGAGAAGGACTACTTATGCAAAAGGGAAATGAATTGCATCTATATGAACGACATGGACTTTGGAATTTCTTTCGGTTTGTTCAATCGAGGTTCTCAGTATCTGTATCAGAGCCGGGAGAAGCCTTCAGCTTTGGATTTTTTGGATATTTGGGATACGATACGGCGTGGTCGGTCGAAAAGCTGCCTGAGCATATTCCGAATGATGGTAGAGTGCCCGATATCGTGTTATCCATCTATCAAGGGTTGGTGGAATATAATCTGATTGAACAAACGGCCAGATTAGTTCTGAATCAGTCAAATGAAGCGTGGGAGGATATCCATGCCGCGGATATTTACAGCATTCTAGATCAACAAACGTTGATCCGTGAGGACCAGCCAGTGGCAGATATTATCGATCCATTTGCAATCGAACATACAATTCAGCGAGAGGTTTACGAAGACAACGTCCAAAAGGCGCTATCATATATTTCTATGGGTGATATATATCAAGTACAGCTTGGTAATCAGATCAATATTCACAGCGATATTCAGCCTATGGATGTCTACTATCGTCTTAGAAAACGAAACCCATCTCCCTACATGTATATGGCTCCATTTGGAAGTATGACGTTGATTGGAGCAAGCCCTGAGTTGTTTGTGAAAATTCAGGGAGGGACTATTACAATGCGCCCTATAGCGGGTACATGCAGTAGGGGCGCAACCGAGGAAGAGAATAAACAACTTGTTGAGAAGTTAATGACAGACGAGAAGGAAGTAGCCGAGCACATCATGCTAGTGGATCTATGTCGGAATGATATTGGCCGAGTATGTCGTGAAGGAACGTTAACGGTGGAAGAGCTCATGGTGATCGAACGATATTCTCATGTAAACCATCTTGTATCAAGTGTGAGTGGAATCAAAGTACCTGGTAAGGACATGTATGATATTATCTCAGCTACATTTCCAGCAGGTACCATGACAGGAGCTCCAAAGGTGCGGGCGATGGAAATCATTGAAGAGCTGGAAACCACACGACGTGGTGCCTATGCAGGTGCTCTTGGATTTATTGATTTTAGTGGTTTTGTTAATATGGCGCTCTGCATTCGAACAGCAGTACATCACGAACCTAACCTGTATTCGATCCGTGCATCTGCGGGTGTGGTAGCTGATTCCAAGCCCGAGAATGAATGGAGAGAAACCTATCATAAGATGGGCGCCTTATTCTGGGCCGTAACCGGAAAGGAGATACTCGATGAAAGCCTTAGTTATTGATGCTTACGATAGTTTCGTCTATATTATCTGTCAGTATCTTATGAAAGCGGGTGTCCAGTTAGAGGTTGTTCGTAATGATCAATTTCAGTTTGATCAGATCGACCGATTGGATCCTGATTTTATCGTTCTTGGCCCTGGTCCTGGCCACCCTTCTGAAGCAAGGTATGCAGAGCTGATTCATCGATATGGCACAGAACTTCCGATTCTTGGTGTTTGTCTTGGACATCAGGCTATTGGCCTTGCATTTGGCGGAACCATTAAGCGAGCGGATCATTTGATGCATGGCAAGACGAGTCAAATTATTCACGATGGCAAAGGATGTTTTTCAGGGCTATATAATCCTTTTCGTGCAACACGCTACCATTCCTTAATTGTAAGTAAGGACAACTTCCCAGATTGTCTTGAAATTACTGCCGAGTCAGCAGATGACGGGTATATTATGGGGCTGCGGCATAGAGAATTCCCAATTGAATCCATACAATTTCATCCTGAAAGTGTATATACCGAAAGCGGATTGCAGTTAATTCAGAACTTTATAGCAAATTATGTGAGTGTTTCCCCAAAAATTCAGATGATATAGGAGGGTTTTTCTATGAATCAAGAGAATCTTACAATGCATCGCCAGGAAATCGATCGTATAGATCGTCAGATTGTTGCGCTCATTGCGGAAAGAACTAAAGTTGTGAAGCAAGTCATGGTACTGAAAACGGATGAGGAGTCTGTTCGTTCCTGTGATCGGGTACAGCAGGTCCTAGATAAGGTAGCTAAGCTGGCTGAGGAGAATGGATTGGAACCTGAGATTGCTGTTCCTACCTACCAGACGCTGATTACAGTCCTAACAGACATGCAGCTGGAATATCTCCGCAGCCGTCAAACGGCAGAAGGATCAGGCGTGTGAAAGCTTCATTAGAACACGATCGGAAGCTACCTGAGGTCCATTCGGTCTGTGATCTGAAGACAGCTCTGTTGTTTTTGAATCAGCATGGAGAAGGTCCTGAACCTATAGCGGCTCCTGTGGAAGCTCAGTATGAACTGGCCGCCCATTATGCGGTCCATGGAGGCGGGGTACCGATTGCCCCTCCTACAGGACCGGGATTACCCGTTCTTTATGAACGGGTAATCCCGATGAATCGACCTGTTCTTGCAGGGATGTTCGGAACCAGGAGGCGATGTGCTCTTCTACTAGGAGCGAATGAACAGCACATAGCTGATTATTTGCTCGGCGCGGTGGAGAGACCTGTGGAACCTGTGAGGTGCTCTCATCCTCCATGCCAGACGGTTGTGCATCAAGAAGTTGATTTATTTCAGCTGCCGATCCCGACGATGAGTCCTAAAGATGCAGGTCCTTTTATTACGCTTGGCCTAGTAATCGCTAGTCACCCGGTAACGGGTGAGAGTAATATATCGATCCATCGATTATGGGTTAAGAGTCACAATGAATTGACCATATGGATGGTTCCAGGCCGTCATCTTGAAGGATTTTATCGTGCCTCTAAAGAGTTAGGGAAGCCTCTGCCCATATCCATTAACATCGGTCTTGATCCAGCGGTGTATTTCGCTTCTTGCTGTACAGGAGCCATTGCTCCTGAGGGCTGTAATGAGTTGTCTATAGCCGGGGGATTACGTAATCGACCTGTTCAAATTTCCTCGTGTTTATCCGTCTCGGCAGATTGCTTGGCAGACGCGGAATATGTACTCGAAGGAGAAATCACGCATGATTACGCTCCGGAAGGAGAGTCCGGAGGGCATTCGCTACCGGAATTTTTAGGTTATGACGGAAAGGCACATCCCGGCTTACCTATTGTCAAAATTCACGGTATCACATCTTCCGAGACTCCTATCTTTCAGACAGTAATTGGTCCGGGCTACGAACAATCAAACTTGTTAGCCATAGGTATGGAAGCGGAAGTGCTTCGTTTTGTACGGGATCGGATAACACCCTTAATGACGAATGCTTATTGCAGCTCTGCAGGTGGCGGGCAGCTATTATTGTTCGCACAGTTCCATAAAATGAATGAGCAGGACGATACGATCGTCAGGCAGGCCGGCATCGAAATCATTCGTTCTTTTCGCATGATCAAACAGGTTGTTCTGGTGGATGAGGATGTGAATCTCTTCAGTGAGGAGGAGGTATGGTGGGCTATGGCTACCCGGTTTCAGGCTGACAAGGATGTGATGATCCTTACGGGCCTTTCAGGATTTCATCTTGATCCTTCGCAGCAGCCTGGGATGTCTCCTTCAATAAAGGAGCCGGGCATGACAGCCAAAGTTGTTTTTGATTGTACCGTGCCATTTCAACTTAAGAGTAATTTTGTTAGAGCTTCTTTTTCAAAACCACCAAAAAGATAGGGGAATCTTATGAGTATTATAAAAGTTACGGCAGACGGCGTATTTGGAGATCAAGAGGGGGAGCAATTTGGAGGGACGTATGTGCCTCAGGAACTCGAGCTGCCTCTACAAAAACTAAATGAAGCCTTTCAGCATTACAAAAATGATGAGGAGTTTGAACGCGAACTTCAGTATTACTTGAAAGAGTATGCGGGCAGACCCAATCCGCTCTATTATGCTGAGCGACTTACGAAGCAGCTAGGCGGAGCGAAAATTTATCTGAAGCGTGAGGATCTAAATCATACAGGCTCGCATAAAATTAATAACACCATTGGACAAGCCCTGCTGGCTAAGCGAATGAACGTTAAACGGATTATTGCTGAAACAGGTGCCGGACAGCATGGGGTTGCCACAGCTACCGTATGCGCATTGTTAAATATCCCTTGCACCATTTATATGGGAGAGGTTGATATTGAAAGACAAGCTTTGAATGTGTTCCGCATGCAGATGCTTGGAGCTGAGGTAGTAGCAGCGAAGTCAGGGAATCGTACGCTGAAGGAAGCTGTGGATGAAGCTTTAAATGATTTCTCCAAAAACTACGAGGATACCTTCTATCTGATCGGTTCGGTTGTAGGCCCGCATCCATTTCCACTTATGGTTCGACATTTCCAATCGATTATCGGAAGGGAAGCTAAGCAGCAGATTCTGGAGAAAGAAGGACGGCTCCCTGACTTGATTACAGCTTGTGTAGGCGGTGGGTCCAATGCGATGGGTCTCTTCTATCCGTTTGTAGATGATGCTGAGGTTGCCATTGTTGGGGTCGAGCCAGGCGGAAAAGGAATCGAGTCTGGAATTCATGCTGCTCCATTATCGACTGGTAAACCGGATATTATTCATGGGTTTAGATGTTATGTCATGGAAGAAGCAGATAACTGTCACTCCATTGCGGCAGGATTGGATTATCCCGGTGTTGGACCTGAGCATAGCTACTACAAATATATAGGCAGAGCTGATTATGTGACGGTTAATGATGAGGAAGCTTTGGATGCTTTTCTGAAGCTTTCCAAGACGGAAGGAATCATTCCTGCACTTGAGAGTTCTCATGCAGTTGCTCATGCTATGAAAGTCGCTCCTACCATGCAGAAGGACCAAATTATTATAGTAAGTCTTTCTGGCCGGGGCGATAAGGATGTAGCTCAGGTGTATGATATGTTGCAAGAACGTTCCAACTTACAACATGTGTGATGTAAAGACCACTTGAGATAACAAGCCTCCGACCATTCGTGTCGGAGGCTTACATCCATTATTATAGATATAAGTTGTGGGAGGGGGAGGATGCATCTGGCACACGAATTGTTGGTCCGAATCGATAGAGCAGTGGATACGTCTTTGACTAGACAGCTTTACGAGCAGATTGTGCAAGCCATTGAGGCAGGACGGTTGCGACCAGGAGACCCGATACCTTCAACAAGGTTCTTGGCAGAGCAGATTGATGTTTCTCGGAGTGTTGTTATTAAAGCTTATGAGCAGCTTCAGACCGAGGGGTACTTGGAAATGAAGAGAGGAGCGGGAACTTTTATTGCTTCTAATGCAGCCCCAATTGATGCAGAACCGATAGGTCATGATCCTAATCTGGACTATGAGATGATAGCCAATGTCCCAAATCTGACTTTGGTTACCAGTTCGCCACCGCTACCTGTCGGTCACGCACATGGAAGAGTAAACGTCCCTAATGATTTTCGGCATGGTGTTCCTGCTTGGGATATGTTCCCGATGGATCGCTGGCAGAGATGCTTGGTTGAGGCATGTCGAAGAGCTACACCTGCCACGCTATCTTATGGACCTGCTGAAGGATCTTATGCTCTGCGGGAGGAAATTGCGCGATTGGTGCGTTCAACCCGGTCCATTCCAGCGACGCCTGAACAAATAGTAATTACAACGGGTGCTACGCAAGCTCTGGATATTCTTGCCCGATTATGCGTAGGTGATGGCGCCCCAGTGCTGGTTGAGGATCCCACACATGACGTTCTTCGTGAGATATTCAGCTACTCAGGTGGTGAAGTGATCCCTGTACCGGTGGATGAGGAAGGAATTTGTGTGCAGGAGATTGCGAGGAGTATTAAGATGCACAGCAGTCACAGTGAAGTTGTTCCTAAAATGATCTATGTCACTCCTTCCCACCAATTTCCCGTGGGGGTCACGATGACCCTGAATCGCAGAATCGAGCTTTTAGATTGGGCTAGAAGGAACGGATCATTCATTATTGAGGATGATTATGATAGTGAGTATCGCTATGCTGGGCAAAAGGTGTCAGCCTTGGCAGGACTGGATACAAGCGGACGAGTAATATACGTTGGAAGCTTTAGCAAAACATTGTTTCCTGCTTTGCGAATCGGATATGTTATTCTCCCACCTTCCCTCATCGAGCCGTTTCTGTCGATAAAATGGATTACGGACCGGATGACACCTGTGCTGGAGCAAGAAGCGCTTACTGAATTTATACAATCCGGACAGTATGCCAAGCATATCAGTCAGATGGGAAAGCTGTATGCTTCACGCCGAGCATGTCTGGTTCAAGCTCTGCAAGATGAGTTTGGAGATGAGGTTCGGTATTTCGGTGACGAGGCAGGACTTCATCTTCTGATTGAACTGGATACGAATATAAATGCAGACGTCATTGCTCAGAAATCGCTTGAGTTCGGAGCAAAGATTTATCCGGCTTCTCGTTATTTCTTTCATACCGAACCTAATAAGGCGACGTTTATCTTAGGGTACTCTAACTTGTCAGAACATCAGATAAGAACGGGGATTCATCAAATGTCGTGTGCTGTTGCTGCTTTAACGAACACATAATGTGACCGAAGAAGAGGTTAGTTGATTATGAAGTGAGACTGCCCCCTCATAAGTTAGAAGATGTCTAACTTACGAGGGGGCAGTTTTAATTTAGAATATAAGAAGGACATTGAGGAACGTAATACAATCCTCTAAATAAAACGACGATGCAGCTTTTTACCGTCATAGGAGAACATGATAGGTTTGTTCTCAACTACGCTGTGCAGATGAACAGGTTTACCCCAGAGGTGATAGACGTAAGGAAGCGTGCGCTCCATATACTTCAAATCCAGCTCCATGCCTTCATATTGATGCTTAATCATTAACTCGCCGAATCGATGGTAATCTCCGTCCTGTACAACAAGATATGGCGATCCGCCGTTTACACGGGATACGACAAGTTGATCACGGATGTTCTCCCATGCTTTGTCGGTGATCTTCCATTCAGGCCCTTTTTTCTCAAAGACATACAGATCAAGATCGTTAACAAGATCTTTCGTCATGTAATTGCGTAAGAATGAGATGTCGGAGTCGTATTCGCGGACTTCGAACATTTTCTCCCGATTCCATCGGCGTTCAATATCTTCAAATATTTTCAGTCCTAGATAGTAAGGATTCAGACTGTGACGAGAAGGCTGCACGACGGATGCGTTAAGCTTAGCGAATTCAACGGTCTCTTCACTGGTGAGGTCCATCTCGCGTAAGATGCGCTGGTGCCAGTAGGAAGCCCAGCCTTCGTTCATGATCTTCGTCTCCATCTGAGGCCAGAAATATAGCATCTCCTCACGCAGCATACTCATAATGTCACGCTGCCAATCCTCCAAGATTTCAGAATGCTCCTGAATGAACCACATGATATCTTTCTCCGGAACAGGTGGAAAGGTTAGCTGATGCGGGCCTTCTTTTGCGGCTGGAGTTTCTTTGTTTATCTCAGTCTCCCACAGATCGTCGTATGGACCAATAAACTTGTGCCGTTTCGCATCGTCTTTCTGTCCTTGAATAATTCGTTCCGTATACCGCTGCTTATCGAGCTTTTCGGGTCTGAGAATCTGTGGATCTACGTGCTCCTGGATAGCCAATACGGCATCGATGAATTTCTCAACAGCATCTGTTCCATGTTCTAGTTCATAGCGACTTATTCGCTCAGCGGTAGCAGACATACTCTCGACCATATTACGATTAGAGACGGAGAAGCGGGCATTATTCTTGAAGAAGTCACAGTGCGCCAGAACGTGGGCAACAATAAGCTTGTTCTGTATGAGTGAATTTCCATCGAGCAAAAAGGCATAACAAGGGTTGGAGTTAATGACTAGTTCATATATTTTACTTAGGCCAAAATCATACTGCATCTTCATTTTATTAAAGGTTTTGGCGAAAAATCATTAGAATGAAAAACAGAGTATTAGAAATTCCATTCTATTACTGGATCTTCACCTTTGTGTAGTGTGATGCTTTTTATAAGTTTCCTAACAGCAGCTTTTTGTTCATCTTCACTTAAATAATCCCACGCTTTGCTAATCTGGTCCACCATCTGTTTTACATCTTGCTCCTTCGGCTTAGGTATGTCGGATGTTAATTCATCAATATCATTTTCAAAGGCATCTCTTTGCACTTCTAATTTTTTAATGCGATCGCTCACAGACGATGCTCTTATATCACCATTTTGAATAGCATCATATAAATTCTCTAGATTAGCGTTAATCTTTTTTAATTGCTCCTGTAGTTGTTCTAATGTTGTTTCATATTCGAATTCTACTTCTTTTTTCGACTCTAATATTTCAGTTATTTTCTTAGGGTTCAACTCGAAAGATTTTATCTGATCGATAATGAACTTTTCTACTTTTTCTCTCCTGATATAACCAAGGGTGCAATTGTTATCTCTATCTTTTTTCCGAACGTGTTGTTGTTTGCAAGCGTACAATTCGTATAAATATTCTTTGTTGTATCTTCGTGTAATCCGCTTTACGTGGACAATGTTACCGTTACAGACACCACACTTTAGCAAGCCAGTCAATAGATATTCGCCTAAAGGGGTAACTCCTTCTTTTCTTTTCAATGTTTCTAATTGTGCTTTGTCCCACGTCTCCTGATCTATGATTGCTTCGTGCAAGCCTGCGTTGACCTTACCAGCATTCATAAGGTTACCTGCATAAATGGGACGCGCTATCATGTCTCTTATGGTACTATGATCGATAGTTCTTTCGTTTGTTCTGTTTGCTGCCCACTCGGCTATCGACAAACGTGAATGACCTTGGAGAAACAGGTTGAAGATTTCTTTTACTATCCGAGCTTCCTCTGGGATTATTTCTAATCGTTTTGTATCTTTATTCCAACCATATCCAAAAGGAACTCTTCCCCCGTACCACTGACCTTGGCTCACTTTTTGCCTTCTGCCTACTGTTGTTCGTTCAATTATCATATCTCGATCTAACTGTGCGAATACAGCTAATACACCTAACATCGCTTTACCAAATGGAGTTGAAGTATCAAACGGCTCGGTGGCGGATTTGAATTTCACGTCATTCTTTTCGAATACATCCTCCAACAATTCC
This sequence comes from Paenibacillus sp. FW507-14B1B, assembly GCF_058781425.1. NCBI lineage: Bacteria > Bacillati > Bacillota > Bacilli > Caryophanales > Paenibacillaceae > Paenibacillus > Paenibacillus sp. FW507-14B1B. The sequence continues at coordinate 1,103,490 of NZ_JBYSWS010000002.1, read as the reverse complement.
AATACATCTTTTTGTCGTCGGCTCAACCGATCTAATTTATAAACGACAACTGTATGCACTTTTCCTTCTTCTATATGTCTAATCATTCTTTTAAGCGCAGGACGCTCCATTTTAGTACCTGTATATCCGTCATCTATATAAAGTTTATAATCGTCCCATCCTTGCGATTTGCTAAATGCTATAAGTCTTTCTTTTTGAGCATCCAACGAAAACCCTTGTTCTGCTTGTTCATCTGTCGACACGCGAACATATAGAGCCGCTATCATGTTGAACCCTCCTTACATATTGATCACTATTTTTTTGAGCTTTCCAAGAATTTTAATAGTATCGAAATTTTCTTCTGTTCTAAAAACTGGTCCATATTGAGGGTTTTCGGATTGAAGGAGCATTATTCCATTGTTCTTAAATACTCTTTTCAAGAAAACTTTAGAACCAATGAGTACAGCCGCGATCTCACCTTCTTCAACATCTTCTTGTTTACGTATTAACAAGAGGTCTCCGTCATGAATTCGTGCATTAATCATGCTATCGCCTTCTGCGCGGACATAAAAATGTTCACCACCACGAACCCATGCACGAGGGGTATCTTCGTAACCATCTATTTCTTCAATTGCAGGGGTTCCAGATCCACAAGAAACACGACCCACAATTGGTATTTTGACTGTATCCAGTTCCTCAATATCTACGCCAAGGAATGACTCTGCACCTTCTATGAGTTGCGGTATATCTACATCCAGAGCTAAAGCGATATCTGTTAAACGATCCATGTCTACTTTTATTTCGCCGTTTTCATAACGTTGTACCGTTTTTTTGGTCAGGCCGATTCTTTCAGCTAAGTCATTCAGACTGAAATTTCTTATAGTGCGATATTTTTTTATGTTATTTCCTACTGCTAAATAGAATAATCTTGAATCTGGCTTGTTTGACACTTGATCGTCCGCCTTCCACTTAAAATATATACTCATTGAACCACAAAAAGACACGAAGTGCAACAAAAATGTTCATTCGTGTCTTTTTGTGGTTGACGAGGAAATGAGAGGATGATATATTGATAGTGTCTTTAAAAGACACGTTGAGGGGAGGTGATCTTATGCCGCTGACTATCAAGGCCGCTCGCGTCAACGCTGGTTTAACCAGAAAAGAAGTAGCAGAAAAACTCGACTTGTCAGTAAATGGATATGCCAAAAAAGAAAGTGGTAAATCTAAGTTTTATATTGACGAAGTTGTGGTATTGAGCGACCTTTTCAAAGTGGATATGAAATTTTTTTTGAAGTAACGTGTCTTTAAAAGACACGACAAGTCATGAGGAAATAAGGGTCGTCCACCATTCAACTGATCATATCAATAAAACAGGGGAGGGATTGCAATGCATATCAATCAGTTTTCACAAGAAACACAGGACTTTATACATCAACTTTGCGCAAATGCCATTCTTCGTGCCATTAAAAACGGTACATATAAAGAACCTGAACCTGTTTCAGTTGAAATTGAGCATGATGGCGACTCGTAAGAGTCGTTCGTGTGGACAAGCCCAATTGAAAGGGGCAATGAAATGAACCAATTGCAAATTAAAAACTACAACGGGCAGTTGCTTGTTGATAGTCGAGAAGTGGCTGACATGATCGGAAGACCACACAACGATTTAATTAAAAGCATTCGGAATTATTCGGATTACCTTACTAAGGGAGATTTTCCCCTCAGTGATTTCTTCTTAGAGAATTCTTATCTGGATAGTACTGGGAGAACCTTACCTTGCTACCTTATCACCCGCAAAGGTTGCGACATGGTAGCCAATAAGATGACCGGAGAAAAAGGAGTGTTGTTCACAGCAGCTTATGTAACCAAGTTCGAAGAAATGGAGAAGTCACAATCACTTGATCTAACCGGACTGAGCCCACAACTTCAACTCCTAATCCAAATGGAACAAGGTCTTAAGCAGATCGAACAACGCCAGCAACAGACTGAGAGTCAACTTACAACCATCAAAGAAACATTCCTACAGCGTGACGATAACTGGCGGCAGAAGATTACGGGATTGCTTAACGGAGCTGCTACACGGTTAGGCGGTCATCGAGAAGTGAGGACAGAGAGCTACAGGCTCTTGGAGGAACGAGCTCATTGCAAACTAAATACACGTTTAGCCAATTTGAAGGACAGGCTTGCCGAACAGGGAGCCACTAAAACCAAGATTAATGATGCTAACCGTTTAGACGTAATCGAATCGGATCCACGACTAAAAGAAATCTACACAACCATAGTCAAGGAATTGGCTATTGGAACTATAGCTTAGAAAGGAGAGGACAAGCCATGCCAACACCAAGCGAATCAATAAGAGCAGCATTTTACAACTGTATCGATCGTAAATGCACAAAAGATCAGTTACAGGGCTTTATAGATAGAGCGCGTATCCAGTGGACTGGTAACAAAGAGACGTTGAGAGTAATTGACGAATTGCAAAGCCAAATCTGAAAGGAGAATTAATATGAGTCCTGAACGCTCAAGACAACGCCATGCAATGTGGATACGGCTCAAAGAATTGCGATTCATGCAAAGTCGAAACTACCTGCTGCATGGTGCTGGTAGTGATTTGATTGACGGAGAGATAGCGTATCTTGAAGCAGAGCTGCGGAGAAAGGAAGGACAAGCATGTGGTTTATAGCATGGATACTGTTCAACATTCTGTTCGTGCTTCTTATGTACAGGAGGGGTGAGAGACGTGAGAAAATGCGCAGGATGCGACAACGAAGCTAAGTACATTGTCTACGATCAGCCGCATTGCCCAAGATGCTTTGAAGAAGCGATAGAGGATCAGGATTATGTTGAAGTGAGGTGGCTAAAAGATGAACCTTGGTTACCGGATCAAAGCAAGCGAAGAATACGCAGATATTCAAGCGTTGGCGTTAGTTGGTGGAAGAAGATCAGACGGGCCTTATCCAAAATTCATATTTTCAGATGAAGTACAGCGTGGGAGATATGACGAAATAAGAAGACGCATCAAGGGAGGCGAGTCACTTGAAAGCATTGGAGGAAGCTATCAGCAAGCTTGAGGAACTGCAGGAGTCCAGTAAAGGTTCGTTCGCAGGAGCTGGCGAGGAAATTATTTTCTTCTTTCGGCACGATCTACAGGGTGTGATTGATAACTTGAAGGATGTTCAGAATGGTCTGGAAACGAAAAATGACCACGGCTGCAACCGTGATCATTGAGTAGATGCTTTAACAAATTTAATTACGGACACAATAACACATTTTTTAGGAGGTTGTAAAGTATGTCCACTAATCAATTGAAGGTGATCCACAGCAACTTGGATCAATTGCTAGAGACTAAACGTGAGGCTATGCCCACGAATTTCAATAAAACGCGGTTTCTTCAAAACTGTATGACAGTGCTCCAGGACACAAAGGGAATCGAACAATGTGACGCTACCAGTGTAGCAAGAACCATGTTGAAAGGAGCTTTCCTTGGTTTGGACTTCTTCAATAAGGAATGCTACGCGATTATTTACGGCGGTAGCGTACAGTTTCAAACCGACTACAAAGGTGAGAAGAAGCTTGCCAAGCGCTACAGTGTACGCCCTGTTAAGGATATTTACGCAAAGCTAGTTAAAGAAGATGACGATTTCCGAGAAGAAATTAAAGACGGTGAACAGACGATCCAGTTTGCACCCAAGCCTTTTAACAACGGAGAAATCCTTGGTGCCTTTGCTGTGGTCCTTTACGAAGATGGCGGCATGGCTTATGAGGTAATGTCCACGGAAGATATCGAAGCCACACGTAAGAACTATTCGAAACAAGCGAATGGACAAGCTTGGACGAAAAGCAAAGGCGAAATGTATAAGAAAACTGTTCTTCGCCGCCTATGCAAGAACATTGAATTGAACTTTGACACGATTGAACAGGCTAGAACGTTTGAAGATGCCAGCGACTTTGATATGAGCAAAGAGCAGAAGCCAGCTCAACAAAGTCCGCTTAACCCTATGATCATTGATGCTGAGTATGAGGAAGTAGAAGAGGAAACAGCCAATGGAACTGAACAAGAGTAATTATTACGGTCCCGAAGCAAGTCGCCATTATATGTCTGTGAGCCAGTTCAAGAGCTTCTTACCTGCCTTTGGTGGGTGTGAAGCTCAGGCCATGGCATCGATCAATGGAGAGTTCCAGCCATATGCAATTGATGCGTTCAAGGAAGGTCATTATGTCCACGCTTGGAATGAAGGGACATTGGAAGAGTTCAAGGCTGAGAACCCGGACATTATCAGCAGTAAAGGACCGACTAAAGGACAATTAAAAGCCAGCTTTAAGCACTGTGAGAAGATGATTCGAGTCTTAGAGTCTGACCCATTGGTAATGAAAGCATTGGCTGGACAGAAGGAAGTAATTCTCACAACTGAGCTATTCGGTATTCCTTGGAAAGCCATGTTGGATAGCTATAACCCTGATGTTGGTATCTTTGCAGATATCAAAACGATGAAAGAGATGGACGGCAAGTGGTGGAATAAGGATGCTCAAGCGTATGAGAACTTTCTGGACCACTATGGATATACGGTTCAAATGGCTGTCTACGCGGAGATCGAACGCAAGTCCACAGGTCGGAGCCAATGGCTGCTACCTCACATGGTAGTTGTGACTAAACAAGATCCACCGGATCATGAAATTATCTATTTTGATTATGAAATCATTGAGCATAGCTTGCAGATTGTTGCCAATAACATTGAACGAGTCAAGGCGGTAAAGTACCGAGGGGCTGAACCGGTTCGTTGTGAAAAATGCGAGTACTGCCGACTGACCAAGAAGATAAAGAGTATCAAACACTTTAGCGAATTGAGCTTGTACTAGGAGGAAACCAAATGAACGTATTTTCAATTATCGGAAATCTAACCAAAGATCCAGAGCTTAAGTATAGTGGTGGTGGTAAGGCTTACACCAAATTTACAGTTGCTGTACCAAGAAGTTTCGACCGGAATGAGACTGACTTTTTCAACTGCACCGCTTTTGGGAAGCAAGCTGAGAATGTAGCTGAGTATTGCAAGAAGGGATCCAAAGTCGGTGTGTCGGGCCAAGTGAACATCGACCGCAACGATGACAAATATTACACAAATGTATTGGCAGATTCAGTGGAGTTTTTGACACCTAGAAACAATCAGTCAAACAACGCACCTTAAGATGTATTTGAAGGTGAAGGGGAAACGTTGAGTTATGACCCGAATGCACTCCCATTTTAGGAGGCAATCCATATGACGACCTTTGAACTTCTGCCTTGTCATAAGCCAAGCAAGAAGACGAAACGCAATAAAGACAAAACCTCAAAAGAAGATGTCCGGGCGGCTGTAAAGGATCGGGATGGTAACTGGTGCTTGCTGAGTGGTAAGCCGGGTCCCGGACTACATCTGCACCGTGTGGTATATGGCGGCATGGGTGGCGGTAACGGAAAGTATGAGGAATGGAATTGTGTTCTTCTCAGTACAGAGATGCACCAGCTAGTACATTCCAACAAGAAACGTTGGATGAACCGGCTGCTGGAATACCTTGAAGCTAAAAAGGGAGATAACGTCGAAGCTCAAAAGATACAAAAAGCATTGATCGAACTAGCAAAACAATAAGCAGGTGGTGAAATGTCCGGGAAAGGTTGGATTAAGCTTCACCGGAAAATACGGGACAGCTCAATATTTAATGATCACCAGTTGTTTCGGTTATGGATGATATGCCTAACCGAAGCAACACATAAAGAACGAGATCAAATCATAGGCAAACAAACGGTTCATTTGATGCCTGGTGAGTTTGTAACTGGTCGATTTGATATTAAGGAATTGTACAATCAAGGCCTTAAACCAAAGGAGAAAGTGACCGGAGATAAAACGGTTTTTAGGTGGCTAGAAACATTGGAAAGTGGTGGTTTTCTGACCATCAAAAAGACCAACAAATTTAGTGTTGTAAGTATTGACAACTGGGACATTTATCAAGGTGCAGAGGTCAAAGATGACCATCAGATTGACCAACAAATGACCAACAAAAGACCATCAAATGACCAACAAATGACCACAAACAAGAATGTAAAGAATGATGAGAATGAAGAAGAAGTATTAAATGATGATGATAAAGCATTCGCTCAAGTGGTCGATTTTTACCAAAGGAACATTGGGACAATGCCACCTTCACAATATGAGTACGTGAAAGACTGGTTGAACACTTTTGATTCAGAGGTCCTTAACCTTGCAATTCGAAGAGCCATAGACAACGGAGTTCCTAAGTGGAGCTATGTTAATCAGACTTTAAACGAGTGGCAAAGGCACGGAGCCAAATCAATAGAGGATTGCAAAACCCAAATAGTCGAGTTTGATAGACGGAAAGGGGAGCAATATGGAAAGTATCAAGAAAGCCATGGAAGGGTTAGATCTGGACAAGCTTCGCGAGAGAGTGAGTACGCTTTCCTCGATAAGCAAAACAGAACGGGAAGCTGAAGACCTAGCGAAATATCGTTGTCAGAAGTGCAAGGATGCCGAGTGGATCATCCTGAAAAATGAAGAAGGTCATGAGTACGCCGTACCGTGTGAGTGCCGAAAGGAAAGAAGTGCTGAGCGTTTAATGAGGTCTAGCAAGATAACGGAAGAGTTCCAAAAGAAGACATTTGGGAACTTCAACCTAGAAGGTAGACCGTTGATTGTAGCTGAGGCGAAACAGGCGGCTTGGAATTACGTCCTGAACTTCGAAGGGATCAAATATACCAGATACAACAGCGCGGCTCTCCTAGGGCGTCCGGGGTGCGGCAAAACACACTTGCTCATGGCGATATCAAACAACCTTCTAAGTAAGGGAGTAGGCGTTGTCTACTTCCCTTGGGTTGAAGGGTTCAACGAGATCAAAGATAACTTCGATTTGATGGATGAACGGATCCGGCAGCTACAACGTGCAGAACTACTTTACATTGACGACATGTTTAAAGGCCGCCGGGAACCAACGGATTTTCAACTGGAACAATTATTCGCAATCATCAACTTTAGATATTTAGAGAACAAACCATTATTAATCAGCTCGGAAAAAACGATCGGACAGATTTGTGAATATGACGAAGGCATTGGCAGTCGGATCAACGAAATGTGCCGGGATTACAAAGTAACACTAACGGGCGGCATTGAATTGAACTATCGGCTGCAGTAGGAGGATTATGAAACAAATTGATGACTACAACCTAATAGACGAAGACTTTGAAGAATTTATGCGCCGGGGCAGGGAGAGCTTCGGGATAAAGGAGGAAACTCAACATGAAAGCGATGGAGAACAAGCAAGACATTGAACTTATAGATATCGTCATGAATTGCGGATTGGACTTTGATTGCCGAGTACATGCAGCCAAGGAAGTCATCAAACGATTGGGAGTGAATACACCATGGGACGTAAACCGAAAAATCATGAACCAGTGATGGACAGTATTTTCGAATCTCTGGAGTATCTCATATTCGAACACCTCAAGAGTGCAGATAGCATGATAGCTAAGATTTCAGAAGAAGCCGCAGTATTCAGTGTTCCAGCAGCCTATAGAGAGGAATACATCCGAACTAAATTGGTGGACATGATCGATCAAATAGCAGAGCAACGGGAATCGATGAAACCGAAAAGGGTGATAGCGTGAATACCTTTGCTAACAGGGGAATGAAATTCGAAGAGCTTGTAATTTATGCCTGTGAACAGTACGAACGGAAGGGGATTGCAAGTATCAAGAAGGTTTCAACCCCATGGAAAGTGATCCGGAAAGGAAAGAAAATTGTTAATGCATTTCCGGAAGGACCAAGCACAGTCGATTTTATGGGTGACTGGAATGGAAGGTCTATCTGCTTTGAAGCTAAAAGCACTAAAAAGCTCACTAGCTTCCCACTCAGTAACTTTGAAGAACATCAAATAGAATTTATACGCCGCTGGCAAGGGATAGGATTTGCCCTTATACATTTTGAATCATTCGATGAAACATATCTGATAACCAAACATGATTTATTAGGTTGGTGGGACGATCAGTATAACCAAGGAAGGAAGAGTATTCCTTATGTCTGGTTTCAAGAAAACGCAGAGTTGATCAAGTCAGGAGCATATCAATTAGATTATTTGTCAGCTGTTAATTAGGACGGAAAAACAGCTGACAAGGGCCTCTTATTACCCTTTAACCAAACACCAGTTTCTATAAATACAAATAATGGGCGGTGATCAGTGTGAACAGAGACGAAAAACGAGCGTTCCAGCAGCGCATGAAAAAAGCCTCTACAGGAGCGTTTTGGGCTGAAATGAACCAAATACACACCAGAGCTTATGCAAAGGCTGTAGACCACTACAGAGAAGCTATGGAAATTGTTTTGCAACCGAAGCAACGGAACGCAGTTATTGAAAAAGCCGAAGAGATTCGCGAATCGTGGGACGGAATCAAAATGATAACTGTAGATGACACCGATGACGCACAGTTAAAGACATCCACAGAGCTAATACACGGCTTATCTAAGGGTGAGATAGAGATTTATAACACAACAGAACCATCGATAGTTTGGATTGGCGGTAGGGCATTTGTAGTGCGTCAGGCAACGAAACAAGAAATCAAGGAGGCCAAATAAATATGAACCTTATAAAGCTATTTGAAATGCAACGTGAACTGGATGAACGGATCATAAAGGAGAAAGGTCTGGAAGGACAAGACTTGTTGCCGCAAAAGGTACTGGCTCTACAAGTGGAGCTCGGGGAATGTGCCAATGAATGGCGAGGGTTCAAGTTTTGGAGTAAGAATCAACAACCAAATACAACAGTCGAAGTATTGTGTTCAACTTGTGATGGAACCGGAGATATGAATCATGAAGCAAATATGCTGTTTTTGATGGAAGGTCATACGGGATTGGATTTTGATCCTTGTACTGATTGCAACGCCACTGGAAAGCTTGGTTACGAAAACCCACTCCTAGAAGAATACATTGACTGCCTACACTTCATATTGTCGATTGGGAATGAAATTGGATATGAATTCGAAGAAGATGCTAGATATTTACACGAACACAATATACGAGCTTTTCAGTCAACGCATGGATTGATAGAAAAATTCAACGAAGTATTCATGGCAATTTACGAATTTGCAACTGGAAACGATGACTTAGAGCCATATGAGTTATACGAAGATGTCGGGATTCACTTTTTGTCGCTCGGATTACAACTTGGATTCACTTGGGAACAAATCGAAGCAGCATACATGGCAAAGAATGCGGTCAATCATGATCGGCAGAGTACCGGATATTAAAAAGAGAAGGTTAACTCATTCTTTCTAACCTCCAAAACCAAAAGAATTTCACAAAAGAAAAAGCCACTTCTAGGCTGCGGCCCGATGTGGCCAAATCAACTATCAATTCTGCAATTATCTGTTTGTGAACCATTACTGTAACGAACCATGAATATGCGTTTTTCATAAAATCAACCCCTACTGTTTATTGAGGAAGAACTACTTCCTAGCAATAAATGATAGATTCCAGCTGATTAGGAAGTGCTTCCAATAAACAAAGTGAGTCGTAGTAATTAAATTCCAATCAAACAGCTTAACCCCCATCCCATATAAGGAGAGATAACAAATGAAGAAAAGAAAAAAACACAGGATAATTCAACGCATCACGGGTATTCATAGGATTCATCACATTTGGTACTCATACGGTTACAAACTACCTTTGATCAATCTGGCCTACTTTCAGAAGCACGGATTCAAATGGATCGATAAAGAAAAATACCACGATTGCACACTAACGGGCGTGTATTAAGGAGAGATAACAATGAGCGAACAGAACAAGATAGACGAGATAAAAGCTGAATACCAAATGGCAGAAGAATTGTTCAAGAGACAGCCTCAAATGAGGGATAAGTTCGACCAAGTACATGACTGGATCGGTTACCTACTGGCAGAGATCGAACGCAAGGATGAAGCGCTGAGGTTCTATGCGGATGAAGACATCTATGTAGCTGAGAATGAGGTTTTTGATGACGGATATAAGCAAGCCTTCTGGTCCATGAAAGTGGTAGAAGATCGCGGAGAACAAGCTAGGGAAGCCCTATAAACCCAAGGAGGGATAAGACGGAATGAGCACTAGAGTATCAGGCATGGGAGGTCACCAATCTGCACGTATGCAAAAGGATGAATGGTTGACTCCACCGGAGATCGTTAGCAAACTTGGACCGTTTGACTTAGACCCATGCTCTCCGATAGTTCGTCCATGGGATACGGCGAAAAGGCACTTAACTGTTATGGATGACGGCTTAAAGGCTGAATGGAATGGTCGGGTGTGGCTAAACCCGCCTTATGGAAGGGAAGCTGCTGAATGGCTTCATAAATTAAGTGAACACGGGAACGGAATCGCACTAATATTTGCACGGACTGAAACGGAAATGTTCTTTAATCATGTGTGGACTAGGGCTGATGCGCTGTTGTTTCTCAAAGGTAGATTGCATTTTCATCATGTGGACGGTAAAAGGGCGAACGCGAACGCAGGGGCCCCATCAGTATTGATAGCATACGGGTCTCATAACGTTAAAACTTTGGAAAACGTGAGTCATTGGGGCATGTTTGTGAGACTTAAATGAACCTATCTAACTCAAGGGAGGAAGCGATCGAATGAAACCACACCGACAAATCAGAACCAGCCGCGTGAGCTCAGAAACAGGTGTTGCGGTGGCGATTACTGAAGAATATGAACCTGGTCGCTTTGAAAAATGTGTAACTGAAATGGAGCGACTACTGCAGCCCTTTGCTCCTAATGAACGGAAAAGCATTGTGGCGAATCTTGCAAAAAGAATGATCGGTTAACCCCAAGGGAGGGCAACCTCCCACATATAAACCCTACACAACCTTATACGGCTACCGGCTTCGCCTAAGTATTTCGGTCGGGACGATGGCGGCATGCCGCAAAACCAAAGGAGGAAATACGATGCATTTAATGGAGTTTACAGACGGTTCATCAGTGACTGAGCTTGTCGGTAAGAAAAGCGCCTTTAAAGATGCAACTGATTTTCTGAAACAGTGCAGGGGCGAATTTGATTATAGATTCGAGGAAATTGACTTCGAGATTACAGCAGATGATGTTCATGACGGAATCCATTGTAGGTACTACCCTAGAATGCCAGAAGATTGTTCACACCTTGGTCTGGAAAGTGGATATACGTATTGCAACAAACAGCGAGGATCATTCGAAGTGTACGTTTTACCTTGGCAAGAACTCAAAAAAGAACGATCGTTTGCTTAAGGCCGAAGGGCATCAATCGACTGAATAATCCGAGCGTAGCGTGGGCCGTATAAGCCCTTATCCATCCCTTTAGAGAGGAGGAAGAGAAGATGAAACGTGAAATCAAATTCAGAACATGGGACAACGTGAAAAACGAAATGTACTACGTTGGCGAAGAAACGAATATTTGCTTCGAATTCAACAGCTCGGGGATTGTAGCAACGGACATTTCAGAGTCGGAGGCAGAATTCAAAACGCTGGACCACTTGATCTACATGCAATACACCGGCCTGACCGATCGTAAAGGCGCTGAGATATATGAAGGGGATATAGTTAGAGGCGCTACTGATATTTTCAACCAGTTTTCAGGCAAAGTTGTTTACGCTGGTGCTGGATATGTTGTAGATGGAATCGGAAAATACGCAAAGATTCGCGAAGAATTGCTTTCATCATATGAGGTTATCGGATCAGTATACGACAATCCCGATCTATTGGAGGGGTAGATATGAATAACCAAGTAAAGCTAATAGACCAGACAAAGTTGCTGAGAAGCTTGAAAAAGGAATTGGAATTTTGCATCAAGGAAAAGTTCAACGAAAAGAGCACCCGATTCTACTTAGGACGTGAGACAGTTTTAACGGATATCGTTAATCAAATCGAGGCGGGTAAGTTTGATCCCGACACCCCACCAGTACCCACCATTAAGCCGGGAGATGGAGTTAAACACGAAATATACGGTAATGGCATTGCATTGAGTGGTGTGGTCACGAATCCAACTGTACAGATTGATTTTGATACTTACACATTTACTGTACCCGTTAAGGATTTGGAGGTAGTGGAATGAGGGAGAGTGGCCATTATCTATCCGGAGATATTGAAAAATGTTATGGATGCAACGGGCGTGGATATACGGAGTCAGAAAACCATCCCGATTGTCCGATTTGCAGTGCTGCTGGATACCTGAAGGTTGAGGAGGAAGAAGCAAAGTGAGTAACTGGAAAAGCGAGGAAGAAAGGGTTTTACATCGAAAAATAAAAAATGCTTGGTTGGCAATGAGATCAAGATGTACTAATCCTAATCATCCTCAATTTCATCGTTATGGTGGAAGAGGAATTTCTGTCTGTGAAGAGTGGAAGGATTTTGCTAAGTTTAAAAAATGGTGTCTTGATAACGGGTGCGCGGAAGGTCTCCAGATAGATCGTATCAATAATAATTCAGGATACTCTCCAAACAACTGCAGATGGGTTACTCAAAAAGAAAACCTAAATAACAGAAGAAGTAATAGAAAAGTCACAATAGCCGGATTAACAAGAAACGTACAAGAATGGGCCGACTTTGCCGGAATTCACGAAGAAACACTTACAGGGAGAATAAATAAAGGCTGTTCAGAAGAATTGCTATTGAGTCCGGCCGGTACGTTGCCCCGAAGAAGAAGGGACACAAGAAAGTACAAGTTGACTGAAGAGCAAGTAAGACAAATTTATAACGATACACGATTGTTGAAAGAAATAGCCGCTGATTATGGAGTATCTATTCATTCGATTTCAAGAATTAAAAGCAGAAAAGTCTGGAAGAAAGCTTTATCAAACATGTAAAAGGAGTGAAGGTAAATGATTCAATGGCGCATGTATGATCCCACAGACAGAAGCATAGAGAGCCATGTAACACACTTGGTTTTAATAGACGGGATAGAACCAGAACTTGCTCAACATGCGAAGTTTCTAGCCATAGAAGGTTACGGATGGCATGGGAAAGGCGGTTACAGACTCAACGGAGTAACCCATTGGTCCCCTATCAACCTACCAGGGGAGGAAACAACATGAGTATCAAATGCGACTTGTGCAAAAAGAAGCCCGCGAAGTTAAACATGAAGAATCAAGTGAACGGAAACCAAATGAAAATATGCTTGAGTTGCCATAGAGCAGTTTGGGGGCTCAGTCGTGACACCTAACACGGTAACAGCACAAACCCACTGGGTGTGGACTAAAAAGGCAGAGGAAGAAGAACCAAAGCGTCACAGGGCCGGGGAAATGGTATGGCCTCACTGTAAGCAGGAAGCTCCCAAGCGATGGCTGGACGATGGATTAATCTGCGACTCATCGGAATTTGTGAAGGAAGGGCAGACGAGTATATTCGATTTTATGTAGAAAAATGAAAATGAATGACGCGAAATACGAGTGTTATATTCAAGATGCTAGTAAATAAATGCAAATTGGGGTGAACCTATGGGGGCGGTGGAACAAATGGAACTAATACCAAGTGCCAGAGAAAAGGACATAGAAGCCGCTATACACATGTTACAAGTTGAATATCATCAATGGGTGGCATCAGTAAGGGTGTTGAATCGTCTAAAGGAATTAACTCCTGATCAGCAACAAAAGCTCGAAGAGTATGAGGTAAAGATTGAAGTGGTGAAGACTACTGTCGAAGCTATCCTAGACAGTGAAGCAAGAGACGTCATCAAGCACCGATACCTCAAGTCAGGGAGAAGGAAAAACACCGTTGCTCAGTTTAGATCAATCATGTCAGAAAGTACAATAGATCGGAGAATTGAAAAAGGACTGTTGAGTGTGGCAAATACCCTTAAAGACTGCGGAATTATATGATCAAAAAACTGACGGTAAATTGAATGGAATATGAACGTAAGCTGACGAAAATATGAGGGTTAGTACAAATTATAGTTAGGGACATAGAGCTAAACGCTCGGGTGTCCCTGCTAACCCTTATCATTGCAGGACTCGGTTACATTGTGGGCTTCGTGCCTAGGCGTTCATCGCCGGTGATGTAGCATGCGGGGAATGCAGTTAAGATCACTGCACATTTATATTATGGCCTTCATGGTATAGGCAGGTTCGAATCCTGTCAAGGCCTTACAAACGAGTGAAGGAGCTTCGTTATGGAGCGATATGAAGATGATATAGTGTACAAGCAACCAACGCAGTGTAAAGGCTGTGAGTGGGGCACATGGACAGGAACAAAGCAAACATGCTTGAGGTTGAAATGTCAGAAACAAAATAATGAATGTTCAGTCGCTGATAACTCAGCGGCTTTTTTATTTAAGAAAGGGTGAAAAAGATGGATCGAGCGTTTATGGACAAAGTAACAGCGGCAGGTCAGACTTTTACATTTGCAGATCAAGTTTCAAAAGCTGGACAAAACGACTATGCGGCATTCGAAAAGAAGAGCGTTACAATTGCCTATTCTGCAACAACAACCGGTACAACAGCGACATTTACAACATTCCTTGTAGATCTAGATGGTAATGAATATCCGATCGATGGATTTCGAGTAACAGGTTCAATGGAACTTGTGAAATCAGCGAAACCAGGAGAAGTCGTTGAGTATGAAAAGCCAGCCGGGTTGATATTCAGAGTAAAATACACGGCTCCAACTGGTGGAGGGAAAATATCTGCTAAAGCGGCGGTAGTTTAAGGAGGTATTGTAGGGTGGATCACGGAAAAATTGCACTGAGCTTAGCGGCAACTATGGAGAAAAGGTCCTCAGATAAGAGATATAACTGTTCGGCAGTAGCTACACGAGCTACGGTGTATCACAGGTCTAATGATAATGGTGGGATGACGGGAAAGCCAAATTCCACTTACAAATCAAGACATATTGCCGCTTATGATTTTACTGATCTTCAGCTTGTATATGGAAACTTCCACGGTTCTACTGATACTGCGACAGCTAATGATATAAAGGTTAAAGTTGTATTAGAAAAAATGGGTGACACAGATTGGGTAAGAGTGCCACTAACTATTAGGGGAGAATCATTGGCGACAATAGGTCCTGGTGGGACTGCTCAAACTGATCCTATGGGTTTGCAGTTTAAGAAAGGCGAAGAATTTTTTGTGTACACTTACGTTTCTGCAGAAAGCGGAATTTGGCCTGGAGGGATGTTATTACAGCGTGACGCTAGCAGTGAGTCTGGGGTTTTGGGTGACAAAACGTTGGATACTGAATTTGTGTGGAATTGGTCCAAGACTCCATTTTGGGAAGCTAACAAGGCCGTGACTGTAGGGACGTGGCGAAGGCTTATTGCTGATTGGAAATATATGCTCAAATGCGTTACAGCAGGGACGACAGGTGCAACTACTCCAGTGACTACTTCAACCGACGGGGAAACGATCACTGATGGTACTGTCACTTGGAAGGTATATCAAAGTGCTTCTGTTGGTGTGTATGGGTTTACGCCAATAGCTATCAAAGGGAAAACGATTAGAAAGCAACCGGCAATAGCGGTCATTGGAGATAGCATTATGTGGGGAGCAGGTGACAAGAACCCTATAAACCCAACTGTAGGTGGAGATAATTATGGTTTCTTTATCCGTGCGCTCAATGATAACTTCGGGTACACTGCCTTCTGTATATCAGGAGAAGCCACGCGTCACTTTGTAGGGTTGAGTCGTAAGTTTCGTATTAGAATTACCGAAGGCATGACACATGCAGTTGTGGAACATGGAATCAATGACGTGAATCAGAATAGGAGTTTTAATGAAATTCAGGGTAATCTCTTGAACATCTATAATGAACTCTCATCACGTGGAATGAAAGTTTACGCTTGCACGCTAGTTCCAGTTACCAATAGCACGGACGGATGGACAACAGAAAGTAATC
Source organism: Paenibacillus sp. FW507-14B1B (assembly GCF_058781425.1). Taxonomy (NCBI): domain Bacteria; kingdom Bacillati; phylum Bacillota; class Bacilli; order Caryophanales; family Paenibacillaceae; genus Paenibacillus; species Paenibacillus sp. FW507-14B1B. The sequence continues at coordinate 1,087,651 of NZ_JBYSWS010000002.1, read as the reverse complement.
AGAGTGTTAAGAGTAATGAAGCTGTACGGGTTCGCTTGAATGACTGGATTCGGACCACTCCTACTCCGCTCAGTGGGTACTTTGAGACTGCGGACACAGTCGAGACTAAACGCAACAGTGGCATATGGAAGCAGGGAATGGTCCTTACCACTGATAACTTGGGAATTCATCCGAGTGCAGCTGGACACCTTGCCATGATGGCTGCAATAGATGTATCTGTGTTTGTTGTCTGACCAGAGAGAGGGACATATCCTTCTCTCTTTTTATTTACTCAAGAAAGGGTGAGTAGAATGAACGCATTTGCATGGGTGCTCTTAGTATTCAACTCTCTACTGGCTTTAACTTATGTACTTGGAATATTCATGGAAGACGAGAAGAAGGAGAGAGCGAAATCTGGAGTTAACCTTTTATTCAAAGCTGTAACAATCACATTTTTTGCAATCTATTTATTCGGGTGAAGGGTGATTGACATGAAACTTATCCAGTGGCTTGTAAGAGTAACACATGGCAGGGAACAGCAGCCGGTGAACAGGCAGGAACGAAGGCAAGGCAAGAAGGCATGAAGATAACTAATCCATTCTATAAGAGTAAGAGATGGATCACCAAGAGGGCAAAGGTACTTAGACGTGATGAATACATGTGCCAAGAGAGTAAGAGGTACGGCAAGACAGTATCAGCCACAACAGTACATCACATCTACCCATTGGAGTATTACCCTGAGTTAGCTCTAGAGGATTGGAACCTTATCAGCTTATGTGAGAAGCAACACAACGCAATGCATGACAGAGTGACGCATGAGCTTACGGCTCTTGGTATGCAGTGGCAGGAGAGAGTGAGACCACACTATGAAAGGTGGGTGCAATAGGATGTATAAAGAAGAGGTTCATACGAGGGAAGGATTGAACAGTGCTATGGATGCCTTAGACCGATTGGGAAAAAGGTACAAGATCGAAAAGGTGTTAACCATGAAGAAACTCGATGCGGTTAGTGCATCAATCGCAGGGAAAGATGAATACGCGAAAGAATCATGGTTGATTGAAGAGTTAGGAGTATAATCCACAATCCCCCCCTCTATCGAGGTGCGACTGCGGGGCCGGTGGGACCGGGGAGGGGAGCTTTTTCCAATAGAGCGTGTTTTATAAAACTTTTTTTGAGGGAGGTGAGAGCATGGCGAACGTACCGACAAAGGAAACAATTAAGCGTAGAACCATATCGGACATGAAAGAGCTTGGGGTTTATAAAATCCAGTATGGGCGCATCATTGACCTGTATTCTGATCTAGTTCATCAGTTCTTGATTCTTAATCAGAAGTTCGAGGATGAAGGATATCAATATGAGAGCTACACTGCTGCAGGAGGCGCTAAAAAATCACCAATTGTCGCAACCCTAGAATCGTTACGTAAGGATATATTGGCATACTCCGATCGTTTATGTCTCAATCCGAAGTCCCTTGAAACAGTAACGGTGGAGCAGAAGGGCAAGTCAGTCTTAGCGGCTGCCTTAGCTGGCATGGATGAGTAAATTCAAAAACTATGACATTGTAACGGAGTATGCCAAAAGTATCGTTGAGGGTCGTAAGGTTGCCTGTAAAGAGGTTAGACAGGCATGTGAGAGGTTTTTCCGAGATATGGAGAATCCTGCTTATGACTTCAACCCCAAAGATGCTGAATTTGTCATAGGGATCATCGAAAAAACATTTGTTCACCAAAAGGGTGAAAACATGCAGGGGTATCCACTAAGGGGTACGCCTTTTTTGTTGGAGCCTTGGCAAAAATTCATTATCTATAACCTGCTTGGATTTTTCCATAAGGGGACGAAGCTGAGGAAATACAAAGAAGCCTTCAATATGCTTCCACGTAAACAGGGCAAGACTCCGCTTATGAGTTCCTTAGCATGGGGACTAGGGCTCTTGGAACGACGCTCTGGTGCTGAAATAGTCATTGTAGGAGCGCAGCTAAAACAAGCACTACAAAGCTTTAACTTTTTGAATTACAACCTGAAGAACATGGGCGAAGAGAAGAACTTCCGGATACTGGACAACAACCAAGAGCATAGCATAAGCGGTGAACTTGGTGATGGCTACATGCGTATTGAAACCATAGCCGGCAACAGTGACCGGATGGACTCACTTAATACACTTATTCAGATACTGGATGAGCTGCACCTTTACCGAAACGCAAGCCAGTACAACACGATCAAGGAATCAGGCAAAGCTTACCGGAATAGCTTGTGTATCGGTATCACAACAGCTGGCGACAACATGAACAGCTTCTGTTACAACCGGATGGTTTACGCTCAAAAGGTTCTGGAAGGCGTTGTGACTGATGAACAGTTATTTGTGTTTATCGCTAAGGCTGATGAAAGTCCTGACACTGGTGAGGTTGATTACACTAATCCAATAGAGCATGAGAAAGCCAATCCTAATTATAACGTATCTGTATCCGGACAAGAGTTGATGAATGATGCCATGCAAGCACAGAACGATCCGCAGCAGCGTAAATCATTCTTGGCGAAGTCCTTAAACATTTATACATCAGCCATGAAATCATACTTTAACATTGATGAATTCAAAGCGTCTGACCGCAAGTATAAATGGACTCTTGAAGAGTTGGCGAAACTACCTATTGATTGGTTCGGCGGGGCTGACTTGTCAAAGTTGCATGACCTTACAGCAGCTGCTTTATACGGGCACTACAAAGGCGTGGACATTATCGTGTCACATGCATTCTTCCCTATCGTTGCGGCTTCTAGAAAGGCAGACGAGGACAACATACCTCTATTTGGCTGGAAAGACGATGGTTTACTGACGATGTGTAACACACCAACAGTCAACTATGACGACATCATTAAATGGTTTGTCGATATGAAGGCCAAGGGATTCAAGATTAAGCAAGTGGGGTTTGACCGCAAGTTTGGACGTGAGTTTTTCTTGGGAATGAAGAAGAAAGGCTTCAAGATCGTTGACCAACCTCAATACTTTTACAAGAAGTCCGAGGGATTCCGTAGGATCGAGAAGCAAGCGAAAGACGCCAATTTATATTACATGCACTCACAAGCGTTTGAATATTGTGTGCAGAATGTTCACGCCATTGAAAAGACAGATGACATGATTCAATTTGAGAAAATCATGCCTGAGCAACGGATTGATATTTTTGACGCTTCGGTGTTTGCTGCGGTGCAAATGCTTGAAGATTTGGAACGATCCAATAACGCAACGCAATGGCTGAAGGGAGGCTGATACATTTGGGGAAAAAGAAAAATCGCACAGTGAATAAGACGAGAGCTGAACCCAGCAGCTCAATGGGGTGGTTCTTGACGGGTGACGCACATGATACGTTGTGTGTACCGGGTTATACAAGGCTCTCAGATAATCCAGAAGTAAAGATGGCAGTTCACAAGGTGGCTGATTTAATCAGCAGCATGACCATCCATCTAATGCAAAACACAGATGATGGAGATAAGCGAGTCAAAAATGCATTGTCTCGTAAACTGGATGTTAATCCATACAGCCTAATGACGCGAAAAACATGGATGTACAATATAATCTACACGATGTTGCTTGATGGAGCTGGTAACAGCGTTGTGTATCCGAAAATGAGTAGTGATGGTCTGATTGAAGAACTAATACCATTTAAACCATCAGGGGTTAGCTTCGTTGATACAGACACCGCTTATCAAATCAGGTATCAAGGGAAACTGTACGACCATGATGAATTGTTACACTTTACGATTAACCCTGATCCTGAGCGACCATGGATTGGTACCGGCTATAAAGTGGTTCTGAAAGACATCATAAACAACCTGAAGCAAGCAACAAAAACGAAAAACAGCTTTATGTCGGATAAGTGGAAACCTTCTGTAATTGTTTCCGTTGATGCCATGACGGAGGAACTTGCAAGTGAGGAAGGCCGGGATAAGATTCTCGAAAAGTATATCTCTGAAACTGGCGGTGGCAAGCCGTGGATAGTACCAGCGGAATTCATCAAGGTTGATCAGATTAAACCTCTATCCCTTAACGACTTGGCGATTAATGACGCTGTACAACTAGATAAAAGAACAGTGGCTGGACTCATTGGGGTTCCAGCTTTTTTTGTTGGCGTTGGCGACTTTAAAAAAGAAGAGTTTAACGCATTTATCACGTCCGGAATCCTACCAATGGCAAAGGGAATAGAACAAGTTCTAACCAAAGGCTTGCTTTTTGCTCCTGATCTGTACTTCAAGTTAAATCCTCGTTCTCTATACGCTTACGACTTGAGCGAATTGATAACGGCTGGCGCTGAGATGGTTGACCGCATGGCGATGGATAGGAACGAATGGCGTGACTTGGTTGGATTCGGTCCTGATCCTCGAATGAATGACCTCTTGGCGCTGGAGAACTATGTTCCTGCCGATATGTTGGGACAACAAAAGAAACTAGTTCAAGGAGGTGAGGACGATGGATAGGGGGCAGAAAGTAACCCGAAGTGTGCAGACGCAACTTCAAACCAGGGCAGAGCAAGACGGATCAGAAATGGTTATCGAGGGTTATTTCGCTGTGTTTAATCAGCAGACAGAACTTTGGCCCGGAGCATTCGAAGAGTTAGCGTCAGAGGCATTCACAGAGACGCTTAATAACGATGTGAGGGCACTCATTAACCACGACACTACATTAGTGTTAGGACGCAACAAATCGGGTACGTTGGAGCTCAGAGCGGACTCACACGGACTATGGGGACGAGTTAAGATCAACCCCAATGATTCGGATGCTGTGAACATGTACGAGCGTGTGAAGCGTGGAGATGTGGACCAGTGCAGCTTCGGATTTAACATTTTGGATGAAGAAACTGAATTTCGGGATGATGGCTCAGTGAAATGGATGATTCGAAAGGTGGATCTCCACGAAGTATCTGTTTGTACATTCCCGGCTTATGCAGCTACGGGCGTACAAGCTCGAAAAGCTGAGGTCGAACAGCACAAAGAACGACAGATGCAACAAAGAAAACAACAATTGAAAGCGAGGTTGAAATAATGTCACTTAAACAAATTATGTTGGCAAAGAAAATAGAACAAAGAAAGTCGGCACTGGCGGTTTTAGTCGAACAGGAAGAAGCCTTTGAAGTCCGTTCTAAAGAACTGGAGACCGCTATCGATGAAGCTACAACTGATGAAGAGATTTCCACCGTAGAAGGTGAAATCGAGAAGTTGGACGCTGAAAAGGGTGATCTGGACGAAAAGAAAGGGACACTCGAAAATGAGATTTCCGCTCTGGAAGGGGAATTGGAAGAGCTGAATCAAAAGGCTCCGACAAATAAAGAAACACCAGAGACAGGCGGAGAAGAAAGAAGCAAACAACAACCAAATGTGGGGGGCGAAACAAGAATGAAGGTAAACAAAGGCTTTTTCAAAGGCATGGAACGTGGTAGCGCTGAGACACTGATCCAGCGACAAGAAGTAAAAGGATTCTTGGATAAAATCCGTTCAGGTGAAATTCCTAACGAAAAGAACATGAATAAAAGAGGCGTTCAAGGCGGGGAACTTGGAATTCCTGATGTAATCCTTGGCCTTATCCGAGACAATTTACATCGTTACTCCAAGTTGATTACTAAAGTAAATCTTCGGGCTATTCCAGGTACATCCCGTACCAACATTGTGGGTGACATTCCGGAGGCTATCTGGACTGAAGCTTGTGCATCACTGAATGAATTGTCCATTCAATTCTATCAAGTTGAAACAGATGGTTACAAAGTCGGTGGTTATATTCCGATCTGTAATGCTCTTTTAGAGGACTCTGACTTCAACCTTGCCAATGAAATCATGGATGCGCTCGGTCAAGCAATGGGTCTTGCTATTGATAAAGCAATCCTTTATGGAACAGGCGTTAAAATGCCAGTTGGTATCGTTACACGTCTAGCTGAAAAGGCAAAACCAGCTTATTGGGGTACACATGCTCCAACATGGGTTGATTTGTCTACTACGAACATCGGTCAAGTCACTGGTGCGGATGCTAAGGCTTTGTTTGCGAACATGGTTCGATTCAGCGGTAAAGCTAAATCTAACTATGGAAACGGCGGCAAGTTCTGGGCGATGAATGATACAACATTTACAGAATTGCAAGCAAGACTTGTTGAGTTTAACGCTGCAGGTGCTTTGGTATCGAGCATCAACAACACAATGCCGATTATCAACGGTGACATTGTAATCCTTCCGTTTATGGCAGATGGAGACATTGTTGGCGGTTACGGTTCGCAGTACCTGCTTGCTGAACGTGCTGGTTCACAGTTTGCGGTGTCTGAGCATGTACAGTTCATCCAAGACAATACTGTCTACAAGGCAACATCTCGTTATGATGGAAAGCCCATCCTTGGACAAGGTTTCGTAGCGATGAACATTACTGGTGTGGCACCTAAGACAACAATGACATTCGCACCTGATACAGCAAACACGGAAGATCCAGGAGGAGCATAAAAAACGAAAGGGTGATATAAATGCCTCATGTAGTTATCAAGGACTTTAAAGACTTGCAGGATGACAATCACATCTACCGGGTGGGGGATAAATACCCCCGAAAGGGAAAAGGCAAGAAAGAGCGTGTTGAAGAATTATCGGGAAGTGAGAATAAGCTTGGCGAACCTTTGATTGAGGAAGAAGGCGATTCCTAATGGATGAAGCCCAAATCGTAGCGCTTGTAAAAGAGCGTTTAGGCATCCGCACAGCGGTGAGGGACACATACCTCACTGCTATTGTGCAGGGTGTTGTGGCAGAACTGAAAGAAGAAAAGGGAATATCTCTCGAGACAAATAACCCTTATCATCTTATGTTTTGCGTGGATTATGCTACATGGAGATATCAAAGCGCAACAAACGATGAAACGTCATTTACTGGACAGCCTATGTCAATGCCGAGGCATCTGCAATTTAGGCTCCATAATTTGATGGTCCATGAAAAGACAAAAACGCCATGAGTTACGACCATGAATTGATACTTATCAAGCCGGGCAGGGTTGAACAGGACGATATAGGCAATGAAATCATTGTTGATCCGGTAAGATTACCGATTCTCTGCGGAAAGAAATCTATTGGACGTAACGAATATTACAACGCCGCGACAGCTGGAATGCGTCCAGAAATAGTATTTGTTATCCATGGATACGAGTATGACGGACAGACGCTTGTCGAGTTTGAAGAGAAACAATATAACGTAGTCAGGACGTATCAGGTGGATTTTGAAGAGTTGGAATTAACCTGTGAAAGGGTGGCTTCCAATGCGTAGCATATCCATTGATCAGTTGGCCAACGAGATTACAAAAGCGGTCACAGAATATACGGAAGATGTTGAGAGAGCCATCGAGCGAGAAGTTGACCAGACAGCTGATAAAGTTCTGAAGGAAACACAGCAAGACGCTCCTAAGAAGACTGGTGATTATGCCAAAGGTTTCAAAAAAACCAATAGAGACAGTCCCGGTGTTACTAGGCGCATCATCTGGAATAAAAAGCATTCGGGTCTTGTCCATCTTTTGGAATTTGGACACGCCAAAGTAGGTGGTGGCAGGGTCGCTGGTAGGCCGCATTTAAGAGTGGCTTATGACCGCAATGCCTCCGATCTTCTGGACCGCATACGGAAAATCATAAGGAATGGGGGTTAGGTATGAATCAACCTGAATTGTATAGTGCACTCAAGTCACTCGGGCTCCCAGTGGCTTATTCGGCGTTTACAGAAACACCCACGTCACCACTGCCCAAACCCCCATTTATTACTTATCAGTTTGCCTATGGCAATGATTTGATCGCTGATAACACCAATTTTGTCGAGATCAGTAACTTTCAGGTTGAACTGTACACCAAGACAAAGGACTTGGCTGCTGAAAAGCTGGTGCAAGACAAATTCAAGTCACTCGAAATGCCATACAGCAAAACCGAAGCGTGGCTGGACAGTGAAAAATTATTTCAAATCGTATACGAAATACAATTAATTGGAGGTTGAGGATATGAGTAAAAACAAAGTTACATTCGGACTTAGCCGGGTGCATATCGCTTTTATGGATGAAGAAGCATTGGAGCTACCTGCATGGGATACGCCTTCATCAGTACCAGGTGCGGTTCGTTGGGCTCCTGAAGCACAGGGGGAGTCAAGTACGTTCTATGCTGATAATATGGCGTATTTTGTGATGACTGCAAACAATGGTTATATCGGTGAATTGGAAATGGCGAATGTGACCGATGAGGTTAAAGCTAAAATGCTCGGATGGGAAATTGACGACAACGGCGCACTGATTGAAATAGCAAATGCAATACCAAGGAAGTTTGCAATGATGGGGGAAGTGCAGGGGGACAAACGTAACCGTCGTTTTGTTTACTACGATTGCCAAGCAACGCGTCCATCAAAAGAAAAAACAACGAAGGGTGAAAGTGTTGAACCGAATACTGAGGTATTTAACGTGACCGTAACGCCTATCGAGGTAGATGGGCGCGTGATCGTTAAAGGTGATCTGGAATTGAGCGACACCAACGCTACTGCGTTCAACTCATTCTTTACAACGGTTTATTTACCAAAATTCACGCCTGCTGTTCCGGGAGTATAAGGAGGAAACCATGAAAGAATTAAACGTTGGCAATCAAGTTGTGAGAGTCAGGGCTACGGCCTTGGCTCTTTTGTTTTACAAACAGGAGTTTAAATCTGATTTATTGGGTGACCTCACACGTCTCACGAAAATGATGAAGGTTGGTGTAGGCGGTGAACAGGAAATTGATTTCGATAACCTTGATTTCCTCCCGATCTTGCAAATCATTTGGGCAATGGCTAAGGCTGATAAATTCGGTAATAATTTTCCCTCGTTTCAAACTTGGCTCAGTTCTATTGAAAACATTGACTTTGGAGACCCTGCCTTTATGTCAGGCGCTATGGAGGAAGCTGTAGACGGCTTTTTTCGTTCCGGAGTCAAAGGAGCAGTCGAAAAATCAAGAAGATGAACGAGTTGAGATACGGCTTCTTGCGCTAGGCAAGCGCATTGGGCTGAGTTTTGTAGAAATCAACGAGCTTCGATCTGTTGACTTGATTGAATTGGCGCGGTGTTATTCAGGCGCTGAGGATGATGGACCTAGAGAAGCAACCCAAGAAGATATAGACAAGTTTTATGGGGGGTGAGTAGATGGCAGAGACGATAAAAGGTATTAACGTCCAAATCGGATCAGACACAACGGGGCTATCGAAAGCCCTGACTGATGTAAATAAGAAAAGCAGGGATATTCAGTCCGAATTAAAGCAGGTCGAAAAACTTTTAAAGTTTGATCCGGGCAACACAGACCTACTGGCACAAAAACAAAAGCTATTATCTGATGCAATAAACAATACAAGTCAAAAACTTAATACTTTAAAGACTGCCCAGCAGCAGGTAAACGAACAGTTCGCCCGTGGGGAAATAAGTGAAGGGCAGTATCGGGCGTTCCAACGTGAACTTACGAAAACAGAGCAAGAATTAAAACGCATGGATGGACAGCTAGACGAAACCACCTCAAGCCTTAAAGAGCAAGGCGTGGCAGTGTCTCAGCTAGGAAAGGATTATCAAGAATCATTTGATCAAGCGAAGCAGTCTATGGGAAATTCGTTTGAACAAATGAAGAAAGTTGGAGCAGGTATAACGGCTGCTGGTGCTGGAATAGCTGCTGGATTAGGTGTAGCTGTTAACAAGGCCGCAGACTTCGAACAAGGTATGGCTAACGCCTTTTCAGTGATGGCGCCTGAAGAGGTTTCGGAATTCAGAGAAGAACTCCAGAAACTGGCTATTACAATGGGTGCTGATACGAAATATAGTGCAACGGAAGCTGCGCAGGGCATTGAGGAACTGATCAAAGCTGGTGTAAGCGTTCAAGATGTTCTAGGCGGTGGACTAGACGGAGCTTTATCACTTGCTACAGCCGGTGAGCTTGAACTTGCTGATGCGGCAGAGATCGCTTCAACTGCATTGAATGCATTTAAAGCGGATGCTATTTCGGTTAATGACGCAGCTGATATTCTGGCAGGAGCTGCAAACGCTTCGGCAACAAGTGTAAGCGAATTAAAATTCTCCTTGTCTGCTGTATCTGCAGTTGCATCTGGAGTTGGTCTAAGTTTTGAAGATACCACAACAGCATTGGCCGTATTCGCGCAAAATGGTCTGAAGGGATCTGATGCCGGTACATCTCTCAAAACAATGCTTATGCGTCTTACACCAACAACTTCAGACGCATATGCGACATTCAATCAATTAGGTCTGATCACATTCGATACAGCTGAAGCTCTTGAATACCTAACTTTCAATGGTATTAAGCCAGCATCTACAGCAACTGAAGATGTCGTAGATGCACTGACAAAATACGCAGCCGAATCCGTTGGTGCAAAAGTAGGAACTGACAAGGCGAATAAAGCATTTAGAGAGATGGCATTTGATGTCGGAGCATTATCTTCAGCTTTCTATGACGCTAATGGTGACCTGAAATCCATGTCGGATATCAGTGGCCTTTTGCAAAAGGCTTTGTCTGGTCTAACTAGCGAGCAACGCCTTGTAGCCTTAAACACTATGTTCGGATCAGATGCTATTCGAGGCGCTAACATCCTTTTTAAAGAGGGTGCTGAAGGTGTCAACTCAATGGCTGAAGCTATGGGAAAGATATCGGCAGCCGATGTCGCAGCTCAGAAACTAAACACATTTAAAGGTGCCATAGAAGAATTAGGAGGTTCCTTTGAAACTGCTCAAATTTCATTAGGAACTGCATTGCTCCCAGCTCTAAACATGATGACAAAACTAGTTCAGGGTATGGTGGATGGTTTCAACGCGCTATCTCCTTCCGTTCAATCGTTCATAGCGATAGCTGGAGCTGTTACAGCGGTGTTAGCGCTGATCATCGGTCCGCTTACTTTGCTGGTTGGTTTTCTACCTCAAATAGCAGCTGGGTTTACAATGTTAGGTCCGGCTATATCGGTTATAACAGGGCCAATCGGGATCGTCATTGCCTCCGTAGCTGCTTTAGCGGCTGGACTTACCTATCTATACAACAACAATGAGACGGTCAAGAATGGATTGAACGCTGCGTGGGAGTTCTTAAAAACAACAGCTACCAACGTATTTAACGGAATCAAATCCTTTTGGAACAAATGGGGTTCGGATATCGTATCCTTTTTTAAATCCAATTGGGAATTAACTAAAACTGTTTTCAAGACTACATTTGATGCGATCACACTTATTGTTAAAACGATCTTTAATGAGATTAAAACGTTTTGGAATAAATGGGGAACAACGATCACCGAGACATTCAAAAATTTGTTCGAAATACTCAAGATTGCTTTTAATACTGCGTTTGATGCGATATCGGTTGTGGTCCAAACGATTTTCAATGCGATAAAAGCGTTTTGGGATACATGGGGCAAGACGATAACAGGTTTATTTACAACCGCCTTAAATGTTGTTAAAACAATATTTTCAGGTGCTTGGAATGCGATCAAGATTACTATCGAAACGACTATTGGCGTAATCTCCAATGTCATCAAAGGGTTTTTAGCTGTACTCCAAGGGGATTGGAAAGGTGCTTGGGATGCGGTCAAAGGTGTTGCTGAATCTGTTTGGAATGGCATTAAAGATATGTTTTCAAATGTCGGCAGCACCATGAGGGGCATCGGTAAAGATATTATGCAAGGATTGATCAACGGTATTAAAGACATGGCAGACGCTGTATGGGAAAGTGCCAAAGATGTGGCAAGCGGTATCAAAAATGGTTTTAAAGACTTCTTTGGGATAAAGTCACCATCACGTCTCATGATGGGTTACGGTGAGTACATCTCTGAAGGATTGGCTATTGGTATCTCTGCCGCTGGAGGGATGGCTATTAAATCAGCCGAAAACTTATCAGGCGCTGTTTCTAAAGCGATGAGTATTAACCCAACAAATGTATCAATTGCTGCAGATGCGGCAACGCGAGGATTTACATCTGTTGGAGGGCAAGAGGCTGGCAAGTCATTCACCCAACATATTACAATAAATAGTCCACAAGCTTTGTCCCCATCGGATATTGCTAGAAAGAGCAAACAAGCATCGCGTCAATTAGCCCTTGAGTGGGGGATGTAGATGAAATCAAAACAATTGAAATTCACAAACAGCAGAGGGGAGTCCATTATTTTTAATAATTTGGACTCTTCTTTCTTTATGCGAGATATCACCGGATTAGGTGATGTAGATGCAGATATACAAACTCAAAAAGCGCCGTACCAAGATGGGTCATCTTTTATCGATGCTGTCCTAGAGGAACGAAACATTAGCTTTGAAGTATGGATAGTTGGGGCGAATGATACAGACGTATCTCAGAAGAGGGCTAGGCTGGCTCAGGTGCTTAATCCTAAGAACGGTGAGGGATTAATTGAATATCAGTATGGGGATGTCATTAGGGTTATAAATGCGGTCTCTGAACACGTACCTACTTATGGGGCTGGCTTCAAAAATAGAGGCGAATATCACCAAAGAGCGCTCATTGACTTCAAGTGCCCTAATCCTTACTGGCGTTCAACAAGCATTTCTGAAGAACCAACGTTTGAACCCTTGTTCCAGTTCCCGTTCGAAGGTAAATTCCAAATGGGGTTCCAACGAGATCAACGGATTATCTTTAATGATGGTCACGCGCCAGCACCGATAAAGGTTGAGTTCTTTGGACCAGCTCTTAATCCTAAGATCATCAACAACACTACAGGAGAATATATCAGAGTTCGTCAACAGTTGGACGAAGGTGAACGTATGATTATTGATACCAGTGACAATGACACTTCTGTATATTTCATTGATTCTAACGGAGTGGAGCGAAACGTATTTAACTGGATCGATTTGAACAGCACTTTCTTCAAATTGGATATTGGAGAAAACGAAATCGAATATACAGCTGACGATGATATTCAAGGAGCTGTAGTAAATATCAGCTACAGTAAATTGTACACAGCAGTCTAAAAGGAAGGTGTATTTATGGAAAGGTCGTTATTTTTTAACTCAGCTCCGGGTGACCCAAGGGTATATGAAGCATCTGATTTCGCCGAATATTTCGGGAGCGTATTATCGACAGGATTACTTCATACTGATGAGATTCCGGGTATGTCGGTGAGAGTATCCCCTGGTACGCTAACTACAGTCGTAAGTCCAGGTAAAGCGATTATGCTTGGGAAATTGTACAAGAATACGTCGGATCTAACATTGACTCATAGTATTCCAGAAGCTTCTTTAAATCGTATAGATCGAATTGTCCTTCGCCATGATCTACGCAATGCAACAAGGGATATTAATTTGGCTGTAAAAGAAGGGACACCGTCCTCTTCGCCAGTTGCTCCAGCCCTTCAGCGTGATAACTTCATCTACGAGTTGTCACTTGCTCAAATCCTTGTAAGAGCTAATACATCGCAGTTACAACAGTCTGATTTGGTCGATGAACGATTAAATGAGAGTTTATGTGGATTAGTCTATTCGCTAATTTCCATCCCCACGGAACAATTTCAAAGACAATGGGACGAGTTCATCGCAGGAATAAACGATGAAGGGTTTGCTACCCAAGCTGATTTCGCAAATCACATTAAAAATAATGACCACGTTAAATGGTTAGGCGCGGCTGGGGGTAATAAAAATAATTTGGAATTATCTTCTTCGGAGGTAACATCGTATACAGATGGTCTAGCCATATCATTCTCAGCAACGTTGAATAGTGATGCGGCAGTATCGGTAAAAGTTAACCAATTAGGAGTAGTGCCTTTAATCAAAGAATCTGGAGCGGCTAAGAATAATATAAAAAAAGACTCTATATATACCGCTCGATATAGCCTGAGCAAAAATTCTTTTATCTTACAGGGTGAAGGAGGTGGTGGAACCGCGAAAGCTGCGCAAATACTATATCCTGAAACAGCAACAACAGACACAGGAGAAATAGTAGGTAGCATGGTGAACAGGGGAGGCACTACACACTCTATTACCGCACAAGGCAACAGTGTTACTATTCTTGAAGGGTATCACAACGGTCTAGGGAAGGTAACTGCAACTTATCCAGTGGAGAAAAGAGCCACGGGAACAGATAGCACGAGCACTTCAGATACAAAAGTAACTGCGAGAGGATTAACGTTCAGACCTTCTTTTATACTGGTAGAAAATGACGTGTACGGTAGAGCTGTTTTTTATGAGGGAGGCAACTCATCTATCAATGATCGTTTTTATTCACAGGGGTCAAGTTCAGGAGGTGCTTCGTGGCAGATATTTTCAGACGGTTTTGAATTGTCTGGATTATCTAACAACACAGTAACTTATAGATGGATTGCTTGTGGTTAGAACCTATGTATAGGAGGAGGGTATTCAATATGGAAATAGGGGCAAGGGTTATATATGACCAAGATGGGGATGTGATTTGCATTTCTGGTGAAAGAGAAGGGTCCGTACTGCCTAGAAAAGAAATAATTGAACTTAACTTTGTTGATTTGAATTACGGAGATATTAATTATAATACACATCGAATCGCAAGTATCGATCCTATCACAAAACAACCAGTGTTAGAATCGATTGAAGTACCATTAACACCTGATCAACAACGTATTAAAGAATTAGAAGATCAACTATTACTAATGGCTGATGCCAATACAGGAGGTATTTTATAATGGTAAATCCAGTGGTTGTACGTATTGCGGCAGAAAGAATCAAAAACGGTGGTTTAAACCCTAAAACTGGTCAAGTATATGTGTTGGATGACATCACAAATCCAGATTACCGAAAAGCAGTAGAGGATTATATCCTAGAAAATACAGAAGGTATCTAACAGACACGCTTTCCTATGAGGGCGTGTTTTTTTATGCTACTTAAGAGTGGTCCGTAAGGGCCTATTTCACCGCTACAAATTCGACCTATAAGGATGGTTGGTATGACCTTACCAATACGTATTATGACAAGAGACTTCAACCTAATAGGTGAGGTCAAACAATATTCTTCATTACAGCTAACCCGTTCTTGGCATGGAATCGGTTCTATTGAATTGCGGATTAACCGTTATTTGAAGCACGCAAATGAATTGCACCGAGGACGGATCATATTCCCTCATAACAAACTCAACAAAGCTTATATCATTCGACATCGTGAAATAGAACTAGACGAGAACGGCAAAGCAACAGAGAACTGGATTATACAGGCGTTACCTTTAAAATCATGGATGGGTCAGCGTATAACCTATCCACCTTCCACCACTGGATACGACAACAAACAAGGGAACGCCGAAACAGTGATGATGCATTATGTCAATAACAACGTCATTAATCCGATGAATTCAAAACGTAAGATGAATAAAGTTGTGCTTGCTTCTAATCTTGGTCGTGGATCGCAGGTTATTTGGAATTCTCGGTATAAAAATCTTGCTGACGAGTTAACAGAAATCAGTACAATAAGCGGTTTAGGATGGAATGTTGATATTGATACATTCAGTGAGCAGTTCGTATTTAAGGTATCCGAAGGTAGAAATCTAACTGCTGATCAATCCATTTTACCGCCAGCTATTTTCAGTCCAGAGTTTAACACGCTTGGTAAAATGACCTTTACCGAATCAGAATTAAATTACCGTAATGCTGCTGTTGTAGGTGGTCAAGGTGAGGATATTGATCGGCGTATTGTAGAAGTCGGAGCCTCTGCTGGATATGACCGTTATGAGCTATTTGTAGATGCTCGGGACGTATCAGAAACGGATGATCAAGATCCCCCAGTACAGCGACCTGATGCAGAGATTAACGCTGATCTAATAGCTAGAGGGCAACAACACTTAATGGAGTACGATCAAGAGATATACCTTGAAGGACAGGCTCTTACAAAGTCCAGACTGACCTATGAGAAGGATTACGATTTAGGAGATATAGTCACGCTTCAAAATAAAGAATGGGGTGTCACATTAAATGCTCGTATCACTGAGGTGAAGGAAATATATGAACCTGGTAAAACAGTAGTGGAGCTTACCTTTGGAAACAATCGGCCAACATTGATAAGTAAGGTCAAACAAGAATTATCTAACATTAAAGCGGAAATAACACGTTAACCCTCGGGAGTGGTCCGGGGGCTTTTTATTTTAGAGATACAGGGGGGAGAAGGGTGGACGTTACTGCCATGATTGCTTTAATAGCTGCTATTAGTGGCATGTTGCTGGGGTGGATGGGACGAACAAAGGCGTTTAAAGATGAGGTTGCGCAGGAAGCCACGGCTGATGCTTCGTTGCATACGGATGTCTCGTACATCAAAAACGGGATCTCGGATATCCGCGTTGACATCCGTGAACTTGGTAGGCGTATGGATGATTTTTCAGAGCGTCTTACAAGGGTTGAAGAATCGGCAAAACAGGCACATAAACGATTAGATGATATGAAAGGGTGATTGTAATGAACAAATGGATGAAAGCGGCAGGTATTCGCGCAATTAAGACAGCAGCACAAACAGCCATCGGTGTAATTGGTGCGACAGTAGTATTTAATGAGGTGGATTGGTATGTGGTAGGTGGAACAGTCCTGTTGGCGACTATCACAAGTTTATTGACAAGTTTGGCAGGACTTCCGGAGGTGACGACTAATGAAAAAAGTATGGATTGATGCAGGGCATGGCGGTAAAGATCCGGGCGCAGTTGGAAACGGGCTAAAAGAAAAGGATATTGCTTTGGCAGTGTCCTTGGGTATCAAGAAACGATTGGAATCTGAGTATGAAGATATTCAAGTGCAGCTCTCACGGTCCACGGATGTATTCCTAGAGCTCTCTGAACGCACAAATGCAGCTAACAAGGAGAATGCGGACCTACTGGTATCTGTACACTGTAATGCTGGCGGTGGTTCGGGTGGTTTTGAATCATTCCGCTATACCACTGCAATCACAGCATCGGTGGCGTTACAGAACGTCCTTCACACTGAGATTATGTTAGCACTGAAACCATTTGTGGTTATCGACCGAGGACAGAAATCAGCGAACTTGCATATGGTCCGGGAGAGTAAAATGCCGGCGGTCCTTACCGAGAACCTGTTTATTGATGTGGTAGATGACGCTGGACGATTGAAACGAACAGAAGTTATTAACGCCTTGATCCATGGTCATGTTAAGGGGATTGCTAAGTATTTGGGACTTAAAGCTAAGGAGGAAGAAAAATTGGGTAACAAGGAACGCGATATTAACAAAGTCAGTCCATGGGCCGAAGCTGTATGGAAAGACATGACTGATAAAAAATACTTTGATGGCACCCGTCCAGGCGCTCCGATCACACGTGAAGAGATGGCGATTGTACTGAGTCGAGTTATAAATACCCTTTCCCAAAAGTAACACAAAGACCCTACCGGCTAAGTGCTGGCAGGGTCCTTTTTGCGTTCTAACTGTATTAATCTACTCACATGCTTTATATCCTCTAAAAGCACCCACACTGCACCATCCTCATTCCTTATCTTCACTCGATCAGTGCAACTTTCCGGTTTGCCTTGTAATACTTCTCCGTCATACAATCGGATTGTTAACTGTTGCCCCTTTTGTATAGCGAGTTTGATTTCTTCGCGCATATCCATACTACTCCTTAATGGCTGGGTGTTCCCAGTAAGAATCAGCCACAGACTCCATATTATCTATATCGAAATTATCATAATTGATTTTGTCCATTGTATCCCTTGAAAATTCAACTTTTAGGACATTCTGATTTGTGGAGTTTCCGTATTTATCAACTAATGGATAAGTAATATTGAAGGCAGCTGTTTTAATTTCTTGATTATCTCGAATGGTTTTTAACGTATCAATAATAGACAGCTTGAAGCCTTTCACCGTAAAGCTAGTTGTTAGATTTTCTTTTCCCTCGGCTCTAATGAGTAGAAAACCGTTATCTTCATTAAAGTTGATCAATTCGATCTTTTTAAACTTCTTGCCGGCTGCAGATTCAGCGATCTCTTTCACGCTTTTCTCTTTCTTTGCTTCTTTATCGGAATCTTCTTTTTTTGGCTCTTCTTTTTTCGGTTCTTCTTTAGGTTTCACTTCAGGAGCAGCGACAGGAACATCTTCCTTTTTCTCAACAGGATCGATCATATTCCCAATACCACCAATAACTAATATAATGACCACCCAAAACCACCACTTTTTGAACAATGGTTTCTTCAAAAACAAGACCCCCTATATTTGGTTTTCAAATAATTTTATCAAAGGTAGGAAAATTTTACTACGACAAATAACTATTTATGCAAAAATCGCTTGCTCAATGAATAATATCTGTCTATAATGAGAACAATTGTTCCTATTATGGAGGCGATCATGATGAAAAAGTATATAGGACGGATTGTTGAGATTATCTATTTAGATCGTAAGGGGAATATTACACAGCGCCGAATTGAGGTATTAGGGGTTAGAAACGGACGTGTGAAAGCGAACTGTCTGAAGTCTGGTGAACTCCGAATATTTAATGAAGAGAATATATTGGCAATGAAACCAGTGGGTGAAATCAATGCATCCTGATAAAAAGATAATTACACCTGATGAACTTACTATGATCCGTGACTATATCTTATTGCCGCATATGGAAAAAATGGTGCAGAAAAGCATCGATGAAGCACAGTACTCCACCAATATTCTTAAGCGTTTATATATCCTAGCCAGCCAAAAGATTCTAAACCAAATCACTCAGGATAAGATTAACTTGCGCCGTGAGCTGACAAAGAGAAATATAAAGGTGTTTGACGAAGAACAGTCTGACTTCATCATTTATCACCGGTATTACTGTCGTGGGTACGAGGATCAGTTTGGCATGACTCGTGATGTAATGCGTGCAGAAATAAGCTTGCAACTAACCAAGTACACATCTGATCTGGCAGCGGTGTTGAAAGCATATTCCAAAGAAAATAAGTAATGATGAAAACCTGTCTTTGGGGCAGGTTTATTTGTTATGTCCAAAAGTCAGTGGCAATCACATCAAAACCGTTTTTCCTTAGCGCTGAAATCACCATTGATTTTGATTTAACCGGAACCTTATCGTTATCTCTTTGACCATCGCACAATCTCCAAATCACGTTCCTGCTCAGTTTAGCTTCATTAGCAAGCCAGCTTTGTGTGAGTTTGTTTTTATCAAGAAACACTCCCAATGGAGATCTGCTCTTTCCTAATCCATACATACAATTACCGCCTCCCTATTAAAACAGGGTGGACAATCTATTAAAAATTTATTCAATGGTTGAAGCAACTTGAGCAAGCCTTACGACATAGATATGTAACTAGATACGGCATCAAGGGGAAAAGGTGGAGTGTTTATGGCGAAGGATATCCGCATTGTGCAGGTGGCGTTTAACGTTTTAGACCCTGATCAGCTGCAGCTATTCAAGTACATTGGTCAAAGACCGAACAAATCAGGATACCTAAAACGACTTGTCCAGCAAGACATGATGATGAGTGATTTGAAACGGGGAGGGATCTATTATGGTCGAACTGACTCCAATCTTTGAGGTGCTGGGTATCGGAGTGGTATCTCATTTTAGTAGCAATGCACTTGAACAAATGGGTCACGGTGGAAAGGTAATGTACATCAAAATCGGTGCTTATGTAGGGTGTGCTTACATTGCTTTTGACGCCTGGTGGGAGTGCTTAAGAAAGGTTGCCCATACCTTTGGAGTGCATGTTTGATACTGCGGTAGATACTTCTGCAGATACCTTGGTAAGTACAGCAGTTTCACTACCAATGTAGTACGAGCGAAAAGGTTGATATATAGCGGAAAAATGAATTTGTTTTGAGCGATAGCGAAAAGAGGCGAAGCGAATGATAATGAGCGGAGTAGGGGGACTTACGGTTTTGAAATTAGCGGCGGCTTGCGGCTGCCTTGGTGGGGCGTGGTCGGTTTATAGGTCAAGCGCTGAATCAGTGTATCGGGCCAAGATGCGAAAGCTCTTTATCTCGGGTGATATTTGCTTTAAGCGGAAGGTTCGAAAGGGTAAGGAGATAATTGTTTATCCGCAGGTGAGCAGAGTGACGGTTTATCATGATTGCATCCAAGTGGTGTTTATCCTGCCTAATGGGTTGGACCCTAAAGAGGTTAGAAAACGGGAATGGCTCTTTGAACAGACGTTTGGGGACAACATCGAGCTGTCAGGCACGTCCAAGACGTTTACCCTTAATATTTACAATCAGGATGTTCAACGGTTTGAGTACGATCCAGAAGTTGTCCAAAAGGCTGTTACAGGTTTGCGTCTCCCTATCTATGTTGGTCAGAGTCGTACAGGGATCGAAGTATATGACATGACCGAACATCCACATCTACTGGTAGCAGGAGAAACGGGTGGAGGTAAGTCCGTTGCATTGCGCTCAATCCTGACAACACTGATTCGGACGGCTAGTGATCGTATGGAGCTGTATTGTGCCGACCTTAAGCGTTCAGAGTTTCATCTATTCAAGGGCGTTGCTAAGGAAGTGGTTATGGAAGCTCCAGGAGTTCAACAAATCGTTATGATGCTGAGACGTGAAATGAAGAAACGTGGCGATCTGTTGGATACTCACGAGGTCGCACACATTGATGATCTTAAAGGGAAGGTTCGACCTCCTTACATTGTTTTAGCTATCGATGAATTTGCGCTTCTTAAAAAAGAAAAAGCGATTATGGAAGGCATCGAGGAGATATCCTCAATCGGTCGAGCGCTAGGAGTGTTCTTAATTCTTTCCTGTTTGCGTCCAGATGCGGATGTGCTTGATGGTAAGTTGAAGCAGAACCTAACAGTTAGAATGGCGTTTAGACATGCGGATGAAATCAACAGTCGGATCACAATAGGTAGTGGTGAAGCCGCAGATATCCAACAGAGCCAAAAAGGTCGGTTGATCCTCAAACTGGATGGCCTTAAAACTGTTCAGGGACCGTACTTAGACTTACCCAAGGCAAAGACGCTATTGGAGCCATACAAGATCGCAGAGGAGCCGACAATGCCTAAGAAAGAGCCTGTAAAAGCCGAGGAAGAAGACACCATAGAGATAGGGGTGTTGTAACTTGAACGAAAGGGATAAAGCGATTGTATCCGACTTGGAACGCTTCCGCTGCATGACCCGTGATGATGTAGCGGAGCTTCACTTTTCGAATGTTAAGAATCCAATTAATCAAGCGAACATGGTCCTTAAACGATTGAGAAGAGATGAGGTTATCACATGCTCTACAGATCGCAGGAAGTATATTTACTTTCCTGTGCCGGGGATCAAGAAAGACAGCGCAAAGTTAGGACACTTTCTTGCCATCGTAGATTTTTATAAGCAGCTTAAGAAGATCGAGGAACCAAGGATATTTAGCGTTGAACCGAAGTTAGGTGGTAAGGGTAGACCGGAACCAGACGCATTCGTCATTTGGAAAGGGGTGCCGTGGTTCGTAGAGATACAACGTAGCCAGTTCAGTGATAAGGTCATGCAGGATAAAATGAATCGCTATGAGCAGTACCATTTGAGCGGTGAATGGGAAAAGGAATCATGGCAGCCAGCAGATAAAAAGATATTCCCTTATGTATGGATTGTTGGAGTAGGGACGTATGCGGTTACGGGGAGACCGTTTAGAGTTGTTAATGCAAGTGTAGCTCAGATGTTAGAGCGTTTAAAGAAATGAATAGTAATATTTTACCATGTAAATATTTGCACACCTATGAAGGAATGACTTGCCTGTTCATCGAATTAATCAAATTGAATAGCGTAAGTGTGAATCCCAAGTTTGTAATATTATGTACATTGTCAGTCTATAGGTTGACAAAACAAGCAGGGGCGAGTAGATAAATTCTACTCTTTCCTGTTGCTTACAACTTCAAGTTCGTATAGATCATCGGTGGAACAGTCTAAAATGTAGGCTGCGTTAATGGCGAATTCATATGACATTTTCGTTTTGCCTAAGATCAGATCATTGACGTACTGTCTCGTCACACCTATGCGTCTAGCAAACTCGGCTTGAGTCCAACCTTTACGATTGATCAAAGAAAGCAACAGGCAGTCCCCTAACTTGTAGTGCACGCCTGTTTGCCCCTTTCATTTCAAAAAGAGCGAGGTGTTGAAATTATTACTGGTAAAGTATAACACATAGTTCGTTCATGAATAAAATCTCACTGACGATAACTCAGGCGGTTATATCACATCAACTGGAAGGTGGCATGTTCAACATGACGAGAGAAGAGTATGTTATCGAGAGTATTTTATTAGATAAAAAGTCGTTACGTAATTACTTGTCATTCACTAATGAAGATTATCAATATCCATGCATGATAACGGTAAGCAATGAAAGTGGCCGAAAACAATATTATGTCGAAAGAAGCAATGTGAAGGGGCGCGGTCAAGATTTTTTGATTATTGATTGGGGATCAAGGATAAAAGAATAAAAGCCCGTTGTTACGGGCTTAAACTGTTTTCATTTATATTGTATTTTGCTTTTCCAAAGCTCCAGTGGCTGAAGCGAGTAGGCATGCCGTAAGCCCCGAAAGTGTATATGATATCTGCCGGGCAAATTTCATATCTCATGGGGTAAAAATCAAGGCCAAAGCCAGTAGCGATCTCCGTTATTTCTGAGATGGATCGTTCCAGTTCCGCAATCTCGTCTTGATGCACGAGAAATCCCCCCTTGTAGTTGAAAAAGATGATTCTTATCATATATATGGGATTTTCGTGACGATATGCGGAAATAGGGCGCTTTGACAAAGCTTTAGGAAGCGTGACAAAATGGATTTACTAAAGTGCAAAATGGACGGTGCGTTGGCACTGTTATTAATGTAAGGGAGACATTAATAATGAACATCACAATAACGAGTGTAGGATTACGGCTGAAAGATCGCTGTATGGTCACATTCCAATCCGAACAGGGAACGGCGAGTGCTTATTTTGAAGGTGAAGCGCCAATCGTTGGCAGTCAATATGAGGTTGAAATAGAAATTCCTAATGTACTGATATGGGATATGGATGTTACTCCATCAGAAACTGCAGAACACTCGATTAAGAATGAGCGAGAGTTTACCATTTTGACAGGGCAGCTAGAATCCTCATTTGATGAGGGATGTTATGATATTAGGTTTGGTACAAGTCTAATATCCCTCGAATTGCTGGGTAATCCTTTTCCATTTGGAACATATGTACAAATAAAAGTAAGAACGCAATCCGTTATGTTATACAAAGTGAACTTATAAGACGTGAAGAAACCTTGAGTGCTATTACAGCGACTCAAGGTTTTTTTATGACTGATTAACAATAAAAAAATTAAAAAGCTTAAATTACGACATTATTTGACGATAAATGGTATAGGTGGAACGTCTAAAGGAGAGTTGAATATGTCAAAAGATCATAAGGAACAAAGTTACTTTGAGCAATTAATGGTAAGCCGGAGTACGTTAATTGTTCGGTTTTTTTGGGTACTAGCTGCGGTAATTGTTGTGTTGTCTACTTTTTCGTACGATTTTATAGTTACCCTGATATTAGGTGCGAGTTGTGCGTTGGTAGTAGGACTCATTGATTTTATTCATAGGAAACGCTGGCTTTCTTCTTATTTTCCGTATCTGATTGCCGTGTTAATGGCCGTACTGATGTTTTCGCTTACTGCTGTACAGCCTTCACTTACCATGATGATCGCTTTTACAGCGGTCTTAACCATTTATCCTTCATATAAGCCCCTTCTTGTATACGGAATCCTGTCACTTGGTATTATTAATTGGTTTTCATTATACCCGAATGAAGCGACCAAAGAAGTGATTTCTAGCGGCAGTAACACCGAATTCTTAATCAACCTCAGTATTCTTCTGATGATCTCTTTTTTATTTCAGCGCCTTATTCATGAGACCTACCGGAATACACGAGAAGTCTATGATGCCAAAGAGCAAGTTGAACATTTATTTGTTCAATTGAAGCAATCCATATATACGCTGAGTTCATTTAATGTGAAGTTGCAAGAGAACGTCAAGCATACGGGGAGTATTACTTCAGAGATTGCTGTAGGTTTTGCAGAAGTAAACAAGGGGATTGAGCATCAAGCCGTTAGTGTAGGTGAAATTTCTGGTATCCTGAATGGTGCTGACAAGGAGATTACTAGTGTTGCGGGCAGCTCTGAGCAAATGAAACATCTCTCAGATGAAACGGTCGAAGCAGTTGTACACGGGAATAGACAGATAGAGGAGCTTTTTACCGGAGTAAATGAGGTTAGTGATATTGTTCATCATATCGTGCGGTCAATGAACGAGCTTAACGATCAGAGCAGAGAAATTGGCATGATCCTAACAACGATTCAGGATATTGCGAAACAGACCAATCTTCTTGCGTTAAATGCAGCTATTGAGGCAGCAAGAGCGGGTGAACATGGGAAGGGCTTCGCGGTAGTATCGGGAGAGGTTCGGAAATTGGCGGAACATTCTAGTCGCTCAGCTGAAGAGATTGCCGCTGTTCTTGATAAAGTTATTGGAATGACTTCCTCCTTAACAGAGCAGGTAGAACAAGGGCAGGTAGCGATTGATCAGAGCCGGAATGCGGCCGCAGTATCCAGGGAAGTATTTCAGCAGTTGAATGACATTGCAGGTCAGGTAGCAAGTCATGCCGACCGTCTGGATGTACAAGCTGCAATGATTAAGAGATCTTCTGGTGGAATCATAGGCGAAGTAGAGTCTATCTCTGCTGTTTCACAACAATCCAGTGCTGCTTCAGAAGAGATTCTGGCAAGTATGGAAGAACAGAAAGCGATGGTAAATGAAATTGTGGCTAGTTTCAAAGAACTGGAAGAGCTGATTCGAAATCTTGAGCTTCTGGTTGGTCAGAGCGAGACATAATTGTGTGATGAAAGAAACCCTTGGAGGGGAGCATTTGCTGCCTTCCAAGGGTTTCTTATAATCTGTCTTAAAAATTTATGACAACAATAGCGATTACACCAAGTGTAATGCCTAATTTGCCGTACGTGGTGAGCTTCTCACGGAATAACAGCATGGAGCAGAGGGTGATTGAGACGATCACGCTGCCCTGAACAAGAGGGTACAGATAGAAGCTAGGTACGACGCCGGAGAGAAATGTCATGATAATATTCCCAATGAGTGATGTGGATGCAAGGAGCACCATAGGGAGGATATTATGCCACAGTGTAGTGCTTTCTTGTAAGAGCGTCAGTTGTGCACTTTTCTTGTCTCTAACGTACTGAATACTGTAGGCAATCCAATAAAATACAAATGCAGAACAAAAACCAACAAGCATTAGCCCCGTGGCTTGAGTTCCCTCCAATTGATATTGATGGAACTTTTGAATAACTCCAAGTAAACCGTTAAATAAAAATGTTAGAAGGCAATACAGCAACCAACGATCACTTTTCTTGGTGTTCTTCTTCTTCTTCGAATTTGGATTTACATTTATGAAGTAGAATGCAGCAAGGAATAAAAAGACTGCAATGATAGCAGCAACCGTCAGTAATTCATTAAAGGCAATGAATCCTATAGATGTGGGAATGAGCATGCTAGCGGCAAAGTAAAAAGCAGTATACGAAAGGGGACCGGTACTGATCGCAAGATTATAAAATATAATGGTCAGCATAAATCCAAGACCAAATAAAATGCCGAACATGAGGGTTATAGGATGAATCTCGCGTACCTCTGGCTGAAATAGACTGAATAGTAGTAAGCCAATAGCAGCTATTAAAGTGAAACCCGAATAGATCAACAGCCGTTCTCTGAATAGGTTAGATCGGATCAGCTTCATCGATAACGTTTGTCCAGTAAACAGGATGATGGAGACCAGAATGAGCACAGTGTTCAAAAGTAATTCCTCCAGTTAGTGAAATACTTATTATAAGAGGTCTAGTTCGTACGAAGTATAGTGAACAGAGGGTGAGGCAAATTAAACCAATTCAACAATATCATAAATCATATGCTTCTGATATGAATAAATAACTTTTCGCATACAACCTTTTTAACGTAAGTACTGGATCCATAGAATAGACGATCATCTGAACCTGTCACATCTTGGAATGCGGTATATGATATATTTGTAGTGAATATATGCAAGCGCTATCAAGTCAATCCTATGGATTGGATATGCTTGAGGCATGCATTCTGTCCCTTAAATCACACATATTTGGAGGAAGATACATGGAGAATTACTGTAAAGGTTCATTAGAAGACGCCCAGGATATTGTAGATTTTGCAGATTACATATTCAGTACAGCCACAGCACCACATGATTTTGCACAAATGATTCCAAAGTTATATGGTGAAGGGAAGAGAACTCAAGAATTTCACTATTTAGTAAAAGAAGATGGTAGAATTCGTGCGATGCTCTGTGTATTACCACTCCACTTTCATGTGGCGGGTACCGTGCTCAAGGTTGGTTGTGTAGGGACGGTGTCGGTCCATCCGCGGGCAAGAGGAAAAGGATATATGCAGAAGTTGCTCCAATTCGCGTTAGATGAGATGAAATCTGAAGGCTATCACTTCAGTGTGCTGGGTGGACAAAGACAGCGATATGAATATTTCGGTTATGAGCCCGCGGGGATAAAGATGGATTTCACACTAACTAGTGATAACGTTCGGCATAAGTTTAAGGGATTGAATGCGGATAATATCCGATTTGAAGAATTATTGAAAGATTCAGCTTTCCTTGGAGATGCCTTTAACTTATATGAAAAAGGGTTAGTTAGTGGGGCAAGAAACAAAGAACAATTCGTGGATATACTGCATACATGGAACACCCATCCATACGTTATTACTCAGGGAGGGCAATTTGCAGGTTATCTTAGTCTATCCCAGGAGAACGGCTCGATCTTAGAGATTATGCTTGTCGATCCAGATTTGTTGCCTGCTGTTTGTAAGTCATTGATGTCTGTTAAACGTCTGACAGAGCTACACTTCTCGCTCCCTGCGTATGACAAGGACAAAATTACCTTGCTGGGTAGCGTGTGTGACACCTATAGGACTACTTATCAACATAATTACAATGTATTCCTCTATACTCCGGTCATTGAAGCCTTTATGAAATGTAAGGTTTCTGAGAGAAGAATACAGGATGGAAGGTACGTGTTAAAGATCGAGAATGCTGAAACTATTGATATTCAAGTGAGGAATGGGGAAGTGAGCGTACAGCGTGTTGACGATGCAAATGGTGTGATCCAACCGGATGCTGTATTATCTGCAAGAGAAGCAACTGCCCTGCTGTTCTCGCCGCTTAGTTCTTATACTGCATTTTCTACGGGGAATGAACCTGAAAACATTCCTTTAGGTTGGTTTCCACTCCCGTTATATACACCCATGTTAGATTGTTGCTAATCATCTCATAAATATCCTTAAAATGGATTTTATGAGATGGGCTAGTAACTTGACAATACTGATAACATCATGAGAAAATGCTTGAAGCAATAATTAAAATGGATGAATGCAGGTGAACGATTCACACCGATCTTTTTAAGTCGGTATTGGGTGATCATGTGTAGTATAATCCGTCCCTTCGTGGGACGTTTTTTTTATTAAATGACAGCTAAGAGAGATTTTCAGGAGGTTCTTAATGAAAACCATATCCAAGACCCATATTTTCTTCATAGGGCTAATGCTGTTTTCGTTGTTCTTCGGAGCAGGCAATCTAATTTTTCCGCCGATATTAGGTCAACAAGCAGGAGAGCAATTTTGGCCAGCTATTCTAGGATTTATTATGACAGGTGTTGGGTTGCCGTTACTGACGATCGTTGCGATTGCACTTTCAGGTCGGAATATGCAAGAGCTAGCTGGACGAATACATCCTAAATTCGGAATTGTATTTACAATCGTGGTGTATATTCTGATAGGTCCCTCGATGGCTATTCCTAGAGTAGCAAATGTGGCGTTTGAGATGGGTGCGCAGACATTTGTTCCTGAATCATTGAAATCGAGCGGCTGGGTGCTGTTCGCGTATACACTGGTATTTTTTGGTGTAGTATTTTGGGCTAGTTTGAATCCGTCTAAGCTTGTGGACCGGATTGGTAACGTGCTGACACCTCTGCTTCTGTTGGGGGTAGCGGGATTGTTTGTTGCAGCCATGGTGAATCCTCAAGGATCTGCACAACCTGCAGTTCAAGAGTATGTTGAATCCCCCTTCTTCAAAGGGTTTATGGAGGGATATTTAACGCTGGATACGATTGCTGCACTTGCCTTCGGTGTGGTTGTGATTAATGCAATACGGATGAAGGGTGTGGAGGACAACAAGCTCATTGCTAAGGCAGCAATTCAAGCTGCGATCGTAGCTGCGATCGGTCTTTCATTGGTATACGCTGCTCTGGGATACATCGGAGTAACGAGCGTTGAATCTTTCGGGTATGCAGAGAATGGCGGTCAACTGCTCACCGTTGTTGTACAAGCGTTATTCGGTAAATACGGTCTCATTCTGATTGCATTTATCGTAACACTTGCTTGTCTTACGACTTGTATCGGTCTCGTAGCTGCTTGTGGTCAATATTTCTCAACACTTATAAGTAGGGCTAGCTACAATTGGGTTGCGTTTATCATATGTGTGCTTGGACTGTTAGTTTCTAATCTGGGACTAAATCAGATCATTTCCATCTCGGTACCAGTCCTGCTCGTGATTTATCCAGTATCTATCGTGCT
Source organism: Paenibacillus sp. FW507-14B1B (assembly GCF_058781425.1). NCBI lineage: Bacteria > Bacillati > Bacillota > Bacilli > Caryophanales > Paenibacillaceae > Paenibacillus > Paenibacillus sp. FW507-14B1B. Next base: position 1,059,123 of record NZ_JBYSWS010000002.1, on the reverse strand, counting down.
TATACTCCTTTCATTCTTAGATCGCTTATTCCATGTGTCTCCTTATGTTTATGCTGGGGCCATGATTGCCACCGTGCTCATCAGTATCTTTGATGGATTGAAGGAGGCCAATATATCGATCGACTTCATAACAACGTGGTTTAAGTATATTCCACTGTATGAGAAGGGGATAGGGTGGGTAATTCCCGCGATCGTAGGTGCCCTGATTGGTTTTATTATAGAGATGTTGAAATCAGATAGATCCGTTACAAAATAAACCGATAAAATAAAGCAGGCTGCCCCAGGGAGAACGCATGGGCAGCCTGCTTTATTTATGTTCTAGGTACGACAAAAGAATGAGGTGGCATACACCCCTGGTTTGATTTATTTACCAATCGAATACGATATAATTAGATTTATGCAGGGGGAGAGTCTATTTACCTGTAAAATCATATGTTTTGGATAGGGGAGGCAATGCAATGATTCAATTTCCTAAGCCGGATGTGGAGCAATTTTTTCAAACGTACATTATTCGTTCCTTTGGGGTGGATATGGATGAGTCACGGTTGGTCTTCAGCAGCAACTTGAATGGTAAGTTTAACTTATGGGCAATGGATTTGAACAAGGAAACATCATTTCCATATCCACTTACCTATAACGACCAGATCAGCAGCTTTATTAAGCTGGATCCAGAAGGAAGACATATTTTAACGGCATTTGACCATGATGGTAATGAGAACTATCAATTCCATGCACTGCGTTGGAATGGTGGAGACCCAATGCCCTTATTTGAATCTGCTTCTTCAGAGGATAAGCATTATTTTGTACAACTATCCGAAGATGGAAAGCGTCTGTACTACAGCACCTCCAAGAATAATCCTTCCTTTATGAATTCACATGTGTATGACCTAGAGTCGAAGCAGGATAAGCTTTTGATTGAAGGGAAGGATACGACAACCGAATTGGCTGCAGTGAGTCCAGATGAGGACAGTTTGGTGTATACAAAAGTATATGCTAATACATATTTCTTAAGTTTTGTACGACGCGAAGGTATGGAAGATCAATGCCTGACTCCTTCTCCGGAACAAGTTCATATTGCCGGTGATGTTATTTTTCTCGACAACGATACGCTGTTGTTCGCGACTAACTTTGATTCGGAGTTCACGTATATTGCGCAATACGACATACCTAATCAAGCATTCAAGCCACTGCGTCATATTGAACAAGAGAGTATCAGTCTGATGCGATATCATAAAGAATCGCGTACAGTTTACGTAGTGACCGAAAAGGGGGTTGAGGATAAGCTTTATCGATATTCACTTGATAGTGAAGAGCTTATGTCGATTCCGCTTCCATCCGATATTGTAGAGCAACTAACGGTAGCAAAATCGGGTAATCTGTATGTTCTAGCCCGCGGAGCAGTAAAGCCGCATAATATCTACCGCTATCAAGATGGGACATGGAGTATGCTAACCCGAAACGTCATGACAGGGTTGTCTGAGGATGACCTTGTATCTCCGGACGTTATTACATATCCATCGTTTGATGGTATGGAGATTGAAGCACTTCTATTTCGTGCCAAAGAGGACCTAGCGAATGGCTATACAGTATTCTGGCCACACGGCGGACCTCAAGCGGCTGAACGCAAGCAATTTCGTGCCATGTTTCAATATATTATTGCGCAGGGCTATAACATCTTCTGTCCGAACTTCCGTGGTAGCACCGGTTATGGCAGTTCTTTCGTGAAGTTAGTTGAGCAAGACTGGGGCGAGGGTCCGCGTAAGGATTGTTTGGCTGGGATGGATTGGTTATTCGAGCAGGGGATATCAAGCCGTGAGAAATTGTTTGTTATGGGTGGCAGTTATGGTGGGTATATGACGCTCCTGCTCGCAGGGCGTAATCCTGAGTACTTCCTTGCGGCTATTGATATTGTTGGTGTCAGCAATCTATTTACATTTTATAATTCGGTACCTGAGCACTGGAAGCCGATCATGGAGCGCTGGCTTGGGGACCCCGAGCGGGACCGTGAACGATTTATTAAGGATTCACCGATTACGTATCTGGATAACATGGTTAACCCGATGCTCATTATTCAGGGGGCGAATGATCCCCGTGTTGTGAAGGAAGAATCGGATCAGATCGTTGAAGCCTTGCGTGCAAAAGGACGCGATGTGGAGTATTTGGTGTTCGAGGATGAAGGTCACGGCATTACGAAAAAAGCCAATGAGAAAGTTGCCTATGCCCGTATGGTAGAGTTTCTTAACCGCTGTAAATAGCACATGAACTTAAATTCTGATATAAAACAAGAAATGAAAACGGCAGGTCAGAGCTTTCCTCTGAACCTGCCGTTTATTGTTATCTATAAAATTCGTCATTATGACTCTATATCATAATTTGGATTCCATAGCTTAACTCCATCATCTTCGAGAATACCTAGAACGACATCGGCGATATCTGGATCTTTCATTAGCAGGGTATTTATTCTAGCCTTAGTTAGGCCTGCTTCTGCTAAGGTCATTCCGGTGCGTAGTTCAATGTATGCTTCCACATGATAGGTTCTGCCCTCTTGTAAAATCCGCAGACGATTGATATCGCGTACATCAGGATCCGATAAGAGGGTCTGAGATATTTTCTCTTCCACATCTTTCGGAGCAGCAACTCCAATTAGACCTACCATGTTATCGTAACCTACCTTAAAAGCTACACCAATCATGAGGAGTCCGATAAGAATCGTAGCAATTCCATCGAGAAGAGTGAAGTCAAGGAAATGAGCAAAAATGATAGCAACTAGCGCAAACAAGGCACCTAATGTAGCTACAATGTCTTCGTAAAACACGAGTCGGGTAGGCGGAGCGGCCCGGCCTGCATTCTTAAAAGCCGCTGGAATCATCCCAAGTCCATGGGCTTTCACCCGTGTTTCTTTTAGAATTTCTTTCATGGCTTTCATGAGTATTGACCCATCGATGAGGATGGCGATCATCAATACAACAAAGTTAAGCCAGAAGTTGGTTGATTCTTCAGGGTGCTTTAGAAGCTTGAAGCCCTTCAAGATTGTTTCATAGGCCATGACGGTGACGACAATAACGGCCACCATACAGACAAGGTTAATGACTCGGCCGAATCCGGAGGGGAATTTCTTGGTTGGCTTCTTCTCGGCAAGAACACTTCCGATGAATACAAAAGCTTGATTGACAGCATCGGCCACGGAGTGCATGGCAGAGGCAAACATAGTACCGCTACCACTGAGTGAAGCAGCCACCCCTTTAATGATGGCAAGCCCTGTATTACCTAAAGCAGCAATTCCTGACGAGGTATTACCTTTTTTAATAAGCTGTAACAAATTGTTCAAGCAGTACCCTCCATCTTTTTTGTGAATTAATTGTCCTATAATTTGCTATATTAACACAATTTTTTTAAGTTAAATCATTTGTTCATAAGTTTATTTTTTTGACAATACACTAAGAAGAACAGGGCCTAAAAATTGGCTGCATAATACGCTGAAAGGAAGCCCCTGTAAGTCGGTTGTCTATGGTATTCAAAAGCACCTAACCCTGAGGAGGAATAACATGAAAACGCTAACAAGCATGATGGCGGGTAATGTGGACAAAAGCAAGGATATGGGGCTGATCATATGCTCTGGCTGTGACGAGTTGATCGATACTTTGCCGACCGACGGTGTAAAGATTATCCATAGTCATTGTGGCAGGGAAGAGTGCAGAGGAGTTTGTTCTGAGGATTAGTGAGCGAGGAGATGTAATGTATACAGCTTTCTCTTAAGCGAGGTCCGATTAAGGGCCTCGCTTTTTGGAAGAAAATACTTGATTGTGATTCTGCAGCAAGGCTCTATAAGGACTATGGGAATACACATTTATACAATTTATGTTCTCCTTTGTTTTATTCAGGTTGTATTCTATTAAAAAAAGGTTACAATAATAGAATAAGTATCGATCTATATTATTCTAATGGATCGAATGTACAATGGTTCTTCGTCAAAAGGTAATGATTCTGTCGGTAGGAAGTGAAATCTTGTTTACGCAAGCTCAGATTAATCAGGTATCCAGCTTCACGGGGAAGCTGCTTCGAGATCGTTTTGGTAAAGGCCCCGAATCAGTGTATGTATCGATTGGCGAAAGAGGCATTACACTGCACATCCGCAATTTTATCGGACCTGTTGAGAAGTTTCTTTTGAGTAAGGAAGAAGAACAGGCACTCCGTTATACTCGCGAACTGTTAATGAAATCCCTTCTGCCAGAATTGACAATCTACTTGAAGAATGAGATAGGACTGGATGTAGATGAGATGTTCTATGATTGGGGCTTACATAACGCCACAGGCATCATTGTTGGACTATTTCAAAATGCCATTCAAGTTTCCAATTATTACGAAGGACAAGCCGAGGTTCACAAACAAATCGCCCTTCTTACAGCCAAGGTACAGAAGGAGCCCGAACGCATTGATTCATGGTGGATTAATTCTCGAACATTAATCGTGGTTCGTGAAGGTCTATTGATTCTACTAGAGAAGGAATTAATCGGGCTTGGATATGAGAATGTACTGAAGACCACAAAGCGTAAGCTAGAGAAGAGGGTATTCGGACAGGATAATCGTATCGGAGAATTGTTTGGTAAAGAACTCGCGGATGTTTATGTTGATTGGGATCTAGAACGGGATAAAGGGATTGTCGCTTATATTTTCCATTCCTGAGTTAAATGTTCCTATACAAATTAATATTTGGTGGTAATGAACTAGACATCCTCATATGCGGATGAGCTAGGCATAAGCCAAAAAGGAGCCTTCGCGCTTCTTTTTTGGCTTTTTTGTGTTTAAGGAGGATTGATCCATTGGCTTCTATAGTGTTATGTATTGAGGATAACGATTTAAATATGCTCGTAATGAAGCATGTGGTGAAAAGACTTCATGATGTAGTCCTTCGTGAAGCGGTTAATGCGGAGAAGGGCTTGGAAATTGCGTTAAATGAAGATGTTGATCTCGTCATTATGGATATTCAACTCCCTGGAATGAACGGATATGAAGCCCTTCAGCGTTTGAAGGAGCATGAAAAGACTTCTCGTATTCCGGTGATCGCATTAAGTTCATTTGCTGAGAAGGTAGATATCGAAAGAGGACTCGAAGCAGGTTTTACGGAATATGTAACAAAACCTATCCGGGTAGGACATTTTCTACAGATCGTAGAGCGTCTACTTATGAGTACTGGGGAAGTAATGCTAGATCAAGAGTAATAATTATATTTAAAGAGCGGTTTAGCACCGCTCTTTTTGTTTTTTTAGCAATCCTCCAGTTAATCCATGCGCTAATGTTGAGTAAATATGTTATATTCTCTTTGGACTCACAAAGAAAGGAATGAAGCCGTATTGAGCGACCATCAAACTCATATCATGGAGAAGTTAATTTCGGAAGGAAGCGCATACCGATCATTATACGAGAATCATCCAGATGCGATATATATCATGAATACACAAGGTGTGTATGTGGACGCTAATCGGTCAACCGAGCGAATTACAGGTTATAACAAGGAAGAGTTATTTAGTTTACCGAAAAATGCTTTGTTTTGTGAAGAAGGTCTTAAAAATCGAAGCAGTTACATGGACCAGGCGTTATCTGGAACATCACAGAATTTCGAAATCCAGTTCAGACATAAGAATGGAGAAATAAGGGATGCTCGTATTACCTATGTCCCGATCAAGATTGAGGAAGAGATTGTAGGTATATATGGGATTGCTCAAGACATTACAGAACAAATTATAGCTAGAAATAAACTAGAGGAAAGCGAACAGCGTTATAAGTCCCTCTTTAAATATAACCCCTCAAGTGTATATTCCCTGGATCTTGAAGGTAACTATCTGTCTGTAAATGATCAATTGACAGTATTAACAGGATATACCAAGCAAGAGCTGTTAACAGGGTCTTTTCATGAGAAACTTATGCCTGAAGAGTTAGGGAATACGATGAAGCACTTTGAACTTGCCAAGCAAGGGCTGCTTCAATACTTTGAGAGCAGTGTACTGCGTAAGGACGGGGAAGAACGTCGTGTTCATATTACGAATGTTCCTATTATCATAAAAGGGCAGATTGTAGGTGTGTATGGAATTGCACGAGATATAACGGACGAAAAATTATATATTGAACAAATTAAGAAGTTGAGCAGTCAGCATAGCTTGATCTTAAATTCGGTTTCGGAAGGGATTTATGGGCTGGACCGAGAGGGGAAGTCCATATTTATCAATCCTGCAGGAGCGGAAATGCTCGGTTATGACAAAGATGAATTTACGGGCTTGAACAGTCATGATTGCATTCATCATACCCAAGCTGACGGCTCACATCATGAGATGTCGAATTGTCCCATCTATCAGACGATTCGCGATGGTAGAAGCCGTGTCGTAAATGAAGATGTGTTCTGGAGAAAGGATGGATCCAGTTTCTTAGTTTCATACCATACGAATCCGATCATGGATCAAGGGGAAATTAAAGGAGCTGTTGTCGTTTTTAATGATATTACAACCGAGCGTGAGATTATGAGGGCAAAAGAATTGGCTGAGCGAACGGCTCAGGTTAAGTCTCAATTTCTGAGTATGATGAGCCATGAAATCCGTACTCCAATGAATGGAATGATTGGGATGACGGATTTGCTGCTCGATAGTGACTTGAATGAGGAACAGCGAAGTTATGTAGACATTCTTAGGTCAAGTTCGGAATCTCTTCTGTCTATCCTGAATGATATTCTCGACTTCAGTAAGATGGAGGCGGGGAAGATGGTATTAAAACCTGCGATGTTTGATCTTCGAGAATTGGTAAACGAGGTGATGGAATTATTCATGGGACAAGCCTCTGAAAAAGGATTGCACTTCAGAGCAGTTGTTGAGGAGGGAGTTCCAAATCTGATCATAGCCGATCCGATTCGAGTTAAGCAGATCCTTGTGAATCTCATAGGGAATGCATTGAAATTCACCGAACAGGGACAAGTCACTGTAACGATTACACCCGTTGGATCAAACGATTCGGACAAAAATTTCTCACTTGAGTTTTCCATAGCAGATACAGGAATAGGAATTCCAGCAGATAAGCTGGATGAATTATTCTTATCATTTTCCCAGCTGCACCCTGTAATTAACCGAAAATACGGTGGTACAGGCTTAGGGCTTGCCATTTGTAAACAGCTTGTTGAACTTATGGGCAGTTCCATTTTTGTGGATAGTGTAGAAGGATCAGGCTCAGTATTTAGATTTCTCTTACCCATTCAGACTGTACAAGATGAGTGTGATGAATAAAACAATGAACGGCCATTCTGCTAGCTTTTGCTAAGACAGAATGGCCGTTCATTATAGAAAACCTATTGTTCAATGCTATGCATTCGGTTTCTTGGTATACATGAGTCCAACGGTATGCGGCCCACAGTGGCTGCTTATAACACAGCCAGCAGTAGAAAGACCGACTTCTTTTGCTCCCGTCTTTTCTTGAAGCGCCTTTTGAAGGAAGCGTGCCTCCGATTCAGCCATAGCATGTACAACAATAATGAGATCATTATCCATATCCTTGACCTTGTCGAGTGCATTACTTAACATTTGATCAAGTGCTTTTTCTTTCTTTCCACGAACCTTATAAGCAGGTGTCATGCTACCGTTCACAACTTTAATGACAGGCCTGATTTTGAGTAAGCTACCGATCAGGTTCTGCATCCCGGAACAGCGCCCACCTTTGTATAAATAATCAAGCGTATCAATAACAAATTCGGATTCAACTTGGCCTGTATATTTGTTCAGCAAATCTACGATTTGTGGAATGGAAGAACCCTCATTAGCCGCATGGACTGCTTTCATAACAAGGAGTCCAATACCGCAGGAGAGATTCCTCGAATCAACTACGGTGACGCGCCCTGGCGGCATCTCATCAGCAGCAATCAAGGCATTTTGATATGTAGAGGACAGCTCAGAAGAAAGGCTGATATATAGTATATCGTCACCCTGTTCAATCGATGGTGTAAATGCAGCGATAAAATCAGAAGGCGACGGAGCAGCAGTCTTTGGAAGACTTCCCGTTTCTTCGACTTTAGCGTACAACTCGATAGGTGTGATATCAATTCCATCACGAAGTGAATCTTCCCCAAAAACAACATATAATGGTACGATGCCAATGTCGTGTTTTTCAATCCACGTGGACGGTAAGTCACAAGTGCTGTCAGCGAATATTTTTATTTTTCCAGACATGAACATCTCCCTTTAACTCAATCAAATTCCTTTTATTATAGCAAGGTTAAGCCTGATTTCAAAGGCTGGAAACGACGGAATTGAAAAGCTCCTTCAGAGGGTATACATTCTTCCCTCAAGAAAGGAGCTTTTGACATTAATTTCGTTATTTATTTGTTTTGGAAGCTTCCAAGTAGTGTTTGATAAATGCTAACGCGTTAGCTTCTTTCTCTGATCCTGCACGGACACCTGCGAACATGTCCTTTTTCGCTATAGGAAGCTCTTCTGAAAGCGGACTGTCTATAATATTCACGGCATATACTTGTTCTGTAGGTTCTTCATCTTGTTTGGTCTTCTTCAGCATATCGGGAGTAACTAGTGACTTCAGCTCCCCCTCGAGTTCAGGCTCAAGGCTTCGTATCATCCCTTGGTTACCAACCCAGTCAAATGCGCCCTGATCCATAATATATAAGTCCGGTCGTTCGGTGGCAAGTACGAGCATAGCTTTCTGAAGAAGAGCGGCATCGTTCGGATTGCCGGAATCAATTTCTGGAACGTAAGTTACATTGATCTCAACTCGTTTCCAATCTGGGAACTGTGCCAAAATCGCATCTTCAATTGGCTTGTAATTTTGACTTCCATCCGGGGTGATATAACTACCTAAGAACATGACCGATAAATCTACAGGTGGTAGCTTAGCAAGGCGTTCTTGCTCTGCCCGATGATCGAAAATACTAATGATGATATAGATGATAATGCCGATGAGGGCAAGTCCACCCAGAACATGGTATCTATAGTAGCGGAAAAAATGTTCTGTCTTCTCCGCTGCGCCGGCCATACCTTTAAATTTACCGTATTTTTGACGGCTCAATTCCTCCAGGGATTTGCGTTTCTCCTCTTCCAAAATAAAATTGTAAGCTTTCGTAACTTCCGCAAAACGTTCTTCTACTTCATCTGACTTATCCGGATTCCGCCGTTGCTCTGAACGGGTCTGGCGCATGAGCAGGGTGTATCGGTCATCCAGCTCTTCTGAGGTTGCTGTTTCTGGAAGTCCAAGCTTCTCATACGCCTCTTTCATTTGATCCATGAATAGTTCACCTCTTCTATACTGTGAGAGTTTCCTAGTTACCAGTATATAGTGTAATGGCCTCTTGATACAAACGATATAACTTTGCAGAGTGGTAGATACTACTGATGGTAAATATTTGTTATTTTTTAGAAAAAAATATCTAACATGGAGTATAACTTTTCTTCTGACAAGCATATGAATAAACATTCCTATGTTTGGAGCTGTTCTATATGCAGACCTTAATCAAGTATATCGTTATTGTTCTTGGAAGTTTTCTGATCGCCGCAGGGACAAACTTCTTCCTTGTACCACACAAGATACTCGATGGGGGTGTAATTGGCATTGCGCTGATTACCAATTATTTGTTGGATGTACATATTGGTTTTGTTATTATATTGTGCAGCATCCCAATGTTCATGGCCGCATGGCTGTTAAACCGAGAGATTTTCTATAACAGTTTGACCGGAATGCTTATTTCATCGTTTGTCATTGATCTGTTATCGCCCTTACAATCATTTTTTCAGCAAAATGTTTCGATCGGAGCTATTCCCAGCGCTTCAGTCGGAGGACTACTCATCGGGGCGGGGCTCGGAATCATGCTTCGGTTTGAGACAAGCACGGGTGGGACCGATTTGCTTGCACACTTTCTCTCGAGGCGAATTCCTTTGAATGTGGGTGTCATTATTCTATTAATGGATGCAGTTATTATCGGAGTTGGTGGTTTATTACTATCAGGTGAAACCTTTATTTTATCCATATTTACCATTGTATCTGGCGGGTTCACCACAGGCATGTGCACACAGCGGCGTTGGGCTAGGAAGAAGTGAAGAAGAGTAGCATACTTTAATTAATACGTATAAACAGAAGAGGGCCGCCAGGGATTATCCTTGAGCGGCCTTCTGTAGGTTAAGCAGCATGCTATACATGCTGGATAATGGATTGACGTTTCGCATCTTGAAAAGCATGGACATAAGCGCTTGCCTTCTCAGCAATTAATTGATAATTCCCTGTTTTGACCGCTTCTTTCGTTAGGTCAGAGCCTATGCCAACGGCAAAAGCACCTGCAAGTATCCATTCAGCTAGATTATCCAGGCTGACACCGCCTGTTGGCATAATGTTTGCTTGAGGCAATGGTCCACGCAGAGAAGGAATGACAGATGGAGAATAGAGATTGCCAGGAAATAGTTTTACGACATCAACACCAAGCTCCAGTGATGCCACAATATCATGCACAGTGACTGCACCGGGCATAACAGGAATTCGGTAACGGTTACAGAGCATAATGGTTTCTCTATTAAATCCTGGAGATACAACAAATTCAGCACCTGCTAGAATCGTAAGTCTTGCTGTTTCGGGATCAAGAACGGTACCAGCTCCAATAATAGCGTAATTATCTGCAAGAGGATCGGTAGAGGAATAAGCTTTGGATAATTCCGTGATGGCCTCTGTCGCAAAAGGAACTGTCATGGTGATCTCCATAACTTTGATTCCACCCTCAATTGCCTTCTTAGCCATGCGCACAACTTCTTCTGGTGAATCAGCACGAAGCACGGCAACAACACCTGCATCATGAATTTGTTGAAGCAACCTCATTTTTTTCATCGTTTACACTCCTTTTCGATTATCGTTCGATGTGTGTTCTATTACCACGGCGAACCTCGATTTCCTCCCATGTGGGAAGCGCTTCCCAATCGCCAATGGCTTCAATCACCATGGACCCTGTTAAGCTGCCAAGTCGAATGGCTTCCTCAAGGGAATACCCCTTGGATATACCAGCCAGAAAACCGGCACAAAATCCATCACCTGCTCCAACCGGGTCCACTACCTCATCGACCTGCTCGAACGGAACTCTGATAAGTTGGTCTTTGTCCACAAGGACGTTGTTTCCGTGAAAACTTTTAATAACACATTTGGCATTAAGCTTACGCAGTTCTTGAATGATTACATGCTCGTCATCCGTCTGGTATAGGAGCTTGCATTCATCATAGCCTGGCATGAAATAATCGCAAGCTTCTGCCAGCTCCAGTAGTACAGGGCGAGCTTGTTCAATATTCCAGAGTTTCAGTCGAAGATTGGGATCAAAGCTGACCTGCACATGATTGTCTTTGCATATGGAGATCACGTGTTGAATGGTCTTAAGACAGTTCGAACTTAAGGCAGCTGTAATCCCAGTAAAATGAACGATTCTCGCCTGAGCGATATAAGCTGTGTCAATCAGTTCAGGTGTCATTTTGCTTGCAGCTGAACCTGCACGGTAGTAATAAACAGATGATTTCCCTCTGACCGATTCACGAAGCATAAGACCGGTTGGCGCAGATTCGGAATACCTTACTCTAGAGACATCTACACCTTCCCCGCGAAGCGCTTTCACAATTCCTTGTGCCATGGGATCTTTACCAAGTTGTCCAAACCATCCGGAAGTGCACCCAAGTCTAGCTAAGCCAATAGCAAGATTACTTTCTGCTCCGCCGAATGATTGAGCCATCGTACCGCCTTGTCCAATACCATGCGGGCCATCTGGATATAAGAGTCCCATGGATTCACCAAAAGTGATGACATCAAAAGGACGACGCATTTCAGTAGTCATATTCAGGCTGCCTCCTTGTTCGAATTCCTTTTTATGTAACACTTTACCTTGAAAGATAAAAATACTCAATTAGAATTAAGCGCTTTCTTTTAAGCGGATTATAGCATTGTGAATATCCAGCCTCATGAGAGAAAAATCTCAGGGTTTAGAAAAAAGGTATCTTACCAATAATAATTCGATGTAGAAGATACGGAAGGGAGGCAGTGAAATCATGCAGGAATGGCTAGAAGTTGTACTTCGGACATTATGTGCCGTGATCGTCTTGTTCTTATTAACAAAACTGTTAGGTAAACGACAAGTATCGCAATTGTCGTTCTTCGAGTACCTCACGGGTATTACGATTGGTAGTATTGCTGCGTCCTTATCGCTTGATTTAGAGGCTAATTGGTATTTAGGATTGATAGCCCTAGCGGTTTGGGTAGCTTTCTCACTACTTATTGAGGTTTTGCAAATTAAAAGTAAGAGGCTAAGGGATTTTATCGATTTTAAAGCAACAACGGTGATAAAAGAAGGAAAAGTATTAGAAGGAAACTTAAAAAAAGAGCGCCTGACGTCGGACGAGCTCATGGAGCAATTGCGCAAGAAAAGTGTTTTTGATATAGCTGATGTCGAGTTTGCAATTATGGAATCCAGTGGTGAAGTTAACGTAATGCTTGTAAGTGAGAAACAACCACTAACACCTAAACACCTTGGATTACAACCTGGAAGCATTAAAGAGCCTCACTTGGTCATTATGGACGGAGAGGTAATGGAAGAACCTCTACGTTTATCTGGTAAAAGTGCGGCATGGTTGAAACGAGAGCTAAATAAGAATAATGTCAAACAGGAAGAAGTGTATCTTGCACAAGTTGATACAAGTGGTCAACTAGCACTGGACTTGTATGACGATCAGATCAGTTTGCCCCAAGTACGGCAGAAGGCTGCGCTGTTCGCTAATCTTAAAAAGTGTGAAGCGGACTTGGAGATGTTCGGCATTTCAGCTCCTACGAAAGAGACGAAGGAGCTTTATACGAATACGGCTAATCGGTTAAATCAACTGTTAGCAGAGATTAAACCTCTGCTTCAACAAAAAAAGAAATAAGGGACAGTTATATTTGCTTTTTTCGGAGAATAGGATATTTTTGTGTACCGATTCATAGCTAAAGGAGCCGGTGGCAGCCGACTCCCTGAACAACAGCCAGATGTGTGCGGGGCGGTTATAGTTAACATGCTTCAATTAACGGATAAGAAATAGATACATTCTTAAAGGGAAGGCTCTATTTCTTATTGTGAAAAGCAAGCATCGACACGACCAAGGTGGCGAACGAAATCATTAACGTTAACGCTTCATTCACGCCCATGGATTTCACCTCCTGTTCTACCGCCCCCTACCAGCTGGTCTATTGTAATATATAATATGCCAATTGCTTACAAAAAAAGAACTGATTATGGGAAGCGCTTTCACAATATATTCAAAAAAAATTAATGATATCGTCATATTCAGCATACATTAGTCAGATTTAAGTGATCTTTAAATAAAGAAGCTTGTATCCTTGATCTGGGGACAGGTTTCTTTTGCATGTGATAAAATAGATATCGCTGATATGGAGAGGAAGGCAGGCATGAATACCAGATGAATAATATATCGGGGAAGTTATTTGAACAACTGAAGGGCCAGGTGCTTGGCATCATTTTGGAGCGTGGCTTAAAGCCACATGACCCTCTACCATCTGAAGGAGAACTTGCGAATCGATTTGGCGTGAGCCGTATGACAGGTAAGCTTGCGCTTCAGGCACTTCAAGATGAGGGAATTGTGTATCGTCTTCCTAGGAGAGGTACATTCCTGGCAGACGTGGATTTGGATGAATTAAAGCAATCAGCAGGTATGAACCATTCGTACGAAGCAAAACAACCTCGCCGTGCAGGGCATTACATTGCATTGATTGTGCCTGTCATTGACGATTATGTTGGCAGCATCATTACCTCTGTTGAACAAGCTGCTAAAGAACAAGGGTATGAAATCGTTATTAAGGTTACTGGAGATGTAGCTGCTGAAGCCGAAGCGGTTCGTAGTCTTTCGCACCAGAGTGATATTGTGGGTATTCTGTTGTTTCCAGTCGATCGAAAAATTTGTGGAGATCACCTTCTTCGATTAAAACTATTGAAATACCCCGTTGTTATACTTGACCGTCAATTTAATGAGGTTGGGTTCGACAGCTTAAGCCATGATCATTATAGCGGAGCTTATGAGATGACTGCACAATTACTTCGAACGGGGCATAGAGAGATTGGGTTTATGACGAGTGAAATGAATATGGCGAAGAGTAGAGAGGAACGGTACCAAGGGTACATTGATGCACTACTAGATTGGAAAATGGATATTCAAACCGATCGACTTCTGTTTTTGGAGAAACATGAGAGTGGTGAAAAGGGCGTATCAGTCAAACAGCAAGCCATTCAGTCCTTTCTAACTGCGAATGGTAAGCTGACAGCCGTGTTTTGCTCAGATGATTTCTTAGCGATGTTAACGATGAAAATGGCACTCGAGCTGGGATATAAAGTGCCTGAAAGATTATCGATTGCCGGTTTCTCCAACCACAAGGTGCTTGAGTATGCTCCTATTCGTATGACGACTGTTATGCAGACGATGAATGACTTTGGTAGTTCAGCCGTTCGATTGCTAATGAATCGAGTGGACCATCCTTCTAGTGATCCGGTATCGATTAAATTGGGAACTAAATTGATCACCAGAGATTCAACCGTTTCTAAAATAGAGAACAGCGATAATCATTTTTAATTTGAAAAAATGACCATTTCTTATCCCTTTTTCCTAGTAGATCAGCTATGATAGAGTAAATAACTAGGTCTATTTATGAAGGGAATATATATATATGAAAAAAATACTAAGCTCTTTCATAGCCGCAGTCTTAATATCAACGGCTATTTACATACCTAACCATTCATCGGCAGCCTCATCTGAAGTGTTATCCGTTCAATTAGACAAACGACTCTTAGATTTGGATACAAACGCTGTTATGAAGAATGAGTCTCCATTCGTACCTATCTATATGACGAAATCTTGGTCGGACGTGAGGCTGCATTGGAATCAAGGGACCAAAACGGTTACAGTCACAGTCGATGGACAATCCTACAAAATTGTTCGTGGAAGCAGAACAGTTAAAGTGGGTGAAAAGACCATTACACTAGACACAGCTGCGTACATTGATAATGGCCGTGTCATGATTCCTGCATCATTGTTACAGCAAATGACAGGAGTAAGTATCCAGTTTAACGAGAAATATCGCTTTCTTACGATAAATTCTAAGGGAAGAAGTCCTATAGCAGTGTCAGATACTCATCCGGATGTTAAGATCTTTGGCGAGAACATAGAAGGTGACGTATATAAAGGGTTGGTGCTCGAAATTGCTGGTAAGCGTCATCATTTTGATTGGGAAACCCCCCTTGGCTGGAAAGAAGTACCTGAACTGATTGTGAGCGACTTGAATGAGGATGGCAAGTCAGAAGTTGTCGTGTTACTGAATCAAGGTTCTGGAACTGGCATTCATGCACAAGATGTGCATATGATCAGCATGAGCGATTTTAAAGAAATACCTATTGAAGCCCAAGAAGAGACGATTAAGAACTGGGTATCTACAGAGCTGAAGAAAGATGGAGATCTTCTCCAGGCTTCCATCCTTCTTCATGATAAGGGGGATGATGTCATCCTCCGTATCCCGGAGATGGGCTTTGTAGATCAATCCGAAATCGGCTTTGGAGGCGTTGTTTATCATAGAGTTGAGAATAACAAGCTGATTGCTCGATTGGGTGGTGCTTTTTATTTCAGTATGTATCTTGGTGACTTAGAGATCACTTATGCCTTTGAAGAGGGGCGGTATGTAGCTGACAAGTTGAAATTCACCCCTTTTGATGAATACATCCCTTATGTACAGAAATAGTATTAAGAACGGCGATCTCTTTGTTGTTTCTCTTTGGAACGGAACAGCGTGACGATCCAGTACATGACCGGAATACACTCGACAATGACCCAAAATACAGCAGTGGATAGAAGCCCTACATTCTGCTGATAGGAGGTTGGGTCTCTTGAGAATTGATAGGCAGATACAGTAGCAGAGCCCCCCATTAATGTAACAAGAGTTAATTGCATTCTTTGTGTGCGTAGCAGTTTTCCAAAGCAGCGAGCAGCAATGTGGATCAGAAAAGCGCTGTGAATAAACATCGAACTGGACCATAGACCGATAATAAGCGGATCTATATTTCCTAGCACACCAGTAACGGAGCTTCTAAGCAGTTCAATTAAGGGAAACTGCATCAGCTTCCCGAGGTGGGGGCCGAAATTTAAGAAGGTTAGCGTCCATTGCAAAGTGATTGCAATCGTAACAAGTAAACCAGCGCAAAATAGATTTCTCATCGTTCTCCATCCGATCTGAATATATGGAGCGATGAATAGAAAAACAATCCACTCACCTAAATAAGACAAGACAATAACGGTGTCTTTAGCTAATGTTCCATAATTGTGGTGTGTGAAGAATCCTGGAACCATATGTAAATCAGCATCTTTAGCAAATGAACTGATGGTTAGCACCAGTGCTGCAACAGTGAAGAAAAATAAGCCATCTGAAAGATAGACTAATGTCTTGAATCCCCATCGAGCTGTAAAAATGATCACAATTCCAAGTATGGTTTGAATAAACCATTGTGGCGTTTCTCTCATGTAGTTGGAGCCGTAGAACAAGGTGAAGCTTTGAATATCGATAGAGGCATAGGTAACAGCCCAAAATGATAGAAGTAGAAGCACAAGGGAGTGAATCCACTTGCCGACTATCTGCTCTCCGAAATCGACCCAGGCTCTCTCACGATCCCACATCCCTAAACGAATGGTGCACCAAAGGATGAACATACTTAAGAGACTGCCTAAAAGTATAGCTGCCCATCCCAGATACATTGAACTTCCAAGTAAGATGGGGATGAGATACGCTGATGGCTGAGAATTAAGATAAATGAAGGCAAAGCGAAATGTTTGCCAAGGTGTTTTGATCATGATGTCCTTCATCCTTCCATCGAGATAGGCTTTATTGGATCCAGCCTAGGGCCATATTAATGATGACAAATGGATCTGCCCACCACAAAATAAAGTTGGCGCTCACATTCCACGTGGCGATCAGGAGGATGAGGAGGAGCCCTCCCCATTTCTCTACTTTTGATTTGGATTTAATAAGAAACCAATCGAACATAGCGATACATACAAATAACAGAGCCAGCATGTCGTATGCCTCCTTAAAGCTGTGTTCTTTAAACTTATAATGCGGAAGACTCTGATGTGCGGACCATTACGTTAACCTTCACGTCGAATTCCGCAATATCCCGGTAGTGCTCTCCCCAGTTTGGTCGTAATTTGTCCCATGCGTTCGGATATTTAGCTTCGAGTATATTCCCGAACTGCATAACATCAGTTCCCAATTTTTGCGTTGTTTGGAGGGCATTGTTTAAATCGTTACGAATAAGCTCTTCTAATTCGTTGATGATAATTCGATTGACTTCCAGTGGACTACGCTTCTTGGCATCTTTGAGTAGAATCATATCGCCCATGCCGGATAGTTTCACTTTGAAAAGAGGGCCTGAACTTGTCATATAAGCTTCTTTAGTTGCTTTTGGATTGATAAAAATAACACTAGCTTTGCTTCTTCCCTCATCCCAAGTCACTGTATATATGGGCTTACGAATCTGAGACATCGCCCAAGCTAGTGCTTTTGATTCTACTTGTTGGATGGCTCCCTTCATCTGGTCTCCTCGAAAAAGTGCTGCTCCTTCGATACCAACCCAGTGCTCTAATTGTTCTTGTTCACTAATCATTGGTTTCAGATGACTATTCAGATAAGTGAGTGCAAATCCTTGGCCTCCGAGTTCCCCAATTAAACAATCTTTAGCTGTTGTTGACAGAATATTGCTTAGGATCTCAAATCGCATCAACACAAAAGAAGGCATTTGCTCGTAAACTGGAGCTAGTTTTGTGATCTCTTTTGCCTTTCCAGCAGCGGCTAGGATGAATGTGCTTAGGTTTAGGGATGGCTCTCGCATAATCCAGTCTAGGATGTCCCGGATACCAGTCTCTGCATACTCTCTGCCGACGACAATGGCGCTTGTATGACTGAAATCCAGTTGTCTTGTGGTATCTCGCTGGATCGCATTTATTGTATCTGGAATGGAAGATCCCGTCTTATTTATCATGGCATATGGTTTCCCCTGACCACCACCCCCGCCTTTTCCGGATATGGACCTGTTAGGTAAGGGAGAACTGATCGTAATTTCGACAGTATCCGGTTGGTCGCCTTGATCAACATATAATGCGAAAACAAACAATTGTTCATTGATCTCCACCCTGGACCAGCACCCTGTTAGCAGCAGTAAGGGGAGGATCATTTTGCAGAGCTTTAGAACGTTCATTTATGGGATTGTCTCCTTTTGTTTTTAGAAGCGTAGCTGCTTGGGCGCTTTTTCATTAAGTTTGATGGAGCACGGACCAGCATATCCTTCCAGTCGGATAACACGAGTGGTGCGAGTGGCTGCATATACGGTGTACCGAACGTATGCAGGGAGGTCAGATGGCCATATATGAGAAAAGTCGCTGCGAGTACACCAAGCAGGCCCGTTGTCCCCCCGATAATGAGAAGGGGGAATCTTAACAGTCGGAACGTGAGGCCCAGTTCATAATGGGGAACAATGTAAGCTGCAATCCCGGTTATAGAAACAACGATAACCATTGGGGTTGATACAATACCTGCTTCCACGGCAGCTTGCCCGATCACGATCGCACCAATAATGGAGATGGTCTGACCCACAGGTTTAGGAATTCTTGTTCCTGCTTCCCGAAGCGCTTCGAAGGTAAGCTCCATGACAAGCGCTTCGGTTAATGCGGAGAAGGGAATATTCTCACGAGCTGACGAAATCGTAATCAGCAGATCTGTCGGAATAATTTCTTGCTGAAAGGTAGTGATAGCGACGTAGAGCGAAGGAAGCATTAAAGAGACTAAAGAGAACACAAATCGGACAATCCGAATCCAACTAGCGGAGTAGAAGCTTTGATAGTAATCCTCTGAGGATTGCAGCAGTGAGAAGATGGATACAGGAACGAGTAAAGCCGAGGGAGTTCCGTCAAGCATAATCCCAATACGCCCTTCTAAGAGGGAAGCTGCAACCGTATCTGGTCGCTCTGTATATTGAAATTGTGGGAAAGGTGTTCGTCGTGTGGCTTTCATCTGTTCAGCCAGATAACTAATGCCAAGGACACCATCAATGTTAATATTCTTAAATTGTTGATCTAATTCGTCCAGTATCTCTTGCTTGCACAAGCCATCGATATATACGACATATGCAGAGGTCTTTGTGTAAGATCCAAAGGTGTAGTGAATCATTTTCAGATCCGGATGTCTAATCTTATGTCTGACAAGGGATAGATTAATTTCAATGTCCTCAATAAATGCTTCTCTTGGACCGATCACAACCTGTTCGTTCTGGGATTCCTCTACAGATCGCTTCTGATACATGGGGATATTAAACACGAGTGCGGTGGAGAAACCAGTAATATAAGCAATCGCACTTCCCTGTACAAGGGAGGTTGCGATCTGCCCAGGGTCTGCTAATTGTGTGTAAGGGATCGGAAAGAGAACCCCTTCATCAAAAGACGCTTTAAGTTCTTTTGAATTTGAAATGCTTAAGGATAATAGCGGAGTTGCAATCTGTTTCTGCAAGACCTGAAGATCAATAATGGATTGGATATAGATGAGGGTACATTCGTGTCCTTGGACATGGATTGGCATGTAGGTTACATCATCGCAGTTTGTGAGTTTATGACGAATACCCTCCAGTAAATCCTGAGTGTTGTCCATGGGATCTCCCTCCTTAGGTAGAAGAATTAGGTTAAAGCTTATATTTTGCCGACAACACCTAAGTTATACCCAAGAATGGCTGAGAAAGTGAAAGATTACCTATTACGGAGACGATAAAGAAGAGGCAAACTGCTTATGGATGCAGCTTGCCTCTTATATGGAAGCGAGTTAGAGCGTCTACCTATTAAATACGCTTTTTTCTGGCTTTTTTTAATTTGGTGAGAAGTGGCTTTCGATACTGAGACAGTAAATAACGAACAACAAAATAAAGTATAAAGGAAAAAATAATACTGTTAACAGCAGATCCAATCAAGAAGTTTACGCCCATATCCCCTAGCTTGCTGAAGTAGCTGGCAAGAACAGAATAATCCCGATCTGGAACGGGAGCTGTTATAACATCTTTAAGCTCGATTGGGGGTGGTGTAGAGAAAATATGACTGATCATGTAACCAACCTTATAGTTGATAAAGAATAGCAACGGCCAGAGAAAGGAACCCATAGATGCTGCTAATATGGCTGCGACCATATTCCCACTGACAACTCGGCTGAGTGCGATGGCAATAATAATATCAACGCCAAAAGTAGGGTACCAGCATGGAAAGAATCCTGATGAGAATCCTAGCGCAATCCGGTGGTCGCTGTTCTGCATACGAAGTAACGTCAGGATGTAATATTTAAGTGTTCTAAAAATTCTCCGAAGCAAGCGATTTCCTCCAGAAATGCAAAATGGTAAATATAAAAAAATAACGGATAAATAGTAGTTAGTAGTCAAATGGAATTTGTCCTAATAAATAGTATAAAGGATCATTTGAACAAAATATATATGTCATTAACATTACTTTGACACACATAGTTATATGTGTTAGATTGTACTCACCCTATTTTGAGGGAGGGAATTTAATAACAATGGATTCATTACATAATAGCGATCTTGTTCGGGGTAACATTGATACGTTTATCTTGCGGGTGCTTAAGGATGCAGACAATTACGGTTACCAGATTATAAAGGAAATTTCGATTCGTAGTGGAAATCGCTTCGAGTTGAAGGAGCCTACCTTGTATTCAAGTCTGAGAAGATTGGAGAAACAGGGACTTATTACATCATATTGGGGCGAAGAGACCCAAGGGGGACGAAGGAAATATTACACGTTAACATCTGAAGGGAAAGATCGTTTTTTTCAGAATAGGGAAGAGTGGAAGGCGGCACGGGAAATCATCGACGTATTGATTGGCTTTGAAAGGGGAGTACATGATGAGAAGCAAAAATGATCTTGAATTATTTGTAGACCGATTGTTTGCTAATCACCGGAAGACTAAAGCCGTGATCGATCTCCGGAATGAAGTGCTTAGCAATCTGGAAGCTAAAGTTACCGATTATATGCAGAACGGAATGGAATATCAGCAGGCGGTATGTATAGCTATTGAGGATATTGAAGCGATAGACAATCTGATTGATGATCATTTAACTATATATATGAACCGCTATCGTTATGATGTTGCGCAGAGCACATTATTATATACATTACTGGCCTGGATCTTCACGATTCCATTGCGACTTATGCCTGTAGGCATGCTTGCGAATAACGTACTCATTTTACTTGTAGTCGCTGTAGGGATCATCTTTTTCCTTATTTCACGTATTGTGAAAGAGGATAGTAATCGCACAGGTACAATGAATGTGGTGAAAGCGAAGAAGTTAAGTGGGATCACATGGATTGTTTGGGGGATCTATGCCTCCGTCATTACAGCCTTTACACTCCTGACTCGTTTCGGAAGCGATTTGTGGTTTGGCAGAACGATTGAGATTAATGGACCGTATGCTCTCTATGTCATTGTGCTGGAGCTCGCGATTCCGCTAGTTACGGTGATTATCCCAATAGCGGTTTATAAAGCAGACAGACTGATTAAGAAACATGAGGTGACTGAGCATGAATAAAAAAAATATATGGATTCTTATCCTGCTCATCATTGGCATCAGCGGTATCGTTGCAGTGGAAGGTTATGCAAAGCCAAAGGTAAGGGAACAAGAAGCAAGATATGCTGCCGAGCAGCAAAATCCATATACTCATGATATCTCTCGAACATTACAATTTAAGAGCAAGTATATGGGTGATGCCGGAAATCTGATGAATCTTAACAATTCTCTTCCGTTTAATGAATTGAATCGAACATATCAGTTGTATCCAGATGAGTTAACTGCTGAACTTAAATTTCCGAATTCTTCTGTCTATGTGGATGCAGCGAAATTGAAGGAAATGCTCGTTTATAACACAATTGCAAACTTTGCTATGATTGATAACTTACAAGTTCTACGTTTGACCTTCGAGGACATAACCTTTACGATTCATAGAAAGGCAGTGGAAGAATGGTATGGTGGAGAGGATAGTCTTCGTCCACTGCAGAATGAGAAACAGTGGCATGAGGTTGTGCAGACGAAAATGAAGGATAATGCATACATCGAAAAATTTAATGAACAATTGGTGGAGAAGAATTTTATAGAAGGAAACAAAAGGCGTTGAAGCTCATCATTATTTTTAATTTGAAACGTTTTTCGTTTTCGAAAAAAATTGTTAGAATAGGTATGTCAGGGTACTATGGAATCAGAATATCATTTGATTTAGAGAGGAATTATTAAACAATGATTATTAAACCTAGAACACGTGGTTTTATTTGTACTACAGCTCATCCCGATGGGTGCGCACGCCAGGTGCAGCAGCAGGTAGAATATATTAAATCTAAGCCAGCCATTAAAGGTCCTTCGAATGTGCTAGTTATTGGTGCTTCCACAGGGTATGGTCTCTCTGCCCGCATCGCTGCTGCGTTCGGAGCTAATGCGAATACGATTGGCGTATATCGTCCGAGTCAGGCAACCGAGAAACGAACAGCTTCTGCTGGTTGGTACAACTCTGCTGCATTCGAGAAGGCTGCTAGAGAAGCTAATCTGAAATCATTCAGTGTAACGGGTGATGCTTTCTCTGATGAGACGAAGCAAAGAACAGTAGACCTGATTCGTCAGGAACTGGGGCAAGTAGATCTTGTTGTATATAGTGTGGCATCTGCTCGTCGTACGAATCCGAAGACCGGCGAAGCGGTGAATTCCGTTCTTAAACCGATTGGAGAGGCATATACGAACAAAACCGTTAATTTTCATACAGGTGAAGTTACTGAAGTGACAATTGAACCTGCGAATGATCAGGAAGTGCGTGATACGGTAGAGGTCATGGGCGGCGAGGATTGGGAAATGTGGATTCAGCAGCTGCGTGATGGCGGAGTCCTGGCTGATAACGCAATTACCATTGCCTATTCCTACATTGGCTCTGAGATCACTCAAGCCATATATCGTGATGGATCCATTGGCCAAGCTAAAGATCATCTAGAGGCAACGGCACTAAGACTAAACCAGGAGCTTTCAGCAGGTGGAGGAAGTGCATATGTATCTGTAAGTAAAGCGCTCGTTACACAATCCAGCTCAGCGATTCCTGTTGTTCCGCTATACGTTTCTGCCCTTTATAAAGTCATGAAAGAGAAAGGACTTCATGAAGGTTGTATTGAGCAGACATACCGTTTGTTCGCGGATCGTCTGTATAGTGGTCAGAATACACCAGTCGATGAGAAAGGCCGTATTCGTATCGATGATTGGGAGCTTCGTCCAGATGTACAGGAAGAAGTCGAGAAGCTTTGGAAACAAGTGACGAGTGAGAACATTTATGACTTAACGGATCTAGAGGGATATCGTCGTGAATTCTTCCAGTTGTTTGGTTTTGAAACCGATGGTGTGGATTATGAAGCAGATGTGAATCCTATCGTGGAGATTCCTGAAAGTAGATAATCGCTAATCGTTGTAAAAAAGGTGTGATAAACCCTGTAGTCGGGGGTATCACGCCTTTTTTTGCATTGATACATTTTCATTGTAGAGAAAAGGATGGGAAAATAGTCATTATCATGTTGACGATCCATAAATGCAGGATTATTATTATCGTGACTGGAGTAAGTTATATTTGATGTCAATCGAAAATTCTATATTGAATGCAAAATACACTTGGATTAACTTGTTTTATTTGAATTATGCAATCAATTAATCCAATGGAGAAATTAATAGGGGCGTTTCAATGAAAAAGCATGACCAAGATTTTATGAGGCTGCAAAATAAGAAAACGGTTTACGAGATGATCAAAGTCCGTAGCCCCATATCAAGGGCACTCATTGCCAAAATAACGGGAATGAGCCCAACGACGGTTAGTCGAATTGTTGGTGAGCTGAGTGAACAAGGTTATGTTACTGAGTTTGAGTTGGTATCTAACGGTTTAGGGCGTAAAGCAGCGATGCTTAAGCTCGTGGATACGTCGGTTCTGTCTGTTGGTATAGAGCTTGATAAGCATCAGTACCGCATCGGCATTGTCGATGTTAATGGTGTCTTACTATATAGCAGAGTTGATGAACGGCTCCTTGAAGAAAGTGCTGAGGAGACACTGAACAACATTGCCAGAGTATTACAAGAAATGATCGATTCTGAAGGTGTGAATTCCGCTCGTATTGCAGGCATTGGTATTGGGCTTCCTGGCATTGTAGATGACGAGAGTGGTGAAGTAGTATTCTCTGTTCAGCTAGGATGGAGGAAAGTGAATATTGTTCAACAGTTAAAGGCCCTAACAGGATATGAAGTAGCGGTGGATAACGAACTTAAATTAAAGGCTCTTGCGGAACATGTGAAGGGAGCTGCTGCTGGCTCTAAACGCACCGTATTACTTGGATTTGGTACAGGGGTTGGTTCAGCCTTGATCATCGAAGGAGAGATTTACCGAGGTGAATCGAACAGTGCTGGCGAGATTGGGCATACAACGATAGACCCGAATGGTGCACTGTGTGAATGCAGTAAGACGGGATGTTTACAGACTTACATCATCACAAGCGCATTATTAAATGAGGCCAATAAGATTCGACCAATGGATACGATCGAGGAGCTTTTTGAAGCCAGAAAGTCTGGAGAAATGTGGGCAGTGCAGTTGATCGATAGAGCACTCATCTATATGGCTATCACGATCAACAATGTACTCTGCATGTATAATCCCGACATGGTTATTTTGAGTGGAGAATGGCTGGAGAAATTTCCTGAGATTCAGCCAGACATCGAGCAATTATGCAACACACGCTTTGTATGGGAGCCGCTGCGTAATACTTATGGTCTTCAATGCACTGTGCTTGGTGAAGAAGGTGTCATGATCGGTTCTGGATTGTTGGCGCAGACTCGATTTTTTTCATTAGATTAGCTTAACATAAATGGATGATGAGGGCGGGATGACGATGAGAGGATTTACGACATTGGTTGAGGAATATCGAGGTGGATTGCTTGAGAACGTGCACTACGGAGCGGTTAGTGTGGTGGATGAGAAGGGGAACGTATTATATCATGCCGGAGATCCGGAGCATGTAACCTTTCTCCGGTCTGCGGCGAAGCCTTTTCAAGCCATACCGGTGATGAAACGTAAGATTGATGAGCTTTATGGCTTGTCGGGGGAAGAAGCAGCCTTGTTCTCAGCCTCACATCGAGGCGAAGCATTTCATATTGATGCCTTGGAATCGATACTTCGCAAGACTAACATCCGTGAAGAAGAGCTTCACTGTTGTCCGAATTATCCGCTGAACGAGAATGCTAAAGCGCAGCGACTGCGTGACAACGAAGAGAAACGACGTATTTTTCATAATTGCTCAGGTAAACATGCTGGGCTGATAGCTCTTAGTAAACATATGGGATGGGACCCGTCAACATACTATCTTCCTGAACATCCAGTACAGCAAGAAATTGTGGATGCGATTGCATACTTCGCTGACGTACCTAAAGAGTCTATTGGTATGGGCATCGATGGGTGTGGTCTTCCCATTTTTGCTGTGCCACTCAAGTCTATTGCTCTATCCTATTTAAAACTAGCCTGCCCTGATCTGATTCAGGATGAAGAAACACGATATGCAGCTGAACGGATCGCCAAGTTGATGAATGAAAATCCGAATATGATTGCTGATACCCAATTTGTATGCTCTACCTTATTAAAAGACTCTAATCTGACAGCCAAGGGCGGAGCGAAAGGTGTTTATGGCATTGGGCTTCGTAAAGAACGCATTGGTATTTCACTAAAAGTATCTGACGGATCTGAACAGGTGTGGCCAAGTATTATCGCATCCATTCTAGAATCACTTGGTTACAGCAACCAGGATACAATCGATAGCCTGTATGAACTTGTCCCGAACCAAATTATCAATGATAACGGCTTAGTTGTGGGTGAACGTAAGGCTGTATTCTCACTGCAAAGTTAAGCAGAATCCTATTTTTTCGATCAAAACAATTGTGCGAGCTTAGAAGGGAGATACATACATGCAAATAACATGGACATCTAGTGACCATGCGGCAGTTCATATATATCCTTTATATCAGGATCAAGCGTTTATATATCCTATCCGTGAGGCATATCGGAAAGCAGGACAATCGGTTTGGTTTCGAAGCCGAAGCGATGAGGATAAAGATGTTTTTGTGGTCGGTTTAGGGGACCGAGGAAAGGCTAGTCTTGAAGCCGTAAGGCGTGCGGGTGGTTTGTCTGCACGAAACATTCAGAAGGAAGGTTTGAGCGATGCTTGCCTCATTCGAGAGGAAGCATCTAACAAGTCGAACAGTGACGTAAAAGACAGTGAATGGCTTCAAGCCTGGATCGAGGGATGGCTGCTCGGTCTATACGGATTTCATAAATATCGGACTGCATCGCAGCCCCCTAAGGAAGTAACGCTCCGGATCCGTCCAGAAGATTGGCCAGAGATCACAGATTTAGAAATCCAGCAGGTGATCAGAACCGCAGAAATTCGTGCTACAGGAACCATGCTTACTAGAGATATGGTGAATGAAACACCAGATTATTTACATCCTGGCAGAATGGTAGAGTGGATGGTTGAGCATTTTAAAGATACGCCAGTAAAGGTTACAATTTACACTGGTGTGCAGTTAGAGGAACGTCAAATGAACGGTCTTCTTAAAGTGGGTGCGGGTAGTGTTCATCCACCGGCGATGATTGAGCTCCGTTATGAAGGGGACGCATCTCTTCCGCTTATCAGTCTTGTGGGCAAGGGAATTACATTTGATATGGGCGGTATGAACGTCAAAAGCGGTAAAGATATTAGTGATGCACGTATGGATATGGGAGGAGCAGCCGCGGTAGCCGGTGCCATGGACATTCTTGTATCCCAGCGTGCGAAGGTCAATGTTGTCGGACTCATTGCTGTTGCGGAGAATGTACCTGATGCTCATGCCATCCTGCCATCTTCGATTGTTTCTTTCCCTAATGGATTGACGGTTCAAGCTGCGAATACGGATGCGGAAGGTAGGCTGGTGCTTGCGGATAGTCTTCTTCACGCGGCGGCGCTTGGAGCAGAAGAAGCCGTAGAGATTGCCACCCTAACTGGCAATGTAGGTCAAGCCCTTGGGTTAGGTATTGCAGGCATTTGGGGCGATGAAGATATGACAGAACGTCTTGTATCCATTGGCGAACGTAACGGGGAACGGCTGTGGCCAATGCCACTAATGGATGAGTATGAGTCTGAGCTTCATAGTGATTATGCAGATCTTAGTAATATCGGATCCTCATCACTCGCTGGTGCAATTACGGCAGCACTCTTTATTCGCAAATTTGTTACAGAGCCTATGAAATGGGTGCATATTGACATGGCAGGAACAGTTCAATATAAAGGTGATGCTGGATTCTCCGCATCGGGTGCTACTGGATATGGTGCTCGTCTTTTAGCGGACTATGTTACATCGAGGAACGATTTATAACCTAATATTGTAAGGAAATGAAAAGGAGGAACGAGCATGTTATTGGAAGTTATCGCAACGACTCTTCAAGATGCTGTGGTCGCAGAAGAATGCGGAGCAGATCGCATTGAATTGATTACAGCCATAACGGAAGGCGGTTTGACTCCTAGTATAGGACTCATCGAACGTGTTACTCAAAGTGTGAAAATTCCAGTGAATGTGATGATCCGCCCTCATAGTCGTACGTTTGTTACGGATCAAGCAGATTTAGACACCATGCTAGAAGATATAACCCGGATTCAAGATACGAATGCAGCAGGAGTTGTTCTAGGGCCCCTTACACCTGATGGTCATGTGGACGAAGAAGTCTTAAAGCAACTACTTGCTGCAGTCGGTAGACTTGATGTTACATACCATCGTGCCTTTGATGAAATTTCAGATCAAATGGCAGCTTACGAAGTGCTGGCCCGTTATCCGCAAATTTCCCGTATTCTGACTTCGGGTGGAACTGCTCCTGCGCCTCAGTCGGTTCTTGAAATCCATCGACTTGTGGAACGCTCCAAACAAGGAGGCCCTCGAATTCTAGCGGGTTACGGTTTAACACCGGAAGGAATTATTCCTTTCATAGAAGGAACAGGTGTAGAAGAGGTTCACTTTGGTTCATCAATTCGGGAAGGCCGGCAAGGACTTGGTTTGATAGACGGACCGCGGCTGCGGGAGTTAGCCGATGTGCTACATCGTGTTAAATAAAGAGTACTGAGCTCGATTAAGCAGATTTCGGCATCCTGCCGACGTCTGCTTATTTGATTTCAATGTAGTGAATTACAGCAATAATTCTGGACATAAGTGAAGACTGAATAAACCTGATCGGCCTAGAGAAATATATGATTAATTTAGGAAAAGAAGGCAGGTTTTTTATGAAACAACTCATCTATGCGAAGACAAAAATATTCATCTACATCCTCTTGTTCATATTTGCGTTCAATAGTCTATTTGGCAAGGATAATACGCTAATCGGTGTAACGATTGTGATCGCGACTCTTATGTATCTTGAACGAGACTTAACCAAGAATCCTTGGAAAAACCTATTATTCTTGCTCACGGTTAATCTGCTGCAAGGGATATTTGGCTACATATCGGCTGTTCATATGTGGATTGGTATTCCATTAAATCTAATATCAATGTTTATCGTTGGTTATTTCTTTTCTTTTAATCTAAAGAAGCCACTAACGATCGCTTTTGGATTACAATATCTTTTTATCCTGACCACCCCCGTTACCTTCGAAGCATTGCCGCTTCGTCTGATGGCTTTGGCACTTGGAGCCGTCATTGTAATGGTTGCTCAATTCATTTTTAATCATAATAAGATGGAGAAAATAGGGCATAAACTTCTTATTACGATCAATGAACAGTTGATTCAAAAGCTTAAAGCCATTCAGTCAGAGCAAGATCATCATCAATATAATCCTACAATTGAAAATGCTATAAAAGAAATAAGGAGAATGGTTTATCATCAGACCATTGATGGTTACTACGTATCCAATGAAAGCAGAATATATCTCAAAACGTCAGCTTGCTTCGAAAAATTGTACCTGCTTCTGAATGATTCTCAAGATGTTCGCCATAAGGATCATTTTATGGGGGCTTTGATTCATGAATTGAATATGTTAAACCAATCCCTTCTTCAAGAATCAATGAACGAAGGTAGGCTTCAGGGCTTACGTGATCTTGAGTTAGAGGCCATGGACCACCTTTACGTTACAGAATGGATGAACACATGTGAGTTGATCTATGAGCTGATCGAAGAATTACATACTACGAGCAAAATAGAACTGCGGAAAGTTGAAAAACTGGAGAACATTCCGAAACAATTTAAAAAAACGTATAACCATACCGTAAATTTCAATAAAAATTCGGTGCGCTTCACCTATGCGGTTCGTGTGAGTATGGCGGTAACGATCGCTGCCTTTATTTCAGACTATTTCACGCTTGAACAGGGAAAATGGATGATGTTCACCATCTTCTCCGTAACCCAGCCTTATTCGGAAACTGCAAAATTCAGGTTTTCTGAACGATTGAAAGGAACAATTCTCGGTGCGGCTCTTTTCTTCGTGCTATTCAGTGTGTTCAAAAGCCCGACTAGTCACACGTTAATTGTATTGTTGTTCGGTTATTTGAATAGTTTTGCCGTGGCTTATCGTACGATTATTCTTACCGCAACAGTTCCTGCACTAGGAACTGCAGCATTAGTTAGCGGTATGGGCGCTGTGACCTTGGAGCGAATTTTGTATGTCGTGCTTGGTATAGGCATAGGAATGCTAGCTAACCGCCTGATTCTTCCGTATAGTATCGAGAAAGGGACGGTGGACTTGGTTCGAATGTACAAAGAAATGTCTACGTATCTTATAGAGGAACTATATGATTATTTTGAGAACCCCTCCAAAGTTCACAGTATCCATCATCTATTTGCCATCTCGGCATTAATTGAGGATCGCATTCTTATGAATAATGAGACGAGAGAACTTAAAGACGCGAACCGTTTTTTGGAGGAGCTGAGAATGGTTAATCATGCAATTTATGAGCTCTTCTTGCGGGTGCACAGGAAGAAGTTACAACCAGACGTGGTGAAATACATTTTAGAAGAAGTTAATAAAATAAAAGATTCCGGTAATGGAGAGTTAGAGGGTCTGAAGATCAAGCTTAAGCATACAGCGCAGTCTTATACGCATACTGTGTACGAAACCATTGTTATCAAGGATGTGTTGACGATCTATCGGAGTTTCAGAACAATCATGGAATATCAACCGGAGTTAGTTTAAACCATACCCCTGAGTATAAGAGGGGTATTTTTTGTGATATGAGGCTAGGACTAGTAGAAAGAAAAATTTCTTTAGTTCTTCCTATTGCAAAATAACGCTAAAAGTTCTAGCCTAAGAATGAAATGTAGTCTTAAGAAAATACAACATGGAATGAGTGGAATCACTTGAAACGGTTCGTTCTGCCTAAGCTCTCTTACAAGAGAAATGCATTTTTGTTCAATATTTTCATAGGGCTATCCCTTCTTTCGATTATGATTGTCTCGATCCTATCCATGGTTATGTTTTACTGGATGAAGGATAAATCGCTTGTAGAAATCAACAAGGTAACCCGAATGTCCCTTCAGAACACGGATACGGTCTTTACAAGTCACATCAAAAGATTTCAGAACTATTCGGTGGAGTTATACGAGAATCCGAATATTCGCAAACTGATGTTTATGGATCAATTGGCGTGGGATAGTGGGACCCAGAATGCAGTCAATCACATCCAGAATATTCTGCTCGTGAACCGGGATATTATGAATTCGGTATATGTACTGAATGATACGACCACGATTTTGAATATATCTGAGAGGTTTGCTGAACCAGACAGTGACCAGAATCTGTTTGATATTGTGAAGAATCACAGGGCCTCTGATAGTCCAGTGATCTGGAATATGAAAGATAAATACAGCGGGAAAGACATCCAAACGATGACTTTCTTTTTTCATAAAGGTACACCTTCGGGACTTGGTGGCGCTGCTGCTGTCAATATCGATATGAGCAATATGGCGAAATCTATCTTTGCAGATGAAGGAACCCATCAACATCAGAAGATGTATATCGCAGACCGCCAAGGCAATATTATCTTACATAATGATATGTCTCAGTCTAATCGAAATATTTCGTCTGAACCGTTTTTTACTAGAATATTGAATTCACGAGATAAATACGACTCTTTTACAGTGGAGAATCAAGAGGGGCCATTAACGTATGCCTACCTTTCGTCATCCAATGGACGCTATTTCATTATTTCAGAGATGGAAGTTGTGCATACGCTTTCAGAGTGGGTGAAGACAAGAAATGTGATACTTATGTACGGTCTATTCATCCTCTTAATCGCGTTATTCATAGCCGGCCTCATATCTTATTTGGTGTACAAGCCATTGGGGCTTGTTGTTAAGACGATTCGTAGCAGCTATCCAGGAGAAACGGAACAAGATCACAATGTTGCCGAACTGCAGCTCGTATCGAACACTTTTGCCCAAATGACTAACAAAATGAATTCTCTGGAAAAAGAAAATGACGTGCACGCCTTCGTTCGATTGCTGAACTCGAAAACAGATCATACGAAGGATCGAATCGAAAATATATTCATGAAGACGGGAGCCATTCATTCGGATCATACACCTTATGCTGTTCTAGTCGTGAGAATCGATGGGTTTGAAGATTTTAGTCAGACAGGTAATGTTGAGACGATTTCTTTTCGTCTAGACTCCTTAGCTGCTATTTTGATTGAAAGTCTGTCCTCCGAGGTGAAGTGCGCTTTATTTACGGTTTCTGAGGGTCAGTTCATTTGCGTGGTCAGTGAGCCTTGTGAGGGTAAGGAGCTGGATGGTGCTTTTCTTACAAAAACAGCGGAGCATGCTCAGATTTCAGCTTCTAACATGCTAAGTATAGATATCTCCATCGGGATTAGTTCTATTTCAGATGACCCAGGCTTCGTTGTAGACCTTTATAAAGAGGCGTTTGAAGTAACGAAGCACCGAATCGTTCAAACGAACCGATGGATTGCCGATGCTCATGACATAAGGAATCTTCAATCTTCCGATATCCCGGATAACGTTGCTAAAGAGATGTTAAGTGCGGTGGCACAAGGAGATTATGAACGGTACCTAAGTGAGTTAGATCGTATCGCATCCATATGCCGGGAGTATCAGTATGTCAGTACACTCCGTTTTTTTGCCACACTCGCTAGTTCTATTCTTCGGCTTTCTCAGGATTTAATTGGTGAAGATAGTGGACAAGTTAAAGTCAATGATTTCGATATTCATCAGCGAGTGTCTGAGATTTATGAGTATGAGAAGTTGAAGGAATGGTTCGCGGAGCTATTCTATCAATCTAGTGAGGTCTTACGTGAGATCTCCAATAAAAAAGCGCAGGATTTCGTTCCTGAAGCACTGGACTATATTAATCAGAACTACTGTGATTCTTCTCTTTCGGTTTACAGAGTGGCAGAAACGTTGAACATCAGCTCGTCCTATTTCAGTAAAATATTTAATGAATCCATAGGATATACGTTTCCCGAGTATGTGAATCATCTGCGGATGGAAAAAGCAAAGGAACTGATTCAGGATTACCCGGAGCTGAGCATTACGGATATTTCTAAAAAGGTTGGATACAGCAGCAACTCCTATTTTACAACCTCATTCAAGAAGAAGTATGGAGTTTCACCTTCAAAAATCCGTTCAGTACGTAAAAACTAAACTTAAATCGAAAATTTAAATAAACGAAAAAAACGCCCGGAATAAGCTGTTCCGCCGGGCGTTTTTATATGTCTAGAGAAAAAAGAAAGCAGAAGACGATTTTGAAATATACAACAAGAAAGCACTTACATTATGATTGCCTCATCACGTTAGGAGGTGCAGATGGAAGATGAAGCGTACGAAGAAAGTTCTCTCGCCAGGTGGGAAAGGGGGCTTCGTCAAGTCGATTAGGGATCACTGGCCCTTATATGTATTGTCCCTGCCTGGGCTAGTTGCTCTACTATTGTTTTCTTATCTTCCAATGGCCGGTTTGTATATTGTATTCGAAAGGTACACGTATCAAGGCGGTTTATTCGGAAGCGAGTTTGTGGGACTTAAGAACTTTGAATTCTTTTTCTCAAATATGGAGAACGCTCTTCGGGCAACGCGGAATACGATTGTCGTCAATTTCTTCAATATTATTCTGACAACCGTAGTGGCGGTTGGACTTGCCGTTATGATGAATGAGGTTCGTAACAAATGGTTCAAAAAAGTAACCCAATCGATTATGTTTTTCCCTCACTTTATTTCTTGGGTCGTTGTGGGAACGATCGCAGTTACCTTTTTGGATGAGAAAAAAGGTCTGATTAATGGGATGATGACCTCTCTCGGTATGGATCCGGTGTTATGGTATTCAAATCCGTGGCTCTGGTGGCCGCTCTTGGTATTCTTCAGTGTATGGAAGGCTGCAGGCTTTAACTCCATCATTTATTTTGCTGCGATCACAGGATTTGATCCTTCTTACTATGAAGCAGCTACCGTAGATGGGGCATCCAAATGGCAACAGATCACCAAAATCACCATCCCGCTCCTCATGCCGACCATTATTATTTTGTTTCTGCTAGCCGTAGGCGGCATATTGGCGGGTGACATTACCCAAATCCTTGGTCTTACGAATCTGAACCCGATGCTGCTAGAGACTACGGACAATATTAGTACATTCGTGTATCGGACAGCTCTTCAAAACGGACAGTTTGAATCCGCTTCAGCCGTTCAGCTCTATCAATCGATTGTCGGCTTCATGCTTGTCATGTTCTCCAACTGGATTGTGAAGCGATATGACAAAGAATATGCACTGTTCTAAGCAGAGAAAGGAAGGGCTTTAATGAATGTCATGAACATGGGCAAAGACAAAGTGATTCTATGGATCAGTTATGTTGCTATTGTGTTATTCTCACTGGTCTGTCTCATCCCGTTCATCATGGTCATATCAGCATCTTTATCTAATGACCAGCAGGTGGCGCTAAACGGCTTCTCCTTATTCCCACGAGGGATTACAACGTATACGTTTGAATATTTGTTCGAGAGTAAAGGTGCATTACTTATTAAGTCTTACGGCATAACGCTGTTCACGGTTGTTGTGGGTACGCTTTTCTCAGTAGCCGTTACGGTATCCTATGCATATGTCGCTTCCATGAAGGAATTTAAGTATGCGAATGCGTTATCATTTATCGCTTGGTTTACGATGGTATTTAGCGGAGGACTGCTCCCTTGGTACATATTGACTACGAAGTATTACCATCTTCACAACAATCTGTGGGCGCTATTCATTCCATACGCAATTAATGTGTTCAATATGTTCCTGATGCGAAACTTCTTTCGGGGGATACCACAGGAACTCGCGGAATCGGCGAAGATCGATGGTGCCGGGCCTTTCAGAATTTATTTCTCCATCATGATTCCCTTAGCTCAGGTAGGGATTGTAACCATCACATTGTTCTATGCACTGAGTTATTGGAATGATTTCTTCCTGTCACTGATGCTGATTACGGATCGTGATTTGTACCCTGTTCAGCTCCTGCTCTATAACATGATGTCGAATATCTCTTTCCTTACAAGTGGAGGAGGAGGCTCTGATGCCTTTGCACAGGGATCGAGTCAGGTCATTATACCGACGATGACGGCAAGAATGGCATTGACTTGTATCACCATCGGACCCATCATTTTGGTGTATCCTTTTGCCCAGCGATTCTTCGTCAAGGGTATTACGATTGGGGCAGTTAAGGGTTAGAACGGCATTGTTTTAAACGAATGATGTAATTATGTTTCCGCTGCCTGCTGTTAAGCGAGTTACCTCACGGCCGAAGTGTTAACCCGCTGCGGTGGCGGATTTATAATATATTTCCGTACCTAGGACGGAAGATAACGAGAATGCATAATTCAAGGAGGTCAAAGTACATGTTTAGAAAGAAAAATTGGAATTTGCTCATGTCTGTCTTACTGTGTTCTGCGCTCTTAATTACAGGGTGTTCTGGAAAAGGAAACGAAGGCACTACTGATGAGGCAGCTAAAGTGGCTTCTGGTGAGACCAAAAATAATCAAGAGGTTGTTAAGCTTACATTGGTGAACTTTGGTGACCTAACACCAAGAAGAACGGAATTTCTAGAGAAGGATCTGCATGATAAGATTTTGGAAGAACTGAACATTGACCTGACATTTAAATTCTTACCATGGGGAAGTAACCAACAGGTTGACCTCATGTTCGCGTCGGGTGAGAATTTCGCTACATATGCAGGTACTGGCGGCTTAGGTGAAAAAGTTAATAAAGGATTTCTTGCCGAAATTCCACAAGAGAGCATCGACAAACATGCACCTCAATTGAAAGAGCTTACTCGACCTGACGCATGGGATTCGGGGAAACTTGAAGGGAAAATCTACGCTATGCCAGTTGGTAACAAGCCGTATGCTGGAGATTTTCAGCTCATAACGGTTCGCCAGGATTTACTGGATGAAGTGGGTATCAACGAACTCAAAACGCTGGAAGATGTAGAAAGCGCATTCAAGCTTGTGAAGGAAAAGCACCCAGATTACACGATGATCCCGGAAGCTTCACATGTGAAGAAGATGTTCAGGGCGGCATTGATGCCGGATCAATTGTTTACCCCTATGGAAGGCAACTCGACAGCTTGGACGTATACGTATGTGGATTCTTTAGCGAAAGATGATAAGGTCTACAGCTTCTATGAATCTGAATTGTTTGAGAAAACAGCTAAAATGATGGCGAAGTGGCAAAAAGAAGGCTACATCAGTGAATCATTGATTACCAATCCAGAGCTTGGTCTTGCTGACTGGAATGCAGGTAAAGCCTTAATGAACCGTGGAACCTCTGCATATCCGATGGAACAGCTTCCAAACCTGGTTTCCAAGGTTCCGAACGGAAAGCTAGTAAACTATCAGATCGGGGATCAGCCTCTCATGGCTTCCGTAAGGGATAACACGAAATACTCTATCTCCATCGGTGGTCAGAAAGATGTAGATCGTTATCTACAACTCTTTAACTGGATGTTTAGCAGTCAAGAGAACTACGATTTGCTCGCTTATGGTGTTCTGGATAAAGACTATAAATTAGAAGAGAACGGAAAAGTGACAAAGCTCGTGTCCGATTCGTTCTTTGATGAATGGCAGCTCTTTAACTTGAAGTATGGTAGATATTTCAGCAATGTACCTGATGAATTCATCGAAACGTATAAAAAGACAGATGAAGGATCGATTCAGGCGAAAAACATCGGATTTTCATTTGACGCAAGACCAGTACAAGCAGAAGTAGCGAAAATACAGGCCGTTTATTCAGAGAAAATCGTTCCGATTGAATACGGATTGTACGATTATGATAAATACTTCCCAGAAGCATTGAAAGCGTTAAATGATGCAGGACTTGAAAAGTATGTTGCAGAAATGCAAAAGCAGTTCTCGGAATGGTATAGCTCCCAATCGAAATAAAATTAACGCAACGAGCAAGAGAATCTAATCTCTTGCTCGTTGACATCCACCAAGGAGTGTTTGACATGAGAATTCTTTATTTAGACCTAGATTCGTTACGTCCCGATCATCTCGGATGTTACGGATATCATCGTAATACTTCTCCCAATATAGACCGAGTTGCTGAACAAGGAGTGGTATTTACTAATTATTATTGTTCAGATGCCCCTTGTCTTCCATCCAGATCAGCACTCATGTCGGGTCGCTTTGGCATTCATACAGGTATAGCGGGTCATGGAGGTACGGCAGCTGATTATAGACGTGAAGGAGCTAAGCGGGGGTTTGCAGATCGTCTCAAATCGGAAAGTTTACCGGGGGTACTGCGAACTGCAGGTTATAAGACGGCATCCATAAGCACTTTTGCTGATCGGCACTCCGCTTGGACCTTTAATGCTGGTTTTAATGAAGTGTTCAACATTGGAGAGAATGGTGGAGAGTCGGCGCATCAGGTGCTGCCAGTAGCACTGAAATGGCTAGAGGATAACGGTAGTTCGGATGATTGGTTTCTGCATTTGAATTTCTGGGATCCCCATACGCCATACCGAGTTCCCGAATCCTACGGAAGCCCGTTTGAGGGCGAGCCGTTTCCGGATTGGTTAACAGAGGACGTGTTTCAGTCTCATCTGCTTAAGAAGGGGCAGCATAGTCTATCCGATATGAATGCTCTAGCCAAGTCGCATTACAGCCAGTGGTATAGACACAGTGATTCGATTGAGACGTATCAGGATCTGGGACATATCATAGATAATTACGATTGTGCGGTCAAATATATGGACGACCATATCGGGCGAATA
Organism: Paenibacillus sp. FW507-14B1B; assembly: GCF_058781425.1. NCBI lineage: Bacteria > Bacillati > Bacillota > Bacilli > Caryophanales > Paenibacillaceae > Paenibacillus > Paenibacillus sp. FW507-14B1B. The sequence continues at coordinate 1,021,736 of NZ_JBYSWS010000002.1, read as the reverse complement.
CTGTCCTCTCTAGAGGAATTGGGAATTCTAGACGACACAGCTATTCTTATAAGCGCGGATCATGGAGAGAATCTGGGTGAACTGGGCATTTATTCTGAACATGGAACAGCTGATCATGCGACTTGCCGAATACCGATGATCTTCCGTTGGCCAGGTGGCACTATGGGAAAGCATGAGGATGGTTTGCATTATCATTTGGATCTTGCCCCTACTCTTGCCGATCTTGTAGGAATAGATAAGCCAGAGCGCTGGGATGGACAAAGCTACGCGGATACCGTACGCAGTGGGGAAGAGACTGGAAGAGAATATTTGGTGTTGACGCAATGTGCCCATGTCTGTCAGCGGAGCGTTCGTTTTAAAGATTGGCTCTATATTCGTTCTTATCATGACGGACACCACGGTTTCCCTAAAGAAATGCTGTTTCACATTACCGAGGACCCTTATGAGCAGCATAATCTAGCCGAGGAAAAGAAAGAGATCTGTAGAGAAGCAGTATATTTGCTTAACGAATGGCATGATGAAATGATGATGACGATGGATAGTGACATTGATCCTTTGTGGACCGTGATGCGCGAAGGTGGTCCGCTGCATGCCAAGGAATACTTGCTTTGGAATGCCAAATAGCTTTTTTGTATAGGTAATTTCTTGATAAGGATATAAAAGTGAAATGATCGTATGAATTTAAAATAGATAGCGTATAAAGCTGCAACTATAATAGCGAATAACCCTATACAGGGAAACCAAACGTTAAAGGAGGATACGTAGTGTTGACCAAAAAAATGAAAGGACGTCAGTTCATACTATGTTGTTTAATCATGGTATTGCTGACAGGATCATTTGGAACGGGTAAAGGAGTTCGTGCAGAAGGAGGGAATTTGCTTAACAATTCGGGTTTCGAGCAAGTGTATAAGGAGGAAGAGCCCGAAGGCTGGAGCGTGTACACGAATCAAACGCAAAGGCCAGGTGTTGTACATGATCTTCAGCATGTCTATGAAGGAGAGAAGGCTGCATACATTGTTCCGGCCAGTTCATTGACTTTTAATCTAACTAAATTGAAAACGCATACAAATTATACTTTTAAGGCATATGTCAAGTTAAGTGATGCGAGCGCGACAGCCAAGCTTGGAGCGAAGTTATACGACGGAAATCAGCCTGATATAGCAATTGATGCCTCGGGAACGACTTATAAATCCTATACCGTCACGTTCACTACCGGTAATCAAACGACGGCTCAGGTTTATCTGTGGTCATCTAATGGACTATCTGGAAATCAAAAGGCTTATCTAGATAGCGTTACGGTCACGGAGACTGCGAACACTTCGGGTACCAATCTGGTGACGAATGCCGGCTTCGAGAAGGTCGTTCGGGATCTAAGACCTGTAAGCTGGAGAATTTGGCCGAGTGAAGGTGATATGCCTGGGACCGTGTCAGATCCGTCCTTAGTACATGCAGGCAACCGGGCAGGATATATCCCCTCAGTTGGATCTTTAAACTATGATTTGACGGGCTTAAAGAGCAACACCTCTTACAAATTCTCGGCATTCGTGAAGATGAGTGACACAAATGCAGGCGCGGTGCTGGGTGTTAAGGTGAACGGACAGGAACAGAAGAAACCTGTCTCTGGAACGACATACGCACGTCATGAGATCATCTTTAACACAGGCAATCAGACTTCAGCTACCGTCTATCTCTGGTCTGGTGATTTATTAGCCCCTGGGCAGAGAGCATATATTGATGAAACGATGGTTGAAGAGTACATTGAGCAGGGGACCGTTCGGGTCTCTTTGAATATGAGTGAGTTGTTGCTTACGAAAGGCTATACCTATCCATTGTTGACAGAGGTAGCGCCAGCGAATGCTCCTAATAAGAGCATCACGTATCAAAGTAATAATCCATCAGTTGCTACGGTGGATGCCAATGGAGTAATAACTGCTATCGGAGCAGGTACAGCAACGATCTCAGCCATTCCGGCTGCAGGGGGAAATACGGCAACTACTGCGGTTACGGTGACGAATAGCAAGGAACCATGGTATCCAGGTCGGAGTAATACCGAGTGGGTACTGACTAAGGAAGATGATTTCAATGGAACCGAGCTGGATACGAATCTGTGGTCGGTCCGGGGAAAAGAGTATGCAGTCTATCACCGGGATGACATGGTGTCTGTTTCTGATGGGAAATTAAAGCTGAAAATTGAGAGAGAGCCTGATGGAAACATCGTGTTAGGAAGGGTTGATACACATGGTGAAGACCGTCAAACCAATGATGTGAAGTTCGACCAGAAATACGGATTTTTTGAAGTGAGCGCCAAGATTCCTCCAACGGAGAAAACGTATTTTACATTCTGGGCCTTTAACTACCCTGGTGTGTTTCATGTAGATGGTACAGGGAAAGACGGACTAGAAATCGATGTAACAGAGACCGTATGGCAAGGTGATTATACCGAAACGGCATTACACTGGGACGGATATGATGCGTTTCACAAGAGTACAGGCAGCGGTAAAAAGCCTGCACCGAACATTCACAAAGGCTTTCATGTGTACGGATTTGAGTGGTCGGAGGATTATCTAAAGTTTTATTTTGACGGAAAGCTGACCTGGACCTACACAGATAAGGCGAATATTCCTTGGGTAAAGGAAATCTTTATTCTTTCCAGCGGATGGGCCAGATCACCGGGATGGGGAGAAGGGGACATTAACAACGCTCAGCTTCCATATTTCTCAGAAATAGACTGGTTCCGTGCTTATGAGAAGAAAATTCCGAATTCACAGCCGGATACAACGGCACCGATTCTTTACGGTACAGAGGATATTCAGATTCCATTGAACAGTTCTACTGATTTATTGGAAAAGGTATTCGCTATTGATAATCGAGATGATCGAGAAGAAATTACAAGCCGAATTCAACTCGATGAGACCGGATTGAATCGAAGTGTTAAGGGAGAGTATCAGGTAACTTATCGTGTACAAGATCTAGCAGGTAATCAAATAACGAAGACGAGAAAAGTCACGGTTGTTGATAAATCAAGCAACCTGATTTATAACGGTAACTTTGATCAGGGAAGCACAAATGGATGGGATCTTAATCTAGGGACTGCTGAAGTGAAACAAAATATCGATCTTGGCAAGTACGCTTCTTTGAATCGTGAGACGAAGATGCAGCAATCCTTTCTTATTAAACCGGATACATCCTATAAAGTAACATTCAGTGGTAAATCAGATGTGAAATCTAACCTGAATCAATTCCAGGTCGGTGTTGATTATGGAAGCGGGCAGGTACAGGAGAATGTCACGAAGTCTGAGTGGGGTAACTATACGCTTAGCTTTACGTCCGGGCCTGACGATTGTATTGCTACCTTTTTTGCTGATAATCAAGGACCGGATAAAGCAAGTATTGATACAATAAGTGTGATTCCGAACAATTGATAAACGGTTTACAAATTTGCAGATGCCAGCTCCGCTTCGTGCGGGCTGGCATCTTTTTTGTCTGTGCGCTAGAAAGGTTGTAATACGGTTTAGGAGGAAATATCAATAAATCCTTCGCCGAATACATCACGTACATCATGAATTGTAACAAAGGCATTCTTATCCTCTGCACGCACAATTTTTTTGAGGCTGGAAACCTCTTGCTTGCTGATTACAATGTAAAGAACGTCTTTGGTCTGCCCCGTATAATAACCGTATCCGCGTAATACGGTTACGCCACGGTCCATAGCTTCAGTAACACGAATCGCGATACGATCATGGTGTGTTGAAATGATGGTGACTGCTTTTTTAGGATTCAAGCCTTCGATAATGAATTCCATAGCCTTGGTTCCAATGTAGAGAAGAACCACGGTAAACATGACTTTCTCAACCCCAATAACAAAGATCGACAGTCCGGCCACAATAAGATCGAAGAACAACAGAGCGTAACTGACATTCCAATCCCAGTACTTATTCGCGAGGCGGGCTAGAATCGTTGTTCCAGCTGTTGTGCCACCAACTCTGATGATTAGTCCAATCCCCACACCGGCAAACAGTCCTGCAAAAATAGCATTTATAACGGGTTCACTTGATGAAATACGCCAGTTTTCCGTTAATAACAGAAATAGGGAGTTAAAGGCGACGGCAATAATTGTGTAGTATGTCGTCCTTTTGTCTAGCAATTTGTAACCGATGATCAGTAATATTCCGTTGATAACAATACTAACAAGTGCAGGAGACCATGCAAACAAATAATATAGAATGATTGAAATCCCCGTAACTCCGCCTTCTCCGAAGTCATTGGGAATGACAAAGAGATTTACAGCTAAGGCAAAGAGAAATGCTCCTACCATTAGCATAATCATATCAAGTGTTCTTTTTTTCATCCGAAAAACCTCCATCATTCAATAAGATCACAAAAAAAGCGACTAAAGGAAAGGATATCCTTTAATCGCTTTATGCAAACATTTTGCTCAGCTCTTTTGATAATTTAATCATAATAGAAATAAAACAGAATGTAAATCGCTATAACATGCAACTTTTCCAATTATACACAGGTCTATCTAATAGAGCCAAAGGAGGAGCGGCATGTCAAGCAAACTTAAAGAGTCCACTCAAACTATGAGTTCGATGGATTTCACAACATTAATGGAGACCTACGGTGAAGCAGTATGGAATTATGCTTATTTTCTGTCACGAAGTGGTACTATTGCAGATGATATTGCTCAAGAAACCTTTATTCGAGCTTATAAATATATGAATCAGTATCGCGGGGAATCTTCGGTTAAAACTTGGTTGTTGCGTATCGCGCGCAATCGTTGGTACTCCTATCGGAGCACAAGTTTTATTAAACGAGTCGTGTTAAAGCCCGAAATCTTCTCAGACTCATCGGTCCAGTCTGCTGAGGATGAAGCGCTTGAGCAATCGCTTAGTAACGAAGTATGGAAATTGGTATATAAGCTCCCTGTGAAGTATAGAGAGGTACTTATATTAACTATTCACTATGAGCTTACAATGGAGCAGCTGGCAGATACGCTTGGAATCTCGTTGTCCGCTGCTAAATCGAGATTACAGCGAGCTAGACGAAAAGCGAACGAACTATGGAAAAGGAGCGCAGGCGATAATGAACAATGACAAGTCGGAATGGGAAGAGAAGATGAAAGTGAAGCCATTTTCGAATAATCATTTTACCCCACAAATGACTAAACAGGTGGAAGATCAAGTTCAAACTCAAACACCATCTTTTAGAAAATACAAGATATTTTCTACTGTGTTTTCTTTGGTGGCGGGAGTTCTTTTTATTGTTTTTCTTACATGGGATCGTTCTTCTGAAGAGCAGCTTCTAATGCAAGCAGTGAACTTAAAGGATGTTCCTTCATCGGAGGAAGTCGATGTGATCACTTTCCCCGGAACGAATGGTGAAGAAGTGAAAATTCCTCTACAAATTACGAAAGCTAAACTAAGCGTGGATAGCGACGATCGTGTGCGGGTAACCGATCCCCCGTCCTTTAACCTGGTGGAGATGAGCTATAGAATTCCTCCAGAGATGAAAGACAAGCTGCAAGCTGTGCTGGTGTATCGTCCGGATAGGGTTGGGGGATATCTGTTGCTTGCACCAGCCGGTTGGAAAGCCTCAGCTATCGTTGGGGCGAATGGTTCCTATGGGGTAACTTTGATCCATCCTGGTAATAAGGAGCAGACATTAGTCTTTTCAGATTCAGCAGGGTCTTGTCAAGGATGCACCATTAACAGCATAGGAACTTATTTTCCTAATAAAGCGAAGTGGGCAGACCAGCTAGGGTTTACGGTGTATGATCCATTGATATTTGCAGAATGGAACCAGCTAGGAACTACCGGACCGGATGCGAGAACAGCAGTATACACAACAGATTCGGAAGATGGCTACTTTAAGAATGGGGCGGTCTATTACGAGAAGAATGATGGAGGAAATTGGTTTACATTCAGACAGTTGGAGTTTAGACTCTCACAAGAGTCGTCTTCTGATGACAGTTATGATACAGTGATTGATTTTTTTAAGGTACATCATGGTGCAATGAATGTAGCTACTGCTAATGTTGAGTCTATGATAAATGAAATTCCTAAAAAGATGGACCATGGAACAATTCTTACGTATCGCTTAGACGATAAATCTAAATTAACCTTTGACTTAGAATATGATAAAGGACCGAGCGGATCCGAACAGACTAATGTTAATTATGAAAATATGGATATAGAGGGTAGGGTGGCGGAAGACGCCTACATTGACTCAGTTAAGAAGTCAGTAAAAGAATTACCCGTTATCGATTTAGGGTATGATCTTCCTGCACCAGCTCCAGGGGTGGTTGTTATGTATGGTTCTGATGGATATATAAATCGTGTATATAATGAAGATGACTAAGGATCAGAGTCTTAAATATTAAAGAGATTTGTTAATGTAATCATCCTTCTCATAGCGAGGTAACCGACAGTGAAGTTACCGTGATATATCGTTTCTCGAAATGCTGAACGCTCGCTCATTTTCTTTTCTCTTTTCGTATCATTATTGCATATGTAGAAAATAATGGGTATAATCTCCGTAATTATTTTAAATTTATAATAACTGGAAGGGGATTGTGATTTGAAAAAGAAGGCGGCAATTACATTAACTTCATTAGCTATGTTGGGGTGTCTTGGTACGGGCGTTTATGCCGGTTCGAATCTTCAGGAAATCAAAGCTTACCTAAATCCAGGCATTAAGTTCAAAGTGGATGGACAGTCCGTTCAGCTTAAAAACAGTAGCGGTGCGGTCATCGCTCCCATTACTTACAACAATACTACATATCTGCCGGTCCGGGCGATATCCGACCTTTTGGGCGTAACCGTAAATTTTGATGGAAAATCCAATACGATTCAATTGGGCGAACAGTCTGAGGGTTACTCTATTGCTACAGGATTCGAATCCTCCTATCGTACCAAGGATCCGAGCATGACGGTTTACAAGGGTAAGGATTTTAAAGACGTCTACTTTGACAATGGAAGTGGCAACCGTGGATCCTCATTTATGCTTTATCCGAAAGGAAAGTACCAGAAGCTGTATCTTCAAGTGGCGGCGATCGGTTCTGACATTACGGATTTCCATGTGTTAGATAGTAATACGGATACTGTGTTAAAGAAACAGAATATCTCGGTAGAAGATGGGCTAATCACGATTGAGGTCAATATTGCTGGAGTGGATTCGCTCTTCGTACATGGTGATGTTGAAAAGGGCGGCTCTGTATTTATCCCGTTAACAACCTCTTATTATAAATAAAGTTAAGTGGAAGATACCAGTCGGTGTCTTCTTTGCTTTATGCATTTAATTCAGAAGAAAAAGAACCCGCGCATCGCGCGGGTTCTTGCATGTTACTCTTTCCTAGTAGCCACCGGATTCTCCGGATACGACACCCAGTCGCTCCAACTGCCTCCGTATAGCTTTACGTTATCGAAGCCAGCTTCATCTAGAGCGAGCACGTTCGGACACGCTGAGACGCCTGAGCCGCAGTATACGATAACGTCCTTATCTTTCGGAACAGACGCGAATCGCTTCTGAATGTCTTCTATGCTAATCCATCGCCCTTGATCATCCAGCAGGTCTTTCCAGAAGTAGTTGGCTGCTCCTGGGATATGTCCTGCAACAGGATCGATAGGCTCTTCAAGTCCCTCATAGCGTCGAGGCTCACGAGAATCGATCAGATAGGCAGAACCATCGCTTGTGACCCGTCTAACAGCGTCTACGTCGACAAGCATAGCGTCTTGTATCTCTGGCTCATAGCGGACTGGAATAACGATCGGTGTCTCCGCTGTAACCGGGAATTTAGCCTCAGTCCAGGCTGTAAAACTTTCGTCCATCACATAAACGCTTTGATGTCCCGTATATTTCAGCATCCACCAAAGTCGGCTGGCGACCATGCCGCCCTGATCATCGTAGATGACAACACGCTTGTCCTTATCGATGCCGGCAAGGCCGAGTGTGTTGGCAAGTACGTTGATATCCGGCAGGGGATGACGTCCACCATGCGCTGAAAGCGGGGAGGAGAGGTCTTTATCCAAATCCAAGTACACCGCACGTGGAATATGAGCCTTCTCGTACGCTGCTTTTCCAGCATCGGGTTGTCCGAGTGTAAAGCGACAATCAACGATGACAATATCGGGTTCGTACATTCTGGCAAGCAGCCACTTCATCGACACCAAATTTTTCATTAAGGACGGCACCGCCTTTGATAGAATCTGTAACGGGAAGCATATTTATTGAGTAACGGTCAGCTGCTCCATAAATTCGCTTAGTTGACCAGAAGATTTTGATAATGTTGTTGTAGCTACATCATATTTGGCTGCTAGATCAGCCTGAGTTACTGGGATCTCAAGTGCTTTGGTATACAATTGATCCAACGCTGCTTTAAAGCCGCCTGGCTTACGGAAACGTGGAGATTCTTTACGGCAGAAGCCGTTCCAAATAATAAGCGCATTATAGAGTACGAATAACTTCTCATCTTCTTTATGCTCATAGTCATTGTATAACTGCGGGAAAAGCTCCTCCGCTAACTGACGGTATGATTCATTATCCCATTTCATTTCGTTAAGCGTTGCCGTAAACTCCGCCATATTAGAAGGTGCCTTTAGGCTGGCTGCTTTCTCTTCATGGGAAGGTTCGATATGATGGGGCTGTCTTTCTGCCTGACGGTCTTTTTCAAGACAGCATTTTTTGTATTTCTTGCCGCTGCCGCAGTGACAGGCATCATTTCTACCTATCTTGTTCAAAAAACTCACTCCTCAAATGGTTGTTTCGGATCGTTAGTTAATTCTCATCTATATCATCATAAAAGATATTCTAATTTTTGACCACCTGTTGACTCGGGTTTATCCTGATTTTTCGCTATTTTATTATGAAAATAGACAAAATTAAAGACTTATTCCCCTTTTTGAAAGAGAAGGAATAAGTCTATTTGCATATATATTCTATTTATAGAATTAATTAGGTTATAATGGCGGATATTATTTTTGGATCGCTTTTAAAAGAAGTCCTGTATATGCTTCTGCACCTGCGGGTTTTAGGTGTACACGATCAGTTGTAAAATACTCTGGATGATTTTCACTTGCAGCATGCCAATCAACAAGCGTTGTATTCGGATAATTCTGACTGACTTCTGCAAGCGTATTATTCACATTTCGTTCCCAGTCTCGTGGAACACGGGTGTTTACCAGAATAACCTGCTTAGCTGAGCTAAGTGAGTCTAGCAGTGACTCCAGCTTCTTGCTTGAGAAAGATCCATTCGTACCAAGTCCGATAATAACAGTTCCATTCAGTCGACCCTTCGCTTGAAGTCCTGGGATCAATTCACTTACTTGAGCCAGCTGTCGGCCGATCTTGGCATCGATCTGTATCCCTGGTAGCTGCTTCTCTAGATAAGGGGCTACGCCAAGCATGACGGAGTCACCGATTGCGGTGATTGATTTGCCGCTTCGCGGGCTAGGAAGTTTGTTCCCAGACGGATTCTGGGTTGGTTTATTACTGTTACCTTCCAAAGGGTTCTTATCTGGAACTTTGTCAGTGCCAGGTTTTTCTGTGTTAGAAGGAGGGAGTTCTGCAGTTGGTTCCTTCTGTACAGGTTTCTTGACTGGTGTCTCAGGAATCTCAGTCGGTTGTTTATTTAGGTCCGGCGAATCCGGAGAACTCTGCCCTGAATTCTTGTTTGGAACGGGTGTGTCTGGACTCATCTGTTCTGGTGTTGTGGCTGGTTCTTCAGGTGGCGAAATCACACCAAAAGCTGATTCATTGTCTTGTTCTGTTGTAGCTCCAGAAATGCTTGTCATCATCCCTGCACAGAATATTCCGATTACGAACAGGGTGCTGCATGTAATGATACAGCTTTTCAGTGACATGCGATCTAGGCGCCACTGTGGATGACGTATTTTTTGCCATAAAACTTTTAGTGCTCCGTGGCGAATTGGATTCTCTATATACTTCCAGGATAGAGCCGCTAATAAGATGCTTACAGCAATCTGGAGCGATGTATGCAGAAGGCTGTTTTCTATAGGGCTACCATTCGGACTGGTTAGAATAAGAACGGGATAATGCCACAAGTAAATACCGTATGAACGGACTCCGATCCATCTTAGTGGCCTTGTGCCCATGATTTTCCCAAGTATCGATGCTGGGTGGGCGAGAATCGCTACAACGACTGCTGAAGCAAGCGATAGAATCACCATACCACCTTGATATAGCGACTCCTCATATCGGTCCGTGCTCCACATCATGTAGATCACTAAGAACAGTGCGGCTGTACCAATCGTATCCAACCCTAGTCGCACCATAGGTGATGTTGTGGATGGTCTCTTGAAGCTGGGCCATACAATGGCGAGAGCGGCCCCAATGAGCAGACTAAATGCCCGGGTATCCGTACCGAAGTAGACACGACTTGGATCACTGCCCGGTTCATAAATTAAAGCCATCGTTATTGCGGAAATACCCGCAAGCGCCACAATAAAATATAACATTTGTCCCCGGCGCGGAAATACGTACAGACCGATCAGCATGATGAGTGGCCACAAGAGGTAGAACTGTTCTTCTACGGCTAGTGACCACATATGGCCCAGTGGAGAAGGAGGGCCGAAAGATTCGAAATAAGATACGTCTTGGAAAATAAACTGCCAATTACTTATGTATGTTACAGCGGCGGCAACGTCTGTGCGAAGCGATGACAACCGAGTGTGATCAAATAGAGTAACCCATGTCACAACGATGATGAGCATCGTGAACATGGCGGGAAGTAGACGTCTGAATCGTCTATACCAGAAATCCTTCAGGTCAAGTCGACCGTAATTTCGCCATTGGGAAGCTAGAATATCTGTAATTAAATATCCAGAAAGTACAAAGAAAATGCTCACTCCCAAAAAACCGCCAGGAGCAAAATCAAAACCCCAGTGGTAGCACATCACACCAATAAGTGCAAGCGCTCTGAGGCCATCTAATCCTGGCATATAGCGGGTTTCTTTTTTCAGTGGTTCAGGCATCGGATCTCACCTCTGCCATACTCGAATTACGTAATTTGGTGTCGCTAGTTAGCTGCTCTTCCGCAGTGAAGTTCATATTCACAAACGTCTGGATGCTATTAGTCAGAATAGTCATTTGGAACATGCGTAAATCTTCCCTTTCCAAAACAAGATGTCGTAGATTAATACTAGCACTGCAAGCTGAAAAGGAGATGACAAAAAGGTAAAGCTCAGGATACATATCGATGTCAATAAAAAGACAGAATTTTAATTAACTCTAGTGTCGAAATATTTCGAACCTCAGCAGATTGTGTCGGGACGTTGTTATCTACACTGCGGTGTATCATAAAGAAGAGGAGGCTTTTCTACCTCCTCATAAACAAGCTGTCATATACCAATAATTACTAGGCGTTTGTCCCAACTCTCTTTCGGAAAAAAGTCTTGAGTGCTTCATAAACTTCGCTCTTGTCCTTGATCACATGGAATAGGAACTGATCCATTTTAATGTTCTTATAAGCAGACATCAGCGTACTGCTTCGATTGTATTGATTTACCTCGCCATATCCGAACATATTACTCACTTTGAGCAGTTCTCCGATCAGCTTGACACAGCGTTCATTGTCAGAGGAGAGATTATCTCCGTCTGAGAAGTGAAAAGGATAGATATTGTAATGAGCAGGGGGATAGCGCCGATTGATAATATCCAGTGCTTTGATGTAGGCAGAGGAACAGATTGTTCCACCACTTTCGCCTCGTGTGAAAAATTCCTCCTCGGTGACTTCCTTCGCTTCCGTGTGATGAGCAATGAACACAATTTCGACTTTTTCGTATTGTCGTCTCAGAAACCGAGTCATCCAGAAGAAAAAGCTCCTTGCGCAGTACTTTTCAAATGAGCCCATGGACCCTGAGGTGTCCATCATCGCGATGATAACGGCACTTGATTCAGGAATGACAGTATCATCCCATGTCTTGTAACGAAGATCATCCGGGCTGATGTGATGGATCCCCGGATTACCGGAGGATGCGTTACGTCGTAGGTTTTCTAAAATGGTTCTTTTTTTATCGATGTTCGACATGATGCCCTTTTTACGGATATCGTTGAAGACGATCGACTGTGTTTCAATCTGCTCCTTATCCTTGGGCATTAACAAGGGGAGTTCGAGTTCTTCGAATAACATGTTTTCGAGCTCCTCGATACTTACCTCTGTCTCGACAACATCTTGACCTGGTTGATCGCCGGCTTTTTCACCTTTTCCGGGGGATTGCTGGGAGTTATCGCGTCCTAATACATCACCAACTTGACTGTCCCCATCCCCTTGCCCAACATGCTTTTGTTTCTGGTAATTATAAATAAACCGGTATTCATCAAGGCTTCGGATCGGTACTTTAATAATCTGTTTACCATCGGAGAGAATGATATTCTCTTCCGTGATGAGATCAGGAAGGTTTTGCTTGATAACTTCTTTGATCTTTCGTTGATGGCGAACCTGGTCCTGATAACCTTTACGATGGAGCGACCAATCTTCACGGGATACGACAAACGACAGAGAATCTTCGTTCTTCACAGGCAGGCACCTCCCACTTTCGGCCATTAGCTTGGTACGGTCATTAGGTCTGTAGTATTTCATTATATTCTTGCATGCTGTCGTTATGTGAGTGTGGGTGGGTAGGAACCATATTTTTAGCTTGGTCTATTTTTAGCACACAAAAAAAGCTTACCTAAACCTACAGTACTTGTAAGCTAGGTAAGCTTTCTCGCATCGTATTGAACGTCTACATTAAGAAGGTTCCGACAACAATGGAAACACCAATGATAACGGATCTTAGAAGCTGAGCGACAGCGAGGTTGCCGTTAGCAATTTCCTCACACACTTTGAAATGAGGCGTGATCCAGTCAAAGATCAAGTAGACAAGACAAAGGATGGCCATACCAATAAGCGACCATACGATCATCTGGATCCAAGAATGGGAGCTGTAAGATACCATCGCCACAATAATGCATAGACCTAGCAGCTTACTTCCCATGTAGAGACCAGCCGCAGTATTTCCTCCAGCAATTTCTTTACGGTCGTCAAACCGTGTTAATCTACTGAATACAAAATAACCGATAATAAGCACACTAATAATGATAACTAGACCAATCATAACATTTAGAATATCTGAGCCGAACGTTTGCAAAAAAAAGCCCTCCTCATAAAATGATTCATTCATCGTTCCGGCGTGAAGATGGCCGCAGGGCAGTAATAGGCACCATCCCCGGTCACCTTGTCACCAATTCTAGAAAGAATACCACCGAACTTGCCCCCAATCACGAAAGCCCCCGTTAATAGATGGCCGTGATAGAAGCCTTCTTCCGTTTCGACATTAGCTTTTGGCATCGACCAATACTGTTGGTAAATCTTTGGTTGATTGTTGTAATAACTTATTACATCTTCATCCAATTCGAGTTCTTCGTTTTCGGTAGGTGAAGCTGTGATATGGTTGTTCTCTGCATATTCGTGCAGTGATGTCCCCTTACCTTCGCGTCCCCAATAGCTTTTGGCTACATATGGCGAGTTGTTAGCTATAAATGGTTCTGGACTAAAATAGGTAGGCAAACAGTAGGTTGAAATGGTATGTAGCTCATGAGAGTCGAACAATGTAAAGCCACAATATTCAGAAGTCTGATGATTTCGTTCATATAGAGACCATATTGTCGCAAGGAATCCCTTGCTCTGCATCAAGAAATTTTGAGGCGGATTAATGAGTCCGATCTTCCCTTGGGCTGCTAATTCCAGCAGCGCCAGACCAACCAAGGTCCCTGAATCTTCTTCCTGGTCCTCAACAAGGTATTCTAGAGGATAAAGTCGGTACCAGATATCAATTTTTCGTCCATTATGATACAGACCTTGATCCGGTATAATGTTCAGTTCTTCTAGCGGAGCATAATGAACGGGAATGTTCATTGTACGAAGCTGCTCCATTAAATAGAAGGTGTTGTAACGATCTTCGATATGCCAATCGTAACAGCTGAATGTGACGGATGGTGTGAGACCCTGTTCCTTATAATAATTCACGAAGTCAAACAGCTCGTTTCTTAGAAGAGAGGTCAGGCTCTCAGAAGGTCCCTGCCAGGAAGTATGCTTCTGAAGAATTTGTTTTTCAAGGTATGCGGACTCGGGAATACCGGTCGGTGTATCTGCATTATTCTCGATCATCTTCAGTCCTTCTGGACCAAAAATCCAATCTTGCCGGGTAATTCCGCTAAGCGGTATTTCCATACGTACAAGTGGTACAAGAGAAGGAGGGATGTCGAGCTGCTGGATCAAGTAGCTGTCTGGCATATAGCGCTGTATAAAACGAAGTGTTTTACGGAATATAGCATCCATAGCTTCAGAAGCAGCATTCAGCTCTGTGATTTCCTCAGGTGAATATAGAGCGATCGAAGGAAGACAATAGGCCTTTCCATACATCCGATGATAAGGTACAACGCTTGAGGTTTCACTGGCATAGATGTCTTCTTGTGTCTGTCCGAGAGAATGGATTAGTCTAACCGTACTATTCACAGTCTATCAACCTCCAGATCGCACACCACTTGAACCGCCGCTGCCGAATCCAGTATGGCTTTTTGAAGAGCGAATAGAATCACTCTGGGAGCGGGTAAGGGGTGTTCCTGAACCGTGATATACGCCAGAGCCACCGTTGTAGTAATAATATCCTCCGGAAGAGTTATATTCACAGTATTCGATATTAGGATCACAATCCTCATAGCTCTGTCCGCAGCCGGTTAGCGTGGCTGGAACTGCGAGCATCAAGGCAAAGGCAGCGAGTTTCGTTTTAGAGCCGGGTGCTGACGTAGTAGCAGAAGTGGTATCAGCGGTCGATGCGGCGAATTCTTGTACTTCTGAGACATGTTCCTTAAATTTGGTAGGGAATGCGTCACTGTTATTGTTCATCCTTATCTGCCTCCTTCAGAAACAATCGCACACAATCGAGCTTCGGATCATAAATACTAAATATGACTTCATAGGTCACAGTGCCAAACACCAGATAATGATTAAGAAGATAAGTGGCAACATCCCGCTTGAATGTGGGTACTGGAAAGAGCTGCTGTGGAGTTTGAAATGAATCTTCTGACCATAACAAGTATTCAATGCGAGTGGAAGCTATAGAACTCACGTTGAGATCAATCGCAGATTGTATTGCACAACCGAAGGTTTCCAGTTCTTCTGCATGAAACGGAGTTATGTAAATGAATTCGCCAGCTTGATCATCGCTTTCATGTGACAAATGAACATATAGTTGATCAGATAAAAGGGTTGCATCCACCAATTTTCTAATAAATAACTCATCCTGTGAAATGGATGATTGTTCGACTGGTTGAGGGCCTCCCCGTGATTCTTCTGGCCACGTCACATATTTTAATTGATAATAAATAACAATTACCTGCCTTTCTGAGTAGGGCCGCGTAAAAATTTATCCACCTAAAAATGGATCACTTGGCTATTATATACGGGTTATACGTAGAACTGCCATAAAAAGATTCAAGCATGAAACGATCATTTTTAGCCATGATCAAGCATTGTCTCATGATTAAAGGGGCTATCCTATGCAGGACAGCCCCTTTAATGTTGTTGCACGATTGTTACGCGATCAATACGATTAAGAATAGGATCACGATGGTCAACAAGACAACTCCGTTAATTATGGCACCGATAACAGAATAAGATCTTTTTTGCTTCTTGGAGAATGCGCCTACCATACCGAGTATGAAACCAATGAAATTAATGAGTGCAATAATGATGAACACGGCGGCAAGAGATGTCATGGCTTCGAGTGCTTCTTGTGTTGGCTGTGTGATGCCCTCTGGAGTGACATACGGTTCAAGCATGGCATTTCCTAATGAAGCCATAATGATGTAACCGATCAAGCTTATAATGGATAGTGCAAATGATGTGATCCCAAGACCAGAGTGTTTCTTCTCGGGAGGGATAAATGTGATCTCAGGGTGAGAAGATGTGTTCGTCTCCGAAGGATGGGATGGGGTCTGCTTTTTCATGAATAGCTTCGCTCCTTATTCGTAAATCGATATGTATGGTGTCTGTACTAATTTTTCACAAAATAGCCGCGAAATCAAGTCTCTTGCTTTGGGTAAGACCGTGACAAACCTCTATTCCAAGGTTAAACTAAATGTTAGTAGAAATTTTTGAATGCACATTTTACTAGCAAACTTTTAAAGGAGCTGTTCCACAGATGCAGAAAACATTTATGGCATGGGGCGCTGTATTCATGGCATTGTCCGTAGCGATTGGAGCGTTCGGGGCTCACATGCTGGAAGGTAAAATTACGGCAGATGAGATGGCAATATATGAAACGGGTGTACATTACCATATGATTCATGGTATTGCTGTCATCATTACAGGTCTAGCAGCTGGATTGTTCGGTGAATCCAGAAAGCTGTTCTGGGCAGGTGTATTATTTAGCGCGGGTATTATTATTTTCTCTGGAAGTTTATATGTACTAAGTCTTAGTGGTATTAAATGGCTTGGTGCGATCACACCGATTGGTGGCGTATCCTTTATTGCTGGGTGGCTGATTCTTATGTCTTCGGCATGGACTAGAAATAGAGCATAAGTGGTATTGATCATAAAAAAACGGCTTGCCTGACCTATTACGGGGGCGAAGCCGTTTTTTTGTTCTGCACAAATATTTATCTAACTCGCACTGAATTCATCGATTTCATTCAAATTAAAGGTATAAACCTGCTTCTCGTCTACATGATAAACAGTAACCAAATGATTGTTGTCATCATAGTTGAGAATACGACAGGGTAAACTTAACTGTTTGCCGTTGCGATTGGCTGTTAGCCGAATTAGACGGTTGTCCTTAGAATAAATTTTAATCCATTCGAAAGGGTCGTTCTCTGTTGAGTGAGGAAGGCTCGGTGCAGCAGGCTTCGTTTCTTTAACGGGTAAGCGATTGCTTTTGATGGCATTCTTGGGGGTGCTTATCGTATGGGCAGATGATGCGTCGGTAGACGTTGAAGTCTTAGATGCTTTCGAGATGACAGAACGCTTCTTTGCCTGGATTAAGCTATCGATGATTTCACCAAGCTCTATTCCCGACTTCACGCGAAAATCGATTACCTCTTCGGATTGGTTTAGCATCTCCAGTAAATGTTGTAAAGCTAGTGCGTTGGAAGAGCTCTTTACTAGAATATCAACATTAAACAAAAAACCGTTATCATCTGTGGTTGTAATTTTGTTCATAATATTACGGTTCACCAGCTTTCAAAATGTTTCCTGAATACAACTATACCATATTCAAAAATTATTCAGTAGTCCTAATGTCATAGAGATGTACATGAAAATCATTTTTATGTAGAGACGTTCGCACCATACCGTATCCTTCAGAATACACATGATCTTAGCCATGTGAGGGGAGGTGTGTTTCATGGTTACACTGCTGCCGATTGACATAGAGGGACATACCGTCATGGGCGTTGAGGTAAAACTGCCTAAAACTACACTGCTGGCCGTGTATACAACTCGTGGATATATTATGTGTGGTGCTTTGGATGTAGGTCTTCTTAACCAAAAACTTGCGGATCGCCAGATTATCGCAGGAAGAGCGGTAGGTGTTAGAACTTTGGAGGATCTGCTTGAGGCACCACTGGAGTCCGTAACGGTGGAAGCTGAGAAATGGGGGATTCATCCTGGTTTGAAGGGGAAAGATGCCATTATTCGCATGCTATAGGGATCAGTACACAACAAAAAATGACGATCCTCAGAAGAGGATCGTCATTTTTTTGCTCTTATTCTGCTGTGTCAGCGAATAGAGCCTTCAGATTTTCAGGGTATGGAGCTTTGATAATCCCCTTCTCTGTAATAATGGCAGTTACATATTCATGCGGAGTAATATCAAAAGCTGGGTTATAGACTTTAATGTCCGCAGGAGCAGTACGTTTACCGAAACCTTCAGTAATTTCCTCTGCTGGTCTTTCCTCAATTGGAATATCTGCGCCTGTTGGTGTGTTCAAATCAATCGTAGATAGAGGACAAGCGACGTAGAAAGGGATTCCATGTGCTTTAGCTAATACGGCTACCCCGTAAGTACCGATTTTGTTGGCAACATCACCATTGGCTGCTACGCGGTCCGTTCCGACAATAACCGCTTGCACCCAACCTTTGGACATGACCATAGCTGCCATGTTATCGGCTAGAAGGGTTACATCAATTCCGGCTTGTTGAAGTTCAAATGCTGTAAGACGAGCACCTTGAAGTACAGGTCTAGTTTCATCAGCGAAGACTTTGAAAGAGATGCCCTGCTCGTGAGCAAGATACATAGGAGCGAGTGCAGTACCGTATCTTGCAGTCGCCAGCCCCCCAGCATTACAGTGTGTAAGAATTCCCATTCCATCCTGAATAAGTGGGAGTGCGTGTTCTCCAATCTGTCTGCATACCTCTTCATCTTCTGAACGGATCGTATGAGCCTCAGAGAGCAATCCTTCATTCAGATAGGCGATTTTATTGTTCGCGTTTGAGGTGTCTGTGGATAGTCTCTCAGCAGTTAACTTCATCCGATCCAGAGCCCAAAATAAATTGACAGCCGTTGGACGTGATGTAGCTAGATAGGCACAAACCTGTCTAACATGATCCAGCCACTCGGCAGCGTCATTGCCTGTGTAGCTTTTAGCACCCAGAACAGCACCGTATGCTGCAGCAATGCCGATTGCAGGAGCTCCACGAACTTTCATGGAATGTATACCTTCCCATACGTCTTCTGGAGAATAGAGCTTCAAGTTTATGATTTCCCCTGGTAAAAGACGCTGATCTAGCATGATAAGGTGATCGCCACCCCACTCAAGAGATCTTAGTGGTCCCGTTGTTGTTTCAGTAAATGTGTTGATGTTGCTCATTTAGACACCCCGATTTCTGTAGATGCAAGTTGTACGAGCTTAAGTATATCATAAATAGATCCAACGCTTCGGTGATGACGGACCAGATTCTTACCTACAGCAAGCGCTTTGCGCTGAGCAGCTTCACGCAAGGATTCATCTGAAATTCCTTCAATGTCGGCAACATGAGACAACCCGACAATTCTACGAATCATTTTACATCCGGCAAAACCGGCAGCATCACGTAATATCTCTGTTAAGTAGTGGTCTTGATAGCCTGGAGTCTTGGACATTTCATCAAGAAGCTCTGTATTCCACAGATGGCGGAAAGAAGCTTCAAAGTGGGTCCATACCTCTTTCACCATATCGAGCAGGCGTTCTTCCCGAATAGACAGGTTCTCACCGTTTTGATTCCATCCTGGCTGAGCGACATAGTTGAGTAGCAGATTACCAATAATGGCACCGATATCAAACCCCATCGGTCCGAAGTATGCGAATTCAGGATCGATGACTTTAGTTGATTCTGGAGTGACAAAAATACTTCCTGTGTGCAGGTCCCCGTGTAGAAGTGCTTGGGCATGGGTAAGGAATTTCTCTCTTAATAGCGCAACTTCAAAATGCAGCGGCAGGTCATTCCGAAGCGCCTCTGCTTCATCTTCGATGTTAGCAGAATAGTTATTGTTGGCAGAATTTCGATATGGATCTTCGAAGATCAAATCTTCAGTAATCTTACATAAGTCCGGATTAACAAAGCGGCCTGCAAGCTCTTTCTTCTCTTGTTGGTTCATGCCTAGGTCAGAGGTGAAAAAGAGAGTTCTGGCAAGAAATTGGCCAATATGCTCCGCAAACTTAGGATAGGTGTTACCATCAATTAATCCTTTCCGCATAATGGTGTACTCACTCAAATCCTCCATTACGGTATAGGCTAGCTCGTCAGAATAAGCATAAACCTCAGGTACAAGATCAGGACATAATCGGTGCTGTATTTCTAAAGCTTGACGTTCGATACGCGCTCTGTCGAGAGATAAGGGCCAGGATTCCCCAACGACCTTGGCATAAGGAACAGCTTGTTTGATTATAGTACTTTCATTGGAATCCTCTGAGGTTACATGGAAGACTAGATTCAGATTACCGTCACCAATTTCACGGCAGTTGAGTACAGTGCTTTCAGAAAAGATGCCAGGGAGGCTCTTAGCAAGTGCGATGGCTTCCTCGGCGGTAAGTGGATGATATGCGGACATAGATGGTCACCTCCATATATAATAGAAAGAAAAAAGCCAACTTTTCTAGTAGGTATTATTCAGTATACCGGGATTCTAAGTAATTTTGTACAATTTTTTAACATTCACTGAAAAGGTCCTCTGTTTGATTCGGAGGAGGATGAGTGGGGTAAACTACAAATAGACGCCCGGATAATTCGAACACATTATAATGAGGTAACACGGCAAGGCTACATACTGCCAGGTTGGTTCAATCTGAATCTCCCCATGCCGCATTAGAGGGTGAATTATATACTATGGAAAAGGAAGGGATTTATTATGGCTAAGACTGACTCAAGCAAAACCAATAGTAAAACGAAAAACGCTGGTGTAGAGCAAATGTTGAATCAACAAGTAGCGAATCTTAACGTACTTTACGTTAAACTTCATAACTATCACTGGTATGTGAGTGGTGAGCAGTTCTTCTCCCTTCACGTGAAATTTGAAGAATTATACAATGAAGTAACCTTGAAAATGGATGAGGTTGCAGAACGCATGTTGGCTCTTAAAGGGAAACCAGCTGCAACAATGAAAGAATACCTTGAACTGTCTACAATTCAAGAAGCTACGGGCAATGAAGATACTCGCGGCATGGTTCAGCAGCTAGTAGAGGATTTCGCAACCTTGTCAGAAGAGCTTCAAGAAGGGATCGATATGGCTGAAAAAGCTGAGGACCCTTCTACTGCAGATATGCTGACAGGTTTCAAGACAGATTTCGAGAAACATATGTGGATGTTACGCGCTTTTCTTGCCTAGGAAGAAGAATGAACACTAAAGGTTAGAAACGTAGATATTGTCTGAAAGTCTAAACAATATGTTAAATAATACAAATATTCCTGTGCAATTCGACATATCGCCCTATCTTTTAAATATGCTATAACCGTCTGGTGACGAACGGTTCCATCCACGGTGCCAGATGCTGCTCAAATAAGGATAATGGCGTGTCTTACAGCAACAGCTCAGCGGCTGATAGGAATTATCAAAACAGGCTTGGCCGTGCTCAACGGTCAAGCCTGTTTTGATAATAATAACGCAATGACAAATATCACACATTGGCCTGTCCGGTTGAATTAAACCCTTGTTTATTATAAAATGACTTGAGAATCATTGAGAATCAGTTTAGAATAATTATAAATAAAGTCTTCATGATAAATCAGGGCGACCAATCCTGTTATCAGATATATCATTACACCACTATACTTTTTTCGACGGAGGGAATATTACATGTCAACGAAGTTTGTCATTGAAGGTTTAAAAGCACAAATCGAAGGCAAGGAAATACTTAAGGGTATTAACCTGGAGATGAATGGCGGAGAAGTCCATGCCATTATGGGACCGAACGGAACAGGTAAGAGTACTCTGGCATCGGCTTTGATGGGTCATCCCAAATATGAAGTAACCGAAGGTAGCGCAACTTTGAACGGTGAAGATCTGCTAGAAATGGAAGTTGACGAGCGCGCACTGGCAGGCTTGTTTCTTGCAATGCAATACCCGAGTGAAATCGCAGGTGTGACAAATTCTGATTTCCTTCGTAGTGCAATGAATGCACGCCGTGGCGAAGGTAATGAGATTTCTCTCATTAAATTCATCCGTCAAATGGAAGGTAAAATGAAAGATCTAGAGATGAATCCTGAGTTTGCTCATCGTTACCTGAATGAAGGCTTCTCCGGCGGTGAGAAGAAACGTAACGAAATTCTTCAAATGCTGTTGCTCGAGCCAAAACTCGTTATTTTGGATGAAATTGACTCCGGTCTTGATATCGATGCACTTAGAATCGTTGCTGAAGGTGTAAATGCAATGAAATCAGAAGATCGCGGTTTCTTGATTATTACCCACTATCAACGTTTGCTTAACTATATCACTCCAGATTTTGTACACGTCATGATGCAAGGTCGCATCGTTAAATCCGGCGGTCCAGAACTTGCACAGCGCTTGGAAGCAGAAGGCTATGATTGGATTAAGGAAGAGCTCGGCATTACCGACGAAACTGTAGGTCAAGAAGCGTAAATAGAGCGGAGGAGGAGAAGAAATGACTACACAAACCATTCTTCCGGTCAACGCTGAGACTTTGAAGGCATTGTCCGCAAGCAAGCAAGAACCTGCTTGGGTAACGGAAAGCCGCCTTGCTGCTCTCGAATTGGCCGGCCAGTTGGAACTGCCTAAGCTTGAGAAACAGCGTATTGACCGCTGGAATATCCAAGCATTCGGAGAATATAAGAAAAATGATCAACTGTCGTCTTTGGACGATCTTCCTGAGGAAGTTGCTAAACTTGTAGAAGGTTCTAGAGAGGGCGGACTGATCATTCAGCGCAACTCCAGCAAGGTATATGCTAGTCTGTCTGCAGAACTTGCAGCACAGGGCATAATCTTTACAGATCTGGAGACTGCAGTAAGAGAACATGAAGCTCTCGTGAAGCCTTACTTGCACCAAGCAGTGAAGAGCGATACGCATTCGCTTGCAGCACTGCATACAGCAACATGGAACGGCGGAGTCTTCTTATATGTTCCGAAGAACGTAGAAGTAGAATTGCCACTGCAAGCTGTGTTGTTGAGTGATGATGCAGAAGCTCTTTTTGCACCACACGTACTTATCGTTGCGGATGAGAACAGTCGTGTCACTTATGTAGATAACTATGTTTCTCATGAATTGTCGGGACATGTTACACATAATGGCGCTGTTGAAGTCTTTGTTAAGAATGGAGCTAAAGTTCGCTTTGCTTCTGTTCACCAGATGACTACCGAAGCTACAGATATCACTTATCGCCGTGCTATCGTTGAGAATGATGGATCTATCGAATGGATTGTAGGCGAAATGAATGATGGTGATACAGCAAGTGATACGATGAGTGTGTTGCAAGGGAATGGATCCATATCAGATGCGAAAGTAATCGCTGTTGGTTCTGGCTCTCAGAAGATCAACTACACAACACAAGCACGTCATTTCGGTAAAAACTCTGCAAGTCAGATGATTACTCGTGCTGTTATGCGTGAAGAAGCTCAAGCGATCATTAACGGAATTACAAAGATCGAGAAGGGTGCTACGAGATCTGACGGACAACAGACAGAGCGTGTGCTGATGCTCAGTCCGAAAGCACGTGGAGATGCGAACCCAATCCTGCTAATCGATGAAGATGATGTTACTGCGGGTCACGCAGCATCGGTTGGTCAAGTAAATCAGGAGCAGATTTACTACTTGATGTCGCGTGGTATTTCACGTGAAGCTGCAGAATCTTTAATTATCTATGGCTTCTTGGCACCGGTAGTAAGCGAAATTCCTTTGGAAGGTCTTCGCGACCAACTTCAAGGACTTGTTGAAAGGAAGCTGGGACAATGAATGCTAACGTCCGCGAACAGTTTCCCATCTTACAGCAGGAAATAAACGGACATCCGCTGGTATATTTAGATAGCGCCGCGACTTCTCAGAAGCCGCGTGCTGTTATTGATGCCGTGAAGCACTATTACGAGTGGGAGAATGCTAACGTACACCGTGGCGTTCATACCCTCTGTAGTCGCGCTACAGATGCGTACGAAGGTGCCCGTGAGAAAGTGGCACGCTTCATCAACGCGAAGCGCACGGAGGAAATTATTTTTACCCGCGGAACGACGACAGCACTCAATCTGGTAGCATCGTCGTATGCACGTTCTGTCTGCGGGCCAGGTGATGAAATCGTTCTGACGGAGATGGAGCATCATAGTAATCTCATCCCGTGGCAACAAGCAGCTCTTGCTGTCGGTGCCACGCTGAAATATATACCGATTCAGCCTGATGGTTCGATTGCACTGGAAGATGTGGAGAAGACCGTCACAGATCGCACGAAGGTCGTAGCTATTGCATATGTATCTAATGTAATGGGTGTTGTTCATCCCGTGAAGGAAATTGCAGAGATTGCCCATCGTCATGGAGCGGTGATCGTTGTTGATGGAGCCCAAAGTACGCCGCATATGAGAGTGGATGTTCAGGATCTGGACTGTGATTTCTATGCTCTATCCGGACATAAAATGTGCGCACCTACAGGTATCGGAGCTCTATATGGCAAGAAGGCGCTGCTTGAAGAGATGGATCCGATCGAATTCGGTGGCGAAATGATCAATGATGTGGGTCTGTATGAATCGAACTGGAAGGAACTCCCTTGGAAGTTTGAAGGCGGAACCCCGATCATTAGCGGAGCTGTTGGACTTGGGGCAGCTATCGATTTTCTAGAAGAAATCGGAATGGATGAAATTGCACAGCATGAAAGTCGTCTGGCGAAGTATGCTATGAATCGACTTAGTGAGATTGAAGGGATCAGCCTATATGGTCCGCGTGAGCGGGAAGTTGGACTGGTTACGTTTAATCTAGGTGATGTACATCCCCACGATGTTGCTACCGTACTGGATGCACAGGGAATTGCGATTCGTGCGGGTCACCATTGCTGTCAACCTTTAATGCGTTGGCTTAAAGTATCATCTACAGCACGTGCAAGTTTTTATCTGTATAATACAGAAGAAGAAGTTGACCAGCTTGTCAGCGCCTTAATCCAGACAAAGGAGTATTTTGGCGATGCAACTTGACGATTTATATAGACGTGTCATTATGGATCATTATAAAAACCCTCGTAACCGCGGGAAATTCGAAGACGACGTCGTTACAATTGATTTGAACAATCCGACATGTGGAGACCGAATTTCATTACAATTGAAGGTTGAAGACGATGTTGTGAAAGATGCCAAGTATATGGGCGAAGGATGTTCGATCAGTATGTCTTCCGCTTCAATGATGACAGATGCAGTTAAAGGTAAGACGCTTGATGAAGCGCTTGAGATGGCTTCTAAATTCTCCTCCCTTATGAAAGGGGAAGCAGTAGAGTTTGAAGACTATGAGGATCTTGAGGCCCTGTCTGGTGTGAATAAGTTCCCTGCACGCATTAAATGTGCAACCCTAGCTTGGAATGCACTGCGAAAAGGAATTGACGGTACAGAAGAGAAACACTGAGAACGATAGGGAGGTAAGATTAATGGCTAAAAAAGCTCCTGAAATAGAAGAGTATAAATATGGTTTCCGTGATGAACATAAAGCTATTTTTCAGACAGGTAAAGGTCTGACACGTGAAGTCGTTATGGAGATTTCTAAAATTAAAAACGAACCACAGTGGATGCTTGATTTCCGCTTGAAGGCACTTGAGCAATTCGAAAAGATGGATATGCCACAATGGGGCGGAAATCTAGATGAGCTCGATTTCAACGATATCCAGTACTATGTAAGACCTTCTGAGAGACAAGGTAAGACATGGGAAGAGGTTCCTTCTGAGATTAAGGAAACATTTGATAAACTAGGTATTCCTGAAGCTGAACAAAAATTCCTTGCAGGTGTATCGGCTCAGTACGAATCTGAGGTTGTATACCACAACATGCAGAAAGAGCTTGAAGATCAAGGTGTTATCTTTACAGATACGGATACAGCACTGAGAGAGCACCCTGAAATCTTCAAGGAGTATTTCTCGACAGTTGTTCCGACTACGGATAATAAATTTGCGGCATTGAACAGTGCGGTATGGTCAGGCGGAAGCTTCATCTATGTTCCAAAAGGCGTGAAGTGTGAAATTCCACTGCAAGCTTACTTCCGGATCAACTCTGAGAACATGGGACAATTCGAACGTACACTGATCATTGCTGACGAAGACAGCTTCGTTCACTATGTAGAAGGATGTACAGCTCCGATCTATAGCACGAACTCCCTGCATAGTGCGGTTGTTGAGATCATCTGTAAGAAGAATGCACGTGTTCGTTACACTACGATTCAAAACTGGGCTCCGAACATTTATAACCTGGTTACAAAACGTGCTGTTGCAGAAGAGAACGCGACAATGGAATGGGTTGATGGTAACATCGGTTCTAAGCTGACCATGAAATATCCTGCCGTTATTCTTAAGGGTCGTGGAGCGAAAGGTATGGTACTTTCCATTGCTGTAGCAGGTAAAGGTCAGCACCAGGATGCAGGCGCTAAGATGATTCACTTGGCTCCGGATACGACATCTACAATCGTGTCGAAATCCATCAGTAAGCACGGTGGTAAAGTAACATATCGTGGACTTGCTTCCTTCGGTCGTAACGCCGAAGGCGCTAAAGCGAACATCGAGTGTGATACACTTATTTTGGATAATGAGTCCACATCCGATACAATTCCTTATAACGAGATTAAGAACGATAATGTGACGCTTGAGCATGAAGCGAAGGTATCCAAGGTTTCTGAGGAGCAGTTGTTCTATCTCATGAGCCGTGGACTAAGTGAAGCGGAAGCGACACAGATGATCGTTATGGGCTTCATCGAGCCGTTCACGAAAGAACTGCCGATGGAGTATGCGGTTGAGATGAATCGTCTCATCAAGTTCGAGATGGAAGGTAGTATAGGTTAAGCCTTATTTATCAAGGTTTCTATACTTCTAAACGTAGGTTTGTCCGTTTTTTGTCCGTTTACTTTACGTACTGTTCGTACAATGAGATAGCATCGTCTTCAATTTTATCGGTAACATGTAAATACGTGTCCGCTGTGACTTTCACGCTTGCGTGCCCTAGTCGCTCGGACACGTATTTTATATTTGCGCCAGCTTCGAGTAAGTGAACAGCGTGTGAGTGCCTTAACGCATGGGGAGATAGAACAGGGAGTTCAGCGCGTTTGCATACCTCTTTGAAATATTCTCGAACCACATTGGTTCTCAACCACCGTCCGTCATGCTGATGGAAAACAATATTATCTTTAGATGCTTTATAGTTTGAATATTTCAAAACAACCTCTTTTTGGTTTATTCTATGCCTTTTAATCAGTTTAATGGTAACTTCGTCTAGTTTTATTGTCCGTCCACTGGTCTTAGATTTTGGAGTTGAAATATACGGCTCAGAGTTTAATGGATAAACCAATGTTTTATTAACGGTTATTTTCCCGTCATCTAAATTTAAATCATCCCAAGTAAGCGCGAGCGCTTCACCGATCCGCAATCCAGTTCTAGCCAGCAGCGTGAATAAAACTCGATATTGAATTGAGTGATTATACTTCGCTTTTTTTACAGGCTTCGTATTTTCAAGGAATTTATCAAGTTCTTCTCTTGTGAAGTATTGGACTTTACCATCTTTATCTGTGTCCTTAGGAATTTTTATTTTCTGTATAGGATTTTCTCTCATAATATTAAACTCATGGACTGCATCATTTATTGCACTAGAGAAAATACTGTGAATCCTCCGTATCGTCCCTTCGCTATACTTATTCTTTAACTCATTAATCCATTTTTGATAATCT
Organism: Paenibacillus sp. FW507-14B1B; assembly: GCF_058781425.1. Classification (NCBI taxonomy): domain Bacteria; kingdom Bacillati; phylum Bacillota; class Bacilli; order Caryophanales; family Paenibacillaceae; genus Paenibacillus; species Paenibacillus sp. FW507-14B1B. The sequence goes on along the minus strand of NZ_JBYSWS010000002.1, from coordinate 994,361 downwards.
GAACGTGTTAAATCCTTGAGCCTGTAGTGTCCCCATCTCGGTATAATGTTGAGTTTTACGTTTCGCTCTTGAACTGAGTATGTTATGGGTTTTACATTTGGTTTTTTATAGACTTCAAGCCATTCGTTAATGTAATCTACAACTCTCTCATTTCCGTTTTCGCCAAAGCCAAAGTAATTGATTTTTGATTCTTCTTCTGTAGCTGCTATTTGCGCTTCTCTCTTGGTTTTAAAACCACTCTTGGTTTTCTCTTTTTGTTTCCCAGTTTGTCTATCTGTGTAGCTAATCCGATACTCCCACTTAGTACCTCTCTTTCTGAAAAAAGCCATTATTTATCACCTCCAAAACATATGTTCTGTTTTTGTGTATGATAAACCGCCTTGCAGCGGATGATTTGCAAGTATTATTACTTATACTGGTCAATCCATAAGGGGTCCAAGAAAATAGTATCCTTGTTATCTAAATTGATAAACAATCCATACTTTCTTCTATAATGATCTAGCGCCTCTTCAAGAAACTCTTCTAACACATCAAGGTGTTCTGCTAGTTCATAGCGGTTTCGCACTCCACTTTTATAAGCGCTTACTATTCCTTCAAGTGGTATAAGTTTTTCGAAAGCCCATTTACGAGCAATATATTCTTGTTTTCTATTATTAAGTGTAGATTGGTCCACTATGAAACCGAAGGTTTTATGATAGTGCCCTGTTTCCTCTGCTAAGATGCATTTTCTTTCAATATTTGTTTCTATGTACTTATTTATGAGAATCATTTGTTTGTTCTGAATTTCTATATATAAACCTTTTAACCTCATTGGCAGATTGGCCCGATCATCCAGTGAAATGTCTAATTCATTTACTAAATTATCGTACGTAATCATAAGGCTCCTCCTGTATAACTGTAGATGTAATTTTATTTGTTTTTAGATAGAGCGATCTTCATGGCCATTTTTACTTGCTCAAGTTCTTGCTCAGTAAGCGGTCCGTCATGTCCAATCTGATGTGCAGCTAGTGTTAAAATTTCTTCTTCGGTAAGATCGCTGTTTTCCGATTGCTGAATTTTAGAAAGATCTGTTGTGCCGTATTTGGACATCTTTTCAAGCTGATCAGTAGTTATACCCAATCCTTTACATACTTTAATCACATTGTCTATAGAAGCCTTCCCGACACCTCTGGAGAGCATTGATTGTAAAGTAGTAGCCGGCAGTCCGATCTTATCGGCGAACGCACGTCTACTGAGACCCATCTCTTCGATCAATTTATCTATAATCTTCGCCTTTTCCACTTTCGATCCGCCTTCCTAACAACAATTTAATGTACGATATATCGTATATATTCACATCTTACAATATAAACATACCCTTGTAAACAGTTATTTATACGTAAATGCGTTCAAAATATCAAAAAGTTTATTGACTTCAAACGCAATTGCGTTTATAGTTCTAATCAAGCCGAACGCAATTGCGTTCATCATCAGGAAGGAGGTGTTAGCGGTGTATAAGAACCTTCGAGCAGAGATGGCAAGGAACGATGTGACAATTGGCGATATGGCGCAAGTTCTGGAAGTAAGATATGCCACGGTCAGCGATAAGATCAATGGGAGATATAGATTTTATTACGACGAAGCATCCAAAATTAAACGTCATTTTTTTCCGAATTGTGAATTGGAATATCTCTTTGACGCTGATAGTCAAAACACAGCATGAAGAAGGTAAGGAAGGTGTTAGGATGGATAACTTAGTTTCTATTAACTTCAATGATTCTGAGATTAAGAGAATATGTCATGAAAAAATCTCTGCAATGTTTAAAGAGGCAGAATCGGAATTGGTTTTTTGGGATTCTGCTGAATTAAAACGCAGGACATGTATGAGCTGGAGCACGATCCAAAAGACATTTTTCTATGACGAAAGGTTTGTTAAGCGGAAAGTCGGTAGGGACTGGTATTTTCCTGCTCGTGAAGCGAGGGACTTCTTAGAAACATGGTTGAAAGAGCAAATGCCGTATTGAGAGGAGAAAACAAATGAACGAATTAGTATTTATCGAAAATGGAAAAACGGTAACGGACAGCCTGACGGTAGCAGAGGTGTTCGGCAAGGAACACAAACGTGTAATGCAAGATATTCGTGAACTTGAATGCAGCGAGGAATTTAGTCAGCACAATTTCGTGCCCATCTCTTATACAGATTCAATGAATCGTGAAAAGCCGAAATACATCATTACCCAAGATGGATTCTCATTCTTGGTAATGGGATATACGGGGAAGGAAGCAGCGCGTTTCAAGGAAATGTACATCACTGAGTTTAACCGGATGCGTGAGAGAATGAACAACCTGCCATCAACAAACCCAATAAAGGCTCTTATCCAAGCAACTCACAATTTGCTATCAAGTCAAGAATTGATTGTTGAAAGGCTGGATGATGTAGAGGACAAGCTTGAGAATCAAATAACTCTCGATAGTGGACAACAGCGCCGACTACAGCAAGCCATTAATCATAAAGTTTGTTCCACTGAACCGGACAAGGATTATCGAGGTGAATTGTTCCGACAGCTCCACAAAGAAATCAAAGACCGTTGGCAAGTACCGAGTTACAAAGACATTCGCCGTCAGGATCTTCAAGGAGTGCTGCAATACGTAGCTGCTTGGGTTCCAGTTAGACGAGCTGGTTAGGAAGGAGAATCGATATGAAAATCACACCTAAAACGTGGAATGCCTTAACTACTGGTGAGAAGATGTCAGCTCTTCAATATGCTGCTGACCTAACTAAAAAGAGATGGGGGAAGTAAGCATGTGGGTTGATGAAATGGAAGCAATCCAAAAGACAGCCTATGGATTCGTTAAGTTGACCCGTGAAGACTTTGCCAAGCTAGGGATTAAGAACGAGAAACCTGTTATAGAAAAGGGTTCGGAGCATGTCTCAAAAGGGAGGAACAAGCCATGTGGTACCTAATAGCAACGTGGTTACTGTTTAACCTTTTGGTGGTGCTGGCTTTATACAGGAGGGGTGAGAGACGTGAGAAAATGCGCAGGATGCGAGAAAGAAGCTAAGTACGCTGTTTATGACCAGCCGCATTGCCGGGATTGTATGTTGGATGCAATTGAGTGTAGGTCATATGTGGAAGTGAGGTGGCTAGAAGATGAACTTAGGTTATCGGATCAAAGCGAGTAAGGAATATGCAGATATACAAGCGGTGGAATTTGTTAATGGGATTGCAAGGAACGGTATGTTCGTTTTTAGAAATGATGCACAGTACAACAGCTATGACGAAGTAAGAAGACGCATCAAAGGAGGCGAGTCGCTTGAATCCATTGCAAGAAGCTATCAGAAAGCTTGAGGAACTGCAGGAATCCAGTAAAGGTTCGTTCGTAGGAGCTGGAGAGGAAATCATTATCTTCTTCCGGCATGATCTACAGGGCGTAATTGATAATTTAAAGGATGTTCAAAATGGTCTGGAAACGAAAAATGACCACGGCGGCAACCGTGATCATTGAGTAAATAACTTTTTAAAAATTCTTACGGACAACATATCAAATTATTCGGAGGTTGTAAATATGCACATTAAAAAGATTGGAATAAAAAACTGGCTCGGGATCAAGGAATTGCTTTTTGCGCCAGGTAAATTCAATAAGGTGTCGGGCGATTCTGGGTCCGGAAAGACTAGCCTAGTCGAAGCACTTGAGAAGGTGTTTACAAATAAAAACCGCCGTACTGAGGTTATTCGCCACGATCAGGAAGAAGCAGAGCTGTTTGTTGAATTGGACGATGGTCTTCAAACAACTCGGAAAATTCGTTCAGAGAAGGCTGATTATTTGAAAGTGAAACACGACAGTAAGGCCGTAAGTAGCACTGAGGCATTTTTAAGGAAGCTTATTAACGGCGATATTTTCAGACCGATTGAGTTTGTCCAGAAGTCAGCTAAAGAGCAAACAGAAATCATTCTTAACATGTTGCAGATCGATTGGGCGGTAGATGATATTAAATCTTGGTTTGGTGAGGTTCCAGAAGCTGATTATCAATTACACATCCTTCAAATTCTCAAGCAGATAGAGAACGGCTATTACGCAGAGCGTGAAAGTATTAATCGTGAAGTTAACTTGCTTCGTGCAAACATTGAGGGAATCAAACGAGACTTGCCACCTAATTACAACGGCGAAGAGTGGAAATGTGTCAACCTTCAGGAGCTTTACAAGAAGCTTTCTGATGCTGAGGAGTCTAACAAACGATTACAGGAAGCTCAGGCACTTATTGAAGGTTTATCCATTCGGATCAGTGACATTAAACAACGTTCTGCTAATGCATCAACGGAGAAGAAATTGGACTATCAGCGGCAGCGAGATTCCTTTACTGAAACAATCAAGCGACTAGAGGATAAGATCCAGCAAGAGCAAGTAAAGGTGGACGATGTAGATCGGCGAATTTTGGAAACAAACTCTCGTTTGGATGACGAACTAGAACAATCTATTGAACGGTTGAAACTTCAATATCAAGCGAAAAAGCAGTCAGCTCGTGAGGAAATCCAACAAGAAGTCGAACAATCCCGTGTATTTATAGCGGAGTACAAGGAACAAGTGGCAGAGAAAAAGGGATCACTTATCAATATTGACGAGCATGAAATTAAGGACTTACAGAAGATTGCAGATCATGAAATGAATCTTGTAGCTACTGAAGATGCAAAGTCAGGCAACGCTCAAGACATTATTAATTCAGTCGAATTTATTGATACAGAGCCATTGAAAGAAGCAGCTGACAATGCAGCCAGCATGAAGGAATATCTACGTGAATGGGAGCGCATGAACGATATTATACGTGAAAAATTGACTCCTAAAGAAGAACGAAGCGCGGAACTGAGCGCAAAAATTAAAACAGCACGAGATTTGCCTAAGGATCTCCTTAAAACAGCATCTTTGCCAGTGGAAGGTTTGACTGTGGACGAACAGGGACGGATTAGAATCAACGATACGTTGATCGATGGATTGTCTGAGGGTGAAGCATTAGAATTTGCTTTCAAGCTTGCCAAAGCCCAAGCAGGAGCATTGAAAGTTATCTGTGTTGATGGATGGCAAAACCTTGGCAGCAGACAACGAGACATTATCGAGTCCTCCAAACAGGATGATTATCAATACTTTGTTCTAGAGACTGTGGACGGTCAGGATTTGAACATTGAAGTAGTGGAGGGGTAACATGACTAACTCTTTGGCTATTATTCAAGATAAATTAAATTCATTCATTGATGAAAAGATAGACGGCATGCCACAAGGATTCAATAAGACTAGATTTGTTCAGAATAGCATGGCTGTATTGCTTGAAACAAAAGGAATAGAGAATTGTTCACCTTCCAGTGTCGTACGGACTCTTATCAAGGGCGCTTTCCTAGGTTTGGATTTTTTCAACAAAGAGTGTTACGCCATTCCTTACGGGGGAAGTGTTCAATTCCAAACAGACTACAAGGGCGAAATTAAGCTTGCTAAAAAGTATTCGACTAATCCTATAAAGGATATCTTCGCAAAGGTTGTGCGTGAAGGGGACGTGTTTAGCGAGGAAATCATTGCTGGACAACAATCGGTGAACTTTAAACCCCTACCGTTCAATAACGGCGAAATCATAGGAGCCTTTGCAGTAGTGCTATATAAAGACGGATCAATGATGTATGACACTATGAGCAAACAAGACATTGAGATTACACGAATGACTTATTCAAAACAACCGAAAAACAAGACGTGGGAAAAGAGCACAGGGGAAATGTACAAAAAGACGGTCTTGCGGCGACTTTTAAAATACATCGATATTCATTTTGACACCGTTCAACAAAAGGAAGCATTTGAAGATGCGTCAGATATGGATTTTAACCAAGAAGTTAAACTGCAACAAGAAAGCCCATTGAATCCAACGATCATAGATGTTGAGTATGAGGAAGTTAAAGAGGTACAAGCCGATGCAGCTGAATAAGAGTAATTACTTTAGTCTCAAAGCGGATCGTCACTATATGTCTAATTCACAGTTTAAGAGTTTCCTGCCCTCCTATGGAGGGTGTGAAGCTCAGGCGATGGCAAAGATCAACGGAGAATTTGTAAAGCCAGAAAACAAAGCCTTTAAGATGGGTCACTACGTACACGCCTGGAACGAAGGAACACTGGACGAATTTAAAGCTAATAACCCGGATCTATACGCAAGTACAGGTAAAAACAAAGGTCAGCTAATGGCTGATTATCAGCTTTGTAACAGAATGATTGAGGTGCTTGAGAATGATCCAAAAGTCATGTTGGCTTTGGCAGGACAAAAAGAAGTTATTATGACCGCTGAAATATTCGACATCCCTTGGAAAGTCATGTTGGACAGCTATCAACCTGATGTCGGCATCTTCGCAGATCTAAAGACATCCAAAGAAATGAGCGGCAAGTTTTGGAACACTGAAATGAATGTTTACGAAAATTTCATTTACCACTACGGATACACGATACAAATGGCACTTTATGCCGAGGTCGAGAAACGTGTAACGGGCCGCAAGGATTGGTTGTTACCACATATGGTCATTGTGACCAAGCAAGATCCACCAGATCATGAAATTATCTATTTTGATTATGACGTAATAGAACAGAGCTTGCACATCGTAAGCAAGCATATAGAGCGTGTTAAGGCTGTTAAATCAGGTGCAATTGAACCGGTTGCTTGTGGTCACTGTGAGTACTGTAGAGGCGTAAAGAAGATTGATAGAATCAAACATTTTAGCGAATTGAGCTTGTACTAGGAGGGCTTATATATGTTGAACCGTGTTATATTGATCGGCCGTTTAACTCGTGACCCGGATCTTAGATATACCCCATCAGGAGTGGCGACATGCCAATTTACCCTTGCTGTAGATCGACCATTTACCAATAACGGCGAACGTGAAGCCGACTTCATCCCTGTAGTGACTTGGAGACAGTTAGCAGAGACATGTGCCAACTATCTCAAGAAGGGCCGCCTGACAGCCGTAGAGGGCCGCATACAAGTCCGTAACTACGAGAATAACGAGGGCAAGCGTGTGTATGCTACTGAGATTATTGCTGACAATGTGCGGTTTTTAGAGAGCGGAAACCGGAACGAATCCAGACAGTCTGAGAGTAAGGACAATAAAGATCCGTTCAGTGACGATGGTAAACCAATTGATTTATCAGACGATGATCTCCCATTTTAGGAGGTGGTCCATATGACTACCTTTGGATTTAACCCAGTACCCAAGCCACAGTACCGCCGCAGAAAGCCTACTACAAAGATGCGTGGCCGTATCAAGCCAGAAGTATATAACGCTGCCATGGAGCGATCAGGCGGTCGCTGTGAACGTTGCGGACATTATAGAGAGTTACAATGCGCTCACCTTGTACGCCGTTGGAGAATCGAAGTAGAAACAACCGTTAACGATGTAGCCATGTTATGTGGTCCTAGTGTAAATACGGGAACCTGTCATAACTGGATTGACTATACACGGGAAGGTAAGGAATGGGCGGAAGAGCTTAGACAGAGGTTTTACGATTCCGCAGACGGTTGAGAAATTCCGGGAAATTCCCGGAAACGTACGGAATGAAAAGGAGTGGTGACGTTGGCTGAAAAGCGAATGCTGTCCAAGGTCATATCCATCTCGGAGAAAGTAAATACGTTACCGGACTTATTCGATATGCTGCTGTTCACATGGATGATTCCACACTCTGATGACTTCGGCAGGTTGACTGGTTCGCCTGCCAAAGTCAAAGCGTTGATAGTCCCAATGCTGAATAAGTCTATAGCCGATATTGATAGCTCTCTTGCGAGATTGAACGAAAATGGATTGATCAATTGGTATGAAGTTGACGGGGAAAAAGTGATACAAATAGAGAGTTTTGATAAGCACCAACAAGGTTTACACAAGCGAACGAAGTCCAAATTCCCAGACATTCCGGGAAATTCCGGGAAAGTCCAGAAAATTCCCACTGAACTGAACAGAACAGAACAGAACAGAAGGGAAGAGAACAGAACGGAACAAGAACAGATTCTCAGTGGTGGTAGTGATGATCTCATAAATCCTTATCGTATTTTTGAACAAGAAGGTTTCGGTACTATAAGCCCAACACTTAAAGATCAGATAGACGATCTGGTGGAAACATACGGGGTTCATTGGTACAAAGAATCAATAAAAGTTTCGGTTGTGAATGGCAAAAGATCACTTGGATATGCTCATGGGATTTTGAAACGGTGGAAAGCCTCTGGCATAGACGAACCTTGGAAGGAGGAAAGAGGAAATGAAGAGTATCAAGGCCGGTCTAAGGGAGTTCGACATGGACAAGCTTCGAGAGAAAGTGAGTTCTCTTTCCTCGATAAGTAAAACTGAACGGGAAGCTGAGGACCTAGCGAAATATCGGTGCCAGAAGTGTAAAGATGACGAATGGATTATACAGCGGAACGATGAAGGGCATGAGTACGCAGTGCCATGTGAGTGTCGGAAGGATAGAAGCGCTGAACGATTAATGAGGTCCAGCAAGATAACAGAAGAGTTCCAAAAAAAGACCTTTGGAAACTTCACCTTGGAAGGTAGACCGCTAAAAGTGTATGAGGCGAAGCAGACGGCTTGGAATTACGTTTTGAACTACGAAGAGATCAAATGTACCCGTCATAACAGTATGGCTCTCCTAGGGCGTCCTGGGTGCGGTAAAACACACTTGCTCATGGCGATATCAAACAACCTTCTAAGTAGGGGGATTGGCGTAGTTTACTTTCCGTGGGTTGAAGGGTTTAACGAAATCAAAGATAACTTCGATCTGATGGACGAACGGATACGGCAGCTACAACGTGCAGAACTACTTTACATTGACGACATGTTTAAAGGCCGCCGGGAACCAACGGATTTTCAGCTGGAGCAATTATTCGCAATTATCAATTTTAGATACCTTGAGAACAAACCAGTATTAATCAGTTCGGAGAAGACGATTGGACAGATTTGCGAATATGACGAGGGTATAGGTAGCCGGATCAACGAAATGTGCCGGGATTACAAAGTAACACTAACGGGCGGCATTGAATTGAACTACCGGCTGCAGTAGGAGGATTATGAAACAAATTGATGACTACAACCTAATAGACGAAGACTTTGAAGAATTTATGCGCCGGGGCAGGGAGAGCTTCGGGATAAAGGAGGAAAGGCCAGATGAAAGCGATGGAGAACAAGCAAGACATTGAACTTATAAATATCGTCATGAATTGCGGATTGGACTTCGATTGCCGAGTACATGCAGCCAAGGAAGTCATCAAACGGTTAGGAGTGAGTACATCATGGGACGTAAACCGAAAAATCACGAACCAGTGATGGACAGTATTTTCGAATCTCTGGAGTACCTCATATTCGAACACCTCAAGAGTGCAGATAGCATGATAGCTAAGATTTCAGAAGAAGCCGCAATATTCGGTGTTCCAGCAGCCTACAGAGAGGAATACATCAGAAATAAATTGGTGGACATGATCGATCAAATTGCAGAGCAACGGGAATCGAAGAAACCGAAAAGGGTGATAGCGTGAAGGTATTTGAAAAAGGACAAGCATACCGACCGTACTTATCATTCGGGGTGAAAGATACATTTTAGATCATAAAGACAGGTGGAGAGGCAAATGACCCGACTTATATTGCCCGGTGTAGCTCCTAGCGTTAACCACATGTACCAGAACACTTCTGGTAAACGGAGAATGAAAGTATTAAAGCCTCAAGCTCAAGCATGGTTTGACGAGACGACTTTACTTGCTAATCTATGGCGAAACAAAAACAAGTGGTCTACGTCAACAGGAAAGGTCATTGTACGGCTTTGGTATTACTTTCCCGATAAACGTAAGCGAGATACACATAACACGTTAAAAGCGCTTCTAGATGCCTTGGAAAAGGGACAGATCTACGAGGATGACAAACTAGCACTACCACGAATAATGGATTACGAAATAGACCGAGAAAATCCAAGGATCGAAATAGAATTTGAAGTGGCTGGATAGGAAAAAGTGTTCAGTCGCGGCCCGTTACTACCCTTAAACCAAACTGGTGTTCCAGTGAATACGAATTATGGAGGTAAATATGATCGAACAATACGAGCAAGTAAGAGAGTTTCACGCAGCTTTTAATCAGGAAATGCCAGAAGAACCTACATTGCTTGATAAAGGTCCATTGGCAACAAATATGTGGCTGATCGGGGCTCTGGATGACACAACGAAAGAAATTAAAGCTATCTCTTCACAAAACTACATTGGTAAAAACATTGGTGGCATGGTTGCGAAACGTATCTCTTGGATGATGGAAGAATTAACGGAGTTTGCAGCAGCTGACACACTAGAAGACCAAGTTGACGCACTGACAGACCTTATATACTTCTCTATCGGCACCTTTACCCTTATGGGAGTTAAACCAGAACCATTTTTCGCTATCGTACATGCTGCCAACATGGGCAAGTTGCATGAGGATGGTAAACCTCGGTTCAACGAGCAAGGCAAGATTGTAAAACCTGATGGATGGGCTGAAAAGTATGCGCCAGAGCCGAAAATTGAGGAAGAATTAATTCGTCAGAGCACGGTTTAACCCATATCAAAGGAGCGAATAAACGATGCCAAAATTTATATTAGTAACCGAGGATTTTCCCGGGAATGAAAACTTCGTATGTAATGACGATGGCTGCTCTTATACAGATGATCTATTGGAAGCTCTGGTTTTTGATTCGGCAGATGAAGCACAAAGAGAACGGCTTGATGATGAAAAGGTAGCTGAGTTGAAGAGTGATGATGAAAACGGCTGGTTTTACGAGGTTCAGGCTTAACCCCCATACCCCATATAACAAGGAGGTTTGAAGATGGATGAATTACAAGAAGAACAGGTTTGTCCCTATTGCGGTGAGGTTGTAGAAGACCACCTATCAAACTGGAACGATGAAGAGGAAGAAGTAACCTGTTCCAGATGTGATAAGGAATACAAAGTAAAAGCAGTTTATCGATTTGAAGGATTTCAAATAGAGAAGCAATGTGAAAAATGCGAAGAATGGACAGAAGATGGCATAGCTCTATGCGAATGCGAAGAAGAGTAGCGAACGGACTATAAATCCATACCCCATATAAGGAGAGATAACATGAAGCGCAAAATCGCAAGCCGGAAGTTAAAGAGACGGTGCGAATGTTGTGGCCGGGGCTTCGAAAAGGGTGATGTTTACTACCACGAAAGAAAGGTATGGCACTTTTACAATGGTGAGAATGAGGACATTGTTGGGGTGAATAAAACCAAATGCTCTAAGTGCCGTTACCGCGATCAAAACAGCCTTGAACGCTATGAACGATTCCAGAAGACTTGCCAACATGAAAAGATAGAATTTATTCATGAAGTGTGGGATTACATCCCAGGTGAAGCAGTGATGGAGCCGCAATATGACGAATGCCGACTATGCGGAAATCACCTTTAAGGAGAGATAACCAATGAGCGAACAGAACAAGATGTGGGAATGCCCTTCATGCGGATTTGCTTTTGATGCGACCCACCAAGACATCGATCCGGTAACTGGTAAGGGTAACGGTAACTACACATGCCCATTTTGTGAATTAGTAGAACAGGACGCTGAAATAGAGCGCCTGAAAGCACAGATCGAACGCAAGGATGAAGCACTAAGGTTTTATGCGGATGAAGAGAACTATCAAGCGAAGATCATGGAAACCGAATGGGGACCAAGCATTGCTATTGATAAGGACGGCGGAAAACGAGCTAGGGAAGCCCTATAAACCCAAGGAGGGATAAGACACCATGATTAAGATTCTGGAACTGTTTGGAGGGATAGGAGCCCCAAGGAAAGCCCTTATCAATTTGGGGATAGAGCATAAATCGATTGACTATGTCGAATGGAATGAAAAAGCCGTTCGCACCTATAATGCAATGTTTGACCACCGTTATAAGCCGGAATCGGTCCTAGGATACAATCTACAACCAGATATATTGGTTCACGGATCTCCATGTCAAGATTTCAGCATTGCAGGAAAACAATACGGTGGAAATATTGAGGATGGAACAAGAAGCTCACTGATGTTTGAAACGGTCAAAATTATTGAGAATCTTGGAGTATGGAAGCCCAAAGCAGTCATTTGGGAGAATGTAAAGAATGCTTTATCGAAAAAGATGGTATCAGCATTTAATCATTATCTAAATGATATGGAACGGTTGGGTTACACAAATTCATATGAAGTCTTGGATGCAAGGGATTATGGGATTCCACAAGCAAGAGAGAGGTTGTTTACTGTATCGCTATTAGATAACAAATGCTTTGATTTCTCTATGTTGAAGAGAAGACCAATGAGATCAATAAACGATTTTTTAGAAGAAGAAGTTGATGAAAAGTATATTGTTACACAACCGAGCATGGTCAGAAAGTTACCCGGCAAACCAATTGTGAGCGGAGACTTTAATGGACGAATGCTAGAAGAAATAAAGAACTATACGTATACCATCACCACTAAACAAATGCGTTGCCCAAATAGTGGTGTAGTGAGAATGACTGACGGTCGATATCGCTATCTAACAGAACGTGAATGTTGGAGATTGATGGGATTTGATGATAGTGATTTTGAAGCCGCGCTTAAAGAACATCCATCAAAAGAAGGTTGCTTAAACGGGACGCTATATCATCAAGCAGGCAATAGCATTGTAGTAGATGAGTTAGAAGCGATATTTGAAGTGCTGCTAAATGAAGAGTTTGCTTCTAGTGACCGAGGAATCATTTGCAACATGAAAGGGCAATTAGAACTCATTTGTTAACCCCAAGGGAGGGCAACCTCCCACATATATACCCTATAACCTAACGAGTTGGAGACACTTATTTTCGATTTTTAATACTAAACAATCCACCTATCACAGCGATCCCCACAACAAGAAAAATCCAATAAGCAATGCCCAATGTAATCACCTCTATATATAAAACACTTGGAAATACAAATAGTTACATTAGCAACGCCATCCCTTTAGAGAGGAAGAAGAGAAGATGATACGTGAAATCAAATTCAGAGCATGAGACAGTGAAACGAAAGAAATGAACTACGACTTTCTAAGCAGAAACTGGCTAAAGGTTTGCATTGAGTCTCCATACGTTGAACTCATGCAATACACCGGCGTACACGATGATACCGATGATCAGGAAGAATTGTATGACGGGGATATAGTAGATGTTGAATTTGAGGGTCAGAAGCATATTTGTAAAGTTCAGTATTGCGGCAGTGGATATATGTTTGTAGCCGATAGTCTCCCGGATGGATATCTATGGTTCTCAGATTTTATAGAGTTTGATAGGAACTATTGTTGGGCCGAAGGAACAAAGAAATTAGGCAACATATACGACAATCCCGATCTATTGGAGGGGTAGATATGAATAACCAAGTAAAGCTAATAGACCAGACAAAACTGCTGGAATGTTTGAATAAAGAATTAGAGTTTTGCATCAAGGAAAAGTTCAACGAAAAGAACACCCGATTCTACTTAGGACGTGAGACGGTTTTAACGGATATCATTAATCAAATCGAGACGGGTAAATTTGCTCCCGACACCCCACCTGTACCCACCATTAAGCCGGGAGATAGAGTTAAGCATCCAATACACGGCTTTGGTACAGCAACAGGCAAAGAAGTAAGGACAGAGCCTTGGATAGCTGTCCAATTTGATAACTATAATTACTTGACTACTGAATCAATTAAAGATTTGGAGGTAGTGGAATGAAGAAATGTAGTGTATGCCTTGAAGATGTAGAGATCTATGCGGACGAAATCGGAGAACTATGTGAACACTGTGCGGATGATCTGAAAATCTGGGAGCAGAGTGAGGTAGTGGAATGAGTAGAGACTGGCAAAAGGATATGACAAGGGAAGAGATACAAGAGCTATCTGGAAAAAAACTCGACTGGGAAATTGCTAAATTTATGGGCGTTAACGAGAAACTTTTCAGGTTCGCATATGAGATGGGAAACTTTAATTACTCTTCTGACATATCCGCAGCATGAGAAGTAGTAAAGAAACTACGCAAAGACAACTGGTGGATAGTGCTTAACTCTGAAGGCGAGAAAGGACCGCACTCTATTACTGGGATCTGCATCAGCAAGCCTATGGATGTGAAGCCGAAGAAGCACCTGAAGCAATATGCAAGGCAGCGTTATTGGTCGCCTATGACCTACCAGGGGAGGAAACAACACCGAGACAATAGTAGAAGATGCAGAGTATAACTTTGACATTTAAAAAAAACATGTGAAATAAGCTTATGAAAAATAAAAAAAGAGGAGCCCTTTGAACACCTCTTTCTCCTTGAATTCGATTAGATTTTAGAAGCTATTATGACTCTCATGATATTGGCGATCTCCTGGTTCTTTTCAGCTTCTGACCAAAGAAACATTCTGATAGCATTATTCAACATTACGACAAAGAAGGAAATTACTAATCCTAATAAAAATAAAAAAATAAGAGTATACAAGCTGGTTAAGTATTTACCAACAAATTCTGTCCACAAGGGAATTAAAAACACTCCAATCGTACCAATTGGAATCCATTTGTTACTTTTGGTGTTCTTGCTAAGCGACTCTAAATGTTCAGCCATTCTTGTTATGTAATCAACGTTATCTATTCTCATACTATTCAATTTTGTTGCAATTCTGTCCGTCCGATATCCAAAAAGTATATCATTCACATAATCCATTGGTTTCTTACTTGGAAGTGAAAGATATCGTTGATTTAGACTGTTTTCAAAGTTTGATTTTAGGGATTCATTCCTTGACTTGATGGCAAGATTGCCAAGAGTCAAAGAAACTAAAAGTGATCCGATTGAAAGAAATGACAGTAAAAACATTGATGATAACAAGAATATGAAGAGAAGCATTACCCCAATAACAAGTAATAATAAACCACCCCATAGATAAAAGAAATCTCTCTTAGTTGTTGGGATAAGCTTGCCGCTTGATAGTTCAATATCATAAAAATCTGTAATTTCTTTAATATTTGAAACAAAGTTCAGTCCAACCCTTTCTTCCATATATGACCACTCCTTTTTATATTTTTTACTACGTATGTGCATTGAATTCAGATTCAAAAATATGAAAATAAAGTTTTTTGAAATCTCTGTTAAAGCGCATAAATGTCAATTTACGATACTCTATCAAGTAATTTTAAATTATTAAACACGGAGGAAATTAACCATGAGACCTGACACCATAACAGCACAAACACATTTGGTCTGGACGGAGAAAGCGCAGGAAGAGAATCCAAAGAGATCCAGAGCAGGTGAACCAATATGGCACCATTACCTGAACGAAGCTCCTGCACAATGGCTAAAGGATGGATTAATCTGTGATGCAAGTGAGTTTGTAAAGGATGGACAGACGGACTTATTCGATTATATTGAGGGGTGAACACCGTGGAAGAATTATTGGATCAATATAAAAAGACCAGAGCACTGCTTATGAAAGCAAAAGGTGAGCCCATGGACGAAGAAGATACCAAGCTAATAAACAGCATGTTATCTGATGTACAGTTTGCCATCGACTGGTTACAGAGAGGCCACACACCTGAAGCGAGGCGAGGTATTCACCGGAGATCCGGGCGGCAGCGTACTATGTTGGTTGATCCATTACGGATGCAGTCATATGCTCAACTTGCAGCCTGTGGTAGCCCAACAACGTTGTCTGACCATGAACGGTTTCAAATAGATGATGCACTGTCCACACTGAGCGAGAGAGAGAAACAGGCTTACATTCTTCGGTATGGTTTGTGTTTCAGTATAGGGCAGGTGGCGCTTGAAATGGATCTAACACGAAGTTCAGTGCAGAAGATGCTCGAACGTGCTACAGAGAAAGTGACTAAAAATAAAATAAATAGTCTCTTTCTATGTGGTTAAAAAATCTAGCCTAAAATTAAAACCTTGCGAATATTATACTTGTAAGGTTTTTCCTTTACAATTAGGACTTTGGTTGTATAATCGGTAATATATGGTGAAAAACGGGGTATCTAATAAATGAGTAAATTAAATAGATTTCTGGAATTTCGCAGTAAATTTGATAGCATCGATGAAAAAAAATTAGAACTGGAAAAGAATGAAATTGAAACGAAAAGAGAGTTTATGCGATGGGCTGAAAATTATTTTACCCGCGATGTCAGAGAACATATAATACAATTGTGTATTGAAAAAAAATTACCAGATTGGCGATTACAGGAACTTAAAAATTCTCATACGAAATGGGAAAAATCAAAAGAAAACCTGTCTATAGCAGATGTTTCACTTTTTGCAGAAATACAAATTAATCACTCTGATGGATTTCAAAAAGATAAAAAATCTAGAATTAAAAAAATGGTGGATTTCATGAATTGGGGGGGACTATAAAATGTATTCCTTCGATTTAATTATTGATAAGTCTAATGATTATAATGTTTTGTTGGAAAATACCGCTCATCATTTTGATGTGGATTTCTATAAGCAATCTGATAGTTATGCGGATGCATTTAACGATGAAAAAAAATTCATTGTTAGTGCCAGTCCATCAAAAATTAGTTTTATTCTTCCCGAGTCATCTGATCTAAAGGAGTTATTAATTGATGTAGTACCTTTTCTAAAAGAAAATTTTAATGACCAAATAGTAGGAGTACGATGTATTGGGAGAGAAGAGAAAATTAATAATATAAATATTTCAAATGTAAAGACAGTTATATTCAGATAAGAAAGGAAAAAAAATCATGAATGCTGACCTAAAAGGAAATATTACAAATATATTAGAAAGCTTGGAAGTGCCATTTTCATATAATGAAGATACCGAGATATTCACTTTAATGATTAAAAACGAATCTTCAGCATATTATGTAGCTTTATGGTATCGCGAAGGTATTAATGCACTCAATTTTTCAGCGCCCTTAACAAAGACTTTGTCTAGAGATCAATTAAATGACTTCGCTATTGACTTGTTGATAGAAAACGATACCCTTGCGTTCGGAAACATTGGCATATTTCATATTGAAAAAAAGGATGTATATGCTGTTGTCTATAACATAACAATTACTTTGGAGAGAGGTTCTGGGATACATATTATTTCAGAAGTTGAAATTAATGAGTATATTAGTTACATGATGTTTCTGTTTCCTGGATTAACACAGAAGATAGGTGAAAGTGTAGGAATTCAATATAGTGTATAATTTGTTACAATTTATCATATTTATGCTATTCTTTGTTCTAGCTATTTTAAGATTACAAGATAATGACTTCCCTCTTCTTATCATAATCAACAGTGGCTCTTTTGTTTTTTCCATTTTTTTTGCATTTTATACTGCTATTGATAAAATTAATAGACTGAAATCTAAAACAAAGGAACAAAAGGAAAGAGTCGATATATTATATGCTTATGCGTTCTCTGTAGCTATAATAGGAGTAGGATTATTAACTTATTTGGGTTATCACAAGTTAGTTAGTATACCTATTGCTGACTCGCTTTCTATTATTGCATTCGGAATATCATGTTCAAATAATTTTATATCGAATGCACTTATATATAGGGTATGTAAAGATTCAGTGTGAAGTTACCAACTCTCAATCTCTTGAGTAAAGATATCAATGAGAATTAAAGGTTGTTTTTTCCTTTACAATTTATAGTAGTATAACTCTCTATCAAAGGAACCATTTAAACTATATTTCACTTCTTGCTAAAGCTACCTATAGGTAGCTTTTTTGTTTGTGCTACTGAACAAAAAAAGACCCGCCAAAATGACGGGTTACTTACGATTGTATATAGCAGCTTCTTCCTTACGAGCTAGGACATCAGAGCGCCAGAATAACCGTTCACGGTTTGTCTCTTTAACTGGCGTAAGCTTACCGCGTTTCACGAATGAATGAAGGTTCTGACGAGTACACTCCAGGATCTCCATAGCTTCGGCGGTACTGACAAGCTCTTCTTTAATAAACTTAGTCATTTCTTCCTTGCTTTCGAATTGATACATTTAAAACTTCACCACCAAGATAATACTGTTTACAATGCTGATAAACAAGGCTGTATAAGTTATAACCGTAGTTGCTTTTTCTTTACGTGTCACAGCTTATCACTCCTTCTTATGATATAATCGAAGGGCAAGGCACTCCATTATATTTCATACCCTAATCCCTAGCCCCTTGCGGGGCTGAGGTTTCGGGTTCTCCTACTTGGTGAGCAGGATGATGATGGTGAGGATTGAGTTTATCAAGGTAACGACTGCAATCGCCAACTTGATGTTTAGCTCTCTTTCCTCTTTGTGCCTTGCCCTTCTAGGTTTCATATGTATCTCACCTCCTTATGTATTAATTATACTAAATATGTTTACGTACGTCAACAAATATTTGACGAATATCTTTGTTTGAGCCGCCTTTTTGGTGGCTTTTTTGTTATTGTCATTTTCATTATTCGACAATTCAACCTCTTTAATTACATATAATTACAATAAATATAAAACTAATGTATTATATCCTAATATATAACATTAATGGTACTATTGAATAAATCGGCCGATAAACAAAATAGAGAGGCGGAATACATATGAAGTTGAAAAAGTTATTTTCTATCCTTTTAGTATCAGCAAGTCTCATGACTGTTTCGCAATCTGCTTTTGCTGATGTAGGTCAAAAAAGTGATGCTGGAACAGTAACACCAACTGTTGCCGGTATTGGGGATTCAGTTGAAACTGCGATAACTCTTATTCCAGGGCAATTCTATGACTTATATTTATCGAGCGCCTCAGATAAGGATTGGTTTAAGTGGAAAAACACATCAAACGAACCCATGATTATGCAAAATTTTATGAATCCTTCAATGGGTAAATGTGAATTTGAACTTTCCATGTTTATCGAGTATGCTAGTGGACGAAAATCTGATGTTGTTTATGCCCATAAGCCAGGTGGGACTTATCCATTAAGACTATCTAACTTCGAGATACCTAGTGGAGCTACTGTATACTTCTCAATAGGTTCAACTGACAAATATGTGATGGAACAATATTCGTTTTTATTTACAGCTTTCCGTGATTAAAACATTAGCCGCTGATTCCTCAGCGGTTTTTTGTCGTACACTTGCCACCTATATATGAGAGGTGAATCGCATATTGGATCAATTTCTGGTATGGATCACAATAATCATATAGAAGGATGGCATGCCGTAGCCCTTATAAAGATAAGCCCGCTGGGGAAAGACCGGATTGGTCGGCGCGGCTATTCCTTCAAAACAAACGTATAACACCTTAACATATCGAATACTCCATCCTTGCTAATCATTTCCTTTGCCGTGATCCCAACGGTTAAAGGATGGATCCCGAGTGCATGCCGTCCACGTAAGAAAGAGGCGGCAAATAAAAAAAACACCCCTGATAACCAGAGGTGTGAGTGGTCAAAGGAATCTAGAATTGCGAATAAGTATAACGGCTTTGTCAGGTAATACGTCGATTGTTCCTAGATCCTCATGCTGGATACTATGATCATCGAGGAGTTGTTTTGTTGTCGAGTTTATGTAACTAAAGTATTTATAATCTGGATAGTCTTCATCTTCGTGACGATCAACAGTGTAGTGGAGTACTTCCCTCTCTTTGGTGTAAGGAACTCCTTTCTCTGCACGATCAATTTGTTCAGAATGTAAGACTTTCATAATGTTAGTTTGAAGTGTAGCGCTATCTGTAACTGAATCATGACCGATGACAAGAAACATAATTTTCTCCTCCTCATTATTAATTCGAGATATTTAGATTAATTTCTTTAATGTGTCGTCAAAAGGCGCCTTTAATATTTCACTGAGAGGATGATGTAATGCGAATCAAGAAATCAAGAACAATTTAAATAACGCCACAAATGACAATAAAGGCAATACTCGCGATGAGGTTAGAGTCGCATTTACAGGGTAGGCTTATACAATTGATGAGTTTTGCCTAACAGTTGAGAAAAGTCTCTTGCTATAACCAAACTAGAAGAAATTATGATGTGGGCAGACGCTTCTATAGCGTGCAACGATTAAGCTTATCAGTGATTGGAGATATTGAAATCAGAAGGAGGGATGGTCTATGAGCCAAAGTACGAAAGATCTCAGTCAAGAACTCTCCAACCGTGAGGGAATCGAGACAATTTCAGTTGAACCATATGAGGAGATTAAAATCACAGTTGGACAGCAAGAAAAAGTGTTCACTGGCCCAGCTGTGATTTTGATCAATCAGGATTAGAGCTTCTGATAAGGATATCTGTCTTTGATATGAGAAGCCAAATAACTACCGTGTGAAGACGCGGACATCAGACCGCTATATACACTTTGCGGAACGCCAGAGTAGGAGTAAGTGGTCCCACTGTTAAATCTAACATAGAGCGTTGATGAATTTTCGTCATAAGCAATAGCGTCAATGTTTGATGAGTTAACTGATCTCCAATTCAAACTGAACACCTCCCTTGATTTAGTTCTTTCGACATAAAAAGAGGTAAATCCTTCCTCTCCGTAGAAGTATCGTGTCGAGAGGAGGTGAATTATCTTGATTGAGGAGCTAATTAATACCGGTGAAGAGTTAAAGGCGCAGGTTAAACCCGGGGACAAACATGGTCAGATGATTTCAGGGATTGAATTCGAAACTTGGGCGGCAAAGACTATTTTCTTTCTTGAAAAAGAATTTGCAGGGAGCGCCATAACACAAAAAGCTGTGGAAAGAAACAAAAGTCTCAACTCAGGCAGCTTCAACAACTACGAATTTTTGTTAGCGACTTTATACGCTGCAAAAGATATGTTGGATGAGAAGAAGAAAGAAGATGAGGCAACTGCTGAACTTTTTAGACAATTGAACAGTTAGAAACTATAAGCATCCTAAGGGGTGCTTTTTTATTTGCTCAAGAAAGGAAGGTGGGTGATATGACATGAGCTTACCAGAGAAACAGAAAAGGTTCGCTGATTACTATATTGAACTTGGTGATGGTACAGAAGCTTATATAAGAGCAGGTTATAAAGTTAAAAGCAGAGATGTAGCAAAAGTGAATGCTAGTAGGCTGCTAACGAATGCTAACGTGAAGAAGTACATCGATGGACTCATATCTGAAAAAGATAGTGAACGGATAGCCAAACAGGATGAGGTGTTAGAATTCCTAACCGATGTAATGCGTGGTCAAATCAAAGAACAGTTTCCTTTAGGGTTGGGTATGGGTGAACAAACTCTTGTCAAAAAGGAACTGGACGGTAAAGATCGTATCAAAGCCGCTGAATTGCTTGGAAAACGTTATGCAATGTGGACTGACAAACAACAGTTAGATGGTGTTGTGGGTGTGCAGATTATGGATGACATAGGTGGTGAGGATGATGACAGCAGTTAAGGTTAAATTGTCCGAAAAGGTCACACCACACTTTCATTCGTTCTGGAAAGCATCCAATTCACACCGATATTTACGGCATGTATGCAAAGGCGGTCGGGGTTCTGGTAAATCTTCTAATATAGCACTGAAGATCATTAAAGACATGATGAAGTATCCAGTAACAGCCTTATGTATCCGAAAAGTCGCTAGGACGCTTGAAGAATCAGTATTTGAGCAGCTAAAAGAAGCTATTGATATCCTAGGCGTATCGCAATACTGGCGTGTTATGAAGTCACCTCTACAGCTTGTATATCTACCACGAGGGAATAAAATAATATTCCGAGGTGCTGACGATCCGCTAAAGATCAAATCTATCAAAGTTGCAAAGTTCCCGATTACTATTATGTGGATTGAGGAGCTTGCCGAGTTCAAAACTGAAGATGAAGTCACGACCATTGAAAACTCTGTGTTACGTGCGGAGTTACCCGATGGTCTTTTTTATGCGTTCTATTACTCTTACAACCCACCAAAGAGAAAACAATCATGGGTTAACAAGAAGTATGAAACGCAGTTCACCCCACCGAACACATACATTCATCATTCAACATTTAAAGAGAATCCGCATATCTCCAAAGCGTTTATAGAAGAAGCTGAGGAAGTGAAACGGAAGAACGAACAGAAGTATGAGTGGGAATATGAGGGTAAGGCAATCGGCTCCGGTGTTGTTCCCTTTGATAATCTTGTGTTCCGCAAGATCACAGAGGATGAAGTTAAAACCTTCGATAACATCAGGCAAGGTAATGACTGGGGTTATGGTAATGATCCATTGGCATTTGTCCGTTGGCACTACGATAAAACCAGAAGAATTATTTATGCCCTAGATGAAGTTTACGGTGTGAAGATATCGAACCGAGAACTCGCTGAGAAGTTAAAGGAAAAGGGATACCATACACTTTCAACCTTAGCTGATAGCGCAGAGCCGAAGTCTATTGATGAAATGAAGCAAGAACACGGCGTGAGGATGAAAGGCGCTAAGAAAGGACCAGGAAGCGTTGAATATGGTGAAAAGTGGCTTGATGATCTGGAGGCTATCGTAATTGATCCAAACCGTACTCCTAACATTGCTCGGGAGTTCGAAAACATCGACTACCAGATGGATTCAGATGGTAACCCACGCACCAAACTTGAAGATAAGGATAATCACACTATTGATGCTACGAGATATGCTTTTGAGGACGATATGCAGCGCAGTGGCGTGTCATTCAAATAGAAAGGAGGTACACCGTGAGTACATTACAAGACATCTTAAGCAACCTAGACGAAAACGCACCAATGAGCCTAGAAGAAATCATTCGAATGGAATTATCAGAGTGGGAGCGATCCGAGAAGAGAGAGTCCATGGAGATCGGAAAGAGATATTACCGAATCAAGAACGATATCTTAGGACGTAAGCGCACTACGATTGATGAGAATGGCAGACAAATCGAAGTTAATAACTTGGCTAATAACCGGATTCCGCATGGATTTGTGAGAAAGCTCGTTGATCAGAAGGTAGGATACTTACTCTCACGACCGTTTATGATTGAGACGGAGAACGAAACCTATCAGAAGTTGCTTGATAGTTTTTTCGATCAAAGTTTCAGACGTAAGTTTAAAAACCTCGGTAAAGAGGCTATCAACGCCGGAAGGTCATGGTTACAGTTATACTACACGGCAGATGGAGAGCTTGCGTTTAAACCGCTTGAGTCTGAAGAGTGTCTACCATTATGGAGAGATGCAGCACATACCGAACTGGATGCCTTTATTCGCTCTTATAGCGTAGAAACTTACGTAGCAAAGTCCAAGAAGGATATGAAGCGTGTGGAGTTCTGGAATCATGAAGGTGTTCGGACATATGAGGAAGAAGCCGGAAAACTGAAACTCGTGGATCACAGAGGACACTTCTCAGCCATTGAACAGGTGGATGGTGAGGATGTTGAAACGTCAATGAATTGGGAACGGCTGCCGTTTATTTGTTTCAAGTATAACGAAGAGGAACAGCCGCTTATTGAGTTGATTAAACAGCAGGTGGATGATTACGATAAGCGTATTTCGGATAATTCCAATAACCTTGAGGATCTTCCTAATAGTATTTACGTGGTTAAGAACTTCAATGGTACGGGTGGGGAAGAGTTCAGGAAGAATATCTCTTTGTTCCGTGTTGCTTTTGTTGATAATGAGGGTGGCGTGGACACGATTAACCTTGAGATCAACACAGAAGCTCACAAGACTCACATAGAACAGACCAGACGGGATATATACGAGTTTGGGCGTGGTGTTGATACACAGTCTGATAAATTCGGAAATAGTCCTTCTGGTATTGCGCTTCGCTTCCTTTACTCTGATTTGGACATGGACGCTAACGACATTGAGAGCGAGTTTCAGGCTGGATTAGAACAACTTCTATGGTTCATTGATACCCATATAGCAAACACTGGCCAAGGTGATTATATGAATGAACCAGTTGAGTTTATCTTTAACCGAGACATCCTAATTAATGAGACTGAAGCTGTTACCAATGCGAGAGATAGTGTAGGAATCCTCTCCAAAGAAACTATCATCGCTAACCATCCATGGACCACAAACACCAAGGAAGAAATGGATCGAGTGGCTAAAGAAGAAACAGAAGCTGAAGAGAAGTTTAACCAAGGCCAGTATAACGGCTTGGGAGAAGTTGATAAGCCATGAGATCCGCAGAGTATTGGCAAAAACGAGCAGAACAAATAGCAGAAGCACAGCACCGTAAAGCTGATCAATACGCGCAGAGACGTTTAAAAGGTGAATATGCTCGTGCAATGGCTGAGATTGAAAAGGAAATCGAAGCTTTTTATTCGAGGTTTGCTATGAACAACGGCACGATGACATATGCTGAAGCTCAGAAGGTGCTTGACGGAAATGAGCTGAGTGAGTTCCGAATGGGTGTTGACAGGTTTATTGAGCTTGCTAAAGATAATCCAGACGGGCAATGGACCAAGATCCTAAACAACGCCTCATATAAGGTGCGTATATCTCGTTTACAGGCATTAAAGATCCAAATGCAAGGAGTTATTCAGAATCTCAGCATGGCTGAAGATAAAGGATTATCTGCGCTACTATCTGATGTATATAGCGAGAGTTACTATCGAACGATTTATGAGGTCCAGAAAGGAATAGGACTGGGTGGGTCGTTCGCTAGGATTGATCTGGATACTCTAGAAACTGTCATCAAAAACCCTTGGGTTGGTTCTAACTTTTCTCAACGTATCTGGGGCAACAATAACAGGCTTGTACAGCGTCTTATCACTGAGTTCAGCCAATCACTGATTCGAGGTGAAGGAGCTCGTCAGACGGTCCATATTCTATCAGATAGGATGAATGTAAGTTATAGGGGTGCTGAACGATTAGTGCGGACAGAGACTAGCCATATTCAAAATGAAGCTGCGTTTAGTGGATATGAATCAAGTGGTGTTGTAAAGAAGTATGAGTTTCTAGCTACTTTAGACAGAAAAACAAGTGAGATATGCCGCGCAATGGATAACAAAGTATTCGCGTTGGCAGAAAAAGAGATTGGTGTTAACTTTCCACCGTTACATCCTTATTGTCGATCTACGGTCGTACCGTATTTCGATGACGAGTTGAATCCGGTCGAAAGGCTGGCGCGAGGTGATGATGGAGAGTTTATCAAGGTACCGGATAATATGTCTTATAAGCAATGGTATGACCAATATGTTGATAACAAACAGAATGTAAGCGAATAATGGGCTGTGAATGAGACTTTCATAGCCCTTTTTGCTCGTTTGCCGGAGCATAACGGCTACCCATGGCGGGGTTGCGCTAAAAAAACCAAATGGGAGTGTTGAATAATGGATTTGAAAGATTTACTAGGTGAGGAGCTTTATAACCAGGTCATAGCAAAGGCAGGTGATAAACATAAAATAGCTGTTGTATCTGATGGTGCTTGGATTCCAAAGGATAAATTCAATGAAGTGAATGAGTCTAAGAAGAAGCTTGAGGGAGATCTTACCGAGCGAGATAAACAACTGGCTGGATTGAAAAAGGATGCCGGTGATAACGAGGCATTAAAAGAACAGATCGATAAGTTACAGCAAACCAATAAGGAAGCAGCTGATAAGTATGCTGCAGATATGAAAGAACTACAACTAAGTACGGCTCTAAAACTGGCTCTGGCTGGTGATGTACATGATCCCGATATCGTATCTGGGTTATTGGACAAAACGAGAATAGAGATCAACGAGGACGGCACCATTAAGGGCGGTCTGGATGATCAAATCAAAGGTCTTCGTGAGTCGAAGGCTTTTTTGTTTGTGGAAAAACAGGAAACCAAACCAGCATTTCGAGGGGCCAAGCCTCTTGACGGAAGTGGTAATCCGGGCGGTGGATCAGGAAGCGTAGGATCAAGTTTTGCCAAGGCAGCAAATGACAGCGGAAAAGCCCCCGCAGCTGCTGAATCACTTTGGGGCTAAGAAAGGAGTTTTAACATGCCATATATAAAATCTGTTTCAAATTACGAGCGTATTAATTTTCTTGCATCTTCTAAATTCCAATCGTTTACGTACTTGGTTAGTGATACTGGTGTCATTGTTGGTGATGACGGGAAGAAAGTTGTCAAAGCAGGAACGATTCTCCCGGCAAACGATGGAACGGCGAAGGGGATTCTACTTAATGATGTAGACGTAACTGACGGACCGCAACCGGGGTCTTTGATTGAAGAAGCATACATCTTGGAAGATCGTCTGCACACAGCCCCAACAGTAGAAGCAAAAACAGCACTCAAAGAAATTAAATTTAAATAAGAGGAGGCTACTAATATGACTGATATTTTGGAACTATTTAATCAAAAAACAGTATTGGACTATTTGCAAGAAAGAACGTATCAAACATATGCAGCCGGTGAATCTCTATTCCCTGAAGAAAAGTTCGATACACTTGAGTTTGAATATCTGGTAGGGGCAAATGATTTGCCGGTCGTAGCTAAAGTACACGCCTTTGATACTGAAGCAGAGATCGGGTCCATTGAGGCTGCTCAACAGGCGCTCGAAGCTGCATACATCAAGAAAAAGTATCAAATTAAAGAAAAAGATTTGATTGCATTGAAGTTCCCTCGCACAGAGCAAGAACAAAAATATCTCACTCAACGCGTGTTCAACTTGATTGATAAGGCGGTAAATGATGTTCGTGCAGCGGCTGAACTAATGCGTATGCAAGTTTTAGCTAATGGCGTGTTGGACTTGCAGTTGCATGTTCCCGGAGAATCGACAACACTGACACTGGATTACCACGTGCCAACCGATCATAAAGAGGTCCTTTCTGGAACAAGCCTGTGGAATACGGATACAGCGGATGTGCTTGGTGATCTGGAGCGCTGGGCTAGCGCATTAGACATAACACCAACACGAGCTTTAACATCTAAAAAGATTGCTGGCGCAATGTTGCGAAACTCTAAGATCATTGGATATCTATACGGTACTGGATCTGGTAGAATGGCAAACCTAGCCGATCTAAACGCTTTCCTGACTCAACAAGGACTGCCGGCTATAGCTGTTTATGATACCGGACAAAACTCTAAATACCGTGAGCAAAAAGCCGATGGAACCTACACCACGAGCAGTTACTTCCCGGACAATAAATTTGTGATGTTTGGCGATGGACCGTTAGGCCAAACTTTATACGGGCCGACACCGGAAGAATCGCGAATGGTCCTTGGTGGAGCAGACGTTTCCGCAGTGGGCAAAGTCATTGCCATGATATACGAAGAGGGCAAAGACCCGATTTCAACTTGGGCAAAAGCAGCAGCAACGGCAATACCGTCATTCCCACAGGCAAATAATGTCTTCCAAGCACAGGTGCTATAAAGGAGGAAATAGATATGAAGGTAGAAGTTAAAAACATCCCTATTCGGCATAATGGCACACTTTACTCCAAAGGAGAGGCGTTAAGTATTCAAGAAAATGAATACGAACGCCTTAAACAGCATGTAGAGATACTGGAACAGGAAGAAGAGCCACAACTTGATCTAGACAAACCTGTTGAGGATATGAAGCTTGAAGAACTTAAAGCATATGCCAAGCTTAAAGAAATCAGCCTTGATGGAGTAGGTAAGACCAAGGGTGATATTCTAGCTGCTATCCAAGCAGTAGAAAACCAACACAATGACAGGGGCGGCCAATAGGCTGCTCTTTTCTTTTAGGTGGTGGAATGAATGGAACTTACTGATAAGGTAGCAGCTGTTATACAACGAAGATATAGACTCCCAGAGAGCGTGAGCAGTCTGGTTGATTCGTATATTGACGAAGCTGGTACACACATCATGAACTATTTGGGTTACACCTCTATTCGCCAAATTCCAGAAGCATTGAAGTATACCTGGGCAAACATTGCTATGGCTGCTTTTAAGGCTGAACAATCTCATATGGAGGAATTGGACGATATCCTTGCAGGTGTCGCCGCGGTCAAGATTGGTGACACAACTGTAGAGGCTGGCGGATCATCTGGTGGTATAACGAGCGCCATGAACTGGTATGATGCAGATCTCCGAAGATTCCGAAAATTGAGGTGGTAGCCGTGAATATCAGACGCTACCGAAAAGCTTTGGAAAAGACGTATACAGACAAAACTTCGGTCTATCGACATGAAAAAGTTAAGGATCCAAACACGAAAGAAACCAAACTTGTGCCGGTTGCTTTCATTATTGATCAACCTTGCCGCATTTCACAAAAGGCGCTCGGACAAAACAACCAATCAGAAGCCGAGAATACTATCCAGTATGAAACCAAATTGTTCATCGCTCCTGAGTTGGAGATTAAACAGGGAGATATGTTGGAAGTGACCAGAGGTGTAGTGAAGCGCAAATACACAGCTGGTGAACCATTCGTTTATTCCACACACCAAGAGATCAGCATTCAGCGTCAGGAGTGGGCTTAGTGGCTAAATGGGGGAAAGTTGATTTCTCGGATTTGGATGAGATGGCTAAATCCTTCAAGAAGGCGTTGGACGAACGAGTGATTGATCGTTTTATTGAAGACTTTTTGTTAGAAATGGCTTACCGAGCTAATCGGAAGATAAAGAAACGTACTCCTGTTGGTAAGGATACAGAAATGCCCGGAAACCTTAGGCGAAACTGGAAAGTTAGCAGGGTTGTACGAAAAGGAAGATCTTTTGAGGTTGATAATTATAACGACACCCACTATGCCATTTATGTAGAGTACGGACATCGTAATGGTAAAGATCTGACCAATTGGGTTGAAGGTCAATTTATGATGACGATCAGCATGCAAGAAATCGAAAGAGAGCTTCCGAGATACTTGGAGCGCCGTATGACTGAGCTATTGAATAACATCATGAATGGGCGACCGAGAAAGAGGTGATGTGATGCAAGAAGTCACATTTAACGATGTGAGGTATGCTGTTCACGATGTATTAGATACTGCATTTCCTAAAATTCCAATTGCGGGTGAAGAAATCAAGCAGGGGTTAAAACCACCCTGCTTTTTTGTTCGCTTTTTGGAGCCTGAGCACTCGAAAGAGATAGGCAGAAGATATAAAAGATATCATCCCTTGGTCATCCGTTACTTCGATGAAAATCAGAAAAATGAAGCTATGTATAATATGGCTGAAAAGTTGTCTAGCTCATTAGAGTGGATTGAAGTTAAAGGAATGAAGACCCGTGGTGATGGGATGAGATTCGAAATCGTGGACGAAGTCTTACATTTCTTAGTTGAATATAACTTCCACGTTTTGAAACCAAAGGATCCAGCTGAGAAGATGGGACGATTAGAACAGGAGGGACGCTTGAAATGAGCAAAAAAGAAGCTGAGCTTCAGACGCAATTAGCTCCACGCTACACCAAGGAACAGCTGGTCAGGGCCAAACGGTTTACCACATCAGATAAGGATATCCTGACAGCTCTGCTAATGTCTGATAAGACATACGCGCTGGAAGATGCTGAAGGTGTAATTAAATCATTTAAGGAGAGAGAGGTGTAAGCATGGCAGGAGGTACTTGGAAGACGCAAAATAAGAAACGAGCTGGTGTCTATATCAATATTGAGACAACAGGACAAAGCCTCGGTACGATCGGGGAACGCGGTGTTGCATCATTGCCCCTATCATTACCTTGGGGACCATCCAAACAAATTATCACCGTTGAGGCTGGGGCCGATACCCAAGAGGTGCTAGGCTATGATATCACCGCACCAGAGCTTCTACCACTACGTGAAGCGCTGAAAAGAGCGAGCAAAGTACTATTGTATCGTTTAAATGCAGGTACTGTTGCAACAGCTACAAATACCGGGCTTACAGTAACCGCTAAATACGGCGGATTGAGGGGTAACGATATCCGAATAATCGTCCAGAACAATATTGATGATGAAGCAAAGTTTGACGTCATAACGTTGCTTGATGGCGAGGTTGTAGATACTCAGATTGTATCCACTATTGAGGGACTGGTCGAGAACAATTGGGTGAAATTCTCAGGTACTGGAGCACCAGAGGTAACTGCAGGCATGAATCTGACCGGAGGTGCTGACGGTACTATAACCAATGCGGATCACACAGGGTATCTCAGTACAATTGAAGGATATGAGTTTAATACGATTGGCCTTTTGAGCACTGATGCTTCACTTAAGCCTGTCTATATGGCTGCTGTAAAACGCATGAGGGAGAATGAAGGTAAAAAGATTCAGGTGGTTATGTCAGACTACTCTGCAGCTGACTATGAGGGTGTTATCAGCGTGAAAAACGGCGTGGTACTCTCAGACGGAACAGTCTTGGATAAGGTGAAAGCTGTAGCTTGGGTTACGGGAGCGACAGCAGGAGCAGCCGCTAATGAGTCTCTGACTTATGCATCTTATGAGGATGCTGTGGATGTAGATACTCGTTACACGAATAGCGAAATTGAAGCCGCGCTTACCGCTGGAGATTTCTTATTTATTCATTCTAACGGAAAGGCAGTAGTTGAACAGGACATTAATACATTTACTTCGTTTACACCTACAAAAGGCCGAGAACGTTCCAAGAACCGTGTGCTTCGGGTGCTGGATAGTTTGGCGAACGATTTAAAAAGGATCTTCGAACAGTTTTATATCGGTAAGGTTGATAACAACGCGGACGGCAGGGCGCTATTTCGAAAAGAAATTGCTAAATACATTGACATTCTGGTTGAGATCGGAGCAGTTCAGAACTTTGACGCACAAACGGATATTACAGTCTTACAGGGCAACGTATCTGACAGTGTTTATGTCGAAATCAACATTCAGCCAGTCGATGCAATTGAAAAAATCTACATGCGGGTTCAAGTCCGCTAAGGGAGGGATAGCACATGACATATTTGAAAGCTAACGACACGATCTCGGGTCAAGAAGGGCGTGCCTATGCAACCATTGATGGTCGTAATGAGGAATTGTTCTACATTAAGAAGTTGGAAGCTACAGCTGAGAAAAACAAAGCCGAAATGAGGACGCTGGGCCGAAGAGGCGTGCAACACAAAGCTACAGGGTGGACGGGTACAGGTAGTATGACGATCTACTACGTGACTTCTTTGTTTCGGCAGATGATGTATGACTACATCAAGACCGGCAAGGACACCTATTTTGAGATTACAATCATGAACGAAGATCCATCATCTAGTATTGGAGCTCAGACGGTCACACTAATGGGCGTCAACTTGGATAGTGTGATCATGGCTGCCTTGGACACTGAAGCCGAAGCGCTTGAAGAAGATGTGAGCTTTACATTTGATGATTTAGATCTACCAGAGAAATTCAAAGCGCCAGTACTTGGCAATTAATAATAGAGAGGAAGTATAACGATGTCTGATTTTAGTATGTTTTTTGCACAGAATGTAATGATGGAGGTAACTGAGGATTTTGTAGTGTCGGAGCGTTTTAAGGACAAAGATGGTAAGCCTGTAGCTTGGAAACTCCAAGCAATCACTGAAGAGAAAAACAATGAGCTTCGGAAGTCCTCTATGAAGAAAATTAAAGGAAAAGGCGGAGCCTATAAAACAGATTTTGATGCAAATGAGTATATGGCTAAGCTCGTTACAAATTGTGTAGTG
This sequence comes from Paenibacillus sp. FW507-14B1B, assembly GCF_058781425.1. NCBI lineage: Bacteria > Bacillati > Bacillota > Bacilli > Caryophanales > Paenibacillaceae > Paenibacillus > Paenibacillus sp. FW507-14B1B. Next base: position 962,973 of record NZ_JBYSWS010000002.1, on the reverse strand, counting down.
TATCCGGATTTGAAAAATGCTGAGTTGCAGAAATCATACAGTGCAGTAGGCGCAGAAGCTTTGCTTCGCAAGATGCTTCTACCAGGTGAGTATGCTGAACTTGGTGATCGAATTCAAACCATGAACGGATTTGATCTAGATATCAACGAATTGGTCGACGAGGTAAAAAACTAATTAAAGAGGGCGATGGGGATGCTGTCTATGCCTATTTCGCTCTCCATGAACTTCATATACTTCCTCATGATCTTATGGCTATGCCGATCCGAGAAAAGGCAGCAATTTATGCCATGATCTCTGAAAAAGTGGATAAAGAGAAAGAGGAAGCTAAGAAACTGAATAGCAAAAAACGGTAGACCCTTACACACCCAATTTGGTAGAATGATTGGGAAATATGACCTATTGGGAGGGGCTTTTATGAAAAAGTCTGTTGGTTTAATATTGACTTTACTATTTGCGTTCGTTGCTATTGTCGGGTGTTCTTCAACTTCAAAGGAAAGTGACAATCTAACTTTGGAGAGCTTTATCAAGGCTTATCAGGATGCAGGTATTGAGGTGGACCCAGAAGAGAAGCCGATGTTTCAAGTCCTTAAAGCAAAAGATGGCGTAGTCTTTTATGTTGAAAATCAGAAGGTTGCTATTTATGAGTATGCTTCAAATAAAGAAGCTGATAAAGATGTAGATACTCATGATCAAATGGCTGATTGGACAAGGAAAAGTACTTTCCTTCTAGACACAAAAAACGAAAAAGCTATTGAAATATTTAAAAGTGTAAAATGATAAACTTGACGCTCTTTATTATAAGGGCGTCTTTTATTTTCCCTGACAGGAGGTATGTAATGGCTACAGTCGCCTCTACGCTAAAGATGTACGACGCTATGACAGGCCCGTTGAAAAGCGTGGTGAGTTCAATGAACATGGTGATCAAGACCATGGAACAAATGCAGCGAACCACAAACCGGAATCATAATATGGATCGACAGTTGGCTGCAGCTAAGAACCAAATCGCATCGGCCGAGAGTCAGATTAACAAGGCAATCGAGGATTCAACCAGACAGCAAAACCGATTTAATAACGCTGTGAGAGAAAGTCGGAAGGAATCAGGACGTTTGGTTAGTTCAATTAAAGGTCTTATTGCAACATATTTGACGTTTCAAGGGGCCCAACAAATAGGTAGTGCAACGATTGGAGGAGCTATGAAGCAGCAGGAAATGCTGAACACCTTCACGTCACGATCTGGTAACGATGCGCTGGGACAAGCGATTTATAGTCAGACCGTTCAACAGGCACTCAAGTATGGGCAGGATGTTGATGCAAGTTTGCTCGGAAGCATGTCGTTTATGTCGGCAACAATGGATCCGAAACAGCTGACGGACCTGAATAAACTAGCTATGCGACTTTCCAAATTGAATCCGACCGAGGGGCTTGAAGGGGCAGCTTTCTCCCTGAAGGAGCTCTTGAGTGGTGACTATACCTCTATCTCTGAACGTTTTAACATTAGTCGGAGTATGCTCAAGGATAGCGAAGCGCGGATAGCTGGTATGAATGGCGATGTTACTGGATTTATCAAAGGCATGGATAAGATGCTAGATCAGCAAAACTTAACAGAAGAAGCCTTTGAGAAAATGCTAGATTCTCCGGCAGCCAAATGGAATCGTGTCTTGCAAACCTTTAAGTTTAATATGGCATCTGCTGGAGAGGCAGGACTTCAGTCGCTAGCTCCTCTGTTTGATCAAATCAATGCTGGCTTTGATTCAGGTCAGTATCAATCGACCTTTGATATGTTGTCATGGGGTATACAAACAGCGGTGGAGTCTTTCATGTGGTTTTTAAATGCGGCAACCCAAGTGTACTCCTTCATGAGTACAAACTGGCCGTTGTTGCAACCAATTGTGTACGGATTGGTAGGTGCGTTAGGAACCTTAGCCGTGATCATGGCAATGAATAGGGTCGCTATGATCGTAGGGGCTATTGCTTCGGGGATTCATACAGCAGCTTTGTTTATTCAAGCGGCTGCTGTCAATGGTTTGCGAGTAGCTTGGGCAGGATTAAACACGGTAATGAAAGCGAATGTTTATATTTTTGTCATTACAAGCATTATCGCATTGATTACCTGGATCTATAATCTTTGGCAGACGAACGACCAGTTTGCAGCTGGCTTTATGCGGGCTTGGAATGCAATATTGAATTTTTTTGACCAGATACCCATTTACTTCATGAGAGTAGGCGTCGGCATTTCTAATGCGTTTCATGATGCAAAGGTTAGTGTATTGAAGTCCATGGAGGATATGGTGAACGGTGCGATTGACAGAATAAATAGCCTAATCGAAAAATTGAACAAGTTTGACTTTGTATCTATTGATTTTATAGGCGGAGTTCAGTTCTCAGCATCTGCACAAATAGAAGCAGAGGCAGCTCGACAAGCTGGCGAAGCCAAAATAGCGGCTGCTCAAGAAAAGGCTGCAGGGAAAGCAGCTGAGCGAGAAGCTAAAGTCGAAAAAATGCTTGATGATCGGGCGGCAAAGCGAGCTAAGCTTCAGGCTGAAGCTCAAAATACGTCGAAGGGGCTAGGAACTGGAGGTTATAACGTGCCAGAGATGTCAATGCCCGCAGCAGCAGGATCTCTGAAAGCACCTAAAGCTGCTAAGGTTCCAAAAGTTGATAAAGTCGGACAGGTCGATAAGATCAAGGGGAAAGTTGATATTTCTAGTGAGGATCTGAAGATCATGCGTGACATCGCAGAGATGAAAAACATCCAGAACTTCATAACCTTGACACCTACCGTCAATGTGAAAACAGGCAATATCAATAACAGTGGTGACTTAGACTCTATCGTTACTAAAGTTACTAAGCACCTTGAAGATGAAGTTGCATCTAGCGCCAAAGGGGTGTATGACCGTGGCTAAGTATAGCATAGAGTTGAGTTTTAACAATCGAGCCGTTGTCTTTCAGATCCCGGTGCTTCCTGAAGAGATCGAGATTGAAGGGGAGGGACAAGGTGAGGAGCATATGGTGTCTGGTAAAGGTCAGGTAAACGTGCTTCAAGCTCCCAAACTCAAAGAAATCTCTTTTAGCAGTTTCTTCCCTGCAGATATGGAGCATGCCATCAAATCTAAGGGCTTTAATTCTCCAGCAGACTATATCAGGCGTATTGAGGACTGGATGAACAAGAAAAAGCCTATTCGGTTCATCTATATAAGCCAAGGTCTGAAGATCAATATCGCAGCATCTATTGAGGAGTTTAGTTATAAAGAGGTTGGTGGCTCTCCCGGAGACTTCCAATACACCCTTGCTCTTAAAGAATATGCTTTCTATGCAGCTAAGAAGGTGACCTTTGCTAAAAAGACTACCAAGAAAAAGAAGCAAGTCGCTGCTAAGAAACCGTCCCGACCTGATGTTCGTGAGAAACCAAAAACCTTAAAGGTCAAAAGTGGTGACTCCTTATGGAAGATTGCAAAAGTAAATCTGGGCGATGGCAACCGGTACAAAGAAATTATGAAGCTCAACAATATCACCGAGGCTCAAGCGAAAAAGCTTAGAGTCGGAACTGTGATTAAACTACCGGGGTGACCATATGAAGCTATTAATCGATAACAAAGACGGCAATGTGTGGGATGTTTCGGATGTGGTCACCGAGTTGAGTTATAAAACGTCCCGGATTGGCAAAGCTTCATCCCTTGAGTTCACGCTCCTTGACAGTGGCATCTATCAGGACAAGAAGTTTAAGTACCAGAACGGGGATATTGTTCAATTCACGGACGGTGAGAACAAAGTATTTATGGGTTATATTTTTAAATTTGAGATGGGTATGAATGGTGAGGCAAAGATTCTTGCCTACGATCAAATTAGGTATCTCCAAGCCAAGCACACCTATGTTCTGACGAATGTTACGGCCACTCAGATTATTCAGCGGATCGCTAAGGACTTTGGGCTGAAAGTTGGAAAGCTGGCTGACTCGAAATATAAAATTCCTAATTTTCTGCAAGATGATCAGACACTCATTGATATGATCTGTTCCTCTTTAGATACCACATTGATCAAATACAGAACAAACCTTGTTTTTTATGATGATTTCGGAAAGTTAACTCTTCAGAACATTAATGACATGGTCTACGGTTATGTGATCGGTGAGGGAAGTCTGATGACGGATTACACCTATTCAAAATCTATTGATGATGATACGTATAATCACATTGTTCTTTACAAAGATAACGAAAAGTCAGGTAAGCGTGAAACCTATGTTATCAAGGACAGCAGCCGTATTAAGAAATGGGGTATGCTGCAACTCTACCAAAGCGTTGATGAAGATATGAACAAAGCGCAGATCAACGACATGCTAACGCGCTTGATAACTGCCAAGAATCGTGAAACTCGGACTTTAAAAATTGAGGCAATCGGAGACTTTAAGCTTCGCGCAGGTATGTATGCTAACATTTTAATCCCTATCTATGGGATCAATAAGTTGTTCCTGGTTAATGAATGTTCTCATAAAGTATCCGGTTCCTCACACACGATGTCGCTTGAATTAAGGATGGTGTAATATGCTGGAGATTATAAAGAAGGCTGCTAAGGATGCTGTAGATGCTGGAAAGCCAGTAGCCGTTCAGATAGGAACCGTAGTTGCAATAAACCCTTTGGAGGTAAGTCTAGATTCACGGCTTACACTGCCAGAGGTTTTTTTGATTATACCGGAATCACTGACACGCTATGAGATCAATTTAAGCCATGTTCACAAGCTTAATGGATCACCTGATACAGAAAGATCGTTAACAGATAAAATCGTCATACGTGAAGGACTGGTCGTGGGAGATGCAGTGTTACTGCTCAGGATACAAGGTGGTCAAAAGTATGTGGTTTTGGATAAGGCGGTGAATTCATGATCCCTCTGAGTGATGTTGAATTGACAGATGAAGAATTAGAGCCCGTAACGCTACCAAGTAAAACATACAGACTTGATATGTTTATGGGACGGATCAGCAGCCAAACAGTAGACGGTATCGAGGCGGTTAAACAGACCGTGTTTAAGATCCTATCAACTACACGCTTCGAACATCTTATCTATTCAGGGGATTACGGCAGTGAAATGGACCTTAACGCTGTTCGTGGTCGGGCTGTTTTTGAGTCTGAGGTAGAAAGGTGGGTGAAGGAAGCGTTGACACAAGATGACCGGATTGAGGCTGTAACTGGTTTCAGTTTTGAGTATGGCTTGGATTCGGCTTTGGTACGATTCACCGTTGAAACAGAGTTCGGCCAATATCAAGAGGAACAGGAGGTGTGATATGTACGAGGATCAGACGTTTGAGAACATATTGGAACGGATGCTGGACAGGGTACCAGACGACATCGATAAGAGAGAAGGAAGTATTATCTATGATGCATTGGCCCCAGCTGCCGCTGAGTTAGCACAGATGTATATTGAACTGGATATGAATGCTAACCTTCGCTTTCCGGACACTGCAACAGGTGATTATCTGGACCGATCAATAGCCTGGTCAGACGTCACTCGTAAACAAGCGACCAAAGCACAGCTTCGAGGTGTGTTTTATTCTGGTTCCGGAGAGTTGTTGGATATTCCAATTGACAGCCGCTTTTCGATGGGAGACTTGAGTTACATTGCTATTGAGTGGTTGTCACTAGGTAAATATCGAATGGAATGTGAAACGGCTGGATCTGAAGGGAATCGGCATTTCGGTGCACTCATCCCAATTGACTATATTACGGGTCTCGGGCGTGGGGAGTTGACCGAATTACTGGCCGCTGGAGAGGATACGGAATCAGATACAGCTCTGTATGAGCGATATCAAGAGAAGGTATCCAAGCCGATCACATCAGGGAATCGATACCAGTATGAACAATGGGCACGAGAGATTACCGGAGTTGGTAGAGCTCGGGCATTTCCAGAGTGGGCTGGACCTGGTACGGTCAAGGTTGTGCTGCTAGATAATGATATGAAATCACCCGCGAGCCCTGTAGTTGAGGCTGTGCAAAAATATATAGATCCCACACAAGATGGTATGGGTGAAGGAGCAGCCCCAATAGGCTCTATTACAACAGTTGTGGGGGCGACAGAAATTCCTATCAGTATATCAGTTAAAGTCACCTTGGCAACCGGAGCGACTATTGAACAAGTAAAGGAGCAGCTTGAGTCGGGGGCGATTGAATACTTCAGAGATTTAGCCTTTACTGATCCGCTCGTCAGATACACAAGGATACAAGGAATTATTCTCGGGATTCCTCCAGTTATAGACTACACGGACCTATTAGTTAATGGAGAAATCAAGAATATTGAAATCGGTATGGATGGGGTTGCGGTTCTCGGGACGGTGATGGTGACATGAGTGGCGCTGAGCGATTAAAGGGATACTTGCCTGAATACTACGATGGCGTAGTGGAAATGAATCAATTGATGGATACTGAGGGTTCAGAGATTGATCAGCTCAACGAGAAGATTAATGATTTGCTTGATCAATATTACCCTGAGACTGCAACCTGGGCGCTATCTCGATATGAAAAGAATCTGCACATCACTCCAGAAGCCGGAAAACCATTTGAACAGCGCCGTTCCGTGGTCATCTCCAAAATGCGAGGCAACGGTAAGGTATCCGGCAGCCTAATAAAAAGTGTTACACAAGCCTATGACGGTGGAAAAGTAGATGTTGCAGTCGCTCCTGTTGAATACAAGATAATTGTTACTTTCATTGATACGCTGGGTACCCCACCTAACCTGGATGATCTGAAGAAAGCCTTGGATGATATTAAGCCGGCGCACTTGACGTTGGTATATGAATTTAGATTCTTGCTCGTCAAGGATATCCATAATGTGATGACATACAACCAGCTACAGCAGACGCAGTACAATAAATTTGCTTTTAGATCAGGAGGTGCATGAGGTGCCTAAAACAACACCAAATATGAATTTATACAAAGTTGATGGAGCAACAGATGGAAATGACACGTTTAATATCGATCTTGCGCTTAATGACAACTGGGACAAGATCGATGCGGCAATAGGTGAGGTAAGAGAAGATTTAGACAATGTTTCCGTTCCTCCAGCCTCTTTGACACAGGCAGGAATTACGCAACTCTCTAATGCAACTAATAGCACATCTGAAACAGAGGCTGCTACACCAAAGGCGGTAAAGGCTGCGTATGATAGAGGTACAGATGGCATAAATGCGGCGAATGTATTATCTAGCAGATTAACTGCTTTAGAAGCATCAAATCGTTGGGGGGCGCTATAAATGGCAGACGTGAGCAAAAGATTTGCAAAGGGTAGTATTTCAAGTGGTTCTACTCCTATTATATATACTGTGCCTGCTTCTAAGAGGGGATTCGTTAAAGCGATGACGCTATGTAACCTATCGAGCGGACCAAACAAAGTAACTTTAACGTTAGCGGGAACACAGGTAATTTATGACTACGAAATAGGAGGGAACGACACTCTAACTATACCTTTTCTAGATCAAATCCTAGAGGCAGGAGAGACTATAACAATTAAAGTTACAGCACCATCTAGCGTAACCTATTATATCTCAGGTCGTGAGGTGGACGCCTAATGCCTCGTATTGAAAAGTATAAGCTCGGGGAATATCGCTTAGGAGGCGGAGAGGGCGGTGTAGTTGTTGGAAGTAAGATTCCAATAGATAGATTTAAACCTTACGGACAGCCAGCGTATATGAGAAGTTTTGCCGTTAACAACACGACAGTCAGACCTGTTGCAGATGCAATGTTTATCGACGGAAAACGAAACCTCTGGATTATAATAATTTTTAGTACAGTTTACATTATAGATAGGAACACCGGGATAATTCTCCGTTCATCCTCAGGCGTTGTTACGGCCCCTTACGCAGTGGCGTACGATCCTGTTACGGCTTACTTGTTCCTCGATAATCAGTCCGGCGATAATAGTGGAAGGGGCACAAGGATAAACGTAATGAATGCTCAGGTAGTTCCTTGGTCTGTAACGCCAGCAGACAACCTTAGATTTGGGCCTACTATTAAAATAATTCCTACGGGGGATGGCGGCGCTTATTTTTTCAAAGAAAACACAAAATTATACCGTGTGGATAACGCAGGAAATCTATTACTAGAAAAAACATACCCTTCATACTGTACTTATTTAGGAGCGGCCGATAGAGACCCCTCAGGAAATATTCTTATAGTAGGAAGTAATTCAAACACCACAAATGCAGACATTTCAGCGGCCATTCTTAACGCACAAGGAGATGTACTTAGAACCCCACAAACATTGGTTAGTGGTCAAGGATATTACACTGATACCTTTTATGCCAAACTAGACAGTAAAGGAGACGCATATATTTTCTTCCGAAATCGTGGTGCAGGTTACTACCGAGTGCAAAAATTCCAAGGCAATTTAAACGGATTGCCTCCGTTGCACACGTACTATTCGGACCCGACGCAAGAAGTGTTCTCGATTGATGTATCATTAGATGGCCACTTGATCATGTCTAGACGCAGAACCGAATCCTTGGGCGGCTACTCAGCCTCAACCGAGAAGTATGACGCTTCATATACCAGAACTTGGGTTATAAATCCTTGGATATATCAAGTTACTGCTTCATATTCAGGACATGTTAAGTTCGAGGTAAACTCCGAGTATGGAGGCGATGGGCTAGACTTTTCTTCCACATCAGGAGGAGCGAGAGACCAATTCTCTATATACCGTCAACTATTAACTGTGACCCAATAAAAAGAAAAGGGAGGCGGTCTCATTGATCGCAATCATGACGAATAAGGAATCTAAGACACGCGCAACAGTAACTACGATTAACTACGTTCCATTTCACCCGGAACATGGGCTAGGGATGACGGAGGAGGACCTTCGCAATTCCGAAATATGGAGCCTAGTAGAAGATATCGGAGAGCCTGAGAACAACGGTAAGACTCCGATTCTTTACCACAACGAGACTGAAGGTGTTATCTGGTACGAGTATGTAGAGCGGCCACTTTCGGAGGAAGAAAGAGCGGAGGCGCGGATTGTTGCCTTGGAAGAGATGACAGGAGAATTAATGATGGAACTCGCTATGTTGAAAGGGGTGCTATAGTATGTCTAAGTGGTTTGCGGCAGTTAAACGATATTATGACAACGGGCACTTGTCATACACAGATGAAGGTATCAAGGTGTTCGTTGTGGCGAAGATGATCACTGAGGAGGAATACAAACTGATTACAGACATTGAATACGTAGCTTAACAAGCGCTTCGAATGCGGAGCGCTATTTTTATGCCCTCGTGAGTGGTGCGGGGGCATTTTATTTTAGAGATACAGGGGGGAGAAGGGTGGACGTTACTGCCATGATTGCTTTAATAGCCGCTATTAGTGGTATGTTGCTGGGTTGGATGGGACGAACCAAGGCATTTAAAGATGAAGTTGCACAGGAAGCCACGGCGGATGCTTCGTTACACACGGATGTTTCGTACATCAAGACTGGTATTGTTGACATTCGTGTAGATCTTCGAGATATCGGCAGACGAATGGATGATTTTTCAGAGCGCCTTACAAGGGTTGAAGAATCGGCTAAACAGGCTCATAAACGATTAGATGATATGAAAGGTTGATTTGAATGAACAAATGGATTAAAGCGGCAGGTATTCGGGCAATAAAGACAGCAGCACAAACCGCCATCGGTGTAATCGGTGCGACAGTAGTATTTAATGAGGTGGACTGGTACGTGGTGGGTGGTACAGTCCTGCTGGCGACTATTACAAGCTTATTGACAAGTTTAGCAGGTCTTCCGGAGGTGACGACCAATGAAAAAAGTATGGATTGATGCAGGGCATGGCGGTAAAGATCCGGGAGCAGTCGGAAATGGACTGAAGGAAAAGGATATCGCGCTGGCGTTATCTTTGGGAGTCGAGAAACGTTTGGAAGCAGAGTATGAGGGCGTACAGGTGTTACTTACCCGATCAACAGATGTATTTCACGAACTCTCCGATCGTACAAAGGCGGCAAACAAAGTGGAAGCTGACCTGCTAGTATCTATTCATTGCAATGCTGGCGGCGGTTCTGGAGGTTTTGAGTCGTTCCGTTATATCAATGCGATGGCTGCATCTGTGGCGTTGCAAAACGTTATTCACACTGAAATCATGACAGCCTTGAAGACATTCGGAGTAACTGATCGAGGACAGAAAGCTCAAAACCTTCACTTGGTTCGTGAAAGTAATATGCCAGCAGTACTAACCGAGAACCTTTTTATTGATGTGGCAACTGACGCATCCAGGCTTAAACGATCGGAAGTCATTGACGCACTGATCGAGGGTCATGTTAAAGGCATCGCTAAACACCTTGGACTTAAAAAGAAGGAGGGAAAGCAAGTGTCTAAAGAGCGCGATATTAATGTGGTTAGCCCTTGGGCTGAAGTGGCTTGGAGACAGATGACAGAAATGGGGTACTTCGATGGTAAACGTCCAGGTGCTCCAATCACACGAGAAGAAATGGCTGTTGTGTTGAGCCGTTTTATTAATAATATGACTTGTTAATAATAAGCCCCTACTGGCTATATGCTGGTAGGGGCTTATTATGTTTGGGATAAGAACTTAATAACATTCCCGATATGAAGTCATCAACGGCATCTAATAAAGACAATTAGACCGCTTTTATTAAACTAACGGGAAACTAAAGCCTAATAAAAAACGTAAGCCTACTTGTCCAAGTGATCACCTTGGTTATTTAACTCAAAGGCATTTTAACACGCAAGCAAGCCGCGATAGTAAAGGGGTAGTAGTACTTAAATTTATTATTGTCGGATGAATGGAACTTGAAACGGTTACATCTGTAGTCAGGATTATATTTTTGATATGTTAATTGATTTCAAAATTTTAAAAAAGTATAATAAAATAAAGGAGATGCTTATGTTTAAATTGTTTAAGTTTTATTATCAGAGAGATTCAAAGAAGATTTTAATCACTTGTTTTGTAATATTTTCACTCCTATATTTCTTTTTCTATAAATCAAGTGTAACGACTGTTTCGAAGGTAGAGAACAAGGAAATTGGTAGATTTAAAAATTATATCACTATTACTCTCGGCGGAAGTGGTGAAAAAGAAAAAATATCTGTACCTAAGTCTACATATAGCCTAGTAGAGACTAATAAAACTTATTTCATTACGTATCATCATAACTTTATAAGAGGTAATTATATTAAAAACCTCAAAATCTCTGAACCACTTAATAATCATAAGAACAATGTTAAGCAGACTAATAAGTAGTCTGCTTTTATTATTTATTAGTTATCTACAATTTTTACTTTAATTAATATTAAAAATGTGATATTATATAAAGATTGGAAAAAATGCTAAATAGTTTTATGGGAGGTTTTAATTAGTTATTGGCAAAGCATTTTTAATTTTTAATGAAGAGACGAGGAATTCAGCTTATCATGAAACCATTTATGAAATTTTTTACACTGGCAGTATTTTCTTTACTATTAATGTCAACTTCGAAAGTTGATGCCGAAGCTTTAGAATTAATGGATGTTGACGTTGAAAATTCTATTGATATTGACAATGAGCTTACAATAGAAAAAAGAAATAACGGAACAATTTCTCCTTTAAGTAACCCACAGGATCTTACTGATCAACAACTGAATGGAGTACTTAATGAGATGAAATATACGTCAGAAGATATTGAAACCATGAGTAGAAGCCTAAAAGAAATGTTAGTTGAAAGTGGCGGTGTAGCCGTTGAAGTTGATACAGAATTAAAAGAGTATTTTAATGATACTAAAGGTAATAAAATTGAAATAACTGATGCAAATAGAAAAGAAGTTGAAGAGTATATTGAAGAAGAAGTTGGGCCTCAATACGTTGAGAATCAGGCATCCCCATATATTGGAATGGGATCAAATAAAGACGATAGATTTGCAGCTAATGGTAGATTGCAATATTTAGGTAAAGATCAATATGGTAAGTACTTTATTTATAAGTATATAGATTCATTTAGTTGGAAAAAGAAACTTGCAATGCAATATTACGACAATATTTCTCATGCGTGGCAAGACACTGAAGGTTTAGTTGCAGACAATAAATATAATGGAGTCTACAACTGGCGGGATATTTATGACAGACCTAAGAGTGCAAAAATGGATCTCTCAAATCAAGGTAGCCTATATGGAAGAATAGGTACTTTTTTTGTGAATAATACCTATGATCATGATGGATATTTGGTTGACACAATTATGGTACCAGTCAAATATAAATACAATACTGAGAGATGGATTGCAAAATATACACATAATTATACTTTGCTTCTAAAACCTGAAATTACTCTAGGTCCATTATCTATTAAAATTCCTGATGGCTTGACTCATAAAACTTGGGAATGGGAAAATACATTTACAGTAATAGGCGATCAAGCTTAACTACTTAATGATTATTATTAGTGCCTTGCCACATATAACGTGGTAAGGCACTTTTTTTGATTTTAAAAGGAGAGTAAGCAGCACGATATACTAGGAGCTGGAAAAAACTTTAGGGTTATCTAAACATGGGGGTGGGGCTAGTAGTTGGTATACTTGTGGGTGCTGCAGCTTATCCATTTACTGATTTGGATTTAACCCTGCGGCTTTGGGCTGGTGGCCTGGCTGGATTGTCGGCTACTGGATTATTTGAATTAGCGTTTAGCAGACGAAGGTGAGACCCGAAGAATTAATATACCTGCCCCATTAACTTTAATGTTAGTGGGGGCATCAGGTTATCATTTACAATACTTCTTATGCTGTTTATACTTATACTGGATATATAATCCTATGTGCTAGTTCTTAAGGGGGAATGACAGTGCGTATTAGAGAAATAGAACAAATTGTAAGTGATAATCTTGATATCATAAAAACTCAAATAGCATTTTTAGATGGTAGTAGTAGAAATTACCTCCAAAACTATAAGGGGGTCATGTCGGCAATCGAAAGATTATCTGAATTTGAGTTCCTTAAAGAAGAAGTTAAATCTCTGAGGGAATTTGACTATATCTATTACAATAGAAGTGATGATGACACAATTTATATAGATCAATCGTCACTCAATGTTGTACTCAATAACATAAATTCGATCATTAGCAAATGTACAACAGTTATAAAGCTTGTTAGTGAAGCTCTCCCAAGTGAAAGAACAGAGGAATCAATAGATGTAAAATTACCAGACTATACCGATTTACCGAAAATATCTAATTTTTTCGAAGACTTGAATAAGGCTTTAGAAATCCTGGTTGTAAATGATGATATAAAAGGTAAAGTTCAATTACAATCCTTTGAATCCGGATCTCTCTGGTTAAACATTGTAGTTGGAACTACAGCAGTAAATTGGATTGGAAAAGTAATGGATGCTGTAATGAATGTAAGACATAAATACTACGAAACAGAATTGCTAAAAACTCAAATTAGAAGTTTAAACACAGCTGCAGATGTTCAAGAACAAGTCTTAGCTGCTACTGAAGCTAGTGTTAAAGAATATGTAAAAATACAAACAACAGAATTATTATCGGATGGCACAATTAATGCTGATCCTGAGTATATTGCTAAACTGCAGTATTCAATTCAAACACTAGCTCGCTTAGTTTATGAAGGCGCAGAGATACATCCTGCTTTAGGATCTCCGAGAGAAATCAAAGAAGAGTTTCCTAAATACCTATCTATCGATCCGAAAGAAATTAAGAAGATTAAAGAGACTTCTGAAAATATAAATGAGCTATCTAAACAAACGGAATCTGAAAACGAGGTTCTTGATAATTAAATAAAGTATTGTTGAGACCCTACCGGTTATGCTGGCAGGGTCGTTTTTTTGTTTAATGATAAAATTTATTGAATCTGCTCACATGCTCTATATCTTCTATAGGTACAAATACTACGCCTTCATCATTCCTCAGCTTCACGCGATCGGAACAACTCTCCGGTACACCTTGTAAGACTTCTCCATCTGACAATTGGATGGTTATTGATTGTCTTGAATCGATTGCCACAAGTATTTCATCTTTCCACATAAGTAGTGCCTCCCAAATTTTCCTTATGTCGATTATTCTGCAAACTTACAATAAATCCTCTTTTTATGATTGCTTTACGAACCTATACTGCATATAATAAGAACAAACGTTCCTATAATGGAGGCGATCATGATGAAGAAATACATAGGGCGGATTGTTGAGATCATTTATGAGGATCGTAAGGGTAATATTACACAACGGCGCATTGAGGTGTTAGGAGTAAGACAAGGACGAGTGAAAGCGAACTGTCTGAAGTCTGGTGAACTCCGTGTATTTGATGAAGGGAATATATTGGCATCGAAACCTGTAGGTGAAATCAATGCATCTTGAGAAGAGTAAAATCATCACACCCGAAGAACGCACAATGATCCGCGATTATATCCTGCTGCCTCATATGGAAAAGATGGTTCAGAAAAGCATCGATGATGCTACATACTCCACCAATATTATGAAACGACTTTATATCCTTGCAAGCCAGAAGATTCTCGAGCAGATAAAGCAGGACACGTACAAAATAAGACGTGAATTTAAACAGCGGAATATTAAGATTTTAAACGAAGAACATTCTGATTTTATAATTTATTATCGTTATAACTGTCGAGGTTATGAGGATAAGTTTGGCATGACCCGAGATGTGATGCGAGCTGAAATCAGTGTACAGCTAACCAAGTATATGTCTGAGTTAGCGAAACTGTTGAAGGAATACTCAAAGAAATGAGAAGTGTTTATAAGCTCGTTGGGATCGTCCAGCGAGCTATTAGTGTTTTGCTTAATGTAAATTGTTTTCATATATGTGAAAAAATACTTTCTAAGAACATATGTTCGTTCTATGATAAAGGGGATATATTACATCTTAGGAGGGATTTACATGAATGCCGTGCCTAAACCACCAAAAAAGACTAAAGTGTCCAGACCAACAAGAGATGAATTTGAGTTACAGGAATTAGCGGAAAAGTTGATGATAGCGAAGGAGAGCAGTGAGCAATTGGTTATTTCAATTTGGAGATGCGAGGAAATTGTGAATGGCGTAGTTGCAAAAATGGATCCGAGCACACAATCTGTTCATATCCGTGATCGTATGGGGGACGTTATAAAGGTTCCGTTTATCGATATAATAAGAGCAGAAAGGCCAGCACTTTAATCATTTAATTGTCCGTTTTTTGTCCGTTTCAAGAGAATAAGTTACGATAATTATTTATACGGAAATGCGGACAAACCTACGAGTTATCGAAATTTCTCTTCTATTATATACACCTAAAATAGACGAAAATAATCAAGTTCGAGATGGAAGGCTCTATCGGTTAATATTATATTGTGTAAGAAGGCGAACTTTTTAAGTTCGCCTTCTTTTTTTTGGGTTAAATTCTGTACTCATGATACCCACAATTAGAATCACAAATTGGAATTCCTGAACATATAGTTAAGTTAGACCTCGGAACACAATGCTTTTGCCACGTTAATAATTGATGGGGGTGAAGGCTATAAATAGCTTTTACACGCAAGCTGAACTAGCTGATCTTGGATTAGCCGGATACGGGATTGATGTGTGGATCAGCCGCAAAGCAAGTATCTATAGTCCAGGGCATATTCATATTGGTAATCATGTGCGTATTGATGATTTTTGTCTTCTGAGTGGGAAGATTACGGTAGGAAGTCATGTACATGTTGCTGCCTATACCGCCTTGTATGGAGGAGATAAGGGCATTTACATTGATGATTTTGTAAACCTTTCTTCAAGGGTTTCCATCTATTCGGTTAGCGACGATTATTCTGGTGAAACGATGACGAACCCTATGGTTCCGGATAAATATAAACATGTAACCAATGAAAAGGTAGTTATTCGTAAGCATTCGATTATCGGCTGTGGAAGCATCGTATTACCTGGAGTCACCATACAAGAAGGAAGCTCATTTGGAGCTCTTAGTTTAATTAATAAGGACTCTAATGCATGGACGATAAATGCGGGGATTCCTTTTAAAGAGTTGAGAAAAAGAAGTAGAAGGCTGCTTGATTTAGAACAGCAGCTTAAAGAGGAGAATGGAAAGTGAAAGATGATCCGATATTTGTCACTCGATCCTTCTTACCTCCTTTTGAAGAATATATTAATGAAATCAAACCGATGTGGGAAACGGCTTGGCTAACGAATATGGGGAAGTACCACAATCAGTTGGAGCAAGATCTTATCAAATATTTAGAAGTAGATAATCTATCTTTATTTACGAATGGACATTTGGCATTAGAACTTGTATTACAGGCGATGAATTTAACAGGGGAAGTTATTACAACTCCGTTTACATTTGCATCAACAACTCATGCGATCGTTAGGAATGGATTAACACCGGTATTCTGTGATATTAATCTTGCAGACTATACAATAGATGTATCCAAAATTGAAAAGTTAATAACAGATAAAACCTCAGCGATTTTACCTGTTCATGTATTTGGGAACATCTGCAATGTGAATGAGATCGATCGAATCGCGAAGAAGTATGATTTAAAAGTTATTTATGATGCAGCACATGCTTTTGGTGAAAAAGTTAATGGCGAAAGTATTGGAAGATTTGGAGATGCTTCCATGTTTAGCTTCCATGCTACGAAAGTATTTCATACGCTAGAGGGTGGAGCGATAGCCTTCTCAGATAAAGATCTAGGAAAAACGCTTTATAGTCTAAAAAATTTTGGCATTGTCTCTGAGGAGTTGGTTGGGGGAGTTGGTTCAAATGCCAAAATGAATGAGTTTCAAGCAGCTATGGGGATTTGTAATCTACGACATCTCTCAGAAGTAATCTCCAAACGAAAAAGAGTTGTAGAAAGATATCGCAAAAATCTCTCTAATATCAAAGGGATTAAAATAATGAGTAGTAAAGATGAAGTGCAATCAAACTATTCATATTTCCCAGTTATATTTGATGAAACAGCCTTTGGATGTACTAGAAATGAAATATTTAACAGATTAAAGCAGAATAATATATATGCAAGGAAATATTTTTATCCCCTAACGAATACATTTACTTGCTATACCGAAAAATTTGATGTGAATAAGACACCAGTAGCACAGTACATTGCTAAGAGAGTCCTTACGCTGCCTCTTTATGCTAGTTTAGATTTGGAGGATGTGGATAAGATTTGCGATATTATCTTAATGGGATAAAACAAAGGGGATACGATATGAAGATACATGTGTACGCCATTTGTTGGAATGAGGAAAAAATGCTCCCTTTTTTCTTTAACTACTATGACAACATTGTAGATCAATACTTTATCTATGATAATGGATCAACAGATCGCTCCTTATCTATCTTGAAGGCACATCCAAAAGTTAATATCGATAGCTTTGTAGTAGACGGTGATTCTCTCGTAATGTCAGCAATGGATCTGTTCAATCAATTCTGGAAACGAAGCAAAGGAAAGGCAGATTGGATTATTGTATGTGACTTAGATGAACATTTATATCACCCAGATCTAAGAAGCTACTTGGAAAAATGCCAATCGGAAGGTAAGACATTAGTTATCCCGGCCGGGTATGAAATGGTTTCAGATTTTTTCCCGAATAGCACGGACCTCTTGCACGAAACGATAAGAGAAGGTGTCCGGACTCACCTATACGATAAACCTCAAATATTTAATCCGAATGAGATTGAGGAGATGAATTTTGCTCCAGGTAGACATAGTGCTTCTCCGGTAGGGAATATTGTTAGTCCACCGACTACGGAAGTATGCTTGCTCCATTATAAATATTTGGGATTCGAATATGTTAATGCAAGACATTTAACCTTGAAACAAGGGTTGCGAAAAAATGATATTGCACATGCACAAGGTGTTCAATATTTATGGAATGAACAATATCGTTTAGGGCAATACTTAGGATTAAAAAATGCAGCAACAAGAGTGTTATAAAAACATAAAAGCTCCTCGTCCAGTAGAAAGGTGGGATAATAACCTTCTGCGGTCGGAGGAGCTTTTCACATGTAGCAATAAATTAAAATATAGTAAGAGCAAAACCTTGTGATTTTCGTCATAGAAACGCTGGTTTTAAGACGGTTTAGAGCGTATTAAAGGTACTGAAATCGCTTTACATTTAACAATTTGTGAATTGTGTCACAATCAATTTATTCGGTGTTATAATGAGGATACTTAAAATTTAAAGATATTTATTGAGGGGTTAAGGAGGAACGACTGTGGCCAGATATTTTAATGGAAAAGAAGTAGAACTGTTGGCTCCTGCCGGTACATTTGAAATTTTTAAATCTGTAATTGATATGAATTGTGATGCCGTTTATTTTGGGGGACCATCCCTAAATATGCGAATGATGCGTAAAGGATACAACCTGAGTTATGAGGAAGTTCGTGAAGCAATCAAGATGGCGCATGATCGTGGTAAGCGCGCATATGTTACGGTGAATAATCTGTTGAACGAAGAGGACCTGGAGGAAGCCAAGCGTTACTTCAATTTCTTGAATGAAGCTTGTCCCGATGCGATTATTGCTCAAGATTTAGCGGTATTTCCACTTATTCAGAATTTGAATCTAACGAACATTCCTGTGCATTCTTCTGTCATGATGAATGTTCATAACCTTGAAATGATTGAGGCTTTGAAGGAAATGGGCGTTACGCGTGTTGTAGCTTCGCGTGAGATGGATCTGCATACTGCTGAATTATTGCAATCGAAGACGGGAATGGAGTTTGAATATTTTGTTCATGGTGACATGTGTACGGTACACGGGGCGAACTGCTTGATTAGTTCCATGCTGTTTGGGAATAGCGCCAATCGTGGACGCTGCATGAAGCCTTGTCGCTGGGATTACCGGGTGAAGAAGGACGGCCACATCTACCCAACAGAATATCCATTAGCAGCGAAAGATATGTACATGTATGAGCATATTCCAGAGCTTATTAAATCCGGCATTACTTCGTTTAAGATCGAAGGGCGGATGCGTGATGAGGAGTTCCTGCGGACACTTGTGAATACCTACGGAGATGCTATTGATCGTTATATCGAAGACCCGATTGGATTTAATCGTAAAGAGGATGCGGACACATTATATGAGAACCGCAAACGAGACTTCTCGACAGGTTATGCATTTGGCAAACCGGGACTGGATTACATTAATCGGCGTTACGAAGGCACAGGTAAGTTCTACAGCACGGGGAAGGTTTTCAGTACACCGACAGCAGAGCGTGAGCTTAAGCCTGAGCGAGTCAAGCAGGTGAGAGACACACTTGGTAGTGTGAAGTGTGAAGTGGCTTCTACAACAACACCGCAATTAAGTGTGCATGTGAACAATGTAGATCAAGCTCGCGCAGCAATGGCAGCTGGTGCGGATATAATCTATCTGACAGGCGATGTGTTTCAACCGGATCGTCCGTTTACCCGGCAAGAGATCGAGGCACTTACTGCTGAAAAAGGAACAACTAAAGTTGTACTCGGTATGCCGAGAATGATGACAGAATTGCATATGGAGCAGTACAACCAATTCATCCGTGCTGGTGCTAACCACGCATTTTACGGACTGGACGGTTTGTTGGTAACGAATATCGGTGCCATGCATAAGTTCCGTGATATACCACTACCTATGATCGCAGACTTTAACTTGAACGTGTTTAATCACATGTCAGCTTCACTTTATCATGAACGGTTTAACATGGAACGTGTTCACGCTTCCCTTGAACTTCCTCTTAATGATTTGACGAAGCTGCTAGACAATACACATGTGCCGGTTGAAGTTATTGTTCACGGTTCGCCGATTGTGATGTACCTTGAGCTTGATCTCTATGAGAATACACAAGTTATTGAATCCATTGGAGAAGAAGATAATAAGTATGTTGATAATCAGTACCTTGTATTGATGACAGACAAAGGTGAGAACCCGGTCTATCGCGATTGGAGCGGACGTAATCACTTAGCACTCTCGAAAGAGTTATGTTACTTACCAATGTTAAAGGAATTACATGAAGCCGGGGTAAACCATTTCCGTATCGAAGGCAAAACGTATACTCCTGAGCAGCTTGGTAATATTGTTAAGGTCTATAAACAAGCGTTGCAACACTTGGATCAATGCGGCATGCTATTTGAACAAATGGATCCGATCTTTGCAGGATATACACTTGGATCATTACAGTTTGGCCAAGCACTAAAGCTGGATCTTGTTGAAGTTTAAATAGAGAGCGCATTGCAGCACTCAGGTGAGAGCGGCAGACAACCTGTCTGCCGCTTCTTGCAAGAGAACTTACTTCTACACAAGAGTTTACACGAGAGGTGGATAAATATGAGCAACCTGAATCAAGACCAAGGTCAACATACATCACATATCGGTCCAGAAGGCGTGTTAGAAAAGCGTAAACAATACTTTTTTCCGTGTACCCATCACTTCTATAGCAATCCCCCTCAGATTGTACGGGGAAAGATGCAGTATCTGTATGATGAACAAGGACGTGAATATGTAGACTTTTTCGCAGGCGTATCTGTTGTAGCTTGCGGTCACTGTAATGAACAGATTACGGCAAAGACCATTGAGCAGCTCCAGACGCTACAGCATACGACAACCATCTATTTAACGCAGCCTATGGTGGATCTTGCGGAAAAATTAGCTAGCGGAGTGCTTCCCGGCAACTTGAAACGTACTTTCTTCTGTAATAGTGGATCAGAGGCGAACGAAGGTGCGATGCAACTTGCACGGTTGCATACAAAGCGCCGTGATTTTATCGCACTTGAATACGGATTGCACGGTCGTACTTACCTGACGATGGGAGTAACGGGGATTCCGATGTGGCGTTCCGATGATTATCTTGATTCTGGAGTGACATTTATCCCGCGCCCTTATGATCCAGAATTGGATGACGAGACTGCTGCACGCCGGTCTATTGAGTCGCTACGTCAGGTCCTTACAGAGAAGGGGGATACGATAGCAGCTATGATCGTTGAACCTATTCAGGGCAATGGAGGGATGATTACCCCTCCGGACTTCTATTTCCGTGAAGTGAAGAAGCTTCTTGAAAAATACGGTGTACTACTTATCGCGGATGAAATTCAGACTGGATTCGGTCGTACAGGCAAGATGTTCGCGATGGAGCATTATGGTGTTGTGCCGGATATTATGTCGATGGCCAAAGCGCTTGGTAATGGAGTACCGATCGGCGCTTTTGCGACAACAGATGAAATTGCTGCAAGCTTCAATCGTCCCTCAGCTTCTACCTTCGGTGGGAACCCCGTTTCAGCAGTAACAGCACTGGCTGTACTGGATTACATCGAGAACAACGGTTTGGTTGAGCGAGCGGAATTGGTAGGAGGACGACTTCTGGCAGGTCTTCGTCTTTTGCAGAAGAAGCATTCACTTATTGCAGATGTACGTGGTAAGGGATTCATGTGTGGAGCAGAGCTGAGAGGGCAAGATGCAGAAGCAAGTGCTGCTCTGACAGATAAAGTGCTTGAACGAATGAAAGATCGTGGATACATTCTTGGTAAGAATGGAACAGGACGCAATGTACTGGCTTTCCAACCACCTATTATTATGCCTTCACAGGACGTTGATGCCATGCTAAAAGTCTTGGATGAAGTGCTAACAGCTGTTGAATCAGAGGGGTGTTGATATGCCATGGAAGTGATAAGAAAGGTTGCTAACAAGACTCGTATGTTCGGGGAACTGGTTATGTTCTCGCATACCTTGTTCTCTCTCCCCTTTGCACTCATCTCGATGATATGGGCAGCAGGAGGAGTACCCTCGGGGCATGTTGTTCTATGGTCACTTATCGCGCTAGTTGCCGCACGTAACGGGGCCAATGCGTTTAACCGTCTGGTCGATCGAAAATTCGATGCAGCCAATCCGAGAACTGCACATCGTCATCTTCCACAAAAATTGCTGCATGAACGTGAAGTGACCACTTTTGTGGTCGTCAACTTTGCAATCTTCATATTCGCAGCAGGAATGCTGAATACACTTTGTTTGGTGTTGTCACCGGTAGCTATTGTGTTGATCTGTTCTTATTCCTATACAAAACGTTTTACTTGGCTCTGTCATTTGTATCTTGGGTTCACGATCGCATCAGCACCAATTGGCGCATGGTTTGCTGTTACAGGTGAGTTTGCCTTTACTCCATTTGTGCTTGGCACCATCGTAATGTTATGGATTGGTGGTTTCGATATTATTTATGCTACTCAAGATATTGATTTTGACCGTAAAACAGGTCTTTGGAGTGTACCCCAAGCGTTCGGCCTAGATGGTGCGCTCTTCATTTCACGAAGCTTACACACCATTATGGTCCTGCTGTTATTCTCGCTTTACATTCTTCAAGACCTGAGCTGGTTATACTTAGTTGGTATTATCACAGCTACGCTATTGCTGGCAGTCGAGCATAATATTATCAAACCTTCAAGCCGAAAACGAATGAATGTAGCTTCTTACAATTTAAATCAGGTGATTAGTATGGTGATTTTATTCTGTACGATGGCTGATTACTTTCTAATTATCAGATAGCTGTAGTCAATAGGAAAGCCTCCCGAAGTAGTATATATCACTTCGAGAGGCTTCTTTATCTGGAGAGAACTATATAAGTATTTCCTGAATAGCAGAATTCCGTTCCTTAGAAAGGTCAATAAATCCAAGTGGGGTCTGAACCAGTGGACGGAAGAAGTCTGAATGATTATTCATGACGATTGTTCCTGATTCACCGGAGGTAAGGACCACCTTTTTGCCGATAAAATTGGGCAACATATGCTGGATAAAAGCATGAGTAGGTTTAGCGTTTAATTTACCGAAGCTGAGACTATAAAGCTCCCTAAGTACATGAAGTAACTGTTGTTTGGACTGATAGGCTCTGTTGGTTGTCATAGCGCTGTATACATCGGCTACAGCTGCAATATGAGCATAGGGATGAATCTTTTCTTCAGGAAGACGATGTGGGTATCCGCTAGCGTCATCTCGTTCGTGGTGCTGGAGTGCTACAAGAGCGGTTTGTTCATCGTCAATTGATTCTCGAATGATCTCATAACCATAGGAGGTATGGCGTTTAATGACCTCGAATTCCTCCGTTGTAAGTTTGTCTGGCTTATTGATGATCTCTTCAGGAATTCGGCTCTTTCCGATATCGTGCAGATATCCAGCTTTACCAATTTCGTAGGATTCTTTAGAGCCGTATCCCATCCATGTGGCAAGGTAGTATGAGAGCATGCCGACCTGCATTGAGTGTTTGTATGTATAATCGTCTTTTCCATTAAGGAGCAGAAGCAGTGAGACGACATCTTTTTGCTCCATTAAAGAACCAACAACGGGCTGGAATGAGTCATGAACGACATTTTCGTTGAATTTCCCAGTCTTTATAGCTTCCGTAAAAACAGAAGCGATGCCATCTATCGCTTGGTCAAAATGAGGCTTAACTTTATTCAACGATTCCGGTGTTTCGGAAGAAGGATCGACAGACAAGAGAATATCGCGAGGTTCAATATCGATATAGTCAATGTTGTGTTGATGGAGCTTAGAGATTTCTTCGAGGCGTAAAACCGTTCCCTTTTGTAAGACATGGACACCGTTGCTGTTAAAAATTTCTCGCTGTGTTTGATCTCCGGGTATCAGGTCTGTGACATATACTCTCAAATCGTTGCACCTCTTACCTGTAATTGAGTTGACAGATTTAAATCATAAATCTAT
This sequence comes from Paenibacillus sp. FW507-14B1B, assembly GCF_058781425.1. Lineage (NCBI taxonomy): Bacteria > Bacillati > Bacillota > Bacilli > Caryophanales > Paenibacillaceae > Paenibacillus > Paenibacillus sp. FW507-14B1B. Next base: position 939,343 of record NZ_JBYSWS010000002.1, on the reverse strand, counting down.
CTTAGCAAGAAAATTCTGGATTTTCAACGACTTATTAACTACGAATTATTTGTATAATGGGTCCCAAGACCCACTTTGAGGACCTTTCCACTCAGATCCATCTTCCCAGATTTCTTTCTTCCAAATAGGTACGGTTCGCTTTAATTCTTCGATAGCGTAACGGCTTGCTTCGTAACATATATCGCGGTGGGGTGAAGAAATTGCAATCACAACACTGATTTCGCCGATAGAGACGGAACCAATTCGGTGTGAAATTGCGCAAGTTGTACCGGGCCATTGGTCTTTTATTCTGTCACGAATTTTCTGTAATTCATGAAGTGCCATAGGGATGTAAGCCTCATACTCTAATGAAACAGTGCGAAGGTCGCCGGTCATTTCTCTTGTTGTTCCGACAAAATTCAAAGATGCACCATGGTTAGGATGAAGAACTTTCCGAAGTGTTTCCTCAGGTAATAATGGTTCAGACGTGATCACACACATTCCATCCGGTGTTGTGCCCGTAGTATGTTTCATCTCTGCTTCGTGCGATAAACCGTCGCCTCCAGAAACCGGAGGGATCAGAGCGACTTCATCTTCACTTGTAATAAGATGATCCTCCGTCGCGTACTCTTGGTTTACAGCTGTAAATGATATATCGATCAGCGTTGAAGCTTGCGGATAAGCATCGCGAATCCTGTTTTTTAGTTCTTGGGCAGTAATTGGGAATTGATTTACAGTTATATTTAGTGTGGATGCACCGACGCGGTCTGCTAAGCCTGCAAAAAGTAACACTTTAATATAATTTTTCATATAGGTTCACCTCGAATTCTTATGGGCTACAATATACCATATTCCTGGTTAAAATGTTATGCTTGTAGGACCGGAAAAAACGACAATCACACGGGAGGGGCCGCAATGAATCAGATGAATACTGATAAGTTGACGATACTGCACACGAATGATATTCACAGCCATTTTGAGATGATGAGTGCAAATGCAGCGGTTATTTCCCGGGAAAGGAAAGCTGCTGGAGATGCTGTACTCGTTCTTGATATAGGTGATCATATGGACAGAGCTGCCGTGGAGACGGAAGGAACAATGGGACAGGCAAACGTCGATGTGATTAATTTGACAGGGTACGATGCCATTACGATTGGTAATAATGAGGGATTGACTGTTCCACTTAAGCAATTGGAGACAGCTTATTCTGGCCTGCAATGTCCAGTGGTATGTTGCAATATTTTTGAATTGGACCGAGGCAAGCCACCGGTCTGGATGAATGAGCATATCATTCTGGAGAAGAATGGGATTAAAATTGGAATTACGGGTGCAACAGCAGCATTTGATAGTTTTTACACTCTTTTGGGGTGGGATTCCAGAGATCCCGAAGCGTCTATCGCTAGACAAGTACATTTACTGAGAGATCAAGTGGATGTAGTGATTGTGATGTCTCATCTGGGAATTGTAGCGGATAAATTATTAGCAGAACGAGTATCCGGAATCGACATTATTCTTGGGGGCCATACACATCATCTATTGGAAGAGCCTCTGTTTATTAAAGGTACTGCTGTATGTGGGGCAGGAAAATTTGGGGGTTATGTAGGGAAAGTTGTGATGGAGAGACAAGAAGGGCAAGAGGATTTTAGAGTAAAGAGTGGTGGGTGCATTCCAGTTGAGCACTCAGAACTGGACCCCCATGTAGAGAAGGCCATACTTATTCACAGGGAACAAGCTGAAGAGTATCTGAAGGAAACAGTAGCGGTGACAGATCGAAAGCTTGAGATTAAGTATGATCAGGAATCTTCTTTTGCCAATTTGCTTGCTCAAGCAGTTCGACATCACACAAACGCGGATATTTCTATCGTAAATGCGGGTCAGTTATTAGGCTCACTCCCTGCAGGAGAAATTAGTACGGGGATGATACATTCCCTCTGTCCATCACCGATTAATCCGTGCCTTGTAAAGCTAAACGGCGCTGATATAATTCAAGCATTGGAAGAGAGTCTTCTCCCGGAGTATTATGATAAGAAGATTATGGGTTTTGGTTTCCGTGGCAAGGTGCTTGGGGTATTGGCTGTGGATGGATTAGAAGTGCTGGTCCATAGTGAAGGAAGTAACACTCATGGGATCAAACAGGTTTCTGTGCAAGGTGTGCCTATCGATAAGGATCGGGAATACATGGTCGGAACACTTGATATGTTCACTTTTAAAGTTGGTTATGAGTCCTTGGCCAGAGGCCGAGATGTACTATATATGTTACCTGAGTTCATTCGTGATTTGCTTAGAGATGAGTTATCCAGACCTGGAGCGCTAGCAGAAAGCTTTCTTCCACGCTGGATTTCCTGATTAAGAATCCTCCCGACTAACTTCTATTGTCCGAGCATACATATGAAGGGACAAAGTTAAGAGTTAAGATAGGAAGGGGATAGTTATGGATTTTATCGCATCCATTATTCTGGGAATTGTCGAAGGTCTGACGGAGTTTATTCCGGTATCGTCAACAGGGCATATGATTTTGACTGCCAAGGTCATGGGATACAACGATCAGACACCAATCATGAAGACATTTGAGATTGTGATTCAGCTTGGCGCGATCCTTGCCATTGCAATCGTGTATTGGCGTCGTATTATGAACCTTCTCGGCTGGAGTCATACGGAGCCCTTGTCCAAACGAGGTAAGAATGAAAATAGACTTAACCTGATCCACGTTTTTTTAGGGATCGCTCCAGCGCTTACGGTTGCCTTTTTTGCTAAGGATTTTATAAAAGGTCTGTTCAGTGCACAGACTGTGCTTTTTGCTCTTGTAGCAGGTGGTATATTTATGATATTTGCGGAGTGGTACAATGGAACAAAGTCCAAAATCACATCTCACGAACTCGATGACTTAACATATAAGCAAGCACTGTTAATCGGTCTATATCAGATCATTTCTGTGCTCTGGCCTGGTTTTTCACGTTCAGGTTCAACCATTTCAGGTGGAATGCTCAGCGGAGTCAGTTATAAGGCATCTGCAGACTTTTCTTTTTTAATCGCAATCCCGATTATGTGTGCCGCAGCAGGGTATGAACTTCTGGAATCCTATCACTATTTTACTTCAGACGTGCTTGGCCTGTTCGTAGTTGGATTTATTGTTTCGTTCGTTGTTGCATACTTCGTTGTTCTTGCTTTTATGAAGCTAATCCAAAAAATAAGGCTGACTCATTTCGCAATTTATCGCTTTGTCTTGGCTGCTGTATTCTGGTTATTTATTATGCAGTAGTGAAGCTGCATGTATTATATAATTATTAAGCTAGAAGCTTCGATGATCATGTGGCGCGAATCAATTCTTATTTCGTATGCAGAGGAAGTGTAAGTTTGCGTCTAATACCCGTATCTTTACTAAAGCCGGGAATGGTTCTCGGCAAAAAAATATACAACAGCGACGGATTGATACTGCTCGCAGAGGGTGTGAAGCTGACGGAGGGCATAATCCGCAGGTTGGACGGCCTGGACCTTAGTTATATTTATATTGAGGATGCAATGACTGAAGACATTGTTATTCCCGAGTTGGTTTCACAGCAGACGAAGCTTGAAGCCATTCGCTCCATTCGTCAAGGCTTCAAAAACTTGGAGGAGCGTCCAACATTAAAGGGTAGTTTCCTTCACTTGGGCAAAACCTTTTCTGGAATGATGGAGAATATGATGGATGAGATATCTTCTGTTAATGAATCTATGGTGCTTCTTACAGATATGAACACGAACGATTTTAATTTGTATCAGCATTCATTGAACGTATGCTTGTATTCAATGGTTCTGGGCATTTCTTATGGCTACAGTAGGGACGAGGTTAGAGTTCTTGGATTAGGAGCACTTCTACATGATATTGGTAAGACTCGGATATCTCCAGGGCTCATACAGAAACCGGGTCGTCTAACGGAAGAGGAATTCCGTGAGGTGCAGAAGCATACCGAGATTGGATACAAAATATTGAAGGATGAGCCGAATATTCCTCTCTTATCTGCCCATTGTGCACTCCAGCATCATGAACGTCTGGACGGGTCAGGATACCCTCGGGGTTTGAAGGGTGCGGAAACCCACGAATACGCTAAATGGATTGCTATAACGGATTCATATGACGCAATGACAACACACCGGGTGTATAAACCGGCAATGCTACCACATCAAGCAGTAGAAGTGATGTATGCCGGTTCGGGAACGCTGTATGAACAACGTTTTCTTGCAATGTTCCGGGATCGGGTTGCTATCTATCCTCCTGGGATGACGGTACGCCTTTCGACAGGGGACACTGGGGTAGTGTCTAAGATTAACTATGATGTGCCTCACAGACCTGTAATTCGTGTCTTGAACAACTCGGAAGGGGAGGAACTTCAGCAACCTTACGAAATCGATATGTCGGAATCACTTGCTGTTATGATTGCCGGTACTGGATAAGACAGCTCAGATGAATCTAGCTAATAAGGAGGACAAACTGTGAAACAACATGGCGAAGAGACACTTCTTTATAGGTGGGGACGAATTGTTTACCGCTTCCGCCGAGCCATTGTTGCTGCATGGTTTGTTTTATTTTGTTGCATGCTTCCACTTGCATTGTTGCTTCCATCTCAGCTTCACCAGAATGGATTCACGCCGGATGAAAGTCCGTATCTTAAAGGAATAGAGAAGCTAGAGAATGGATTGGGCTTATCTACCACTTCTCTAGACATTGTTATTGTTAGCAGAACGGGTGAGAATCTAACCACAGGCAAACAGCAGAAGCGTATCCTTGAAGAGCTTGCTCCATTTCAGGACAAGCCTTATGTAAGCGATATGTATATTAATATTGCTTCTAGACAGCCAGGGCAGGATCATATCCTTTCTGTAAGTGTATTACTGAAAGAAGAGGCCGCTGAGGCATTGAAGCAGTATAAGGCGATACGAAATGATATCCCGCCAATTCGTGGTGCAGACACATATGTGACAGGGAATACGGCCATATTTGCAGATATGAATACTGCTGTGAAAAATGATATTTTTCAAGCGGAGATTATTGGCCTACCACTTGCCCTAATAATCCTGTTATTTGTATTTGGTACATTTACAGCGGCTCTCCTGCCCCTGATTGGCGGGCTGGTCAGTGTTATAGTGACCATGGGAGTTCTTTATTTCGTAGCAGTTCTTGACGGTTCAATTAGTAACTTTCTTCCGAATGTCGTAACCATGTTAGGTCTAGCTGTTGGAATTGATTATGCCTTATTTGTCGTCAGCCGTTTTCGCGAGGAAATGGCGAAAGGCGATATAGAACAGGCAGTAGCTGTTTCTTGTGCTTCGGCTGGAAAAGCAGTTGTTTTCTCTGGTGCAGCGGTGTGGATTGGGTTTCTGGCGATGGCGTTTATTGATTTGCCGATATTTCGCTCGTTCAGCATTGGTGGAATTACGGTCGTATTCATCTCAGTACTTGCTGCAAATACACTGTTGCCTGCATTGTTGGCTACGCTAGGTCCAAGAATTAATTCGCTACCTATCTTCGGTAGTCGTATTCGACAAGCTCTACACCAGCACTCTCCTAGAATGTGGCGTAAAATCTCTTCTTTTGTTATGGCGAGGCCCATTATTATATCCATCTCCGTTATTATTCTGCTGCTAATTGCTATGTCTCCAGTCAGAACGATGAAAGTTGAGATTCCAGCGGCAGAGGTGTTACCACCCTCGTATGAATCCCGTCAAGGATATGACTTGTTAAAACAAGCCTATGATTTACGAGAGTTAAATGCCATTTTAGTTGCGGTCGATCTTCCAGCCTCTTACGAATCTGTTCAAAGCATCGGAGCGATAAAGAACTACATGGACCAGGTAAGATTGCTACCAGGAGTGCAACGAGTCGAGAGTTATACAAGTGTATCTCGTGGTTCGGTGAGTGAGGTTGCAGATTACTTATCAAAAACGGAGATCCGTGAGCAACTGGAGAAGTATCATGTAGTAAGGGATAACATGGCTGTTATTGCAATCGTTCCAAAATACGAGGATTCCCATAAGCTGACTGAAGAACTGATCAATTACCTTCGAAGTATGGATACAGAGGGAATTAAGACATACATAACAGGTACTCCAGCGTATAAGATGGATATCATACAAGAGATCCAAGGGGCAATTCCTTATGTGCTTTTGTTTGTATTTATTACGACCTATGTTGTACTTTTATTTGCCTTCCGTTCTGTTGTTTTACCTCTGAAAGCGGGAATTATGAATGTGCTTAGTCTTGGGGGAGGACTTGGAATTGTCGTATGGGTGTTTCAAGAAGGTGTAGGCGCTAATTGGCTCGGAGTGACAAATACCGGTTCTGTATTCGCACTTCTGCCAATATTAATCTTTTGCGTCGTTTTTGGAATCTCAATGGACTATGAAGTTATTCTTCTGTCACGAATTATGGAAAGTTATGAATCTACTGGTGATAATGAGCGAAGTACGGCAGAAGGACTTGAGAATACAGGGGGATTAATCACGAGTGCTGCGCTAATTCTGGCCGTTGTGGTTGGAGCATTTATATTCACAGATAATGAAGTCATGAAAGCAATAGGTCTTGGTCTAACTGCTGCGGTTCTTCTCGATGCGACAATCATTCGGATTTTACTTGTTCCGGCATTCATGAAACTACTGGGCAACGTGAATTGGTGGAGTCCCAAGTGGATGTTCCGTCAGTCTAAAAAGTAGAACAACATATTGAATGAATTAAAGAATGTAACACTGAGCCCATACAAAGGCATATGAGCGTGTGCTAGTGAGAGGTTCCTTTTATAGATATGCTATAATAGTGGAATGGATTATTTTCTAAGATGCTTAGAAATAACCGATTGTATCTATTGCATTCGGTTAATAAATGAAATAAAGGTGGAAAACAATGAGTAATACTGCTAGATCTTATCAACAAGTCTGTAAGCCAATGTCACCTAGTTATGATCCTTGGGATCCAATCACTTCTTTACGTGATCATGGACGGCATGTGCTGACTAGCGTTGAAATGACGGTAACCCATTTATGTAACATGCGCTGTGAGCATTGTGCAGTTGGCGATATGCTAGTTATGAAAGAGGCGCCGATGATTCCACTTGATATGATGCTTAGACGTCTGGATGAGGTCGAGCATCTTCAGACAATTAGCTTAACAGGTGGAGAACCGGCTTTTTTGGGTAAAACAGTAGATAATGTAATTGTTCCATTATTGAAGTATGCGAAGGAACGAGGCATTCGCACCCAGATCAACTCTAACTTGACGCTTGAGCTCGGTAGATATGAGAAAATGCTTCCTTATCTGGATGTCATGCATATCTCATTCAATTATTTGAATGGTGACGATTTTCATGAAGTTGGATTTGCTAACAGTGGACACCCGGTATCGAAAGAAGCAGCTTATCGGCTTTATGATACGATGATGCTGAATTCGGAGAAGCTGAGCAAGGCAGGAATGTTTATCTCAGCGGAGTCTATGATTAACTATCGTACGCACGAGAAGCTGGATGGAATCCATAAATTAATTGGTCAAATGGGCTGTAAGCGTCATGAGGTGCATCCAATGTACGCTTCAAACTTTGCAGCTTCTTTACCCGTTCTTTCCCTTGCTGACATGAAAAAAGCAATTCATCGTCTTCTAGATGTTCGTGATCCTGAGATGTGGATGCTGTTTGGTACACTTCCTTTCTTCGCATGTAGCCATGATGAGAGTGATCAAGCACTGATCAACCGTCTTCGTATGGAGCCGAATATTACAGTGCGTAATGATCCCGACGGACGTAATCGAGTAAATGTTAATCTATTCTCGGGTGACGTTTACGTGACGGATTTTGCTGATATTCCTCCTTTCGGTAATATTAAGGATCAAAAACTCGATGATGTATTTGATGCATGGTCAACAGGTCATCCGCTTAACCAGACCGTGAATTGCCACTGTGATGCAGCAAGTTGCTGTGGTCCGAATTTATTGGTTGCGGATATGTACTACAAGGGTATTGATTTTAAAACTAGAAAAGCAATGACAAACTAGAATCTGGAAAGAAGGCGTATCGCGATGGAGGAGTTTGAGGTCGGGCAACTGATTTTAAACCTGCTCTTGGTTTTCCTGCTCGTATTATTAAATGGTGTGTTCGTAGCAGCTGAATTTTCTCTGGTCAAAATGAGGCAATCCCGGCTTACCCAGCTGGTTAGTGAAGGGAACCGCATGGCGGGGATCGCACTTAAAGTGAACCGCAAGCTGGATGCTTATTTATCCGCTACCCAGCTTGGAATCACACTTACCTCACTCGGACTCGGCTGGATTGGGGAACCAGCTATTTCAGAATTGTTAGTGAAACCACTAATGCACAATTTGGGAATGACGGATGAAGTGCTGATTACAACCATTTCGGTAGCAATTGGATTCTGTATCATCACGTTTCTGCATATTGTATTAGGAGAGCTTGCACCAAAATCATTAGCTATTCAGCGAACAGAAGGTACAGCCCTTCTTTTATCTGCTCCGTTGTTATGGTTCTATCGTATTTTCCTCCCCGTGATCTGGGTGCTCAACGCTTCTGCGAACGGGATTCTCCGGTTGGTTGGAATTGAACCCGCCAGCGAATCAGAAGCAGCCCACTCCGAGGAGGAAATACGCATTCTCATGAGTGAGAGCGCCAAAAGTGGCGTGATTGATGAGAATGAGATGAAATTGATGGACAACCTGTTCGATTTCTCCGATCTACGTGCAAGAGAGATTATGCTGCCACGTACGGATATGGATGTGCTGTACACCAATCAATCTTTGGATGAGAATCTACGAATTATGAACGAAACGAAGCATTCCCGTTACCCCGTGGCTACCGAGAATAAGGATCGGATTATTGGATTTATCCACATTACTGACTTGCTAATGGCTACGCCTGAGCAGCAGAAGGACCTTGCGTCTCTTGTGAGACCGATTATGGATGTTCCGGAGTCGATGGAGATCAGCCAAGTACTTCGTTTGATGCAGACAAGACATGAACAGCTCGCTCTAGTCGTTGATGAGTATGGGGGCACGGCAGGCATACTCACTGCTGAGAAGATTCTCGAGGAAATTGTCGGTGATTTGTATGATGAATTTGAGGACGATCGTCCGGAAGTCGAGATCAATGACGATATCATATCTGTTGACGGAAGGATGCTCATTGAGGAAGTAAATGATCTGGTCGGGGTAATGATTGAGGAGCAGAAGGTAGACTCCATCGGTGGTTGGTTATTCAAAGAGCTCGAAGGAAGTCCTCTGAAAGGCAAAAAAATTGTGTTTGACGGGGTTATCTTTGAGGTTGAAGAATCTACTCGCTTACGTGTCACACGTGTTATTATTCATAGAAAACCGGCTTCAAGTGAAGTTGTTTCTGAATAAGTAGGTTTGGGAAGAATTGAATATGAAGGAAGTGGACTATGCCTCTGAAGCAGTTGGTATTTATCGGTCTAGGCCTGTTGTTCATTTATGGAATGTTCACTGTAGGTGCACCTTTCTTGTTAGCATTAATCCTTGCTATTTCGCTTGAACCGTTTACCCGTTTGTTAATCAAAAGAGTTCGTTTAAACCGGGGAGCTGCAGCAACGATTACATGCACACTTTTTTTGCTCCTGCTGATGCTTCTTGCTTATTTAATGGGCATGCAGGTTTTTGCTCAATTGGTGGAGTACTGGAGCAAGGCTCCTGAATACTTTGAAGGTGCGAACCAGTTTCTACAGAACACCATCTTACAAGCACAGGGGATGCTCAATGGCATTCAACCAGGTCTTGCAGATAGTCTGACTGCTTTTATGTCCAACATATCTTCATATGTTCAATCCTTTGTTAATACGTTGTCTTCCTCGTTTCTATCTTTTGCGAAGACACTTCCGAACCTATTCGTTACAGCCATCGTATTCTGTGTTGCACTTTTTCTGTTCAGTCTCAGCTTGGATACGATGCGGGCAAGTGTATTGTCCTTCTTTGATGAGACCTCACAGTCACAAGTTAACGAAGTGCTGGGCAGCCTTAAAAATTCAATTTTCGGGTTTTTAAGGGCACAGCTCATTCTAAGTATGTTCACATACGTGATCACCTTGCTAGGACTTCTGATGCTGGGTGTTAACTACCCACTGGCGATAGCACTACTTGTGATGGTTGTCGATATTTTGCCAATACTCGGTGTGGGTTCAGTGCTCATTCCTTGGGCAATTTACCTCCTGATCGTGGGAGATCTGTTCACTGGAATCGGACTTATGATCATGTTTATTCTGATCACTGTCATCAGGCGAGTCCTTGAACCGAAGGTGATTGGAGATGCTGTCGGTATCGGCGCGCTTCCTGCTTTGATTAGTATGTATATCGGTTTTAAATTGGTTGGGGTCATTGGTTTTTTCATCGGACCAATGGTAATCATTTTATATTCCGCTATGCGTAAGGCCGGCTTGTTCCAAATTAAGATCAAGTTCTAACCGAATTTCCAGAACCCTTTTTTTCGCTTTTTGCGGAGAAAAGGGTTTTTTTGTGTTTACTGAGTTCATTTTCTGGGCGAAAGACATATGTTAGTTACGAAGAGCCGAGATTTCGTGTTTGAGTCGAAGTCTAGAGTGAAGGAGGAATAAATGTTGAAACTGAATCCAGAGGAACGTGTATACGTCCCGTTTCGCGGTCCATTTGATCCTTGCCCCCCATTACCGTATAGAACATATGTTGTACCTGTGAACCAGTTTATTGTGTTTCAGCCAACGGATCTGCCACAGTTTAGTCCGGCAGATGCATTAAAGCATGGTACATTGTGGCCTGCGCTCTACAGTCCGTATAACTCAAGAAATCGAAAGGGTGAGTAGAATATGGATGAAGTAAGACCGCAAGTTGGTGATCCGCGATATTATGAGCTTTTGGAACAGTTACAAGCCATTGATTTTGTACTGGTAGAGCTTAATTTGTATCTCAATACACATCCAAATGATTTGAAGAGTATTGAACAATACAACAAGCTTGCACAGGAGCGAATGATACTGGCCAAACATTTTCAAGAGTTATACGGTCCTTTGCAGAACTTTGGACATTCGTTTTCAAGATATCCATTTGAATGGTCGCAGAGTCCATGGCCTTGGCAAGTGTAGAAAAGTGTAGCGGCTGGGTAGCCTTGCATGTGAAAGGCCCCGGCTGCATGTAATATTTAAGAGGAGGCGGTTCTTCCTATGTGGGTGTATGAGAAAAAGCTACAGTATCCTGTTAGGGTCAGCAAGTGTGATCCTATGATGGCGAAATTTCTGATTGAACAATACGGTGGAGCCGATGGAGAGTTAGCAGCAGCACTTCGTTATTTGAATCAGCGCTACACGATTCCTGATAAAGTTATCGGTGTATTGAACGATATCGGGACGGAGGAATTTGCCCATCTTGAAATGATCGCAACGATGGTCTACAAGCTGACTAAGGATGCTACAGTAGATCAGCTGAAGGCGGCTGGTCTTGGTGCTCACTACGCAAATCATGATAAAGCTCTTTATTATGAAAATGCGGGAGGTGTACCGTTTACGGCAGCCTATATTCAAGCCAAGGGTGATCCAATCGCGGACCTTTATGAAGATATTGCAGCTGAGGAGAAAGCAAGGGCTACATATCAATGGCTGATCGATATGACCGATGATGTGGATCTTCAGGATAGTCTGAAGTTTCTGCGGGAGCGGGAAATTATTCATGCGATTCGTTTCCGGGAAGCTGTTGAAATTATTAAGGAAGACCGTGATAAGAAGAAGATTTTCTAATTCTTACTCGCAGAGTTATAGAATAGCAAATGAGGGTATCCTTAAGGTCAGAAGACCATTATTGGATACCCTCTAATATTCATAGCGGACCCTAGCCTTCCAGTTGCAATGAAGACCAGATGATTACGATGTACAGCAGGATCGGAAGGACAATGCCGCCACCAATAAGAAGCCACAAGTATGGTGGTGAAAATACTTGTCTTATATTCTCAAAATGACTACCCGTTGTTCTGTACTTCTGTATACGCTGCAAGAACCGCTGGAGGATGAGCGCTTGTTCGTCCTCACTTAATTGCTCAAGTTCTGCATCGATACCACTGCGCAGTTCATGAAGTTTCATTGGAAGCTTGGTTTGCTCCATACTCATCAAGCTCCTTTCCTTTCTTCTTGCCTAATACTCTATTAACAATCCTAACCATGAAAAGTTATGAATTTATTTTCAATATCCCGAATTTAATTTTATATCTTTTGTAAGTGAAGGTTTGCAGAGGGGAAGACCTTCCTTTATGATGAGGAAAGATATTACAATCATCTTGAGGAATGAAGGGAATGACAGAGAGATGGAGAGAAATGAGAGGCTGACAAAACCGGAAGCGATGATTTTTGATATGGATGGTACTCTATTTCAGACGGAGACCTTATTACTGCCTGCCTATCATAAATTATTCGATACGTTGCGAGCAGAAGGCCTTCATACGGGGGGAACACCGAAGGAAGAATTGATGCTGAGCTGTCTCGGAATGCTGCTTGAGGATATTTGGAAAAAGGTGCTTCCAGATGGCTCCCCAGAAGCTCATCGACGTGCTGACGAGCTCTTGTTGCAATACGAACTTGAAGGATTAAAGGGTAAGGATGCAGTGCTGTATCCGGGAGTAGAAGAGACACTGCAAGAATTGAAACGTCGCGGCGTCAGATTGTTTGTAGCAAGTAACGGTCTTGAGCATTATGTTAAGGGAATCGCAGAGGCTCGAAATATTATGCCACTTTTTGAAGACTTATATAGTGCAGGTCAGCATGGAACGGCTAGCAAGGTAGATCTTGTTGCTCTTCTGCTTAAGAATCATGGGATTGAACGCGCTTGGATGGTTGGAGATCGTTCATCGGATGTAGAAGCAGGCAAGGAAAATGGACAGACTGTTATCGGATGTCAGTATGCAGGTTTTGGTGATGACCAGGAACTAAAAGGCTCAGATGTTATTATTTCATCTATCACTGAGCTGATTGATTTATACGAAGCATCCGTCTAATAAACGATAAAAGGGCCGCTCTGAGGAAGATTTCTCATAAGCGGCCTTATGATTTCTATCCAAGATAGGATAGTTGCTGTTAATCAAGCGTTTTTTGCATTTTTACGGTTATTATAGATCCACAATGCGTACTCCAGAGGTCTAATATGCGATACGCGATAGGCTTCTTTATCCCCGACTTGGGAGAATACCTCTCTTGCTGGTTTGGGATTAACCTCAAGAAGCAGAACGCGACCGGATCTGTCGATTGCAAGGTCTAGTGCAAGTTCGCATAGCGCACCGTATTGATCTTCCAGAAAGCTCGCTACATCCACACCCAGCTTCGCAGAATCCTCTCGAATCTTCTCACGTTTCGATGCATCAGGAATCCATTCTTCTAAAAGCTCATTCATCCCCATTGCACTGCCACCACCATGCAGGTTCGATGTGACGCTGTTCAGGGCACCCACACGGCCTACACAGCCGGTTACTTGCCAATCTCCGAAGCCATTCTTCTGTACAAGCATTCGATAATCATGAACTCTGCCACTAGGCAGTACAAGTGGGATGGCCTCTTGGACCAGATATCTTCCCTTGATATCCCAACTGGACAGGAATGGCCCAAGCATTGCAACAGAAAGTCGTTTTGGAGTAATGATATTCCGCTGTGTGTTCCGCCCACGAATTTCGTAAGTGTCGTGTGAATGGCTGCCTTTGGAGATGCGCAAAATGCCCCGACCACCAGTCCCGTTAATCGGCTTAAGATAGACTGCGTGATGTCTGCCCAGCATTCGAGTTACATCTCCAATACTTGAAATGAGTATGGTTTCCGGTAGATGAGGTCTAAATCGCTTAACTCGGAATAAGGTTTGATGTACGGTCCATTTATTTCGAAGAGGTCTATTGAGAAATAACAGATGCTTGTATCTGGAGCGAAAACGGATTAATTGATCAAAACGCTCGCTTTTTTGAATACGGCATCGATCATAGATCATATGAGGAAAAGAACGCCAGCGTCTGCTCCATTTTCTAGTTTGGGGATTAAAATGCAATGCATGGATCAGCCCTTGAGATGCATTAACATCCGCTGGTGTAAATACAAATACATCTAGGCCAAGGTTATGACCTTCCGTAATCATCCTTTCATACACAGGAGCCTCTTCAAGCTTTTTGCGATTGTTTAAATATAAAGTTAGAATACCTAAAACTGGTTGAGGCACAGTAAGTCACCTTCTTGCATAGAGTTTGAAGCGGGAGATTCCATCGGGCATGTGCTCATGATGAGTGTTGGTTTACCTGTGGAACTGCGCTCTAAAGCAATGGCATGCATGCCGGCATCAAAACAGATGTGAAGACTGGAATAATGGTCAACAGCTACTTTGCAGTACAAATATCCTAGTGTGGATTTTTGAGAGAGGATCAGGGAGGGGCCAAGATTTCGGTTACGGTACAAAGGGTGAATTGCAATCAAGAAACTTTTCTGACCGAATCCGCTGACAAAACATACACCAACAGGTACTTTCCCATATTCTCCACGCACCGTAGCGGCGATAAGTGATGTCCCCGGTTGATGGAGTTCGTTAAACGGCATTTTCTGTAGCTGTTTCAATTCACCTTGTGTATGACGCCGACTGCCGAAGCGGCTTATAAAGTCATTACATTGTTCACGGATGTCCAGCCATTCTAATTCATTAACAGGTGATATCGCTGTAATCTCCACATGATCCCCTCCTTTATAGACATTATTTATTCTCTATAAGATGCTCACAATAATGAAAAATTCGCTCAAGGGAGCGTTTACGGATTGCAGGCTCATCGAACTTCATCGGCTTTGAATTTGCTTCAAAGAACCATAGCTCTCCAGATGTATCTAAACCAAGATCCATGGACATCTCACCAAGTGGATATTTTGCTCCACGTTCGATCTGTTTGGCAATCAGAACCGCTGCATTTCGCACCTTACTTAATATCGCATCAGCTTGCTCTGTGCCGAATAAGGTGGGAAGAAGCTTCTCGGGGTCCTCAATCGTTCCGCCTCGAGGAACGTGCGTTGTGATACTATGGGAACCCGCCATCCGAGCGCCAATCCCTGTTACGCTCCATGCTCCGTGATTCGTCTTCTGGATGAGCAGACGGAGATCAAACGCACGACCGTGAACAGAAGTAAGCTCAATACCTTGCTGGATAATATAGGGGTCGCCATTCGTTTCTTTGGATATCCGATCCCATAACCGCTCAAGTGTTGCGGCTTTATAGGTCGTGCTATTTTTATCGTTCTGAATTTGAAGTCGATAAGCAAGTGGCTTGTTTTTTTGATACCGAAGTCTCATTATTCCTTGCCCAGCCTTGCCATCCTCTGGTTTGAGATATAGGTAAGAGCAGCGCTTGATCATTTCATAAAGTGATGCCATCCCCTTAAGTTTCTTGGTGATCGGGGCCCATTTTCGTGTCAGCTTTGACTTGGATAACCAAGAAAATAGCTGCCTTTTGTTAAAAAAGTAAGGGTTATAAAGATCAAGATTAGGGTGGTTTAAGCATTCCTTTATTTTTTTGCGAACTTGAGGCTTCATTTCATCTTCCCGATTTGGAATACGGTTATAAATTACCTGGGGCAGAGGAAACATCCTCTGCTCCCAAGAATGGTGATCGCTGCTCGGTGTATAGCCTTTTACCATTTGGGAATGGAGCTTTAGGTCACGAACTGTGACCACGTAAACGAGATACCCCATATCTTTTCCTGCTTTGATAATTTCCTGAAAGTTTTGTCGGTTTCCTCTAAACATCCGTGAGGAGTCATGGGTTGTTAGAATGGCTATGACAGCTTTGGAATCCTCCTCAAGTCGGTTGCTCACGAGTCATTCCCCCTGTGGAACCCGCCGAGATATAAGCAGTGCTCAAAAATATGTTCGACCGACGCCTTACCTTCAGAGCGTAGGGGAGGATGGCTGAAGATCGATCGACCTGGCTTGGAATTGGCCTCAAACATCCAAATCTGCTCATCCTCGTCGATACCGATATCAAATCCGATTTCTGCAAGAACATGAGGATGGTGGCTCTCAATCGCTTCAGCTAGGATGACGGCAGTCTGTTTTGCTCGTTCGAGAACTTCACGAGACTTGCTTCCGAATACACGCCCGAGAGCTTGCTCCGGAGTCATGAGCGATCCTCCGTTCTTGATATGAGTCGTCACACTTCCTCGTCCGGCTTTCTTCGCTCCAATCCCGACGGTTGACCAGCGATTTTTGCCATCCTTATGCATGTGGAATCGGAAATCGATTGGGCATCCATCAATTTCGATTAACTTAATGCCTTGTTGAATAACATAACTTTTCAGACCAGAACCGTGTCTTGATTGAAGCATACGCATAAGGTTCGTGAACGTAGGGAATCTGAGCAGTGTATTTCCTCCGGTAGCACGGTACCGGGCAAAATAACCCTTTTTAGGGATATAAGTAAGTCGATAGATCCCGTTACCAAGGCTTCCACCAGATGGCTTGTAATAGACGAACCGATGACGTTCCATCATATCTTTTATGCGCTCAGGGCTTGGATTCGAATAGGTTTCAGGAACAAAGCGTCCTGCTTGAACATCGTCCTCGAGTTGATTATAAATATCGGATTTGTTGAAGAAGGCCCAGTTAAAGAAGGGAATGTTTCTTCGCGTAAAGCGGTCTCTTAGTTGATTTGTAAAAGGAGAGAAGTCTGTACGTCTACTCGGTAATCGATTGTATACAACATCTGGAAGTGGGACAGTCTTACGAATGAACTCACCCCTTGAACCTAACAGATACGCATACACCGTCCCTCTTTGCCAGTTAATATCCCTTGGTGCAAAGGCATATACATACATTTTCTTATTACCTTCCCGCAAGAGCTGCTTGATATAGGCTGTGCGGTATCCGAATGGATTGGCAGGATTAGAAGGACCATCGGATAAAATCCCGACTACAGGTCCGATCTGAATCTCACCTTCCTTAGGGCTGTGAACAAAAGTAGGCCCGATTCTTGGGACGGGAACACTGCTGCGAATCCCGGAGCTAAGGTAGATATGTTTTCCTGTACGTTCTATAGATTTTAAAGAGGCCGATATGGTATCTCTGCCTACACGGAGCTGGATTTGTTTCTTGCTTGTGATACCCAGGCTTCTCATGAGGGATTCGGACATAAAGACCACTTTTTCGGGCTGATTCGAGAAATGAACATTACTGAAAGTCAAACTCATGTATTTACCCTCCTAAGTTGTCGAAGCAATAAATAACGTGCATAACGGAGGGGATTCTCCACGGACAATTGTGATGCCGGAATGTCCCCTATCTGTCTGAACGCGCGCCGCCCTGGTTTTGAATTAACCTCAAGCAGCCATACCTTCCCGGAACAGTCTATGCCGAAGTCTATACCGAGTTCGCCCAAACGGCCGAATCCGGATTCAAGGATCGGTGGGATGTGTTCGCTCAGACGATTGATACAGGTCATGATATCGGAAGCGATGGCAACGCCGAATTCAGATTCCAGAAAGGGATTAACGGATATTGCCGTGCCTCCGCCATGAAGGTTTGATGTCATTCCTTCAGCTGGGCCCAGTCTTATGGCCTTTCCCGTTACTGTCCAGCGGCCGTGTGCATTCTTTTGAACCAATACTCTCATGTCAAAAGGTCTGCCATCACGGCTGGTTAGCTTGAGATAAGGTTGAATAATGAAATGGCGCTGTCCTGTGAACTGTTTGACCCAAGCAGATAATTCACGGACTGGAATGCTCTTACGAAAGATCGAGTTCGCCCGGTCCCTCCCTTGTAAGATAGCTGCATTTCCTTTACAGCTTACGTATAAGGTATGACTTCCGTGGGACCCACCGCTTGGCTTCATAAAGAACTCACCATCAAACAGATGTAATGCTTTATGAAGAGATCTACTACTGGCATAGGTTAACGTATGTGGGAGATAAGGAGATAGAGTCTGTTCACATTTAAGAAAATCATAAATCTTCCGTTTACCTGGCAATCCTCTTGACAAGATCGACCAACTTTTCTTAGGAAGACGGCTCAAGAAAGCAGCAGTGGTAGATGTTTCTTCAGCGTTTAGAAAGAGACAGCGATCATAAATAATGTCGGGGGTAGGGAAGTGTCCTTGCATCCATTGATTCTGTTTGTAGATATAACCTGGAATTTGTTGTTGACTACCATTTGGTGATTCAGGTTTATCTTCTGGAAAAAAAACAAATACGGTCATGCCTAGGCGGGAAGAGGCCAGGCTCAGATCGCGGAGGAATTCCTTCTCCGCAAAAGGAGGCGACCCAGCTCTACGACATACCATGACGCCAAGTGTTCCAATGAAGTTAGAAGACATAAGAGCTCCTTTTCTAAAAGCCAGTTAAGAATTGGCTATATTGGATTAGGCGGGTAGCGGAAGGTCGAACCTTGTACGCAGTGAGCGGAGCATCATCGCTTTTGGAAGGTTTGGAGTTTACCTCAAGCAGCCAGATTCGTCCGGTTGTGTCGACGGCTAAATCGATTCCGAGCTCTCCAAAATGGGATGGGATGGTCTCTTCAAGGCCTTTGGCGATGTGGAGTGCCGCTTGCTCCATTCGTTCGCTAGCTGTTTTCTTAGCTGAGGTTGGGATACTGCTCATGGCAAGCACATCTTTAACCTTGGCCAGTGTTCCTCCTCGTGCAAGGTTGGATACGTAATGATTCCCGCCTGCAATTCGGGCTACAACAGACGTTACGCTCCACTTTCCTTTTTTGTTTTTGTGTACAAGTGCGCGAAAATCTACATTGCGTTTTTGAATTCGAACCAAGTCCAAACCTTGTTGAATTTGATAGCGATTTTTGTTCAATTTGTTGGATAGGCTGCTATATAGTTTTGTGAGTGATGAGTAACTGCTTTTTTTAACTCCCTCAAGTGAGGTCGTGAAGGTATGAAAGCTCCCATCCTCCTGACGGGAAATTCGGATAATGCCTTTGCCTAAACTGCCGCGAACGGGTTTAAGGAACACCACCGGATATGCTGTACACATTTTTTTGAGTGTGCTATAGCTTTTCATAGAATAGGATTCGGGCAGGTACTTCCTAAGCTTCTCATCTGTACCCAGTGCATCGAATACTTCAGTCTTATCTAGAAATTTTTCGTTGAAAATATGGGTACCCCATCTGGATTTTACTTCTTTCATAAAATGCTGTACGCTAGGACTATTCTCCAATTTTCGCGTTGGAAGCCGATTGTTTACGACATCTGGTGCGGGGACCTGGACTTTTTTCCATCCATGGTCATACAATACTGCTTCAAGTGTTGAGAGGTTTGAACCGATCATCTCAGGTGTAAAAAAGTATACATAGGCGCCTAACTTTTGGCAGGCATTTACCATCTCCATGCAAAATGAAGAGATCGATCCGAAGGGTTTGTTTGGATCTTCCGGATGATAACGGCTTATCATAACTCCGATTACAGGACCTAGACGCAGAGTTCTTTCAGCGGCGCTGTATTTGATATGCAGAACCGATCTAGGAAGAAGTCCAGAGCTACTGGATAGGGAAGGACTGAGGCGAAGTACAGTCGATTTTTTCCCCGGTATGACGCGTACCTCCTGATTGAAGGAGCCGAAAACAAGCTGTATAGGTTGCTCTGTTGGAATTCGCAGCAGTTTGATCAGCCTCTCGCCAAGCTTGATATCGTTATCCGGCATATTGCCTGAGCGGATCAGTTGAACCGATATCTTGGATTTGGACATCTTGGATCTCCTTCCGACAACTACTTGATGTCTGGGGACAGATTGGACTTCATCTGAACATTGCATGTAATTCATCATATGAGGACATATATCCCTTGGTGATTGTACGGATTTGTAAAAAGGGAGGACTTTAAAAATGCAGGATTGGCTGTATATTTTGATTAATATAGCGGTAGCTGCTTTTGTCGGAGGCATTACGAATCATTTTGCAATTAAGATGCTCTTTCACCCGCGAGAGGAAATCCGAATTGGTGGCCGGAAATTACCGTTTACACCTGGATTAATTCCGAAGCGTAAGGAAGAGATTGCTGAATCACTCGGTAAAGTGGTCTCGGATTATTTGGTGACAAGTGAAGGCCTACAGGAGATGATCCGTAAACCATTATTCCGTTCGAAAGCAGAGGAGACGGTCACACGAAAGCTGAGATCATTAGCCGAAAGTGAACTGACCTTAAACGATCTGGCTTTGAAAATTTGGAGTTTGGAAGAATGGCAGCAGTTAAAGAATCGACTGATTGGGAAGGCTCAATCTTTAGCCACGACGAAAGCCACAGCTTTATGGTCAGCCTATGGTCTGGAGGAGAAGCCTCTGAAGGAGCTGATTCCTGACTGGTCTGAGGAGAAAAGACGGAGCTGGAGTGAGGCAGCTGCTGAGGCGGTTCTGAAAGAGCTTGGTGATACGCTTCTATCTTCTGATGGCCAGCGTTTGCTTAAAGAGATGGCTTCTGCCATGATGGATAAAGCAGGAGGTTTTCTCGGCACGATGGCCGCTATTTTTGTGGACGAAGACAAGCTCGTGCAGAAGCTGACACCCATGTTAATTAGCCAACTGGAAGGGGAAAAGATCCGTCAAACGATCGTTTCCGTTGTCTCTGGTAAGTTAGAGCAGTATGGAGAAATGCCTTTGGGTAAGCTGGTGCAGGCTGCTGTAGGCGAAACGGGTCAGGCATTCATTACTCGTAAGATAGAAGAGTCTATTCCTTGGACGACTTGGATTGAACAACTGGAAAGCATCCGTCTTTCAGACTTAGTTAAGCCAAGACTTGCTGCACTAGAATCTGCTCTGCCCAAGTGGGTTGACAAAGGTCTCCGAGTTATCGAAGATGCTGTTCCTTCAGCCATGAAGGCCGTGAATCTACCGGGTCTCGTACAAGAACAAGTTGAGAAATTTCCAGTAGAGCGGCTTGAAGAAGTTATTTTAAGTGTATCTGGCAGGGAGTTTAGAGCAATTACCTGGCTTGGTGTGCTTTTAGGCGGATTTATCGGTTTGTTCCAGTCGATGATTACACTGCTGTGGAGATAAGTGAACTAATAAAAGTGCGGGCTCATCCGCAACGAGGAGGACACAACAATGAATATTTATGACAAAGCGAATGATCTAGCAAAAGCGATGAGAGAAAGCCAGGAAGTACAGGAAATTACAGCTGCAATTAAGCTGATTGAAGCAGATCCGGAAAGTAAGCAAATGCTCGATAATTTCCGTGAGCGCCAAATGGAAGTTCAACAACGAATGATGTCTGGCGACATGCCTTCACAGGAAGAGATGGAGAAAATGGAAAAGCTGTTTGAAGTGTTAAGTCTTAACTTGAATATTCGCCGTTTGTTTGATGCTGAGCGTCGCTTAAGTATCATTATCGAAGACGTGAACAAGATTATTTCGGACAGCCTTCAGCATCTGTATGGGCCAGCTCAATCATAATAGTGAAAAAGCCGGGGTGAAAACCTCGGCTTTTTTTGTCTTCTCTATTTTAATTCTTCTTTCATAAAGTGGACCAGCTCTTCATAGAGTAGATATATAGAGTTCACTTGAGAAGTAGAGGAGCTGCATAACGAATGAAGAAAAAGAAAAGTAAATTCAAACATTTTGCTTATCTCTTGGTTGCATTAGGGATGCTAGTATATGCGCTACCTAGCATTTCGTTCGCTGGAGGTTTTTCATGGGCATCATTATTTGGAGCGGTATGGGCTGGTTTTGCCTTATTGGTCATCGGATCGCATCTACATATCTTAATAGGTGTGGATGAAGCTAAACAAAAGGCCCTTGATGAAATTAGGAAGGAAAAGATGAATCAATGGCAATTGAAATGGCCAGAGGAGCAGAAGAGCCAAGGCGGCGTATAAACCGCTCGGGTTTGCGGATATTCGCTCTGTTGCTCGTCAGTTTCCTGACTGAATATAATGAGATGGAAACTGATTCACAAAGGATCGGCTATCCTCAAACCCTCGCTTCGTAAACTTTTGTATTGTAGACCGTTCGTTAACGAACGGTTTTTTTTGCTGTTTCGGCATGTTATTTTTGTCGGGCTTGTCTGGTATAATAGATACAGTATGGTACAGATGGAGTAAGGAGGTGTAACAGTTGGATGTTCGAGATGAGACAATAACGAAGCACGAACAACTGGTACAGCATATTGAAGGTTTAAAAGTCGGAACGAAAATATCGGTTCGCAGGCTTGCGAAGGAACTTGCAGTCAGTGAAGGTACGGCTTACCGAGCTGTGAAAGAAGCAGAAGGACTGGGGATTGTTGTAACTAAGGAACGGATTGGAACCGTCCGAATTGAGCGAAAGCCACGGAATATATCCGAGCAGCTGACCTTTGCTGATGTGGTGGAGATCGTTGAAGGTCATGTGCTGGGGGGAGCGGAAGGTCTTAACAAAAGCCTGCATAAATATGTAATTGGAGCGATGAAGGTAGAGGCTATGGTTCGTTATATCGATGCGGGAAGCTTAATGATTGTTGGTAACCGAGAAGATGCACACTCACTTGCTCTAGAGCAAGGCGCAGGTGTGCTCATCACAGGGGGGTTCGGGACTAGCCGTGAAGTGAAGCAGCAGGCCGATCGATTAGGGCTTCCGATCTTCTCATCACGCCACGATACTTTTACTGTTGCCTCGTTGATAAATCGAGCCATTTTTGACCGGTTGATTAAGAAGAAGATTATGCTTGTAGAAGATATCGCTGGTGAGAAGCCTAGGATACACGCGCTGAAGAACTCTGTGACCGCTTTGGAGCTGAAAGAGATAGCGAATAAAACGGGGGATCAGCGGTTTCCCGTTACGGATGAATGGAATCGTGTTATCGGGATCGTAGGTGTCAGAGACGTTGGTGATCTGGCAGATCATCAGGCTATTGAGCGGGCAATTACTCGTAATCCAGTTACTGCAAATTTGAAAACATCACTCGCTTCAGCGGCTCAGATCATGATGTGGGAGGGGATTGATTTCCTTCCTATTGTGGATCGTAATCGAAAGCTAGTAGCGACTGTTACGCGTAAAGAGGTTCTGGAGGCGCTACGGAATGCACGCAATCAGCCGCAGCTTGGAGAAACATTCGATCAGTTAATCTGGAACGGAATGGCTGAAGACCGAGATGAGGATGGAAAGCTGTTTTTCCACGGGTTCATAACTCCGCAAATGGCAACAGAACTTGGAACGATCTCACAAGGAGTACTAACGACTGTTATGAGTCAGGCAGCCTTCAAAGCGGCTAAGGACATCTGTGGAGGGGATCATGTACTAGATAACCTATCTACTTATTTCATTCGTCCAGTACAGATTGAGGATCCAATTACGGTAACACCACGACTGCTCGAAATGAGTCGAAGAACGTGCAAAATGGAGATTGAAATCAATCATCATTCTAATTTGATCGCGAAATCTGTCATGACACTTCATGCAATCGATCAAGGATGATCAAGGTTTCTTGGGTATAACAAAGAGGGCTATTATCCGCCGCTTCTCACCGGATAATAGCCCTCTTTTACATCGCAAATTTACGAGCGAGCCGACTTTTGTCGACTATAGAAGCTTCTGCTTCTAAGCCCAGCAAAAATATTAAATGCCCCCATCACCATGAAGATCGCTTCCACAATGACGGCAGGTGTGGAACCGCTGAACAGCAGCATGGCAATGAATGATAGGGTTACAAGCATCACACCCATACTGATATTCATGGACGCAAGAAAGATTCCTCGGTCAAGCGGATCAGGCTTTCGGCGCGCATTAATGCTGTATAAAGCAGCTGCAACGCAGGAAATGACAAATACTGCATATAGAGCGTAATTAATAATACCAAGCATGGAATAATGGCACTCCTTTAGCGTGGACATGGTTCAGCATTTTATCCGTATTGTAACATGAAATCTATTCCAGTGCGCACCTTAGCTATGGATGTCCACCCAAATCTGAAGTACCCCTTCCATGACAAGCATCGTTCTGATTGTGACCTTATAATCTTTTTCTCGAACGGTATATACCTTATCATCGAGCAGCGAGCGGGTAAGTTTGCTGTCGGTATCGATGTCGAACACATTACGCCCCCTTAGTGCTGTAAGATCTTTTCCCATCAGTTGAATAATTTCTTTCACGATGATAGAATCGATCGGTTTTTCTTTTTGTTCGGAACGGATTTTGATTTCCTTGATGACCGAGGACTGTTTACTGTATTTTTTCAAATTATTGATGTCTTCCTCATACTGGGTAATTAAATTCTGTTGGTCCCTATTGTTCTCCCACATCTTCTGATAAGCGGCATGATACAGCGAATTATACACGACACTTCCGATCACCATGCCGAGCACGAAGATCGAGGCAGCTTGATAAAAAGGACGGAATCGACGTAATGGAGGCACTCTCATAGATTAATTCCGACCGTTGCAGACCCATTTGACGAGTTCGCTGCCCATATGTGCGCCTAGGAACGCAAAGACAAGATACAGAATTTGCTTTATTGCAGGAGAGAGATTGCCATCAACCATATTGCTTTCAATTACGCGCATGGGATCGATCGTCCCTCCGACAGCGGCAGCCAGTGCCCATATCTTTATACGGCCTGCAATTTCAACCATGGTTGTAGTAGGGGGCTGCATGGAGAGGACAGCACCCACTCCACCAACCATGGCTCCTCCAAGCACTATGCCGAAAGCTATGAAAAAATCTAATATTGCTTTTGATAAGAAAATACTCATCCTATTTGTCCCCTTTCTTGCCCCGGCGGTGTCATGAACCGCCTGTCCAGATGCTTCCTGATTCATTGTATGGGCTAGTAGAGCTACATTATGATAAAATGTGAATAAGAATTTAAGCGGCGAAAGGAAGGCGAAATATGAGTACTTTCGTGCATTTGCATGTGCATAGCGAATACAGTCTGCTCGACGGGGCGGCACGTATCGAAGATCTCGTGAGGGAAGCGGCAGCGCTTGGAATGAAATCACTGGCGCTGACCGATCACGGGGTTATGTACGGTGCCGTCCCATTTTATAAATCATGCATCCGTCATGGAATTAAACCGATCATTGGTTGCGAGGCATATATTACGGCTGGATCACGGAAGGAACGGGGAAGTCGGAAAGATCAACCGATTTATCACCTGATTCTGCTTGCGAAGAATGAAACCGGCTACCGGAATTTGATGAAGCTATGCTCTATCGGTCATCTGGAAGGATATCATTACAAACCGAGGATTGATATGGATGCGCTGGCTTCCCATCATGAAGGTATTATCTGTCTTAGTGCTTGTCTTGGTGGAGAAGTTCCGCAGCATTTGCTGCATGGCAGGGAAGCGGAGGCTAAAGCCGCCGCACTGCGTTACAAAGCGATATTTGGTGATGATTATTATTTGGAGCTTCAAGATCATGGGTTAACGGAGCAGAAGCGGGTTAATCCTCAGCTTATCGCCCTAAGCTCAGAACTTGGGATACCCCTTGTGGCGACGAATGACGTGCATTATTTAACCGCATCAGATGCTGAAGTGCAGGATGTGCTGATCTGTATCGGGACAGGCAAAACGACTGAGGACGAAGACAGACTTAGAATACCAACAAATCAGCTCTATTTGAAAAGCGATGATGAGATGAAGAGACTGTTTCCACATGTGATGGAAGCGGTGGACAATACAGCGGTCATAGCAGATCAGTGCAATCTAGAGTTGGAATTTGGGCGATCCATTCTCCCAGAATATCGTCCATTACCAGAGGGAATGAATGCAACTTCTTATTTGCGCGAGCTTTGTAATACGGGTCTCCGAGAGCGTTATGAAGATCATGAACGCTGGCATTCTAGTGATGGCAGAGCAGAGCTTATGCAGCGTCTCGATTATGAGCTGAATACGATTGAAAGTATGGGGTTCAGCGATTATTTTCTCATTGTCTGGGACTTTATCGCTTATGCCCACAGTAAAGGAATTGCAGTTGGACCGGGAAGGGGTTCTTCAGCAGGTAGTCTTGTTGCGTATACGCTTCGAATTACGAATGTGGACCCCATTAAATATAATCTGCTCTTCGAACGGTTCTTGAACCCAGAGCGCGTTACGATGCCGGATATTGATATTGACTTTAGTGATGAACGGCGAGATGAAGTCATTGATTACGTCGTTCATAAATATGGGCGAGAGCATGTTGCACAGATTATTACCTTCGGAACGATGGCTGCAAGAGCCGCTGTCAGAGATGTAGGTCGTGCACTAAATGTACCGTATGGAGATGTGGACAAAGCCGCTAAGCTAATTCCAAACCATTTGGGGATAAGCATAGCCAAAGCGCTTCAGGAAAGCCCTGGTCTTAAAGAGCAATATGATACAAAGCCCAAGGTGCGTGAGCTAATAGATATGGCGCTCAAGGTAGAGGGAATGCCTCGCCATGCATCGACACATGCGGCAGGGGTAGTTATTTCTCGCGATCCATTAACCGATGCAGTACCGCTGCAAGAAGGCAGTGAAAAGACAGCCTTAACGCAGTATTCCATGGAACATTTAGAGAGTATTGGACTGCTTAAGATGGATTTTCTAGGTTTGAGAACCCTCTCCATTATTGAACGTACGATGCGCTGGATCGGAGAGGATGCTCCTGATTTTACGAAAGTTCCTGATGATGATCCTTTGACCTATCAAATGCTTGGACGCGGAGAAACGACAGGCGTATTTCAGATGGAGTCCGCAGGTGTGCGCCGTGTATTAAAAGAACTGGCACCTACAGCATTTGAGGATATTGTCTCGGTCTTGGCGCTTTATCGCCCAGGTCCTATGGAGTTTATTCCAAAGTTTATTCAGGCGAAGCATGGGCTCATTCAGCCGGAATATCCACATCCTGACCTGATTCCAATTCTCGGCGACACTTATGGTATTATCGTGTACCAAGAACAGATTATGCAGATTGCTTCGGCTATGGCTGGATTCTCTCTTGGGGAGTCTGATCTGCTCAGACGAGCAGTATCGAAAAAGAAACGTGAAGTGCTCGACAGAGAACGGGGACACTTTGTGACGGGAAGCTTGAAACAGAATTATACGGAAGAGGAAGCAAACCGAGTGTACGATATGATTGTAAGGTTTGCGAATTATGGATTCCCACGTGCACATGCAGCAGCCTATGGTGTGTTGGCTTTTCAAACAGCGTACTTAAAAGCTCATTATCCCGTACAATTTATGGCTTCCATGTTGACAGCCGTGATGGGGAACCACCGTAAAGTGGCGGAGTATGTCTTGGAATCCCATCGCATGAGTATCGATGTGATGCCTCCAGATGTGAACGAGAGCTTCTCACTGTTCACGCCGGTTCGTGGACTGTCTACAGAAGGTCAAGAGGATAACGATGGGCAAGAACACAAAGGTGGGATTCGCTTCGGACTTGCCGCAATCAAGAATGTTGGGACACAGGCTGTGGAGAATATCGTTCAGATCCGAAAAGATAAGCCATTTGAGAGTTTGCTCGATTTCTGTAGGCGTGTAGATCTGCGTGTGTGTAATAAAAGAGTTATCGAATCATTAATTCAGGCGGGGGCATTTGATTCACTGCCTGGACACCGTGCGCAGTTGATTGCCATGCTAGATGAAACCGTGGAGGCTGCTGTGAAGTGGCGGAAAGAGCGTGAAGACTTGCAGATTCAGTTGTTTGATTTCGTGGAAACGACAAATTGGGATATCGAATATCCGGATGTTTCCCCGTATTCAGGGAGTCAGCAGCTTGAGCTGGAACGTGAACTCTTAGGTATGTACCTCTCTGGACATCCGCTGGATGATTACGATTCACTTTTGCAGCAAGCAGGTGCAGACAGACTGATGGATTTATCCGAAGTTCCTGATGATACAATCGTTACAGTAGCGGGAATGGTCGTATCACTCAAGACAATCACAACCAAGCAAGGTAAGGCCATGGCATTCATGGAGTGGGAAGATCAGGTTGAACGTTGTGAGGTTGTTTTATTTCCTGAAGTATGGAAGCGGAGTGCTCATCTTGTTGAGAAAGGGGCTCTCCTGGCTCTTCGGGCCAAGGTTCAGCAGCAGGATGAAGACTTTAAGCTGCTCGCAGAAGAGGTAGCACCGTTAGAAGAGGAGAAGTTGACACAACTGATCCGCCGGAGCAAGTCTCGGAGTGCTTCAACAGCTAAGGATAGCGCAAGCTCTATGAAGAGAACGGGATTCAACCGAAAGCCAACAACTCCAAGAGAGAACGGATCCGAGTCTGCACCTACCAAGGACGTTCACTTAGCTGATCAGACGACAACAAGTGTAGATGGCCTGCAAGATTCCTCTGAGAAGTCCAGCCTTAACTCTTCTGCTTCACGCTCGGTACTAGGCAAGTCAAAGAAGCATGAACAACGCGTATTTGTGAAGATTACGCCGGAAGCAGAAGATCCACAGCTGCTGGCACGGTTGAAAGAGCTACTTCAGGAACACCCGGGTCCCGTTGCCACCGTGCTTTTTTATGAAAAAAGCCAGAAGGTACTTGGATTAAGTGATGCTTATCGAATTAAACCGTCCCCTGCATTATTTGCTAGTATGGAGGAAATGCTGGGAAAAGACACAGTTAAAGTAAAATAGTGGTTACCCTAATTTAATAAAATTCATGAACGTTTCACCTTCCTCCCGCATAAACATAGGACACTACAGGACAACAAGGTCCGGAATATCGTCCAAGAGGCCTTTATCCTTTTCAAAGTGCTGCAGAACGTTCCGGTAAAAGCGGGAGGGATTATTATGTCAATGGCATTGGCTGAGGCTATGCTGAGCAGAAGAGGAGTCAGCGTTACTGCAATCGCGGATATTGTATATCGTCTGCAGAGAAAGTATCATCCGACTTTAACAATGGAGCAGTGTGAAGAAAGTGTAAGAGCTGTGCTTGGCAAACGAGAAGTGCAGTATACTCTGTTTACGGGAATCGCACTCGATGAGCTAGCTGAACAAAAGTTGCTTCCACAGCCACTCCAATCCATTATGGAGCAGGATGAGCCGCTTTATGGCGTGGACGAAACAATGGCACTCGGTGTCACGAGTATTTATGGTATGATCGGTTTAACGAGCTTCGGCTATTTGGATAAAGAAAAGATTGGGGTTATTGAAACTTTGAACGAAAAGAAGGATGGCATACATGTTTTTCTAGATGATCTTGTTGCTGGAATTGCTGCTGCCGCTTCTTCCCGTATTGCCCATAATAACCCTGATGCAACTCGTTATACGATTGATAAAGATTAAAATTCGCTGTTGCATCTCCTGCAAAATAAGGGAAAATGCGCTTTCAACCCCCTTCCTCTTTTGTTGAGGTAAAAAGTGAAGTATGTTATCATTATCCATTATATCGGCTCAGGATATGCCTATGGCACGAGATTAGGGGGATCTGAAAGGCATGTGGACGGTAATCTATATTGCGCCAACCGCAAAGGTTGCGGAAATGATCAAAGCCAAACTCACGATAGAAGGTTTTTTGGTTCAGAGCCGTCCTGTAAATCTTTCCAAACAACAATTTGAGATTTTGGTTCCCTCCGGAGAGCTTGAGGAAGTACAGGAAGTGTTAAATTCGATTTTGCACCCCTAGCTTAAAGGGATACATAGCGAAGCTTGTTTAAAGGATTTATAGATTTGCTAAGTTTACGGCCATTCAAATTTGCGGCTGGAGAGGTGTAGTTGTGTTTAAAGATCTATTTCAGAAAAAAAGAAAATATGCGACAATTCCTTCGGAACGTCTTGGACGGGAAGGACAGCCTGAAGAGGGCGAACGTCCGAAACGGGAAATACCTGAAGGTCTGATGAACAAGTGCAGCAAGTGCGGCACTATTCAATATAGTAAGGAACTTGAGAAGAATTTGAAGGTATGCCCCGAGTGCGGTCACCACATGCGCTTGAATGCATGGGAACGTATTGGCGTTACGCTGGATGAGACAGGATTTGAAGAGTTTGATGCCGATATGATCTCTGTTGACCCTCTTCAATTTCCAGGTTATGCAGCGAAGCTTGAGCAGCAACAGATGAAATCTGGGTTGCGGGATGGGGTTATTACGGGCAAAGGTTCGATTTTTGGACAGCCCGTTGTTGTCGCTGTAATGAGTTTTGACTTCTTCACGGGAAGTATGGGATCGGTTGTCGGGGAGAAAATAACACGTGCGATTGAACATGCGACAGAGCATGGTTTGCCGCTTATTATTTTCTCAACTTCAGGTGGAGCGCGTATGCAGGAAAGTATCCTGAGTTTAATGCAGATGGCTAAGACAAGTGCGGCTCTGTCACGTTTCAACGAACGTGGTGGACTGTATATATCCGTGATTACCGATCCGACTACAGGTGGTGTTTCAGCAAGCTTCGCTACACTGGGTGATATTAATATTGCCGAACCAGGAGCGGTATTTGGCTTTGCTGGCCGCATCGTAATTGAGCAGACCATTCGTCAGAAGCTTCCAGATGACTTCCAGACGGCTGAGTTCAATTTGGCACACGGTCAGTTGGATATGGTCGTGCATCGTAAGGATCTGCGTAACATGCTTGGAAAATTGATCGAAATGCATACTTCGAAAGGAGGATTTTGATGTCAGGCGAACTTCCTTTTGAAATGCCCCTTGCAGAGATGCGTAAGAAGATTGAGGAATTGAAACAATTCGGTCAGGAAAAAGGTATAGATTTCACGGATGAAATTGCTCGTTTAGAAGAACGCTATAGTCGTCTGGAAGAAGAGATCTATTCCTCCATTTCACCTTCACAAAAAATGCATCTAGCCCGTCATCAGCAACGGCCTACTTCACTTGATCTAATTCAGCTTGTATTTACGGATTTCATCGAGCTACACGGAGATCGGCTATATGGTGACGATCTGGCGATTGTTGGCGGGTTGGCCAAGCTAAATGGTGTTCCGGTTACGGTTCTAGGCCAGCAACGGGGAAAAGATACGAAGGATAATATTGCCCGCTTCTTCGGAAGCGCGCATCCGGAAGGTTTTCGGAAGGCTTTGCGGCTAATGCAGCAAGCTGAGAAATTTAAGCGTCCAGTTATTACATTTATTGATACTAAAGGCGCTTATCCTGGTAATACTGCTGAAGAGAGAGGTCAGTCCGAGGCAATTGCCCGTAACTTGCGGGAAATGTCTGCACTTGGAGTGCCTGTTGTTTGTGTGGTCATCGGCGAAGGCGGTAGCGGCGGTGCTCTTGCGCTGGCTGTAGGTAACCGTGTGTTGATGCTTGAGCATGCCATTTATGCGGCTATATCGCCGAATGGTGCAGCATCCATCCTCTGGAAAGATGCATCGAAAGCAGATCAAGCTGCAGAGGCGATGAAAATCACAGCACAAGATTTGCTTGAGATGGAAGTGATTGAAGAGATCATTCCAGAACCTAAAGGTGGAGCACACCGTGGTTATGAAGAAACAGCTTCTGCTATTCAAGATGCTCTTGTTCGTCATCTGAAAGAACTTTCGGTGATGGATGCTTGTGAGCTGAAAGAAGACCGATATCAGAAGTTCCGTAAGATTGGTAGTTTCGATTTTGCACCGTCAGAATCACCTGATTCAAACGTTTGAGAGGATCATTGAACGTATAAGAAAATGAATGATGTGACAATATTCCTATACAAACGAGAAATTTTGTAGTAGATTTAGTTGTTGGATAAGAGATATAGAGAACACTTGGAAAATGGAGGAAACCCAAATGCGTAAAACTAAAATTGTTTGTACTATCGGTCCTTCCAGTGAATCGTTGGAAAACACCAAGAAGCTCATTATGGCCGGCATGAACGTAGCTCGTCTGAACTTCTCCCACGGCGATTTTGAAGAGCATGGCAACCGAATCAAAACGATTCGTCAAGCTTCTCAGGAATTGAACAAAACGGTGGCTATTCTTTTGGACACAAAAGGGCCAGAAATCCGTACCGGCAAATTGGAAGTAGAACCAATTGAGCTTGTACAGGATGAATTCATCACGCTGACAACGGAAGAAATCCTTGGTGATAAGAATCGTATTTCTATCACTTACAAAGAGTTGCCGGAAGATGTTCAAGCGGGATCAACGATTCTGATCGATGATGGTTTGATCGGTCTTACTGTCGTAGAAGTTCAGGGCACGGAGATTAAATGCCGTATCGTCAATGGCGGAACAATTAAGAGCAAAAAAGGCGTAAACGTACCGGGTGTGAACATTTCTCTCCCAGGTATTACTGAAAAAGACGCCAACGATATCATTTTCGGGATCGAACAAGGCATCGATTTTATCGCAGCTTCCTTCGTTCGTAAAGCAAGTGACGTACTAGAAATTCGCGAACTGTTGAAAAAACACAACGCTGAACATGTACAAATTATCTCGAAAATCGAGAATCAACAAGGTGTGGACAACCTCGATGAAATCCTTGAAGCTTCTGATGGTTTGATGGTAGCTCGTGGTGACTTGGGTGTTGAAATTCCAGCTGAAGAAGTACCTCTTGCGCAAAAACGCATGATCGAAAAATGTAACATTGCAGGTAAGCCGGTTATCACAGCTACACAAATGCTTGATTCCATGCAGCGTAACCCTCGCCCGACTCGTGCGGAAGCAAGTGACGTTGCCAATGCGATCTTTGATGGTACAGATGCAATCATGTTGTCAGGTGAAACAGCTGCTGGTAAATATCCAGTAGAATCTGTTCTGACCATGTCCCGTATCGCAGAAAAAGCGGAATCCGCTTTGAACTATCGTGAACTATTCTTGAAGCAACGTATTGCTCAAGAAACTAGCATCACAGAAGCGATCAGCCAATCTGTTGCTATCTCTGCACTGGATTTGAACGCAAAAGCGATTATCTCTTCCACAGAATCCGGACAAACTGCTCGTATGGTTTCCAAGTACCGTCCTAAGGCTCCTATCGTCGCTGTAACGACTCAAGATAGAACTCTTAGACGCTTGGCATTGATTTGGGGAGTTACACCGGTTAAAGGCGAAATGGCAACCTCTACGGATGAGATGTTTGAATATGCCCTTCAAGGTGGTCAAAAATCCGGAATCGTAAAAGAAGGGGATCTGGTTGTTATCACAGCTGGAGTACCGCTTGGAAAATCCGGTTCTACAAACTTGGTTAAAGTTAGCCAAATCCCTGCTCAGAACTAGTTGACTGATCTGGGTAACAATAGATGAGATAAAAGCAATGGTCGAGTAATCGTCCATTGCTTTTTCTATAGATGGGGTGAATAGATGCCTAAAATGATGAAACAACAATGGAGTCGATGGTTTACAACTTCTTTCCGTGTGCGCTACCAAGAAAGTGATCAGATGGGCGTGGTGTACCATGCGAATTATTTAAATTGGTTTGAAATTGGGAGAACTGAGATGATTCGTGAGCTTGGATTTACCTATCGTGGGATGGAGGAAGAGGGAGTTTTACTTCCTGTTGTGGATCTGGATATTCATTATAAAAGTCCAGCGCGTTATGATGATCACGTAACGGTATTTACTCGAATGACTCAATTCTCTCCACTACGCATTCATTATGAATACGAAGTACGGCGTTTGAATGAGGAAGAACACGATATCTTGAGCACTACTAAAATGGGACTGGATCGTTTGCCAGGTCGCGAGCTGGTTACAGGTTCAACCAGGCATGTATGGGTAAATAAGGACTGGAAACCGGCTAGACTGGATAAATGTGCTCCCAAGTTGTATGATGCTCTAAGGAGTTCTCTTTTGGGAGGAAAGGAGTAAGATAATATGTGGAAATGGATGCTGGCGGCCTTTATTTTTCTGCCTGCCATTGAAATATTCGGATTTTCTATCGTAGCGGAGCGGGTCGGTGGCATGGAAACATTTCTTCTGACACTGCTTACCTCCGCCATCGGTGTAGCGATGATGCGATTTGAAGGCCGCAAAGCGATGGAGGATGCCAAGCTGAAGATGAATACCGGTATGGTTCCTGGATCATCTATGGCGGAAGGACTCTGTATTTTCTTAGGTGGGATTCTGCTCATCGTGCCTGGTTTTGTAACTGATATAGTAGGATTCACAATGATCTTTCCACTAACTCGTCCGGTATATCGATACCTGTTACTACTATGGATGAAAAAAAATATGAAGAACGGAAAGATTAGAATCTTTCGTCGTTAAATTCATTTTACTCCCTATTTTATGAAGGCTAACCCGACTTTTAAATTAGATGGGTTGGTCTTTTTTTATGAGTGCTATGAATGAAATTACAGGAAAAAATTTCATTATTCGACAATGACAATTATCATGGTTATAATGGAATTGTAAGTACTTTCAAAAAATAGTTTATGATGTCGATAAAACATTTTAATGATAGAATGCTCTGTCATTGTTCACATATCAGACAATATCCAGTATGATATGAGGAGGTTTTACGACTAAATCATGGCTATTGGCCTCTTCCAAGGTTATTCTTTATTATCCGGCTTCATGAAAATGTTTTCATGATGCTGAACTCAGTTTATCCCGATTATAAAGGAGAGATGATGCATGACAGCTACCAAGGGTTTGGAAGGCATTGTAGCCACTACTTCCTCGATCAGCTCGATCGTTGATGGTGTTCTTACATATCGAGGCTATGATATTGATGACCTCGCAGAACATGCTATTTTTGAAGAAGTGGCTTATTTGCTTTGGTTCGGAAAACTTCCGAACGCACAGGAATTACAATCGTTGCAGCAAGATTTGAGCAACTTCGCAGCTATTCCGGATAAACTGATAGAACAAATCAAGCTGTATCCACAAGATGCGAATACGATGGCTGCTCTTCGGTCTGCTGTATCTGCCCTCGCATTGTATGACGAGTCCGCGGATGACATGAGTCGTGAAGCTAATGAGAAGAAAGCGATTAAGCTACAAGCTCAATTGCCTACCATCATTGCGGCTATTTCTCGTGTTCGTCAAGGCAAGGAGCCAATCGCTCCGAAGGCTGGCGTATCTATCGCCGAGAACTTCCTCTATATGCTGAGAGGCGAGCAACCGGATGAAACCTCGATTAAAGCTCTGGACCAGGCCCTGGTACTTCACGCAGATCATGAGCTCAATGCATCTACGTTTGCATCCCGTGTAACCGTGGCTACATTGTCCGATATTTACTCGGGGGTGACATCTGCTATTGGCGCTCTCAAAGGCCCACTTCACGGTGGCGCAAACGAAGCGGTTATGAAGATGCTGAACGAGGTGGGTACTCTTGATAAAGCGGAGTCCTATATTCAAGAGAAGCTGGACAATCGTGAGAAAATCATGGGGTTTGGACATCGGGTGTATAAGAACGGTGATCCACGTGCGAAGCATCTACAAAAAATGTCTCGTGAACTCGGACAAATGAAAGGCGACACTACCCTCTACGACATATCTGTCCTTATTGAAGAGACTGTGACAGGCCAGAAAGGTCTCAAGCCTAACGTAGACTTCTACTCAGCATCTGTTTATACACAACTTGGCATTGAGCATGAGTTGTTTACCCCTATTTTTGCAATTAGCCGTGTGTCCGGATGGACAGCACATATTCTTGAACAGTATGATGGCAACCGGATTATTCGTCCGCGTGCAGAGTATACTGGCTTGACGGATCAGCAATATGTACCAATCGATCTTCGCTAATTGACCCATGATCATGTACAATAGGGCAGAGAAGACGCTTGAGCGGTAAATGCCGTGCCGGCGGATTTCGATATGCCCTTTCCCCGTGTTTTTATATGGGAGATTTAGAGAAATCTATTAAATTTAAGGAGGAACTCATACTTATGAAACTTGAAAAATTTGCACTACCTACTGAAGGCGAAAAAATTACGATCGACAACGGCAAGCTGCAGGTGCCTAGCAACCCAATCATTCCTTTTATCGAGGGTGATGGAACAGGTCGCGACATCTGGAGTGCATCCAAACGTGTTCTTGATGCAGCTGTAGAGAAAGCTTACAGCGGTTCCAAGAGTATTGCTTGGTACGAAGTGTTTGCAGGGGAGAAAGCTTTTAATACATACGGAGAATGGCTTCCAAATGATACGCTTGAAGCTATTCGCGAGTATATCGTAGCAATCAAAGGTCCTCTTACAACGCCTATCGGCGGTGGTATCCGTTCCCTGAACGTGGCTCTTCGCCAAGAACTCGATCTTTACACTTGTCTGCGTCCTGTACGCTACTTTGACGGTGTACCTTCTCCGGTTAAACGTCCTGAGCTCGTAGACATGGTTATTTTCCGTGAGAATACAGAAGACATCTATGCGGGAATCGAGTACAAAGAAGGTTCCGAAGAAGTTAAGAAAATGATCAAGTTCCTTCAAGATGAAATGGGAGCTAACAAAATTCGCTTCCCTGAAACTTCCGGTATTGGTATTAAACCAGTATCTTCAGAAGGTTCGAAACGTCTTGTGCGTGCTGCTGTTGAATATGCAATCAAGCACGGTCGTAAGAGTGTGACGCTTGTTCATAAAGGTAACATTATGAAGTTTACAGAAGGTGCTTTCAAGAACTGGGGATACGAAGTTGCTGAGCAAGAGTTCGGTGATAAAGTGTTCACTTGGGCACAATACGATATCATCAAGGAAAAAGACGGCGTAGATGCTGCGAATGCAGCTCAAAAAGCAGCTGAAGATGCAGGTAAAATCATCGTTAAAGATGCAATTGCTGACATCGCTCTGCAGCAAGTCTTGACTCGTCCTACTGATTTTGATGTAATCGCAACTCTGAACTTGAACGGTGACTACCTGTCTGATGCTCTTGCAGCTCAAGTTGGCGGTATTGGTATCGCACCTGGCGCGAACATCAACTATGTAACAGGCCATGCTATCTTTGAAGCAACTCACGGAACAGCTCCGAAGTATGCTGATAAAGATGTAGTAAACCCTGGTTCCGTTATTTTGTCCGGCGTAATGCTTCTTGAGCACTTGGGCTGGCAGGAAGCGGCTGACCTGATCTACAAAGGTATGGAAACTTCTATTAACAATAAGACCGTTACGTATGACTTTGCACGTTTGATGGAAGGTGCAACTGAAGTTAAATGCTCCGAGTTCGCGAACGAAATTATCAAGAACATGTAAGGAGGACAATGCATCGTGGCGATTATTCGTAAAAAAATTACGGTAGTGGGTGCCGGCTTTACGGGAGCGACTACAGCGCTTATGATTGGGCAAAAAGAACTGGGTGATGTTGTACTACTCGATATTCCTCAACTCGACAACCCAACCAAAGGTAAGGCTCTTGATATGATGGAAGCTAGTCCAGTTCAAGGGTTTGATAGCAACATCGTAGGTACATCCAACTATGAGGATGCCGCTGATTCCGATGTGGTCATCATTACAGCTGGTGTTGCACGCAAGCCTGGTATGAGCCGCGATGATCTTGTTAATACCAATGCGGGAATTGTGAAGTCTGTATGTGAGAACATAAAGAAGTATGCTCCGAACTCGGTTGCTATCGTGCTGAGTAACCCAGTGGATGCGATGACTTATGTGGCTTACAATACCTTAGGTTTTCCTAAGAACCGTGTAATCGGCCAATCCGGCGTACTAGATACTGCACGTTACTGTACATTTATTGCGCAAGAACTGAATGTATCCGTTGAAGATGTACGTGGATTTGTTCTTGGTGGACACGGGGATGACATGGTTCCACTCGTTCGTTATTCTAGTGTGGGTGGTATTCCAATCGAAACACTGATTCCTGCTGATCGGATTCAGGAGATTGTACAACGCGCCCGCGTCGGTGGAGGCGAAATCGTGAATCTGCTTGGGAACGGCAGTGCTTATTATGCACCTGCTGCCTCCCTTGTCCAGATGACGGAAGCAATCTTGAAGGATAAGAAGCGTATCCTCCCAGTCATCGCACTTCTTGAAGGCGAGTACGGCTATAACAATCTGTTCATGGGCGTGCCTGTTATTCTGGGTGGAGATGGGATTGAGAAAGTATTCGAGCTGGATCTTTCCCCAGCTGAGAAGACTGCACTCGATAAATCAGCTGAATCGGTACGCAGCGTAACTTCTGTAGTGAAATTGTAATATCCCACCATATATTATGACGAATGAATGACAAAGCAATCCCGTTCCACAATTGAGGGGCGGGATTGCTTTTCTTTATATCGTTTGTTCAGTATAATATGGTAAGTGTAAAGGATATAACAAATATCACACTAATTTCGAATTGGAGGAATATAGCTATGTATGGTGTTTTTATGCTGCTACATATGATTGGTACAGCTGCTCTTGGTTTTTATTTAATTCTGCCGTTCATCGTAAGTGGTCTTCAAAAATTATCTTTAGGCGCTAAAGAAGGTGGAATCAACACCGTTCGTGTGGCTAATCGATTTGCACAATATGGCTTGGTCATTCAGCTCATCACGGGTGGTTATATGATGTCGAAGGGTGAGTATTCAGTAGCTTGGATGATTATCATTACTCTAATTCTTCTTGCCATGTTTGCTCTTGGAGGAATTATGGGTAAGCCACTGAAGAATGCACTTGCTGGCATTCGTGAGAAACGTGAAGTAGCTGCTGATATTGCTAAGCTTCGCACATTCAGTATCGTGCTTGCTATTCTCTTGCTTGTTATGATTTATTTCATGGTTTACCCGCTGTATAAATAAGCTTTCCCAGTAAAGACCGCTCTATCAATGGAGTGGTCTTTTTGTTATTGTATTCTCTTTTACGAACTCTCCTCCCAGAGAAGAGACGTTTAATTTTTATGTAATGTGGTAATTAACATATCGTAAGCTGTTGTGATTAATATGCCCGAGCCTAAAGCATCCTAATAGGGAAGAATAGCTATGATTGTGTAAACACTTTTACTGACCTGAAGGGAGAAATGCAATATGCCACAAGAAGGACAAAAACAAACGCTACCTCCACAACACCAAAATCATCGGCCTGGATCCGAAACGGAAATGAATCCACTTCCGAAGTATGAGTCCAGTCAGTACAAAGCTGCTGGTAAACTTGAAGGTAAGGTTGCCTTGATCACAGGTGGTGATAGTGGTATTGGTAGAGCTGTTGCCGTCACTTATGCTAAGGAGGGTGCAGATGTTTCAATCGTTTATCTAAGTGAACATAAAGATGCGGAAGAGACCAAGCGCCAAGTGGAGCAGGAGGGACGGAAATGTATACTCATAGCAGGAGATATCGGAGATGATACCTTTTGCA
This sequence comes from Paenibacillus sp. FW507-14B1B, assembly GCF_058781425.1. NCBI lineage: Bacteria > Bacillati > Bacillota > Bacilli > Caryophanales > Paenibacillaceae > Paenibacillus > Paenibacillus sp. FW507-14B1B. Next base: position 900,343 of record NZ_JBYSWS010000002.1, on the reverse strand, counting down.
CCGATGCTGTGAAACAGACGATCGAACAATTAGGGAAGCTGGATATTCTCGTGAATAATGCGGCTGAGCAGCATCCACAGAAGAAGATAGAGGATATTTCTAAAGATCAATTAGAACGAACATTCCGTACAAATATTCTAGGCATGTTCTATATGACACAAGCGGCAATGCCGCATTTGGGACAAGGTAGTGCGATTATCAATACAGCCTCAATTACTGCTTATCGCGGTAGTCCTAATCTGATTGATTATTCGGCTACAAAAGGAGCCATTGTATCCTTTACTCGCTCCCTATCCATGAATATTGTTGATAAAGGGATACGGGTTAACGGTGTAGCACCTGGACCCATATGGACTCCGCTCATTCCATCTACTTTTACAGAAGATGAAGTGAGTAAATTTGGTGCAAGTCAGCCGATGAAGCGCCCGGGACAACCTGAAGAGCTGGCACCGGCATATGTGTACTTGGCTTCTTCTGATTCATCTTACGTTAGTGGACAGATCATTCATATCAATGGTGGAGAAGTTATTAACGGGTAGTGCATGGATTACTCTATAATATGTGATATAACTAACCATAGAGCAAGAATGTAAGGCTTAGGAGACCCTATCTTATCTATAAATCTGATAAGATAGGGTCTTATCTTTGCCATAACTAAAGATTCAGCAATAGATGTGAGATTGAGAGTACTGTTTGCACATAGGACGGACAAGTATTTTGATAGATTGGTAAATTTAAAGTAAACCCTTTCACGCACTTTTTGGTATGATAGACCATAGGACAAATTATAAATATTTCAACATGGAGTTACATAACTGACTGTTCAGAAAAGAAAGGGGTAAGTAAACAAATATGAAGCATTTTGAAGAGAGTGTATACCGACTCATAGTGGAAACCTCGACGAACCTTCCGGGAGATGTGCGCAGGGCGGTTAAACGTGGACGTGATGCAGAGGATGCTGCTACCCGTGCCGGATTGGCACTCGCAACGATCGCGCAAAATATTGAAATGGCGGAGACTCAAGTTTCGCCGATCTGTCAGGATACAGGTATGCCGACTTTTGTTGTACATACTCCTGTAGGTGCGAACCAAATTCAAATGAAGAAGGATATTTACCAAGCGGTAATTCGAGCTACTAAAGACGGAAAGCTGCGCCCGAATTCTGTAGATTCGCTAACGGGTAAGAATAGCGGAGACAATCTAGGACCGGGCACACCAGTCATTCATTTTGAACAGTGGGAACAGGATACCATAGATGTTCGTCTGATATTAAAGGGCGGTGGATGTGAGAATAAGAATATCCAGTACAGTCTGCCTACAGAACTTGAGGGGCTGGGTAAAGCTGGCCGAGATCTGGATGGTATTCGTAAATGCATTATGCACTCTGTGTATCAGGCACAGGGGCAAGGTTGCAGTGCTGGTTTTATCGGGGTTGGCATCGGGGGAGATCGTACAACTGGCTATGAGCTCGCAAAACAGCAGTTGTTCCGACATATAGAAGATGTGAATCCAAATCCAGATCTGCAGAAACTTGAAGAGTACGTGTTGGATAATGCGAATAAGCTGGGTATCGGAACGATGGGGTTTGGTGGAGAGGTTACACTTCTCGGCTGCAAAGTCGGTGCAATGAATCGTCTGCCAGCTAGTTTCTTTGTTTCAGTTGCTTATAACTGCTGGGCGTTCCGTCGTCAGGGTGTTCTAATTGAAGCGGATAACGGAGAAATTCAGGAATGGCTGTATGAAACGGGGAACGGAATTCGAATGACGGATACGGAGACCGATGCGGTTACTGCTGCTACATCTGAGACAACTGTTATGGTTGAATCAGAGCGTGATGGTAAGGAAATTGTTCTTCAAACACCGATTAGTGAGGAACAGATTCGCAGCCTTCGTGTAGGAGATGTGGTTGTCATTCGAGGTGAGATGCACACAGGTAGAGATGCGTTACACAAACATTTAATGGATCACGATGCACCTCTGGATCTGAATGGCGCCGTCATTTATCATTGTGGTCCTGTGATGCTACAGGATGAAGATGGATGGCATGTAAAGGCAGCAGGGCCCACTACAAGTATTCGCGAGGAGCCATATCAAGGTGATATTTTAAAAAAATTCGGCATTCGCGCAGTCATTGGTAAAGGGGGAATGGGGCCTAAGACGCTCCAAGCTCTTCAAGAGCATGGTGGTGTGTACTTGAATGCCATTGGTGGTGCCGCACAGTATTATGCTGAGTGTATTAAAAATGTGAATGGCGTTGACTTTATGGAATTCGGAATCCCTGAGGCGATGTGGCATTTGGAAGTAGATGGATTTGCCGCGATTGTTACGATGGATTCACACGGCAACAGTCTGCATGCGGATGTGAGTAAAGATTCAGCAGCGAAACTTGAAATGTTCAAGGAGCCTGTATTTATATAACATAATCATAACGTGGGATTTGAATCCTTCGACTGATATAGTCGGAGGATTCTTTTTTTATGGACTTAGCGTTGCAGATTAATATAATGAGGTTTATGATAAACAACAAAACGAGATTTGAAGTCCGCAGGGGGATTATTGTGAAACGATTCGGCTTGTCATTTGCATCGTGGTTTGAGAAATATACATTTATTCTGATACCCGGTTCACTTGTGATAGGTTGGTTTTTGTCTGATCTGCTACTGCCATTCGTATCTTCAATTCCTTATTTGTTCGGTTATATTACCCTTGTGATGGCACTTGGTTGTGGTGTCTCTCATTTGCGTGCGGTAATGAAGCAACCCCTTCCAGTACTATGGACGTTACTTCTTGCTCATGCAGCTGCACCTTTACTAGCATACGGACTTGGGGCGGCGGTATTCGGATCTCAATCGGAATATACGACAGGACTTGTGCTGTTTACAATTATACCGCTTGGTGTATCCTCCGTACTTTGGGTTGGTAGTTCAGGTGGGAGTGTGCCTTTTATATTATCTGTTGTGGTGTTGGACACGCTTCTCAGTCCATTGATTGTACCTGCCCTTATGGAAATACTGCTGGGTAGGGACTCATTGTCTTTAGACATGAAGGCAATTATGGTAGATCTGCTTCAAATGGTTGTCCTTCCGACAGTTGTAGGGGTTCTGCTATACGAATTGTCAAAAGGAAGAGCTAAAGAGTGGTCGGCGCCTGTTGCTCAGCCCCTATCGAAAATTGCGTTCATGTTAGTCGTGATGCTGAACGCAGCTGCAATTGCGCCTCATGCAGCCAGTATGAAGCAAGAGATGGTCAGAATTGTACCAACCGTTATCTTACTCATATGCATATGTTATGCGTTAGGTTATTACGGCATTTATGTTCTTCCCAGCCGTAATCGGATGCAACAAGTTACACAGACTTATGCTTCAGGTATGCGGAATATATCACTTGGAATGGTACTTGCAACGGCTTATTTTTCACCTCAGGCATCGGTACCTGTTGTTCTGTCCATCATGTTCCAGCAACCGGTTGCCACGATTGTCCATGCTTTGTTCAGTAAGTTCAAATCAGAACATATTACATTTGTTAAAGGAAGAGATTGATGAAACCGTTTCGTAATCGATTAACGCTCATTATGATGACACTTATTGGATTATCCATGCTCGGTGCCGGTCTGGCTATGGCAAATGTATTTAAGAGTTCTCACATTGGTCTGCAGGAAGAAAATATGGGGCGTGAGATCAAATTGATCCAGGCAACGATGGAATTCCCTCCCCTAACGGGGGATCAGAAATTTTCGTATTATACAGAGAAATCACAGATGTTTGAAACATTGGCTGATGCGAGGGTTACATTCATCCAGAAGGATGGAACAGTCATCGGTGATTCCGAGAGTGATCCCACTTCTATGGATAATCATGCCCATCGCGAAGAGATGATGCAAGCGGAAACAGAAGGATTAGGACGTACAATACGTTACAGTAGCACGCTTGGAGAAGATATGATCTATGTTGCCGTTCCTGTAAAGCAAGGCAGCTTTGATGGGTATATCCGGCTTGCGATGAGCTTGAAAGAAGTGGATCAAGGTGTGCGGCAAGGCTGGACGGTTATGGGCGCTGGAATCATTGTTCTGTTTATTATTGCGGCATTTGTTAGTTACAGAGTTGCAGCAAGTCTTACCTCTCCGCTTGAGAAAATCACAAGTGTAGCCCGGCGGATTACGAGACAGGACTATGACGCCCGTGTTCAGCTTAATCGCCAAGATGAGATAGGACAGTTATCCTTAGCGATCAATGGGATGGCAGATAGTCTTCAAACTCAACTGAAAACAATAAGAGATAATGAAGATTTACTCCAAAGTGTGCTTAATAACATGACCGGCGGTATTCTAATGCTTAGTTATGATGGAAGCATTGTACTGGTAAACCGAGCAGCAGAGGAAATGCTGGGCGTGAAGGCAGAACATGTAACGGGTAAACCTTATAGAGAGTTGAGGCAGCATTACGAGTTGACTAAGCTCATTGAAGAGGGACTGGAGCATCGAACGAATTTTCGGGAAGAACGCAATTTGTACTACCCTGTTGAGTCCATTGTGCGAATGGACGGAGTAGCGATGGTACAAGATGATGGATCATATCGCGGAATGCTGTTCTTGATGCAGGATGTAACGGATATTAGGCGTTTGGAACGTATGCGCAGTGAATTTGTTGCTAACGTATCCCATGAGCTGAAGACTCCACTAGCAGCAGTGAAAGGTTTTGCAGAGACTTTACTTGGAGGCGTCGAGGATGAGAAGACATCAAGATCATTCTTGCAGATTATATATGATGAATCTGAGCGCTTGAACCGATTGATTCGTGATATTTTGGAGCTCTCTAAGATTGAATCCAAACGAATTGCGATGGAATACTCACCGATTCATTTATTCCCATTCTTTCAATCCCTGGTTGAGTTTATGCAGCCTGAAGCCAATAAGAAACGCATCAGCCTGCATATGGAAGTGCCGGAGGAGCTGTTCTTGGAGGGGGACGAGGATAAACTACGACAGATATTTACGAATCTTTTATCCAACGCCATCAACTATACACAGGAAGGTGGGAGAGTCCAGCTTATCGTTAGAGATATACATGTGAATGAACATGGTGATACGGTCCAGTTTATTGTGAAAGATTCGGGTCTGGGTATTCCTAAAAAAGACCTTCCACGGATTTTTGAACGGTTCTATCGTGTAAATAAGTCTCGGTCAAGAAGTTCAGGCGGTACGGGACTTGGTTTATCAATTGTAAAGCATCTAGTTGATTTGCATCACGGTACGATCAAAGTAGAAAGTGAGCTTGGACTTGGAAGTTCATTTATCATTGAGATGCCTTTATTACAGGAAAATGATTAATGAGGCGGGTATGATTTAACATAGAGATAACATTCCGTTGATATACTGGTACAAGTGTTATGAATAACGAATTTTAAAATAATGGATTTAAGGGCGGGGTTAACATGGCTCAACGTTTGCTTGTTATTGAGGACGAACCGACACTTTCACGGCTTCTATCATACAATTTGACACAAGAAGGCTTTGAAGTCACGGTAGAGGAGCATGGAACGGCTGGATATGACCGGGCATGTGAACATTCCTTTGACCTGATCTTACTAGACGTGATGCTTCCTGGAATGAATGGATTTTCAATTCTGGAAAAGCTGCGTCAACAAGGTGTAACGACTCCAATTATTATTTTAACGGCTAAAAATGCGGAGGAAGAAGTAGTACAAGGGCTCAAAATGGGAGCAGACGACTATATTACGAAGCCCTTTGGCGTATCTGAGCTATTGGCGAGAGTTACAGCTGTCATGCGGAGAGTATCCGGACATATAGAAGAAGTTAAAGAGACCGATAAGCATAGTAATGTGATCATATTAGGCCAACTCGAGATATATCCTGATAAATACGAGGTTCGATTGGGTGGACAGAATATTAATCTGCGGCCCAAGGAGTTTGAGGTATTGTTATATTTGGCAAGAAAGCCAGGGGTAGTTCTTACACGGGATGATCTTATGAATGTGGTATGGGGTTTTGACTATATTGGCGGTCAGCGTACAGTCGATGTTCATGTTAGTTCCCTTCGTAAGAAGCTTGAGCTTGATCCGGATTCAGTCTTTATTGATTCGATCCGTGGAGTAGGATATAAGCTGGTCGTGAACCCGAAAAAAAGCGCTCATCATTTAACATAAATGATGGGTGTTTTTTTGTTTGTATATTTTTGAAAGAAATAATTAATGTGTTTACATTCACTTTACATTCCCGTAACAGTACGATAATACTCGTTCGTTAAGATGCGTCTTAAGAACTAGATAAAGGAGTGGGGCTGCATGACGCTGCTTCAGCTTAGGACAGACGACACTTTAAATACGGTTAATGTAATGTGCACAGAGTTAACTCATCCCCAGACCAGCGAAATATCAGCGCGTCAATTATGCAGAACGGTTCCGATCATTGGGAAGGAAGAAACTTGTCGTGAAGTGATGGACAAGTTCAAGAGAGACGCTGAAGCTCCGTGTATTGTCTATTGCCAAGAGTCCGGAAAACCGGAGGGATTGATCATGCGAGAAGCATTTTACCGCCGGATGAGTGGCAGGTTCTTCAGAGAAATCTATGACCCAAGACCAGCTTCGTATATTACAAATATGAACCCTATGGCCGTGGATATTTCGGACTCGTTGTCACATCTTCTCCAGAAAGCACTACAGAGGCCGGAGTCGCAATTCTACGATTGTGTGCTTGTTCTGGAACAAGATCAGTTGCTTGGTGTTCTTACAGTAAAGGATTTATTGCAATTATCCACGATGATGCAGATCGAAGCGGAGAACAAGCGGGAGTATATTTTGGATGAGAGCAGTCGTCATACTCATGAGATTGAAGTGTCTTTAAGTCAAGTAGCTGAAAAAGCGAATTTAACACGCACCAAAAGTGAACGAATGCAGAAATGGTCACAGACGGGTAGAACGAACTTGCAACAAGTGAGTGAATCTTATAGCGGGCTTGTACGCGACATGGAAGAGCGAGCTAGTTTTGTTACAGAGCTTTTGAAGAATGCTCAGAATATTTCTTCCATGACAAAGCAGATCAGTGAGCTGGCTGATCATAGTAGTCTACTTGCTATTAATGCTTCGATTGAAGCTGCGCATGCCGGGGAGCATGGGCGGGGGTTTCAAGTCGTAGCTGGAGAAGTACAGAATTTATCCAAGCAGACCAGAAGTTTGGCCACAGATATTTCTAGTCTTCTCACATACATTCAACATCTTGTACAAGAAACAGCCACGGCTACTGATCATAATCTGAGCGAAATTCGTGCCTGTGAGCGTATTGTTGCTGAAGGCGGGAGAATGTTCACTCAGATGGAAGAAGTCGTTTTGGAAGTTAAGGACGCTGGGAGCCAGGCTTATGATATGGCTGAGAAAGCAGCAATCCAGGTAAAGCGTGTAAGGGAAGAATTAGCGGGCATGAACGAAAGTACTACTTATGATTCTAATACTGAACCTATGAGTCTACTAAATTATTAATGATTTTACACAGAGTTTACAATTCTCGATAACTGAAATTACATTCGGGGATTAAGATTGAAAATGTAAGCGAAAGATACTACAAGAGACCAGATTTTAAGGAGTGGATAGGTTTGTTTAGAAACAGGGGTCGTAAAAGCGCAGGAATTCTCGTATTGATCATGATGCTTAGCACGGTGCTCGCAGCTTGTGGAGGCGGAGAAAAGAAAACAGAAGGCGAGAATGGCTCATCAACTGCACTCTCCGGAACGATTGAAATTGATGGTTCAAGTACGGTTCATCCGATGACAGAAGCTATCGCTGAAGAGTTTGGTGCAGAGAATAAAGATGTACGCGTTCCGATCGGAACAGGTGGAACGGGCGCAGGCTTTAAACGTTTCTTGAATGGTGAAATTGCAATCACCAACGCATCCCGTCCTATCAAAGATAAAGAAGCGGCGGAAGCGAAAGAAAAAGGCATTGAATACCACGAAGTTACGGTAGCATATGACGGTCTTGCCGTTGTGGTTAACCCTGAGAACGACTTTATCGATAAACTTACAATTGATGAACTCAAGAAAATATATGAACCAGACAGTAAAGTAAAGACATGGGCTGATGTACGCGATGGATGGCCTGCTGAAGAAATTAAAATTTACTCTCCAGGTACAGATCACGGTACATTCGATTACTTCACTGAAGTCATTAACGGTGAAGCTCAAGTGAGCCGTAATGACAGCCAAATTACATTTAGTGCTGACACGAATGCAATTGTGCAAGGTGTAGCAGGTGATAAACAATCTATTGGTTACTTCGGTTTCTCATTCTACGAAGAGAACAAAGATAAGTTGAAATTGATTCCAATTGATAATGGAACAGCTACAGTAACAGCAAGTGCTGAGACCATTAAAGACAACAGTTACGCTCCATTGTCCCGTCCATTGTATGTCTATGTAAGTGACAAGGAGTTAGAGCGTCCTGAAGTAAAAGCTTTCATGGATTTCTACCTGAGTAATGCTGGTGCACTGGCAAGTGAAGTCGGCTTCGTAGCTCTTCCAGATGAAGAGTACCAGAAAGAAAAAGATAAATTGGCTCAATAAGTCACAGGGCATCCCTAGTGATGATATAGAAAGGGAAGAGGAGAATGAATAAAACATCATCCGTGGTGGAAAGTTCCGGAAAGATGACATTTCGCAGAGGCAAAACGCGCCTATCTGATAAAATCATCCCGATTTTTCTAGGATTGTGCGCGGTGCTATCGGTCTTCACCACCATTGGTATTGTGTACACACTTCTACAGGAATCCATCATTTTCTTCAAGGAAGTACCGGTCTGGTCCTTCTTGACAGGAACGGTATGGAGCCCTATTCTCTCCCCAAAAGAATTCGGCGTGCTGCCCCTACTGGGCGGCACATTGCTGATTACAGGCATTGCGATTTTATTCGCAGTGCCTATCGGCTTGGCATCCGCTATTTATTTGAATGAATATGCGCCTGCCCGAGTTCGGGGAGTTGTGAAACCCATACTTGAGATTCTAGCTGGTGTACCAACGATTGTGTATGGATATTTTGCGCTAGAGACCGTTACACCCATACTACAAAAGATTTTTCCGGATATGGGTATTTTCAACGCACTCAGTGCAGGTATTGTTGTAGGGATTATGGTGCTGCCTATGATTTCGTCACTTAGCGAGGATGCGATGCGCGCTGTTCCGAAGAGTCTGAGACATGGAGCTTATGCGCTTGGTGCAACTCGTTTTGAGGTGGCACTTAAGATTGTGCTCCCAGCAGCAATGTCGGGTGTTGTTTCCTCATTCGTGTTAGCTTTCTCACGTGCCATCGGTGAGACGATGATTGTTACGGTTGCTGCAGGGGCTACGCCACAATTGACGGCTAATCCGCTGAATAGCATTCAGACGATGACCTCTTATATTGTTCAAGTCAGTAATGGAGACGTTCCGCGGGGAACGGTTGAATATGGGACGATTTTTGCCGTAGGTCTGACACTCTTTGTGATTACCTTTTTACTTAACATCTTGGCGCAGTGGGTTGCTCGCCGCTTCAGGGAGGAATACTAGATGGAATCTATGAATCTGGGCGAAACCAAAGGGATTACTAGAAGACGCCGTGGCGACCGCATCTTGCATCTTGTTTTTCTAATCTGTACAAGTATCGGTATTGTAGCTTTAATGGCTTTAATTGTGTCGATCCTCGCGGATGGTCTTCACAGACTATCACCGGAAATTTTTACGAATTATCCTTCGCGTGTGGCCGAACGAGCAGGAATGAAGTCTCCGATTGTAGGTACGATTTATCTGTTGCTGCTCATGGCGCCTTTGTCATTCATTCTGGGTGTGGGGGCCGCGATCTTCCTGGAGGAATACGCAGGGAAAAACCGCTGGGTGCGTCTAATTCAGCTAAATATTAGTACACTCGCAGGTGTTCCTTCTATTATATATGGTATTCTTGGACTCGCGATTTTTGTACGGGGGATGGGTCTTGGACGAAGCCTGTTGTCCGGTGTATTAACCATGACGTTGCTCGTTCTTCCCATTATTATTGTATCTGCACAAGAGGCACTTCGTGCTGTTCCGAAAAACCGAAGAGATGCATCTTACGCACTTGGGGCTACAAAATGGCAAACCGTTGCGAAGTCGGTACTGCCTTCCGCGATGCCGGGGATTATGACAGGGGTTATTCTTGCACTGTCCCGTGCGATCGGTGAAACAGCACCACTGATTATGATTGGTGCCCTTACCTATGTTGCCTTTTTACCAGAAAATCTACTGGATTCATTCACAGTCATGCCGATTCAAATATTCAACTGGGTATCAAGACCAAGTGAGGAATTCCATGATCTAGCTGCATCAGGTATCATCCTGTTACTAATTATGTTGTTCCTTATGAACCTGGCTGCCATTTGGCTGCGGAACAAATATCAGAAGAACACCTAAGACTTGAGACAAATCAGCCATATCCATATCGTGAATGTTCAGAAGAAGGAGACATGATTATTCTATGGAACCTATTATTCATATTGAGAAATTAAACTTATATTATGAAGCGTATCATGCACTTAAAAATGTTGATCTTGATATTCCTGAGAAGACAGTAACGGCATTTATCGGACCATCCGGCTGTGGTAAATCAACATTGCTTCGTACGCTAAACCGGATGAATGACATGATCCCAGGTACTCGAATTGAAGGCAGTGTGCAGATCGGGGGCACGGAGATCTACAGTGAGGAGGTCCATGTTGAGGCCTTGCGTAAACAGGTCGGCATGGTGTTCCAGCAACCCAATCCATTTCCTAAATCGATATATGACAATATCGCTTACGGACCAAGGCTTCATGGAATTCGTAATAAATCAGAACTAGATGGAATCGTTGAACAAAGTCTGAAGCAGGCAGCACTCTGGGGCGAAGTGAAAGATTACTTGAAGCGCTCAGCATTTAGTCTGTCCGGGGGACAACAGCAGCGTTTGTGCATTGCACGCGCCCTTGCGGTTCAGCCTGATATTCTTCTGATGGATGAAGCAACTTCAGCACTAGACCCGATCTCGACACTTAAAATTGAGGAATTAGTTCAAGAGTTGAAAAGTAAATATACGATTGTAATGGTCACTCATAACATGCATCAAGCTGCGCGTATTTCTGGGCGCACGGTATTTTTCCTGAACGGTGAAGTGATCGAATCTGCGGATACGGATGTATTGTTCTCAACACCATCTGATGCGCGTACCGAGGATTATATTTCTGGTCGATTTGGCTAAGGAAACGTTAAAGATGAATGGGAGGGGCATGATAATATGATCCGAAGAATTGAGTTTGATCAACAGCTCGATGAACTGAAAACATTACTTCAGGATATGAGCAGGCATACTGAGGAGGCACTTGTAGCAGCTGTATCATCACTACAAACATTGGACACGGATAAAGCTCAGAACGTGGTTAAGCTCGATGCGCAGCTGAATGCGATGGAAGAGCAAATTATGGACATCGGTTCTCGTCTTATTGTAACGCAGCAACCTGTAGCGAAGGATCTCCGCCGTATTCTTGTTGCATTTCGGATTGCAAGTGACCTGGAGCGAATGGGTGATCTGGCGCGTGACGTTGCCAAGGTTACGATTAGATTGCAAGGTCAGACGCTGATTAAACCGCTTGTGGATATCCCACGTATGGCGGAAATCGTGCGAGCTATGATCGCGGAATCCATTGAATCGTATTTGACGGAGAATACGGATCTGGCTTACAAAATGGCACAGGATGACGATCAGGTGGATCACCTTTACAGTGTTATCCTTCATGATCTGTTCTCACACCTGACGGGTGACCCGGAATCTGCGAACCAAGCGATGCTGCTCGTAATGGTAGGGCGCTATATCGAACGGATTGCGGATCATGCAACAAACATAGGAGAGAGCACAGTATACTTGGTAACAGGTCATCGACCCGATCTGAACCAATAATAACGACTGAATCATAGTCAAAGAACGTCCGGCGAAAGCCGGCGTTTTTTTTGTAGGGATAGACAAGGAATATAGAGTGAATCATGGGTTTATCCTATAAATATACAGGGTATTGTCCCCTGGTCTTCGGTTTTGAGGGGAACCTATGTTATCATGTGGGAAGGAAGTTATAAAGGGGTAGGTGCCTGAATGGACAAGTTGATTGTGATTGATGGTAACAACATTATTTATCGTGCGTTTTTTGCGATGCCTCCACTTACGAATGCAAGTGGGCAACAGACGAACGCTGTCTATGGATTTACTACGATGCTGCTCCGTCTTATTGACGAGCATAAGCCTACACATATGATGGTTGCTTTTGATGCAGGAAAAGAGACATTTCGTCATGCAGATTTTCAAGATTATAAAGGGAAGCGGGAGAAAACGCCGCCAGAGCTTTCTGGACAGTTTCCTCTATTGAAAGAGCTTTTACAAGGATTAGGAGTACCTCAGTTCGAGATCAAAGGTTATGAAGCGGATGATATTATCGGTACGATTACAAGATTGGCTGATGAAGAGGGCCGTAAAGTTATGGTTGTATCCGGAGATAAGGATATGCTCCAACTAGCCTCTGATCATGTGGAGATTGCGATGGTCCGTAAAGGGGTTACCGAGATCGAATCATATGGTCCTGCACAAATACAGGAGCGTTATGGTCTAACACCAGAGCAAATTATTGATTTGAAGGGCTTAATGGGCGATGCTTCCGATAACATTCCTGGCGTACCGGGGGTTGGTGAGAAGACTGCTCTTAAACTGCTCCATGAATTCGGGTCTGTTGAACAGGTCTTGGAGCGTTCGAGTGAGCTTAAAGGTAAAATGAAAGAAAAAATTGAGACTAACGCAGAATCCGCTATTCTTAGTAAAAAGCTCGCGACGATTTTCCGTGAGGTTCCTTTGGAACAATCATGGGAAGATATGAAATTTGATGGTCTAAATCAGGAAACGGCGGGTCCGGCGCTCGCGAAACTAGAGTTTAAATCCTTATTAGAACGTCTTAAGCTAGATGCGGGCGGTACTGGGTCTTCTGAACAGGATCACCCACAAGTCGAAGTTGAAGTAGTCACGGTAGATGTGGACTTACTACCCGAAGTATCTGAGTCTCTTAAACAGGTGCAATTTATGCATGTGGAGACACATGGGGATAATCCGCACCATGCGAGTGTGACGGGACTCGTACTTGCAGTGGAAACACTCTATTATTATATTCCGTTCGAGGTACTTAAGGATCCAGCAGCAGAACCGATTCGGAACTGGCTGGCAGATAGTAATGTGCCCAAGCGCGGATACGATCTTCACCGGATCGACTTGGCCCTGCACTGGCAAGGAATTGCATTTGCGGGTGCATCTTTTGATGTTCACTTGGCTGCTTATTTACTTGATCCAACGGATAACAATCAGACCCTTAGCGGTCTAGCAGCGAAATATGGTCTCTCATTCCTTACTTCGGATGACGATATATTTGGTAAGGGAGCGAAGTATAAAATACCAGATGAAGAGATACTCAGCAAACATCTGGCGCGAAAATGTGAAGCCGTAGCCCAGATCATTCCTCGGCAGGAGCAGGAACTGAAAGATAACGAGATGCTTCCACTTTTCTACGATCTGGAGATGCCGCTATCCCGCATTCTAGCCGATATGGAGAAACAGGGAATTGCGGTCAATGTGGATGCTCTGAAGCAGCTTGGAAAAGAATTTGAAGAACAGATCAAAACGCTTGTTGAGAAAATATATGAAATTGCTGGAACAGAATTCAATTTGAATTCTCCCAAACAGCTGGGTGAAATCCTATTCGTGAAGCTTGAGCTTCCTGTTGTTAAGAAGACGAAGACAGGATACTCCACAGATGCAGAAGTGCTTGAAAAGCTCGCACCGTATCATGAGATCGTCCAGCATATTCTTCAATATCGAACGCTTGCAAAGCTGCAGTCTACCTATGTGGAAGGGCTTCTGAAGGAGATTTCGAGCGAAACGGGGAAAGTTCATACGTACTACCGTCAGACGATTGCGGCAACAGGCCGACTGAGCAGTCAGTATCCGAACCTGCAGAATATTCCGATTAGGCTGGAAGAGGGCCGTAAGCTTCGTAAGGTGTTCGTGCCTTCTGAGCCGGGATGGTCAATTCTCGCAGCGGACTATTCCCAGATTGAGCTTCGGGTTCTAGCACATATTTCTGATGACGACCGTCTGAAAGAAGCTTTTCTGCATGATATGGATATTCATACGAAGACTGCGATGGATGTATTCGGTGTAAGTGAGGAAGAAGTGGATTCCAACATGCGCCGTTCTGCAAAAGCTGTTAACTTCGGTATCGTGTATGGAATTAGTGACTACGGTTTATCCCAGAACTTGAATATTACGCGTAAAGAAGCTGCTAAGTTTATCGATCAGTATTTTGAAGTATACCAAGGTGTGCGCCGTTATATGGATGAGATTGTGAAACAAGCGAAACAGGATGGTTATGTCAAAACACTGCTAGAGCGTAGACGTTATTTGCCTGAGATCAATGCAAGCAACTTTAATCTCAGATCATTCGCTGAGCGGACCGCTATGAATACACCAATCCAAGGTACTGCAGCAGATGTTATTAAATTGGCTATGGTTCATATGGATGCAGCGCTGCATGAGCGTCAGTTGAAGAGCCGCATGCTACTGCAGGTACATGATGAATTGGTATTCGAAGTTCCGGAAGATGAGATGGAAACGATGAAGGCACTCGTGCCAGATGTGATGAGTAAGGCGCTCAAGCTAGCCGTTCCATTAAAAGCGGAAGTAAGCTATGGTGAGAATTGGTACGAGGCGAAGTAAAGGGTGCGGGAAGGCTTTTTCCATAAAACCTTGATGGCGACTGACGCTTCGCATCCGTTATAATGGGATAGAGGTGAAGACATCATGCCGGAATTGCCGGAAGTAGAAACCGTTAAAAGAACCCTTAATCAACTTATTAAGGGTAAACATATAGAACGAGTCACAGTAAATTTACCACGGATCATACAGCGTCCTGACGATATCGAAGCGTTCGCTTTCATGCTTCAGGGACATACCATAGAAGGTGTTGAAAGACGGGGGAAGTTTCTTAGAATTAAGCTGGACGGGTTAGTGCTTGTTTCTCATCTTCGGATGGAAGGACGATATGGACTTTACTCCTCTGATGAACCGGTGGAGAAACATACCCATGTTATTTTCCATTTTGATGATGGAACCGAGCTGCGTTATAAAGATGTTCGTCAGTTCGGAACCATGCATTTATTCGCGCCAGGGGAGGAATTTAATAGTCCTCCGCTCTCCAAATTGGGATTCGAACCGTTAGATGAAACTTTCACGCTACATGAGTTCAAACGAATTATTGGGAGCAAGAAAACAAGAATCAAGGTTGTCTTGTTAAATCAAGCATACGTTGTAGGTATTGGTAATATTTATGTAGATGAGGCGCTCTTTCGGGCAGGAATACATCCAGAAAGGACGGCTAATACATTAACTGATGCCGAGCTAGAATCCCTATATCATGCAATCATCGATACGTTAACAGAGGCCGTAGAAGCAGGCGGATCGTCGAT
This sequence comes from Paenibacillus sp. FW507-14B1B, assembly GCF_058781425.1. Lineage (NCBI taxonomy): Bacteria > Bacillati > Bacillota > Bacilli > Caryophanales > Paenibacillaceae > Paenibacillus > Paenibacillus sp. FW507-14B1B. The sequence goes on along the minus strand of NZ_JBYSWS010000002.1, from coordinate 884,808 downwards.
TAAGTCTTACGTAAACGGGCAAGGCGAGATGGGGATGTTCCAACATAGTTTACGTATCTACGGCCGGAAGGACGAGCCTTGCCATAACTGTGGGGGGCCGATCACAAAGACGGTCGTCGGTGGACGTGGCACCCATTTCTGTCCTCGCTGTCAACCAGACAAGCTGAGCGAATAGGCATGCACCCATCCTATCCCCCGCCCATATACTACTCCTAGAACTAGCCGAAGACGTGTGAATGACAGACGTGTTTGGCCGGAGGAGGGGGAAGGGTGCTTAGTCTATTTTTTGCACCTGTACTGCTGGCACTGGCATTAAGCCTGGATAGCTTTGGAGCCGGCATTACATACGGGCTGCGTAAAACGAAAATTCCATTGTTATCGGTCATTATTATTTCGCTATGTTCTGGTCTAGTCCTTTATGTCTCTATGCAGGCAGGGGCATTGCTGCAGCGCATATTCTCCCCTGAAGTCGCTTCAATGATCGGTGCAGTCATACTGATTGCACTAGGTGGGTGGTCCTTCATTCAGCAAATCAGGTCCTCACATGAGCGAACGCTCGAGACAGAACAGGTGTCGTCACAAGATCCTAAAGTTGATCAATCCGTCTTGGTGGAGGGGACGGATGCTCAGCCTCCACTTGCTGTATTTCAATTGGAAATTCGTAAGCTTGGTCTTGTGATTCAAATATTAAGAAGCCCATCTCGCGCGGATCTGGATGACTCCGGTAGCATCTCGTCATGGGAGGCCATGTGGCTAGGAATTGCCTTATCACTAGATGCCTTTGGTGCGGGATTAGGTGCAGCGATGCTCGGCTTCTCTCCATTATTAACGTCTATGGTCGTTGCACTTTTTAGTGGGGTGTTCCTTGTACTTGGAATGAAGACAGGGTTTCGAGTTGCCTCGAAAGGTGGTATGAGATATTTCTCCTATCTGCCGGCGTTCTTATTAATTTTGATGGGTATAATGAAGCTGTTATGAGGTGAAAACATGAATATCGGTTTAACTGGGGGAATTGCAACAGGAAAGAGCACCGTGTCCTCCATGCTAATCCGGAAGGGAGCGCTTCTCGTTGATGCGGATTTAATCGCTCGGGAGGTTATGCTCCCGGGTCATCCGGTATTGGCGGCGGTGGCCGGGCATTTTGGACAAGATGTGATTCAGCAAGATGGACAATTGGATCGAAAAAAGCTCGGTGAGATTATATTTAATGATCCCAATGAGCGACTAGTGCTTAATGGAATTACGCATCCTGCAATCAGGCAAGAGATTCGCAGACAGATGGCTGAGTATGAATCAACATATCCTGATCGACTGGTTGTTGTGGATATTCCTCTTTTGTACGAGTCAGAGCTGCAGGTTCTTTTTGAGAAGGTTATTGTTGTATATGTACCCAGGGATAAGCAGCTTCAGCGTTTGATGGAGCGAGATGGGATTACCGAAGAGCGGGCATTGGCAAGACTGAATAGCCAGATGGATATCGAGCAAAAGAAGCGTATGGCTGATGAAGTTATTGATAATAGTGGGACCTTGGGCGAGACTCGTGAACAAGTGGACAAGCTATGGAATAGGTTGTTTGAATGATGAGTTTAAGCTGGCTCCGTAAAAAACGTGTTCTGCTGCCTCTGTTGATCTCTTTTATAGCCGTGTTATTCTTAAGTAATATATGGATGACATGGCTTTATCCGATCTATTACAAGAACGAAATTCGCAAGCATGCGATCCATTATGAAGTCGATCCATTTCTTGTAGCCTCCATTATCCGGGTGGAAACGAACTATAAACCGGGTAAGGAGTCCAAGGTGGGAGCGCTTGGAATTATGCAGCTGATGCCGGATACGGCTAATTGGGCCATGGAAATGGCCAAGCTGCCTTCAGTGACCATGGATAGCATTAAGCATGAAGCGGATGCTAATATCCAGCTTGGTACCTGGTATATTAAGAAACTGCATGATCAAATGGATGGGAATCCAATCGCAGCGATAGCTGCGTACAATGCAGGTCCAGGTAATGTGCGAAGCTGGCTTAAAAAAGGGCTATGGGATGGGACCTATGAGAACGTCAAAGACATCCCGGTTGGGGAAACTCGTCATTATGTACAAAGAGTTATTTATTATTATAATCAATATACCGATGTGTATGATGAGTTCTAATCATTATTAAAAAAGAGCATTGGAGGGCTTGAATTCATCAAGCCACCCCAACACTCTTTGGATGAAGAATAATTATTGACCGGAGTATTGACCAGCCAATTGTTGCTCGGCTAGGGTTACCAGACGCTTGGTAATGTACCCCCCGATTGAACCGTTCTCGTAAGAAGTCATGTTACCTTGGTAACCGTCTTGTGGAATGCTGATGCCGAGTTCTTGAGCAACCTCATATTTCATTTGCTCCAATGCACGGCTAGCACGAGGTACTACCAGGTTGTTAGAGTTGTTGTTTCCTTGTCCCATGTTTGTTCACCTCCTTGAGTTGGTAAAAGTATTATGTCTCGGAATAGCAAACTTCATTACAATTATTTGTACTACATTTTCTGGAAATTAGTTTGAGAAGGAAGTGATTACGCTTTATGAAATGTCCATACTGCAGTTACGCTGGAACGAAGGTACTCGATTCGCGTCCTGCCAATGAGAACAAGTCTATTCGCCGCCGCAGGGAGTGCGAGCAGTGCAGCCGTCGATTTACAACATTTGAAATGGTGGAGGAAACTCCGCTGATGGTCATTAAGAAGGATGGCAGTCGCGAAGAGTTCAGTCGCGAAAAGGTACTGCGCGGATTAATCCGAGCTTGCGAGAAGCGTCCTGTATCCGTAGAGCAACTGGATATGATGGTCTCAGAGGTGGAGAGTGCACTTCGTAAGACAGCTGCTGCTGAAGTTGAGAGCCGCCAGATCGGCGAGCTTTTGATGGAGCAATTGTATACTGTAGATGAAGTAGCCTATGTTCGCTTTGCTTCCGTATACAGACAATTCAAAGACATCAACATGTTCATGAAAGAGCTGAAAGGACTGCTGTCCAAAGATTCATTGCCTGACACGAATAGCTGACCCAATTCAGCGTCTTCTTATAAGAGGGAAGTCCTCATGATTTTTGAGGGCTTTTTTGTGTTGAGATGAGAGTTGATTTGAGCGTCAAGCGGGTGACGATAACTTAAAGTGAAAGACAGTGTTCGAGATAGAAACACTGATGGATATCCACTAAATATAAGGGTTGCACGTGATAAAAGCCCGACATATATTATTAGAGTAACTAATATATTCTGGTGCCTTAGCTCAGCTGGGAGAGCGCATCGCTGGCAGCTGTCTCGCTAATTTTCCCGTTATAACTTTGATATTTGTACGGTGACTGTAACGTTGACTGTATGCTGACAAACGCAGATATGCGCTCCGATATGGCGCACGGTCTTAAGGGCTCTGGGCGACCTACTTTGAAGATGCACGAAAAGCGTGGCATTCTTCAGCAGCGCCAGCAGAATTTACAACTAGTACTTCTCCAAACACTTATATGGTAACAACAACAGCAGAATACTGGAAGAACAGATTCCAAGATGATTCACCATGGAACAAATATTTGGGATTAGCCGCTTATTCAAAAATGCACTTATTAACTAACAATACAGTACACATATATCGAGCTATTATGGTTCATGAACTTGGGCATGTTCTTTGTTTAGGTCATTCTCATCTCGCTGATTACTTTCGCTACTACCTCTATCATGAATTACAATTTTGTGCAAGCAGGTACAAGTTATTTACCTCAGACTCACGAAGTAAATGATATTAAGGCAATGTATGGCTACTAAAAAAAGGCGGGAGGGAAAAATGAAGAAGAAATACATTCTATTAACTTGTTTAGCTTTAGCGATTACAGGCGGATCTATCTTATATAGTCAATCATTAAATGAAAAAAATGCAATAGAAGATAACTATGTTGAATCCCAATTTGTCGAATCTCCTACTGGTCAGTCTATTCTGGTTAAAAACCCAAGAAAAATAGATGAAGTGGCAAACTATGCAAATCTTATTGTTGAAGGCGAAATTGTAGGTATTAATGAATTGGAAGAAGCAATTCAATTGGGGGAGGGAATTATAGAAAAAGAGGTTACTGAAAAGGCAACTGGGGAATCTTCATTTACACGTAGAGGAACAGACTATACAGTTCAAGTGTTAGACACAATAAAAGGCGATTTACAGAATCAGAAAATAACAATTTACAGATCGGATAATGCATATGGCATACACCCTGATATGAAGGTAGGAGAAAGGTATATTTTTTTACTTGAATGGAATGAAAATATAGGGAAATACTTTGCTTTTCACCCATCTGCAAGTTATCTGAAAGTTGATGAAACTAATAATGTTGAACCTGTCTATAAAATGACAAGAGAATTTTCTGACTTAGAAGATCAGAACTATGACAAAGTGAAGGACACAATCAGAGATATTGTTGGCACTAAATAATAGCTAACCTCACTTTGGAGATTGATCAAATATTAAGAGGAAAAGAACGGACTGTATTTTTCAGTTCCGTTCTTTTTTAGATCAATGAAATGGTATTCTATTGTGCCATTTCTCATAAAAGAATAATTTCATAAATTTTGATCTTCAATTTATGACCTTAAAACAACTCTGTGAGGGGCATCTCCGGAAAATGACCGCGAACCAGGCGTACGATGAATTCGCGCTGAATTTTTACCTCAGGAGTCCGATTTTTATTTCGTAATAATTTTAACCAAAAGGCACAGTCTTAGCGGATTTACATTCCGTTTGGACTGCGCCTTTTTTTCGTTAATAGATAGCGTAATAATAGTACTTTACAGTATGGGGTTGCGCATCGCAAACGGATATCTATTAACTTTGGCCAACGTCTTCAACCCGTTGTGCCGCTTGCAGATATCCGCATTTAATACTTGCAGCGATGCGCTCCCGCGTGTTACAATAACTGAGCGGAAGAGAACGAACGAGTTGTTTTGACGCTGACTCTTCGTTAGCAAACTGTTGAATACAAGCGGGTCTGTGGCTTGACTGACCGATAACATATCCGAATATAATACGGGGCCTTAGCTCAGCTGGGAGAGCGCATCGCTGGCAGCGATGAGGTCAGGGGTTCGATCCCCCTAGGCTCCATAGTAAAAAAACCTTTGAGAAATCAAAGGTTTTTTTTGTTTGTTATTTAGACAATCTACTATATAACGTTCTTCTATGATGCCACATCGCAGTGAACCGTCAGAGGTTGTTCTTAATTTTCTCATTCCCCTCTAGTGGTATAATCTGGTATGATAACATCTGCTATATGTTGACATTATTCAACATTATTTATCATCATTCTGCACTGGGCAGGGGAGACGGGGGAACGAAACAGCATGGAAGTAAGGCAACGGGGATTGAAGTTTAAGGTACAGAGTAAGGCAGCGTGGCTGCTCAAAATGGTGCTTGCACTAGCTATTATGGTCATCGGTTTATCGTCTGTTCATTATGGAGAAGCAGAGGCAGCTAACGTCTGGTTGGTGTACAAGGATGCACAGAAGCTGGAGGCTCAAGGGAAATATAATGAGGCGATAACCAAATACAAGAAAATTGCACCTGAATTCATTAAGGAAAAAGAATTCGGGAACGCCGCGCAGATATACCGCCGGATCGGCGATTGTTATAAGGGGCTGAAGCAGTACGATAACGCTGTAGCCAATTGGGACCTAGAAGCTGAATATTCGGGTAAAGCAAACCAGACACAGATTAGCATTGCCGCGAAGCGGAAGGCCAATCTGCTCCGCAGTACGGCGAAGCTGTATGTGGAGCAGTCCGCCAGCTCAGGGACAACCTATGGCGGGACAAAATTTGTACCGGCTAACGGCGCTTTGATTGGTGCGTATGCAGAAATGGACAAAGCGGTTAACGATCCGAAGCAGCGCAAATATTTTACTGATCAATTCCCTCGCATGACTGGGAAAAAGCATGCAGCTTATCTGTTGTACTTTAACTATGGTAGTGATCCGGCCCTGCTAACCAAGCACTTAGAACGTGCGGCGGCTAGCGGGACGGCTCTACAGATTGGACTTCAGCCGATCAAGGGGTTGGATCAGGTTAAGGATGATGCCTACCTGCGCAACTTCGCACGCACGATTGGGGATTCAGGCGTACCTGTATTCATGCGATTTGCCAATGAGATGAATGGTGGCTGGGTGAAATGGAGTGGTGACCCGAAAAAGTACATTGAGAAGTTTCGTCTGGTCACGAAGGTGTTTCGGGAAGAGGCCAAGAACAATGTTGCGATGGTATGGGCGCCGGGAGCTAACCCAACATATACGATAGAGTCTTATTATCCGGGTGATGCTTATGTGGACTGGGTCGGTGTCAGTTTATATTCGATCTTCGACCCATCGCTAGATCCGTTGAAGCAGGGGGAAGACCGGTCAAGTCACCTAGATAAGTTCGATTATATCTATCAGCTTTATGCAGATCGCAAGCCGGTATTCATCTCCGAGGGTGGAGTGTCCTACATGTACCCGGAGAAACGTCAGGATAAGACCAAGTGGGCAGTATACAAAATGCAGGAATTTTACGCTTCTCTGCCTATGGTTTACCCAAAAGTGAAAGGCGTGTTTTGGTTCGACAGCAACGGTAATGCCACGGAGCGAATCAAATATTATATGCTATCTGCCAATGATCAGTTGCTTAACGCATACAAGAAGGCCGTTTCCAATCCGTTCTACTTAGGCTCTATTGGCGAGAAGGCACCTATATCCTATAAACCGATAAACAACAGCACGATTCTTGCAGGCAAGCAAAAGGTATCGGGTTATGTGAAGACGTGGGCACCGACGCTCTCAAAGGTCACCTATAAGATCGGTGGACGCACGGTTGCGAGTTCATCAGCTCTACCTTGGAAGGCAGAGATCGATTTTAGCCCATACAAGGGCAAGAAAATTGAGATCACCGTCCAGGCATACGATAACAGTGGTAAGCTGGTGACGACGCAGCAGGTTAAGGTAACGGTGAAATAAATTTTCTTATATCAACGAATCAAGCTCTTATTTGAACATGAACTGATCTAACTAAACTGAATTTTTATATTTTATAAGCACATTGTAACTATGATAAAGGCCAACCGGAGTATTTCGGTTGGCCTTTATGAAGTGCCATTTCCTCAATGGCACCAATGACAACACCTTTTGACGAAGAAGCGCTGTAACAACGGATAGATGATAGATGATCAATATGTCAGAACGTGCACTCCGTAAATCATAGATTTTCCAGTCTGTTAAAATGCTTATTTCAGTGTCCTACCCAAGGAACGTCTAGGTGTGAAATTCATTTGGCCGGAATATGCAGATAAAAATTAATGGATGAGGTAAAGACAAAGGCTAGCCGTACATATATGGCTAGCCTTTCTTCAATCACTTATTTTCTCGTTGAGTGAATGCCTTCGTTTATTGCTTCACACTACGACGATACAGGAGCGGCGAAACACCTTCGTCTCTTTTGAAGAGTTTTGAAAAATAGCTTTGACTACAAAACCCAGCTGCTTGAGCGACTTCCCCGAGGCTATGCTCGGAATCAGCAAGAAGTTTCTTGGCCACCAGAAGTCGATGCTTAATGATATATTCTGTAACGGTACAGCCCGTGGCAAGCTTGAACGAGCGCGATAAATAACCAGGACTTATGAATACGTGACTTGCAAGCTCCTCAATGGTTAATGGAAGCAGATAATTCTCTTCAATATATTGAATGACTTGGTAGATGTGTTCCGGATAGCGCAGCGGTGATCCTTTGTTCGTAGAATGGTCATGTTCTGCCAAGGCTATTGCGGCATCCGTGAAAATCTGAGTTAGAAGAGACGAGGCGGTAAATTCATAGCCCGGTGGCCTTTGCTCGAATAAGGTGACTAATTCTTCGAACAGTCGTCTTACCAGCACAGAATCCCGCGTGTTTAATACAGGGCTTCTAGTGCAGCCAAGTACACGGTGATACTCGGCAGCTTGGGTACCGCCGAAACGGACCCATATGATCTCCCAGGGATCCTCCGGATCAACGAAATATTCATGTTCTTCCGTTAAATCCAAGAAGAGAAGCTGACCTGGACCCACGGAATGTGTTTTGCCTCGCCATACCGCATATCCTCTTCCTCGCAGAACGAGACGGATTGAATAGGGTTGATAGATACGTTTCACCCGGTAATTGGACTGGCATTGGTACCATCCCAGATCATAGACGAAGAGTAGAAGTGATTTGGCTAACTGGCTGGGGGTATGGGGAATGGTTTTATAGATGTAAGAAGAATCCAAGTGCAACACCTTCTCTCTTTCGAGTGATCAGGATTGTTATAAAAGTGAGTTGAATGCTTGTATACGACCTTTACCTACCATTGTAGCATAGGAGAAAAACGGCCAGAATCTCTAATTCCGGCCCATTCAGGAGGAATACGGATCATGACAAGAAAAACGCATGTTTGGCTAATCACAACAGACCAAATGCGAGCTGACGCTATAGGCTTCGAGAATCCTAAGGTAAAGACACCGGTGTTGGATCAGATTGCCGCTGAAGGAACCGTCTTCACGAACGCTTATTGCGCCAGTCCTGTATGTACACCTTCACGTGCTTCGATCTTCACGGGACGCTATCCACATGTCCATGGTGCGTGGAATATTGGCGTATCGTTAAACGAGGATGAAATGACGCTATGTGATCATTTGAAGGAATCTGGTTACAAGACGGTGGGTGTAGGTAAGATGCATTTTCGCCCGCAATGTAAGACCAATTTCTCTACTATGGCAGAAGACGTAAGTTACCGAGACCGCGGGAGGGAGAAGGATGGCACGTATTACGGTTTTGATGAGCATCATATTTCTGAGGATAATGCGATAGGCGAATATCTTGATTGGCTTGGGGAGCAGGATCCTGCTGTTGCAGAGCGCTTTACTAAGAACAGATGCCGAACTGAGAATGCGGATGGGGATGTATGGGAAAGTGATATGCCGGAAGAATTGCATCAGAGCTACTGGATAGCGGAGAAAAGTATTGAGGCCATACAGGCTCATGACGCAGAGCGACCGCTATTCTTGTGGACGAGCTTTGTCGATCCACATCATCCATTCGATCCACCGCAAGCGTATGCTGAACTTTATGCTGATATGGATATTGATCTTCCGCATGCCGAGGAGAACAATGAGCTCCAGATGCGCCCAGAACATCTATTAAGGCAAGGCGAACGTGGATACTGGCCAGGAGGCGGTGAACAACATCAATCTTCAAATGAGCGTCTGCGGAGGGTCATTCGAAACTATTACGCCATGGTTACGTTTATTGATGAACAAATTGGTCGGATTCTTCATGCCTGGAAGCAAAAAGGCATCGAGGATAATCTAATGATCGTATTTACTAGTGACCATGGAGAGCTGCTTGGCGACCATGGATTGATGTATAAGGGGCCGTGGTTCTACGAAGGATTGACCCGTATTCCGATGATTATGCGGATACCAGGCTTAACTAAAGGCAGAAAAACCGAGGCACTGATCGAACATGTTGATATTGTACCCACTGTTCTAGATGTAATCGGCCGGGATCGTCCATACGGTGTACAAGGAATATCTCAACTCAAAGTAGTAGGTGGCGATGTAACCCATCTGCGATCATCGGCAGTGACCTCCTACGATGCGCATGACCGTGGTATCCACGTTAAATGCCTGCGTACTGCTCGTTACAAGCTTGTGGTATTCGCAGGCGAGACTTATGGTGAACTCTTTGATCTACTTGAGGATCCTGAAGAGCGGCACAATTTATTCTTCGATCCAGAAGCCAGAGAAGTGAAGTTGAAGCTTTTGGAGGAGCTTGTACACCGGCTCATTCAGGATGAAGACCCGTTGCCAGAGCGGAAGACAAACTGGTAATACTCTTAACTTAGTAATAGAAGCGATAAGAAAATCGTAGGCAAAGTTTATGAGCGGAATATAAGCTTGAACCTTATAGCTAAAGGACGGTATAGTAACCTTAAGCACCTAGGATGATGACGCAAATCGCAGCGGATAACAACAATTGAAATCGCTTTATTTTAAGTCTAGCGATTTCGGGAAATAACAACTTGCAGAGAGGCTGGGTACAATGATTAGGAAATTACGCTTTAGTGAGGATTGGCGGTTCCACAGAGAAGATGGCGAGAGCTTATTAGATGCAAGGCAGAAAGGCTTTGATGATTCGAATTGGCGTAAGGTGAATGTACCACATGATTGGAGCATCGAACTGGATTTCAATCCCGAGTCGGCTTCGACACATGAGGGTGGTTATTTGGATGGTGGCATTGGATGGTACCGAAAGACGTTCACGCTACCTCAGTGGATGACTGGAAAAAAGGTGTCCATTGATTTTGATGGTGTATATATGAACAGCACAGTTTACTTGAATGGTGAAGCATTAGGTACATATCCATACGGCTACAATGCTTTTAGCTATGACATCACTGGAAAAGCTTATACAGACGGCAGGGAGAATGTGCTTGCTGTAAGAGTAGAAAATATTCAGCCAAGTAGCCGCTGGTACTCTGGAAGCGGAATTTATAGAAATGTATATCTTACGGTCACGAATACAATTCATGTGGAAAGATACGGAACCTTTGTAACCACGCCTGAACTTGAGGAGGAACTCAAGCATAACAGGGCGTGTGTTGATCTAAAGACAAAAGTGAAGAACGACTCTGAGGACCGAGTATCTGTGACGGTGAAATCAGTGATCTATGATATGGATGGAAATGTAGCGGCAAGCGAAGCATCCGATGAGATGGTCCTGGAGAGCGGTACCGTCGGACATTTCGAAGACCAAGCTTATATTCATAATCCAAGACTGTGGAGCACCAGCGAGAGTTACCGCTATCGACTGGTTACAGAGGTTGTGGTTGACGGACAAGTGATAGATGTTTATGAGACCCTATTCGGTCTTCGATATTTTTCCTTTGATTCAAGCGAAGGATTCTCGCTAAATGGACAATATATGAAGCTGCATGGCGTGTGCATGCACCATGATCTGGGGGCACTAGGGGCAGCGGTGAACGAGCGAGCTGTAGAACGGCAAATGCAGATTATGAAGGACATGGGTGTGAATGCCATACGGGTTACTCATAATCCGGCTGCACCGGAATTGATCGAGGCCTGCAATCGACTGGGACTTCTTGTTGTCGAAGAGACCTTCGATACTTGGAACCTCTCGAAGAAAGAATATGATTATGGTAGGTTCTTCTCTCAATGGGCAGAGCATGATACCAAGGAAATGGTAGATAGGAATAAGAATGAACCTTCCATCATTATGTGGTCGATTGGTAATGAAATATACGATACAACCAGCCCAGAAGGGGTGGAAATCGTTCGAAACCTGGTGAAATGGGTTAAGGAGATAGATACGACAAGGCCGACAACGATCGGGGAAGATAAAACGAGAGGCGACAAAGTGTCCATTACACCGTTAAATGAGCATATCGAAGCTATTTTTAACGAAGTCGACATCGTGGGTCTCAATTACTCTGAGAACAATTACCTTGGATACCATGAACATAATCCAGAATGGAAGTTGTATGGTTCTGAGACCTCTTCTGCTACGCGTTCGAGAGGTGTATATACACATCCTTATGAATATAACATGAGCACCACTTATGAGGATCGGCAGCAATCTTCTTATGACAATGATTATGTAGCCTGGGGAAGAACAGCCGAAGAGGCCTGGAAATATGACCGAGATTTTAAACATATTGCGGGACAATTCATATGGACAGGATTCGATTACATTGGAGAGCCCACACCGTATTACAACGCTTTTCCATCCAAGAGTTCCTATTTCGGAGCGGTGGATACGGCAGGATTTCCAAAAGATATTTACTATTATTATCAGAGCCAGTGGAGCGACAAGCCAATGGTGCACATTCTTCCACACTGGAATTGGACGGCTGGTGAAACGGTTCGGGTACTCGTGTATACGAATGCAAGGACAGTCGAATTGCAACTTAACGGCAAGTCATTGGGTGAGCGAAGCTTCGAAGCGAAGGTAACCTCGTGGGGGCAAATGTATCAAGAAACGGCAGATGGCAAGACCTATCTGGAATGGTCAGTGCCTTTTGAGAAAGGAAGATTAACCGCTTTAGCCAAGGATGAGCAAGGTCATATCATTGAAGAAGCTAGCGTGATCACTTCCGGAGAGCCGGCCGAAATCAGGCTTACCGCAGATCGTAATCATATTCAAGCCGATGGGCGTGACCTTGTGTTCATTACAGCGGATATCGTTGACAGTAACGGAAATATCGTACCAACAGCCGACCATATGATTGAATTCAGTGTTTCAGATAAGGGCATTCTGGTGGGGGTTGATAATGGGGATGCTGCAAGTATTGAGCGCTACAAAGCTGACAATCGGAAGGCATTTTACGGGAAAGCACTCGCGATCGTTCAAGCCCTAAAGGAACCGGGCGAGCTTGTAGTGAATGCGAGTTCGTCAGATCTCGCTAGCAGCTCCGTCGTTATTTCTACGCACGCTCCTACGCAGGCGACCAAGCTGATCTCTGCCGATCTCAGAGTAGTTAAGACACAATTAGGAGTAGACGAATCAATAGATCTTAGCGTCATGGGTACGTTTAGTCATGGCGAACTTACCGAGATTCCATCGACTGCGACAGTAACTTATGAAATTGAAGGCAGCGCTATTCAAATTCGGAACGGAAGACTCCATGCTGAAGCAGAAGGACAAGCTTGTGTATCGGCGACAATTCATTACGAAGATGTTGTACTGACAACACCGAAGCTTTCATTCCTTGTTCAGATAAATAGTGGGAATGTTGTGGGTGCAAGCCGTGCAGATCGTCAGGTGGACGATACGCATGTGATGCCTAGAACCATTATCGCTGTGGAACAGATTAGCATGGCTGTATTGAAGGGGAGACAACCAGAGTTACCGACGATGGTAACGGTGTATTTCAATGATGGTACGGAGGAACGCCAAGAGGTGGAGTGGGATATTATTTCATCTGAGAATCTTCAAACCGCTTCTGTGTTCGAGGTCGAGGGTACAATGACCGGTTTAGACGTTAAAGCTAAAGCACGAATTCGAGTAACCGATGAAACCGGTATTATGCATAATATTAGCAGAGCTAAGAACGGCTATGATTATCCAAAGGCTGAAACCTCTTATGCGCATCATGAACATGGTGTTGAAACGATACATGATGATGTCATTTCATATGAGGAGCAACCAGGCAATCGGTGGACGAATCAGTCAGCATCACCGCGTTCTAGTGACTGGATATCCATAACATTCGGAGATTTCGGACCGGTAGAATATGTTGTGGACCAAGTGGAGTTTTACTGGTATGAGGACAAAGAGTGTTCAATTCCTGCTTCATTAAAGGTAAGTTACATGCAAGATAACCAGTGGGTAGAAGTCTCCAATATGCAAGTTCCGGAGAATGTGGTATCGAAACAACCAAGCACTTACACATTTGATTCTGTTAGGACCTCTGCAATTCGAGTTGATATGATTGCGAGAGGGGATAGGGCAATTGGACTAACTGAACTTAAAATATACGACAAGCTTCCAAAGGCAAATCATGAGGTTGAAGTGAGTAGAATTACACTCGACGGAAAAAACATCATGGGTGATTTTGTTAGCAAGATGGGTTCCATTTATGAGTGTGTTGTGCAACTTGAACCCGGCGAACCGATTCCGTTACTGAGTGGGTCTGGGGCGGGCAATACTTCAATAACGCTCATACCAACATCAACGACATCATCTGCTGCAAGATTGATCGCAAAATCGGAAGACGGCAAAAAATCAGCCGAGTATCGAATTTATTTCAAGCAGTAACTCGTATATCATTTGAGTTCATGTTACAGGAATTCTTATAACATATTCCTTCATCGAAAAACCCGGAAAGAGAGAGTACTCTTTCCGGGTTTTTCCTATCGGTATCCCTTTTCGCATCGATAATAAGCTATACTATACAAAAAATGAATACGAATCCTTTTTTATGGAGAAGAAGCGGGGTGTGTTATGCGGAAATCATGGTTTCGACGACTTTTGCTCTCGTATATGCCAGCTTTTATTGTCGTGATCACATTTGTGTTCTTTGTCTGCTTTCAACTGATCAGTGAGCAGAATCGTAAAGATGCACTTCAAGCGAGTAAGCAACTCTCCTTACAAACGATGCGGATTGTGGATGCATCATTAAAAGTGATTGATAATATGGTTGTCCTTGAAAGTATTAATAGTAAAGCTTTGCAAGATTTCTTCAATGCTAGTGCAGACAGTAATAACTACATCAATATCCAAGCGGTTCAAAAGTTAAAAGAAATGATCGCTTATTATCCCTTGATTGATTCTATCTATCTGGTCCGCAATGCTGACGGATTTGTACTGAGTGATGCTACAAGTTCAAATGTAAACGCTTACCTAGATAAGGCGTTTATTGAACAATACCAATTCTCGCAGACAGCCAAATGGACAGATGGACGACAATTCGAACAGTTTACCCGGATGGGTAGTAAGCAGGTGATAAGTCTGGTCAAAGGATCATCTTTCATGAAAAATGATCATGGGATGATTGTCGTTAATGTCTCTACGGATTCCTTATATAAGTTAACCAGAGATATGTATCAGTCTAAAGTTAGTTTTATTCAAGTTAAGGATACATCGGGTCATCTTTTATTTGGTAGTGAGATCGATGTCGATCAATCAGCAATCTATTCGCACAGTGTATCTAGTTATACGAACTGGACGTATGGGAGTGGACTCGTACCTGGAGGATTCGTGAGTACCATTTCTTATCTCTATAATTTATGGTTTATCATTGGCTTGATCATGATTACACTTGGGTTCATCTGGATGATCTATGTGACGAGGCGTAATGCAAGACCGATTGAGCAGATCGCGGCTCGTTTCAGTAGTTATGCACTGCCAATCACGAGTGGAGGCATATGGAAGGGGAAGCCAGATGAGTTTGCTTTTATTGAGTCTGCATTTGACCATGTTTTAGAACAATTTAAGCAGTATCAGGAGAAATACCAAGAAGATCTTCATTTGAAAACCAGGTATCTGTTCCACCAGCTGATTGAAGGGAATTCGTCGCTTACGGTTTCAGAATGGAGAGAAGAAGCTATTCAGCTAAATCTGCCGCAACCGCTAGACACGAGCCGTATCTTCATCCTTGAGATTGATAAATATGGAGACTTCTGCCGTATGTATTCAAAAAGTGATCAGGACTTACTTAAATTCACACTTCGTTCAGTTGTGGACGAATTAGGGATGAAGTTAGAGCAAATATTGTGGTCAGAGTGGACAACGGCAGCTAATTTATCAGTCATGGTACTTCAATCTAATACAAATGATAAGGATGACAATAGCGCTATATCCTTACTTGCAGGGCAAATTATTGCCTGGACATCACAAAATTTAAAATTCTCAATCACGATTGGTATGGGTGAAGAGGCAAAGACGCTTCCTGACATCCAGAGGTCATATAACAGTGCTTTAAAAGCGCTTAGTTATAAAATTGTTCTCGGAGAAAATCGTTTGATTAGTAGTGAGGATATATCGATGCATGGCAGTGCCGAGGTCTATAACCACTTAGGTGAGATTCGTTCGATTGTGCAGTCCTTACGATTACTCAAGGACCATTGGAGTGAGGATTATGAACAGTGGTTCGCTCAACTGAAGACGGGGCTTCTCACCAATGATGAGATATTCAACTTGATGAATTATCTAATTTACTACATAGGTAGAGAGATGTCAGGGATGAATACAGAAATTTATAATAGATGGATTCAAGAAGGGCTACCGAGGCTTACAGAAAGAGTGGACAATGGTCATACATTGGAACAACTTCGTGATGGAATCAAGCAGGTACTGACGGAACATTATGAAGCGATGCGGCAGATGCAGGATACGAAGCAGTATTTTTCAGTGATTTGTGACATAAGGAAATCGATTGAACTTGAGTATTCGAATCCGAGTATGTCTCTTGAATTATTAGGTGAACGCTTTGATATTAATGCTAAATATTTAAGTAAATTGTTCAAGGAAAATACAGGACAGCGATTTGTTGATTTCCTTATTGATAATCGAATGGAGGAAGCAAAACGGCTCCTTGTGGAAACTTCTTATTCTATTCAAGAAATAGCTGAACGGGTTGGCTATACGAATGCCATATCTTTTCGTCGTGTATTTAAGCGCACGGTTGGAGTATCGCCTGGAGAATACCGAACAGAATGTGCTCTGAATAAGCATGGGTGAAAATGATGCCGATGTAGAAATCGGTTTGCAGCAGCGATCATGTCGCTGCTTTTTTCTTGTAATAACAGCCGGGGTGAAAATGGTTTGCCCCTTTATTTTTGTTTCTTGTTGGTATTTTAGAAAGCGTTTACAATCAAATCTAATTCCAATACACCACTTATGAATCCATAACGGAAAGGAGAAACAAATTTGCCAATTCTGAAGAATAAGTTACAAACGGATTCTCACCTTCCATCTAATGTCCCGGTACGTTCTAATGTGGGTCCTCGTAAGAAATCAGTAGGCAAGAAAATAAAACGTCATTGGCAATTGTACCTGGTCTTGGTATTGCCTGTTTTATACTTAGTGATCTTCAAATATATACCGATGGGTGGCATTGTAATTGCATTCAAGGATTACAACGTGGTTAAGGGAATCTGGGGTAGTCCTTGGGTGGGTTTAAAATACTTTCAACAGTTTTTCGATTCCCCGAATTTTTGGCTGTATTTTAAGAATACGCTCGGAATCAGTCTTTATGGTCTAGCCATTGGTTTTCCGGCTCCGATCATTTTAGCGCTTGCATTAAATGAGATTCGAAATGGATTATTTAAGAAAACCGTTCAGATGGTGTCGTACGCACCTTACTTTATTTCAACCGTTATAATGGTGTCTATTATTATCGTCAATCTAACACCGAATGTGGGTATGATTAGTAAATTTTTCGAATTTATTGGCGTAACGAATACGAATTTCATGGGTATACCAGGGTTGTTCAAGAGTATCTATGTGTGGTCTGATGTATGGCAGTTCACAGGTTATGGAGCAATTATCTACATAGCAGCTCTTTCTGGAGTAAATCCAGAGTTGTATGAGTCCGCCAAAGTAGACGGTGCTTCGAGAATACAGAAGATTCTGAACATTGATATTCCGAGTTTAATCCCTGTGTCCGTGATTCTACTTATCCTGAACCTCGGAAACATTATGAAATTAGGTTTTGAGAAAATCTATCTGATGCAAAATGCACTGAACCTCAGCACTTCGGAAGTCATTTCTACCTATGTGTACAAGGTCGGTCTGCTCGGTTCGAGTTTCAGCTTCTCAGCAGCTATTGGTTTCTTCAATTCCATCATCAACTTAATACTTCTTATAACTGTGAATTATATAGCGAGAAAGCTTTCCAACAGTAGCTTGTGGTAATTGGCCCTGACTGATTGATGATGGGAGTGAAGAACAACATGGGAAGAGAGGGTTTTATATGTCCAAAATAAATACGGTTCAGGAATCAAAAAGCGACCGCATATTTATCTTTTTTGTCTATCTGTTTTTGACATTAGTGCTGTTGATTGTTGCGCTTCCGTTGATTTATATCGTGAGTTCTTCGGTGAGCTCACCGCAATCGGTGATCTCAGGCAAGGTGTGGCTATTTCCGGTGGATTTTACACTGGACGGCTATAAAGCGGTATTCCAGAATCCACAAATCGGTGTCGGCTATCTAAATTCTCTATTTTATACGGTGGTAGGCACTTTGATTAATGTGCTTCTTACGATCATGCTCGCTTATCCATTAGCCAAGAAGACACTGTATGGACGCAATATCATCATGGTGATGCTGGTCATCACGATGATGTTTGAAGGGGGACTCATTCCTTATTATCTCCTTGTAAAAGAACTCCACTTATTAGATACACGCTGGGCCATGATTTTACCAGGCGCGCTCGCGGTATTTCAGGTCATCATTGCTCGTACCTTTTTTCAGACAACAATTCCCGATGAACTGTCCGAAGCAGCTGAGCTTGATGGGTGCAGTGATTTTCGCTTCATACTGAGCATGGTTCTTCCATTATCCAAGCCGATCATTGCTGTCATGACGCTTATGTATGCAGTAGGGCACTGGAATGCGTATTTTGATGCTTTGATTTTTTTGAGAGATCCAGGGTTATTCCCACTCCAAATCATTCTTCGTAACGTTCTCATCCTGAACACGGTTGATGCATCCATGATGGCTAATGTAGATCAGATGCAGGCGCAGCAAGGACTTAAGGATTTATTGAAGTACGCGTTGATTGTTGTAGCGAGCGCACCTGTGCTCATCATATATCCATTCGTGCAGAAGCATTTTGTTAAAGGGGTCATGATTGGTTCGTTAAAAGGGTAACAAAGTGTTTGGTATTTTAAGGGGGTGATGCCCTACCTAATCGGATAAAGGAGCCACTATTCATTTCAATTCAAAGGACTCAGGGTCACATGTAATACGGTAGGATGAAAATCGGAGGTGTCGGTCTTTATGAGAAAGAAGTGGACTAAAAAGGTAACGGGTACATTTAGCTTGTTCATCGCATTGGTATTCTTGTTAAGTGCGTGTGGTGATTCTAATACATCAGAGCCTGGTGCAACTACTAAACCCGAAGGTGATGCAGTACCTGAGCAAGGAGAAATGTTTAATGAGGTGGGAACCTACCCTATTGTTAAACAACCGATGACGATCAAGATGTTTGCTCCCCAGCTCGCTACAATTGAGAATATGGAGACAAACGCCTATACCAAGTTTCTAGAAGAGAAAACAAATATAAAGATCGCTTGGGATCTGGTGCCGAATAACGCTTTGAAGGACCGTAAACAATTGATGCTGGCGAGTGGTGATTACCCAGAGGTCATCCTGCATGAAGATCTTTCCAAAGAAGAGCAGATGAAATACGGTACACAAGGGGTATTTATCCCACTTAACGACTTGATTGAAAAATATGCGCCAAACATTGTGAAGGCTATTCAGGATATTCCATATATGAAGGCTTCCATTACATCACCTGATGGAAATATCTATGCTTTACCACAGGTTAATGAATGCTATCATTGTGACAATGCACTGAAGATGTGGATCAACAAAAAATGGTTAGATACAGTAGGCTTGTCCGTACCCACGACAACGGATGAATTTTACACAGTACTGAAGGCTTTTAAAGAAAAGGACCCGAATGGAAATGGCAAGCAAGATGAGATTCCGCTCACGGGCTCTGATGAGATGTGGGCAGGGAACGTTACAGCCTTCCTAATGAATTCATTTATTGTGGATGATTATACGGAAAGAACAGCAGGAACCTTTCTTCGAGTTGTAGATGGGAAAGTGGAATTCGTGGCAGATAAAGAAGAGTGGAAGCAAGGCTTGATCTACTTAAATCGCTTGTACAACGAGGGCTTGATTGATCCAGCTGCCTTCACTCAAAATGCCGATGCCATTCAACAAATGGCTAATCGGGAACCTGACAATGTGATGGGAGCTCTTTCAACCGCGTTAATCAGCTATGCATACAGTATGGATGATACGGTGCCCCGTCATAAAGATTATGTTGTTGTTCCACCGCTTAAAGGACCAGACGGTATTCAGAGAACGCTTAATTTTGCAGGTATTAACAATTCCCAGTTTGCCATTACGAATAAAGCTTCACAAGAACAACAGATTGCTGCGATCCGCTTGGCTGATTATCTGTATACAGAGGAATCGATTGTTCTTCAGGAGAACGGACCGGAAGATAAAGGATGGCGCAAGGCAAAAGAAGGAGAAATGAGTCTGGATGGCAAACAAGCGAAGTATGCAAGTATTCCTCAGACGGATAAGAAACCTACGCATAACGATGGCTGGGAACAGATTGGTCCATCGCTTAGAACCTACGCTTATCGTGCTTCCTGGACAGCACCACAAGATGAGTTAGCGCCAGACGGTTATGGTACACGTCTTAATAAAGTATCTAAAGAATATGAACCATTCCACTCGAAGGAGCAGTACCCGAACGGTGTGTTTATTGCTCTGGAAGATGCTGAGATCACTGCACAGATCAAAACAACTTTGCTTGATTATGTGAAATCGAACATGGCGCAGTTTGTTACGGGCTCCAAAAGTATTGATAAGGAATGGGACGCTTATGTGAAGGGGCTTGATGGACTTCAGTTAAATCAATACTTAGAGATTCACCAGAAAGCGTTAGACACGAAGTAGACAGTAAGGTGGGAACTTGTGTTGAGTAACAATAAATAGTGATAGAAGGCCACGAAATCGTGGTCTTTTTTTTGCGTTAGTGAGCAAACGTTGAGGTTATGACAAGATTTAGGTGAATGGACATTTGAGAGGAGAAGAACAAAGAAATATGTCAAATCAACAGATGAGAATACTTGAAACTTGTAATAGTATAACTTCTTTTGTTGAAACCGTTTACATATTGTGGTTTATCATATATATTTCAGTGAAAATACAAATAAATATAATAATATGAATTAATTGGTAATATATAAGATGGATTGTCCCATAAGAGAGAATAGTGAAAGGAGGTGAATAATAATGGCTTGTCCTAATCGTTGCACAGCAGGGGTATGGGTTACATACTGCACTGAAAAATGCCCTAGCAATATTAACAGTAACACTAGAAGAAGAGTAATGGTTTGTCCGTCTGAAAATTGCAGTGTGAATGGAGCTTGTGATTGCTGGTAGAACTCATAAGTGGAGAATCTCTCAGTTTAGCGAGAGATTCTCTTTCTATTATGCAGGCAGACACAGAATGAAGGGAGTATGTTCATGTGAATCAGACTGAAAAAGCGATACCGTCATTTCTAAAAGTTGAAGAGGGTTTGCAGATCGGAGATTATTTGCCCAATATCATGATTCCGGACAATGACTCGATAGATTTGTATGATTGCATTAACGACTATCTTTTGGTGGCGACTATTAGTACTTCCTGCGCGCCTTGTCTTCCGGCGATGGAAGCTATTGATATATTTATTCAACAATACCTCGGTATCAATTTCCTACTATTCATAGAAACGGAAGAGAGTACATTCGAGAAAGCCAAGCAAGTCTTTCACCATTCTGCCCGGATTTACCACGCATCGGATGATGTCCTGTTTGGACAACTGAAGACACGAGGTTATCCGTGGGCCTACGGATTAAATGCGGAGGGACAGATTATTACGATGGAGCATGTTGGAAGTCTGGAATCTTTGGAAAAACTCTTTTTTCCTTTCAAAAGGTTTTGAATCCTTAGGAGGCAACCCCGATGAATATGTGACTTTATTAGAGGAGGAATCATAATGAGCAAACTTAGCTTTCGAGATTTATTCAAGCGTGAGACGTTGGAGCGAGAACAAGTTTATGCTGCGCCGCTACTTGATGAAAAGATACTGATGGAATCTCCTTTGGTACAAGGTCAACTTTTCCGCGGTCTTGAATTGGATGCCAGGCTTGCCGACGCGGCAACGGCAACAATTCTTTTTATCTCCTTAACTTGCAGCAGTTGCATTGATTTGCTAGCCGATCTTACTGAATTTGACGCCAGACACGATGGATTGCTACTTGTCGTTAGCAGCGGATCTATTGAGGATAACGAAGAGCTAGTGCAGTATTACGATTATTCCTTCCCTGTTTTGACGATGGAGGAAAAGGAGTATAAAGCACGATTTGGACTGGAAGCAACACCAGCGGCGATTATGCTGGAACAGGGTCTTGTCATGAGACAATTTACGATTGTGGATATTGGACATCTGTATGATGAGAGCGGAGTGCGAAGAGGAGGCGGCTAATTTGCTTTCAATTACGGCTTTTATATTAGATTTTGTATTGGGCGCTTTATTCTTTGCGGCATTTTACTATAAGTTAAACACCTTTCACGACTTCGAACTTTCCGTGCAGTCCTATCGTGTCCTCCCGTTCTCGCTTACTCGTCCCGCTGCGATCGGATTGCTTCTGTTTGAACTTGTTCTATTTATTTCCTTTGCATCCGGACAAGCACTTTATTATAAGGAGCTGGGTGCTATTGCGCTGTTGCTTGCTTTCAGCGTTTTTCTTGTTAGAAAGCGCCGATTGGATCAGGAGAAGGGGAGAGCATGTTCTTGCTTCGGTTCAATCGACTTTTTAAACCGATATCCTTTGAGTAGAAATTCGATTCTGATCGGGATATGCGCGATTAAATGTCTACTGCCGGCCGCTGTCCTGTCAGCTCAAGCTTCCTTCCAGCAATTTATACTCCATAGTGTAGTGACGTGCAGCTGTTTGTTGCTTGTTGATTATATGCAGACTCGAAAACGATACATTGCGCTGCAGGTAAGAGAATGATGATCTTGTGGATCGTTTTCGCTTTAACGATTTTGTCGGTAGGCCTGCTGCAAGTGTTGGTCATGAAGTATAGGTTGAAAAGGATGGAGCTACATCTAGTAAAAGCGGCAATCGAAGACGAGTCATGGCCGGATACGGAAAAAATGACGGTCATCGGTATTCATTACAAGGACCCATCATTCAAAAGGCTAGATGGAATATTGTCAACAAAAGATAAGGCTTTTCAGAATGTCATCGTATTTTTGGACGCCCCCCCGTTTATCCACCTATTAAAGCAGCGTGGATGGAATAGTTGTTATCGTGTTCGCTATACGCCCGAATGGACAAGTTCCAGGTGGCTTGAACTGCTGGATGGGGAAACGGTCGCTTACGAGTGGGACGGACAGAAGCTGCATCGCTTTACAGAGATAGAAATGCTTCTGGAGCTCAAAATAAGAGTTTTTCAATTGGAGGAGGAACCATTATGCACGCAGAAATCAGCGGACAACTTCTTATAGCTGATCAGGTGGTTGATAATTATGAAACAAGGGCGCATTGTATTCAAAACGTGCGCAATGAAGTGCGACTACGGACATTTCCATCGGTTACGCTTTTTTATTTGTGGGCCAAAGTGTTGTTTTTTGGCGTGAATGAGGGTGTTGTATGGATTAAGGTTTACGACTCGAATAAAAACGTGGTGTGGCAAAAAAGATGTGAAGGTCTCGTAAATAAAAGGTTGGAGCCTGTCCCGGCAGGAATAGATATGGCGTTTCAGCCGCGTTTCGTTGTACATGAAGAAGGATTATTTCACTTTGTAATGACAGACGAATATGGCACGACGTTGGCACATTATCCTCTTTATATATCTCATAGCGAGTCCTAATGGAACCTTCATTCAGCAAGCTGCAAACACTTCGGTTCTTACTGCCTATTCTGTGGAAAATATCAGGTGCAGCCCTAGTGTTACTAATTGGAATAACGTTGGCTCAGGCAGTTATCCCAATTGCGCAGCTTTCGCTCACAAGCAAGCTTGTAGAGGAAGCTGCGCAATTGTTCCAAGGGAGTAGCGAGAGAGGCTTTCAAGATGTATGGAGGCTCGTGTGGCTTCAATTCGCTCTGCTCTTGACAAGTGCACTAATGGCAAGCATTTTTAAATATACGCAGCAGTTTTTTAATGAGCGGGCTACCTTATACTTTGACGAGATGATGTCGACCAAGGTGAATCGTTTATCCTTATCGTATTTTGATGACCATTTTAATTATGATCGGATGCAGCGGACATCCTTCAGCATACAGATGCAAGGGCTCGGAATCGTCTTTATCGTTCTGACAATGCTTCAAAGTATCATTACAGTCATCGGCTTCATGGTTGTGTTGTATCAATTTCACTGGCTTTTGTCGGTGGGAATGCTGCTTCTGGTTGTTCCCATGCTTTGGACTTACTTGTACGAGAGTAAAGCATCTTTCAAGCTTTTTGTTCAACAAACACCGGATGAGCGTATGGCATCTTTTCTTAGCTATTTCCTGAAAAGCCGGGAAGGGGCCAAGGAGATTCGTGTATTTGAATTGGCTGATTATTTAATAGGAAAATGGAAGTTGATTGCGAAGAAGAATGCCTGGCGGAAGCTCGCTTTAGAACGAAAAACGATCGGCATTTCATTTGGAATGCAGATGATTTCATTGGCGCTATTAAGCGGCATGCTGCTATTCGCTTTGAATACTGGAGCGAACGGGGGGCTGGAAATCGGACAATATGTAGCTTTGGCTCAAGCGTTGTTCAACTCACAAGTGCTCATTCAAGGCCTTGCCCAAGGGTATTCTAACCTTCATCAAAGCTTGCTTCATGCGAATGAAGTGCTTGCTTTTATCAAGCTTTCGGAACAGAGTGATCAAAGCGGTAAAGTGGATTTTCCATCTCCGATTAAACAAGGGATCAAAGTCGATAATTTGTCTTTTCAATATGAAGGGGCTTCTAATTCAGCGATTGAAGCATTGAGCTTTTCCATTAATGCGGGGGAAACGATTGCCATTGTAGGAGATAACGGAGCTGGAAAAAGCACATTGGCCAAATGTTTGCTCGGTTTATACAGTCCTAGCCGTGGGTCCATTGCAATAGATGGCATCGATTATGCCGAAATGCGTGCAAGTAGTCTTCGCAGCCGGATGAGCGCCATTTTTCAAGATTTTGTGCAATACCCATTCCCGGTATGGGAGAATATCGGATTGGGAGATGTAGCGGAACTGAATAATCAGGACAGGCTTAGGCAATCCGCCGAACAAGCGAATACAATGTCCTTTATCGATAAACTTCCGGATGGATGGGAAACGGTTCTTGGTATTCAATTTGACGGAGGACATGAACTATCTTACGGACAATGGCAGCGGATTGCATTGAATCGGGCATTTTTTCGGGAATTTGATGTTATTGTGCTTGACGAGCCGACAGCTTCGCTTGATCCGATGACGGAAGCAGCTATTTTTGAAAATCTGATGACGCTGACACGTGGCAGAACAGCCGTTTTTGTCACCCATCGACTCGGAAGCTGTCGCTTTGCGGATCGAATTATCGTTCTCAAGGAGGGGCGCCTAGTCGAGAGTGGAGATCACGAGACGTTAATGAACAATGATGGGGAATACGCTGCGATGTTTCGCAAGCAAGCGGGATGGTATACGAAGGATTGGAATACACAGAAGCTGAGTGTGTAGCTCTTATGACATTTACAGCAAGAAAGGTCATTGGGGTAGCCCGCTGATACTTGGGAAGAACATAACATGATCTCGAATGCAAAAAAAAGCATACTAAAAAGGCAGTCTTAACCTGTAGGAATAGGTTAGACTGCCTTTTGTTATTGTTTCCGAATGACTTAATTTGTTCATATGCTTATTTCTTAAGTGTCTGCAACCAATCAATCATAGCTCCGCTAACCTCATCCAGTTGCTGTTGCGGGGAAATGGCTGCATCCTGATCACCTTTTTGCTTTCCGTAGGTTCCGAACTGAGCGTGGTTGCCGCCTTCAATAGATACGAACTTGGTTGTGGCTTCAGGCAAGTTCTGTTTGCTCTCTTCCCATACGTCCCAATTCAGCACACCATCGTTAGTACCTGTGATTTGCAGGACATTCAAATGGGTGTCTTTCAAGCTACCACCCTTATCGGCATATGAGCCAAGGAAAAATACTCCCTCAAGTTTGTCTGTATTCTCCGATGCATATCTTGCTCCGAAAGCTCCACCGAGTGAATGACCACCGATAACATAGCGATCTTCCGGATGCTTCTCTATTATCGAGGAAGCTCTGTCTTGTCCAAATATAGCTAGGTCGAACGGCATTTCTGCGATATATACGCGATGACCTGCATCAGCGAGCTTGCGTGCAAGCGGTGCATAGCTTTCTGGATCTACTAATGCCCCCGGGTAAAAAATTACGCTTGGCTGGATCACTTCTTGGTCGGCAGGCTCAAAAAGCAAGTTGTTTTTCCCTGATGTGACCTTAACTGCGGAATCACTGTTCATTGCTTGCTCTGCTTCAGCTAGTGGTTCGTATTTTAATAGGGGATATGCAACAGCGACACTTACTATAATAAGCATAACAAGTGAGATTAAAGAGATAAGTATCCACTTTCCGACTTTTCGTTTTGGTTTGGATTGATTTCGTGTCTGTCCTTCATTCATATAGTGTTCTTCCTTCCAGATGTTCATAAATGATATAAACCTTAGATTATCATAGTATACAGACTTAATCCATTTCCCTGCATCCGAAAAAAAGCGGTTCTTCATTAAGTATTATCCAGCTGTACAAGTATCTAACTAAAAAAATCCTTCCCGTTTCCAGAATGCAGATCAGCTTCATTAATTAAGGACAGATCGTCGTCATTTGTTAATGAGGTCATGCAAAAAGCCATGAGAGTGCTCCTCATGGCTTTTTGCTGTCTGCATTCCTTTTTAGAAATATAAAGGGGCATATTATACCGACTCCAGCTTTGAAGCGAAACAGCCATGATAATCAAACGACCTCATAGGTCATTTTAAGAGAGATTTTTTCCTTATCCTTTAGGCCGCCCTGGTGGGAGGATACGGTCGATAAACGGTGTCGTATCAATAGCTGCCAGCTTGGTTCGGCCCCGACCCCAGCCGATCTTTTTTCTCCAGCTGCCGAGAACTTGGTCTTGAATTAATTGCGTCTCAGAGACCGGAGTCTGGAGCGGCTCCGCATATGGAGATACATAGAGCGCATCGGCTGGACAATAGACCTCACAGATGAAACAGGTTTGACAATCCTCTTGACGCACGATTGAAGGAATCCCGTTCTCACCGAGATCAAATACATGGGTCGGACACACTTTCACACATAACCCGCATTCGACACATCGATCTGTACTTAAGAGCTCAATCATGTATGAAACACCTCCTGTCTGCCTGGCTGCTCTGAACGAACCGTAATCTGGTCTATTCCTGATACTATTAACCGGCGCTGTTGAGCGGGATCCATATCAGGATACTCCAGGAGTCCATGAAGTCCTCTCGTTTCGCGGCGCTGAAGCGCGGCGGTGTACATCCAGCGTGCGGTCGCGAGCATCGCTGTGACTTCTCTGGAACGAACCCGCCCGCGAATGGAGGGGTCTACATGGTTATGAACATGCTTCCAAAGTCCGTGCAATCGCTCCAAAGATTGGGTGAGGATCGGCTCGCTGCGGAAGTAATTAATGTCCAGTGGAAATACCTCCTGCTGCACGGCTTTCACCAGTTCAGGTGCATCCAAACGATTCGGAGAAAGTGCCGCACCAGCTTGTATGCCGTATCGTCCGGCAGGTTTAAGCGGACGCTGATCCGCCTGCTTGCCATGCGACAATGCATACTTTGCAGCAGCTTTGCCCGACCATGAACCGGAGGATATAGCCCATGAAGCATTGTAAGCACCTCCGCCGGATTTGGCTCCCGTTACTCGTTCACGGGTGGCAGCATCTCCGGCAGCATATAATCCTGCCACAGAGGTTGCACAAGTCTTATCGATGAGACGAAGGCCTCCGGTTCCTCTGACGGTACCCTCATAGCGAAGCGTGAGCGGGAAGCGTTCCGTGAAGGGATCGATGCCAGCGCGATCATAAGGTAAGAAGAAGATTGCATGCGATTGTCTTAAGATCTGTCTCTTTTCCTCGGTATCGGCGCGATCCATAATGGCGTACACAGGTCCTTTCTGAAACAGCCTAGGCAAGAAATCATGAGGTCTTGGTCCATCGCTATCCAGCTTCACGCCGTCTTCCGAATAATAAGTAGACCAATTCAGCAATCTGCCACGTGTCACGGTGCCGAATGCAGCACTTGGCGCAAAGGATCTCGTAAACTCCATTCCAGAGAGCTCTGCTCCAAGTTCGGAGGCCATAAGCAGTCCCTCGCCAGTCAGTACATTGCAGCCCAATCCATTACTCAGGAACGCACAGCCTCCGGTTGCGATGATGACCGCATTCGCACGAATCTCCCAATCCTTCCCGTCCAAGCGGGAAATTCCACGCGCACCGCCGACACCGTCGTCATCGACAAGCAATTCCAGAGCAGGGCATTGATCTAATATGCGCACACCTGCGCGCTTCACTTCTCGGCGCATGAGCTTCATATATTCAGGCCCTTGCAGATGATCGCGCATCGGAGTACCTTCTTCATCTCGCCGAAAGGGGTATCCCCAATCCTCCACCTGGATTAGACTTTCATACACTTGATCCAGCACACGGTGAATCCATTCGGGTTCCGCTAGATAGCCGCTGGATCGGAAGCGTTCTTCTACAGCGGCCTCTCTTAATTGTTCGTCTGGTGGAAGATAGATAAGATTTGTTCCACCAGGTGCCGTTGCTCCGCTGGAGCCGAGATATCCTTTATCCACGAGCACGACATCGGCATTATTCTTGGCAGCATGCCAAGCTGCCCAAGCACCAGCAGGGCCTCCGCCTATCACTAACACATCGACTGTAAGTCGTAAGATATCATCTGAATTCATCTTTGTTTCCTTCTTCCTCACCGTATAATCCAATCCTTGAGATCGAAATCCGCCGCTGCGAGACCTTCCTCAACTAAAAACTGCTTCGTTCCATTCATAAGCTCGATGCCGGCATCGGTAAATGCCGTTTCCTTAATCTCGCTGATCGGGTACAGCTTCTTTGCTACATCGACCGATACGTTATACAGCTCTGCCAGAAATGTATAATATTCCTCCTGATGCGCTTGTAGATCCTTCAAGGCCTTCTCTCGGGCGGCGTTCCATACCTTCGGAAACTCTGGAAATTGGTTTAAGTATTTTTCCGTCACAACGGTCACACCTGTACCTAACAGATTCTCATGGGTGCTGGCATCCGCGATCAAAGGATATCCTTGTTGAATCTGGTTGAATGCAAATTTATCTGTCGTTGTCATGGCATCAATCTCGCCGCGAGCAAGTGCAGGCTCCGCATCGGCGATAAGCATATGGACGATCTTTACATCCTTGATATTATTCTCTTTCAATAATCCTGCTAGGAATCGATGATGGAATGATCCCTTTTGCGTAGAAATCGTCTTTCCTTGTAAATCTGCCAATGTCTTAGGACCGTCCTTGCGACCGATTAAATAACCGATCGAATGAGTAGACCCCTGAGTGATTACCTTCGTCTTTGCTCCTGTAGATCTAGATAGTATGGCAGGTGTATCGCCTAAACTGCCCATATTCAAACGTCCGCTGATTAAGGATTCGCTCAGATCCGGGCCATTAGGAAAAGCTGTTAATTGAATCTCTTGAATGCCGTAAGCTTTTAATTCCGTTTGAATAATACCCTTATACAGCCCCCAACCCTCGGCACCTCCCGGATAATTGAGCTTAGATGTGCCTATGTAACCATAATTTAATACGGCAGGCACTTGAGATAAAGAATCAGCATCTGCAGCAGTCTTCTGCTGCTTCTCGCCATTCGAGCAAGCTGACACAGCGGTCAACAGCAGGAGTAGAGCTGTAAATAACAAGACAAGCCTTGCAGGTCTTCTTAATGGGGATTTTAGTTTATTTTTCAACATAAACAAGTTACTCCTCTTCTTCATCTTTTTTGTCCTCTTATTTCTAACCTTGATAGTTCTCTCTCCAACGCAGCCATCTGGACTCCAGCAGACGGACCCATGAATCAATTAATTTACCGATAACCGCGAAGATGATCACGCCGACAAAAATGAGATCCGTACTGGAGTTCTGCTTGCCGTAATTAATGAGGAATCCAACTCCTTCTTGTGAGCCTACGAGCTCAGCCACAACGAGACTGAGCCAAGAGATTGCAACAGACAACCGCAGCCCAAGCAATATATTGG
Source organism: Paenibacillus sp. FW507-14B1B (assembly GCF_058781425.1). Classification (NCBI taxonomy): domain Bacteria; kingdom Bacillati; phylum Bacillota; class Bacilli; order Caryophanales; family Paenibacillaceae; genus Paenibacillus; species Paenibacillus sp. FW507-14B1B. The sequence goes on along the minus strand of NZ_JBYSWS010000002.1, from coordinate 855,186 downwards.
GAAGGGCTGAAGGCAAAGTAACTCGCAGTAGCTGGGCTGTTCGTGTGAAGCCAAGTACCTGTGCAGCATGCAGCAGCTTGGTATCTGTGCTTCGAATACCAATGAATGTATTGATGTACATCGGAAAAAAGGCACCAAATGCAATAATGATAATCTTTGAGGTCTCTCCAAATCCAAACCATAATAGAATGATTGGTGCTAATGCCAGATGGGGCAGTAATCTCATAATCTGGATGGTTGGATCAAATACATATTCGAGTCTTCTTAAGAAACCAATCGCCAGGCCTATTAGAAAACCGCTGCTTCCGCCAATGAGAAAGCCGAAGGCAGCTCTTTCGACACTAATGCCTAGATGCATCAGGAGTTCTCCGGATTGAATCAAGGTCTGAAATGCTCCTGCGATTTGAAGCGGTGATGGCAAGAAAACTTCATTGGTCCATCCGAGACTGCTCAGGAGCTGCCACAGGGCGATAATGGAGATCGGGAGTACAGCTCCAATCGTATAATTGGTCCATTGCCGATATCCTTTCTGTAGTTTCATTCTTGTACGGGATGCTGGCAGTTTCGGTTCAGATATGCTGACCTGGTTCATGACCTGGATCGGATCACTCATTCGAATTCCCCCTTTCTGTTATTACAGTCCTGTGAAATGCTCCCGCCAATGCAGCAGCCTGCGTTCCAGCCAGCGAATCAGGATATCGGTTGAGATACCGAGCATGCCGAAGATAAAGATTCCCACATATACAATGGGAGTCTTTGAGAATTGCCTGGCATCTGACATCAGGTATCCGATCCCTGAAGTAGAGCCCATAAGCTCTGCGACTACCAGTCCAAGCCATGCCACACCAATCGATATGCGAACGCCAAGCAGAATGTTAGGCAATGCAGCGGGCAGCACCAGGCGAATCAGGCGCTTCCATCTCGTAAATCCAAGCACGCGTGCGACCTGAAACAGCTTATTGTCAGAGTTACGAATGCCGATAAAGGTGTTGATGTATAACGGGAAGAAGCAGCCCTTCGCAATCAACAGAATCTTAGAGGTTTCTCCGATTCCAAACCAGATGATGAAGAGGGGAGCAAGTGCCAGATGCGGGATCATTCGAATCATTTGAACGGTGGGATCTAACACTTGCTCCGTCTTACGAATTAATCCTGCGAATAGACCGAAGGCTAACCCCAAGCTGCTGCCTAAAAGAAAACCAAGCCATGCGCGCACGATGCTGATCTGGAGATGAGCGGCAAGTTCACCTGAGTGAACTAAATCAATTCCAGCTTGGATAATTCGAAGAGGTGTTGGAAACAGCAGGGTAGAGATATAACCGTAGTTACCAATTATTTGCCAGATGATTAGTGTTGTTACCGGAAAGAGGGCACCTAGCATCACTCGCTTCCATAATGGAGGAGGGCGTAAACGAGTTCTTTTTTGAACGGAAGCTGTAAGCTCGTGTCTCGCTGGATGGGGCAATAAGGACTCGCCTTGATGGTTCATAAACCGTTCACCTCGATCTCAATTCTTGGCTTGAAAAATATAAAAAACGGAGACATCCCATGAAGCTGGATATATCTCCGTTTGAACGGTCGATACTTATTTCATTCTGATAATTTATATCGGTAATTTATAAATAAACGCACTGCGGAAGCGGAGATTAGATCTCATAGCCTGTATCTTCTGGGGCCTCATTCTCAAATGCACGCAATATAATCGTGCGGAACTCCTGAAACGCACTGCTTGTTCGCTTGCGCGGGTAGGGGAGATCGATCGGTACAATCTTCTTGATGCGTCCAGGACGTGCGTCCAGCACCACTACTCGATGCGATAAGAATACAGCCTCGTCAATATCATGCGTAACAAACAGCATCGTGGTCTGGTTACTGCGCCATATATCGAGCAAGGCATCCTGCATATGGCTGCGAGTAAAGGCATCCAGCGCACCAAACGGCTCATCCAGCAGCAGCACCTTCGGATTGCGCAGCAGTGCTCGTGCTATCGCAACGCGTTGAGACATGCCGCCCGAGAGCTGTTTGGGGTAGGACTTCTCAAAGCCTCTCAGCTTGACGAGATCAATCATCTCGTCTACGCGTCGACGTACATCATGGTTTCTCAGTGACAGGTCTGCTGCAATATTGCGTTCAACCGTAAGCCACGGGAAGAGACGATGCTCTTGAAAGATAAAGCCTTTCTCACGTGAAGGACTCGTAATTCGCTGCTGCTCCAGGGTGACTTCTCCAGTTACCTCGGTATCCAGACCTGCAACGATCTTTAGCAGCGTGCTCTTGCCGCAGCCGCTCGGTCCAATAATCGATACGATCTCACCTTCATGAACCGTTAATTGAATGCGATCAAGCACCCACGTACGTTCTGCTTCTGCATGAAATGTCTTGCTAATCTCCTTAATTTCTAACAGTGCCTTGGTCATCTCGGGCACCCCCTTTTTATAGGAATGAAGAAAGGAACGGTAGAGCCGTCCCACTCCATTCGAGAACTGCTTTCTCTGTTAGATACTGGAATTTATTCCGCTTTGCGAGGCTCTTTCACTCTTGTTACACTGTTGCGGCCGTCAACACTTACAGGCAAATGACCCTCCAAGGTTACACGACGCACCACACGGTGCTGATTGCCATAATCGTTAACGGCGATATGCTGTGTAGCGCGGTTATCCCAGAGAGCAACATCACCCTCTGCCCAGCGCCAGCGAATGGTATGCTCAAGACGAGTCACATGTTCCTGGTATATATCGTATAAACGAGCGGATTCACTAGGGGATACGCCGATTATCTTCTTTACGAAGCTGCCAAGCAGCAGGTTCTTCTCACCGGTTTCCGGATGTACATGTACAAGCGGATGTTCCGTTTCATAGATCGTTGATGCAAATGTGGACTGATACTTCTTCACGGTCTCTGAGGTTTGATCCGCTACGGCAGAAATACGCTGTGCGTAATCATACGTATTCGAGTGGAGAGCCCAGAGACGATCCGCCAGGCTTTTCAAGGTATCAGGTAAGCTGTCGTAGGCTGCAGCCGTGTTCGCCCATACGGTATCTCCTCCTGATGCAGCCGCAACGACTGAGCGCAGGATCGATGCACTTGGGTAAGCATCGATGAACGTCACATCGGTATGCCATGCATTCGCGCGGCCGCCTTGATGAGAATCCAGCTCTAGGATGTACTGTGATCCCGGCTTCGTAGGAACTGTTGGATGCGCGAATGGTGCTCCCAGCAGGGTGGCGAACGCTTCTTGAGCGGCATCATCGAGATGGTTCTGACCACGGAAGAACAACACTTTATACTTGTTCAGTGCTTGACGAATCTCTTGCACTTGCTCTGCTGGCACATCTCCGCCGAGCTTGATGCCTCTTACCTCTGCACCAATCTTGCCGCCGATCGCTTGAATCTCCAACAATTCTGCCTGTGTTGATGCTTGTGTGCTCATGAATAATCGCCTCCAATAGGGATTTGGTTTACGCGGGTGTACGTATCTTAATCTTCAACATAAGTATTCGCATGAATTTAGTAAGATTAAAGGCGTGACAGCCCCTTATGTACAACTCAACAGGAATAAAAAAATTCAACGTACAGCCAGATCGCTAGATCTGTTGTTCGTTGAATTTCTGGTGGACCAGTCAATTCATCCCGCTCATGAGGTTGTGACCAAATATTACCTGCTAATGCAGTTTGTTGTCAATACCCATTATACGGGTAGGAATACATTAATTTAAAAAAGACTCCCTTTCCAAGTATTTCAAGTACATATTTGCCTTATTTTAAGAGAAAAAAGAAGATGTCTCAATCACACAATTATCCCTTGGTTCAATAGACCTTGGAGTACGTAGAATAATGCGTAATAAACATTTAATAGAGGAACTGCATCTATCGCTGGCTGTGACATCCTCTACATCTGAATAATCGAATCGGAAATGTTGAATAATTCACCATTCATAACCAGAACCTAAAGGCAAGTGTATAAAAGGAGGGGCCAAAAGCGTGGAGCTTGGGATAAGCACATTTGTCGAGACAACACCAGATGTTCAGACAGGGGAGACAATTAGCCACGCCGAACGATTACGTGAAGTGGTAGAGGAGATTGTACTAGCGGATCAGGTAGGACTCGATGTGTTTGGTGTGGGTGAACATCATCGTCATGATTATGCTGCCTCATCTCCCGCCGTGGTACTAGCAGCTGGCGCATCCCTGACAACTAAGATTCGATTGACCAGTGCAGTCATGATCCTGTCATCAGCCGATCCAGTACGTGTATTTCAGGATTTTGCAACGCTAGATGGTATTTCGAATGGACGTGCAGAGATTATGGTAGGTCGAGGTTCATTCCTAGAGTCCTTCCCGTTATTCGGATATGATCTGAATGATTATGAAGCGTTGTTCGATGAGAAATTAGAGCTGCTATTAGCAATTCAGAAGTCAGAGATCGTTAATTGGACAGGTAAACATAGACCAGCAATACACAACCTGGGGATCTACCCACGACCTGTACAGAATCCTTTACCGATATGGATTGGAAGCGCGGGAAGTCCAGCATCTGCAATCCGTACAGGTTCTCTTGGATTGCCCTTCGTTCTAGCCATTATTGGAGGAGTTCGTCCTTTAGATTTCGTTTCACAGGTGCAACTTTACAAGAAGTCAGCGGCTGAGGCTGGGTATGATGTTTCGCGGTTACCCATTGCGTCGCACTCTCATGGCTTTGTTGCGGCAACTACGCCATTGGCTATTGAGAAGTTCTTCCCTTCAACATTTGCACGTACGAACGTGAGGGCGATCGAGAAAGGGACGCCTCCCTATCATCGTTCAGATTATGATGCAGCTTGTAGTTTTGAAGGTGCTTTATATGTTGGCGATCCAGAAACGGTTGCGAACAAAATCATTCACCTTCGCAAGCATGTGGGGATCACACGATTCTTCTTACATGTGCCGCACGGTACGATGCCACATGCAGATGTGATGGAATCTATAAGACTCATGGGAACAGAAGTCGCGCCTCGCGTGAGGGAAGGGGTATCCAGATTAGAAGCTAATCTTCGATGATGAGTAAGGATGTTTTTTTATTGACTATACCTATCAGGATGCACCATAATAGATCTTTCTACCACTTCAAGTAAGGCACTAGGTAATGACAATACATGTAGACCGCGTACCTTTCTCTAGGGCTCGGTCTTTTTTTTGTGGGTCAAAATCGGGTAGATAAAAACAGCATGATTAAGGAGAAGTGTAATAAATGTTCAAATCTTATCTTTGGCTCACTTTATGTGTAGTCATATGGGGCAGTAATTTTGTATTCGGTAAGATGCTAGTCCAAGATTTCTCTCCATCTTTATTAACATCACTGAGACTTTTATTTATAGTTATTTTGTTACTTGGTTTGTCTGTGTATAAAAAACATTTCAAACGAGTGAATAGATCTGAATTTATTTCAATAATTGTGCTAGGTGTGATTGGGGTATTTATAAATCAATGGTCCTTTTTTGTTGGTCTAGAAACGGCAGATCCAACAACATCTGCTTTAATTTTAGCAACGACTCCTATATTAACAGGGTTCTTGGCAGCTGTTTTCCTAAAGGAAAAATTAACGATACGTATGCTTCTCGGTTCTATCGTTGCCATTATCGGGATTTATTTTGTTGTTGCGAAAGGCGACTTATCATCTGTGCATTTTGAAAAAGGATTGATGTGGATTGTTGTAACCATGGTAACATTTGCAATCATGATCGTGATGACCAGGGTCCTCTCACAAAAAGTCGATTCACTAACAATCACTTTTTACTCCAACGTAGTGGGACTTTTCGTGTCTATACCATTTGCATTTTTCGCAGATCCTTTAGTGCGAATAAGTACGAATTCCTACGCTTGGCTACTGCTCATTGGAACAGCGGTTTTAGTGCATGGTATTGCCACACTGATCTGGAATAATAACATTCGCCATGTTGATGCTTCGAAGGCGTCCATTTTATCTAACTTAGAGCCTTTTGTTGCCATGATTATGGGATTCATATTACTGTACAAACCAATTGCTGGAGTAGAACTATTAGGATCAATGTTCATTGTAGGCGGTGTTTTATTATCCACATATCAACGTAAAACTCAAATAGCGCATACTCCGAAGAAGTAGAAGATTAAAGACAAAAACCAGATACCACATTCATGTGGTATCTGGTTTTTTAATAGAATTCTTTTAAATACATGTTCAAAATGATCTACTGTTGAAAAAATTCTTTAGCGTATTCCACAACACCTTGAACCCCTGAAAGTCCTCCGTTTATAAGCTCTAGTGCCATAAAGTTATCGTCTGAAACTTCAAAGGGTGCTGTAATGCCATATTGACTCGCTTTTTTATATCCGAACTTTGGATAGTACGACGCATGACCGAGAACAACGGAACCTCTGTACCCAAGCTTTGAAGCAATGTTGTGACCTTCTATAATCAGGCGTTTTCCAATGCCTTTATTTTGCATTTCTGGTAACACAGCAACAGGTGCCAAAGCAATCAAGGTATCATCTCCAACGGTTATTTCTGTGAACAGAATATGGCCGACAATACCTCCATTGTATTCAGCAACAAGTGAGAGTTCTGGTATGAAGTTGGAGCTACCTCGAAGCCTGTTTACTAAATGATGTTCGTCATGGTCGGAGTGTTCTGCATTCTCAAAAGCTTTTTCAACAACATGATATACCTCATTCATATCGTCGGTAGTTTCTTGTCTAATAATAATACTCATCATTAACCTCCTTGTATTAAAATACAGTCTACTCCATAGAGAAGATGATAACAAATAGCGGGGGAATGGACTCGCAGTTCTGTGAAGAAGCAAGCTAAATAATTATTTTGGGAATTATTATAAAAAAATATTAAAGAACACATTGAACCTTTCATGAGACTGAGTTAGTATAAATGTAGATTAAAACAAAGTAATACGGTCGGATTTATACATATTAATGTGAGGTGGATGTTGTTGCAACTTCAAGTGACGAATAGTCCGTTTACAAGCGAGCAAGCAGAGTTAATCAATAAGCTGCTCCCAACATTAACGGAGGCCCAATTGAATTGGCTAGGTGGATATTTAACGTTTTATCATGCTGGTACTGGTAATGTTAACACTGTTGCATCGGAATTGGCTGTAACGGACTTATTGGAGGCACCTGCAGCGGCAGTCGTACCTCAAGTTCCGCGCGAAGCGACCATATTATTCGGATCACAGACCGGTAACTCGCAGAGATTAGCAGGCAGGCTTGCTGACAGTCTCAAGGAACAAGGCTTTAGTGTTACGTTGTCTGCAATGAACAAATACAAGACGAATAATCTCAAGAAAGCCGGTTATCTGTTTATTCTTGTCAGTACACATGGAGAAGGCGACCCGCCCGATAATGCGCTGACTTTCTATGAGTATTTGAATAGCAAGCGTGCACCTAGACTGGATGATACTAAATTCTCAGTTCTTGCCCTAGGGGATGTATCTTATGAATTCTTCTGTAAGACTGGACAGGATTTTGACACAAGGCTTGCTGAACTTGGTGCAGAACGAATTGTAGACCGAATAGACTGTGATGTGGATTTTGAGGATTCAGCTGCGGGATGGATTGCAGCTATTAATAGTGCAGTGAGTACAGCTCATACATCGGTTTCTTCACAAATGGCATCTGCAACTGCATTCACACCTATCGCTGCTGCTGATTCATCAGAGTATACGCGAACGAACCCATTTATGGCCGAAGTGTTGGAAAATATAAATCTGAATGGCAGAGGTTCGGACCGTGAGACTAGGCATATTGAACTTTCGCTTGAAGATTCCGGACTGACATATACACCAGGAGATGCAGTTGGTGTATATGCGCAGAACGATCCGGCTTTAGTGAATGATATTATTTCATTTTTAAAATGGGATCCGGAGGAGACCGTTGTCATCGGTAAGGCAGGAGAAACTTCTTCTCTGCAAGCGGCACTTCTACATCATTATGAGATTACGGTGTTAACCAAACCTTTAATTGAGAAAGCGGCTGCCTTCTCCGGAAACAGCCAACTGGCAGAACTGGTGAAACCAGAGAATAAAGAAGATTTGAAAGCTTATATTCATGGACGCGATCTGCTTGATCTGCTTCATGATTATGCGCCTTGGACACTCACAGCAAGTGATATTGCTATGATACTCCGTAAGTTACCGCCAAGGTTATATTCCATAGCAAGTAGCTCGAATTCTCATCCAGAGGAAGTACATTTAACGATTCGGAAAGTGGAATACGATGCTCATGGTCGTGAACGCAAGGGCGTTTGCTCTGGATTTACGTCCGAGCGACTAGAACCGGGTGATAAACTACCGATTTTCATTCAGCAAAATCCGAATTTCAAGCTTCCGGTTAATCCGGAAGCACCTGTAATCATGGTGGGACCTGGTACGGGTGTTGCACCGTTCCGTGCTTTTCTTGAGGAACGCGAGGAACTTGGTGCCACCGGAGATTCATGGTTATTTTACGGTGATAGACATTTTGTAACAGACTTCCTGTATCAGACAGACTGGCAGCGAATGCTGAGTGACGGTGTATTGACGAAATTGGACGTTGCTTTCTCGAGAGACACGGATGAGAAAGTTTATGTGCAGCAGCGGATGCTGGAGAATGGTCAGGAGCTTTACGATTGGCTGGAGAAAGGTGCTCATGTTTATGTATGTGGCGACGAGAAGCATATGGCGCATGATGTTCAAGCTGCTTTGCTTGCGATTATTGGTCAGTACGGAAGGAAATCTCCGGAAGAAGCAGCGACATATCTGTCTGAACTACAAGAGCAAGGACGATACCAACGTGACGTATACTAAGTGTTTTAGCTATAGCGGACGCTTCATATCGAAATAAGTGAATAAACAAATCATGGGGTAAAGGAGCTATTAGCAATGGCAAAAAAACATAAGGTAGAGCCAATTGGCGGGCCTCCGAGCGATGTAGAACAATTGAAGGAAGAAAGTAACTATTTACGTGGATCGTTGACGAAGTCACTTGCTAACCGAATTACAGGTGGATTACCTGAGCTTGATAACAGGTTGCTTAAATTCCACGGCAGCTATATGCAGGATGATCGTGATTACCGGAATGAGCGGGAGAAACAAAAGCTCGAGCCGTACTATCAATTTATGCTTCGGATTGTTACACCGGGAGGTGTATCTACCCCGGAACAGTGGCTCGTTATGGATGAGCTAGCTGACAAGTACGGAACTGGAAGTCTTCGTATAACAACACGTCAGGCGTTCCAACTGCATGGTGTACTGAAATGGAATTTGAAAAAAACCATTCAAGAAATTAATGAAGCCTTACTTACGACACTGGCGGCTTGCGGTGATGTTAGCCGTAATGTGATGTGTAATCCGAATCCTTATCAATCCGAAATTCATAGTGAGGTATTCTATTGGTCGCAGCAGTTGACGTCACATTTAGCGCCAAAGACACCTGCATACCATGAGATCTGGCTTGATGGAGAGAAGGTTGTAGACAGTCTGGAGCAGAACGGTACTACTACTGATGAAGTTGAGCCTATCTATGGCCCTGTATACCTGCCACGGAAGTTTAAGATCGGTATTGCAGTACCGCCGTCCAACGACGTTGATGTGTATTCACAGGATCTTGGTTTTATCGCAATCGTTGAAGAAGGCAAGCTTGTTGGTTTTAATGTCAGTGTTGGGGGCGGTATGGGAATGACCCATGGTGACACCGCTACGTATCCACAGCTGGCCCGCGTTATTGGCTTCGTAACACCGGATCGTATACTGGATGTAGCAGAGAAGACAGTTACGATTCAGCGAGATTATGGAAATCGTTCAGTTCGTAAATACGCGCGATTCAAATATACGATTGATCGTCACGGCCTAGATTGGTTTGTAGATGAACTCCATGATCGACTTGGCTGGGAGCTTGAGGCTGCCCGTGAATTCAAGTTCGATCATACAGGAGACCGATATGGCTGGATTAAAGGTAAGGATGGCAAATGGAATTTGACGCTGTACATTCAAAGTGGACGAATTGTGGATTCTGAAGATTATAAGCTCAGAACCGCGCTGCGTGAAATCGCGAAGATCCATACGGGAGATTTTCGTCTTACGGCTAATCAGAACCTTGTAATTGCTAACGTGAGTAGTCAGAAAAAGACGAAAATTATAGCTATACTTCAGGAATACGGTATTGCAGAAGGGACGCAGTATTCGGCTCTGCGCCGCAGTGCGTTGTCATGTGTCGCACTCCCGACTTGCGGTCTGGCTATGGCAGAGGCAGAACGCTACTTACCGACCCTGATCGACAAGCTGGAGCCGATTCTTGAGGAAGCTGGCTTAAGGGATGAGGAAATTAATATTCGTATGACGGGATGCCCTAATGGATGCGCACGTCCTGCTCTAGGTGAAATCGCGTTTATTGGGAAATCACCTGGTAAATATAATATGTACATGGGTGCTGGATTCTCTGGGGATCGACTAAGTAAGTTGTACCGTGAAAATATTGGTGAAGAAGAAATCATCGATACCTTAAAGCCGATCATTCAGCGTTATGCTGCTGAACGTAAAGACGGTGAGCACTTTGGTGATTTTGTCATCCGCGCTGGCTATGTAGAGGCCGTGACGGACGGCATGAACTTTCATGATCGTGCAGCTGCTGCCATTCAAGGATAAACAGAAGATAAATCAATATAATTGAAAAAAACACGCCCTTTCAAGAGGGGCGTGTTTTTTTGATGAGCAATCTATGTTAGTGCTCTTTGTTTCTGCTTGGTAAAGACGACGACACCTGCAAATAAGAGAAGTAGGATACCTGTAAATGTAAATCCTCCAACGATGTTGAATGGCAGCCATCCTAACACGGTAGATCCGGCAACAACACCTAATGAAAAGAATGCGTAGAAGTAACCGTAGGCTTTTCCGCGGAGTTCTTTAGGTGTTGCTTTAATGAGCATCGTATTGATCGATGGGAATAAGAAAGCGAAACCTATACCATAGAGACCTAATACGAAATAAAGAGCTGTTGTGGATGTAGACTGACCAATAAGCAGCTGGCTGATTCCCATGAATCCAATGCCTAAGGCCATCGTTATCGAAGAGGCCACGCGATCGAATATGCGATTTGTTGGCAGAACAAATACGAGAACAGCAATAATTCCGAATGTGCTCATTAGCGTACCGCTTAGTTTTGAATCATATCCAAGGGTCTGAACATGTAGAGGCAGCAAGTAAGCGATGACGCCTTGGGAGAACATTAAGAAGAAGGCCCCCGCATACGCCTTAACGACACCAGAATTAAAAATTGAAGCTGATGTAAGATTGCTGCTCTCATTCTTCTCTTTCTTTATAGGCTTATACTTGCCCAGGAAGATAGCAGAAACGATCGCAAGAACGAACCCGATCAGTGCAACGCATGTAAATACAAAAGGAACTGAGGTTTTACTTGCCATGATTCCGCTAAATGCTGGACCGATAATGGCGGCAAGTCCGACAAATGTGCCGGTTAAAGCCGATTTTTTTCCTTGCTGCTCATTAATCGTTGTATTCGCAGAGAAGGTAAAGGCAGCCGGAACAATCATCCCGGAGACAAAACCATGTATGATTCGGACTATAATTAAGAATGTCGGCTCTTCTACGAAATGATATAACAACAGCGCACAGCTTGATAGAATCAATCCGAGCATTAAGATTTTGAAAGGACCAAACTTGTCTGTTAGGATGCCGGATAATATATTGCCAAAGGTATTCGCTAACGAGTATAAGCCGATGACAAATCCTACAATAAATGCACTTGCCCCAACAGAAGCTGCAAATGTACTCATCACTGGCAGCTGCGAGAATAGATCGAAAAATGAGAAGAATACGATGCTGTACACAAGCAGGGCATAGTTAAAAGGCTTAACACTAAACTTGCTCTGCACCTTCTTTAGCTTCCAGTCTAGCGCGAAATTACCGAATGGTATAAAGGCTACGATCAATGCAGTAACAGGCCAGAAAAAGCTCCATTTCACTCGAACTGCAGCATATAGGATGGACAGGGCATATAACATGAATATCCCACCATGAATACTGCCAGTGATCGATACGGCTTGATCGATCCCCCAAACATATTTCAAGGGCATGGCGATACCCAGTAGTACTAATAACGATATCCCATCAAGAAGACCTGCTATACGTAAAAAATAGATTGGATGTGTTCTCACTTATCTTGCTCCTATAGTATATTGTGACGGATCATTCTATTCTAACATTTTAGGAGGCAAGTAAGGGAGTTTGAAATATGTCAAAATGTCTACATGTATTCCGTTGTGGTGCTAACCTAAATTTCGGAGTTCGAACTCACGTCTGTATTGCGCGGGTCTAACACCTACAAATTGCTTGAACACGGTAGAAAAATGACTTGAGCTACAATAACCTAAGTGGTGGGATATCTCTGAAATACTCAGGTTGGTGCTCTCTAAGTATTCTTTTCCAAGCTCTGTTCTTATCCCTTGGAAATATCGATTCGGTGAAGTTCCAACTTCTTTATTGAATATATAGAACAGAGTCCGTATCGGAACATTTAAATATTGGGAGAGAGATTGAACCGAGAAATTCATGATATTTTCCTTCATATATTCAAGACTCTTATTAATGACACTCATATTGAATGAGTTCCCACCGCTTTCCAACGTACTTACGAGTACAGAATAGAAAAGGTAGAAATAAGCAGAGGCAAGTTGCTGCCGATCTTCTTTTAGACTAAGTAGAATTTGATCGCACAGATCAAAGTAGTTCATTTTGAAGGGAGTGTGATAGATGTAGTTAGGTGTTAATAAGAAGGGTTCAGTCTTGAACTCGAACAACCAGAAGTTCCATTGCTCACCCGAGCACTGGTAGGCTAGTGATTTGGTAGCGTTTGCAAAAATAAGGCTGTTAGATTGAACCGTAAACCCTTGTCCGTCTACCTGAATACTTCCTTCACCATCAAGAGTGTAAAATAATATGTATTTATTGCTCTCGATAATCCGGTGATTAATGTCATAGTCAGGCAAGGTGTGCAATTTATAGACGGTTTTCACACTCATGGGATACGTTTTGATCCAGTCATTCACCGAATAAAAATCAAAATACATAAGTTTACTCCTCTCGGTTATTCTCATTTGTTTACCCTTAAAGGCCGTAATTTGATCAATACTATATCACGGAGAAAGCGCAGAATCTGTCGATTTTCCACGATTAGATTTATAGGTGATGTATGAGGGGGGATTTGCATTTTTATAACTTTGTTGCACGAATATTGATTTACAGAAGTAGCGGATGCCCATAACATACTTAAGTATAAATAGTCTATTTAAAATACAAGGAGGTTGAAATTCTACATATTGCTTATCCCAACCTTAGAATGGAGTGTTCATGATGTCACACAAGAATCGTTCTCGATCCGAGCGAAAATCCCCTTTGTGGGTTGTTATGGGACTTGCATATTCTTTGGCAGCAGTCGTTGTGCTTGTAGGTTTTCTTAGTAAGCCAGATGAGGAAAAGAACGAACCTGGAATCACAGAACAGATCCTTTCTTATTCCGGATTTACTCGTGTCATCGAGCAAACGGAGGCGGCGTTTTATAACCAATTAGCAAGACGAGAAGTAGATGATATCGACAATCGTGGCCAGCTGGACCAGTTAACGAAGGAAATAGCCAGTCGCATTAATGCACAATTTTTTTTAGGGAATAAACTAGGGCTTATTGGACCCTATTCTTTTTCATATTTGCAGGATCAGATGCAGATGGAGAATGCACAGCGGAAATTAGATAAGAAGAATGGTAAAGCCTTATATGGTCCGGAACAATTCGATATATACAGCTACTATCAATATGTTGCTAGTAATCTTGAAGTGAGGATCATTGAATACTTATCTGCCAACGCAGATGAGTCTTTGCTACAGCAGGCGCGGGCTTACTTTGAAGAGAACAAAGCACTGTACAATCACGCGGAGCAGATCGTCTACTCCATTACTGATCAAGGGAATACGGAAGAGCATACGATCGACTGGGGTCAATTAAGTTCCTTGAACAATGCGGATTCCGAGCTAGCGGAAATACTGAGGGTAGGTAAAGTGGGTCAAACCTTTTCCTATACTTTCGGAGATTCGCAGAGAACAGGAAAGATTATTTCTCGAACGGATGTACAAACCGATTTTGAACAGCAACAAATTGCAATCACTAGTGATTTTTTGAAAAGTGGTTACTATAAACAGTTGTTGCAAGAAATCAGTGATCATAATGCAGTCGTATTCTCGGAGAAATAAAACGAAAGTGCTACATTATCAGGATTTTAGTAAGCGTTTACAAATAATGTTAGATTTTATAGGGGAAGGGTTTGAAGTGGATGAATATAAAACGAAGATATGACTTATTCAAACGAAGTTTGGTCTTGTCCGTCGTGTTTACAATGCTCGTTTCCATGTTTCCGCAGAACTCAACGATGGCGGCATCTAGCGTCAACTTAGAAGAGATGAATCTACTTAAGAATCCTAGCTTTGAAGATGCGGAATTAGTTTCTAATGATGGCTCCGTAAAAGAGTTTTTTAACAATTGGTATGCTTACAAGGGCCCTGTAAAAGTAACGGGGGCTGAGACCGCTTATGATGGAAATGCTGCAGTTAAAAGTGCTACGGCTAGTGGTTCACTGGAGCAGGATGTCAAAGGGTTACAACCAGGCTTAACCTATGAATACTCCGTATGGGTGAAGGCTGACAATGTGTCTAAAGGCTCTATGCAGATCGGTGTCAAAAATCATGGAAGCGGACAGCTTACGGTTAAGGCAACAAAAAATGAGTGGACACAGTATTCGATACAGTTTACACCTACAGGTACGGATCGTGCGCGCTTATTCGCATGGCTTGAATCCAATCAGGCAGGAAACAACTTTTACATCGACAATGCGAAATTGACAGTAAAGAGTGATCTGAAACAAGTGAACGTTGAGAATGGGATGATAACAACGGTATTCAATGGTGCGGCATCAAATCCAACGGCCAATGATTTTGAAATTTCATATTCTTCATCACTTAATCCGAACTTGATGATACCAATAACAATCACAGAATCAAATATGAGTGCGGATAACAAGGTATTGTCAATGAAATTTGATCCAATTCCGGCTCAGCCCGTAGACCAGACGGTTACGGTATATGTGAAGTATAAAGTGAATACAACGCTGACACTAGATTTCCCTATTGCTGCTTCTGGAGAAGAAGTGGTGACAGCGAAGATAAAGAGCTTATCCGCTACGAATGGTAAGCTTACAGCCGTATTGGACCAGAAACCATCAGCTGCTCCTGTGGCGTCCGACTTTACCTTTAAATACAAAATAAACGAAGGTGAATTTTTAACTTTAGATACGAAAGATTTTGCTTATGACAGTGATCAGCTTCAAGCTACCTTTAACTTTAATCGTCTTCCGTCTAGTGCATCAGAGCAGGCGATTACAATCGAAGCAAGCTATCAGGGAGAGAAGACTACAGCAAGTTTTACGATTGATGTAGCAGAAGGTGTTAGCTATTATGTCGCAAATTCAGGATCTGACACTAACGATGGACTTAGCCCTGACCAAGCGTTCAAGACCATTGACAAGTTGAATACAATTGAATTTATGCCAGGCGACCATATCTATTTCAAGAAAGGTGATATATTCAAGGGGGCATTTAAACCAAAAGGTTCTGGAGTGGATGGATATCCAATTGTTGTTGCTAGTTATGGGGATGAGAATGGGAACAGACCCGTGCTTCAACCTAGTGATCAGAACTGGTCAGCCACACTGATGAGTGCGGAATTTAGCAGGACGGTTACCGTTAATAATGTGATCTCATTCTACAATCAGGCATATTGGGAAGTTCGAGATCTTGAGCTTTCTGGGCCTACCCATAAGCCCGATTCTCAAGTGTATCGTAGAGGAATTAACATTACGGGAGAGGACGCAGGAGACCTAAATCATTTCTATTTTGACAACCTTGTTATTCACGGGTTCCATGGACCGGATACGAATCAGGGTAAATCGTCTGGAGGGATTCTGATGGAGGTACTGGCCAAGCCAAACACTCCTGCTTCAGAGCATATTCCGACTTCGATTAATGACATTCGTATCACGAATAGTGAGTTATATGATTTAGGACGTTCAGGTGTGAATTTTGTATCCGTGTGGGCCCGTAGAGCGGAGACGACCGATACCAAATGGGGACCCTATCCAAGTAATCATGCACCGGGTAGAGCGGGGTACGCTTGGAAGCCATATGAGGATTTCTATCTAGCTAATAATCTCATTTATGATATTGATGGCGATGGTGCGATTATAGATAACAATAAAGATGCAGTCATCGAAAATAATCTCGTGTATCGTGCTGCTTCCAGCGGCTCCTATGCTGTGGGACTGTTTAACTGGAATTCGGACAATACGACCTTCCAGTTCAATGAAGTATATGATACAAAACGTGCGGGAGACGGGCAAGGTATTGAAATCGATGCGCTGAATGATGGTACATTGGTGCAGTACAATTATGTGCACGATAATGCGGGCGGAACGTTTATGTGGTGTAATACACCTACCTTGTATGGGTTTAACGGCATATTCAGGTACAACATTAGCCAGAACGATGACACTGAACACGGTGTGATCGACTGGCGAACGGGATCCTTTGGCGCTATGGCTTACAATAATACGGTATACATGAAAGCAGATGGATACAAGAAGTTTATGTATGGTAGTGGCGGTATCTCCGATGCTAAATTCTACAATAATATCTTTTATTATCCTGGGACTACGCCGCATGAAGAGAAGAATTTTAGCGAGCATAACATCGATTGGAAGAACAATCTGTTCTATAACTTCAAGAATACGCCTTCGAACGATAGCGGTGTGATTACAGCAGATCCGATGTTTGTGGAACCTGGTAAGGGAGGAACGGGAGTTGGAAAGCCAGTTGACCCTTCAAGCCTGTCAGGGTACCATCTACAGCCTGGTTCTCCAGCGATAAATGCAGGAAAGCCAATAGCGGATAATGGGGGAAGGGACTACTTCGGTAATCAGGTTGTAGGAATTCCTGATATTGGAGCGTATGAGTCTGGAACATTCTCTTTGAATGTAGATTCGCCTGTATATTTAGTGCATCAGGAATCCAAGACCATAACCATTCTCGATAGTGAATCACTGGCTGTCGATTCAATCATCTCGAATCTCGTCTATGATCCAGGTCTGAATTTAAAGATTTATCGTGGCCTCGAAGAGATTTCTGGATCGAAAGAAGTTAAGACGGGTGATACTTTAAAGCTTGAGAAAGAGGGTACAGCAATTAGTTATACGTTCTCGATCATGCATGATCCAGACCTTCTGTGGATTTATTCCAGTGTTTATAATGTGGATCTTTCCAGAAAGACCATTGGTATACCACAGGATCAGACAACGACGGTAGATAAGATGCTCGGTAACCTCATCTATAATTCTGGACTTAAGGTAACCGTGCTCCGAGGATCTAAAGAGCTTAGCGGTTCAGATACCGTTAGCATTGGCGATCTCGTTAAGTTTGAAAAAGGAAGTTATTCAATGGTTTACGGTATTACGATGCTTCATAATGCAGGATCTAGTGATCGGGATATCCCAGTTGCACAGTTAACCGCAACTGCTGGTAGTGCCGAGCCTAACGGCGGTGCAAATGAAGGACCTGCCAGATTGGTTCTGGACAACAATCCAAATACGATATGGCATTCATTGTGGAAGGGCGATGTCCGTGAGAATCTTTATATTACACTGACTCTATCCGATAAGCCTTATATGGTCGATGGATTAAGGTATCTGCCTCGGACAGGTGGCGGAAATAACGGAATCATCCACAAATATAGAGTTCAATACAGCACAAACGGCACAGATTTCATAGATGTGCCAGGTGGAACGGGTGATTGGAATCTCTCCGGCTGGCAGGATGTTCAATTTGCTCCTGTGGCTGCGAAGGCAATCCGCCTTTACGGAGTTGAAACGCTTAGTGCTGAAAGTAATAAACTATTTGCTTCGGCTGCAGAAATTCGTTTAACGGGCTACGAGAGAGCTGAAAGTGACGTTACTCCTCCTGCTGCACCTACAGGAGTTACGATTGATGAGAATGGTATGACACAAAACTCGGTAATCGTACGTTGGACAGCTCCAGCAGATGATGATGTTCTTGGCTATAACGTATACGTAAACGATGGAAACAGCGACAAGGTCATTTATGTGAATGGCGCGGGTACGACGTTCTCTACGATTCAGGGGCTCATTGTAGACACCAATTATACAGTCACTGTCACAGCGATTGATCGAGCGGGGAATGAATCTGGGAAGAGCGATCCAGTAAGCATTGTCATCACAGATGATCAGGCTCTACCGACAGTGCCTATGAATCTTATGGCTTCTGATGTGAAGGATACAACGGCTACAATTACTTGGGAAACATCCACAAGTGATGAGGGGATTATTGGCTACGAGGTGTACTTGAACAATATTTTGTTAGATACGGTTAATGACTGGAGTTATAACCTGAGAGGTTTGACAGCCAATACTAGTTATACCATTAAAGTCAGAGCTGTTGATGTTAATGGCTCCAAATCAAGATTTGCCTCAGTCGAGATTACAACGAAAGACACAGTCACACCAGAGCCCAATACACCAATAACAACACTGACTTCGGTCAGCAGCATTCAATCTGGTAAAGAGTTTAATGTTAACTTGGGATTAAACCATGTGAAACAAAATGTTTATGCACTCGATATCAAGATGGATTATGATCCTCAACTGCTCGAATTCATTACGGCTACGTCAGCGATAGAGGGTGTAAGTCTCGTAGAAGTTGTAAAGTCTACACCTGGTAAGCTGCGGTTCATCATGGCGAGTACAGGAGCGGACAATGCCATTACCGCAGATCGTCAGCTGCTAAATCTGACTTTTAAAGCAGCTACCGTGGAGAAGTCTGTTATGGCATCTGTATCCGTGACCGACACAACCATGGGGAATGATACAGGGGAAGAAATAAAGGCTTCTTCTTCTTCAATCAACATTGAGATTACACCAGAGACATCACCTCCGGGAATTCCAGGAGATGTTAACAATGACGGCAAGGTAAGTATCGGAGATCTTGCTATGATCGCGGCTCATTACGGCAAAACATCTGACAGCACGGATTGGCAACAAATTAAGCACTTGGATGTTAATGGCGATGGCAAGATTGATATCGTGGATCTTGGATTTGTTGCTCGTAAAATGGTGGAGTAAGACCGACGAAAGTTAAATGACTAGGAACTATATTTGAATTTGTTAGCAGCCCTCATTCAGAACATGGATGAGGGCTGCTTACGTTATATCTGCACGATCCAATGGGTCGTGTTTTTTTAATTTTCTATCATTAATTACAGATTTAAGGGTTAATTTTCGTCCATCGTTAATTTTTATAATTTCCTGAAAAAAAGTTAATGTGTAAACGCAAAAAATCATGTTCCTATGGTCTCGTTCCATGAATTTGAAGGAAGTACAATAGGTGTAACGCTAAGGAAAAACATTCCAATTGGAACAAGTGTTAGCACTTTCGCCGGTGATAAAAAAGGAACAATAACACTTTAGTATGGGAGGACGGTCATGTCGCAGGCAACGACCAGGGGACAGTATACAAATATCCCGCCAGAACATCGAACAGAGATGAAGAAGAGCTTTCTGCAGCGTTGGTGGAAGCAGGTCGATCTTCAATTAATGGTCTGGCCAGGAGTACTCCTCATTTTTGTATTTGCTTACATTCCCATGTACGGCTTACTGACAGGGTTTGTGGAGTATAACATTTTTACAGGAGCAAGGATATTTGATAATCCATGGGTAGGATTTAAGCACTTTGAGGAATTCTTTAATGCTCCGAGGTTTGGAACCATCATGAGGAATACGCTTGCTATCAGTTTATTGAAATTTATCATCGGTTTTCCCGCACCGATCATTCTAGCTCTCATGTTGAATGAGGTACGTAACCGAGTGTTCAAGCGAACCATCCAAACGATTACATATCTGCCATACTTCATGTCTTGGGTTATCGTAGGCAGTATCGTGATGAGCCTGCTGTCAACGGAAAATGGAAGCATTAACATGTTACTGAAAGGAATTGGAGCCATTGATGAACCCATTAACTTTCTTTCGATGAAAGAGTATTTCTGGGGGATTCTTGTAACAACCAATGTGTGGAAGGATATTGGTTTTAACTCCATTCTGTATCTGGCTGCGATCGCGGGGGTTAATCCGAGTCTTTATGAAGCCGCGGAAATTGATGGAGCGAGCCGATTTAAACAAATTTATCTGATCACGATTCCGACGATCATGCCTGTCATTATCATTTTTATGATCTTACAGATGGGGAATCTACTGAATGCAGGGTTTGAAGATATCTTAATTTTGGCCCAAAACCCGAGTTTACGACCGGTGTCAGACGTTATTGATACGTATGTGTATCGGGTAGGTTTACAGAATCAGAGATATGATTTTGGTGTAGCTGTCGGATTGTTTCGTGCAGTTGTAAGTGTCACTTTATTAACGATAGCGAACTACTTGGCTAGAAGATCGGGAAATAGTCTATGGTGAGTCATTTTTTTTAAGAGAGGAGTTGACATTCGTTGGCATTCAAGCGTTTGGGGTATGGTGACCGCGCCATGGTTGTATCGATTTACGTATTCCTAATTCTACTATCCTTCTCTGCTCTATATCCGTTTTGGAACACGCTTGTCGTTTCCTTGAATGAAGGGCTGGATACGTCAAAAGGTGGGGTTACGTTCTGGCCTAGAGAATTTACATGGAGTAATTATGAGATCGTATTTAATAATGAACGATTACTTCAGGCTTTCGGAATTAGTATTCTTCGAACGGTGATAGGTACGATCGCTGCCATATTCATGACATCATTACTGGCTTATGGCATGAGTAAATCACATTTGATTGGTCGGAAGTTTTTCACCGTGTTTTTTATCTTTACGCTGTATTTTGGTGGGGGTCTTATCCCTACATTTCTTCTTATCAAATCATTAGGACTAATGAATAATTTCCTCGTATTTATTATTCCTGGATTAATCAGCGTGTGGAATATGATTGTTTTTCGTACATTTTTTAAAAGTTTACCCAATGGGCTTGAAGAGTCCGCTCAGATTGATGGATGCAGCAACTGGGGTGTTTTCTTTAGAATCGTGCTCCCCCTTTCGGGGCCTGTTATAGCTACACTAGGATTATTCACTGCTATTTCACACTGGAATGACTGGTTTGTCCCGACAATCTATATAACGAACCATGACTTAATGCCGATTCAGACGATACTACGGCGGATATTGAATGCCAATCTGCTTAATGAGGCGATCGGGGCTGACAGTTTGGCACAGGAAAGGTTGGACAAGAGGAATATCACTTCCAAGTCACTCATAAGCGCGACCATTATGGTTGTCTCGTTACCGATCATTGCGGTGTATCCATTTGTTCAAAAATATTTTGTTAATGGCGTTATGGTGGGTTCATTGAAAGAGTAGTACGTATCCTACGGTTTGAGGCGCAGTGTCGCTTTGGACATAAATTAAATTAATGGAGAGGGGAAATAAAGGAGTGAAAAAAAGAAAAGCACTACTATTGATGATTACAGCACTATTCCTTCTGACGACTGTACTTGCAGGTTGCACCCAATCGGCAAGTCCGCCAGAGACTGACAAGAATTCTTCTAAAACAAACACCTCAAATACAGACAAGGAACCATCAA
The DNA here is from genome assembly GCF_058781425.1 of Paenibacillus sp. FW507-14B1B. Taxonomy (NCBI): domain Bacteria; kingdom Bacillati; phylum Bacillota; class Bacilli; order Caryophanales; family Paenibacillaceae; genus Paenibacillus; species Paenibacillus sp. FW507-14B1B. The sequence continues at coordinate 833,440 of NZ_JBYSWS010000002.1, read as the reverse complement.
GTGAAAAGCCCGCGGATATTTGGGAATTTGGATCGAGTGAGTTAAACTTCTCGGCATTTACCCATTATAGTTGGCAGGACTTCCCGGAGAAGATGGAGGACGTTCCTCTCTGGAAATACTTAAAGGAAAACAAGAAAGTGAATATTACACCAATCCTTGCTAGTGGGAACAATGATCAGCTAGTGGCTACCATGATGGCGGACAATAAGCTTCCTGATCTCATGTATGGAGATCGAAACCATCGAGATTTTCTAAAGCTTATCAAAGCAGGCAAGCTTGTTGCCTTAGACGATTATATGGAAAAGTACCCTAACCTAAAAAAATGGTTGAGTTCGGACGCTGCCGACTTGCTTCGTTCATCAGATGGTAAGCTGTATCAATTCCCGAATTACTACACCAAAATTCCTAACGGAAGTGCTGGTTATGTCGTGAACAAAAAGATATACAAAGAATTAGGTTCACCACCTTTGGAAACGATGGACGACTTATACAGCTACCTCGTGAAAGTTAAAGAAAAGTATGGTGACGAGGTTGTTCCTTTTGACCCCGAACGTGCCCTAGATGCTCAAGGCATTGGTATGCTCTATACGGGCCACCAAGAAAACGCTTATTACAGGTCGCTTAACTCGAACACACTGGCCGTTATTGACTACGACAACAATAAGCTGGTATCCCTGTTTACTGATCCAACATTCCGTGAATCTCAGAAATTTGTCTCCAAACTTTATCGTGAAAAGCTGATTAATCAGGATATGTTTACAACAACACGGGAGCAGGTTCACGCAAGAGTAATGACGGGTAAGGTAGCTATCTTTGCTGGCGCGAGTCCAATGGCTGTTTCATCCCGAGCCGATGCGAGTCTATCTAAAGAGGATCCGGATGCAGGTTATTTCGTGACATGGCCATTCCACAAGGCAGGATTGGATAAAAACAAAGTATTCCCAGGCAGTTATGACGAATTAGGCTGGAACGTCACTGTCATTACGACTGCTGCTAAAGAGCCGGAGAAAATCTTCGCATTCTTGGATTGGATGACCGGGCCAGAAGGTATGGCTACGACGTATTATGGACCTGAGGGCTTGTATTGGGACGGTCTAGATGAGAACGATCAACCGATCTTTACGGATGCCTACGATGCGGTTAAAGTTTCAGAGTTTGAATCAGGTAATGACCGAGTAATTATTACAGCGAACGCAGGTTATATCGATCCGGTTAAAGTGAAATATGAATCGGATAAACCTTTTGAGAAAAAAGGGTGGAGTACGCGTTATCAAGAGTCCATTACATGGAAGACGCATAATAATCACACAGCTCTAGGAACGAACTTGACACCAGATGCGGGTACAGAACTTGCAGATGTTAGTGTAAATATTATTGATGTTTATCAACAAGCATTATCTGCTTCTGGAACAGCGAAGAGTGATGAAGATGTCGACAAAATTCTGGATAAAGCGGAAGCAGACGCTGTTGCACTTGGTTACAATGAGTTGCTTGAATGGCGTACGGAGCAATGGCTCAAAAATAAAGAATTGCTTGGCATGGAATAATTGTAATATGAGTTATAGGATCCATCCCAAGTGGAGCGTGCGAAATCATGCTCCCTTGGGTTGGATTCTCTCCATTTACTTAAGGTTAGTGCCGATGACCACACATGACCCTAACTTTAAGTAGATGGGAGGAAATGAAAGTCCATGAAAATATAATAGTGTAAACTAATTTAAATCTTGTTATAATTTTACAAATTAATTTTGACAGTCCAATGAGGATGTGGCAGACAACTTGGAGGTGCTGAACAAGATATAACAGGGGAACATTTAGCATGGATCATGGGGGGAAGAGGCTATGTATAATGTGCTGTTGGTAGATGATGAAGAGCTAGATTTGGAAGGAATGAAGAGATTTATTCCTTGGTCTGAATTAGGTATGGAAGTGAAGGGGTGTGTGAATAACGCTTTGTCAGCTTGTGAGGTATTGGAGCAGCATTCCATTGATATTCTCGTAAGTGATGTAAATATGCCTTATATGTCTGGCTTGGAACTTGCACGAATCGCTCTACAGCGTAAGCCTAAAATAAGAATTATATTTGTGAGTGGATATCAGGAATTCAGCTATGTTCAGCAAGCGCTTTCTTTAAAAGCATATAGCTATGTGCTTAAACCGATGGAAGATAGCGAATTGATCGCTTCACTTATGAAAGTGAAAAGAGACTTAGATGAAGAGCTTAAGCTTAAGGAAGTAGAAGAAGCATATCAGGATTTGATTCCAATAGCGAAAAGCGATATGTTGCTTCGATTATTCGAAGGAGAAGATACGCTAGATCGAGAGTTTATGGATAAGTTGATGAGAACCCATGACTTGCATCGATTGAAATGGCCTGTTCGAGTAGCGGTAATGGAGCTCGATCTCGTATCACGGATCAGTGACAGAAATCAATCGAATCTGGAAGGCTCTAGACTTTTTATGAAGCAGCTTCATGAAGCCACGAATCGAGGTGGTCATGTTCCTTATTGTAAGCTGAGTCCTCACCGAGTTGCCTTGCTTCTTGAAGCCGAAGGAATACGAGATACAATAACCCGAATACTTGATTCAGCGCAGAGAAGAGTCTCTGTTTCAGTGACTACAGGACTCGGCTCTCCTGTACATTCGTCAGTTCAACTCTATGAATCATACGTACAAGCAATTCAAGCGGTTGAAGGGAAAATGTTTCTTGGTAAGGGTGGTGTAATTAATTATGAAGATATTAGTGTAGAACCGGTAATGCTTGATTTCCGTATGCTTGATGCCCATATGAACGCATTAATGAAAGCGGTTAAAGATTATGAACTTGTCCAAATCTATGATGAACTAGAGAAAATGTTTCGCTCCGTAACAAGTCTGCGTTCCAAATACACCGTACAAAATCTGACCAGTTATTTCATTTGGAAGCTGGATCAATATCTGAGCACAATAAACGAGGATCTTTTCGAGCTTCTGGATATTGATATTCGTAAGTTAGATATCTTGTTACAATTTGAGACGATTAGTGATATACGGCGATGGTTGCTTTATCGCGTATTTGAAATTTCAGAGAAACTTCATTACAAGCATAATACAAATGATAGTCCGTTTATACGTAACGTGATCAAGACGATCAAAGAACGGATGAGTGAGAACATTACAATTAAGGATATTGCCCAGCAGTTTTCATTCTCTCCAAGTTATTTTGGATATCTAGTTCGTGAGAAGTCAGGATATACATTCAACGAGTTATTAGTCCAGATGCGTATGGAGAGGGCTTGTGAGCTTCTGAAAATGCCAGGAATGAAAATATATGAAATATCAGATAAGATCGGCTATCGCCACTTGCCATATTTCAGTAGACAATTCAAAGAAAAGTTCGGCATGACACCTCTCGAGTATCGAAAGAAAGTACAGTAGGTCGGGATGATGAAAACGAAATTGGTGTTAGGGAGCAGAAACCGACGTGGCTACATACCTATAGGGTATAAGCTCATGATGTCCTATCTTATTTTTATAATTATTCTGGTGACGGTTAACGGATATGTCTCCCACTCTATGTACGACTCCTCTATGCGGGATCAGACAAGCGCGAATATTCAAAGCACATTAATTCAGATTCGAGACAATGTCTCATATAAAACAGAGGATATTTGGCGGATCTCCTCGACGATCTATGATGATGAATATTTTGTTGAGAAATTGAAACGGAAGACAACGAATAGTAATGAGGAATATTCACGTCTTAAAAAAGAGCTTTTCCCTAAGCTGGATAGTGTCTCTAAATCCATCGGGATTAATCTGCGATTGTTTCTATATACCAACAATGACACAATGTCAGAGATCTATTATACCTATAAACCGGATTCCCGCTATGAAGATCAACAGACGTATAATATTTATCAAATGGATCGGATTCAAGATAAAGATTGGTATAACTTACTTTCGAAAGAGGAATATGGGATTACAAAAAAGTGGATGGAAGTAGAGGAGGACAAAGACAGTAAGCGTATATCTATGATTCGCCGAATCATCGATTTACAAGAATCTGCAGACCTATGGGAACAAGGCATTATGAGGTTCAGTGTAAGTAAAAATGAGTTATTCCAAAGCGTTGATTATCGGAAGCTTGGTAAGGGAGCGAAGCTCTATGTTCAGAATCGAGCAGGGCAAATCATTTATGCTTCAGAAGAGATTCCTTCATCATCGTTTCAAGGTGATAAATCGAATGTGCATACAGTAAACTCACTCCAGGACAACTACCCTGCGGATGAATTTTTAACACTGAAAGAGTATATGCCCAAGGACGACTGGACCATTGTTGCTCATGTTCCACTGACGATTATTAAGCAAGAGGCTGAGCGTGTTAGGGCCTTCATTATTGGTGTGTGTATTATATGCTTCGTGTTATTTACCAGTCTAGGTATATACATATCTCGTTATTTCTCTAAGCGTATGATGAAATTTGTTTCGATTCTTAACGCATTTAGGGAAGGGGATTTGCGGCGACGTATAACTTATAAAGGGAAAGATGAATTTTCGCAAATTGCAACGGCACTGAATGAAATGGGCGAGGATTTCGAAATGTTGATAGAAAAGGTATATTTAACGGAACTTGCGAAAAAAGAAGCAGAACTTGAAATGCTCCAGACGCAAATTAATCCGCATTTTCTATACAATACGCTTTCGTCTATTAATCAGTTGGCGAAGTTCGGAGAGAATGAGAAGCTGAGAAAAATGGTCGTAGAGCTGGCAAAGTTTTATCGCCTAACCCTTAACTCAGGAAGGATGTTTATTCCTGTTTCGTCCGAGATTGAACAGGTTAACGCCTATCTGGATATCCAAAAGGTGAAGTATGGGAATAGACTTGGAGTAACCTATGATATTGATGTAGAAGTGTGGAAATATGAGACAATCAAGTTGATCCTCCAGCCTTTCGTTGAGAATGCCCTTAAACATGCCTGGAGTGGTGCTGATCATATCCATATTCGAATTGTTGCACGAATCGAAAAGGATGAGATTCTCTATCGAGTCATTGACGACGGTATGGGTGTGAGTCAGGCAAGTATCAACGAACTACTGAACACTTCTGAGGTTAGTGAGACCGGATTTGGTATCCGTAATATTCATCAACGTGTTCATCTTCAGTATGGTGAACAGTACGGTGTTTCCATTTTCAGTAGGGTGGGGATTGGCACTTCAGTGGATATACGCCTCCCGGCCAAAAAACGAAGGTTGTTCTTGGATGGAGAGTAACCTGGAATCAGAAATGGTCAACGCCTAGTTTGAAGAGTTTATTAAGGGGACGGTTGACAATGAAAAATGATTTCACTATACTGTCTGTAATCTTATATGCGATATACGTTGAAAGAGCCCAGTAGCAGCTTAGTCCCTGTTCCAAGAAAGCCGGGGGTTGATGAGACCCGGTACACACTAAGTTCGTGAATTACACTCTGGAGTATCTCGGGTAATGCCGAGCGGAAATGGCGAACGATAACTCGCCTTAAGAGCGGTATGAATGGCGTATGTTCAAGTGTAGCGACCATTTATGCAATCTGGGTGGTAACACGGTTGTCCAATCGTCCCTATGTCTACAATAGACATAGGGACTTTTTTGTTTACCGTGACATGATATTTCGTAATAAGAATTTGGATAACATTGAGGGAGTGAATGGCAATGAATATTATCGATGAACTGGAATGGCGCGATGCCATTAATCAACAGACGGATGCAGAAGGACTTCGAGAGTTAACGAATCAGAAGGCAGTTTCCTTGTATTGTGGTGTAGATCCAACAGGTGACAGTATGCATATTGGTCACTTGATTCCATTCATGGTGCTGAAACGTTTCCAGCTTGCGGGCCATCGTCCTGTCATTCTGATTGGAGGCGCAACCGGTACGATTGGGGACCCAAGTGGTCGTTCCGCTGAACGCTCATTGCAAACGCTGGAGCAAGTTCAAGCAAATGTAGATGCCTTGACTGAGCAAATGAAAAAGCTCTTCGTTACAGAAGGCGACAATCAAATCCGTATGGTGAATAACTATGACTGGACGCACAAAATCAATGTGATCGAATTCTTGCGTGACTATGGTAAGAACTTTAACCTCAACTCAATGCTTGCTAAGGATGTAGTAGCGAGCAGGCTGGATAGCGGTATTTCGTTTACCGAATTCTCATACCAAATCCTGCAATCCCTAGATTACTTGCATCTGTACCAAAATGAAGATGTGCAGCTGCAAATCGGTGGTTCTGATCAGTGGGGGAACATTACAAGCGGTCTGGATCTGATCCGCAAAAAAGAAGGCTCTGAAGCGAAAGCTTTCGGTCTTACGATTCCGCTTATGCTGAAAGCTGACGGAACGAAGTTCGGTAAAACAGCCGGCGGAGCGATTTGGCTTGATCCGAAGAAGACGACGCCATTCGAATTCTACCAGTTCTGGGCGAACACAGATGACCGTGATGTTGTTAAATACTTGAAGTACTTCACATTCTTGTCCAAAGAACAAATTGATGAGCTCGCTGAGAAGGTGGAGACTGAGCCGCATAAACGTGAAGCTCAAAAAACATTAGCTGAGGAAATGACGAGATTCGTGCATGGGGAAGAAATGCTGGAACAGGCAAAACGTATTACAGCAGCTTTGTTCAGCGGAGATATTAAGTCCCTTACGGCAGATGAAATCGAGCAAGGCTTTAAAGAAATGCCGACTTTCGAAGCTACACAAGAATCGAAGAATATTGTGGACTGGCTTGTAGATTTAGGCATTGAACCATCCAAGCGTCAAGCTCGTGAGGATATTACCAAAGGTGCGATTTCAATGAATGGTGAGCGCGTTACCGATGTGGGCTTTGAAGTGACAGCTAACGAAGCCATTGGTGGCCGCTTTATCATCATCCGCAAAGGCAAGAAGAATTACAGCTTGGTGAAGATGTCTTAGGAGACAGAGAATTAAGATAGCATCAATCATGAAAACCGCTAACACACCGACGTGTTGGCGGTTTTTTTGTGTCATAATCTAAAGATGCCAGTATTCTTAGATTAGCTAATAAAACAGGAGTTCTTTAATATCAAATGGAAATATATATGATTCATAAGTTTGCCGTGTTTCTACGCCCTAATTCTTTCATGATTAATGATATGGAGGTAGTCTACTATGAAAATATTCGTAGCGGGTTCCACAGGAGTGATTGGAAGGTTGTTGCTTCCGAAGTTAGTAAAGGCTGGTCATGAAGTCATTGGAATGACGCATAGCCCGGAACGAATATCTTTTATAGAAGGTTTAGGTGCTAAGGCGATTGTGGTTGATGCATTTGATCGAGAAGGGGTTCTTTCAGGGGTCGGAGAAGTAAGGCCGGATGTGATCATTCATCAGCTTACTTCATTAAGTCAGTGGGACTTGGCGGACAACGCAAGGATTAGAATAGAGGGGACGCGGAATTTGGTAGATGCTGCTCACGCTGCAGGTGTAAAGCGAATGATCGCTCAAAGCATTGCTTGGGCATATGAAGCAGGCGATCACCCGGCTACCGAAAGTGCTCCTTTAGATATTCACGCTCCTATGCCACGTAAGATGACTATTGATGGTATCGCGACATTGGAAGGAGCGGTTGCTGAGATCCCGAATCATGTGATTCTGCGTTACGGAATGCTTTACGGACCCGGTACATGGTACGATTTCAAAGGTTCGGTAGCGGAACAAGTGGTGAATCGTAAGCTTCCTGCAACCGATGATATCCTGTCTCTCCTTCATGTAGAGGATGCGGCGCATGCAGCGATGTTAGCGCTGAATTGGCCGACGGGTCCAGTTAACATTACCGATGATGAACCGGTTCCAGGTACACAGTGGCTACCGGTTTATGCGGATCTTCTGCAAGCTCCTATTCCAGATTATCAACCGGGAAGTAATAGATGGCAGCGGGGCGCATCGAATGTAAAAGCACGCAGCAAGTATGGCTGGGTACCACTTTATCCTTCGTGGAGATCGGGATTTGTACGATCGTTAAGATGATATACGTGAAACGTTCCCCAAAAACAAATGGACTACGTCTCTAATGACAGGGTCCATTTGTTTTATTTGAAATTTTCAGATTAATACTGCGATGAAAATCAGTTTCAGCCTGATAAACTTTATGGAGAACAGTATTTGGATGCGTTATATTGAATACAACATCATTCAGATCAATTGTTTTATAACAATACAAGGAGGTAGTCATGACTATTCAACTTAAGACCGAACTTTGCGCTATGTTCAATATTCGCTATCCACTGTTTTTAGCAGGAATGGCGGGGGGGACGACGACTGTAGAGTTAGTTGCTGCTGTGTCGAATGCAGGTGGACTTGGAACGCTGGGTGCAGCGTATATGGAGCCTACTGCCATTCGAAAAGCTATCCTAGAGATTCGTAAGCTAACCGATAAACCTTTTGCAGTTAATCTCTTTGCATCTAGGGATTCGGATAACAATGAAAGAATTAGAGAAGTGCAGCGAGCGTTAAACCCTATGCGTAGGAAGCTTGGAATGGCGAGTGTGGTTGGGGAGGATGTGGCAACCGCTAATCTATTTGAGGAGCAGATAACGGTGCTGCTCGAAGAACAGGTGCCTGTCATCAGCACGGCATTTGGTATACTTCCTGAGCCTTTCATGCGGGAAGCTAAGAAGGCTAAACTTCTTGTTGTTACGATGGTAACAACAGTACGTGAGGCTCTTTTGGCGGAGCAAGCAGGCTGTGATGCAATTGTTGCCCAAGGTAGCGAAGCGGGCGGGCACCGAGGAACGTTTGATATTACAGAGCACAGGATGGGAGCCAACATCGGTACGTTTGCATTGGTTCCGCAAATTGTGGATCAGGTTAAGATTCCTGTTATTGCTGCGGGAGGGATTATGGATGGTCGAGGGCTTGTTGCCTCACTGGTTCTAGGGGCACAAGGCGTTCAGATGGGAACGCGATTTCTGACAGCGATTGAATCGGGCGCGCATGATGCTTATAAGCAAGCGCTGCTGAACAGCACGGAAGAGAGCACAGTCCTAACAAAGGGGTTCTCAGGCCGACCTGCTAGAGGAATACAAAATGGTTTTATTCGGGAATGGGATGCAAGCGGGGTGGAGCCACTTCCTTTTCCAACACAGAATACGGTGACTCGCGATATAAGAAACGAGGCTAACCGCCAAAGTAATCCAGACTATATGTCATTATGGGCGGGACAAGGCACAAGATTACTAACCTCTGAACAATCTGCTGAGGATATTGTCGATGAGACGATCCGACAGGCACTTTTGATATGTGATGAATGAACGTTCATGATGCCTTTGTCCTTGGTCTTGACCTTGACCTTGAACTTGAACTTGAACTTGGCCTTGGCCTTAGCCTTAGCCTAATGCTTTGGGACGCTCTATCGACTCATTTTTTGTGGTTTGCGGACTGACGTTCCGCTATTTTGCCGTTTTTATGAATTTGACGATGTAAGCGGACAGGAAATCCGTTATTACCGATGAATTGATGAAATTTAGCTTGATCTGAGCAAATAACGGAATCTCTGTCCGCTATGATGCATGTTTACATGTTACTCTATCGTTTTATCGTTTCTGCGCAACGGTACACACTTACAATCGCAGCTTATAAGAACGAGCACGCTGATGACCGCTTGCGATATCGAGTATATTTAGATGAACTAGTTTATGCAGGATACGTCTAGTTTGTCGGTCACTCACGCGTAGATGGCTAGCGAGTTCCAAAGGGGTTATCGGACGCAATAAGCGGCGTGCGAAACGGACCGTTTCAGCTTCTAGCCAAGACAATGAGGCAGCAACGTCAGATGCTATGAACTTTCCAATAAACGAAAGGACCAATTGTTGGCACTGTTTGGGCTCATCGACGATAGAGGGATAGGCAATCGGAAGAAACGTCCATCCATCAAGCGATAACAAGCAATGTCGGCGGCATAAGTCTTTAAATCTTCTCACATCTAGATCTCTAGCATGAGACCCATAGCCTTGAATTTCTATACCACCGTTTGCACCGGCAGGCATATATGCGAGGTCGAGATAACGATACCCATTACCGAAATCACGAACCTCCCACTCAGGAAGTAGGTGCCTCAAGTTTCCGACAGCAGGAAACCATACGGATCTCAGGAATTCTACCGTTCCATGGCCCAGTCCCTTAGATAGTAGTTCGCGCCTTCTGGGATTTGTCTCGTGATTCAAGTTTTCCTGTAACCACTGTTCATATTGTTGTTCAAATCCAATCATGATTTCTAGTCCCCTTTGTTACAATGAATTTTTTGACCTAGATAAAACAAAAGCCGCCCCTATACAATTGCACCCTAATTAATCAGGATGATCATTGTATAGAAGCGGCGTGTTCTTCACGACGTTCACTTTGCTATTATATCGTTGGCCTCTAAGATCAACAATGTTTTAATCCAGAACAGTGAGAATATTGGAGCTTGAGGAGGTGATAAGTCCTATGTATTTAACGATGTAAACGCTGAGGAATGATTTGAGGTATCCAGTTCTTACGTGTTGTAATTTCATGATTAACAACGAGCAGGAGGGAGCATGAATAATATTCATTACTTATCTCAGTTCAATCTGCTCCATTCGCTGGAGACGGAAGACCTTATTGAAATGGAACAATTGACTCGAATTACCGTAATCCCGAGGAACACTTTCATTCAGACACCGGAAACATTTACTCCGGGGCTTTATTTTGTGAAAAAAGGAAGGGTGCGCTTATATAGATTGAATTCAGATGGCAAGCAGTTTACGTCTGATGTCCTTAATGAAGGAAATGTATTTGGTGAGTTGAATATGATTTCATTTGGAACGAAGGAACATTATATTGAAACAATTGAAGAAAGTCATATTTGTCGTATTGATCACACAAGATTTGAACAATTTATCATGCATCGTCCTAGATTTGTGATGGCATTAATCCAAGTGTTGAGTAATCGCATTAACAGCATGAGCCTGCTCACACAGAATTTAGCTATTGGTAATTTGCATGATAAAATTTTGTGCGTGCTTATGGAATTATCTGCTCAACATGTCGTTAGAAGGGATGAAAGTGATGATCCGTTTCACCAAATAGATGTCCCACTTTCCCACCAAGATATTGCACATATGATCGGGGCGAGTAGAGAGGCTGTGACTGTTGCGTTGCAAGAGCTGGTTAAGGGGGGATTAATTAAGACGGGATTTAGAACGATTTATATCAACCGTGAAAAGATTCAGAAGAGAAATTTCTTATAAAGATGTAAACTGCATTACATCTAATTAATGCGAGAGGTCCGTATCATAAAGGCGAATGCCCTTATGTGGAAGGAGGACTGCTATTGCTATGGATGATGAACAAGGAAAGCAGATTTCAAGTGATATTTTACAACGAAAAGGAGCTCGTAAAATATCAGATATTCCAAATGAAGTTGTAGAACGACTCCAGAAGGGACAACTACAGTCGATTAATTTAACAGAGTGGCTTGCTGTGAACCATATCGTACTTCTGCAACATGTTCTGAACGATTTGGGGTTTGAGAGAGTGTCTACTGAGATCATCCAAAGGCTGAATGATTTCCGGGATAAGACTAAAGCGATGAAGATTATTCCTGCAATTGCACGCGAATGGCACACATTACTGGATTCTGTTACGAAGACAGAGCAGTCCCGAATTTTCAATACGTTAAGTGAGCATCGCTCTGATAGCGTACGCTGCTGGGCTGCGTATATCATAGGAGAGGATGAGAGCTTGAGTACACTTGAAAAGCTCGCAAGTATTCGTCCATTCGCTGCAGATTCTCATTTTGGTGTGCGTGAAATTTCATGGATGGCTGTAAGGGAATCCTGTACCCGAGATTTGCATGAAGTTATTGGATTTTTAGCTGATTGGGTACGTGATGAAGATGCGAATATTCGAAGGTTTGCTATCGAATTAACACGACCGCAAGGGGTGTGGGCTAAACATATCCCTGCATTAAAAGAAAACCCAGCCATCGCACTCCCCCTCTTGGAAGTTGTGAAGTCTGATTCAACAAAATATGTCCAAGATTCCGTTAGTAATTGGCTGAACGATGCTAGCAAATCTAACCCTGAGTGGGTAATTCGTACATGCGATATATGGCTGAGTGAGTCAGATGCGAAGGAGACCAAGCGGATCGTAACACGTGCGAAGAGAAGTTTAGTGAAGACATAACTACAAATAAAAAAAGAAGGAGGTAACGCTTTAGCCACCTTAAAATTATTCTATTAAATGGATAAAAATCTATATCATTCTAATTATTGTGTAATTACGATCTGACATCTCAGGCTATAGATATTGCATATCTAGCAGTGAAGTCATGAAATCAACTAAATGTGAATACGCATACATAATGAGTTAGATATCAACCATTAGAAAAGGGGGCAATTAATGTACACCTCATGTAGAAAAACACAAAAACAATATCTTGCAATTCTCATGACATTACTTATGGTTTTAACATCATTTGGGGCTTATGCTCAGGTAAGTAATGCCGATTCAACCAATCTATCAACGGATACTCCGATTAAGAATGTAGCGCTAGGTAAGAAGATGACTAGCAGTGTGGCATTTTCTAACATGGGAGTTATTAATGATGGGGTTAAGGACAATACGAATGCCTACTCTGAAGATTATCCGAATGGAAGTGGTTTACAGTGGATTCAGTTTGACCTAGGTAAAAGTTATGATATCTCAGAGGTGAATATTTGGCGTTACTGGAATGACAAGAGGACATATCGCGATCTAATCATCAGGTTGTCGAATACCTCTGATTTCACTGGCGAAGTTAAGACAGTCTTTAGCAATGACACGAATAATAGTGCAGGGTTTGGTACCGGAACAGATGCAGAATATGTAGAGACAAGTGCAGGGAAAAGTATTACCTTTAATGAGACCAATGCGAGATATGTAAGAGTTTATTCAGGTGGAAGCACGGCGAACGCGAACAACCATTTTGTTGAAGTTGAAGTGATGGGAGTGGAAGCTCCACCTACTGAGGCTCCAGCTGTACCGACGGGTTATGCTTATCCGATGGGGACTTCTCGAATCAATGCAGCCTGGAATATACCTGAAGGAGCTTCAGGGTATGATATTGAGGTTGATGGTAGTGTGATATCGGGTGTCAATATGCCTTTTGGGCATAGCGGGTTATCTCAGGAAACCACACATACTTACCGAGTTCGATCCAAGAATGCTATTGGAACTAGTGAATGGAGTGAACCTTTTAGCGGTACCACACTAGCGCCTGTTACTGTAGGTTCAAGGTTTATGGGGCCTGATCCTGGAACGGCAAAAGGAACAAATCCAGAAGACGGTGTATATGTGCTAAGTAACTCTATACTCTCAGCTAAGTTTCAGTTATCGGAGAATGATCTGACCCTAGCGGAATTCCGGAACAAGATCGAGGGGAATGTTAATCCAGTTAAGGCCGGACAGCTCTTCTCCCTTGAGCTTTCGGGTTCAACAAATGTGCTCGATACGGATATGACTGCAGGAGAGCCAACATTAACACGAATCACGGGCCAATCAAGCAGTACCAAGGTATCTGATCGTGATAACGGCTGGCGATTAAATGTACCTTTTACCTATACAGATCAAGGAAAAACGCTGACGGTAAATTGGAGTGCAACGCTACGAGATGGCTCCAATTATATCATCCAGAATGTATCTTACACGGCGACTTCTGGGAACTGGAATGTGACCAAGGTCAAGCTCATAGATATCACAGCAGCAGGGGTTGAAAAAGCAGGTGCGGTGGATGGTTCGCCATTCTTTGCAGGTAAAGTATTCTTCGCGCAGCAAACACCTGTAGCTAAGGTTAGTATCAATGGAAATACAGCAAAGGCATATGTAGACCGGGGAGACGAAACCTTAGAGGGTCAGTCGTTTGAGCAAAGTTCTGTTATCGGAATCTATCCATATAATCAGAAGCTCAGGGGCTTCCAGTACTATATAGAGAGAGAAAGAGCACATGAGCATTACAGCTTTCTTCACTACAATTCTTGGTATGATCTTAGCTGGATTTTTGATACATATATGACAGAAGCTGAATCTCTAAAAACAATTCGACTCTGGGGCGAGGAATTCATACAGCAAAGAGGTGCCCCATTGAAAAACTTCCTGTTTGACGATGGATATGATGATTACAGCACTTCCGCCAAAACAATCTGGGATTTTAATCCGATTACATATCCTAACGGTGCTTCAGTCATGAAGGCTGCTGCTGAGGGATATGGCGCAAGTCTTGGCTTCTGGCTTAGTCCTACAGGCGGATACTATCAGAAATTACCTGCAAGAGTTGCTGTTGGGAAGAAGATGAGTAACCCGACCGAAACGAAAACTAGCGGTAATGAAGAGATTTTTAAAATGAGTGGTCCGAATTACTATAACGTGTTTAAGGATGCAGTGACGAAGAAACAGCTACAGGAAGGTACGAAACACTTCAAATTCGATCGAACAGAAGGAATTGAAGATTTCCATGCTCTTCTGAGGCTGACAGGAGATATGAGGGAGAATGATCCATCGGTATTTATTAACGCTACAGTTGGATCATGGGCTTCACCGTATTTCACATTCTATGTAGATTCCATCTGGCGCGGTGGGGGAGATATGGGCAAGACCGGAACGGGCTCCATCAGGCAGCAGTGGGTCAACTACCGTGACAAAGTAAGTCGTGATTTGTTACAACAAAATCCGTTCTATCCTCTGAATTCATTGATGGTTCATGGGGTCGTGCATTCTAGATTTGGTCAAGGAGCTTGGGTTAGTCATGAGAATGGTACTGAAAGTGGACCATTACTCGATATGACGAAAGAAGTAAACTTAAAAGACTTCTCAGATGAGGTGTGGTCCTATTTCGCCTCTGGTTATAACTTGCAAGAATTATATATCAGGCCTACGGAAGACTACACGACAGATAAAATGTGGGATATTCTTGCCGAAGCTTCTGCATGGGCTGAATTAAACCATAATGTGTTGTTAGACTCCCACTTTATCGGTGGAGACCCGGGGAAAGATGCTTACGGCATCGCTTCGTATTCAACTTCGAAAGGTGTGCTCATGCTTCGAAATCCTTCGAGCACCAGTCAGACGATTTCTGTAGATGTAAGCGCAGACTTTATGCTACCTCCGGGGGCTAAGGCCAATTATCGATTAGAGAACAAGCTTAGTGAAGAAACGGATCTTCATCTCAAAGCAGGAATACGACACATCTTTACGATTCCAGCTCACTCTGTTCTGTTGTATGAAGCTTATCCGGAAGGCACAGAAGTCATTCCTGGGGATATAAACAACCATGCCCCTGTTGCAAGTGACACGGAATTAACAACTCCGAAAGACACACCTGTTCGTGGAACGATGAGTGCCAGTGATAAAGATCTAGAGCCATTAACGTTCCAGATCGTCAAAGAAGCGGAAAAGGGTAGTGTAGTGATTGATAATACCGAGAAGGGGACATTTACTTACACGCCAAATGCAGGATTTGTTGGCACAGATACATTTACATTCAAGGTTAGTGATGGGAAGAAGGAATCAGAAACAGCGACCGTTACGATTCATATTGGGGAAGCGGAGTCCGTACTCTCTACAACTCTTACGGGGCCTGACATCATTAAAGCGGGTGAGACATTTAAGATTCAGTATGGTTTGAACAACACGAAGTCGCCCGCACTGGCCCAAGAAATTCTAATGAACTATGATACAGAGAGAGTAGAATTTGTATCCGCAGAATCATTGCTTAAGAACGTTTCGATACTGGAGCCGATTAAGAATACCGCAGGTAAGCTGCATATGATTTTATTCAGCCAAGGAATGGAGAATGCAGTATCCGGCAATGCCCAAGTGGTGGAACTGACGTTTAAAGCAAAGGATACGGATAAGGATGTTACAAGCAAGGTGTCTATTACAAAAGCACTGCTTGGTGATGCAGACGGTGTAGAATCTGAAGCAAGATCATCAGAGCTAAGTTTCAAGATTACGACAGAAAGCACAGAGATTGTTCCAGATCTTAATAACGATGGAAAAATAACAATCGGTGATCTGGCAATTGTGGCAGCCGCTTATGGTAAAGACACGAATAGCCCTGATTGGCTGCAAGTGAAGAAAGCAGATGTCAATAAAGATGGTAAAATCGATATAGCTGATCTTGCAGCGGTGGCTGCTCGTATTTTGCAGTAATTCTAAAATTCTCAATATGTCAATTGGAACACAGCAAGGATCCCAACTGGAGCGCGGGGTTCTGCTGTGTTTCTTTATGGTTTGAAACAAATGAATAACTATAAAAAATGGTTGTTTTCTTACATTGTTTCCCTAAACACACTCGTGTATGGTAATTACTGTGAAAATAGATGAGAAAAGAGGGCAACCATGGGAATGAGAAAATTCGCTTTAATTACCACCTCTATCGTAGTAATTGCAGCAGTTGCTATATACCTACTGATCCCTAAGAACATGGAGGATAGAACGGAAGAAGAGAGGGATGTAAAGGTAGATTCGGTTTCTGAAATTCTCAAGAATGATCAAATTTCTATGGAAGAAAAGGCACGCCGATTGGTAGCCCAGATGAATGACAAGGAAAAGATCGGACAGCTTGTCATGTACACGCCAACGGATCAAGCAGATGAATTCTCACGCAGAATGATCGAAGAATATTTCGTGGGGAGTGCTCTTTTGAATCGCCATATTCAGAGTGCTGCTAAGAATGCTGAGTTTACGAACCAACTTCAGACCTGGGCGACCAAATCCAGGTTAGGGATACCGATGTTTATATCAGGTGATATGGAATATGGTGCAGCACAACGAGTACCGGAAGAGGCAACAGTCCTGCCAAGACAGATGGCGATTGGGGCGACTCGTAATGTTGAACATGCTGAACAAGCAGCTCGTCTGACGGCTATTGAGGCAAAAGCGATGGGATTCCATTGGAGCTATTCCCCTGTTGCTGACGTAAACTCCAATCTTCATAATCCAGTTATCGGAGTGCGCTCTTTTGGCGAGAATACGAAGTTAGTCACGGACATGACGATTGCTGAGGTCAAAGGTTATCAAGCTGAAGGAGTAATATCGAGTGCTAAACATTTCCCGGGACATGGAGATACAGGATTTGATACGCATTCCACGCTGGCTAAAGTCTCTTATAGTGCTGAAGAGCTTAGGCGCGTGCATCTTCCGCCATTTCAAGCGGCAATTGACCAAGGGATTGAATCCATTATGACATCTCATATCATTATTGAATCGATTGATCCAGTATTACCTGCAACCTTGTCCAAGAAAGTACTAACCGGATTGTTAAGAGAAGAAATGGGATTCGACGGAATGATTGTTACCGATGCGATGGTAATGGAGGCTATTTCGAAGAATTGGGGAGCTGGCGAGGCAGCAGTTATGGCGGTAAATGCAGGAGCAGATATCATCATGGCTAACGGATCTGCGACCGATCAAATCGATACACTGGATTCGCTATATAAAGCTCTACAAGATGGGAAGATAGAAAAAAGACGGGTTGATGAGTCTGTAGAGCGGATCCTCAAGTATAAAATAAAAATGAACTTATTTGATCATCGTCTGGTAGACGTAGAGAATGCGACCAATGTAGTTGGGAATGATGAACATTGGAGAATATCCAAACAGATTGCACAAGATTCGATTACTTTAGTTAAAAATGAAAATGTGCTTCCTTTTGATCCTGAATCGGAAGAAAAAACTTTAGTTGTAAGTGTGGCCTATGCCAGTTTTATAGGTGAAGCTGTTAGTAAAGCGAGCCAAGGCGAAGTGTTTACTGTTCAGGTTGCTCCCGCTTCGGGTGAGCCTTTAGATGTTAGTACCCCAGCAATTAATCGTGCGGTTGAGCAGTCTAAGCAGGCAGATCGTATTATTGTATTCACACAATCCGATCGTGAGATCCCGCAAGGTCAAATTGATCTTGTGAACGCTTTAATCGCAACAGGAAAACCGGTTGTTACTGTCTCACTTGGTAATCCCGGTAACATACTCGGTTATCCGAATGCGAAAGCCTATTTATCGACATATGCATTAGATAATTGGTACTGGATGACGCCAGTCCCTGTATCATGGGAGGCAGCTGTTCAGGTGATATTTGGGGCTAAACCCATGGGTAAACTACCCGTAACAATAAGTGAAGACTATCCCGAAGGGTTTGGACTCAGCTATCCATAGTTGTACAATCAAAAGCCGTCAAACGGTTCGATGGTTTGATGGCTTTTTGTAATGTGATCTAATCTATCATAATCTGATCTACTATTTCTCTCAGTATGCTATACTGACTTCGAAGGAGGAGACAGATGAAACCTATTAATAAACTTAACGTGCAAGATGAATTTGTTGGCTTTTATCTACTCAAAGAATTGAATCTTAGACAAACGAACAGCACACCACCTAAAGATTATTTCGATATTGTGCTATCGGATTCTAGTGGCCAAATCTCAGCGAAATATTGGGACGTAACCATTCAAGATAAAGAAACGTTCTTACCTATGCAATTGGTTAAAATTCAGGGGTTTGTTCATAGCTATCGTGATCAGGCTCAGGTGAAGATTAGCAAAATCCGCAAAGCTAAAGATGAGGATGGCGTATCTCTGACGGATTTTGTAAGATCTGCTCCTATACGTCCGGTTGATTTATTGCATACCATTAAACTTACGATGAATGATATAACGGATCCTCAGATTCGATTGATTGTACAGCATTGTGTAAGTAAGGTAGAAGAGAAGTTAATGCATTATCCCGCTGCCAAAACTTTTCATCATGCTTATTTTGCTGGGCTTGCCTATCACATTGTTCGCATGTTAGAGCTTGGGGATTTCCTATGCAAGCAGCGACCATTCTTGAATCCGGATTTACTAAAAGCCGGAATTATTCTGCATGATATTGCGAAGCCGGAAGAAATGATTGCTCAGATGGGAATTGTTACAGATTATAGCAACCACGGGAAGCTAATTGGTCATATCGTGTTGGCTAATAATTGGATTGTTGAAGCAGCGATACAGAACGATATTTCACTTGATTCAGAACTCATTCTCGGTTTACAGCACTTGGTATTATCGCATCATAATTTGGGGGAATGGGGAAGTCCAGTACAGCCTCAAACAGCTGAGGCAGTAGCTTTACATTACATTGACACAATGGATGCTAAGCTGCAAATGGTAGAGGATGCGCTAGATACAACGGCCGAAACTGAAACCTGGACACCTATGATTCGTGGGCTTGATAACAAGGCGATTTATCGGTTGAAGCTTTAAGTAATACTCACATCCTTCACTGCCATGAAGCAACCAAGCGTTAAACAAAGCCCTTGCAATATCGGTAGGGGTTGTATTACAATGCTATTTAATTAATGGATTCAAATAATGATGATACAAGCGATGAAGGAAAGAGTAAGCGATAGAACGTTCCTGACAGGAAAGGGTAGCCACCGACTGAGAGCTCCCGAGTGAAGGTTCTGCGCTGAAGTTCATTCCGGAGCTGGCATTTGAACGCTTGCATGATAATTGCAAGAAGTAGGATGGCCCGTAACCTTGCGTTAAAAGGTTCAAGTGAGATGTGTTTAAGTTTTTTTTGCATATCTAATTAGGGTGGTACCACGACTCCTCGTCCCTTTGCGGGCGGGGGGTCTTTTTGTATATAAATAGCTATTAAAAGGAGAGATTCGGTATGAGTCAAGGACGTCTTGAGGAATTAAGATCTAAGCTCGATTCGGTTAATCATCAATTGTTAGAGCTCTTATCAGAACGGGCAAGTATTGCTCAAGAGATTGGACTGGAGAAGCAAAAGCAAGGAGTACCTGATTTTGATCCGGTTCGAGAGAAAAAAATGCTTGATACCTTAATCGAGCAAAATAAAGGTCCTTTCGATAATGAAACGGTCCGCCATTTGTTCAAGCAGATTTTTCAAGCATCGCTTAAATTACAACAGGTTGATACGAAGAAGCAATTGCTTGTCAGTCGTAAAAAGAAGCCAGAAGATACACTCATTCAGCTTGGGAACACGATCATTGGCGGTGGAACACCAGTTATGATCGCAGGACCATGCTCCGTTGAGAGTTATGAGCAGGTGCGTCAAGTTGCAGCTGCGCTTAAACAAGCAGGGATCACGGTGATGCGTGGTGGAGCATTTAAGCCAAGAACTTCCCCGTATGATTTCCAAGGGTTAGGTATTGAGGGGCTTAAGATTCTGAAGGAGGTAGCTTCTGAATTCGGTTTGAAGACCATTAGTGAAATCGTAGATCCTGCTCATATCGAGCTTGCATGTGATTATATTGATGTGATTCAAATTGGTGCAAGAAACATGCAAAACTTTGAACTGTTAAAAGCAGCAGGGGATGTGAAGACTCCGGTTCTCCTTAAACGCGGGCTAGCAGCTACAATCGATGAATTTGTTCATGCGGCAGAGTACATTGTATCAAGGGGAAATACGCAGGTTATGCTAATTGAACGTGGAATCCGGACCTATGAAAAAGCAACACGAAACACGCTCGATATTTCTGCAGTTCCGATTCTGAAACAAGAAACGCACCTTCCTGTACTCGTAGATGTGACACATTCAACAGGTCGTAAGGATATCTTGGCTCCTTGTGCGAAGGCAGCTCTGGCCGCTGGCGCAGATGGTGTCATGGTGGAGGTTCATCCTGACCCAGCAACAGCATTATCAGATGCGGCACAGCAATTGAACATTCCTGAATTCCAAGAATTTCTTACGAATGTTAAGGGATCTGGATTGTTATAATATCATGAGGATATGCGGATAATGGAAAAATGAGGATTGACAAATTGTTAGTTTTTCCCTAAGATATTATCAAGTTTGAGTTTCATATGTAAATGTGTTGATTAGAAATAGTAAAAGTGAAGTGACTTTTCAGAGAGCCGTTGGTTGGTGAGAAACGGTAATGTCGTTCCCTTTGAACTCGTCTATGAACAGCTACCTGAATGATGTAGGGTTAGCCGGAATTCCACCGTTACAGGGATAGATGGTGTTGGCCATCGAAGAAGATCATTTTGTATACTTTGTATAAAATGAATTAGAGTGGTACCGCGGGTTCAACCTCGCCTCTATGCATATAGAGGCGGGGTTTTTTTGTTGGTTAAATTCCGGGTTTAACCAACCCCGCTTCATATAAATCAACTATAATTTCCAAGGAGGAATTGCATTGGACCGCAATATTATCGTATTAGATACGACTTTGAGAGACGGGGAGCAAGTACCTGGCGCTAAACTGAATGTACACCAGAAGGTAGAATTTGCGCAGCAGTTGAAACGACTGAATGTCGATATCATTGAAGCTGGTTTTCCTGCATCTTCCGCAGGGGATTTTCATTCGGTTCAAGAAATCGCGAGAACCGTAGGGGATCGTATCTCGATTACTGCTCTTGCACGAGCTGTTAAGGGTGATATCGATGCGGTATATGAAAGTATTAAACTTGCTCAGGATCCGCTAATTCATATTGTGCTTGGCACTTCAAATATTCATGTTGAGAAGAAATTTAATCGCTCTAAAGATGCAGTGCTTCAGATGGGTGTGGATGCTGTAAAGTATGCGAAGACGCTACTTCCACATGTGCAGTATTCTACAGAGGATGCTTCTAGGTCTGACTTCGAATACTTATGGAGTACAATCGAAGCCGTTGTAAGAGCGGGAGCAACAATGATTAATATACCGGATACGGTTGGCTACGCGGTACCAGATGAATTCGGTGAATTGATTCGCAAAATTAATGAACGCCTGAAGAATCTGAACGACAATGTAATCCTAAGTGTCCATTGTCATAATGATCTTGGACTGGCAACAGCGAACACACTAAGTGCAGTGAAGAACGGTGCGGAGAAAGTAGAATGCACGATTAATGGTTTGGGGGAGCGAGCTGGCAACACTTCGCTTGAGGAAGTCGTCATGGGATTGAGTGTTAGATCCAATCATTATAATGCAAGTACGAATATTCACCTAAAGGAACTGATGAGAACCTCGAAACTGCTAACCCATTTAACAGGTCTGGATGTACAAGTGAATAAGGCGATTACAGGTGAAAACGCATTTGCGCATTCTTCGGGTATTCACCAGGATGGCCTTCTGAAGGATAAGCAGGTGTATGAGATTATGTCACCAGAGGATGTAGGCGCTGATAGTATGGAATTGATCCTGACGGCTAGGTCCGGAAGACATGCATTCAAGAATGCGGTTGAGAAACTAGGTTTCGAGAGTGGTGAAGGTGAAGATTTCGAAGCGCTGTTCGAGGAATTCCTTCAACTTGCTGATACGAAAAAGGAAGTATACGATCATGATGTGTATTACCTAGTCACTAAACATCGCACACTTGAAGAAGCGAACAGCCATCTGTATGAACTGGAATCTTTCCAAGTTGTGACCAATGACCTGTATCCGACAGCAACGGTCAAACTGAAGAAAGGTAATGAGACATTTAGGGACAGTATGGTTGGTGATGGTCCGATCGATGCACTTTACAGTGCAATTAAGTCATTGGTCGGCTTGGAGGTCCAATTAAAAGATTACAAAATTAACAGTATGTCCAGAGGGAAAGAAGCCATTGGCCGCGTTAATATTCGGATTGAATATGAAGGGAAAATCTATTCAGGAAGAGCGATGGATACTGATATTATTAAAGCAAGTGCGTTAGCTTTCCTAAACGGAATTAATGCAGTCTTGCTGGATACAACCCATGATATACAAGTACAACAGGGATGAGAAGTCAATTATCAAATGATATAAGTTAGCTTTACTTTGAGTCTATAAATAGCCGCTAGACACTGGAATCTCTATGTGTTTAGTGGCTATTTTAGCTTTAGATAAAGTAAGACCTTTATCCTAGGACCAGCTCATGAAAATTCGTCATTTTACATCCTAAAATGACAAGGGATATGCTATGATCAATTAACGAGCGGGAAAAATTGGCTCCAAACTTTGCGAAGGAGGAGATGAGATTGGCTAAGCTTAAAGATATCGCCGAACGGGTTGGAGTATCTATATCAACGGTTTCAAGGGCAATTAATAACGATACAAGCCGTCCAGTCAGTGAAGAAACCAAGCGGAGAATCCGTGAAGCGGCTCTTGAACTTGGTTACAAACTACATGAACCATCCAGAAACGCAAATCACAGCGCGTCGCTCAAGCGGATCGTCTGTATCGTTCCACAACCATTAATGGGGGAGCATCCATATTTCTCGAAAATTTTATCTGGATTTCATACGAAGATGGAGAAGCTGGGTCAGCCTCCTGCTATAGTACGCACATATGAGGAAGTAAGCGATCCGGATAAAATGCGAATCATGCTAAGAGAGACGAGAGCTCAAGGGGTTGTTGCGATTAGTTGGTATGATGAGAAATTATTTGAACTAATACAGCAAGATGGCATTGCCATGATGGGGATTAGCTTGAATGATGAACTACTGACAGTACCCGTTGTGGATTGTGACCGTATCCTTTCTGCACGGGAGGCAGTACGCCATTTGATTGACCAAGGACATACAAGGATTGCTTATATTGGAGGTCCTGCCTATTCGAAACAGATGGAGAGCGAAGAAAGGTTTGTTGGTTATAAATTTGCTATGCTGGAAGCAAACCTGCAATTGCATGAAGATTGGTTGATGAATACGGGCTGGAGGGTAGATCAAAGCTTCCATCTGATGTCCGGGCTCCTGAATCAACTTCCTAAAGCGGAGTGGCCAACCGCGGTTTTTTGTGCAAGTGATATGCTTGCCATTCCGGCCATGCGTGCTGTTGTTGAGAATGGTGGGAATATACCAACCGATATTGCGATTATGGGAATGGACAATATTGATGTAGCCCACTACACAACACCTCCCCTAAGCTCTGTTTCAGTACCTAAGTTCGAAATTGGAGAGGTCGCTGCAAAGGCAATTGTAGATTACTTAGATGGACATTATGAGGTGGCAACCAAAATATTACTTCCGTGCTCTCTTGTTATCCGAGAATCCTCTAGATACACAAGACACAAAAAGTGACATTTTACGTTAATTAATTTAACATATATAGTTAAATATGCTTCTGAATCGGCAGCTCTCGGTATGGATTCCGGCAGTTGCCTTTTTTGTTTGTCGCACAAAACTGAGTAAAGTCTGCACCAAAATAATCCAAAAAAGTGTTTGACAATACAAAAGTGCTATATTATTATGAATGAAATTAAAGAAGTGTTTGGATATATTTTCATGTATTTGGCATATGGTTATTACGATTACTTATTTTTTTGTTTAATAATGATTGCGTTTACATTTGCTGTTTTGAAAGGGTTGTAGATTTTATAGACTTCTCATCATGAATGAAAAATTCCTATATCTGTTTATCTTCTTCATATCAATCAGACTCCAAAAATAATCCAAATTAATTTCGGATTTTCATCCAAAACTTTTCGATTTTGAAATATGATCCGACTTGCTCGGGTTTTATTTATATATTTACAATGACGTAACTATATCTGACATTCACTTGTGGAGACGCCGCTTCTAGCGGGTAACTGAGAAAGATAGGAGGACGGGGCAAGTAAAGATCAGGACTATTAACGGCGAAGAAGGAAGATTCACGTTAGAAGCCTTAGGATGACCTCATTCATAGATACTCAGCATGACATCTGTCGGCTTAGTTAAAGTCAACTAATTCCTACTGGGGTGATGCTCATTGGCTAATACAACCGCACAGACCGCAGTGAATGCGGCACCTGAAACGAAACGTAAGCGCTTTAATTGGAATCGAGTTTTACGTAATTGGCAGCTGTATTTACTTATATCTCCCGTCATTGCTTATTACATTCTGTTTCAGTACGTTCCGATGTATGGAATTCAGATTGCATTCAAGGATTTCATAGCAACGAAAGGGGTTTGGGGCAGTCCCTGGGTTGGATTTGAGCACTTTGAGCGGTTCTTTAACAGTTTTTATTTCTGGCGTCTAATCAAGAATACACTTGGGATCGGCGTATACAGCCTTGCTCTAGGTTTCCCAATTCCGATTATTCTGGCCTTGCTCATGAATGAGGTTCGTAATGAAAGATTTAAAAAATTCGTACAGACGATCACTTACGCCCCGCATTTCCTGTCCACGGTTGTGGTAGTGGGAATGATGATGATTTTTTTATCACCTCGCTATGGGATGATCAATCATTTCATTGAAATGTTCGGAGGTACGCCGATCAATTTTATGACTGAGCCTTCGTGGTTTAAATCTCTATACGTTCTATCCGATGTATGGCAGACGATGGGGTGGAGTTCTATCATCTATCTAGCCGCCCTTGCCGGTATCGATAATCAACTCCATGAGGCAGCAAGGGTAGACGGTGCGACAAGGCTTCAACGCATCTGGCATATTAACATACCAGGCATTATGCCAACGATTATTATCCTTTTAATTTTGAACATGGGCAGCATCATGGGCGTTGGCTTCGAGAAAGTACTCCTTATGCAGAACAATCTGAATATGGAGAGTTCCGACATTATTGCGACCTATGTTTATAGAATGGGGATCCAGAATGCTGAATACAGCTTTTCGGCAGCCATTGGACTTTTTAATTCCGTAATTAATTTTATCTTATTGGTTGTTGTGAACTTTATTTCGAAGCGCGTAAGTGAGACGAGTCTTTGGTAGGGAGGGGGAGCTTGAATCATGCAAATAGAATCTAGAGGCGATCGTATTTTTAGTATGATTAACTACTTTATTCTGATTTTGGTCACTATTGTTGTCATGTACCCACTACTCTTTGTGCTCAGTGCTTCATTTAGCGATCCGCAGGCGGTTCTCCGAGGTGAAATGTTGCTTTGGCCTAAGGGAGTGAATTTTAACTCTTACGTAAAGATTTTTCAGAACAAGGACATCATTAATGGATTTACGAACACACTGATATACACCACACTAGGCACGTTTATTAACCTCGTAATGACAATCCTAGCGGCCTATCCGTTGTCCCGTAAAGATTTTGTTGGACGAAATGCCATTATGGCTCTTCTGGTATTCACCATGTTCTTCAGCGGTGGCCTGATTCCGACGTATTTGCTAATCAAGAACCTAGGCATGTTGAATACGCTCTGGGTCATGATTATTCCGAATGCAGTATCGATCTGGAATATTATCATTATGAGAACATTTTTCCAGCAATCCATTCCAGGTGAGCTTCAGGAAGCGGCGACCATCGATGGCTGCTCTAATATTAAAATTTTGACCCGAATGATTCTGCCGTTATCTATGCCCATTATTGCGGTGACCATATTGTTCTATGCAGTTGGTCATTGGAATGCATTTTTCAACGCATTGCTATATCTGTCAGACAAAGAGAAGTTTCCACTTCAGCTGATCCTTCGCGAAATTTTGATTCAAGGACAAACGAGTGACATGGTCAAGATGTCAACGGAATCGGCGATTAAGCAGCAAAGGGAAGTGGAGGGGATTAAGTATGCGGTACTCGTTGTGGCGAATATCCCAGTACTGGTGCTCTATCCGTTCTTACAGCGGTATTTTGTCAAAGGTGTCATGATCGGAGCCATCAAAGGATAATTCCTTGCGTGGATAAAGTGAACATGAAAAGGGGAGGAAATCGGATGAAGCTGAAACAATGGGGGAGTCTTCTTTTGACCTGTGTTTTGTCGGTATCACTAGTTGCCGGATGCAGTTCGAAGGGCTCGGAGGGAAAATCAGATCCATCAGGAGAAGCCGGAAGCAAGTTGAATGAGACAGGGTTTCCAATTGTGAATGACAAAATTACAGTCAAAGGTTTTGCTGGGAAGTTTTTCGCTAACGCGGACTGGAACAATATTAAGCTTTGGCAGGAATATGAGAAAATGACGAATGTCCATGTGGAGTGGGACACAGTAAAGACAGACACGTTGGCAGAGAAGCGTAATCTACTACTTGCCGGTGGTGATTATCCTGAGCTGTTCTATGCTTCTGCATTTCCAAGAGCTGATTTATTGAAGTATGGGAAACAAGGAGCGTTCATTCCACTGAATGACCTAATTGATAAATATGCACCTAACTTTAAAGCGCTGATGGAGAAGTATCCTATCATTGAAAAAGGGATTACGATGCCAGACGGTAATATTTATGGACTCCCTACGCTTTATGATCCGGAATTCAAATCGGTATTCTATGGAACACCTTGGGTGAAGTCTGAATGGCTCACAAAACTAGGCCTTTCAGAACCACAGACATTAGATGAGTTCTATAACATGCTGAAGGCATTCAAAGAAAATGACCCGAATGGAAATGGCCAAAAGGATGAGTACGCTTGGGGTGGAACTGGAACAGCTGGCATTGTTAATTATTTACGTGGCTCATTCGGTCTCAATTACAATGGAACATCAAATGTGAATGTCGATACGGATCCAGCTAGTGGAAAAGTTCGCTTTATTCCTTCTGATCCACGTTATAAAGAGCTTCTTCAGTATGTAAGTAAACTGTACAAGGATGGCTTGCTGGAACAGGACATTATGTCTGTAAAGAGCACGGAGATTGATGCTAAAGGGGTGGAGGGGCTACTTGGTGTTATTGATAGTGTAGATCCGATCGCTATTTATAACCAAAAAGGTTATGTGGGATTGCCAGTCCTTAAGGGCCCGCACGGAGATCAAATGTATAGTGCGCTTGGTTCGCCGCTTGGTAATATCGGGATGTTTGTCCTGACCGATAAAGCTACAAATCCAGAAGTAATGGTCCGTTGGATGGATTACTTCTACAGTGATGAAGGCATTCGAATGTTCTTCATGGGGTGGAAAGATGACACGTATGAGGAAGATGCTGATGGCAATGTCGATTATGTGGACGCTATCAAGAACAATCCAGATGGACTTAGTCTGGACCAAGCTGTAGGACAGTCACTCATTTGGCCAGGCGGATACTACCCTGGTTTTGTAAAACAGAAGTATTTTAAAGGAGCAGAAGGATTACCAACGTCTGTGGAAAATGCTCAAAAGGCAGAACCTTACGTCATTCCGCAAGATAAAATCTGGCCTGCATTTAACTTTACGGCTGATGAACAGTCTGAGCTCACCGGAATTCAGACAGATATTAACACTTATGTTGATGAGATGAGAGATAAGTTCATTTCTGGAAATGAATCCTTTGATAATTGGGATCAGTATGTAGCTACGCTCCAGAAGATGGGGCTCGATCGATACCTAGCAATTTACCAATCTGCAGCAGAAAGATACGCGAAATAAAGTACAACATCTGAATATAAGGAAGTGACACGAAATGACCCATATGAATGCTATTTTGATTGGGGCCGGTGCACGGGGGGCTAGTAGCTATGCCCCTTATGCTCTCGATTTCCCACATGAGCTTACCTTTGTAGCAGTAGCAGAAGCTGATCCAGTTCGAAGAAGTAGATTTGCCGAGAAGCACGGGATTCCACCGGAGCGGTGCTATGAAACTTGGGAGCCGCTGCTTGCAGAGAAGCAGATTGCTGATATTGCTGTTATCTGCACGCAGGACCGTATGCATTACGGACCAACTATGCAAGCTTTGAAGCAAAAATATCATGTGTTGCTGGAGAAGCCCATGTCTCCGGATCCTAGAGAATGCTTGGAGATGGAACAGGCGGCGATCGAGAACAATCGATTGTTAACCATATGCCATGTTCTGAGATACACACCTTTTTGGAGTACGATAAAGCGTATTCTTCAAGAGGGCACGATTGGAGAGATTGCTTCGATCCAATTGAATGAGAATGTAGGATATTGGCATATTGCTCATAGCTTCGTAAGAGGAAATTGGAATAATTCAGAGAAGGCTAGTCCGATGATTTTGGCTAAATCATGTCATGACATGGATGTACTATCTTGGTTAATGGATAAACCATGTACACAAGTGAGCTCTTTTGGCTCGCTCATGCATTTCCGTGAAGAACAAGCGCCAGAAGGATCTGCCGACCGTTGTCTAGATTGTAGCGTCGAGTCTATTTGCCCATATTCCGCACCCCGCTTTTATTTAAGTAATCAGTACAAGGGATGGGCAGGGCACTTCACTTCGGAACTTACCAAGTCAAATATAGTGAAGGGGCTTCGCGATACGGACTATGGCCGCTGTGTATATAGAAGTGATAACAATGTAGTTGACCATCAAGTCGTTAATATGGAGTTTGAGGGCGGCGCTACGGCGATGTTCAGCATGTGTGGATTTACTTATGAGCAGGAACGAAGAATTCAGATCATGGGGACCCGAGGAGAGCTTCGGGGTGAGGAAGATAAAATTACGATATTTGACTTCCTAACCGGGCAAAAATCGGAGATCACGATTCCATCGCAGGACAGCGGACACGGTGGAGGAGACCGTGGTATTGTAGCCAGCTTCTTGAAAGAGGTTCGTCATTATAATGGTCAGGAGAGCCTGACTTCCGCTAGTGCATCTGTTCGAAGTCATCTCATTGCATTTGCAGCAGAGAAGTCTCGCTTGAACCGTGGGCAATCCATTAATCTTAATGAATATGCTCAGGAATTAATGGCTCAAGAAGAGACGGTAAAATAAATGAAACGAGTCGATCAAGGTTTCCTTGGTCGGCTGTTTTTTATATAGAAGGAAAAAAATGAATCACAGAAATAATTGGATTTTATTACCTTTGCTTAAAAATGTAACATTATTCATTATTTTGCGTTTAATTATCGCGGAGCAGAGTTAACATGCATTGTCCCAGCACAATACATATATACTTCTAGAAGGAGACAGGACGAATCATATGAAACGAAGTTTACTGATTATTATCACAGTACTAGGGCTCTTGAGCTGCCCACTTGCCGGGTATGCACAACATGCTGAAAGAGATTTAGAGAACGTGTTGGAGGATGCAGTTGTTCTCTCGGTTGGCAGTCCTAATGCTATCTATGACAATAAGGATCAGATTATTGATCCGTATAATTTTAATATCGTTCCTTATGTAGCTAATCAACGTACCTTGGTACCGATCCGGTTCATTAGTGAGAGTCTAGGTGGACGAATAGCCTGGAACCAGGCAACTTCAACAGCTACCATTACCAATGCAGGTAAAGAAATTAAAATTACCCTTGGTAGCAGCATTGTGTACGTAAACGGGAAGAAGACATACTTGGATTCCCCTGCACAATACAAACAAGGTAGGGTGTTCGTGCCTTTACGGTTGATTAGTGAAACGCTTGGTAAGAAAGTATTTTATGAACGCGGGATTATTGCGATCAGCAACACAACGATTTTGCATCCGTACGAGGATTGGGAGATTGTAGATTATTTGCAATTTGTTCTTGCACCTTATCAGAAGATCCCGTATACCGGAAAAAATTTATCAACACAAAAAATTGCAGGTTTTGAGCAAAGTGTTGTTGTGCTGGAATCGCTAGATCAAGAGGGGGAGCCTGTGGGGTTTGGCAGCGCGTTTGCGGTGGGCTACGGATTGTTCTTGACGAATTATCATGTGATCGAAGGGGGAACTGACTTCGGTATCTATACAGCTCATGATCAATATTACGAGGTGGCGGGTATCGTGGAAGTGGATAAGGAAGCGGATCTGGCTTTGGTCAAAACAAAAATACGTACGAATGTGCCACCACTGCGGATCGGCTCCATGGATAACCTAACGAAGGGTCAATCCGTTGTTACGATCGGCAATCCGGAGGGGCTTCAAAATACGATTTCTACGGGAATCATTAGTGGACTTCGAGTCATGGATGGCTTGGCAGTTATTCAATTTACAGCTCCTATTGCCGCTGGCAGTTCCGGCGGAGCTCTGTTTAATAAAAAAGGTGAGGTTATCGGGGTTACAACTTCGGGTATCGATCAGGGAAACCTAAATTTTGCGATTCCTGTTGATTATGCTAGTGCTTGGATTTACGAATATAAAACGATGAGTTTTTCGAAGATTAAAGTGTTAACTAAATTATAGGTTAAACGAAGAGGCAGGATGATATCATCATCCTGCCTCTATTTTTGTTGAAGTCATCTATTTTAGATATCTCGTTCCAATTGATCCACGTAATCTTTGGCATCTTTTAATGATAGATTCCTTGCTTCTCTTAACACTTTAATGGCTTTAATCTTCTGATTGGATGAAAGCATGAAGCGTAATCGCTCTTCAAGATCTGCATCAACATCGTTTACTTCCGGCTGAGAGACAAATGTCGTGCTGCTGCTGTTCATTCCTGGGTTGTTCGGACGATTGCTCATCCATTCCAGATCAGATTTTATGTTGTTAAGTTGGCTTTGCAGGCTAAATACTTTGATCAACAGCAGGAGTGAGAGGATGAGTGCAACGACCGCTACAATTTCTATAACTTCCATGTGTGTATTCTCCCTTCAGGTTAGTTTTTCACATTTATTAACTATAACTTGATTTTGGCAGTGATGGGTAAGTTGGAGATGCTCATTTCTTTTTGTTATGATGAACGGATAAAAATTTGCGGAGGAGTTTATAAGCCATGAGTAAGATTAACCGATTGTTTACATTGTTATTCACCTGTATATGGATTGCAGGTTGCTCCCCGAGTACATCTGAACAAGAATCACCTAAGCCTAATCAACCATTATCAGAAGGGAAGATGTCTGGTTCGTCTAATGTACAAGTGAAATTCACGCAGGAAGGCGATCATCCGGAAGAAGCAATCATACAACTTATTAATGAAGCGACTTCGACACTTGACATTGCTATATATAGTATCAACTACGAGCCGATCGTTGAAGCTGTGGTTAACGCTGCTGAGCGGGGAGTAAAGGTTAGAATGATCACGGATCTGAGTCACGCTGAAGAGAAGGCTAAGCAGAAGAAGGCGTTGGAGCTTGTTAACAATGCGGGTATCCCTATTAAAGTAAATACACATGATGGCAAGATGCATCTTAAGATGATGATTGCAGATGGGAACAAGGTGGAGACAGGATCGTTTAATTATTTGAAATCCTCTATTGAGGAGAATGATGATGTAGCTGTCTTCATTGAGGATGAATCGGTGGGAGAACAGTTCCAACAAGCATTTAACAAAATGTGGGATGATTCAGTGCGTTTTACGGAATATAAATAACAAAATGTTTGGATACCTATTTAGGCGCATCCGTAACGGCTGCGTTTTTTTGTGCATCATTCGTTAACGAGAAGAAAGTATTGGTCCCTATAAAGTGAGAATAAATGTCCCGCTTCAAAAGTATGTTTAGTAATACCGAAAGTAAGCGCATACATTTCAACCTGAAAGCGATTCGTAGCATCCAAAAGGAGGGTGAAGAATGAAGGTAAGGAAGAGGGAATTTATTGTGTTTGCCATTACAGTCTTATGTGTGTCGATGCTATTTGGTTGTACCAGCAACACGAATAAACCAGCTGATTCCGGTGACCCAGGGAAAGGGGAGGTTAAAGGTACAGAAACCCCGAAGACAACCATTAACATCACCTTTCGAGATGACGGAGTCGGTGAGAATGGAACGTTATATAAATGGATTAAGGAAGTGGCTGCGAGCTATCCAGATAAAAATGTTGAGGTTAAACCAGCCCCTATTCAAGCCTCAGAGGGGGATTATTTTGCAAAAGTCGCCTTGGCGCTGAAATCGAAAGATACTGCACCGGACATTGTGACGGAGGATACGTTTATTTTGAACTCAGACGCAAGTGCAGGGTTCCTAGAGCCGCTTGATGAGCAGCTGAAGGGATGGGAAGACTGGACGAACGGTTCTTTTATTGAAGCGATGAAAAAAGGCGTAACGGCAAGTGATGGAAAGGTATATGGCGTACCTTACAATACGGATTCCAGAGGTCTGTGGTATAACAAAGAGATTTTTAAACAAGCCGGGCTTCCAGAAGATTGGCAACCGAAGTCGTGGGATGACGTCTTAAGTGCAGCAAGAACCATTAAAGAGAAAGAACCGGATGTCGTTCCGATCTGGATGAACATGGGAAAGGCAACAGGCGAAGCGACTTCCATGCAGACGTATGAAATGCTTCTCTATGGAACAGGGGAGAGACTTTATGATGACGCTAGTGGGAAATGGATCATTAAGAGTCAGGGAATCACGGATGCACTCACCTTTATCGAGACCATTAACAAGGAGAAACTTGGTCCACCGCTATCTAAAGTATTGAACGGTCAAGCAGGAAATACGGCGACTCGGGAGTATTTACCGCAAGGTAAGCTTGCGATTTCACTGGATGGATCGTGGATTACAGGCAATTATTTTGCAGGGGGAGCCGCACCTTGGCCGGAATATAAAGACGTACTCGGGTTCGCACCGATGCCGACAAATAAAGGTCAGGCACCGGGATCGATCACGCTTGCTGGAGGTTGGGCTTTATCCATTCCAAGCAATTCGAAGCATAAAGAAGAAGCATGGAATTTCATTAAATATGCACTTAACAAAGAGAATACACAGAAGCTTGTCATTGCCTCTGGTAACATAACGGTTCGTGCAGACGTGGCAAAAGACCCGGAGTACACCAAGATGCCGTTTAACGAGATTGCCACGGAGTATTTGAAGAATGCTGAATTCCGGCCTGCTCAGGAGAAATATCCTGAAGTGTCAACACAAATACAGACCATGGTGGAGTCCGTAGCTACGGGAACGTCTCCTGTGGATGCGATGAATAAATATGCTCAGGATGTAACGAGAATAGCTGGTGGCGATCGTGTGATGGAAAAATAACAGCAAAAGCTTGCGTAGGCAGTTCCTTTCCTTCACGGAATTGAGTCCTACGCAAGCACTTATTCAGATCTTCAGCAAGCGGGAGGAGAACGTACATGAGCAGTCTTGCGGTTCAAGATTTTAATAAGAAGAGAACAACCTATACGTGGCTCTTTTTCTTACTTCCTTCGATTGCGATTATGCTGGTGTTTTTTATATATCCCATCTTGTTAACGTTCTTCTATTCCTTTACGAATCTTGCGTTAACGGGGGAAGCGGCGAAGGAACTGAAGTTTATCGGGTTTGACAACTATGTCCGTATGTTTGAAGATCCGACGGTTAGAGTGAGTATATGGAACACATTAATATTCCTAATCGGTTCGGCTGTGATTGGACAACAAGTGCTTGGGTTTCTCATCGCTCTTCTCATGAAGCATAAAAATAAAACGTTTAGAAGAGTTATTGGGACCATCGTGTTAGCGGGTTGGGTTACACCAGAAATCGTATGTGCCTTATGTTTATACAGCTTCTTTGGGGACGAGGGCACACTTAATGCGATTATTACCTTCTTCGGATTCTCAGAGGTCACTTGGCTATTCACCGTTCCAATGCTCACGATCATTCTGGCGAACATTTGGCACGGTACAGCGTTCTCGATGCTTGTATTTCAGGCGGCTCTTGATGACGTCCCGAATGAGATTGAGGAAGCGGCTGTTGTCGATGGAGCATCCAAGTGGAAAATATTTACGAGAATCATTGTTCCTTATATTAAGGGCACCATTACAACGAACATGATGCTGGTTACACTGCAAACGCTAGGGGTATTTGGACTGATCTATGCAATGACTGGCGGTGGGCCGGGTACGTCGACAACGACATTGCCTATTTTTATGTACAATCAGGCTTTCGTTAATTATCAGCTGGGTTATGGAACTGCAATTTCATTGTTACTGCTGTTCATTGGTATTGTCCTCAGCCTACTCTATATTCGATCGATGAAAGAGTAAGGGCTGACGCAGAATACTTCCGAAGCATTGATCACCAAACTTTGAGGAGAATTCATATGAATGCCAAACAACGCAAAGTAGTCTATCGAATCATGCCGTATACGATACTTACCATGATCGGGATCTGCTTCATACTGCCTCTTCTATGGGTTCTAGTGGCATCCGTAGATGCCAATGCGATGCAGTCCTTGAAACTCCCGGAGCAAATAACCGGTTCTAATTATATTGAGGTGATCACCAGTAGCGAGAATCAGCGTGCTTACCTCATTGGTCTATTTATGTCCCTCGGCCAAGCCGTACTTGTCGTGTTACTGTCGCTGCTTGCGGCATATCCATTATCTCGTTATCAGATGAAGTATAAGAAGCCGTTTATGCTGACGATCTTGTTCATGACATCCTTACCGATCACAGCTGTAATGGTCCCTGTCTATCAATTGTTTCTCGGTTTGAAGCTGTACGATAGTATTTTTGGCGTTATTTTATTCTATGTCGCATCGTCCATGCCATATGGAATATGGATGATGAAGAACTTTATGGATTCCGTACCGAATGATCTAGAAGAGGCTGCTTGGGTTGACGGGGCTTCAATCTTCACCGGAATGCGTAAAGTAGTGGCACCTTTAATGGTGCCAGGCATTTGTACGGTTGCAATCTTCACCTTTTCGGGAAGCTGGGGTAATTTCTTTGTGCCCTATATCCTGCTCCAGTCACCAGAGAAATTCCCGGCGTCTTTAAAGCTGTATCAGTTCTTTGGACAATATGGCATGGTCGACTATGGAAGTTTGGCTGCATTTTCGGTACTGTACGCCATACCTGCGATTATCCTGTATATACTCTCACAGCAGTTTATGTCCAAAGGATTTGGGTTACAAGGCGGGACGAAAGGGTAGAATGCGAGGAAGTTCTATGATTAGAAAATAGATAGTGTACAATTGAAAAATATTTAACCATGTCCATCCCGGACGTGGTTTTTTATGCCGCAGCTCACTTAATTGATGAGTAGATTAGGAGTTGCTTTTTTACAATGCATATCTAATGATAGTGATTAGTGATTTATCCTAAGTGGGAGGTACACATCATGGATGAGGTATTTACGGGAATACCGAGTGCAGAAACATGGAAGATTGTAGAGGAGATCCATAAGGGCTGGTCAACAGACAAGAAATACTACATCCAGGCGACAGACGGTTCGGAAATGCTGCTTCGAATGTCTGATATCTCTCAATACGAGAAGAAGCAGTTCGAGTTCGAATCGATGAAGCTGCTGGATGGCATTGATGTATCCATGTCTCGGCCTATTGAATTTGGGCTATGCAATAACGGTAAATCCGTCTTTTCTTTACTCACTTGGATGGAAGGAGAGGATGCTGGTGAAGTTATCCCTCTGCTGAGTGCGAAGGAGCAGTATCTTATCGGTGTGAAGGCAGGTGAGTATTTAAGACGAATCCACCAAGTCCACGCCAATCATGATGAACAGACATGGTCAGAATACTATAATCGCAAAATCGATAAATACATAACGAATTATAACAATTGCGGCATTCATATAGAGGGAGATCAGACGATCATGCGTTACGTGGAACAGAACCGCTATCTATTAGATGATCGGCCTAAAGTTTTTCAGCACGGAGATTATCACATAGGAAATATGGTCGTTACATCCTCTGGAGAGCTTGGAATCATTGATTTTAATCGGTTTGATTATGGAGACCCATGGGAGGAGTTTAATCGTATTTCTTTTGATGCAAGTGTGAGTGAGTATTTCGCTTCGGGGCGTATTAATGGTTATTTTAATCATGATGTACCTGATACCTTTTTTAGATTGATGGCTCTGTATTTGGCAAGTAACCAGCTTTCTTCGGTTCATTGGGCCATTCCTTTTGGACAAGAAGAAGTTGATTTTATGCTCAAAAGAGCTTCCGAAGTGATGAGTTGGTACGGTGGATTTCAGAAGCATATACCTAGCTGGTACGCGGCGAGTTACGTGGAGTGTGAAGAATAAGTATATTATTTCAACAAAAGAAAAATATTTTCCTTGGTAAAAAGTGATATATTAATTAGAATGAAAAATATAACAATCAAATATGGAACATGCGAAACAGGTGTCAATTGTGGAATGGAACATTCCATCTCATGATTGGTTAAAAGGGAAGTGGGTGAGAATCCCACGCGGTCCCGCCGCTGTATAAGAGGAGTCCTTGCAACAATGCCACTGGGAAACTGGGAAGGCTGCTAGGATGTTGATACTTGAGCCAGAATACCTGCCTGTTTTGTCACACCACAACTCTACGATGGATAGGAAGGTGTTTATTAGTGCTGGCTGAATATAGCTGTGTAATCTATTAGACCTCTTAACGATTCAAGTTGAGAGGTCTTTTTGTGTTATTCGAAGTAGAGCGAAAGATGAATTGGAAGGATGATGGATTGAGATGAGAAAAAATAAATTAATCGCATGGCTGCTGATCATAAGCATTGTAATGACAATGTTCACGAACGGGATGACGGTATCCTACGCGGATGAAGCTGACACTTCCGTTGCTCCAATAGAAGAGCTTACTACTGTTAACAATGATCCGATTGAAGCAGTAGATACAGAACCCAAGGAAGATACAGAACCTCCGAGGATTACGATAGATGGGATACAAGATAAACAGACAGTATCATCTAGTGAAATAAGCTTCAAAGTTACAGTAACAGATAACGTGTACACAGACATTATTCCGGAAGTCGCAGTGAATGATGACGTCATTACTGCGGTGAACGAGGAGTACGGAGTTACTCTACAGGATGGTACGAATCGTGTAACCGTAACGGCTATCGATGGCGCAGGGAATGAGACAGAGGAAAGATTTACGATCACCAAGAAGATAGACACTGTACTACTAGCTAAAGAACAAATGAATAAGAGCCTTGCTTATATTCTTAACACCGTTAAAAATCCGGTTTTTGTGAACGAGTGGTCGATTCTAGCGCTAGCACGAGCTAACTATCCAGTACCTGATGACTACTACGAGAAGTATTACAACAATGTGGTATCTAGTGTTGAAAAGAAGTTACTTGAAAATAATGGTAAGTTGCATAAAGACTATAGTACTGAGAACTCAAGATTGATTTTGGCTTTAAACTCCATAGGTAAAGACAATACGAATGTTGCTTCATACGATGTAAGCAGTGCACTAGCAGATTATGAATTTGTTATAAAACAGGGGATAAATGCGACTAGTTTTGCTCTTATCGCGTTGGATAGTAATCGCTCTGAAATGCCTAATTTAACAGGAGATGGAATCCAAGCGACAAGGGAGAAATTTATACAGAATCTTTTAGATAAAGAGATTGCTAGTGGTGGGTGGAATTCAGACCCAGATTATACTGCGATGGCGATCCAAGGGCTAACCCCTTATTATGAATCCAATACAAAGGTAAAAGAAGCAGTCGATCGGGCTATTGCATGGTTATCCTCAGTTCAGACAAGTGATGGAGGTTATAAGAGTTGGGGGACTGCCAATAGTGCTAGTGTAGCGCAGGTTATAGTAGCGTTAACAGGTCTTGGTATCGATCCTCAGACGGATTTGCGATTCATTAAGGATGGAAACACTCCGTTAGATGCCTTATTGACATTTGCAGTACCGGATGGTGGCTTTAAATATTCGAAAAATGGCGTTGTAATGAGTATGGCTACGGATCAAGCGACCTACGCTCTAGTAGCCTACGATAGATTCAAGAACGGTCAGAACCGTCTCTATGACATGACTGATGTTCAATCTGAACAACCAGAACTTCCAGAACAACCTGAGTTTCCAAAAGATTTAGTAGTGACATTGCCATCTGGTGATCAGCCAGCAGTTGCTATTCCGAACGATAATAATAATTATATCGTTCCTATCAAGCCAGAAGATAGCAGTAAAGAAATCACGGTAACCATCCCAGCGGATAAGAATTCAAAGGTTAGTACGCAACTACCTTCTAATAGCAGCCTTCCAAAATTAGAGGCTTCAAAGGGTAATGTATCTGTCGTAATTCCGAAAGGCACTCAGGTCACAACGGGCGACGCTTCAGCATTGGAGTTATTAACTTCAATCCATAAGACGGATTCTGCTTTAAAAGATCAGATCAAACCAATTATTCCAGAGGAACATAAGCTGGATGAGATTGTTCAGGCATTCACAATGGGTGGTAAGGGTAAGATCGAATTCAGCTCCTTCATTACCTTAACCTTCAAGGGAATGAGCGGGAAAGAGGTTGCCTATATCCAAGACGGATCAGCCCACGCAATTTCGAAGTACTCAGGCGATGAGCAAGGGTTGAGCAGTGGGAAGAAAGAATATGCCTATGATAGCGGAAAAGACTTAATCGTCAAAACGAAACATTTTACAGACTTTGTCGCTTACACAACAAGTGTAATTGAAACGCCAGGTAACGGGGGCGGTACGACACCGAAGCCTACACAATATGTGACCTTGTCTGTAGATAAACTTTCGATTAACAAAGGAAATGTAATTTCAGCTGTAACCGTTGAGATTCAGTCTGGTGACACGGCTTGGAGTGTGTTGAAGAGAGAACTGGACAAGCGGAATATAAGTTATTCCTATGACTGGCCCGAGCAATATGGAAGTGTATATGTAAAGTCCATTGCTGGTGATGGAGAATTTGATCACGGAAGCGGTAGTGGCTGGATGTACAGTGTTAACGGTTCGTTTCCAAGCTACGGAGCGAGCAGTTACACCTTAAGTGATGGTGATCGTCTTCAGTGGCGCTACACGACGAACTTAGGAGCAGACTTAGGAGAAGACCCTGGTAAGTGGGAAGGTACCTCAGGAGGATCGACATCGGTTGCTCCAGGTATCGTGGTTGATTCGAATGATAAGACCCCGGTTATCCAAGTTCCGAAGGATATTTCAGCGGACTATACCATAAACATCACACAAGCGCTGAACCAAAAAGATCAGATTACCATTAACATTCCGGACGTTAAACATCGAGTATTCCTGAATTTGGACGAAGTGAAGAATGCAATACCTGCAGTTAAGGTGGTTAAGGGGAAAATTTCAGCAATCATTGAGAAGGGCACCCTTTTCAAGTCAGGTGATCGCAAACTCGAGCTCTTTACAGCAATCAATAGTCAAGATACACAATTACGAGAGTTGATTAAAGGCAGTATCAAAGTAAATGATCAGCTTGATCAGATTCACCATGCTTTTG
Organism: Paenibacillus sp. FW507-14B1B; assembly: GCF_058781425.1. Lineage (NCBI taxonomy): Bacteria > Bacillati > Bacillota > Bacilli > Caryophanales > Paenibacillaceae > Paenibacillus > Paenibacillus sp. FW507-14B1B. Next base: position 793,638 of record NZ_JBYSWS010000002.1, on the reverse strand, counting down.
TTATGGGCAATAAGTCAAACCAAGCTTTGTTCGATAAGCCGCTGACATTCATCGTTCAAGGTGGCAAAGGACAGCTTCCAGGCTTTGTTGAGAATAACAAATTCTCAGCAATTGAGATTTATGACACGGAGGAGCATGGAAAGCAGGCTGTAAATAGCACCGAGAAGAAAGCTTTTGCCTTTGTTAAGAATAACGACCTGTATATAAGAGCTAATCATCTGACAACCTTCGTTACCTATACGACTTCGAAGTCCGCAGTAGTTAAGCCTGTGGATTTGAAAGATGTCTATAGCGATGCCAGTACCATTTCGTCATGGGCATACAGTGCGGTAGGCGAGGCAACAGAGCACGGATTTATTCAAGGTAATCAAGGGAAGTTTAAGCCGAAATCTGCAATCACGAGAGCGGAGTTCACCAAGATATTGGTTTCTGTTCTAGGGTTAGATCTAAACACAAGCAAAGGCATCACCTTTAAAGATGTCTCTCTGAATGATTGGTACTATCCTTATGTGAATGCAGCTTATAAAGAAGGATTAGTGGCTGGGTTTAATAATAACTTTAATCCAAGCGATATCATAACTAGGGAGCAAATGGCAGCAACGGTTGTAAGAGCACTCGGACTAGAACCTACGAAGCCGTCCGCAATTATTAAAGATATCAATTCCGTATCGAAGTGGGCTAGAACGGATGTTGAAACGATTGTTGCTCTAGAGTTGATGCTTGGTAGTGGTAATCAATTCAAGCCAAAAGACGCCGTAACAAGAGAGATGGCAGCGGTCGTTGCTGTGAAGGCATATGATTATAAAGATAATGGTAAAGAAGAAGATACGAATACTAGCGACGCTGTTCATCAAGAAGTAAAGAAAAAGATCCGAGAAACAGCCTCATATTTGCAGAAAGAAGTTAAGGATCCGGTCATAGCTAGTGTTGGTGGAGATTGGACTGTGTTTGGACTGGCTCGTTCAGGTGTATCCGTACCAGATGCTTACTATGCTCGATACTATGCCAATGTAGAGAAGATCCTGAAGGAAAAGTCAGGTAAGCTTCATAGCGTCAAATATACGGAATATGACAGAGTCATCCTTGCTTTAACTGCCATGGGGAAGAAGATTGATAATGTCGCGGGTTATGACTTAATCAAGCCGCTTGCCGATTATGAAACGCTTATCAAACAAGGCATTAATGGGCCAATCTTCGCTCTTATTGCATTAGATAGTAAGAACTATGAAATACCCGTTGTTAAAGAAGTAAAGACACAGACGACTAGAGAGAATCTGATCGGTTATATTCTGAATCGTGAGCTTAGCAGCGGTGGTTGGGCACTCGGAGAACGTCCTGATGTCTCTGACCCAGATGTTACAGGGATGGTACTTCAAGCTCTTGCGCCATATTACAGTTCAAATCCAAAAGTGAAGGCGGCTGTGGACCGCGGTGTTGCATGGTTGTCCAAGACACAGACTGCTGACGGAGGTTTCTCAAGCTGGAGCTCTACTAATTCTGAGAGCATAGCACAGGTAATTGTAGGCTTAACCAGCATAGGAATTAACCCACACACGGATGCCCGTTTTATTAAGAATGGACACTCTCCTGTTGAAGCTTTATTGAGTTTTGCTGCGCCAACTGGAGGTTTCTATCATGTGAAATCTGGGGGTACAGGAAATGGTGGGGCTAAGCCAGGTGAAGTGGATCTTATGGCTACCGATCAGGCGTTTTATGCTCTGGTTGCGTATGAGCGATTTATAAATGGACAGAACCGTCTCTATGATCTGACAGATGTTAAATAAATACTAAAATTGTAAATTGCAGAGCTAAGCAAGGGTAGCGTATATACCCTTGCTTCGTTATTTAAGGTGGGAACAAGCATATGAACAAGAAAAAATGGATAGCTGCGATTGTGATCCTTGGTATTTTGGCTATCGCATTCTTTTGGGGTGGGGATGTACAGAAAAGTCCGATCAGCCTTGAGGACAGCAGCTCTAAAGTGCCTGTTGCAGACGAAGTGGCATCCTCTCAGACTACTGAAATCACTCCGCTTGAAGAAGAAGATAAGCAAACTAAGCCACCGGTCATCACTGACAAACATGATTCTAAGCTCGAATCGGAAGTAAAGAAAGAGCAAGGAGACTCCAAAGACCCAGCGGACTCTAAAGAGTCGGAGCCTGAGGAGAAGTCTAAGTCAGACCAGTCTACAGAATCAGTCAAACCATCAGATAATGCAGAAGAGAAGCCAGCAGTGAAGAAGCCTGTGGATACAGTAGAGAAGAACACGGAACCACCTAAATCAAGCACATCCACAGACAAGGCTAACGACTCTACAACGAAAGTCCAGGATAAAGACAAGCCCAAATCAGAACCAACCAAACCGGATATCAAAGAACCGACTACTAAGCCTAACAAGGATAAATTTCTGACTGATCCTGTTCCAGAAGGGAAGCCAAAGCCCGTAGAGTGGCAGGATACAGAGGTCAACACGGCTAAGCCATTAATGATCACCTTGTCCGTAACTAGCCGAACGATATTAGACAATATGGATAAATTCAATAAGGATAAACTTGAGGTATTGCCTGCCGACGGGGTGATATATAAAGCTCAAAAAGTAACCTTTTATGAAGGGGAGTCCGTGTTTGATGTCTTATTAAGAGAAATGAAAAAGAATAAGATCCACATGGAATTTTCGATGACCCCAATCTACAACAGCAATTATATTGAAGGGATTCATAATATATATGAATTTGACTGTGGAGAACTCAGTGGATGGATGTACAAGGTGAATGGCTGGTTTCCGAACTATGGTAGCAGTCGTTATATGCTGAAAGACGGCGATGTTGTCGAGTGGGTGTATACCTGTGATTTAGGACGGGATGTTGGTGGAGGAACAGCCGCAGGAGGACAGAAATAATGAAAGATTCCTTTTCGACGTTTCATCCCTTCGTGAATTTTTACTACTTTGTCGTCATTCTGACATTCAGCATGATTTTTATGCATCCGATTCTTCAAGCCATTGCACTACTCAGTGCTGCGATCTATTCCATTCTCCTCAACGGCAGGAAGGCAATAAAATTCAATCTACTCTACATGCTCCCGCTCCTCTTGTTCATGGCCGTATTGAATCCGGCTTTTAATCATGAGGGTGTTACGATCTTATTTTATCTGAAAAACGGCAATCCGATTACGCTTGAATCTATTCTGTTCGGTGTGGCCGCAGCTTGTATGTTCGTGACGGTAATGATGTGGTTCTCCTGTTATAACTCTGTCATGACATCTGATAAATTTATATATATTTTTGGGAGAATACTACCCGCACTATCCTTAATCTTCTCGATGGTCCTGCGTTTCGTCCCCCGCTATTTAACACAATTAAAGGTGATCTCGAATGCTCAACAATGCATTGGGAGGGACGTTTCGCAAGGGAGTTTGCTCTCAAGAGCCAAACATGGAATTACCATTCTCTCGATTATGACCACCTGGGCACTGGAAAATGCGATTGAAACCTCGGATTCGATGAAGTCCAGAGGGTATGGACTGCCTAATCGAACAAGTTTTTCGATCTTTCGTTTTGATTCAAGGGATAAGGTTGTACTCTCTCTCCTAATTGGACTAACCGTTATAGTTCTTCTAGGTGCATTTAGGGGCGAGAATACGATACGTTATTTTCCTTCGATTAAAATGATGGAGATAACCGTGTATAGTGTGCTCGTGTATATTTCCTTTTTCCTGTTATGTACGGTTCCTGTGATCATTAATATGATGGAGGCAATGAAATGGAAATATATCGAATCGAAGATTTAGGATTTACCTTTCCTGAAAAAGACACCCCAGCACTATCACATATCAGTCTATCTATCACAAGAGGAGCGTTTATTACCATATGCGGGAAGTCTGGTTGCGGCAAGAGCACGCTGCTTAGACATCTCAAAACAGTGCTTACGCCACACGGGTCAAGGGAAGGCGCTATCTATTTTGACGGGCAGTCTCTCGAAACAATCGATCACCGCACGCAGTCTGCAGAGATCGGATTTGTGCTCCAGAGTCCTGACAATCAGATTGTGACGGATAAGGTATGGCACGAGCTTGCATTTGGATTAGAGAGTTTAGGTTATGACTCCAACACCATAAGGTTGCGTGTAGCTGAGATGGCTAGTTTCTTCGGGATTCAAACATGGTTTCATAAAAATGTATCAGAGCTCTCCGGCGGTCAGAAGCAACTTCTGAATTTAGCTTCTATTATGGCTATGCATCCTTCCGTTCTCATTCTGGATGAGCCAACCTCACAACTGGACCCCATCGCAGCTGCAGATTTTTTAGAAACGGTGAAGAAGATTAATCGAGAGCTGGGAACTACAGTCATCATTACAGAGCATCGCCTAGAGGAAGTCCTCCCGATCTCGGATCGACTTATTGTGATGGAGGAAGGGACAATCATTGCAGATGCTCCACCGCAACAAGCTTGTGAGACCTTACGCAGGATGAATCATCATATGTTCATGGCTATGCCATCTCCAACGAGAATCTATGCCGCAGTAGGAAATGATGATTTACCTTGCCCCATTACAGTAAAAGAAGGACGTCAATGGGTCGATGCATATCTACATAATCAAATAGCCACTTCACTTCCCCCTAAGGATGAGTACGCTGTTTTGCAAGACAATATAGTCATCAAGCTTAAAGATGTATGGTTTAAATACGAGAAACATGGAGTCGATATCATCAAGGGCTTGTCTTTAGAGGTGAGAGAGGGGCAGTTCTACTGCATCGTGGGCGGTAATGGAACGGGGAAAACCTCAACGTTATCCCTTATAAGCGGACTTCGGAAGCCGTATCGGGGGAAGGTTTTGATCGGTGGGAAGAATCCAGCAAAGATGAGCAGCAAGGAACTCTTCACGAACAATATAGGAGTGTTGCCCCAGAATCCACAATCCTTATTCGTGAAAAAGACTGTAGAGCAGGATTTATATGAAGTGTTATCCCATACGAAACTAACTCAAGCTGAAAAAACGGAAAAAGTAAAAGCCATGATTATGTTCGCAGAGCTTGAACCGTTACTGGCCATGCATCCGTACGATCTCAGCGGAGGAGAACAGCAGCGTGCTGCACTAGCGAAGGTATTATTATTGGAGCCCCAAATATTGTTGCTTGATGAGCCAACCAAAGGGCTGGATGCTTTCTTCAAAGACAAGCTCGCTGCATTTTTGAAACAGCTGAATGCCAAGGGTATCACCATAGTGATGGTTTCGCATGACATTGAGTTTTGTGCGGAGCATGGGGAGTGGTGCGCGATGTTTTTTGATGGGAGTCTAATTACGAGCAACACAACAAGAAAATTCTTTGCAGGTAACAGCTTCTACACGACGGCAGCAAATCGTATGGTGAGGCACATATGGAATGATAGTGTAACGACTAAGGATGTGATAGAAAGATGCCTTCACAGCATTTAGAGAATCAGCGATATCGTCGCCGGCGGAATCTTGCAGCAGTCATGATTCTCATTATAATTCCCGCAACAATCTTGATGGGTGTATTTCTATTAGATGATAGGAAATACTATTTTATTAGCCTATTAATTATTTTGTATACCATGCTTCCATTTGCTATGGTGTTTGAGAACCGCAAGCCTCAGGCCAGAGAATTAATCGTGATCGGTGTGCTTGTCGCTATTGCCGTAGCAGGAAGGAGTGCATTCTTTATGCTGCCACAGTTTAAACCGGTCGTTGCAATCGTCATTATATCTGGTGTGACGCTAGGAGCGGAAGCGGGTTTTCTTGTAGGAGCCATGACGGGATTTGTGTCTAATTTTTTCTTTGGACAAGGACCGTGGACACCGTGGCAAATGTTCTGCTTCGGTATCATTGGTTTTGTGGCAGGTCTTCTATTTAAGAAGGGGTTGCTAAGAAAGACGAAGTTCTCGCTTTGCATATTCGGAGGATTATCTACGTTAATCATTTATGGGGGAATTATAAATATAGGATCTGTCCTGATGTTCACATCTGAGTTTTCATGGGAAGCCTTGCTTGCGACATATATATCAGGTTTTTGGTTTGATATCGTGCATGCCATCGCTACGGTTACGTTCCTCTATATGATTTCAAAACCTATGATTGAGAAGATTGATCGGGTCAAAATGAAGTACGGACTTATCGATTTTTAGATTGGGTATTTTTCGCAAAATTTTATTTCTGGCTTACGAATGGCGAGTAACCTATAATCATAGGATAGACATAAATACAAAAAGAGGGAAGCCTATGGAATTTTTGAAGTCATTTTTTGCCCAATCCGTTGTAAAAAGAATACTATTTCTGCTGCTAGTTCTCTTGTTGCTGTATAGTTTGCGGCATATGCTAAATTTATTACTTTTATTATTTCTAGTTACATTTGTTATGGGGCGTCTAGAAGGATTCGTTACAAGAAAGCTTAACCGTCTATTTCCTATTTCGCCTTTGATAGTTAACATTCTCTTATACGTTTTGCTGGTAACTTCTCTGGTATTCGGGCTTATAAACTATGTGCCTAAGATCGTGAATCAGGTGGTAGATATGTTTAATAGCATCACCCGATTTATTAACACGTCTAGTTCTTCCCAGCAAGATGAGTTTGTTAAGATGACGGCAGCTGCGCTGGAGAAGTTGGATTTCCAGAAGTATTTAGGAAGTGTAGTCGATTATATAATGAAGCTAGGGAAATGGCTGGAGATCATTCTGTTCGTTATCCTACTGAGCTTTTTCTATCTCATCCAAAAGAAGAAAGTCGTACAATTCACAGAAAAATTTCGGTATAGCAAAATAAGCTGGGCTTATAAAGAGTTCCACTATTTTGGCCAGAAATTCACTTCATCCTTTGGAAAAGTAATTGAGGTTCAGCTTCTAATCGCCGTGTTTAATACCGTGCTTACGATTGGAGGACTCTGGATCTTCGGATTCCCGTATTTGTTCGCGCTCACGATTATGGTCTTTCTGCTGAGTCTTATTCCCGTGGCTGGTGTTATCATATCCTTCATCCCGATTGGGATCATTGGATATCAGATTGGCGGAATCACCTTGGTATTCTGGACTGTTATAATGATCTTGATCGTTCATGCGCTGGAAACATACTTCCTCAATCCAAGGTTGTACGCGTCAAAAACAAAATTACCGATGTTCTATACATTTATCGTCCTTATTTTCTCTCAGCATTATTTAGGAATCTGGGGACTTATTATCGGAATTCCTATCTTCATGTTCCTGCTGGATGTATTGGATGTAGAACAAACTGAATAACTTTATTCATTAAATGATTAGACGCGCCTTTACAGGCGCGTTTTTTTATTTTGAAAATATTGTAGAATTGTTCAGAAGTTGTACCATAGATGTTTGCTTCATGCTTTCTTCTCAAGTTTCTATAATTTTGATATACTGACCAGTATATTTATGGGAATTTAGATAGGAAGGGATGATTCTGAATTGTTTAAGTATCTTGAGAAAATTCAAATCTTCAGAAAGTTTCTACTATCCTATCTTTTGATTCTTGTTATACCTCTCATTTCTAACTTAATCGTATATCAGATTAGTGTTTATCGAATTACGGATCAAGCAACGAAATATAGTCAGAGCTTAATGACAGAAACAAGTCGTATGATCGATAAAAGAAATGAAGAAGTCGAGAACTTTGTATATCAAATGTCTAAGAATCAGGACATTAACCAATTAATGTACCGAAAGCCATCGGACCCAGAAATTACATACGATATTTATAAGGTTCTGAATAGTATTCGTCCTTATTGGTATACGAATCACTTTTTCGAGGACTTTTATATTTACTTTAATAATATTGATATTCTTGTCACGCCGGATTCATCTTTTCTACGGCCGAAAGATTTCTATAAGATGAATAGTTACGAAGGACTTAGTTACGAGGAATGGAATAAAAAATTCAATAAACGGTATCTATCCCGTCAGTATTTCCCAGCAAGTCGAGTCACCCAAGGAAATAATGATGAATCCATCATTACTTACGTACAGTCCATCCCATTTCTTTCGAAACAAAGTCCCAAAGCTAATGTCGTGGTTATGATTGATGAACAGGAGATTTCTTCATTATTGCATCAGGTTTCATCTCAGTATGATGGGTTTACGATGGTTTATGATGATATAGGAAATATCATTTTTAATGACAATCTTGATAAAGAATTGGTTTATTTTGATGAGTCGAGTAACAAATATAAATTCAAGAACAATAATGAGAAATACATGCTGCTTGAATCCAAGTCGAACAACACGCATTGGACATATGTAGCTGCCATATCAAAAGAAAAATTATCAGAAGATGTACAGTACATTCGGACGATCAACATGGTTATAGCAATGTTTACACTCTTCGTCGGACTATCAATTGCCTTCCTTTTCTCCTATAAGAACAGTATTCCATTGAATCGTTTGTTAGGAATTATGCATTTTCCTCAAACCGAAAAAGTCAAAAACCCTTATGATTTTGTACATAGCAGTGTTGAAGATATTCTAGCCAAGAATGATGAGTTGAAGGAACAAATTCAAAGTCAGCTTCCAATTCTAAAGGACACAATCATACGAAAGTTGATTGCGGGGGAGATAAGTTCTTCCAAAGAAGCGAGAGCTTTAATTGAACAAGCTGATTTATCTATTCAGGGTCAATTTGGTAATGTCGGTATCGTACAGATTATTCATTTGTTAAGTGACATGGATAAAGAAATGCTTGATGAGATGAATGTTGCCCAATTACTTATTCAGAATGAATTAATGGATGTCTTCAACGGAGAGATTCTGTGCTGTAATAATGGTGTAGATCAGGTTTTATTTATAATGTCTTATTCGAACAATCCATCCCAAGAGGAGCAAACTAAGGTCGATACGGCCATTGGTCTTATGATCCAGCGTATGGCAGAGAAATATAGTTTGAAAGTCAATGTTGGTCTAGGCCAGTACTTCGATCAGATTTTACATATCCACCAAGCTTATGAAGAGGCGAAGCTGAGTTTGCCATTTGTTCCATCGATGGACCAGCCGATGTCCTATTATAAATATGTGAATACGTTTCAGGAAGGACAGATGGAGTGTTATTATCCAATTGAATTAGAGCTACGCCTGATCAATGCTGTAACCAATGGAGAAGTCGATGAGGTTAAGGAGCTGTTCGATAAAATACTTGAGGAGAATGTAAAGTTACGAGTACTAAATAAACAAAGAGGAAGTCAGCTGTTAGCATCCTTAAATCATACCATTATGAGAATGTTCTCAAAAAATATACAAATCAATCAAGTATTAGTCGATGATATTTTGACTCGTATTAAAGAGATGAACATCAAGAATCAGGATATATATCAGGAATTAGATCGCTTTAAACATATTTTTATCGATTTAACAATGAAAATACATGAGAAGAAGGTAGCTGGTGGCCAGCAAGTAATTCTCAAAATGAAAGAAGCGGTAAAACAAAACTTTAATGATCCGAATTTATCGATCATTAATATTACAGAGTCCGCTGGCATTTCGGAGAAAATGGCGACCTCGTTATTTAAGGAACATGTCGGAATGAATTTGTCGGATTATCTAGAGGAGGTAAGGCTAAACTATGCAAAGTCGAAATTGATTCAAACGGACGAGTCTATCGAGGACATCGCAACGATGTCTGGGTATAATAGTGGACATTCTTTCAGGCGGGCCTTTAAGCGGAATACAGGGGCTTCTCCATCCGATTACAAAAAAATGATGCAAGATGTAAGAAAATAAATCTATTGAAGAGACTGACTTATAAAGACAAATGGAATGACTTTTAAACAGTCTCTTCGGGTTAGGACGAATCATCACTAAAATTATGATAACGCTTCCAAAAATGTACGGTGAGATTTTATTGTACGCTCCCATAATTAAAATGATAAAAAACCTTATTGTAGAGCGGTTTTTAGCGTGTACGTTGTACGAGAAAATGCATCTTTCCTAACCGCTTTCCATTTAATATGATAACCCCAACAGTCAATCGATTGGCTCAGCGCTGAGGCATGTTAAGGACTGGAATATTGGATTGGAGGGGGTTACATGCAAGGAGGCACACTTCATAAGATTGGATCAGATAGCCTGGATATAGCCAAGAATCTAAAGACAACACGAACGAGACGGAGATTAGTAAAGAAACATTGGCAATTATATATCTTCGTTCTGATTCCTTTAGCCTTTCTGATCATATTCAAATATGTACCGATGGCAGGTGTTGTAATTGCATTTAAGGATTACAGCGTAACCAAAGGTATTATGGGCAGTGAATGGGTAGGGCTGAAGTATTTCAAATATTTCTTTGAAGGGCCAAACTTTAGCTTGTTATTAAAAAATACACTCTTACTGAGTGTGTACGGTTTAATCATCGGCTTTATTTGTCCAATCATTCTAGCTCTATCATTAAATGAAGTGAGAAATGCTCGTTTCAAAAAAATGGTACAAACTATAACCTATGCTCCATATTTCATTTCTACAGTCATAATGGTGTCGATCATTATTTTGTTCTTATCCCCGAATTCAGGGCTCATTAATAATATTCTTGGTCTATTCGGAATCGAGCCTATCAATTTTATGGGAATTCCTTCTCACTTCAAATCAATTTTCGTGTGGTCTGACGTGTGGCAGAATACTGGATATGCAACGATCATATATCTGGCTGCGCTAGCAGGGGTAGATCCACAATTGTATGAAGCGGCTAAAGTTGATGGAGCGAGTCGTTTCCAGAAGATTGCAAATGTTGATATTCCGGGGATACTTCCCGTTATTATCGTGGTCTTGATTCTTAATATTGGCTCAATCATGGCTCTCGGATTCGAGAAGATCTATCTCCTGCAGAACCCACTTAATATCAACGCCTCAGAAGTTATTGCCACATACGTATACAAAGTAGGCCTACTCGGAGCGAACTTTAGCTTTGCCGCAGCTGTTGGATTATTTAACTCCATTGTCAACTTTATTTTAATAATTTCTGCAAATGCTTTATCTAAAAAATTCTCGTCATCAAGTTTATGGTAGGTGGAGAGGTATGAATACTAAAACGATAACAAGAATTAATGAATCCGTGGGTGATCGCCTTTTTATAGGAGCAATCTACACGTTCCTAATTCTCGTATTAATAGCCGTGCTTTATCCACTTGTCTATATTGTAAGCGCTTCATTTAGCAGCGCGTCGGCGGTTGTTTCCGGACGGGTCTGGTTGTTTCCTGTAGAACCAACTTTAGATGGGTATAAGGCTATTTTCAACAACTCTCAGATTATTCAAGGTTTCTCGAATTCACTGTTTTACACCGTTGTTGGTACCTTCATCAGTGTAACGATTACGATCTTGCTGGCCTATCCTTTATCAAAAAAGACGTTTTACGGGCGTAGTTTCATTATGGTTTTGCTCGTATTTACAATGATCTTTGATGGAGGGCTTATCCCTCTGTATCTCGTAGTTAAGAACTTAAACATGATAGATACGATATGGGCATTGTTACTCCCACAAGCACTTGCCGTTTTTCAGGTTATTATTGCTCGGACATTTTTTCAATCTACGATTCCAGATGAATTATCTGAAGCAAGTGAAATGGATGGTTGTAGTGAAACCAAATTTTTCTGGAAGGTTGTACTGCCTTTATCCAAGCCGATTTTAGCTGTACTCGTGTTGATGTACGCAGTCATGAAATGGAATATGTATTTTGATGCCTTAATCTATCTGAAGTCAGAAGAATTGTTCCCTCTGCAAATCATCTTAAGAAGTATTCTAATATTGAATGTGGAGTCTGGGGGGAACATTGAAGAGGTTCTAAAGCTGCAAGGACTCAAGGAACTTATGAAATATTCACTTATCGTTGTCTCTAGCTTACCGGTGTTAGTATTGTATCCGTTCGTGCAAAAGCACTTTGTAAAAGGGATGTTGATTGGTTCTATTAAGGGATAAATAGATGATTGAAAGGGATGAGGTCAATGAAAAAGAGGTTATTATCCAAGGGGGCTATACTGTTTTTCGTATTCTCACTTATGTTAACAGCTTGTGTACCTTCAAAGAATGAACCACCTAAAATTAGCGACAGTGGTAATACGGATGGAGCCAATGCTCCAATCGAAGTATCCATCTTTACGCCTAAATTCACAAGTGACGGCGATTTCAATGAGAATGAGTTCACCAAAATGATTGAAGAGAAGCTTAATATCAAAATTAAATGGGAATTTGCGAATCAAGATGCTGCCAAGGAAAAACGCCAGCTTTCCCTCGCAAGTGGAGACTATCCGGATGCTTACTGGCTAGTGACTTGGATTGATAATATTTCCAAAGTGGAAGCTCAGAAATATGGACAAGAAGGTATCTTCCTGCCTCTGAACGACCTCATCAAAGAAAACGCACCAAACATACAAAAAGCAATGAATGATGTTTCATACTTAGAAAAAGGAATCACTGCACCAGATGGTAATATTTACGGGTTACCTTTGCTGGGTGAATGTTACCACTGTTCCAGATACGGGAAGATGTGGATTAATAAAGAGTGGCTCGATAAACTAGGCTTAGAAATGCCGACTACAACGGAAGAATTTAAAGCAGTATTGAAAGCATTTAAGAATGGTGATCCGAATGGTAATGGTAAAAAGGATGAAATCCCACTCAGCGGTGAGACAAGAGAGCTTGGAAATAATCCGACGATGTTCTTAATGAATGCATTTATTCCGAATAATGGTCTCGATTATATTAATGTAGATGACGGCAAGCTATCTCTTGGTCCAATGCAGGAAGGGTGGAAAGAAGGATTGAAATACATCAATTCTCTTTACAATGAGGGTCTTATCGATCAGGGAGCGTTCACACAAAATACAGAAGCATTAAAGCAAATAGGTACTCCTGAAGGTGATTCGATCTTAGGAGCAGCTTCTGCGCTTCACCCGGCTGTATTTGTAGATCTAAAATCGGAGCACTCCAAAAAATATGATGTTGTTCCTCCATTAGAGGGACCTGATGGTGTTCAATTTACTCCATCCAATTACGGCTCAGTGAATAACTTTGCATTCGCAATTACAGATAAAGCCAAAGGTGAAAAAGCTGAAGCATTAATTAAGTTGGCTGATTTCTTTTACTCCGAAGAGGGTGCGCTGACTGCAACTTACGGTAAGGAAGGGGTCAGTTGGAAGAAAGGTGGACCAGAGGATATTGACTTGAATGGTAAACCGGCAAAGTATGCGAAAATCCCAAGTGACCCGAACCAGAAAGAAGAAGATAAAGTTTACTATGGCTGGGGCGAGAGAGGACCATTGCTACAAACGAGAGCGTTTAGAGATGTAATGGGGACTTCAACGGATGAATTGTCACCACAAGGGTATGAAAGAAGATTGTATAATGCGACGTTAAAATATGATGGGTTTGAACCAAAAGAACAATTTAACGCTTCTGCGGCTTGGGTCGATCCGAAAGAAGCAGAGGAAGTTGCTTTACTCAAAATTAATATCAATAAGTATATTGAAGAAAACATCGTACAGTTTGTGACGGGATCTAAAAATATCGATAAAGATTGGGACAGTTATCTTAATGGTTTCAAACCACTGCAAATTGATCGTTATTTAGAGATTTATCAAAAGGCGTATGATGCAAGTAAATAATAGAACAGTATCATAATTCGGCAAACATATGACAAAAAAACACGAAATAATGATTGATAAAATCATAATTATGATCTATTATATCATCAAATAAATCATTATAGCGTTTTCAATATGGATAGTACTAAGGCGTTTGTCTTGTCTGTGACGTCATAAAGAGCGAGGATAACTCGCTCTTTGCCGTCATTTGGGATGGTTAGGTTAAGTGGTTGAAACGCCCTTGGGAAAGCGCTATCAATAGGAGGATTAAACAATATGAAGGACAATGTGAAGATTGGGATGATCGGGTTAGGCGCACGGGGAATGGGACTATTAGGTCATATTATTCTTAACATGTCAGATGTAGAGGTTGTTGCGGTATGCGATCGATATGAAGATCGACAGAACAAAGCAGCAGATAAAGTAGAAGAGAAGCGGGGCAAGAGACCTGTTGTAACGAATGATTATACGGAAGTACTTGCTATTGAGGAAATTGATGCCGTAATTATCGGGGCTTCATGGGCAGATCATATTGACATTGCTGTTGCAGCCATGGAAGCGGGTAAATATGTAGCTAGTGAAGTAGGTGGCGCATATTCAGTTCAGGAGTGTTGGAGATTAGTAGAAGCTTATGAGAGAACTAAAGTACCTGTGATGATCATGGAGAATTGCTGTTATGGTCGAGATGAACTCATGGTTCTGAATATGGTTAAGCAGGGAATATTTGGTGATATTGTACATTGCGCGGGCGGATACCAGCATGACTTGAGAGATGAGATTGCCTACGGTTATGAGAACCGTCATTATCGTTTGGATAATTATATCAATCGTAACTGTGAGAATTATCCGACGCATGAAATTGGACCGATTGCTCAAGTTCTTAATATCAACCGTGGTAACCGAATGGTTTCCCTTGTCTCAATGGCTTCTAAAGCTAAAGGTATGAAAGAATACTTAAAGAATGAAAAGAGTCACGATAGTGGGTTAGCTGATGTAGATTTCATGCAAGGAGATATTGTGACTACAGTTATAAAATGTGCACATGGTGAGACGATTACCATAACGCTGGATACTACACTCCCAAGATATTACTCAAGAGGATTTACGGTAAGAGGCACTAAGGGCATGTATACAGAAGATAACCATTCAATCTTTATTGATAAAGAGCATGATCATCATTCGGCTTGGAATAAGAACTGGGGCAATGCTGACGAATACAGAGAGAAATATGAGCATCCGATTTGGAAGAAATTCCTTGAAGAAGGCGTGAAGGGTGGCCATGGCGGTATGGATTGGCTCGTATTCGCTGACTTCTTCGAAAGTGTGAAGAAAGGTACGCAAACCCCGCTGGATGTGTATGATATGGCTTCCTGGATGTGTATCTCAACGTTGTCTGAGGACTCCATTGCGATGGGTGGACACCCTGTGGCGATCCCTGACTTCACGAATGGAAAGTGGATGACTCGCCGCTAACAAAGGAGATTGGTGCTGTGGAACTGAAACCATTCTGCGAGGGGATCAAGCTCTCCCCTCCAGCCCAAGAAGTTGTATATGGATATGACATGGATGAACAGGAATACCAAAGTTACAAACAGCACTTCCATAACAATCGCTTCTCTTTCTTCGAAAGAGTAAAGCAAGTATCTGAATACCGGGCATTATTCTTATATTTATTCGTAAGGTTTGCGGTGGACGCCCATGAGGAATATCAGATCAGAGGTATCGATGATGAAGTCTATTTCGATACTTTCTCCGATATTCAGGTATGGTGTTCAACTTGTAAACGTGATTATGATGAGTATGGAATTCAGGAGTACAGCTGGTTGCAAGAGCATGTCCAGCTCCGTTTGTTCAGACTTGGAAGATTACAGTTCCAGCCCGCTGCATTTGATCGGGACATCGAGCTACATGGTCGAATGATCTATAAAAATCAAGTGGTGCTAAATGTTCATATTCCAGAAGGAGAGCCACTGGATCCTAACAGAACGAAGGAGTCGTTCGAGAGGGCAAAGGCGTTTTTCAGAGGAATCAATCCTGTTTTTATATGTCATAGTTGGCTACTGTATCCTCAATTAGATGAGGTGTTGCCTAGAGATTCCAACATCATTCAATTTCAGCGTGAATTTCATATTTATGAGGTCGATCCTAACTCAAGAGAAGCTGAGCAGCGAATATTTATTAGCGTATGTTCCGATCCGTCTTCATATGAGGAACGTACAAGTTTGCAGCGCAGAGCGAAAGCCTTTCTGATCGCTGGCAACAAGCTTGGTAGCGGTTTGGGCATCAAAGTATGAGAGGAGTCACGAAAACTGTGGGTGATTTAAAGTTATGGTACGATCAGCCCTCATCTAGGTCAGATGAGACAGCGGAGCAGAATTGGAACCATGCGCTTCCGATTGGGAATGGACGTCTTGGTGCCATGATATTTGGGGATTATCCTTCCGAACGGATACAGATAAATGAAGAATCGATCTGGGCTGGGCCACCTATGCCTGAGCATCTCCCTGAAGCTAAGGAAGCAGTTCGTGAAGCCAGAGAGCTGCTACTTGCTGGCAAGTGCGAGGAAGCAGAGAAGCTAGTACAAGAGAAAGTACTATCACCTCATACAGGACCAAGAAGCTATCAGCCGTTTGGGGATTTATCGATTACAGATCTCGGGATTACGGAGCAGCATAGCATCAGTGAATACAGACGTGAATTGGATTTGGATACGGCTGTAGCTAAAGTCTCCTATGTACGTGAAGGGGTTCGTTATTGTCGTGAAGCATTCTCAAGTAGTATGGATCAAGTTCTGGTCGTTCGTTATTATACGGAAGGTCAAGGACGGATTAATACACGAGTAGAGCTATCTCGGGGAACGGATGCAAGTGTTGAGCTGCATGGTAAAGATGGCCTCCTGCTTACTGCGCAAGCAGCACACGGTTCGACGCATCCTGGTGTTAAATTTACCGGTATGCTGAAGGTAGATGCAGGTGAAGGTTTGATTAGCCATGAGGGAGAAGCTCTCATCATAAGCGATGCAGAGGTTCTCACATTATATCTGGCTGTACGCACGGACTATCAATTTGCGAATCCGTCAGAGCCGCTTCAGCATAATTTAACACAGCAATGTGAAGCTGATCTGGAGAGTGCCTTGAAGAAGTCTTACCTTCAAATCAAGGAGGATCATATTCAGGAGCACAGGCGGTTGTTTCAGCGGGTTCAGCTTCGTCTGGGAACGGCTGACGAACAAACATCATCTGAGCAAGACATACCGACTGACCTGAGATTGGAATCATTCCGTAAGGGAAACAAGGATCAGGGGCTGCTTACACTGTATTTTCAATTCGGGAGATATTTGCTTATTTCCTCAAGTCGCCCAGGATATATGCCTGCGAACCTTCAAGGAATTTGGAATCCATTAATGGAAGCCCCTTGGGATAGTGACTATCATATTAACATCAACATTCAGATGAATTATTGGCCGGCTCAAGTAACCAATCTATCTGAATGTCATCTGCCGTACTTTCAACTGCTAGAAGGTCTGGTGAAGAATGGACGAAAGACAGCACGTGAAGTGTATGACTGTAACGGATTCGTAGCTCATTATACGACAGATGCGTGGTTGTTTACGGCACCTGTAGGGAATGTGAATTACGGTATGTGGCCGATGGGGGCAGGCTGGTGCGTCCGCGACTTTATGGAGTATTATCGCTTCACAGGAGATCGCGAATTTCTAGCCGATCGGGCATATCCTATGCTGAAGGAAGCAGCACTTTTCTTCTTGGATTGGCTCGTAAGGCATCCAGATACGGGGAAGTGGATATCAGGTCCTTCGACTTCACCTGAGAACACTTACATATCACCTGCTGGTAACAGAGTTGCTCTGTGCATGGCACCTGCCATGGATCAGCAAATTATATGGGATGTGTTTTCTTGCGTAACGGAAGCAGCCAAGGAGTTAGGGATACAGGATGAGTTCACCGCTAAGGTTGCAGATGTGTTTAGTGAGTTAGCATTACCAGACATTGGCCCCGATGGACGCCTCTTGGAATGGTGTGATCCTCTTCAAGAAGCCGAGCCGGGTCACCGTCACATGTCCCATTTATATGCACTGTATCCGGGTGAGCAGTATAGTTATACTTCCACTCCAGATCAAATGGAAGCTGCTCGCAAGTCGCTAGAATATCGCTTGCAGCATGGCGGTGGTCATACAGGGTGGAGCAGAGCTTGGATTATCAATTTCTGGTCCCGTTTAAAGGATGGGGAGAAGGCACTCTTTAACCTCGAACAGCTACTTCAGCATTCTACCCTCCCTAATCTGTTTGATAACCATCCGCCATTCCAAATTGATGGGAATTTCGGTGGGACGGCAGGAATTGCCGAGATGCTGCTTCATAGTCATGGCGGCTCAATCGAATTGCTCCCGGCGCTCCCGAAAGCATGGGATCATGGGGCAGTTACAGGTCTAAGAGCACGTGGCGGGTTTGAAGTGGATATCGAATGGGAGCAGGGCGAATTGAGACAATGCAAGATCTTATCGCTGAACGGTGGAATCTGTAAGGTTTCTTATTCAGGTATGCAGACTGCTTTGAATACAGAAGCGGGTCAGAGTTACATTGTTGATTTTAAATAACTCATAGAATAAGTCATAAAGATGAACACATAAATCGCTTGTTATTTTGACAGGTGGTTTATGTGTTTTTGTATCTTTTCACGGGGACAATGAAATTGAGATTAGAGGTTCTTGGCATCTTTTCTTTGGAATACTTGAGCATGACCTAACGAATCGGAATTGCTGCTTATTTGTGTTATGATTTACACAGCCAATATTCACAAGTGTGGGTATGCGTTCACTACCTTCTATGGATTGGAGTAATATGGATGAGCTATCGGAATCTAGAAGAATGCATTATCGATTTAGAGAAGAACGGACATCTAGTTCGTATTCATGAAGAGGTCGATCCTGATCTTGAAATGGCAGCGATACATAGGAAAGTTTATGATGCTGGGGGTCCAGCATTATTGTTCGAGAATGTAAAAGGTTCGAAGTACAGAGCGGTGTCTAATCTGTTTGGTACAATAGAGCGAAGTAAGTTTATCTTTAAGGATACTTGGAATGCAGCGCAGAATGCCATCGCTGTTCGTAACAACCCCATGCAAGTTGTTAAAAATCCATTTAAATATATCGGTACCGGCTTGTCAGGAAGTAAAGCATTACCATTGAAGAAGTCTGGTAACCAGCCAGCCGGCTTCCAGGAGATTCAAATATCGGATCTTCCACTTATTAAGCACTGGAAAGATGATGGCGGTGCTTTTGTCACATTGCCCCAAGTATATTCGGAGGATCCAGAGAAGCCAGGCATCATGAACTCTAACCTAGGGATGTACCGTGTTCAGCTTAGCGGGAATGAATATGTGTTGAATAAAGAAGTGGGATTACACTATCAGATTCATCGGGGTATTGGAATCCATCAGGACAAAGCGACAAAGCAAGGTAAACCTCTGAAAGTAAGTGTGTTTATCGGAGGTCCGCCAGCACATACGTTATCAGCGATTATGCCATTGCCTGAAGGGATGAGTGAACTGACCTTTGCGGGGCTGCTTGCTGGTCGTCATTTCAGGTACAACTATGTAGACGGATATTGTATCAGCCTTGATGCAGATTTCGTGATTACGGGAGAAATTCATCCTGGAGAGACCAAACCGGAGGGACCTTTCGGTGATCATTTGGGCTACTATAGTTTAACCCACCCTTTCCCAGTCATGAGAGTGCATAAAGTGTATGCGAAGCAGAATGCCATACTTCCATTTACTGTCGTAGGACGTCCTCCGCAAGAGGATACCTCGTTTGGTGAGTTGATTCATGAGCTGACGGGTGGAGCGATTCGGAAGGAAATCCCTGGTGTGAAAGAAGTTCATGCTGTTGATGCAGCAGGTGTACATCCGCTTTTGTTCGCGATTGGCAGTGAACGCTATACGCCTTATGAGCAAGTAAAACAGCCTGCCGAAATCCTTACGCAAGCGAATCGGATATTGGGAACTGGTCAACTAAGCTTAGCGAAGTATTTATTCATAACTGCAGAAGAGAAGCAGCCGATAAGCTCGTACAAGATTGAGGCGTTTTTATCTTATATTTTGGAACGAATCGATCTGCAGCGGGATCTTCATTTTCAGACGAATACAACGATTGACACCTTGGATTATTCAGGGACAGGGTTGAATACGGGCAGTAAAGTCATATTCGCAGCTGTAGGCGATTCGATACGGGAGTTATGCCGTGAGGTGCCAGAGATCCTGAAGGATATCCCTGGATTCGGGCTTCCAAGCTTAGTCATGCCAGGGGTTGTGGCGTTCCAAGGACCAGCATTTAAGAGCTATGAAGAAGCGCAGCAGCATATGAATGGCCTTAGTGCTGCGATACGGGAAAGAGGGGGGCTTGACTCCTGTCCGCTCCTCATCGTCTGTGATGACAGTACGTTCATGAGTGAGACGCTGAATAACTTCCTGTGGGCTACCTTCACAAGGAGTAACCCGTCTCATGATATTTACGGCGTGAATAGCCGCTATGAGTACAAGCACTGGGGATGTGATAATGTCATCATTGATGCCCGTACTAAACCTCATCAAGCGCCGCCGTTAATACCCGATCCAATCGTAGAGAAGAATATTGAGCGATTGTTTGTGAAAGGTGCAGTACTAGGTGGTATTGAGAAGTAAGTGATACTTGCAATAGAACACGTCATTTATGGCGTGTTTTTTTGTGCTCATCGTTTTTTTTGATAACAAAATGTGACCAAAGAACGTCCGTAGTTGTGTTAGAGGTAAAGGGAGGTCAGAACATCATGCAGAGTGATTCGCTCCGGCCGGGCGGAGATATAGCAGATGCCTATGAAATCTATGGGAGGATGCTGTTTAAAATAGCGATGGTTCATTTGGGTAACAAAGAAGATGCGGAAGAGGCTATGCAGGAAACGTTTATCAAGCTGTTGTATAAATTGCCAGAATTTAAAGATCAGGAGCATGAAAAGGCGTGGTTAATTCGGGTCATAACGAATCACTGCAAGAATATGCAAGGTAGCTTGTGGCGAAGACGTGTCATGAAGGTGGAAGAGATCAACGAATATTTCGAGTTTTCATCTCCAGATCGAGCGCTTATGGATCATGTCTTAAAGCTGCCGTTCAAGTACAAGGCAGTGATTCACCTGTATTATTATGAAGATTATTCGGTTCGGGAGATCTCTGAAATCTTGCAGATCAGTGAATCTGCTATAAAAATGCGTCTCAATCGTGGTAGGAAACTGCTTAAGATGGATTTAGAAGGAGAGGAATGAATCATGGATCGGAAGGATTATAAGAATCTAATGAATCAGATCGAGCCGGATGAAGGAATGGAGCATCGGATCATTCAGAGGCTGAGACAGCGTGATGAACATAAAAGAAGTATGAGCGGTGCTCGCAACCGTATAAACAGACTGCTAAAAGCAGCAACTGGATTGGCTGTAATTGCATGCCTAGGATTGGTAGTTGCATTAGTATTGAATCTTGAAGAGACCACGATTATCACATCGAATAACGTGCCTGAGTTCGATCAGACTCCTTCGGTAAGCAATAAAGATTCACACGCCGTGGCCATCCCGAAGATCGAACTGCCGAAAGAATCTAATGCGCAAGCCAATATGATTGGATTGATCGTCTACAAAGGCAACATCTATACACAGACATCTACTTCAATATCTCCTGAAACCGCAAAGCTTTTGAAAGGAAAACAGCTTGGGCGTACAAAAGCTGGGATAGACGAATGGAGCACTTCTTCTGATTACACTGAAATGGCGTCGACGATAGGCGAGATGGATATATACGCGGTAAAGGGGTACGATTCAGATTTTAGAATCATGTCATATATGCAGATGGATGGGGCGATATTTGCCGAGCTATACGAACAACTTAACGGTATTACGGTTGCCCGGGGTGAGGATCTCATTGGCAAGCTCCATTTGAAGGAGCATATTGAATCTGCAAAATGGCAGGATTTTAACAGTTGGAATTTTAGTGAAGCCCATTTTACAGATATCCAAGTTGACCATACATTACAAGCTTTTATTGACTCTTTATATGAGGCTAGACCTGTATCAGCAGATGCGCTATATGAAGCAGGAATTTATGATTCATTACCTGAGAATCAGAAGTTTATCTATTTGAAGCTTCAGGATCAGACCGAAGTTCAACTCAGGTTGTTTAAAGACGGAAATTATGTGAGTTATGCTAATGCAGGTGTCTTTTTTCAATTGGATCCTGTTGTCTTTGATGCATTTTGGGAACAAATGTAGTCAGTCTAATTTTATTCAACCCTTGCCTAGCAAGGGTTTTTTTGGCTGTATCAAATACAGTACATAGCAAAAAAATCCAAAACTATGACATTTTATACTTACTTTTATATAGTCGCTATGATAAAATAATATAAAAGTTGTATACATAAGGAGAGTCTGACATGAATCAAGTAGCTAATTCATCCATTTCATTTACGGAGCTTGTCAAATCCAGAAGATCTGCCATGAAATTTATCCCGGATGTTCCGATCAGCAGAGAGGAACTCGAGGAGATGTTCAGCCTTGCGAAGTTTGCACCGTCGGCTTTTAATCTGCAGCATGCACATTATGCAGTTGTTACAGATAAAGCGTTAAAAGAGAAAGTATATGACGCAGCATATAAACAGTACAAAGTGTTAAGTAGCTCAGCAGTTATTGTTGTTTTAGGTGATCTGGAAGCTTATCAGGATGTGGGACCGATGAATGAAGGGATGCTCCATCTTGGTGTCATGGATCAGATCGAGTTTAATGAAACCGTTCGGGAAGTACATACGATGTATGAATCGAGAGGAGATCAATTTAAGCGTGATGAAGCGATACGTAACGCAAGTCTCTCGGCGATGCAATTCATGCTTATTGCAAAAGACAAAGGGTGGGAGACATGTCCGATGATCGGATTCGATGCGGATGCTATTCAGCAAGCACTGGGGATCCCTGAGCGTTATATCCCCGTTATGCTGATAACACTAGGAAAGGAAGACACGAGTAAACCTAGACCACGCGGCTATCGTAAACCGAACGGTGAGTTTGTTACCTATTATGGAAACTAATAGACCAAGGAACCTTTGAGGATATCGGGGCAAAAAAGCAGCTGTCCTAGGTCAATATTCGCCAGGGCAGCTGCTTGTTGTTCTTGTCAAATAATAGTACGTTGTTTAATCATTCTTCATTTAATGCCTCGGCTGCAAGCTGATTTAAAACCGTGTTATCCATCGGTGGATTGTGCAGGCCAGCGCGAACGTCTCGGTAATATCGCTCGAGCGGTAAATCTTTAGACAAGCTCGATCCACCTACAATCCGCATAGCCAAGTCAACAACCGTAATCGCATTGTTGGTGACTGTATATTTTGCTAGACCCAGTTGTGCACGCATATCGGAGCGGATCGAAGGGGAGTTATCCCACCGCTCTGCAGCTTCATACAACATCGTACGAGCGGTTCGAAGCTCCGCTTCCATCTTGCCAATGGACTGCTGCACGGTTGACAGTGTGGCAATGGAGGCCTGAACGCTGCTTGGTTTATATGATTTAGCAAAATTCAAGGCATAATCTCTTGCAGCCAAAGCAATTCCCATGTAGCAGGCGGGAATATGAAGAAGCCATCCGCTACCGTCATCCACTCCCGAACCTGTAATGCGGAATTGCTCAGGGGCGAAAGCATCCTTGAGCACGACATCGTGGCTTCCTGTTCCACGCATACCCAGCGTGTTCCAGGTCTCTTCGATGGTAGTTCGATCACTTCGACGAATGAGAAATTCGCTAACCGTATCCTCTTCAGGAACATATGCGGTTACGACGAACTGATCTAAAATCGGGGAAAGTGTACTGAACGTTTTACGTCCTGTGATGAGCCAGCCTCCAAGGGTGCGAACAGCGGTCGTTTCAGGTTTTCCACCCCGACTGGGGCTTCCTGTACCCGCTTCACTCGCAAATACATTCATCATGGAGCCTTGTTGGACGATATCATGACATAAGTTAGCGAATAATTCCTCCGGCCATTTACTGGTCATTCTTAGATGTAGTATTTGACCTAGATGCCATCCCACAGCTAAGGCCGTCGATCCATCTCCGTAAGCTAGACGTTCCTGCACTTGTACCATCTCATACAGCGAAATTTCATCACCGCCATACTTGCGGGGAACGGTTAGCTTTAAATATCCTATCTCTCGAAGATCGTTGAAGTTTTCGAATGGGAAGCTTCCCGCTTGATCATGATGGGATGCTCTTGTGGCAAAACGCTCGGCGATAAGCTGAATCTGATTTAAACGTTCCTGCTCTGCCTCACTACGTATATATTGATCCATATACCTGGCCAGGATGAATCACTCCTTTATATGGTGACTACTCTCATTATAGTATCATATTTTCTCGTCAATCCCCATAAAGCCGGTTGTGTTAAACGGGATTAATAGAATACATTCTTTTTCTAACTTTGAAATGGCTAATTAAATCGTCGTTACAACCTTAAATGTAATAGAATAGAAGTAGTAAATTTAAAAGAGGAGTGAACCCATTGACGCTGCAGCAGCTAAAATACGCTATAGAAGTTGCTAATCGGGGGTCGATGAATGAAGCGGCGAAGCGGTTGTTCATATCCCAGCCGAGTCTCTCAAATGCAATTCGAGATTTGGAGGAAGAATTTCAGATTACAATTTTTGAACGGACGAACAAGGGGATATCACTCTCCAAAGAGGGTGCCGAATTTCTAGGGTATGCTCGTCAGGTTGTAGAACAGGCAGAGCTACTTGAGAATCGTTATGTGAACGCTAAGCCTTCACCGCAGCATTTTTCAGTATCAACCCAGCATTATGCCTTTGCAGTCAACGCCTTTGTAAATCTCGTACGGGAGTATGGACAAGATGAATATGAACTTGCTCTACGAGAGACGAAGACGTATGAAATTATTCAGGATGTCAAAACACTTCATAGTGAAATAGGCATTCTCTATTTGAATGAATTTAACTCTAAGGTGATCAACAAGCTGCTCAAGGATGCGGGTCTGCAGTTTCATAGTTTGTTCAGAGCGAAGCCACATATCTTTATCAGCATTAATAATCCGCTCGCGAAGCAATCCATTGTGAAGATTGAACAGCTACAAGACTACCCGTATTTGTCTTTTGATCAAGGTGAATACAATTCGTTTCATTTCTCTGAAGAAATTCTGAGTACGTTGTCTCACAAAAAAAGCATACGTGTAAATGATCGGGCCACACTTTTTAATCTGCTAATCGGGCTAAATGGGTACACCATTTCCACAGGAGTGCTGAGTGCCGACCTCAACGGGAATGAGATCATTCCAGTACCTCTTGAAAGTGATGAGAGTATTAATGTAGGCTGGATTAGCCATAAGAACATTACGCTCTCGAAGCTTGCGGTTGCTTATGTTGATGCACTTTATGAAGCCATTACGGAAAATGAGTGATGAGGTTTGTGAAAAAGAGAGGGAGCCTGTTGTTCGGCTCCCTCTCTTAAGTATTGTATATTACGCCATCTAATCAGAGGGCTGCATTTTTTTGAATGAGAGAAATCTGTCCGGCATGAATGCCTGTGTGATACATCAGTCTTCCCACAGCTTCAAGAGGTGTCGATACGCCCATTGGAGATTTAACCGGTTCGTTCCACTTCTCTTCAGGCAGCTCGCGCATAGCGGATAATATATGTTCATTAGAAGCTTTCAGGGTAGCAATGAGTTCTTCCAGATTCGTAAACTCCATATCGGCACCGCCAGCTCCGCGGGCAGTTTGGATAATAAATCCTTCTGGTATGGGCCGACTAAAGAACCAATCCGCGAACATGTACTCCACCTCTGCGTTATGGCGCAGCATATAGCCTATAGAAGCATTTCCTATTTTTAAAGGTAGATCTTGTTCAGGTAAACTCTCAGCTGTCTTATGGAATCGTTCCTGAATGGAGTTCCAGATTTGAGATACAGTATCTAGTGTTGTCATTCGATCACTTCCTTTATCTATTTCGATTGTGCTACAGCTGTATGTCCGTCCCTTGCAACATGATCCAAACGTTCGCCTGACAGGTCCATGTCAAACGCTTGACCGAATCCTACCACGTAACGCCCCTCGTGAACCGTTAACTTGAATAATGAGAAATCTAAACCCTTCAGCATACGAATCATATTCTCACCAAAAGATTCACCAAACAACTCAAAAATGTCCTCGTGGCCTTCGTTGCCAATATTGACGGCGGTACACACAAATCTTGCTCTTTGCCGAGCAAATAAATTGGCGGATTGCGACTCGTCTTCAATGAACATGACATCTACAGCGGGATCATTTTCAAGATGCTTATAATGGTTTGCGATTTGGCTGATATAAATGTATAAATGTCCATCCTTCTGAACAAAAGGAGCATAAGAGATGAACGGCTTGCCTTCATCATCAGTCGTACTAAGCATGATTGTTTTCAAGCTTTTTAAGAAATCAAGGTATTGCTGTTTAACTTTTTCTTTATCCAATGGCTTCATGAGTTATCCCTCTACTTTTCTTAATAATATGAATCCGGGGGGCCGTACTGCCTAAAACGTATTCTACTTCCGACTCGACACCGTAAACCTCTCGGATCAATCTCGGTGTGAGTACTTTTTGTGGAGGTCCGTATTCCCGCATAATGCCGCTTTTGATTACAGCGATCTTATCACTATAGGCACCTGCATGATTCAAATCATGCAGTACCATGACGACCGTAAGGTTTAATTCGCGATTCAGCCTGCTTATCAGCTCAAGGACTTCTAGTTGATGGGCTATATCCAAATAAGTGGTCGGCTCATCAAGGAGGAGTACTTTCGGTCGTTGCGCCAGTGCCATTGCAATCCAGGCTCGTTGTGCTTCGCCTCCGGATAGAGAGACGATTAATCTGTGTTCGTATGGAAGCATTCCAGTCTGTTCAAGCGCCCATTGGATTACTTCTTCATCACTTGAATCGAAACGTTCATGCCATTTCTTGTGCGGTACACGCCCGTATCCAACGAGTTCTTTGACGGTCATATCCAGTGGACAAGTATTAGATTGACAGAGCATACACATGATGCGAGATACCTGCTTATTGCTGAGGGAGGATATCTCATGGTTGGCAATACATATACGCCCACTCTCACAAGGGATACTGCGCGACAAACCTTTGAGTATCGTAGATTTACCGGAACCATTTGGTCCAATAATTGATACAATTTCGCCTTCTTGTACTTCGAGCGAAAAGTTGCTCACGATCGTTCGATCGGAATAGCGTATGGTCAGCGACTGAACGTCTAGCATTTATGTATCCCCCTTGCGCATTAGATAAAGAAAATAAGGCCCACCAAGCATCGCCATCACAATTCCGGCAGGTATTTCCGTCGGTGAGAACACGGTACGGCCAGCAGTATCTGCCACGAGCAGAATGAGAGCGCCTAGCACGAGACTCATCGGTAATGCATGTTTATAGTCCGTACCAACAAGCATTCGAGCAATATGCGGAACAATGAGTCCGACAAATCCCACAAGTCCAACGGTTGAGACAGTGATTGCTGCTAGATAAACGGCAATGAATGAGAGCATAAAGCGGATACGGTTCAAATCCTGTCCGAGGTTATGGGCAACCTGCTCACCTAAGCGTAAAATATTTGCTTGCCGAATACAGAGAAGTGCCGCGATCCATCCCACAATAGAATAAGGGAGCAAAACGTATACAGCACTCATTCCTTTTCCAGATAGACTACCATTTAGCCACTGTAATGCTGAGGGTAGCTGATCACTATAAAGGAGAGATAGTAGTCCTATGACTCCGCCGAATACGGCATTTACCGCTACACCAGATAAAATAATGCGGATGGGCGTGAATCCTGTTCGCCGGTTCCATGCCCAGGCATATACGAGGAACGCAGCGATAATACCACCAAAAATTGCGGCTACTGGAATCAGTGAAGAGTAACTAGGCTGAGCAAGCATAATGAACAAAACAGCGACTGCAGCACCACTTGAAACCCCGGTAAGACCGGGGTCAGCTAGCGGATTCAGCATGACGGCTTGAAGTAATGCTCCTGAAGCAGCCAGATTAGCTCCAATTAAGAGTGCAAGAATGACTCTCGGTATTCGAATGTCCCACAGAATTGTATGATTGGCATCATCTCCAGAACCAAACAATGTACTGAGTGTATCGGATGGAGATAAACGGACACTTCCAAGGCCTATAGATAGCAGAATTGCCGCTAGAAGAAGTAGGACGGTGATGCCAAGTAAAGCGGCTTTCCTGATATGTTTCTCCGTCACGCTGAATTCCTCCATCAGTTATACAGTATGTTATACATTTCCTCGTATGCTTCAGGTGCCTTTGTAATGGATGCAATGCCGAATAAGTTATAGTCGAGCGAGATCAACTTGTTATTCTTGAAAGCATTCAGTTTCTCCCAAGCCCCGTTCTTCTTCGTATCTTCTTCGAATTTCTTAGCAACAGCGGTTGGATCACCGTGTGCAACGAGTAGGATAATGTCTGGATTCGCAGCGACAATGCTCTCCATATTAAGCGGGATATAAGTTTCCTTTAGCTTAAGAACATCGGTGACTACATTTGCAGCGCCGAGTTTTTTCACCAAACTACCGGTATATGTATCTTCATTCATGAACATAAGTGATTCGGCTGAGCCGAATAGGATCATAACGGATGGAGCTGTTTTACCTTTCGTTGCTTCAACGAGTTTAGTTTCTTTCTCGTTGAATTGTTGTAGGAATGACTCTGCCTTAGCTTCTTGATTAAAAAGACGTCCGAGAGCTATCATTGATAGTTTTAATTCTTCTAAAGAATCAGCAGGTATGTATGCAGATGGAAGGGATGCAGATTGGAACAATTTATCCAGATTTTCTTTAATAGAAGCAGGTCCAAGCACGAAGTCAGGCTTCAGCTTAGCGATCTGTTCTAGATCTGGCTGATGAGATGAGCCGATTCGAGGGACTTGATCGAATGCTTCGGGCAGTTTACTGCTTGTTGTCGGTACCCCGGCAGGCATAACCCCAAGCTCATTCAGTAATTCGGAGATAGATACGGACACGGTCACGACGGTGTCAGGTGTCTTTCCTTTGAATTGCGCGAGCAGTTCTTCTACTTTCGCTTCATCTACAGGAATAGAAGTGTTAGAGGCACTGGATTTATCCTCCTGTGATGATGTTGCTGATTTTGCTGTGGACGGAGCTACGGACTGTGACGATGTATTATTGGAAGCCGGTGCTTGACCACAGGCTGCAACGATAACCGTAAACAGGGTAAGGACAAGTGCAGGTTTGAAATTGGATAATTTCATTTGTTTCTCCCTTCATAATTGATAATGATTATCACTGATAACATAATCATTATATTGATAATAATTATCATTATCAATAGTTATTTTTAAAATAATTTAAAAAAATTTGAAATGATGGTTTGAGGTGTGTAGAGGATAGCGAATTAAGGCGTCTCTATGACTATGAAAACAATAATAGCCCCTTTGATCAGAATAGCTCCTCCTTTCAGGAGGGGATTCTATCAAAGGGGCACTTTTCTTTATTTCTAAGGTCGATTGTCTAAAGAAGCAGACGAAGCAAGAA
This sequence comes from Paenibacillus sp. FW507-14B1B, assembly GCF_058781425.1. Taxonomy (NCBI): domain Bacteria; kingdom Bacillati; phylum Bacillota; class Bacilli; order Caryophanales; family Paenibacillaceae; genus Paenibacillus; species Paenibacillus sp. FW507-14B1B. Next base: position 764,423 of record NZ_JBYSWS010000002.1, on the reverse strand, counting down.
TTATATTAGCTTCCAAAGGGCTGGAACATTAGATGGCTCCCAGCCATTCAATGAGGTGTGTGCTTGACGGCATTCATAGACAGAACCATTGTAGCTTACTTTTGATCCTGTCGTGTACGAAGTATTAGGTGCCCAAGCCTGAACGGCTGGCGCATCCGCCGTTGTTGCACTTACAGAGTTACTTGCAGTGGATTCATTACCAGCTGCATCAAGTGCGCTAACGACAAATGTATAGGCGGTACTAGGCGTCAGGCCGGAAACAGTGTATTCAGTTGTCGTTCCTGATACTGTTCCAGCGAGTACGGAACCACGATAGATTTTATAACTAGTCACCCCAACATTGTCGGTTGAAGGACTCCACATGAGTGTAATACTCGTTGACGTAGTTGCACCCATAACGTGCAGGTTACTAGGAGCAGTCGGTGCCTCGGTATCAACGACTACAGGACTTGTGGTTACATTAACGGCGTTACTAGCTGCAGACTCATTACCTGCAGCATCTACAGCTTTCACGCTAAAGGTATAGGCTGTATTTGCTGTTAAGCCTGTAACCGTATAGTTCAGCGTTGAAGCGGAGACCGTTGTTACGAGGGAAGTCCCCTTGTAAATTTTATATCCTGTTACCCCTACGTTATCCGTTGAAGCATTCCAGGATAGGGAGGTTGATGAGGATGTTGTGGCTGTGGATGTAAGCGCACTAGGAGCGGTTGGTGCTTGATTATCGACGGGGTTGCTGCCACCGAAATTGACATCAATGACATTGTAAAAGGCATTTGCAGTGTCAGCAATTTCCCACACGGCTAGAATGACGTGATAGCCTGTTCTTTGGGGCACATTGCAAGTGTCAGAATATGTGGATGGCGGGCGTGTACCTCCGTGATTCACAGAGCAGAATGGCGTAAGGTCGAAGGAGTCACGAGTAAGTGCTGCATTTGGATTCCAGTTAGGTTTCGTAATGTAGTACTTCCAGCTCGTTGTTGCATGTGCGGCAGTCAGCTTCCACGTAAATGTGTTCTGTCCAGAAGACATATTGACCTTCGTCCAGCGGGTTGCAGACTGCTCATCGAGTTTCGGGAAGGCGCCGCCTGCACTAGCGATTTTGCCATCAGCAGGTCCAGCTGCAGGGAAGCCTTTAGGTGCTTCCAAGCTTTGAGGTTCATACACGATGGCTCCACAATCTGTATTTTGTCCGTTCTTACACAGGATCGCCCGGCTTCCAGGACTGTCAACCCAACCGTGGGCAGAAGCTTTCTGAGCTAAGATAACCATGAGAAATGCAGCTAGAATCATGATTCCTCCGATGGCCCAAAGCTTCACTACTCTTGAGTTAGATATACGAGTAGATGTCATAGAATTTAGCCTCCTTTTGGGTTGTTTAAATACTAGATCAACTTATTTTTTAAGGAATCACTTTCCAGACATCTGAACTAGAACTTGGAGTTTGGCCGAGTGTCCACCATCTGGCTTCATAATTTACGCCATTATGCGTCACTTTGTTACCACCTACATAGACAGTGGAAGCGCTCCAGGCTGGGTATCCAGTCGATGCACCCGTTGTCGTAACATTGACAGCATTGCTAGCTGCTGACTCATTACCTGCAGCATCTATTGCTTTTACAGTAAAGGTATAAGCTGTGTTTGCTGTTAAGCCTGTAACCGTATAATTCAGCGTTGAACCGGAGACGGTTGTTACGAGGGAATTACCATTGTAAATTTTGTATCCTGTTACCCCTACGTTATCCGTTGAAGCATTCCAGGATAGGGACGTTGATGAGGATGTTGTGCCTGTGGATGCAAGCGCACTAGGAGCGGTTGGTGCTTGATTATCTACGGGGTTGCTTCCACCACTGAAATTAACATCAATGACGTTGTAGAATGCGTTGGCTGTATCGGCAACTTCCCATACGGCTAGAATGACGTGATAGCCTGTTCTTTGAGGAACGTTGCAAGTGTCAGAATAGGTGGATGGGGGCTGTGATCCTCCATGATTTACGGAGCAGAATGGAGTAAGGTCGAAGGAGTCACGTGTAAGTGGAGCATTCGGATTCCAGTTAGGTTTTGTAATGTAGTACTTCCAGCTTGCTGTTGCATGTGCGGCAGTCAGCTTCCAAGTAAATGTATTCTGCCCGGAAGACATGTTGACCTTCGTCCAGCGAGTAGCAGATTGTTCATCGAGTTTCGGGAAGGCGCCGCCTGCACTAGCGATTTTGCCGTCTGCAGGACCAGCTGCTGGGAAGCCTTTAGGTGCTTCCAAACTTTGAGGCTCATACACGATGGCTCCGCAATCTGTATTTTGTCCGTTCTTACACAGAATGGCTCGGCTTCCTGGGCTGTCAACCCAACCGTGGGCAGATGCTTTCTGAGCAATGATAACCATAAGGAATGCAGCTAAAACCATGATTGCAAGGACTGCAAACCCCTTTGTTACTCTTGAATTAGCTAAACGGATAGAAGTCATATTAATAAGCCTCCTTTAAATTTTATAAATCAAATTGATTTACAGGATCGTTCCGAAGTAGCTAGGTGCTGACTAGGTGCTGATACTGGTGCGAATATAAAATGAAAGCCCCCTTTCATCCTAGGTATTGATTAGTATCTGGGTGTTTCGATAGAGCTAAATCATCTCTCCTTTCCTTAGGTCGAATATATATATAAACTCTAAAAGAGTTTATATCCGTAGTTAAAGAGCACTTGCCGTGAATCACAAAGGATAGTGAGGTCGTAAGGGATATAATCCATAAAGCTTCACCTTGAAGGAATAGAAGTAAGAGTAGAGGTCATCAAGATCATAGAGGTTTGAATTTTAGGTAGGGTAGGAGAAGAATCATGTTTCAAAAATTCATAAGCGCTTATATAGGGTAAGGGGTTATTCAACGATCTAGGGGAGGTATAAGCTACGATTAATAGTGAAGGTGTTGGCGTGAGAAAATCCATCGATTGTGATTTTCCTGAAGAGGTTATTTATAGGGTGTTAGAATGAACTAAGGACACGCAATCGATGTTATGCGTGTCCTTAGTTGTCACCAAAGTTTCTTACATTTAGTTGTGTGACCTAATGTGCTGTTATTATTGAATAACTTTCCACACATCTCCGCCAGGCGTACCTGGAGTTTGGCCTTGAGTCCACCATTTTGCTTCATAATTAACACCGTTATGCGTTACTTTGTTACCAGCAACATAGACGGTTGATGCATTCCATGCAGGATAGCCAGTCGATGCACCTGTTGTTGTGACACTGACAGCATTGCTTGCAGCCGACTCATTACCAGCAGCATCTGTAGCTTTTACTGTAAAGGTATAAGCTGTGTTTGCTGTTAAGCCAGTTACAGTATAATTCAAAGTTGAAGCGGAGACGGTTGTTACGAGGGAAGAACCATTGTAAATTTTGTATCCTGTTACACCAACATTGTCAGAAGATGCGTTCCAGGAAAGGGAGGTGGATGTAGAAGTAGTAGCTGCTGCTGCCAATCCAGTTGGAGCAGTTGGAGCTTGAGTATCACCGGAGTTGTTGCCACCGCTGAAGTTAACATCGATTACGTTATAGAATGCATTAGGTGTATCTGCAACTTCCCAAACAGCCAGGATTACTTGGTATCCTGTTCTTTCAGGAACATTACAAGTATCAGAATAGTTTGATGGAGGACGAGTACCGCCGTAGTTGACGGAACAGAAAGGAGTAAGATCAAAGGAATCACGAGTAAGTGCTGCATTTGGATTCCAGTTAGGCTTCGTAATGTAGTACTTCCAGCTTGCAGTTGCGTGTGCAGCTGTCAAGTTCCAAGTGAAAGTATTTTGTCCTGGGGACATATTTACTTTCGCCCAGCGAGTAGCAGATTGCTCATCCAGTTTCGGGAACACTCCGCCAGCACTAGCAATTTTGCCGTCTGCAGGACCAGCTGCAGGGAAGCCTTTTGGAGCTTCTAAACTTTGAGGTTCATAAGCGACTGCACCACAATCTGTATTCTGACCCGTTTTGCACAGGAGAGCTCTGCTTCCTGGGCTGTCGACCCAGCCATGGGCGGATGCTTTTTGAGCTAAGATAATCATTAGGAATGCAGCTAGGATCATAATTCCACCGACTGCAAACAATTTTGCTGTTTTAGAATTAGAAAGACGAATAGATGTCATTAAATTATCCTCCTTTAGTTTAAAAGAAAATGTGCGAAGAACGTGGTTTTCAATACCTTGTGTCGGAACTCTGAAGCCTATAGTAAAATTCCTCCTTCAATTTCCATTATTCTTCAAAATCTTTATTTCTGCTTGTGTAATGAATACGAAGCATATCTCTCCTTTCTGAAATCACATAATCTGCAATCGCTTTCAGTCTATCTCGTGGAAGAACTGGAAAACTTGTCCTGATTATAAACGCATTTGTGAAGTTTGTGTGTACTTTTTTTACAATTAATTGAAAAATATAAAAAAACATGGATAAGTATAAAAATCGATTTGACAATATTCGTACTTTTGATTTCATCAAACTACTGCAAGATTAAACATTTATGTCATTGATTTTACAAAATAATGATGTTCGAAATACACGGATTAAACGATGAGCGGGGCTTTGCAGTGGCAGATTGATCATATATTCTCCTAATGTGCTGGATAGGGTCTAATATCGTCGATGCCAAAGTGGCGTCTTTAGATAGAATGCTATTTTTGTGTCATGATAACTTTAAGAATGGCGTATGATGATATTTCGATATAAAGGACGTTTTGAGAAGAGTAAACAGGGTATTAACTTTCAAAGATGATAAATGTTTCGATTAGGGGAGGTAAGTAAATGAGCTTTAATACTAAGAAACAGTTTCGCGTAGTAGCTTTGACGATAGTCATGTTCTTATTGTTATCGGTGTATAACTATAGAATGAACTTGGCTTATGCGGCAGATGATCAAGATGTGAGGACTCCGATTGTCCTTAAAGTGAATGGTGCATCCTTGTTGTCTGACATTCCTGAATTTCTCCCAAGTGGTCGAATTATGGTTCCTTTACGTACTGTATCGGAGGCGATGGGAGCCAAAGTGACATGGGATGCAGCTAAGAGGACAGCCCTCGTGGTTAAGGGTAAACATGGGTTTGAGGTATCAGCGAATGAGGTGAAAGCTAAGAAGAATGGACGATCGATTATACTGGATTCAGCGCCCATGATGCGTGAAGGCAGATTGTTTATTCCGCTCCGATTTTCGGTAGAAGGTTTAGGTGGAACGATACGATGGAATCAGACTTTAAAAGAAGCATCAATCTATCCTAATCTCACTCCGGAAAAGGCTCAAAAAGAAGTGAAAAAGATTGCTGAACAGGTTATTCATTCTTTACGAGATCAAGATTTTGTGACATTAGCTAAACTCTCTCATCCTTCAGGAGTCACTTTTTCGCCTTATGCCTACGTTAATCGAACTAAAGATATCACTTTAAGTGCCCAACGTTTATCGGAAGGATTTACTAATCATCAAAGGATATATGAATGGGGAAGTTTTGATGGGAGTGGCCAACCGATCTCGATGGATTTTGAGGCGTATTATAAGCGGTTTGTTTATAGTGAGGATTTTGCAAAAGCACCCTTCGTAGGCTACAACGAATCGCTTAGCTACGGAAATACGTTGAACAATGCAAGTATGCAATATCCTGATGCAGTGATGGTTGAATACCATTTTGATGGTTTTAATCCGGATTATGCTGGTATAGATTGGCGGAGTCTACGGCTCGTGTTCCAACAGGAGAATGGAAATTGGTTGTTATCCGGCGTGATAAATGATGAATGGACAATCTGATGGATTGAAGCTTAGGGCCCCTATGCTTGGGCATCGTGGGTCCCTTAATAGCTTGAAAAATGCTTGCTTTTTATCTATAAAAGAGGTATAATCTTAATTACCGCGATTGAGTTAATATTTCGATTTCGGCATTGGAATCTTCATCATTCATACGAGGAAGATACATATTTTGCGGTCGTGGCGGAATTGGCAGACGCGCACGGTTCAGGTCCGTGTGGGCTAACCCCCGTGGAGGTTCGAGTCCTCTCGACCGCATACGAAGAATCCCTTGATATTTATCAAGGGATTCTTTTTTTCTATTGTTTGTGTGTGAAATTATACAAAGTGGATACATAGTAGTGTAAGGAGCTTTTGAAGAATGAATTCTATTGAAAGAAGGAATATGCATGTTAAGATCTAAACGTTTTGTTTCATTTGGGGCATTATTGATGTTAATCATGATCATCCTTGTTACAGGTTGTCAGAAAGAAGGCACTGCGAAAGAACCTATACAGAAGGAACCATCACAGGAAGCAACATCTCCACCGGTTGATAACCCTTCTTCTCCATCGGATGATTCCGATTCGGGGTCCACGAATGAGGGAGACGGTGATGACTCAGCCGTCGATATTCCAGTGAATGATACAAAGGTTAACATGAATAAGGTATCGGCTCTACGTCTCATTAATCATGATTCTGGTTGGATAGGAGGGGAAGGCTTTCTTGCTCGCACTGATAATGGTGGTAAGGGATGGATCGTGCAAATGAATTTGCAAGGTAGTGTAAAGCAAATATTTGCATTAAATGATAAAGAAGCTTGGGCAGTTACGGATGAACTCGTACTTTATCGTACACAAGACGGAGGCACAGAGTGGAGAAAAATCGGTAAAGCACCAATGGAGGGATTCCTTCATTTCACTTCATCAGATACTGGGTTTATCGGTCATGCCTTAACACAGGATGGGGGACAGACCTGGACTGAGCTGAATGCTCCAGACGGGACAGTAGGTGAGGTGTATTTTCATGACAAATTAATCGGGTGGGCTGTAAGTCAGTCGAATAATCATTCATTCCAGCTTATGAGAACGACCGATGGAGGAGCAACTTGGAGAAAGACCGCATCTAAAGAAACAACGGATCCACTTGGGGATGTCGTTATTCGTTCGATGGGTAAGCAGGATGCGTGGATGGAAGTCATCGGCGGTAGTGGAATGAATCAGACGGCGTATTCGCTCTTTCATACTTCTGACGGTGGTAACTCTTGGACGACGGTTGTAGCTAATTCAACGGCAGGTGGTGGTCCGGCTCCTGGTTATCCTGAGGGGGACTCAGATGCGCCTAAGAACGAGGGAGTTGCCCCAGGTCCTCTATATGTGGTTAACAAGAATACAGCTCTTATGGGGGGCTACTGTGCACCATGTGATAAGCCTAATACGGTAGGGCGAACGACAGACGGTGGGAAGACGTGGGAGAATGGTAAACAGGCAATGGACGGAAGCCGCGGGCAAATACTTGCTATGGCAGATGAGAACCATGGATGGATGATTACGCTGGACAGTGAGAAATCAGCGGCTCTATATAAGACTACTGATGGCGGAATACACTGGAAGAAGTCTGGCGAGTAAATGATTACAAAGTAGAAGTCATTAAAATGTAGACACAAACAACAAATAAGCTGCCTGAATCGTTATTGTAAACGTAAAGGCAGCTTGTTTTTTTTACTGTTTTTTTACTGAGATTCGTTAGATATCAAGGTTCTATGAGCATACCAAAGACCAGTCAGTACGCCTATTACACCGCAAATACTTACGATCCACACCAGATTGTAGGAATGCCAGCCAAGGAAAAAACCTATTCCACTTCCGAAGGTCGTCCCTGCGAGTAAGCCAAGAGCCATACCGGAATCCCGCCCTATCATATGAGCATGCTCCTTTATTCGTTTTGTTCCTTGGTATTCCCCTTAGATGCACAAATATGCACAATTAGAAAAAATGTTCCAAACCGTGGCACATATCCAGGCTTGGAACATTGTATAAATTATTGGGAAGATTTCGTTTTGGATGATTTCGTATTCGGGTGTAGTACACAATCTGCGAATAGTACGGATTTAGGAATGCGGAAAAATTGTTCTGCTTTATCCTGGAAAGCACTAGATGGCAGGGTTCCTTGGTGTAGCCATTTACGGAATGTACCAGGGTGAACGCCAATCCACCGACTTACATCGCTCACGGATAAATCATGAACCATGCAAAGGCCGGTTAAGATACGGTTGCTTACAGGTGATCGAGTCAATGTTCTTTTCATAAAGCGAGAAGGTTCAGGTTGGCAGATCAGTGGTGATTGCTCAAGCAATTCTTCTCTGAAAAGAATATGACGAGGATACCCTAGGTAATCACAAGCTTTTTCAAGATTGTTCTTTCCAGGAATACGACCTTCATATACCCAAGCACTGACGCTTCGGGAAGAAACGCCGAGCTCTTCGGCTAACTGGGATAGCTTGATATCATTCGCCATTAGAATGGCGAGAAGCACGCGGTTACGAATCTGGCATCGGGTTGGTCTGCGGAATCTTTTAACTCGCACACCTTTTCCTAAATATTTGCGATTGATCAGGGACCACGCCTCGATGGAGTGTTTTACTTGTTGCTGTTGTGTAGGCATAATTCCTCCGACTTTTTTTACCACCATACTACATTATTCGACAAGGTAGTTTCAATAGGCGGAGCCTATAATTTATTTCCATAAAAACTATATATATCAATTAATTATAGATCGTGATGATTAGCCTGAATTTTGAAAAATGGCATTTGAAAATTAAACATTCGTATATAGGTGGAATGTGATTCAATTTAGTCAATACTTAAGAAGTGATTCTTTAAAAAAGACGAACAATTCAAATGATATGTATTGACACTTTCGTATGATTGAAGTAAATTGTTGTTGAGTAAAAACAATAGAATTGGTACAAATTCGTATATCCTCAAAGATAAGGTTTGAGGGTTTCTACAGGGGACCGTAAATTCCTGGCTACGAATAGGGGTGCTTTTGCATACCTGTTCATAGCCGGGATTTTTTGTGTGCCAGCTTACTTGTATGGACTTCCCGAGGATGTTCAGCACCCATCTGCGACAATAGTATAGTCAAACAGGGGGATAAGATGAGTAAATATGATGTGATTGTTGTTGGAGCCGGTCCGGCCGGTATTTTCGCTTGTTATGAATTAAGTTTGAAGTCGCCGCACAGCAAAGTGCTACTTGTGGATAAGGGGCACAATATTTACCGGAGAAGCTGTCCGATTCTAGAGGAGAAGATTCAGTTATGTCCTCCTGCTGCAGGGAGAAAAGAATTTGCTGGTTGTTTGCCTGCTTGCTCGATCACGGCCGGATTCGGAGGAGCGGGGGCTTACAGTGATGGTAAGTTTAATATAACAACAGAATTCGGCGGCTGGATGACAGACTATTTATCTGGATCAAAAGTGCTTGAACTCATCAAATATGTAGACGATATTAATATAAAGCATGGTGCTACGACCAATATCACGGATCCAACGACAGCAGCTATAACAGATATTGAACAGCGTGGTTATGCTGCAGGACTCAAGCTTTTGCGTGCTCAAGTTCGACATTTGGGCACGGAGCAGAATTTGGAGATCCTTAAGTCGATCTATGAATATCTGAATACCCGTATTGATATGGTCTTTAAAGCAGAAGTAGAAGATATTAACACCGTTAAGGAGAATGGTGCCCACCGGATTACCGGCATCACTATGAAAAATGGTGAACTATATGAAGCGGATCTAGTTATGATTGCACCTGGGCGAGATGGTTCGGGTTGGTTGACCAGTGTGCTGAAGAAGCGCCGGCTCAAAATGCATAACAATCAGGTTGATGTTGGTGTCCGGGTCGAGACTTCTGACATCGTAATGAGAGAGATCAACGAACATTTGTATGAAGGTAAGTTCATTTTTAATACATCGGTTGGAACACGCGTCCGCACCTTTTGCAGTAATCCATCTGGGCATGTGGTCGTAGAGAATCATAGCGGTGTCATGGCTGCAAATGGACACTCCTTTAAAGATCCAGCTCTTGGATCATCGAATACGAATTTTGCACTTCTTGTGTCCCACAAATTCACGGAGCCGTTTGATAAGCCGAATGAATATGCACGCGAAATATGCAAACGAGCGAATGACCTTTCAAACGGTGGAGTCATTGTTCAGAAATATGGAGATATCCTGAGAGGACGCAGAACTACGGAAGGAAGAATCCGAGAAGGATTCTTAGAGCCAACACTGAGAGAAGCTGTACCTGGGGATTTGGGTCTTGTGCTTCCGTACAATACGATGAAGAGCCTTATTGAAATGGTTGAGGCCCTGGATCAAGTGACCCCTGGTATAGCCTCTGAGCATACATTATTCTATGGAGTGGAAGCGAAGTTCTACTCTGCACGTCCAAAGCTTTCAGAAACGTTCGAGACGGAGATTAAGGGACTTTATTGCGGCGGAGATGGGGCAGGAATAACCCGTGGACTAGCGCAAGCCGGAGCAGCGGGAATATGGGTTGCTCGAAATATGATAGAACGACTAGGGGAATAGTAGAGACTCAACCGAATAATGTAAATTCGTAGAGCGGGCCGAGAGGCTCGTTCTTTTTTTAGATAAAATAACTTATCATAAATCAGGTTATATTTGATACGAGTGTGATGCTAATGCCATCGTTCTCATGACAGCGATTTCTTTTTTTTAGCAGGAGAGGTATGATAGAAAAGTGAAACAATATTTCAGTGACGGAGGAACAGATGATGATCAAACATATCGTATTTTTTAAGTTGAAAGAGCCGACAGTTGATAATATCGAGCGTACCGTGCAGGTGCTGAGAGACATGCAAGGGAAAATTCCGCAGCTTCGCTCACTGGAAGTTGGAAGTGATATTATCCGCTCAGAACGCTCTTATGATCTCGCTTTGATCTCGGAAGTGGACACATTGGAAGATTTACAAGCGTATCAAGTACATCCTGTACATCAGGAGGTTATTCGTTATATTAATACGGTCAAAGATCATTCCATAAGTGTAGATTACGAAGTGTAGGTCTTTGCTGCCATATGTTCTTTAACAGAATGGTTAGAACACATACAAGAAATGCTGGAGGAGATCACTTGTGTATTATGTAAATCAGGAACAAATTGAACGACGTCTGGGGGCCATTCCTGAAATTTCAGCCGGATTACGTCAGGCGGCGGAGTCATGGGATGGGGGACTGGTCTTTGGATTAGTTCAGGAACGTGCTCTTCATTTGGCTATTGAAGTCGTAACGGATGTAGGTAGTTATCTGATTGACGGCTTTATTATGAGAGATGCCAGCAGTTATGAGGACATTCTGGATATTATTCATGAAGAGAAAGTAATGACAAGTGAAGTTCATTCTGTTCTGATTGAACTTGTTCGTCTGCGTAAGCCTCTTGTTCAGGAGTACTATGATTGGCCGCGCCACACTCTTCATCCATTGTCCCTAGTTCTTGCGGATATATTGGAGCAGTTTGCGACGAATGTTAGGAATTATCTGAAGCAAGAGTTATAGCAGCGAATTCGTTTGATTAGGATGTAGTTATACAGTTATACATAGCTGACGCTATAATTAGTGTAAAAGCCTTCGTACAGATTTCATTCTGGTATGGGGCTTTTTTTGTGCGAGTAAAAAATAATTCTTAAACCTTGTGTCAAACCAAGCCCACCCTGCTTATAATGCATCATGCGACTAGGCATTCGCCCGGTCAGCCTAACATTAAGGAGGGTGGACATATGGTGGAATGGAGCGCGCTGGCCGTTGCTGTCGGTGTCTTGCTAATTGCCGTAGCAACGATAGGTATCATGCTGTCAGTCCGAAGAATGCTACAACGCACCGAATCTGTGCTTGGAAATTTGGAAATCCAAAGTACACAGTTATCGCAAGAAGCCACGCGGGTGCTAGAGCAGGCATCGGTTTCCTTGAACAGCATTCAGCGTCAGCTGGCAGCAGGTGAATCTATAGTGACATCTGTGAGCGAGGCAGCATCCGCTGTTACGAAGACTGCTGATGCTATACATTCAGTTAGCAAACGGGCCTCGCTAGCAGCTATCGAACATATGGAACGGGCCCGTCTCGAGAATGAACGCCGCATTGGTGAAGTGTTTCGCTGGGTCGATGCAGGCATGACTCTCTGGTATACGTGGAACCGCCGCACTCCGAAGTCAGGTGACGGGCATGCCGAATAGACTAGAAGGAGAGATGGACAATGAAAGAGAAGAATAAGGGGCTTTTGTGGGGAGCTTTGATCGGGAGTATTGCCGGCTCTATAACTGCACTTCTTTTGGCACCAAAATCGGGTAAAGAATTGCGTCAGGATATTGCGGATGGCGCTCGCCAAGTTGGTGGGAAAGTTCAGGAGGTTGCAGGTAAAGTGGGAGAGCAAGGAATTAATCTGATTGGTGTTGTAACAGATCGTGCTGAGGGCGTGATCTCTGACATTCAATCTTGGCGGAATAAAAAAGAACCTTGGGTTACTGAAGCAGAGGAAGTTGCTCAGATCTCCTCTTTCAATAATAGCGGTGACAGCGTTAAGGAAGAAGAAAAATAAGCAAAATATGAAACGGAACAGCCCTGATCGAACCTCAGATTACCGGGCTTCGATCAGGGCTGTTCAATCTGCGAGTGGCTTATTGGGTCTTAATAAGCTTGTTTAAGTCTTTTATCATGGATTGGTATTGTCGACTAGCTGTCAGTTTCTCTATGAAATGATCCCAGTCCTGAAGTGTAGCTTCCCCTTGAATGACTTTAATCTTCATCTCATTCAGTTCACTTATAGATTCAGCATAAATACCTTGGCTCCACAATTGACTAGCTTCCGGAATGGTTTGTCCAGCATAAGAGATTCGGTGCCAGCTTGTAGCAGCTTGTTCATACAATTTCTTAGTTTCAGGTGCTAGCGCGTCAAGAAGTGCATTGGATTGTAAAACGTCCTTGCGACCGAATAAATTTTGAATGGCGGATTTGTCTGCTTGCTTCAATTCCTTAACAGCATCCCACTTTGCAGACTCAGACATTTGAATACCTTGATCCAGCCATTTCAAGACTTTCGCAGGCTCGATTCTCGACATACTGGATACGATATATGCGCCACCACCAATAGAATTCCAGGGAGCGATTTCTGTTGCGGTTGATGTGGCTTTCAATCCCGAAACTGGAGTCCAGGTTCCTTTGTTATCCAGAGTCAGTTTTGTAGCATCATCAAAATTCAATACAGCGAGACCGGCCTGACCTTTAAGAATCTCTTCTTTCACTTGATCAGGATCAATCGTTGCAAAATCTTTATTGAAAAGACCATCAGTATAGGCGCGATTGAGCCATTCTAAGGCTTGTCTCTGGCCGGTCGTTATCGCATGATCTATCGCTTCACCGTTCTTGGAAAGGGTGAACCGGTCCGGACTTCCTGTAAAGGCATGCTCGACCCAGCTAAGTGACCCCAGGTTGTTGCCTTGCACATAAGCATACATTCCAATAGTATTGTTCTTCCCATCCCCGTCAGGATCCTTACTCACAAATTGTTTCAGTAAGTTGAACATGTCGTCCATCGTTATCGGATGCTTGCTTCCTAGGTTGTTGAGCCAGTCTTGACGCAGGGCAGGGAAAGGGGCGTCGTTTGGATCATAAGGTCTTGGAATCGTGTATGTCTTTCCATCGATTCTACGGACAGGCATGCCAGATTCATCGATAATTTTTTGTAAGGCTGGGTAAGCCTTTAGACTTTGGTTCAGATCCAGCGCTATTGACTGGAATAGATCCTCTTGAAATTCAAAGGTATCTGGAAGGAGCATAAGTGACTCCATATCACCAGCTGCTATTTTAATCTTGGTCTTCTCCGGGAAGTTTCTAGGGGGAGTAAGGTTCACTTGAACGTTCGTTTCCCAGTTATCTTTCATGTACTGGATAAGGGCATCGGGGTTGTCGGTCACTTCATTATCTGCTCTTGTTCCTACACGTAGTTGAATTTGTGCATGGGGATCTCGGATAGTAGCAAAAGAACCATGAGGATTCCAAATTACTAATAATCCAGAACTTGATGCCGTAAAACGAAGAGGAACCCAAAGTTCATTTTCGATTACAAATGGAGCGGCAGGCAATTTTTTAATGAGTTGGTTACCAACTTCTGCTTCTTTTCGATTGTCCCAGAATGTAAGAGTCGACTGCCCAGACTTCGTGGCACTTAATTTCTTCGTTGTAGGGTCCCATGTCACTTGATAACCGAGACTTCTTAAGAACGGTCCCGCTTGAATCATGATCGTTCCCTTGTGGTTAATGGGCGGACTGCCCAGTATTACATTGAGATTGTCAAAATATACAGCTGCTGGTTGACCATATTCATTTGATGCAATATTCCAAGGTGACTGATCAGCGAATGATGTCTCGGTTAAGCTACCCGTCAGCGTAGTAGTGATTGTAAGGATCATTAATAATGTTAGAGATCTGGACAGTACTGAATGTTTCCTTGGCATGGATTAAACTCCCTCCGTATCTCCGAGAATTAGTTTATGTATAATTTCTTCACTAGAATGGTAAAATCCCCCTGAATAAAAAAGAAATCACCCCTTTTAAAATGGAGGAGTGAACCAAACCATTTTAGTTAGGAGTGACTTCTGAATTTTAATGTGATTTAATAGGCTTTATCCATATATTGAAAAGAAGGACTACGCAAATCATCAGGATAGGATTTGTGAAAAATATGCGTTGTCGCCGGAGACACCGGAGGAATGAGCCATGTCCAGTCCCCAGTAACTTCTCGGCCACTCTTAGATTCCCGTTCTTCAAATGAACGGAATTGCATGGCAGCTGTGTGGTGATCTACGATGCTTACACCTGCCTTCTTGTAAGAATGCAGAACGGCAACATTCAGTTCAACGAGTGCCCGATCACGCCATAGTGTCGTTTCACTGTGTGTATCCAGACCCATTAATTGGGCGATTTGCGGGAGTTTGTTATAGCGAAATGTATCGGCAAGATTACGAGCTCCGATTTCAGTTCCCATATACCATCCGTTAAACGGCGCAGCCTGGTATATAATTCCTCCGATTTCAAGAGACATATCGGAAATGATTGGGACAGCGTACCACTTCAGTCCTAGTGATGAGAAAGACGGGATTTCCGGGTGTTCTAAATTGACTTCCATCACGGAGTGATCGGGTATATTAAACCATTCCGGTTCTTGATTATTCAGTTGAATAACAAGGGGGAGAACATCATAGTCTGTTCCTTTTCCACTCCAGCCAAGCTCTTCACATACCTGAGTGAATGCAATGGAAGCGGGGTCCCCAATGATACCATCTGTTGTTTCGTAACCTGCATATCGGATGAGTTGATGATTCCAAATGCGAAATGAATCTGGACTGAACACTGTAATGGTAGGCATAATTCTCCCGCCATTCGTTGCATTCTCGATATGTTGAAGAAGAAATGATGCCACTTCTGTGGGGGACTCTGCTGCTCTAGCATCCATGATGTGAAGCTTGTCCCAGAACAGCCTGCCGATACAGCGATTACTGTTACGCCAAGCCATTTTGGCGCCATGTTCTAGCTCCTCGAACGTATGTACATAAGTTCCCGTCTGCTGAATCTCAGATGAAATTTCATTTAGTCGATCCCGTGTTTCCTCGGGTGATTTATTCATCTCAACAAACGCTTGTTCAATGAAGGATTGAGCGGCTTTAAATAGTTCCGTTGTGCCAAGCATGATTTCGTCTCACCTGACTTTCTGTTAGTTGCATTAACCCCTCTAGTATACGATATTTAAGGGCTGCAATTAGGCGCAGTTCTTTTCCATTTTGTGGACAAAAACGAAGCTGGATGGCACTTTGGGCTCTATATCAAGTTGAAGAAGGAAAGGAATTGGGTTAAGATTTAGGTACGTTTCATGTCTGTATTACATATGGTAACACAGCTAAGATTTGAATAATGACAAGAAGGAAGCGGTGTGTTCGTGCAGCAAGCAATCGCAATACTAGACTCGGGTGTAGGTGGGCTAACCGTTGCCAAAGAAGTGATGAGGCAGCTCCCAAGAGAGAAAATTATTTACTTCGGAGATACTGCCCGCGCACCCTACGGACCGCGTACCTCGGAACAAGTCCGTTTATTTACGGAACAAATCGTAGATTATTTACTTCAATATGATCCCAAAATGATTGTCATCGCGTGCAATACGGCAACTGCGGCAGCCCTTGATTATATTTCAGCCAAGGTGTCTATTCCAGTAATTGGTGTCATACATCCTGGTGCCCGTGCTGCTATCAGTGCAACCAAGACCGGACATGTTGGTGTCATCGGCACAGTTGGTACGATAGGCAGTGGGGCTTATACGTTAGCTCTTAAACAACTATCACCCTTTGTAGAGGTAGAGAGCCAGGCATGTCCTGCGTTAGTTCCACTTGTGGAACATGGTCTCTTTCGTTCTTCAGATTCATTTGATATCGTTCAAGAATCACTTCGTGAAATTAAACAAACCACGATAGATTGTTTGATCCTTGGATGTACTCACTATCCATTCCTAGTCGATACAATACAGCAGGTAATGGGACCCAGTGTAAAATTAATCAGCTCAGCCGATGAGACGGCTCGGGAGATCAGTACGATTCTGTATGACAAAGGCCAACTTTCGAGTGGTGAGGAGACACCAATCCACCAATTTTTCTGTACAGGTGATGCCGAGATGTTCCAGAGCATTGCTACAGAATGGCTAGGGGAACAGATTAAGCGGACACCTGTTGTCTGGCAGATTACGAAGCTCTAATTCATTTTGTATTTTAATACTTTGGAAGCCGGATTCCCGCGGGAGTCCGGTTTCTTGCGTTTATCCGCAGGCAAGCGACATTTCGTACAACCTGTAACTCATATACATGCAATGGACGGTAAAAAAAGCGGGTGGCTACGGCTGCCGGAAAGGAAAACGTCATGCGGCAGTATATCGTGGAAAAAGGAGATACGCTTCAAAGGATTGCGGCAAGACATGGCCTAGCTCTTGAACAGCTAATTACCGCCAATCCTTGGGCAGATCGGCAGCCTTACTTGCTGCCTGGTCAAATGATATATCTTCCGGCATCACTACGCCGAAGATACGTTATCCAAGAAGGAGATAGTCCTGAAAGTATTGCCCGTACATTTCATTTTCAGCCAGAACAATTGGAGGAAATGAATCCAGGGATGTCGATCTATACCTTTCCTATTGGAAAAACCATCGTTCTTCCTCCCTCTAAGCCGAAATACCACGTAAGACTTGCAGGAGAGTATGGTCCTAGGGAGTTATCAAAAGATCTGGATTATTTGGCTGATCGGTTTCCTGTTATCGAATGCAGTACGATTGGTTCAAGTATAATGGGGAAACCGCTACATGCGGTCAAAATAGGGGATGGTCTAAAGCATCTTCATGTCAATGCGGCAATACATGCGAATGAATGGATCACGAGTCCTTGTCTCCTGAGATTTCTAGAAATTTATGCATCAGCATTGGACACAGGCACCTCTGTACATGGATATGATCCAAAGACATGGTTCCAAAATTACACGCTATGGCTTGTACCAATGGCCAATCCTGATGGAGTTGAGCTCGTTCAAGAGGGAATCTTGCCGAATCACATATACTATGACCAGTTGATACAGTGGAATGAAGGAAGGGAAGACTTCAGACGCTGGAAAGCTAATATTCGAGGTGTCGATCTCGGGGATCAATTTCCAGCACATTGGGAAGAGGAAGTAGAGAGAAGAGGTAAGACATCCCCAAGTTCACAAGATTATGCCGGTATTGCACCTCTATGTGAACCAGAGGCAGAAGCCTTAGCTAAACACACGATACACATATTACCTGAACGCGCTATATCTCTTCATAGTCAAGGTCAAGAGATATATTGGAACTATAGGGGGTATGAACCTCCTCATAGTGAAACATATGCAGTTCGTTTAGGCCAGGCAAGTGGACATCGGCCCGTTAAGCTGCAAGGAAGTGATGCGGGTTATAAGGATTGGTTTATTAAGCATTTTCGCAGACCAGGTTTCACTGTGGAGATCGGACGAGGAACAAATCCTTTACCGGCAGAAGATTTCGAGGATTTGTGTGTTGAGGTGAGTTCAGTCATGGCGGCGTTCATGTCGCTTGATTGAAAATGGCGTGAAACTATTTCAGTGATAATGCGTAAGCTATACGTGAAGAGGCAGCCACCGTAATTGAGCATCAGAGACTTCGGTGGCTGTCCCTTCTATCATATCGGTCACGATAGGGTATTAATACTTGTAGATGATACATTTATGAATCGGAGGAAACGCCATGAAATGGAGAAGGTTACTATCGCTTCGGCGTTGGTCTCATGTCTTTGAGCGAATATTCAAATACTTACTCTCCCCGGGTATTGCCGTAGGGGACAAGTTGTTATTTATTATTCCTGCTGCACTGTACTGGGTTTTACCGGATTTCATGCCCTTCATGCCGATCGATGATATCGGTGTGACGATGCTGCTTATGAACTGGTTCGTTGGCAGAATTGAACGTAAATACCCTGAGTTAAATTCGGACAAGCCAGGACGGATTCCACCTGCTCGTTAACCGAATCGTTGCTTGCGAAAACATTCCGCGAGGGCTAAAATAAAATATTGAGTGAGTGAATCATGAGGAGATGAACATAAATGAACTGCAAAATTACCCGCAATGCGGCTAAAGTGATAAAGAGAGAACTTGAAAAGGAAGAAAATCAAGGCAAGAAACTCCGTGTTGTCATTACACACGCACATGGAGATCATGCTCATTATGGTCTTGATCTTGATACGCCGAAGGAAACGGATGTAGTGGTATCTACGGATAAAGAAATTGATGTGATCTTGGAGTCGGGGCAAGAACTGCTTGATGGCGTCAAAATCGATTACTTATATCTCCCGCAAGAAGGATTTATCATCACCAATCCATCCAAAGGAAATCACGGCGACCATTAGGTCGTTCATATAAAGAGGTTACATGACATGGCAAACGATATTCGCGTATGTGAAAAATGTAAAGCTACATCTTTGAAGACAATTATTCCGAAGCTGAAGAAGCTTGCACCAGATGCCGATATCAAAGTCGGCTGCAAATCTTACTGTGGACCTTGTAAGAAACGTGCTTTTGTCTATGTGAATGGTCGCTATATTAGTGCCCAGACCGAAGAAGAAGTGCTGGCCAAGGCGAAGCCTTTCATTAAGTAGTTTGACTTATCTTTATCAGTCTAATTATTTTTTCTTCTTTATTGCATAGTTCTTCTCAAACACATCCATGCTATGGATGCAGGCAGAACCTTGTAATTTAGAAGGGAGCAACCATAATGAACAGTCACGATTCCAGTCTTCATTCGAATAACCCGGCCAATAGCGCGTTAGATTCGGCTGAGAAATTACATCGTGCCGTATCTTCTGCTTTGTCCCATCCAACGGAACAATTAATACAACAAGCGAACAATTCTTTAGCTCATACAGAGCAGGCTGTTCTTCA
Organism: Paenibacillus sp. FW507-14B1B; assembly: GCF_058781425.1. Classification (NCBI taxonomy): domain Bacteria; kingdom Bacillati; phylum Bacillota; class Bacilli; order Caryophanales; family Paenibacillaceae; genus Paenibacillus; species Paenibacillus sp. FW507-14B1B. The sequence goes on along the minus strand of NZ_JBYSWS010000002.1, from coordinate 745,142 downwards.
AGCCCAAGGGTATGCGAATAAGAACGCTGTTGAATTAGCAGAGGAATTGCTCGGTGAAGAGAAGGAACGTCTGTCCAAGCTTCATTCAGATGAAAGGTAACACGCGCTAGTCCTGTATTAACCCGCCCTAAGAGAGAGTCTCTTGGCGGGTTTTTTGCGTAAAAAAAGCGTATGAGCTTAGGTGATACATGTGGGCTCATACGCAAATATAAACTATTCGTTGACTGAGGTTGCTTTAAACTGCTTGAGAAGATCATAGGTAATCGTTTGATCTGATATTTTCAGCTGGTTCTTTGTTTCTTCATACCCTTGCTTACATGCATTGATATCGGTAGGATTTCGAGTAGATAGATCGTAACAGGTTCCATTCTCAAAGCTTCCCGTTTCTGCTGGAATAAAGAATACATCATGATTCGAGAAGGCGCCGCTGCGAAGTGGTACAAGTCGTTCTTTACCGCTTAGCAGGCTATCTCCCATAAGATAATAGGGCTCTTGAGAGATGCCGAGCAAATGATAAATCGTTGGTGCAGTATTCATCATGCCTGCCGCTTCCTCATATACACCAGCTTGACCACCATCCGGTAAGTGAATTAACAGCGGAACCTGATTCATGATTTGCTTCATATCGAGTTCCGTAACATCATGTTTGAGAAACTGTTCGTAAAAAGCCTCATCTTTGATCGAGTTATCATGATCACCATAAATGAGCAATATCGAGTTATCCCACAATCCCTGGGACTTCATCTGTTCTACGAATTGGCCGAGGGCTTCATCAACATAGTGCATGGACTGTAGGTAACTTCCGAATATTGTCCCTTGAAAATCTCCGGTATCAAGCTTCTGTTTCTCTTTAGGTATTCCATAAGGGTGATGACTGCTTAACGTAATTAGAAAAGAATAGAATGGTTCTTTAACATCCTTCATCATGTTTAAGGACTGCTTGAAGAAGGATGCGTCACTTACTGACCAGCCAATCATCTCATCCTGAACGAAGTCTTTTTTACTATAGTAGCGATCATAGTTCATTTCTCTATATACATTATTCCGATTCCAAAAACTGCTGTCATAGGAATGATAGACATTAGCGGCATAGCCATTTTCTTTTAAGATGGATGGAATCGTATCATATTTATGGTTAGCATACCGTGTAAAGACAGATCCCATAGGCAGCGGAAGTAATGAGCTTTGGGTTACAAAATCAGCATCAGAAGTTCTTCCGAGAGCCGTTTGATGATAGAAGTTGCTGTAATACATACTTTCCTTGATCAGTTTGTTAAAGTTTGGCGTAATTTCTTGTCCGTTAATGGATTGATTCACAACAAAATTCATAAATGCTTCGACTTGAATCATAATGACGTTGCTGCCTGCATATTTGCCAAAAGTATTGTTTTTTATTGTTCGATTGGAACGCTCCTCATCAAACCAAGTTTGAATCTTTTGAACCTCCTCCTGATCAAGGACTGGTTTGGGGCCGAGGTTGTCTTTGGAATAGCGATAGATGTCATAACCGTGAAAACCTATAAGACCGGTAACATTGTAAAGAGTAACATTCCACCAATTGCTCTCAAATAGACCCACTGCCCACGTTTTGGATGCAATTTTAATCGGTGCGAAAGTGAGAAGGCATCCTAGCAGAAGCGTCAATGTACCCGCGATAAATCTCCGTACCATGATATTTTTACGAGAGAGGGAAGGTTTCATTGATGGTCTTGTGTTGCTGTGCAAGCGACGTTTGCGAAAGATAAGAGAGACGGTGAGTGGTACAATTATAATCCAGTCGATGAAAAAGAATAGATCCTGCCAATGGATTAACGAGCGTATACTTTCGCCAAGCGACCCGACCTGTCCAGCCTGCATGAGTACAGGAACTGTAATAAAATCTTCAAAATAGCGATAAAAAACCAAATCAGCATAAATCAAACCCGTAAGGATGAGATTCATTAGCATTAAAGACGCAATCCTTCCTCTTGGAGGAAGCCAGAATGTCCAGAATGAGACGAGCAGAAGTGAACCAATAGCAATAATATAATCAACTGGATTCATGTCGATGCTCTTTACCTTCAGATTGTAATGAAATAGGACTAGCTTAATTAACATGATAATGATGAACAAGGAATAGGCGGCATACCGGTTCAAAAATATCCGGCGAAGACGGTCCCTAATCCCTAGAGGTGACAATGTGTACAATGGAATATCCTCCTTGAAGCGGCTGGAATAGCCTATTTCTGACGAGTCTACTTATTATATAACGATAAAACACCGTTTCAAACCTAGATGTGAAGAAAGAAAGCCGCCTTGGCGGCGGCTTTAAATGTTAGATTAGGTTAAGTTATTCTGCTGGACGAGGACGGGGTGGAAGCGGTCCGAGAAATTGAAGATACTGGCATTCAATACGTCCGTTGAACAGTTTACGACGCTTGTCGGCTTTACGGCCAAAATAATGCTCGAACTGTTTTGTCGGAGTAATCGCAAAAAATGACCATGTTGGAAGCCGCTTGGCCATTCCACCAATCTGACGGATAAGACGTTCCACTTCTTCCTTCTCACTTAGGCGTTCACCGTACGGGGGATTGGTGATGAGACAACCATATTCGCCCTCTGGTAGTGCCTTCGAAGCCGGAAGTACACGGAAATCGATCACGCCAGCCAGTCCTGCGCTTTTAGCAGCGGCTTTAGCCACTTCAATCGCTTTCGGATCGATATCGCTGCCCACAAGTTGAAGTGGGATATCATCTGTTACTGCATCAAAAGCTTCATCACGAGCATCTGCCCAGCGTTCACTGCCGATAATGTCCCAATGCTCTGAAGGGAATGAACGACGCAGACCTGGAGCGATATTCCAAGCAATCATAGCTGCTTCAATTAGAAACGTACCTGACCCACAGCAAGGGTCATACAGGGGACGATGTGGACCCCAGCGGCTTAGTTGAATAAGAGCTGCAGCCATCGTTTCCTTAATCGGTGCTTCTGTGATCAGCTTGCGGTACCCACGCTTATGCAGCGCTGGTCCAGTTGTATCGAGCGTTAAGATCGCTCGGTCCTTAAGTAGAGACACTTCGACGACATAACGTGGACCATTCTCAGGGAACCATTCCGTATGATGGGAAAGCTTCAATTTTTCGACGATCGCTTTTTTCACAATCCCTTGGCAGGCAGGTACGCTGCTCAATTGAGATTTGTGAGAACGTCCCTCAACAGGGAATTCGCCATTCGCAGGGATCCAGTCTTCCCAAGGAAGAGCTTTAGTACCTTCAAACAGTTCGTCAAATGTGAGGGCATTAAATTCGCCCATTTTGACAAGGATACGGTCCGATGTCCGAAGCCACAAGTTACAGCGGCAAATATCGATGAGATCACCGGAAAAGGTTACTCTTCCGTTCTCCACTTCTGTGTCCGTATATCCTAGTTCTTTTAATTCGCGTGCTACTACAGCTTCTAGTCCCATAGGGGCGGTAGCGATTAATTGTAATCGAGGCATTAACGAAGTCAACTCCATTTACGATGTGTACGGCGCAATAGCACCGCCGGTCAATCTATATAGTATAGGCGATTGTACAAGGCAAGACAATTATCATATGATAGGATTCGTTGGAATCTGTTCTAATGGACATTATCAATGTATGACTTGAAGGAGGAAATCTCTTTGAATATCACCCCTGATGATTATGTTAACCAATTATATCTAGAAGATGAGGAATTGCTGCAAGTGAAACAAGCCATTAAGGACCGGGGGATGCCTGAAGTGTCTGTAGCACCGGCCTATGGGCGTTTATTGACCTTGTTGGTTCAGACAGCTGGGGCTCGGGAAATACTCGAGATCGGGGCTCTGGGTGGTTATAGCGGTATCTGTCTGTGCCGTGGTTTAAGTGAGGGTGGAAGATTGACTTCGCTCGAGCTAAAAGAGGAATATGCAGAACTTGCTGGATCACATTTGAAAAAATCAGGATTCGGAGATAAGGTGGAATACCGTATCGGACCTGCTGCTGACAGTTTGGCCCTGCTCAAACAGGAAGGCAGACGCTTTGATTTCTTTTTTATTGATGCGGATAAAGAGAATTACCCTGTCTATCTCGATTATGCGATTGAGCTTGCGAATCCAGGAGCAATCATCGCAGGAGATAACTGTTTCTTGCGTGGCCGGACGCTGAATACGGAGAAGAACGGACCTTCTGTACAAGCAGTAAGACATTTCAATGAGCGAATTGCTTCTGACGAAAGACTTACAAGTACGCTTCTGCCAGCTTATGATGGACTTATCCTAGCACGTGTAAAGTAAAAGGAAGCGTGTGAACTCGGTCGCAGCTATGCGCTGAAGATGAAAGTAATATGAAAATGCCAACCAAGGGAAGCTTGGCTGGCATTTTTGATATGTATTCTTTGGTTTATTCGTACTTATTGCAGATTTCATACGCTTAGGGTGTAAGAGGCGCCGAATATGGGTTAACTAACACATAGAGTGGTACGAGCTTAGGAACGAAGGTCTCACCTTTATATATTCCTAGCAATCATACAGTGAAAGGAGAGACTAACACTGTACAACTCTCATAATTTTAAACATATCCGCGAGTTGGGAATAGGTATACTTATCATATGTCTTCTTGTCGTAATTCTGACAATCACTGCTGCATACGCTGAGAAGAGTCAGGAAGATGAACGCAAGAGATCAGGCTTGTCAGGCCCAAGCATTCAGTTCGATCCCAGCTTAAAGTATTACCAAGATCGTTCACCTGAGAGCATTGCCGATGAGTTTGTACGTAATGGATATACAACGGTTCGGTATTTTGTTGTTAACGAGAATAACGTTGATCGTGAGCTTGTTGAGGCATTAAGGAAACGTGGATTGTTCGTCTGGGCTCTTGTGTTAGGCAATGGTTCTTATTCAGTAGAGGGCTTCCCTTCGGAATGGCCTAGCTGGCAGATGGAACTATTAAAGCCCGTGAATGATGGGTATTATCGCTTTTCTCCACATAGTACAAGTTATGTAGAATGGAAGAAGCAGAAGCTTGCGAATCTAGTAACAGATATACCCTTTGATGGTATCGAGATCGCGGAGCCTTATTTTCCAGAGTGGGACGGAATGGATACCGGGGCGTATGGTGACGTTGGACCGCTTGCCAAGGCAGCATTTCAAGAGAAGTATGGTGTAGATTCCATTCCGAATTTCACGGATTCTGCGCATCCAGATTACTATCTTACGAATAAAGAGCTGTATCAGAAGTGGGTCCAGTTTCGGGTAAACGCTGTAAATCATTTTTTGAATGAAGTGATCAACGGGAATGGTGGTATACGGGATGCCAGGAATAATATAAGTGTAGCGACTTGGTCGCTTGCGATCGCAGGTGATGATTCTGTTGACAAGCTGAGGGAGCTTCAAGGACTAGACGCCGCAGAGATGATCTCCTCTGTTCGACCGGATATTCATATTCTGCAAACCCACTGGCCAGACTGGATGAAACCACAGATGGAACTACCAGCGACATATATTCAAGATTATCAGAGTTTTGTAGATCAGATCCGCGCCGTTCATCCGAATATTCCTCTAGGTATTCAAGTTGATATTGGTTCAAATCCCGATATGGTGAAGGATCGACAATGGTATAACAGTCTGGGTGAAGTAGCACAAGATATGGGGTTCAAAACGTGGACAGCATATGAATTCCATCTCGGAAAGTATATGTACGATGAACCACCTAGGCCAATCACTGTAATGCGTCCACAGCGTAAAGAAGTAATTATTTCTTTTCAGAAACGAATTGATGAGGCCTCTGCGAAGCTTCCGGGTAGTCTCATGATCTTAACGAATAAGGGTGAGGTTCCTATCGCACCTGAGAACATCACAGTAGACGGTAACATGCTGATTATTAAGTCTAAACAATTGCCTAGAAAAGAGTTTCAACTGCGTATTCGACATGTAACAGATACTCCTGCGTATTGGTTTCACAACAAAGATCAGCAGGCTAACGTGATTGAGGATGATACTGTGGTTAACGTAGATAAGAAAAAAAAGGTTAGATACTAGAATTACTTGGAATGAAAAACCCAGAAACATCAGATTCCTCCACGGTTCGGAAATCTGATTGTTTCTGGGTTTTGTGTTTATTCGTATTGTATATTAACATTACCTGAAGTTTGGTGTGGGTTTGTTGGAATACAGCTTTGTTTTGACCCAGATCATATTGATAATGAGCAGGCTTCCGGAAACCAGGAAGAGTCCTTCAATACCGATGAATCCAGATAAAAATCCGCCAATGATCGCTCCAAGCATATTACCAAGAGCTAACGCACTTGTATTAAAGCCGAAGGAACGGCTCTCCATACCGTCGGGTGTATAGGATCTTATAAGCGCATTTACACTTGGGAGAAGACCTCCCATAAATACACCCATCATAAAACGAACAATAATGAGCTGCCACACCGATTGAACGAATGCTTGTGGAATGAGTGATAGACCCGTTCCAATCAGGGCATACGTCAGAATGCGATGAGCTCCGACCTTATCACTAAGTTTGCCAAGAATCGGAGAGGCAATCATATTTGATAACCCCGTGACGGCAATTACAAATCCAGACCATAGTGCAATGTCTACACTTGACCCGTGAAGCTTCTGCACGTAAAGAGGGAGAAGAGACATCGGACTGATCATAGCGAATTGAAGTAGAAATGTAACAGCGAACAGCGCAGGTAGCTGCGGTGTATGACTGAGCTCTTTCAGACCGGCCAGAACCGATACCTGAGGAGTCTGAAGTGCTTCTTCACGATTGAACTTCTCTTTAACGAGAAACAACGCAAGCAGGGAAGCAACAAAGATAAGCGTACCTGTAATGTAAAATATCGGACGGAACCCAACCCAATCAGCCATTAATCCGCCAATTAACGGACCAAGAATGGTTCCAGCGACTTGTCCAGATTGCATAATCCCCATGGAAAAGCCCATTCGGTTCTTTGGTGTTGTACCAGACACGAGCGAAATTGCAGCCGGATTAAATCCTGAGATTGTACCATTCAAGAGCCTAAGTACAAGCAGATGCCAAGGATGCGTAGCAAAGCCCATACATGCAATAACGAGGGCCATGCCGAATCCTGATCGGAGAAGCATAAGTTTACGGCCGTATTTATCCGCGACTTTCCCCCAGATTGGCTGAAATATAAATGAAGTCAAGAAGTTGGCAGCGAAGATCAGTCCTGCCCATACCCCGATTTCATGCTCTCCCACTACGTTCAAATCCTGAGCTAAATACAATGTCAGGAAGGGAGTAATCATAGTCATTCCCGCATTGACTAGAAATTGTCCGAACCAAAGCACAATGAGATTTATTTTCCAAGTTTTCAATGTGCCCTTCACTTCCTTTCTAAGCTGTCCATCTCAGATGCAACCGAGATTATGTAGTCTTCGAAAAAAGCCGTTCTTTCAGTATAACATATAAGTTTTATTCCAAAAGGCAACAATGTCATAGTATTGTCATTTGTTCTTCATGTAATCCCCTGGTGTGATAGTTGTTACTGACTTTTAAGTAGGGCATAATGTATTCTAGGTAACTTTATATACATTAATGGGGGCATAGACATGACTTACAACGATCAGTTTATTCGAGCCTGTCGAAAGCAGGAAGTGAATCATATTCCCGTATGGTATATGCGGCAGGCTGGCCGCTATGATCCGGAATACCGCAAGATTAAGGAGAAGTATTCGCTTCTAGAAATTTGCCAGCAGCCTGAACTCGCCGCAGAAGTAACGCTGATGCCTGTTCGTAAGCTTGGTGTAGATGCTGCTATTTTATATTCGGATATTATGAATCCCGTCGCATCCATTGGCGTAGATTTCGATATTGTGAAGAATATCGGCCCTGTCATTGATAATCCAATTCGAAGTAGTGCAGATGTAGAGAAGCTTAGACCTATTGATGTTGAGGGTGATCTTGGACATGTGCTTGAGACGATTCGCATCCTAGACCGCGAACTAGATGTTCCCTTAATTACATTTGCTGGTGCTCCATTTACGATTGCTAGCTATTTAATTGAAGGCCGACCATCCAAGAATTACTTGCGTACGAAAGAAATGATGTACAGTGAACCTAAAGTATGGTTCTCCTTAATGGATAAACTCGGTGATATGGTCATTGCATATTTGCGAGCACATATATCTAACGGAGGGAAGGCGTTTCAGTTATTCGATAGCTGGGTCGGTGCACTTTCTCCTCGTGACTTTCAGATATACGTACTTCCAACCGTTACCCGTATTTTTGCCGAACTTCAGGATTTGAATGTACCCAAAATTTATTTCCCTGGTGTAAGCTCGGGAGAATTGCTTCCAACATTGAAAGATCTGCAGGCAGATGTCATCGGATTGGATTGGAGAGTATCCATTCCTCAAGGACGTAAGCGACTTAACGGTAAATTTGCGGTTCAAGGAAATTTGGATCCTACGGTACTGACAGCACCTATAGAAGTTATTAAACAATATGCCAAAGAAATTATCGATGAAGGTATTCAGGAGCCAGGCTATATATTCAATCTAGGACATGGCTTATTCCCCGAAGCATCACTGGACAAGCTTCGTGAACTAACGGCTTATATTCATGAATATTCAGCAGAAGCCCTTAAAGCAAGTGCTCGACCATAAAGCGGGTAAATGATTATATAGAATACTCTTAATAGTAGAGGTGAATGGGATGAGTAATAAGATTGGTGTATTGGTGATGTCTTATGGGACACCTGAAAGTATGGAAGGTATTGAGGAATACTACACACATATTCGGCGTGGAAACAAGCCTTCAGAGGAACAGCTGAAGGAGCTGACTGACCGGTATGAGGCGATTGTGGGCGGTGTATTTCCACTTCGTGAGAACACAGACCATCAAGTCAGAACGCTGCAAGATACACTTAACCGTGACAAGCGCTCGGAGAGTGTAGAGTTTGTATGTTATCAAGGTCTAAAGCATGCGGCTCCACTCATTGAAGATGGTGTAGAGCAGATGGTGAAGGATGGAATCAAACAAGCAATCGGTATTGTTCTTGCACCTCACTACTCGGTCATGAGTGTTGGTACTTATGTGAAACGGGCTCAAGCAAAGGCGGAGGAATTAGGTCTAGACATATCCTTTGTAGAAAGCTATCATCTGCATCCATTACTGATTGAAGCACTAGCGAAACGTGTGAGTGCAAAGCTAGATCAATTCATTGAAGCTGGTGCGCTTCGTGAGGATGTTCGCGTATTATTCAGTGCGCATAGCTTGCCTGAGCGGATTTTGTCGATGGGTGATCCATACCAAGATCAGCTGCTGGAGACGTCAAAAGCTGTTGCTGAGCTTGCTAATGTAAGCAAATGGCAGTTCACTTGGCAAAGCGCAGGGCGGACTCTTGAGCCTTGGCTTGGACCCGACATTCTGGAAACACTTCAGGAACTAAGTAAGGAACAAGTGGAAGATGTGCTGGTAGCTCCTGTTGGCTTCGTTTCGGATCATCTAGAAGTGTTATATGACTTGGATATTGAAGCTAAGGCTGTGGCTAAAGAGATGGACATGCGATTAGAACGTATTGAGTCATTGAATAGCGATCCCCTCTACATGGAGACATTGAGTGATTGTGTCATTACTCGCTGGAGACAAGGTAGCGATCAATAGAATCATCACAACCCTCCGGCAATGTCGGGGGGTTCATTTTGTATAATATGTCTCGCATATGTTTGTTGTTTAAGAAGATTTGATGTGGTTTCTACTTGCTGATGTATCTTGTTATAATGAAAGGAGCACATGGAAAGCCGCATATGCGAGGGAAATAGGGGTGAATGATGTACTCATCACGTACAGAGCGTAAAAAAACTCAAATGAAGGCCAAACAGACTAAGCAATTACGTGTATGGACTTTCCTTAATTTGGGGCTTATTATTGTCATTGCATTTCTGCTTTTTTATCATTTTTCTTTGAAGGAACAGGAGGGTATCGGTACCTCTTTATATGTTCCTAGTATATCTGCAATTATGTAAAATAATGGCGGAGGAGGTCCTATCATGAACAATCTTTGTGTGGCTCACCGTGGATTTTCTTCGAAAGCACCTGAGAATACGAATGCTGCCTTCAGACTTGCCATGGAAGAGTCTTTTGTAAACTGGATGGAGATTGATGTTCAGCTGACGAGAGATGGTGTGCCTGTTGTTATTCATGATTTTAGTGTAGATCGGACAACGAGTGGCAAAGGGAAAGTGAAAGATCTAACTTGGCAGGAAATACGCAGATTGGATGCAGGGATTTGGAAAGGTCGGGAATTCCAAGGAGAACAGGTACCCTCATTAGATGAAGTGCTACAGCTTGTAAAAGGTCGCCTAAAGCTGAATATCGAACTTAAGACGAGTGGGAATATGTATCCCGGGTTGGAAGAAGCTGTACTGGAGCGAATTCATGCACATCATATGATGTCTGATGTCGTACTTACATCATTTGAATCGAAGGCGCTTCTTCGAGCCAAGGAAATAGATCCAGAGGTAAATGTAGGCCTTATCATAGACGCACATCCAAGAGATCTGCTATCGCGACTTAAAACAATGGGTTGTACCTTCCTATCCATCGGATATTCTCATCTTGATGCACCGTTTGCAGCCGAGTTGATTAGAAATGGGATTACACCTATGGCATGGACTGTAGACGATAAACGTAGTATGGCTGCTCTAGCTAAGATGAACCCAGAGATCATGATATGCACTAATCGTCCTGATATGTGGGGTGAATTATTTTTAGACGAAATTGCACCACGGATTCCGTTCTGGCGCAAAAAATGGAGAGGATGGTTTTAAAATGTGTGCTTTAGTGAACAACGTTTATTGTGTGGGTCGTAATTACCGGCTTCACGCTGCTGAATTAGGGAATGCGGTTCCGGATGAACCCATGATATTTATGAAACCATCTCATGCGGTTGTTCCGCTCGATGGCGGCAAGTTACAACTACCTAAGGGACGTGGAGCTGTGCACTTTGAAGGCGAACTTGTCATCCAGGTGGCTAAGGATTATATACCTGGCATGAACGTAGATGAGCTGATCGAGACGATGGCTCTTGGTATTGATTTCACGTTAAGAGATGTACAATCGGTCATTAAAGAGAAAGGACATCCATGGACAGCAGCCAAAGCATTTAAGAATTCAGCACCTTTGACTCCATACATTAGTTTCCCGGGAAATGATGCTCTACTTCATACGGATTTTACAGTACTTAAAAATGGGGAAGAGGTACAGCGTGGCAATGCGAAAGACATGTTATTTTCTCTTCAAAACATTATTGATTACATTGGTGAGAACTACGGTCTGGGCAAGGGAGACTTAATCTTTACAGGTACACCAGCAGGCGTAGGGCCAGCCGAGAGCGAAGATGTATTTGAGCTGTTCTGGGGTGATGTGCGACTTGGTCGCTGTGAAATCGGATAGAGATTCAAAAGAAGACAGAGGTGGTTAAGTGTTGAACTGGCTGATTGGGGCTGTAGGTGCACTGATCGTAGCGGGAGCGGCGTATCGTAAACAATCCTTGACCCTGTCGGGAGCGGCAGCGGCTGTTCTCATGGGGACGATTTATTATGGAGCTGGGGACCTGTTTTGGTTTGGAACCCTGCTTCTTTTTTTCATCACGTCTACGACATTATCTAAATACCGTCAAGGTAGCAAACAGGATTTAGAGAAGTCTTATGCGAAAACAGGCAACCGGGATGCTGGACAAGTATTCGCCAACGGTGGCATAGGTATGGTATTATGTCTCATCCATTTTATTCATCCGCATGATATATGGAAGCTATTGTTTATAGGCGTGATGGCAACAGTTACTGCGGACACTTGGGCTACAGAATGCGGAAGTCTGAGTCGCAGGCCTCCAAGATCGATCTTAAATGGCAGACCGCTTCCTGCAGGAACGTCTGGTGGTGTATCTTGGCTTGGTTCGACCGCGGCAGCTATAGGGGGAGCTACGATTGGAGCTGGGGCTTGGCTATTTGGTCTTTTGTCTGGTCTCGATCCAAGTTTTATTGCGTATGTACTAGCGGGTCTTATCGGGGGATTAGCCGGAGCTTTCTCTGACTCATGGATGGGTGCAACGGTACAAAAAATGTATCGTTGTGTTGTCTGTGGAAAATCAGTAGAAGTTCATTCTCATTGTGATATACCCACGGAGCGCTCCGGTGGCTGGAGCTGGATGACTAATGATGCAGTAAATTTGATCAGTTCACTAATTGGCGGCCTAGTTGCTTGGATGGTAGCAGGATTATTATAGTGAAGGATGGGTTTCGACAGTCGACCTCGGCCATGATATGATGAGGTTCCGGGAAAACTCTTGATAAGCTATCCTGTTTTTATCAAATTCATATATAAGTAGGGAATAAATCGATGAATATTATGACAGTTGAGCAATTGGCCAAGAGCTATGGCGATAAAATATTGTTTCAGAACGCTTCTTTCGGCATGGAGGATCAAGACAAGATTGGTGTAATTGGAGTAAACGGAACGGGTAAGTCTACTTTTTTGAAGGTTATTGCAGGCATTGAACCGCCCGATTCCGGTAAGATCTCAGTAGGTAACCGGATTAGGATTCAGTATATGGCTCAAAACCCTGATTTTGACCCGGATAACACTGTGTTGCAGCAAGTATTTTCAGGTGATCTGCCCGAAATGAAGCTTGTTCGTGACTATACCGAAACGATGGAATTGCTGGAGATCAATCCCGAACATAAAGAGCTTCAGGAAAAACTGCTCAAGCTTAATCAAAGTATGGACACGCTTCAGGCATGGCAGTTAGAAAGTGATGCTAAGACCATTCTATCTAAACTGGGCATCAACAATTATGAGGACAAAATGGGTTCCCTCTCTGGTGGACAACGGAAACGGGTAGCACTTGCAGCTGCTCTGATTCAGCTATCGGACTTGCTTATTCTCGATGAGCCGACAAACCATATTGATAATGAGTCTGTCGCTTGGTTAGAGCAATATCTACAGAAACGACGTGGTGCGCTTCTCATGATTACCCATGATCGATATTTTCTTGATCGAGTAGCCAATGTTATGCTGGAACTGGATCATGGTCGACTATTCAGGTATGAAGCGAACTATAGCAGATTTCTTGAACTTAAAGCGGATCGTGAAGAGAGAGAAGCTGCGGCAGAGCAGAAACGTCAGAATCTGTTTCGTAGTGAACTGGCTTGGATGCGTAGAGGGGCTAAAGCCCGGACGACAAAGCAAAAGGCTAGAATTGAACGCTTTGAAGCATTGAAAGATCAAGAGCTTGTTCATTCATCTGCTGAGATCGATGTATCAGTAGCATCTACGCGCTTAGGTAAGAAAATACTAGAGATAGAGCATCTTCATAAACGGATCGGAGAGAAAGTACTGATTGAGGATCTTTCTTATATAGCCGTTCCAGAAGATAGAATTGGTATTGTAGGGCCTAACGGCAGCGGTAAATCGACACTCCTGAACCTGATCGCAGGTAACCTAGAGGCTGATGGTGGCGAAGTACTTACAGGGCCAACGGTTAAGCTTGGCTATTTCACACAAGAACACCAGGATATGGATGGTAATCAACGCGTTATTGAATATATTAAAGATGAAGCAGAAGTAGTGCGTACTGCAGACGGTTCATCGATTACAGCTGGGCAGATGTTAGAGCGTTTCTTGTTTCCACCAGCGCTACAATGGACCCCGATTTCTAAGCTATCTGGGGGAGAGAAACGTAGATTATATTTGCTGCGGGTATTGATGAGCGCACCCAATGTTCTGCTCTTAGATGAGCCGACCAATGATTTGGATATTCAGACTTTGTCGGTGCTGGAACAGTATCTCGATGAGTTTCCAGGCGTTGTGATTGTAGTATCTCATGATAGGTTTTTCCTGGATCGGACGGTAGATAAGATCATGGCTTTTGAAGGTGATGGTCAAATTCGCGTACACGTCGGCTCTTACAGTGAATACGCAGAGTGGATGTCCCGAAATGTTAGTGGCGGGGCCACATCTTCATCCAAGAAGAGTGAAGGTTCAGAAGCAAGCGCAAATAAAGGACAAACTGAGCAAGTATCAACTCCAGCAAAAGAAGCACCGCGGGAGAAGGTCAAGTTCAGTTATAACGAGCAGCGAGAGTATGAACAGATTGATGGAATGATCGAAGCTGCCGAGGAGAAGATGGTGCAGATTCAGTCTGAGATGGAGAGCGCAGCAAGCGATGCCTCGCGTCTTCAGGAGCTCATGAATGAGCTTCAAGCCACCGAAGCAGAACTTGAACGGTTGATGGATCGCTGGACTTATCTAAATGAACTGGCTGAAAGAATTGAACAAAATAAAGGGTAAGGGACGAAGAATGATCGCTTATCATTAATAATAGTAGGGCGTCTGAAGGTTGTTGAACCTTCAGACGCCCTACTTTTTTTGCATTGTTATACTTTATTTCACATAAGCTGCCAGTAACTTGGTTGTATTCAGAACAGCTTGCTTGTGTGTTCTTTCCATAGCGTGTGAAGCGTGAACTCCAGGACCGATGAGTGCTGCCCGGATATTGCTTCCGGCTGATAATGCAGCAGAAGCGTCAGAACCGTAATGTGGATACACATCAACTGCATATGGAATTCCTTCAGCTTCAGCTAATTCAATGAGACGACCTGTCATGTCATAATCATATGGCCCTGACGAATCTTTAGCACAGATCGATACGTCCGTTTCTTTGCAGCTTAAGTCATCTCCTATACACCCCATATCGACTGCGATCAATTCTTTAATATCATCAGGGATGTATGCAGCACCATGACCTACTTCCTCGTAGTTCGAGATTAGGATCTTCACATTACAACGCGGCTTCCAATGTTCCCGCTTCATCGATTCAAGCAGACCAAAGAGCGCAGCAACACTTGCTTTATCATCAAGATGGCGTGACTTAATGTAACCGCTAGGTGTTATTTCAGCGCGAGCATTAAACGAAACATAGTCGCCGACAGAAATACCTAGCTTCTTGACATCTTCTGCTGTTTCAACAAGTTCATCTATACGAACTTCCATATGATGTTCTTCTCGATCAAACGTCCGTGCATCGGTATACACATGGACGGATGGATGGGTGGAGAGAATCGTGCCTGTATATGTTTTTCCACTGCGTGTATGGATCACGCAGTACTCATTCTCAATGCTATTCATCATGAAGCCGCCGACTCTTGTTAGACGCAGTGTGCCTTCCGATTTAATGGCACGGACCATGGAGCCGAGCGTATCCACATGACCACTTAATCCGATGGTGTGGCTTTCATCTTGGCCTGAAACGCTCAAGATCGCTCCGCCTTTTTCATTCCACGTCAGATTAACGCCAAGACTAGCTGCTTCCTGCTCAATTCGTTTCATAATATGATGGGTATATCCGGTTGGGCTAGGTGTATCCAATAATTCCTTGAGTAAGGACAGAATATAAGTTTCATTTGGTTGTATAGACATGATGTAACGCTCCTAACTTGATTGGGGTAGAGTAATAAAAGGCTAATTGGATGGATAATGGATAAGTCTTTACAAATGTTTTTAATGCGGCAGATTATCCTTATCCTGAGGTGCGGCTTCCGGCGTCTCTGTAGGGTCAGGCGTGTAACCTGTTACTTCCTGAATATGTATAAGCTGTCCTGCCAGAGATTTAATCTGCTTCTGCATTTGGTACTGCCGATAGATTCCGTATGAACCGACAATAAGGCCGCCAATTAACGTACAGCCAATGATCAACAAAATAAGAGGGACGCGAACCGTTCCAAATAGAAGGTTTACATTTACGGGATCGACATTGATGACAGCAAAAATTGCTGTGAGTAAAGCGAACAAGAGACCGGCAATAAGAGACCATTGCATTTTCATTTGGGCACCTCCTTCCATCACAAGTATAAAATCCCTTGCCAGCATGGGCAAGGGATTTTATTACGGCTTAGATGAGAGTGTTATTTTGTCAACTCTTCCATCTGAGAGATGACATTCTCGAATACGCTCATTGCTTCGCGAATTGGCTCTGGCGAAGACATATCCACACCTGCTTTTTTCAAGATGTTAATGGAGAAGTCGCTGCCACCGCTCTTTAAGAAGCCGAGATAGCGGTCAACTGCAGGCTGACCTTCTTCAAGGATTTGCTTCGAAAAGCTTGTTGCTGCCGAGAAACCTGTTGCATATTTGTAAACATAGAAACTGTTGTAGAAGTGAGGAATACGAGCCCATTCCATACCAATTTCTTTATCTACGGTCATATTCTTACCGTGGTATTTCACATTTAGATCATAGTAGATTTCCGATAGGTCCTGCGGAGTTAATGATTCACCATTCTCTGAACGTTCATGTACGATTTTTTCGAACTCCGCAAACATGGTTTGACGGAATACGGTAGTACGGAACTGATCTGCATAATAGGTGAGCAGGTACATTTTTTCTTTAGGATCTGTGGATTTCTTAAGAAGATAGTCCATCAGTAGTGCCTCATTAGTAGTGGAAGCTACCTCTGCAAGGAAAATAGTGTACTGTGCATCACGATACTTTAAGTTCGTGTCAGAGTAGAAGGAATGCAGTGCATGGCCCATTTCGTGTGCCAATGTGAACATGCTGTTCAAATTGTCTTTATGGTTCAAAAGCACATAAGGGTGAGTACCGTAAGCACCCCAGCTATATGCGCCTGTACGTTTGTTTTCATTCTCGTAAACATCAATCCAGCCGTCGTCATAGCCGTCTTGAAGATTCTTTAGATAGTCCTCACCAAGAGGGTGCAGGCCTTCCTTAATTGTCTTCTTCGCTTCATCATAAGTGATGTCCATTTTGTATTCTTCCACAAGGGGAGCGAATAGGTCATACATATGAAGCTCATCCACACCGAGCAGCTTCTTGCGCAGATCCATATAACGATGGAGTAGTGGCAGGCTTTCATGGATCGTATCGATCAGATTCGTGTAAACTTCCTTCGGAATGTTGTCGCCATATAGTGACATCTCTAGAACTGAAGGGTATTTACGGACACGAGAATAAAAAATATTCTTGTTCACGTTAGCTGTAAGGGTAGCAGCTATCGTGTTCTTTTGCTTACCGTATGTTTCATATACCGCTTTGAACGCAGATTCGCGTACTTCACGATTCGGGCTCTCCAAGAACTGAATGTAACTGCCGTGAGTCAATTCAACTTCTTTGCCGGTCTCGTCCTTGATTGCAGGGAATTTCATATCCGCATTATTTAACATGCCAAAAATAGTCTGCGGTGCGGAGGAAAGATTCCCAACCTGAGCAAGTAACGCTTCCTCAGCTTTGGTCAAGATATGCGCTTTCTCGCGTTTCATTTCGGTTAACGTGAATTTATAGTCAGATAGTGTAGGGTCGGTGATTAGCTTGTCGAGCTCAGCTTCTGACAAGGCGAGAATTTCAGGTGTGATGAAGGAAAGGGCTTCGCCGACCTCAACGCTTAATTTTTTTGCTTTTTGTGTAAGGGCTTGGTATGTAGGATTAGCTGTATTTTCGTCATGGTGCATATGCGCATACACATAGAGTCTTTCGATATGAAGACCTACTTCATCCTCAAGTTCGAAGGCTTGCTTGATGGAACTTGCATTGTTTAATTTTCCTTGGAAATCTTTTGCGGTTTTCATCAGTTGCTGAACTTCAGTGTAAGTATTGTCCCAAGCTTTTTGGTCAGGGAACAGATCAGAAAGCTTCCATTGATGCTCAGTTGGTACCTCAGAACGTTTCAATAATTTTCCCATGGGAATCCTCCTTGAATGATGAGAGTATGATATAGACTGGGCTCCTTCTGCCCAAATATCAGGATGAAGAGCAGGAACAGGCAGGAGACTGAGCGCTAAAGTCAAGCAAACAGCTTTAGCACATTTCATGGACAACACTCCTTAGATAGTGTAGCTACGTAAGGATAGTATGCCGCGTGTTCACTACTTTCATCCTTTAATTAGGAGACCCAGATTGAATAGACTGTATACAATAATCCAGAAGGCAAACAGGATCAAGGCGACAGTAGTCAAGGCCATTCCTCTTCGAATCTTTTGAGGGATGCGGTCTTTATTCATGATCATGATAAGCCCTAAACTGAACGCAAGAATTATGAAGATAACAGCATTGCTGTAGTCCATTGAACTAAACCTGTTTGAAGGCTTCAATGATGCGGTGCCATTCTTCTTCCTGTCCTTCATATTCTTCTTTCGGAAAACGGTTGTTTGCCCATTGCATCATGGCTGGGCGGCTCATGAAGGTGTGTGTTTCTTCACCCCATTGATCTGAAATCTCGCGAAGAACGATGTAACGGCCCTGTACCTCAACCGTCATCATGTTCCACTTGTCTTTTTTGTATATTTCATGTTTTTTAATCATATGCATATCTCCGTTTACTATTGGGGTTTTGGCTAAATGATAACGCAGACATGGCCTGAAAAGCAAATAAGAATAAACGTAAAAAAAGAGCTCTGGCGGTAAAATGACGGATTGCAATGTCAGAAAACATGGGATATAATATGGGTATTCGCCATAGATGGCGGTATTTTAGGAGGTTGTTCATTTGAAAGGTACAGTTAAATGGTTTAATGCAGAAAAAGGTTACGGCTTTATTTCGGTTGATGGTGGCGAAGACGTATTCGTACACTTCTCCGCAATCCAAGGCGACGGTTTCAAAACTTTGGAAGAAGGCCAAGCGGTTGAGTTCGAAATCACTGACGGTAACCGTGGTCCTCAAGCAGCCAACGTAACAAAACTGTAAGTTAACTCCAGCATGGAGATCTTATAGATTAAGAATTTTCTTAATCAGGAATTTGTTTACTAAGGCACGAAGACACAGATCTCGTTAAAGATCTGTGTCTTTTTGCTTTTTATGATGTTTATTTTGGGTGTGGTTTAATCCAAAAAAGGGGAGCCTTGTCTAATGGAGACGGGGCTTCCTTTTTTGGTGTCGTGGTGTTATTTCAAGCGAATTACTTGATTGCTAGTTCCCGCATAATCCATAAATTTATTCTGTGATATGTGTTATTTGTGCAAAATTGACGATCATATTATAATAGGTTTGATTTGGATATTATAAAAAGACAACCATGTGGAGGCAGAGTTCATTGAATAATCAAGAGCTAAGCCGTAAAGTTCCGCGCAGCCCGATCAGCCTCATGAGACGGGTGTATAAATACATACTCCCTGAAGTGTCAATCGAGCTGGAAAGGTGGCGTCTTGACGCTGAACAAATTCCCGATGAGGAGCTTCGAAAGCAGGCGCTTGCTAGCATTGAGACGAAGAAGTTTCATTGCCAGGGCGGAGCAGTTTATGCCGCGGCAGGCTTACCGGATAAGCATATTTTGATTCCATTAATTGTGGCTTACCAGACAATTAGTGACTATCTCGATAATTTATGCGACCGCAGTACTTCCTTGGACCCTGCAGATTTTAGGCAGTTGCACCAATCAATGCTGGATGCGGTGACTCCGGATACAAAGATAGTGGACTATTATGCACTGCGTTCGGAAAAAGAGGACGGTGGCTACTTAGGACGTCTTGTACAAACCTGCCGAGATTGTATTAGTCAGCTTTCGGGATATGAAGCTGCCAAGCCGTACATATTGGATCTGGCTAAGCTGTATATCGATTTGCAAGTGTATAAGCATATCCATCCGGAAAAGAGGGAGGATGCACTCCTGGAATGGTGGTCAGAGCTTGCCCATCGCACGCCTCATTTGAGGTGGAATGAGTTTGCTGCTGCAACAGGATCTACCTTAGGGGTATTTATGTTGTTTCTAGCTGCGACAGATCCATTTCTGGATGATCAGGATGCATCTGCCATTCACGCCTCATATTTTCCCAATGTATGCAGTCTCCACATTATGCTGGATTATCTGATCGATCAAGATGAAGACAGGCTCGGCGGTGACCTTAACTTTTGTAACTACTATGAAGACGCCGAGACGATGCTAAATCGTATTACTTCAATCGTTGAATGGGCCCGGAAGGATGTAACGGAAATCCCCTCAACGCCATTTCATCGTATGATCATTGAGGGATTACTAGCGTTATATTTATCCGATCCCAAAGTCAGCGAACAACACCTGGTTCGCTCAGTATCCAAACGGTTGATGAAGGGAAGCCCAATGACCCGTCTTTTCTTTTTTGTCAACAGTAGATGGATCCGTAGGCATAAGAATGAGTGACAATAAGGAGGAAGAACTACATGGCAGAAGTTAAAAAAATCGCAGTTCTAACAAGTGGGGGAGACTCCCAAGGGATGAACGCAGCGCTGCGTTCCGTTGTCCGGAGTGGTCTGTATCACGGTCTTGAAGTATACGGGGTACAACGCGGATATCAGGGATTACTTAACAATGAAATTTACAAAATGGATCTGCGCAGTGTTGGCGATATCATTCAGCGTGGAGGTACCATTCTTCAATCTGCTCGTTGTCCGGAGTTCAAGACGCTTGAAGGCCAGCAAAGAGGTGCTGATGTACTGAACGAGCACGGAATTGACGGTCTTGTTGTTATTGGTGGTGACGGTTCCTATCAAGGAGCTAACAAACTAAGTAAATTGGGAATTAAAACGATGGGACTTCCAGGCACCATCGACAATGATATTTCTTTTACTGACTATACAATCGGCTTTGATACTGCGGTGAGCGTTGTTGTGGATGCAATCAACAAATTGCGTGATACCATGTCATCTCATGCACGTTCATCTGTTGTAGAGGTAATGGGACGTCACTGCGGAGATATCGCTTTGCATGCAGGTCTTGCATCTGGAGCAGAAGCAATTTTAGTTCCTGAGGTTCCGTACAACATGGATGAAATCGCTGACCGGATGAGAGATAACTTTGAGAATGGTAAGCGTCATAGTATTGTCATTGTAGCTGAAGGTGTTGGACGCGGAGAAGATGTTGCGGATGCGCTTAAACAGCGTCATGCTTCTATTGATGCGCGTGTAACTGTACTTGGTCATATTCAGCGTGGTGGAGCGCCAACACCATTTGACCGCAATCTTGCAAGCCGTCTCGGTGACTTTGCCGTTCGCAGCTTGATCCAGGGTGAGTCCGATAAGGGCTGCGGCATTATTAAAGGTGAGCTTACGCTAACTGATATCGATAAAGTCGTAAATACGAAAAAAGAGTTCGATATGGATATGTATGAGCTCGCTCTACGCTTGTCTCAATAGTTCATTCTTGAATATGCCCTGCAGGTAATCCTGCGGGGTTATTTAACTTGGAACGTTGCTGGCGTTATAGAAATAGAGAAAGGGACTGCCAATCAGGCAGTCCCTTTCTCTATATGGTTATTCAGATGACAATTGCTGGTAAAAGTTACGCTGGACCTTCACTAAGCGTAATAGCAGTAGCGTTGCTCCAACGGCAAGACCTAAGATCAGTCCGATCCAGTAACCGAATGCGCCAAAAGAAGTGAAATTAGCTAAGACATATCCAACCGGTAGACCGATGACCCAGTAGGAGAGGAAGGCAAGTATGAATGCCACATTAACATCTTTATATCCTCTTAATGCTCCTTGTGTAGGGGTAGCAATGGCATCGGATATCTGGAAAAATATCGCGAAGATCAAGAATTGCTGAACCAGTTCTATTACATGGGGTTCATTAGAATATAGACCCGCTACTTGGCGTCCAAAAACGAGTAGAATCACTGCTGTGATCAGGGAGAGGATTACAGCGAGTATAATGCCGAGCTTGGCATATTTTCTGGCGTCTTTCATACGTCCAGATCCAGCTTCAAATCCGACTAAGATTGTTAAACTCATACAAATACTGAGTGGGATCATATACAAGGTTGTTGAGAAGTTCATAGCAGCTTGGTGGGCAGCTATGGTAACCGTATCGAAATTACTCATGAGCAGGGTGACGGCAGCAAAAACGGCTGTTTCAAAAAAGATTGAGAATCCAATGGGCACGCCAATTTTCAGCAGGTCTTTCCAAGCTTTAAACGAAATTTTAGGAAGACTTTGAAACAGCCGAAAGCTGGAGAAAGGATTCATTTTATGAACAATCCCAATCGCAATTATAAATACGACCCAGTAGGTAATCGCTGATGCAATTCCTGCTCCGACTCCACCTAGCCTTGGGAACCCCCATAGACCATAAATGAATAGAGCGTTAAGAGTAACGTTAATCGGAAGCATCGTAAGTGTAATTACCATGGATATTCGTGTCTGACCAAGAGCATCAATAAAACTACGGAGCACTGTATATCCGAACAACGGAATGATACCTGCAGAAATGGCCATTAAGAACTGAGCGGCGATATCTCTTACAGCAGGTTCCAAGGTCATCGCGTTCAGGATTCTTGGTACTGCGATGTAACCAATGCCAAGTACGACTAGAGCAAGGATAATAGCCAGCCATATAGCTTGAATGACCTGATAAGCGACTTTATCCTCTCTACGCGCTCCTATGAATTGAGAGACGATGGGGGTAATCCCCATAAGCACTCCGCTAAGTCCTGTCTGAACTGGAATCCAGAGACTTGTCGCAATGGCAACACCCGCCAGATCAGCAGAGCTGAATTTACCGGACATATTCGTATCAAAAAATGAAATGGCCGACAAGGCAAGTTGGGTAATGAGAATAGGAAGCAGAATGACTGCAAATTGTTTGATTTTTTGTCTGGTTGTGTGAGTTACTTCCATAATGATCTAGAGCCTTCCTTACTAAGTAAATTGTTTATTGAACACAACCTCTTATTGTAAACAATTTTCCCTTGTATAACAAACGTTTAATCCAAAAAAAGAAGTCCGGCATTTATGGCCGGACTTCAAAAAAATAAAGCATAATTGCAATTTACTTGTAATCTACACCTTCCGTATAACGGTTTGCAGCGTTCCAGAGCAGATATTCATCAACATTCATATCTTTAAGCGCTCGAATTTGTTCTTCAACTTCCTTTTTACCATATTTCACATAATTTCCACTTCCTAGCCAACTGGCAGTGAAATCCTGAATCCAGGGACGGATAATTGGTTTGTATGATCCCAGTGGATCGAGTTTCTTGTGCGTATCTACCATCGAGCCTTTGATCGTCTGATATGGGGCTTTGTCGGGTGCTTTAGAACCAAACCAGCCGGTAGAATAATGACTTGGGTAGATCATAGGGCTTATAACGTCTACATGCTTAGAGATCTTAACAAAGTCTTGACCAATTCCTTCAGCTGCAGGAACGGAAGCTGCATACCCGAAAATATCAACAGACACCCGGATACCAAGAGGAGCAAGTTCCTTACGAGCATATTTAACAAACTCCGAGACGATATCCACACGAGACTGATCGGTCTTCGTATATTTTAACGAATCAGCTCGTTTCTCAAATCCTTCAGGGAAGCGTACGTAATCGAACTGGATTTCTTTAAATCCGAGTTTGGCTGCTTCCTTCGCAATTTCGATATTATAATCCCACACTTCCTTGCTGTATGGATTGACAAAGCTGTCTCCACCACCATTTTTCCACACGCTTCCGTCACTTTTGGTGAAAGAAAGTTCAGGGTTTTTCTTAGCGAGAATCGTATCTTTGAATACAACAACTCTGGCTATTGGATAAATATCATGCTTTTCAAGTCGTTTCATCAACTTGTGGATATCTTTGATGAAAGGTTGAGGCTTGCCCAGCTCTTGAAGCTTAGGATTGTCTGTCTTGTACGTTATGTATCCTTCATCATCCTTGATGTCTATTACCATCGAGTTCAGTTCTGTCTTATCCATCAGATCAACAAGCTGATCCATACGGGCTCCACCCGCACTGTATGCTGTAACATATACACCTTTTACTTTAGGAGCTTCCTCTTGGGGATCTCCTTTAACGGCACTTTGTGAATCAGTTTTTGCTGATTGTTGTTGATTGGTGATTGCAGAGCTAACAGAGCTTTGGATTAAACTGTTTACCTGACCATCAGATGTACTAACAGGTCCCATTCCTCCAGCTGCCCAGATCAATAAAGCTAAGATGATGTTCATAATTGCTTCTCTCCCTTGTGTACACTCATCACATGATTATAATGGAAATGTTGTAAATAAAAAGAACAGGTTTGTTACAATAAAGCTGAAATGTAACAACAGGGCTTTTTATTTTAACCATTTACTTAGTGTTTATAAACGAATTCGTTCCAATCCAAACGAAAAACACAAAATGAAATGTGACTGACGCGAGAAGAGTGAATAAAAAATGCCGTATTTCCACAGTTAGTAACCGGGAAACACGGCATTGTTTACAAAACCTGTAACGCTTGATCAAGATTAATGAAGATAAGCTTGACTCTGATACTCGCAAATACTGTATTGAATAATCTCCAAAGCGTCGTCCTCTTCCAGAATACTCAGTCCGTCCCGCAAAACGATCATGGAATTGAGCTCGTTCTGCCTAAAGAAAGGCATCATGTCCGGAAACCATTTCAAGACGATTTCTGACAGTTTTACAGTTTCCATTTCCACAAAAATCACCCTTTCCTTCCCTTGTCGTTAGGTTAGGCTGGTCGTCTGCAGTAAAACGGAAAAGCTAATAAAAATTGCCGAGGGGGTGCTTTCGGATACCTCAAGAATATTGTAAGGACTACACACTCATATTATACCACAAATTATAAATCTTTATCTCTAGGTTTGGAAAAAACTAACTCCTGCGGAACTGTCCCATGACCGCCACCGTTTCCACAACATTCACGAATGCTTCGGGGTCAGTTTCCGTAATGATCGTTTTGAGCTCGGCTAGCTCATATCGTGTCGTAACGGTCATTAGCATATCTTTCTCTTTATGTGTAAAAGCACCCTCAGTTTTGATCTTTGTAACGCCGCGAGGTCGCTTAAGTAGCTTATCCAAGAGGGCCTCTGTTCTGTCAGTGACAATAAATACAGTTACCTTAATATGACTGATATGAACAAGATCGATGATTTTTCCAGTTACAAAAATGGAGAGCATAGAGGCAAGGGCTAAATTCCAATCGCCTTTTAGATACGCTACAGCCAATATAACCAAAGCGTTCATCCCCACCAGTATGGTTCCGACTGGGAAATCACGGTATCGAGTCACGAGTGACCCAATAATGTCAAATCCTCCTGTAGATCCGCCAACTCGAAACGATAATCCGCCACCAAGTCCTACAAGAACACCTCCGAACACAGAAGAGAGAAGCATGTCGGAAGCAACAGCTTTTACAGGGATAATCTCCAATAAGATTGTGACGACGATAACGGATAAAATGCTGAGCCAGATAAATCGTTTGCCGAGTTTAATCCAGCCTGCGATTAGAATTGGAATGTTAAGAACGAAGTACATAACACTTATATCTAACGGGGAGAAATAGCCGATCAGCATCGCAAGACCGGATACCCCTCCGCTTAGTACTTGATGTGGTATTAGAAACAAGTTGAATCCACATGCAATAACGAATCCACCGAACAAAATGGCGGCATAGCTCCATATATGCTTTAGCAAAAGGTATCACCTCTGAAGTAGTATGAGTTAAAGGAGCTTGCTGGTATTCCTCGATTGTTTTGTGGTATAATGTGTGTTGGATATTCTTGAGTAGTTAGTTTCAATGAAAACTTTGCATGCTTAACAGGATTATTATACATTAGCCGACCCTTGGACTGGCGGTCAGATAAAAAAACGGTCCACCTCATGCAGAAAATCCTGCGGGCCGGGAAAGCCTATAAACGTTACCGCTACTTAAGAATACAGAGAAGAATGTGGGATGTCCACTAGATAGAAGGAGTATGAACCTATTGAAAACATTTGCAGAATTCGGTTTGGAGCCCCAGGTGCTCCAAGCAATTACAGAGCTTGGCTTTGAAGAAGCCACTCCAATCCAATCCCAATCTATTCCGATTGCCCTTTCCGGCAAAGATATGATTGGACAAGCGCAGACGGGTACAGGTAAGACGGCTGCATTCGGTCTTCCATTGATTAGTAAAATCGCTAAAGAAGAAGATCGTATCGTAGCCCTCGTTATGACACCAACCCGTGAGCTTGCTATTCAGGTCGCTGAAGAGATCGGTAAATTATCCCGTTTTAAAGGGATTCGTTCCCTTCCAATTTATGGCGGTCAAGATATCGGGCGTCAAATTCGCGCTTTGAAAAAGAAGCCTCAGATTATTATCGGTACACCAGGTCGTTTACTTGACCATATCAACAGAAAAACAATTCGTTTGGATGATGTACAGACTGTTGTCCTGGATGAAGCAGATGAAATGCTTGACATGGGCTTCATGGATGACATTCAGTCCATCCTTAAGCTTGTACCAGAAGAGCGCCAAACCATGTTGTTCTCAGCTACAATGCCTCCGAACATCCAGAAGCTTGCGCAGCAGTTCTTGAAGAATCCAGAGCACGTTTCTGTCATTCCTAAGCACGTAAGTGCACCACTTATTGATCAAGCCTACATTGAAGTGCCTGAGCGTCAAAAGTTTGAAGCTCTTAGCCG
Source organism: Paenibacillus sp. FW507-14B1B (assembly GCF_058781425.1). Classification (NCBI taxonomy): domain Bacteria; kingdom Bacillati; phylum Bacillota; class Bacilli; order Caryophanales; family Paenibacillaceae; genus Paenibacillus; species Paenibacillus sp. FW507-14B1B. The sequence continues at coordinate 718,754 of NZ_JBYSWS010000002.1, read as the reverse complement.
TTTGATTGATATGGAATCCCCAGAACTTGCTATTGTCTTCGGTCGTACGAAGCGTCGTGTAGATGAGCTTGCTGAAGCACTTCAAAAACGCGGCTACTCCGCAGATGGATTGCACGGTGACTTGTCCCAACATCAACGTGATACCGTTATGCGTAAATTCCGTGACGGAAGCATCGATGTACTAGTAGCAACGGACGTAGCTGCTCGTGGACTTGACGTATCAGGCGTATCTCACGTAGTTAACTTTGACCTTCCACAGGATCCAGAGAGCTATGTACACCGTATCGGCCGTACCGGTCGTGCTGGTAAAGAAGGTACTGCATGGTCTTTCGTAACACCTCGCGAAATGGATCACCTGCATTTCATCGAGCGTGTAACACGTCACCGCATTCCACGTAAGCCACTTCCTACAATGGCTGAGGCTATTGAAGGTAAACAACGTGTAACTGCAGAGCGCGTACTTGAAATTGTTGAGAAGGGTGAACTGAACGAATACAAAGGTTTGGCTATCCAACTTCTTGAGCAATATGACTCCGTACAATTGCTTGCAGCAGCTATGAAGTTGTTGACTGGTGATACTAAGAAAGAAGCAGAAGTGCAACTTACACCAGAAGATCCGATTCGTGCTAAACGTCGTAAGCCAGACATCCGCAATGGACGTAAGCCTAGTGCGGGATATGGCCGTAGCAACAACAGTGGCGGTTACAACCGCGACCGTAATAGCAGCGGCAGTGGACGTGGTGGATACTCCAAAGGTGGATACAGCCGTGATGGTGGCGGTAGCGGTGGATATAACCGTGATCGTAATAACAGCGGAGATCGCAAGCCGCGGACAAACAGCGGAGATCGCCGTCCTAACCGTAGTGGAGAAGATTCTTACAAAGGTTAATCTGATTTTCAGATGTATCCTATTTAATAGAAAAGACGAGGCTGCTGCTGTTGCGGCATCCTCGTCTTTTTTTCATTCATAGGAACTAGTGAACTAGTCAGTTACTTAGATGAAGAATGCACGAAGAACGATAACCAATAGGATAAAGAGAACCAATACGATACCTACGGTAGAACCGTAGCCATAACCGCCGCCACCACAATTAGACATATAACATTCAACTCCTTCTCTATAAGGTTGGAATGTACTACGTCCATATCATATGGGGGCGCTACTCCGTCAGTTTGGACGAATGTCCATTCATATGTAAATTAGGCTCTGGTCATAGGTGTATAAAATAAGGTATATTAATATATACATGCATGTGACCTGAGTGAGGAGGAATCGTTTTGGAAATGAAAGGAGCCATGGGCGGCTTATATAAAATTACCGAATGGATAACCCGCATCGCTTTTACTAATGTTTTGTGGGTGCTATGTTGTTCGCCTTTTTTATTTATGCTGCTAACAAAAGTCTTAATGGCGATGCAAACGCCTGGTGCGCACAATGAGCAGTTATTGGCTAACTGGGTGATGGGGATTCTTGCCCCGTTCTTAGTATTTCCAGCAACCGCTGCAATGTTTACCGTTGTGAGAAAATGGGTTATGGGCGATCCAGACATTCCGATTTTCAAGACTTTTTTCAGAGGTTATAAAGAGAATTACAAACAAGCGATGATTGGTGGTTTTGTATACACCCTATTATTTGTTATCATGTACGTAGATTACACCGTTTACATGACACAGATTAAAGGCATGCAACTTGTTGGAATTGTGATGCTGGTGTTGCTGCTTGTGCTATTCGTGTCGATGTTTAACTTCTTCTCCATGGCGGTCCACTATGAAATGAAGACCCGTCAGTTGCTTAAAAATGCGATATTACTGACTTTGATTCGACCTTTCCGCGTCTTCTCAACGCTTGCGGGAAGCGCTGTCTTAATATTTATTGGTACGAAAATGCCAGTGCTCTTCGTATTCTTCCTATTCTCCATTATGGCTGTGTTCGCATTCTTTAACTTCTATGCGACATATCTGAAGATGCAAGAACAGGCAGAACGCTTGAAACAGATTGAAGAAGAAGAGTCTGCAGAACAAGCGATGCTAGAAGACATGGAACATGTAAAATCTGACGATAGAGCGAGAAAATCATAGGTTTACTTTTTCGAAAAAAACCCCTATAATAAGACTACATCCTGCGATGTGCGTTTCGGTATTCCGTTGTTTTGAACCAATGACGATGTCTCGGGAGATCAACATCGTTTCGTGGCTGGAATGCCCTGTCTATATGACAAGGGGAATTCATAAACGATTCTGAGATCACCCACCTGTTTACGCAGGTTCGAAGACAATGTTACCGGACGGCATAGGCGGGTTCTTACCAAGCTTATGAATGAGCGCCTCTTCCTTCGATTCATCGAAGTGAAGAGGCGCTTTTTTGAAAACAAAAGAACGTGTATTTACATAGAATAAAGGTTTGCTGAAAGCATAAACAATGTTAAACTAGAGAGTGAAAAGGGAACGGTCATATATAAAGGAGGAACGGTCTTTGTCATTAAAACGAGTTCTAACGGGTATCGTGCGCAGCTATGACGGCACAAGCGACCGTGCTAAAGACCCCAAGCTGAAGACGCGTTATTACAATCTCTCGAAAGAGAAATGTTTTGAAGAAGTATCCTCAACACTCAAAAAAATTCCAGGTTACAAAGTGCTTCACGAGGTTGCATCTGTTGGCGAAATTACAATTGAGAAGAAGACCTCATTTGGACGAACATTGGATATAACAGTATCAGTACTTGGGATTAACCCTGTACGGTCTGCTGTTGATATGTATTCGGCTTCAAGAGGTTCCTTTGGTGACCTTGGAGCTAACTACCGTGTTATTTTACATTTATTTTCCGTATTGGACAAAAAATTAAGTAAGTACAAAATCGATAGCTAAACATGAAAAAGCGGGAGAGCTGCTCTCCCGCTTTTAAAAGTGTGGCCTCAAATATGTACACGCAATATAGCATTACCTATTGCAGTGATTTAACGGCCTCAATTGCTGCTTCGTAGTTTGGATGCTCGGTCATTTCACCGAGATATTCTACGTAAGTGATTTTATCGTTCTGATCTACGACAAAGATGGAACGCATATCGAGTTGGAATTCCTTAATCAGCACGCCATAAGCTTGCCCAAAGGAACGAGATTTGTAATCAGACAGTGTGATGACTTGGTCAACACCTGCTGCTCCGCACCAGCGTGCTTGAGCGAATGGAAGGTCAGCGCTGACAGTCAGGATGACAACATCCTCACCAAGCCCAGCTGCAGCTTCGTTGAAACGACGTGTTTGTGCATCACAAACGCCAGTATCGAGTGAAGGGACAACACTGATAAGCTTGATTTTGCCTGCAAAATCCTTAAGGGATGCATCTTCCAGCAGATTTTTGCTGACCGTGAAATCAGGAGCAGTATCGCCTACCTGAAGCTCGGGTCCGATAAGAGTAAGTGGGTTACCTTTAAAAGTGGCAACGCCTGTACGTTCTTGAGCCATGAAAAAATCTCCTCCTTGAATATCAAAGTTTGTGATCAAGTTCATGGTACATTATAATCTTTTTAAAAAGGGAATGTCCACCTAAGGATATCTTGTGTATACATAAGGGATAGGAGGATGCCATGATATTTATTAGATATGAGAATTGGAAAAGCTATCTGCGATACTATCCGTTCACATCGCTGCTGCTCATTGCGAACATCGTTATGTTCTTCGTAATGACGTTTAACGGTGGATCGACGAACTATCTTACACAGCTTGAGTATGGAGCGGTTATGAGCGATGAGCCATTTCGTAGTGAGTTATGGCGTTATATTGCAGCAGTTTTTTTGCATAGCGGGTTTGATCACTTATTCTTTAATAGCTTTGCCATCTTGGTTATTACACCACCGCTTGAGCGAATCATGGGTACGTTTAGATATGCACTGTTATATCTGATGAGTGGTATATTAGGTAATGTGATTAGTGTCGCCTATTACACTAACGTAATGAATAAGAATGTTATTCTTGTAGGCGCCTCAGGTGCCATCTACGGGGTTTATGGTGCGTTTCTATACATTGCCTTGTTTCAGCGTCATATGATGGATGAAGCATCTAGGAAGATGCTCTTCACATTGCTAATCATGGGTATTATGTTTTCGTTTGCTCCCGGTATCGGATGGGTGGCTCACTTCGGCGGTATGATCAGTGGTTTCTTCATTTACGGCCTGCTTATAAGACTATTCAAACGACGTCCATCGTAACTGAGTGAGGTTTCGCAGTCTGTATGTATTCATAAGTTCAAAGTAGCAAGGGAATTGAGAATGGAGCGATTATCGCGTGGAATTAAGACAGTTGCAATACTTCGTAAAGGTTGCGCAGAAAGAACACGTTACCCAAGCGGCAGAAGAACTTCACGTTGCCCAATCGGCTGTTAGCCGGCAGATTCATCAGCTGGAGGAAGAGCTTGGTGTGAATCTCTTTATGCAGAAAGGGCGAAATCTTCAGTTGACGCCTGTGGGGCAATTATTTTGTAAACGGGTTGAAGGGATTATGAAGGATCTAGATCGTGCAGTGACCGAAATACATGAATTTCTAGATCCCGAGCAGGGAGAAATCCGAATTGGATTCCCGCACAGTCTTGGTATTCATCTGATCCCTTCAGTTGTGGCAGAATTTCGGAAGAAGTATCCGAATGTGAAATTTCGCTTTAAACAAGGGATGTTTCCAACGCTTATCCGAGATGTTATCTCTGCAGAAGTAGATCTTGCCTTTGTATCTCCATTTCCGGAACGTCATGACCAAGTAGAGGGTGACGTGGTACTGACCGAAGAGTTATTTGCTGTCTTGCCTCCTAACCACCCTTTAGCAGGTGAGAAGAGTATTAAGCTGGAGCAGCTTAAAGATGAGCGATTTGTACTCTTTAGTAAAGGTTACTCCCTTCGCCCGATTGTGTGGCATGCTTGCCTGGAGGCTGGATTTACACCAAAGATTGCCTTTGAGGGTGAAGAGACAGATACAATACGAGGTCTAGTCGCCGCGGGCATGGGAGTGAGTCTGCTGCCAGAAATGGCACTGTTTCAGACCAATCCACTTCAGCCAGCACGTGTTAGTATTACCGAACCGAAAGTAACGCGCTCGATCGGACTTATTCATCGTGCAGATGAGAAGCTTCCGCCCGTTGCTCAAGCTTTTAGAACATTTTTATTGCAATATTTTGGACTTGGTTCAATATCAACGAAATCTGCTAAAGATACGAGTACTTTATAATCTAATTTTGTCACCTCATACAACAAAAAAAGGTTACCGCTCATAAAGAGTGGTAACCTTTTTGTTGTTAATCGCGATTATTCAAGAAAATCATAATGTAGCGAAGCAATTCAAGCAAGGACAAGAGAGCTGCTGCTACATAAGTTAATGCTGCGGCGTTCAAGACTTTAGCGACACCGCGTTCTTCTTCGTTCGTAATATAACCTTCAGAAACCATAATCTCACGAGCGCGGTTACTAGCATTGAACTCGACCGGTAGTGTTACAAGTTGGAAGGCTACTGCAGCCGAGAAGAAGATAATACCGAGTCCGATCAGGTTGAAGGCTTGGAATAGGAATCCTGCGATCAATAAGAAAGGAGCGATTCCGGATGCGAAGTTAACAATTGGGAACATCTTGTGACGTGCAACAAGCATCGGATAACTTACTTTGTGCTGGATGGCATGGCCAACCTCGTGACAAGCAACAGAGACAGCTGCGATCGAACGTTCGTAATAAACAGGTTCGGACAATCTAACAACACGGTGAATAGGATCGTAGTGGTCAGACAATGTACCAGGTACAGGTTCAACGGGTACATCTTGAAGTCCGTTAGCATCAAGCATGTGACGTGCTGCATCATAGCCGGTCATTCCGCTAGTATTCTCCACTTGAGCCCATTTATTAAAGGTGCCTTTTACCCGGAACTGAGCAACAAGCGTGAAGATAAATGCAATGATAATTAGGAAAAACATAGGGTCCATTTAATAACCTCCAAGTTTAGTGTAGGTGTTACATTGTGAAATGGTTGAGTAATATTTGTAGCGACTCGATGCAAGCCGCTCCCTTTGGAAGGATATTGGATAATACTGCACGTGCTTGGTTTGGCTTTAAGTCTTGCAGTATAGGGTTGAGTTCTTTTACATCTCTTTCTAACTGCTGAATTTGAATTTCGAGCTTCGTCAATTTATCTGTGACTTCAGCATCTTCAGTGACTGAACTCCAACGCTCCAGTGTAGTCTTAATCTCTTCGAGGGTATATTTCTCTTGTTTTAAATGATTAATACGTTTCAAAGTCTTTAAAGTTTCATGACTGTATAAACGGTAATTCTTAAGTGTCCGTTTCTCAGGGGAGATCAGACCAATCTTCGTATAGTAGTCGATGGTTCTCTCACTGATCCCTGCTGCTTTTGCAAGCTCTCCAATGCGAAGAAGATTCATGTGTTTACTCATACTCACGTTATTATCACCCCGCAGGCCTGTATGATTTATAATATTATTTCCTGTTAGAAATATGATACATGATCGTGAACCATACAGTCAAACGTCATACTTTTTTGGTTTTACAGGTTCAACATCACTTTATGTTATATTATATTACATAAAGAATGGATAAAAGCGTCGAATTGAAATATATCCATTGCTAACCCTGAATTATCCTGCTTATAATGTTCATATAAATTAGTTTGTGTCAGATAATATGACATTTAAGGAGTGGGGAGTATGAAAAAAGGATGGATTGGTTCGTTCATGGCTATCAGTACCCTGTTTGCGTTTCCGGTAAGTGCATTTGCTGATGATGGAGCGACTAATGTTCAGCTTCAAGCCGGCTTGAACTCTGTGTTTGTCTTTCTAGCTGCATTACTTGTCTTCTTTATGCAAGCTGGCTTTGCACTTCTTGAAGCGGGTTCGGTAAGAATGAAGAACGCTGGCCACGTTGCAGGGAAGACAGTCCTGACATTTGGAATCAGTGTGGTTGCTTTTTGGGCGATGGGATTTGGCTTAGCTTTTGGCAATGGAAATAGCTTTTTCGGATTGGAAGGCTTCTTCCTAAGTGGAGATAACATGGCGGCATCATTTAGCTCATTAGCGATTTATGATGTTCCAACGACGATCATGTTCTTGTTTCACTTATCCTTTGCGGCTGTATCGCTTGCAATTGCTTGTGGTGGTATGGCAGAGCGAGCTAAATTAAGCGTTTATATTATATTCGGAATATTATTCACGATCGTCATTTATCCAGTCGTTGCACATTGGGTGTGGGGTGGTGGATGGCTTGGAAGTTTAGGTATGCAGGACTTCGCAGGCTCAACGGTTGTTCATTTAACAGGTGCTACAGCGGCTCTGGTTGCAACGATCATGCTGAAGCCTCGTCTTGGAAAATACAGTAAAGATGGTAAACCTAACAGTATTCCTGGACACAATCAAGTGTTATCTGTATTAGGGGTGTTAATCATCTGGATTGGCTGGTTCGGATTTAACCCTGGAAGTACAATTTCAGCGTTGACGGATGGTTTCTTCGGATTTGTAGCGCTGAACACCAATATTGCTGCGGCTGCGGGCGCATTAGCTGCATTGTTCATTTCGTGGGCAGTCCTAGGCAAAGCAGATATACCTAGTATGTTAAATGGTGTGCTAGCTGCTTTTGTAGCAATTACCGGAGCTTGTGCTTTTGTTGAGCCGTGGGCAGCTGTTGTAATTGGTGCTGTAGCGGGAAGTATTACTTTCTTTACTGCTCAGTGGTTTGAGCGTAGAGGTGTAGATGATCCCGTATATGCTTTCTCAGTGCACGGTGTTGCAGGAATGTGGGGAGCTGTATCGACAGGACTCTTCGCTGCTCCTAGGCTCGTGGAGATTACCGGCGTAGGGAACGCAGGATTGTTTTATGGTGGTGGATTTGGACAGCTTGGTGTTCAGCTGCTTGGCTTGATTGGAACTTTTGCATTCGTGCTAGTGATATCCTTCCTGATTCTTGGCCTGATTAAGATTACTATAGGACTTCGGGTAACAGAAGAGGAAGAGTTGATGGGGCTTGATATTAGTGAACATGGAACGTATGGCTACCCTGAGCAAATGAAGCTGCTTACTGAATCAGAAGCTAAGTCCGCTCGATCCCCCGGCATGTCTAAAACTTCCGCTCGGGGCGATTCAGCCATTTAACGAAAGTAGAATCATTCGTTGTAGGGAGGGCTCAGCATGAAAACTTTTGGATCGATACATTCATTCCCGGAGTTTTTGGAAATACAGAAGGCAGGAGAAGAACAAGAACTGAGGAATGCACGAATTTCCTGTCAAAATAAACTTCTTGAAGTGAAGAATGATACGAAATTGGATGTGTGGATCGCATGGGTTAACCAGATGCATGATGAGATTGCACAGCGGGCTGTTCAACTATGTGAAATGCAATTAAGTGAGGCTGGCTTCGGCCAGCCTCCTGCCCGTTATGCTTTCGTTGCTTTTGGTAGCAGTGGGAGACAAGAAGCGACGCTGTGGAGTGATCAGGATAATGGGCTCATTATAGGTGATGAGATGAAGGAAGAAGATTCGGGCTATTTCCTCAAGTTTGGGGTCAGCTTGGTAGGAATACTTGAGTTTGCTGGATATCCCAAATGTACGGGGAAGGTAATGTGTTCTGAACCGATGTGGAGGCGAACTTTATCGGGATGGAAGCAACAATTAACAGATTGGAGTTCTGATCATAGATGGGAGCCTACCCGGCACTTCATCATCGCTTCCGATATGAGACATATAACCGGTAATGCAGAACTATCATCTAGTTGGAAAATTCATCTTCGGAATGCTGTTCAGCAGCAGCCACTTATGAACGCGGCACTTCTTCGCAATACGGTCCACCATAAAGCGACGCTTAATGTCATGGGTAGAATCGTGACGGAGCGATTTGGTGAGCATGCTGGTGATTTTGATGTGAAGTATGGTATGTACATTCCTTTAGTGAACAGTATTCGAACGATGGCTTTACAGCGTGGAATTATAGAGACGACTTCGATAAAACGAATGGAGCGGATTATTCAGTTGGAAGGGGGCAGCTTACTGCTGGAAAATGTACAACGTGCTTTGATGTATTCATTTCGGATGAGGATGGAAACACCAGTCTACTTAAATGAAGGTCTTGTTGTAAGTAGTGATTACATTCCCAAAGAGCAACTGATGAATAAAAAAGTTCAATACGAGCTTAAAGATTCACTTGGTGTTATACGCCGTATACACCGCTCTCTTGAAAGAGAACTTCGCTTCTTAGATCGGAAGGGCTTGTGAAAGATCCAAGGGAATCTGGGGCAGGATTTTGGCGTTCCCTACGTATGGGGGATATTAATTCGGCGATTACGTCCATGAAGGGGAACCCTTCTGCACAGCAGATTGCTTTCATTCGCTCACAGATGAAGCAGCAGAGGCGACCAGAGGTGCTTGGTACACCATTGAACCAACTGGAGACTGTCGTATTTGATCTGGAGACAACAGGTTTTTCACATCAGCATGGGGATGAGATCTTGTCCATTGGAGCCGTACGTACTCTCGGAAAGACTGTTATTGAGGGAGAATGCTTTCATATCATTGTTAATGGCGGTGTAACTGTTCCAGAGCATATTACTGCTCTGACCGGTATTTCTCAAGCAATGGTTAATAATGCAGTCTCCTTGATGGAGGGGTTGCATGATTTCATGGCATTTGCCGAAGGGAAAGTGTTGGTTGCCCATGCTGCAGGTCATGATCGTGCTTTTTTGAATGCAGCGTTGTGGAAAACTTCTAAGGTTCGATTAACGCATCGACTGCTGGATACGATGATGCTGGCCGAGCGTTTATTTCCTGGTCGATCAGACTATAGTCTGGACAATCTGCTTCAAGAACAGAACATCCCCGTTAAAGGGCGCCATGATGCGCTGTGTGACGCTGTGATGACCGCAAGGTTATGGGCTGTTTATCTAGAAGAGATTCAGAACCTAGGATATGCTGAGACCTTAGGCGACTTATACGTATACTTAAGTGGAGCATGATATGACGTAATCTAGTGGTCTCAACATGTAGCGCGTCGTTTCATCGACTTCTTTATTGGATTTCCATGCAGAATGGAGTGTGGGTTCTTTCATGATCTGGTATGCTTCGAGATTGAATTCATCAGGAACGTATAGGTTAGGGGTGCCGATGAAGTAAATCTGAAGAAGGCTTCCAAAGTATTGTAGCTGACTAATGTCCTCCCATGAAGGGACAGGAGGGCTTGTAGGATGACTGTGAAACAGACCGCAAATCCGAGGTTCTTTTAATACAAGAGAGGTCCATGTTACGGGATCAAGGGAAAAATGATGACTTGGATCAGAAGCTGTGTTTCGGACGGGGATAAACTCATCGATAATTTGATTATCCTTAGAAGTCTGTCCAAGAAGGACTCCGCAAGCTTCCTCAGGTAGAGAAGCAAAAGCATGCTGGCGGATGGAATCTAGAACCTTTGTTGTCATTTTAATATACCCTTCAGCCGGATTATAAATGTTCACGATTCATTCTCCTTCTATATTATAAAGATTGTTAGGTTCTATTGGTTTGAAAGTTATGGTATTCAGGGTACAATAGTGACTATAAAAAGTCTACCAGTAAAGGAATTGACCCATGAAGCGTAACTTGATCATATTAACGATAATTCTATTCGCTGCAGCAGTGGTTATCTATAATCAAGCAGGAGATAAGATACAGTCAGTGTTTATGGCCGAAGAACCCTTACCTACTGAGACAGGTGCGAAAGCTGGTCTGCTCGCTCCAGAATTTTCCTTACAAGGTTTGGATGGAAAGACGTACTATGGTCATGGGACAAGAGATAAAGCGCTCATTATTAACTTCTGGGCATCATGGTGTGATCCTTGTAAACAAGAAGCACCTGAATTGTCGAGATTAGTTACTGCCTATGCCGACGATCTGGAGGTATATGGGATTAACGTAACAAAATATGATAATGAGAAGAAGGCGAAGGAATTTGTTAAGGAGTACGCTCTAAAGTATCCCATCATGCTCGATACTGAAGGTAAGGTGTTTGAGGAGATTTACAAGGGAAAGGTATTTCCGACGAACGTCTTGATTGACCGCAGAGGTGTCATTACGGAGATTATTCTGGGCGCACCTGATCCCGAAGAGCTTGAGAAGAAGATAAAGAAGCTAATCAAATCTTGAAAATTATAAAAACAAAGAAGAGCACGTCCCGTTGAAATAAGGTGGGGACGTGCTCTCTTTACTGTTCCTAAAGCTCTTAGGCTTTAGTGATTAACAAGGCCTTGTCGTGGTAAGGATTCATCTTCAGCCGCTGAAGGAGAAATCTGTCCTAGTAGTGCATAGCGCATACTGTCGACAAGTGCTTCCCAACTGGCTTCGATAACATTACCTGACACACCGACCGTGTTCCAGGAGTTCTCGTAGTTCTTAGACTCCATTAGAACGCGAACTCTACCAGCTGTCGTATCCTGATCGTCTAATACACGAACCTTATAATCTGACAGATGCATATCTTTCAACGTAGGGAAATACTGAAGCAGCGCTTTTCGCAGTGCATTATCCAGTGCGTTGACTGGACCTGTGCCTTCCCCTGCTGTGTAGATGCTCTGACCAGCTACATTAATCTTTACAAATGCTTCAGAGACAACAGGTCGTCCTGCCGTTTTCTCTACAAGCATTTTGAAGGATTCGAAGGTGAATAGCTCCTGAAGATCGCCATTGGCTTCCCGAAGGAGAAGCTCAAGTGAAGCATCCGCGCCTTCGAATTGGTATCCTTGATGCTCTAAATCTTTGATCTTACCGATGACATGTTTGGACTGGTCACTGCTTGGGTCAAAATTCAGCCCCATATCTTGTGCCTTGGATACAATGTTGCTCTGGCCTGCAAGTTCAGAGACGAGGATCCGTTGTTTGTTGCCAACTTTCTCAGGCTCGATATGCTCGTACGTTCTGGAGTCTCGCAAGATGGCAGAGACATGGATACCGCCCTTATGGGCAAATGCAGCGTTACCAACGTAAGGTTGATTCACAGGCATATTCACGTTAGCAATTTCACTCACATACCGAGCGGTGTTGGTAAGGTTACGAATACTATCGTCACCGATGCAATCATAACCAAGCTTAAGCTGAAGATTCGGGATGATGGAGCACAGATTAGCGTTGCCGCATCGTTCACCATATCCGTTAATGGTCCCTTGAACATGACCAACGCCTGCTTGTACAGCGCTAAGTGTATTCGCAACAGCTAACTCGCAATCATTATGCGTATGAATGCCTAACGGAGCCCCAGGTAAGAGGCCATTCAGTGATGTTACAATATCGTGTACCTCATGGGGAAGACTACCTCCATTGGTATCACACATGACAAGCCAATCTGCGCCAGCTTCTCGGGCTTTAGACAATACTGAGACAGCATACTCTGGATTGTGCTTGAATCCGTCGAAGAAATGTTCTGCATCGAAGATTACTTCAAGCCCCTGTTGCTTTAGGAAAGCTATGGAGTCAAAAATCATCGCAAGATTCTCTTCTAGAGTAGTCTGCAAGGCGGTATGAACGTGGAAGTCCCACGATTTACCGACAAGCGTAGCGGCTCTAACGCCGGATTCAAGAATCCGGTGGAGGTTGGCATCTTTATCAGCAATGGAGCCTTTACGACGCGTACTGCCGAAAGCTGTTACTTTTGATGTCAGACCAAGTTCCTGTACTCTTTTGAAAAATTCGATGTCTTTGCTGTTGCTTCCCGGGATGCCGCCTTCAATATAGTGGACACCAAGAGTATCCAGCTTTTTGGCGATTTTGAGTTTGTCATCCGCCGACAAGCTGATTCCTTCGCCCTGCGTACCGTCGCGAAGAGTCGTATCAAAGATGGAAATGGACTTAGACATGATGTCCTCCTTTTTGCGAGTCCGGGATGGACCGTGCAGTGATATAATGTTGTCATTATAGCATTTTCTTGCGGCAAAGTGACAAAGAATTGAAACTTTTCTGCAAGCATCCAATCTTGACCCTTTGTTGTAGAGAACGGTATGCTGAATTAGACCAGAATTATGAATAAGAAGAAGGGATGTATCGTGGGAAACATAAACGATTACTACCCGACGAGCGGCCGGGTCATACTCCATGTGGATATGAACGCATTTTATTGCTCTGTTCATGAAGCGGAGGAGCCGGAACGCTACCGGGGACAAGCGACGGCTGTGGCGGGCAGTGTAGAACTGCGTAAAGGGGTTATTGTTACCTGTTCCTATACAGCTCGTGGCATGGGGATCAGAACGGGCATGAATGTGCGACAAGCACTCAAAATTTATCCGGATTTGATTCTTATTCAGCCCAATTTCCATTTATATCGTAAATACTCCAATGCATTTATGAATATAGCATATGCATATACACCGTTACTTGAAGCGACTTCAATTGATGAATGTTATTTAGATATTACAGGTTCGAAACAGTTTGGAACACCACTTCAAATCGCTGAAGAGATTCAGACCCGTATTCGGGAGGAACTGTCATTGCCTTGTTCCATTGGAATTGCTCCTAATAAATTGCTCGCGAAGATGGGTTCTGATATGAAGAAGCCGAACGGCATCTCGATCATGCGTATCCGTGATGTGCCGAAAGTTCTGTGGGGACGTCCTTGTGGCGAATTGTTTGGTATAGGTTCCAAGACAGCGGAGAAGCTTAGAAAACTTAACATTAATAACATAGGTGAGCTGGCTGCTGCGGATGAAGCCCTCCTTACCTCAACCTTCGGTGTGATGGGACATTGGATGAAGCAGGCTGCCAATGGTCTGGATTACGCGCCTGTGAATGCAGATCGGGAGCAAAGCAAGTCGATCGGTCATACCACAACACTTCCGGCGGATATTACTTCTACAGAGGATGCTAAGCGTGTACTGCTCAATCTAAGTGATCAGGTAGCGAGGCGGCTAAGAAAACAGAAACTGATGGCGTGTGGTGTTCAGCTTACACTGCGTACGCCGGATATGAAGACCATTACGAGATCTCGTCAACTTGGAACACCTACGGAGAATACAGAAGATATATACCGGGAAGCCTGTTTATTGTACGAGAAGCATTGGAATCAGGAGAAGCCTCTTCGATTGCTTGGCATTACACTGCAGCAGTTAAGTGCCCGTGAAGAATCAGTGGTTCAACTGGATCTGTTCAATTATGAGAAGCAGCCTAAAAAGGAATCACTGACAAAGGTGATGGATGAACTGCGTAATAAGTTTGGGGAGAGTGCCGTATTGACAGCGGGGATGCTTGGGGATGATCCTTCCGCTCTGATTCGAAATCATAAAGTCAGGGGTACATCATTGCAGATGGACTTTGTGAGAAATACGGAACGAAAACCGGAACAGGAATAATTGTTGCTTAGACTGTCTAATATTGTTGCGAAATTTATTTGTGTTCCCCAAAAATTTGTATTAATATGTAGTTGGTGCAATGCGATAAGTGCTGCATCGTTGACGATGTTGTAGAATGTTTTAGATATACAGGAGGCAGAGAAACTATGGCGAAGTATACATGGGTAGATAAAGATACCTGCATTGCTTGCGGCGCTTGCGGAGCAACGGCACCCGATATTTATGATTATGACGACGAAGGTATCGCTGAAGTGATTTACGAAGGTGACAATAACCGTGGTGTTACGGTAATTCCTGAGGACATGTACGAGGACATGGAAGATGCATGTGACGGCTGCCCAACGGACTCCATTCGTGTTGCGGATGAGCCTTTTAACGAATAGTCATCATATTCTGCGGTGACTTCCGCAGGTTCTATTATAGTGAAGTAATGAAACGTCTTTGCCTTTGGCAGAGGCGTTTTTTTTATATCAACAATTGCATATGTAAGTGAATTTATGAGGGGGAATACAGAAAGGTACAGGTTGTGCCGATAAACAAAATATAAGAATAAACAACACCAGACGGAGGTTCTGATGAACAATTCGCTGTACCTCAAACGCTATGTGGAGACTCATCCTGATAATAAAATGGCCTGGTATTTGCTTGGTAAGGATTATGCGGCTAATGGAGAGCAAGGGAAAGCTAATTATTGCTTCAACCGTGCCGAAGAAGTGTACGAGGCTTTTGAGTTAAGCAAGGTCCCGTCAGATATATGGAAGAACTATGAGTTAAGACTCCTTCATCTTGAAAGTGAAAAGGATAAGAAGCGCAAAAGAATCAGACGTGCACTCTTGACGGTTATGATAATGATCTTGGCTCTGCTTCCTTCGGTGGATGCCCCGGGGAGCCCTGCAGATCGTGTTGCATATAATCAGGTTAAAGAGACAGAATGGGCTGGCGTCAATCAAAGGGAAGAAGGAAATGAGAGGAAAGGACCGTTATTTACTGCAGCTGCCACTCGTAATAAGAAGTGGTCCAGCGTGCTGCCACAACTGCTTACCAATCCAGATAAGCTGCCAGAGTGGACAATAGCACTTGGTATGAAGCGGGCGGGTCAGTGGGAAATATGGTCTGAAAAGATGCCAGTTTTGTATGGAATCCATCGAGCTGAGTCAGGGAGTATCGGAATTCAACCATACAAAGGTGTAGGCGGCACAGAGTGCGACTGTAAACCTCTAGATGATGGGGCATTGAAGGTTGTAGCTAAGACGTGGGCACAAAGACAGGTTCAGATCGCTGTTCTATCTGAGGCGATTCAGCAATTTCATGATCGTAACCGTAGAATGCCTGAAAGTCTTGAGGAACTAACGAAGCCATTTCCCAATAACTGGATTTCTGGTCGATCACCGGAGATGAAGCGCTTGTTCCCCATATTAGTCAGCGCTAGTGCAGAAGCGAGAGGTACAGATGGAAAAGGTTTACTTCACGACCAGGAAAGTGCTCAAGTGAGTCAACGCTTACCAGAAGGGTACGGTTCTTCGCCGGATGGGACAGCATTTTTCAAGCAGTCTTTGGAGGTTATCATTGACCGCAAGAATCACAGGCTTGGGGTGGTCAGTGGATCGGTACTGATTCGAAATTATGAAGTCGGTCTGGGACGTGATGAGAAGACCCCTCTTGGGGATTTCCGAATTAGTGATAAGGTTATAAATCCGAACGGATCTGCTACGGGTACATATGGTTCAAGAGGAATGCAGTTATCAGATTCAAACTATGCAATTCACGGCACCCAGGATATAAATAGTATAGGTGGCAATGAATCGGAGGGCTGTATTCGCATGCATAGGAAGGATGTTGAAGAGTTATTTGATCTCGTACCCATGGGGACAAAAGTGAGGATTGAAGAAGGGGTACTGCCAGACGGCTTGGTCATACCGAAAGAGCGTTTTACGCTCAAACATTCCGCTGAACAGAGTAACCCCCGCAAGGTATATCACTGGCTGGATTAAGGCTGGGATATTATAATCAAAACGATGATCAGAATGATCAGCAGAGAGATGCCTGCGCCGATCCACAGTAAAGCTTTTTTGTTTACCTCTTCTTTTTTCTGCTGCAGTGTCGGTGGTTTACGCTTAGCTGACATATCCATTCCCCTCTTCCCGTTTTATCGTACTTGCTCTCTTACATTGTAAAGGGTTTGTCCCAGAAATGCTACAATAAGGGATAGGGGATAGCGGCCCGAATACATGAAGAAAACTTTCTTTTTACGCCAGAAACGGATAAACTGAAAGATAGAGAAATTATAAGCCACGAGAGGAAGAATGATGTGCTGTACCGTAATTTAGGCAAACCTTTATTTTTCAAAATGGATCCGGAAAAGGCTCACCATCTTGTCATTGGAGGACTCGGACGCTCGGTGATGCTCCCTGGAGCTGAAGCTGCTATGAGAGGGATGTACGGAGTCACTGAAACACCTGATCTAGCTGTTGATTTGTTCGGTTTGCATTTTCCTACGCCGGTAGGACTTGCTGCTGGATTAGATAAAAATGGGCAAGCTGTTAGAGGGTTCTCCTCCATTGGCTTTGGTTTTATGGAAGTAGGTACCGTGACGCCGAAAGGACAGCCTGGTAATGAGCAGCCTCGTTTGTTCAGATTACCTCCGGATGAAGCGCTTATCAATCGAATGGGCTTTAATAACGAAGGTGCAGAGGCAATGGCTCGCAGGTTAGCGGGTCTCAAGGAGCGTCGTATTCCAGTAGCCGTGAATATCGGGAAGAACAAGGTTACACCGAATGAAGATGCACATCGTGACTATGAAGCATGTATCCGGGAGTTGTTTCCATATGGAGATTTCTTTGTTGTAAATATCAGCTCCCCGAATACACCGGACTTGAGAAGCCTTCAACACGGCAGTGAATTGTCCTCATTACTGGAGGCGGTCATGAACGAGATGTCACGCCAAGCCCAGATTCATGGGAAGCAAAAATCAGTTCTCGTCAAAATTGCTCCTGATGTGAGTAATGAAGAGCTTGAATTTATGGTGGATACAATTTCCCGCAGTGGGGTATCCGGTATTATTGCAACGAACACAACATTGTCTCGTGATGGTTTAAGCCATGGAAATGCGAAAGAAACGGGCGGTCTTAGTGGCAAGCCGCTGCGTGAGAGATCAACTGAGATCGTCTCAAGAATATATCAGCAGACACATGGCGCCTTGCCGATTATCGGTTCAGGGGGGATTTTTACTGCCCAGGATGCGTACGATAAGATTCGCGCAGGTGCAAGTTTAGTTGAAATATATACAGCACTCATCTATGAGGGGCCCGAGGTGAATCGTAGGCTGCATGCTGGCCTGAGAGAATTGCTTAAACGTGATGGATATGCACACATATCTGAAGCAGTTGGAGCAAATCACCGCTAAAGGGTTAAAGACAGGAGGCACGATTGATGGACGGTAGAGACTGGGGGACATTTTTACTTCCGTATGAACAGGCCGTTGAAGAATTGAAAGTGAAATTCAAGACGATGCGCTCTGAGTTGAAGAAACGAGAAGAGTATGCACCAATCGAATTCGTGACCGGACGGGTCAAACGGATATCTAGCATTCTGGATAAGGCAAAGCGTCTTAATGTTCCGATGGATCAGTTGGAAACAGGAATAGAGGATATTGCGGGCATCCGCATCATGTGTCAATTTGTAGAGGATATTCGGCGAGTCGCTGAATACATTCGTCGCAGAAAAGATTTGAAAGTGGTTTATGAGAAAGATTATATTACCAATTATAAAGATAGCGGATACCGCAGTTTTCATATGATTGTTGAATATCCGGTTCAGACAGCGTTAGGTCAGAAAATCGTGCTCGCCGAAATTCAGGTGCGTACACTTGCGATGAATTTCTGGGCGACAATCGAACATTCTTTAAGTTATAAATACCGTGAAAGCCTTCCGGAAGAGATTCGAGGCCGTTTGAAAAAAGCGGCAGAGGCTGCCAATACACTGGATAATGAAATGTCGAGTATCCGCGAGGATATCTTGGTGGCTCAGAAGCAATTTGAGGATAACTCCAATATTACTTCTCAATTCCTTAAGGCAGTTCACCAATTGTACTTCTTTCACCTGGTCAATGAAGCGATTGACTATCAGGAACGGTTTAATAAGATTTGGCAAGAGGGACAGGACCATGATATGGAAGCAGTGAAGGAACTGCTCTTGGAGGTCAAGGAGCTACTAGCTGACGCAAAAAAGAAAGACCTCGATCATGAAATATGATCCGTTGTACGCTGCTTACCTGGTATATTTCAATCGTGATCAGGATTACTTCGAATGCCATGAGGTCCTTGAGGAGCTCTGGTTGGCTGAGAATAAGGACCCGAGGTATAAAGGGTTGTTGCAGGTAGCTGTGGGACTATATCATTTTCGAAATGGTAATGTACGCGGCGGAATCAAAATGATGAATAGTGCCTATGTAAGGTTAAGACCGTATTCTGCGGAAGAGTTAGGTATTCATATGGAGAAACTCGTTCATGAGGTTCGAACTTATGCTGAGCGGTTAACAAATTATGATACGCAGCCCTTTGCATATTATGATCTTACCATTGAAATTTTGGACCCAGTACTGAAGAAAATGGTTACTAGTGCTTCGGAGGATATTAAGCCTAACCTGTTCCAGCGCCGAGGGCCAAAGCGTGCGGTGAAGCATTCGTAAGTAACCCATGTGATTACGTAGTGAAATATAAATGCACCCCTTAGAATAATGTATGGAATACCACGAATTTCTGGTAAGCCCATCGCATTCTAAGGGGTGCATTTTTGATAGGTATGTCAGAAGGAGCTTAGGGTCTAGCTCTTATGCATCAGGCGCCAAGCTTTCGGAGTCATTCCAATGTATTTTTTGAATACGGTTGCAAAGTGCTGACTCGTCTTAAATCCAAGATCCAATGCAATATCCGTAATAGAAGTCGACGATTCTAGAAGGATTCGACAGGCACAGTCCATACGAACTCGCTCCATATAGGAAGCGGGTGATATTCCGTTCGTTTCTCGAAAAACACGATAGAAATGAGATTCACTCAGTCCAAATGTAGCGGCTAATTGTTCAGTTGATAGTCTAAGAGCGGGGTTTGCCTCTATTCGACTGGCCAGGCTAATCGTGAAATCATGGATATCTGGAGAGTGGTTTGACGTTAAAGAGGATCTCACCAGTTGAAGAAGAATATCAAGAATGTAATGACGGACTTGATATTCTAAAAGTGTTATTTCTGTCGATTCAATGATTCTCCTCAAATGACGAAAGGAAGCCGCAATCGCTCGATCTACTGATATAATCCTCGGTTGCTGTTGTAAAATTCGATTGAATTGCTCTCGTTCCTCACCCTTGAGTGAGAACCAGTCTGAGCAGCGGATCGGGTCCTTAATTATAATCCACCATATCGTACAAGGCTCGATATAGTTGAAACTTGCTCTGTGTCTTTCGCCAGGCCAGGTACGGAATAATTGCTGCGCACGTGTATGATAGCTCTCGCCATTGACCTCCCAGTTAACAGCCCCCTGCTCAATATAAACCATTTCGTAATCTTGCTCATGTATATGATCACTCAGCGGTGTTGCCTTGGTGAAACGATCATAACCCAGCATAACGAATTCCGCTAGTTGTACAAGTTTAGAATGGTTTCCATGCTGATAGACCCACCGCTCATTATTTATGCTCATTTACATCAATCCTTAAATCATTTTCTATTCCTAATGTTTCTGATCCTACTTATGGCTAGTCAGGATAAATTAAAAAGAAGCGAAGCTTCCAGAGTTATGGAGCTTCGCTTCTTCTTGCTTATCTTCGTTCCATGAAATCAGCAGAAACTAAACTTGCGGTGCCGTTCCTTTGTATTTATTATCAATAAAGTCACGAATCTCATCCACAGATTTGCCTTCATCATTTAAACGCTTTGCATCCTGAAGCTCAGAAAGACAGGTACCACACTGTGCCCCATGATCTGTCCATTTCACCCCGTCTTCATTCTTCTCAGCGATGAAGCAGCGGTGAAGGGAGTCGTGCAGTTTCTGATCGTCATCCATACAACCACAGTAGCATTTTAGCTCTTTAAGAATGTCCTCAAGTTCTCCGACAGCCTTATATGAGGCTTGCGTATTATCTGTATAAACGGATAGAAGTTCAGGCATAACAGTGACTGAGGAAGTTGTCTCATATCTTTCGGAGTCAAGCCCGTGATCATGGGAGGACATTGCTGATTGTTTCCCGCCACAACCGGAAAGTAGAAGCATCCCAATCATTCCTGTAATCAGAAGGGAGGAAGACCGCTTCATGGCTTCACACTTCCTTTATATTTATCAAAAAATTCAGTAAATGCTTCTGCTGTATTTCCGCCTTGCGTTGCTTCAGCGGTGATTCCACCAACAAGACGTTCTTTCTCGACACCATTCTCAAAGAATACAAGTGTAGGTGTATATTCAATGTTGTATTGTCTGAATCCATCTTGGAATTCGCGCAAATTGTACTGGTGCAAGAATGCTCCGCTTTCTTGGGCGAGCGGCATCAGCTTCGGTGTAGTTGCCTGACAGCTTGGACAGTCTGATGCGAAGAAGTAGACGAAGAAGCTTTCTTTATTCTCGATTTTTTGGCTAAGACTATCTGGCAGGATGATTTGTTGATAGTTAGGATCATCAAGTATCAACTTCGTAGCAGGGTTCATGTCAGCTACCTTTTTGCCTCCGTACAGTTCGCTCTTCTCACCTTGAGTATTTAGAAATGCAAGTAATCCAATGAGAACAACTAAAGCGCCGCCAAAAACATAAAGCCCAGTGTATTTCTTCTTCTTGCCGTTCATTTACTCACCCCCATCGTTTCAATTAGTATTATTAGGGCATGTCCCTTTTAATGTATTTTATTATACAATATTAAATGTCATTGCGGAATATCATGGAATCCGTTATTCACACACTTAAAAAGGATAGGTAGGTAGATACATGGCTTTTCGACTTCCAGCGCCATTTGAGGCGAAGATGAAATCGCTTCTTGGCGAACAATTTGATTCATTTATACAATCTTATGAGCAAACACCCTATGCAGGAATCCGTATTAATACTTTGAAGATTACGAAGGAACAATTTAAGGAGATTTCTCCTTTTGCTCTGGAACCCATACCTTGGACTGAAACAGGATATTATGTAGAAGAAGGAGTACGACCAGGGCGTCATCCTTATTATCATGCAGGTCTCTATTATATTCAGGAGCCTAGTGCAATGGCGCCGGTTGAATTGTTATCCGTGGTGCCCGGTGACCGGGTGCTTGATCTGTGCGCTGCTCCAGGAGGGAAATCAACTCAAATCGCAGCAAAGCTTGCTGGTTCAGGGCTGTTAATTACGAATGATCTGCATCCAGACCGGACGAAAGCACTTGCTAAGAACGTGGAGATGTACGGGGTTAGAAACGCTATCGTTCTAAATGAGAAACCAGAGCGAATTGCAGAGGCTTTTCCCGAGTTTTTCACAAAAATTCTTATTGATGCTCCTTGTTCAGGTGAAGGTATGTTCCGCAAAGACGAAGATATGCTCAAATACTGGGAAGAGTCGTCACCACTTAAATATGCAGACATGCAACAAGAGATATTGGCCTCGGCTGCGAAAATGCTAAGTCCTGGTGGAAGACTAGTCTATTCCACATGTACCTTCTCTCCAGAAGAGAATGAAGGGATGATTGCTGCTTTTCTGAAGGACCATTCGGAGTTTTCAGTAGTCCCTATTGGTGACTCCGAGTGGTTCTCGGCAGGTGAAGCGCAGTGGCTGGAGAAGCAGGCAGAATTAACTGGAGAAGGTGCTAATCCATTTATTCAACAGACGGTAGGAACCGGTAGACTGTGGCCGCATCGTGTTAAAGGGGAAGGGCATTTCATGGCCATTCTTCAGCGTGACGGTGACTTGACGGATTATATGAATATGAATGAAGTTGAAATAGAACAACGGTCAGAGGCAAGAGGTCACTCTCCTCGAAAAGATAAAAGGAATGCTGGCCATAAACATGGACGTAGTCAGAACGAGCAAGTTCGTAAAGGGCAGGAAGTGGATTCGCTTGAGCCTTTTTATGAATTTGTGCGTGAACAGTTACATCTGGATATCTCCTCAGGGCATCCTGTGATGTATGGAAATAATATATACCTCTCCCCATTGCCAGAGAGCCGGTTGAAAGGTCTAAAGACGGTACGAGCTGGATGGTATATGGGACAGATCAAGAATGGTCGGTTCGTGCCCGGACATCCGCTTGCAACCGCGCTTCATCCTTATGAAGCTTGTAGATCGGTAAATCTGTCTTCAGCAGATGGCGAAGCTGTCCGGTACCTCAAAGGGGAAACGTTAGAGATTCCTGCCGAAAGGATTAATAGGAAGTCAGTCGCCGAGCCTAAAGGGTATGTGTTAGTATGTATAGATGGGTATGCGGCTGGTTGGGGTAAATGGCAGCAGCCCGGAATACTGAAAAATGAGTATCCTGCAGGCTGGAGGTGGACATCAATATGAGTGCTAAGGGTAGAACAACCCAAAGGCTGGACAAAGTACTCTCCAATATGGGCTACGGCTCTCGTGCTGAGTTGAAAAAGATGGTGAAGCAGGGCGGAATCGTTGTGAATGGTACCCTTGCTAAAGATCCAGGGATGCATGTGGACCCCTATTCAGATGCCATTGAAGTTGAAGGAGAGAAGGTCCTATATAGGGAGTTTATATATTTAATGCTACACAAACCACCGGGAGTTATCTCAGCAACAGAAGATATGAGAGACAGGACTGTTCTGGATCTGCTTGATAAGTCTTATCTGATCTACGAGCCGTTTCCGGTTGGAAGGCTGGATAAAGATACGGAAGGACTGCTGCTCCTCACGAATGATGGCAAGCTCGCACACGAGCTTTTATCTCCAAAAAAACATGTGCCAAAGACATATGAGGCGGATGTTGCGGGCCTTGTCACGGAACAGGATATCATCCAGTTCTCTCAAGGAGTCACGTTAGATGATGGCTATGTAACACTTCCCGCAGAACTGACGGTGTTATCAACGGGGGAGCGGGAAGAGGGACCTTTATCTAAAATATCGCTGACGATTCATGAGGGCAAGTTCCATCAGGTGAAGCGAATGTTTGAGGCGGTTGGTAAGAAAGTTATTTATCTAAAAAGAGTTCGAATGGGGGAGCTCATACTGGATGAGTCACTTCCAATCGGATCTTATCGGGAGCTCACCGTAGATGAGCTAGCGATGCTTGGGAAATTACAGAATGTAGACCCGTTAAATCAAACTAAATAGAGAATTATACACATAAAGGATGGGTGGAGACATGACTTATAAACTGGTAGCACTCGACGTGGATGGAACATTGTTAAATGATGATCACAAGATGACAGAGCGGACGATGAATACGGTGATGGAAGCTTCGAAACAAGGAATTGAGATCGTTCTTTGTACCGGACGCGGACCTCAGAACACCATTCCTTTTATGGAGAAAATGGGTTTAGGCGGTTATGTTATCAGTCATAATGGAGCCGCTACAGTAGAAGTGGAGACGCGGAAGATTATTCATCAATTCGAGATGGACAAGAAGTCTTTGGATCCATTTATGGATTACTGCCGGAGTAAGGGAGTTCACTTTGACGTGAACACAGCATTTGAAATGTACGTCGATAACGTAGACACATTGGCAGGTCCTGTTCGTCATATGTATGAGAATTTTCTGATGCTTCCATCTAATCTGCCAACTTGGGAGGAACTTACTGAACCGGTCGTGAAGTTTACTGCGTTTGGCGAAGTGGCGGATCTGGATGCACTATTCCAAGAATGGAGCAAATGGACACCTGTATTCAATATGCTTCGCAGCGGTGAGTATTTTGTGGATTTGATGCATGAGCAAGCTTCTAAGGGGAACGCACTGAAACAGCTGGCAGCTAAACGCGGAGTCAAGCCGGAAGAGGTTCTTGCGATCGGCAATTATTATAACGACATTACGATGTTGACGTTTGCTGGTATGGGAGTAGCTATGGATAATTCCCCCGTTGAAGTAAAAGCGGCGGCAGATGCGATAACTGCATCGAATAATGAAGATGGTGTGCATGAAGCGTTAGTGAAGTACTGCTTGTCTTAATCTGAATTGAAAAAGTCTCCTCCTCTCGTTCGACGGGAAGTGGAGACTTTTTTGTGCGCGGTTTAAATATTAGGTAGCTGCTTCATGTGACGTGGATGATCGAGAGGAGGTGCTGCGGTATGCAGTTACTCGGTTCTTTCCGCTTGTCTTGGAGATATACATTGCTTGGTCTGCCTGTTTCATTAGCGCATCACCATCCGCGCCTTTTCGCAGAGAACTATAGCCGACACTGATGGTTACTATGGTCTCCTCCGCAACACGGGAACGAATTCTCTCGGCGACTTGAGAGACCCGTGTTCCTCGGTTCACAACCAACGCGACTAACTCTTCGCCTCCATACCGTCCTGTAAGTCCGATTCCATCAAGCTCTTCCTCCAATATGTTGGAGACTTGTTTCAAGACTTCATCCGCACGGGCGTGTCCTTCCGTATCATTGAGCTTCTTAAAGTTGTCGATGTCACAGAAGATGGCGGATACCTTTAGTTGCTGTGCGACGTAATGATGAAGATTTTTCATGAAAAATCGGCGGTTGTACAATCCAGTTAATCCATCGGTGATCGAAGAACGATAGATCGACTGCATTAATTCAATGATGCGTTGAATTAACATGAAGAATATGATGCTGTAAAAGACAATGGGCAGGACTGCACCAGCAAAGGATAACCATTCTTGTCCATGCTCACTTATGGTGTAGCGCTGAATACTATGAATGAACGCAGAAAGTGCATATATGCTTAATCCGATGGCATATTTAAATCGCTGACCAATTCGAGGTGCTATCTTGGTGAAGCCTATGTATATCGTAATCCATTCAAACAGGTCTAGATAAAGGTTCGTCCATCGAGGGTTGAAAAAATCTGGAAGTAAAATAGGTGCCGTTAATAGTGAAGCAGTAATAGCAGGAAGCCAGTATCTCACCTGACGGATACGTCGATACAGGAGAAGCACTGACATGTTGAGCAGAACAAAGGAATAGAGCTGAAGAGGACGTGTAGCAGCCTCCAAAATAGCTTGACCTGAGAATGCCTGATGGATGTTCAGACTTTCATATGTCATAATAAAGAAGAACGCGGCAGCCATGTAAATATATGCTTTTTTCCGTTGTTTATTATAAATTAACAGACACATGATTAGCATGAGTACAGCTAAGTAGGCACCACATATCGCTGTAATGCTAAAGATAGGAAAGGAAGAGAACATGGCTTGTTCGCTCGGCAATGGTATCAGACTCCTATAGGATTTATTTTCCTTTACTGAAACATATGTTCTAATATATCATAATCTAAAAGTGTCTGAAAAGAGATAGACAGAAAGGGAGATCTTCATGAAACTACTGCAGGCATTATTTTTCCCTCCTGAACAGCCGGGAGGCGTCTCTTCGATGATTCCTTACTTGCAGGACCGCTTTCACTCTTCACGCTGGGACATGGATATGTTCTGGCTTCCTAAAAGGATCCGCAACAAAGGACAAGAGGAACCCATTTTTCATACCTTTGATTGGAAGGAATACGAGCAGAGCCCTATTGTTCGTAAATATATACAAACTTACGTTGACTACATATGGTGGATTCGGCTTCGAATTCAGAAGCCCTATGATCTGATCCATGCACATCATCCGATTGCAGGTTTGGCAATGAAAACGGTATTTCCAGACACACCGCTTATCCAGACGATACATTCGAGTTATGAGCGGGAACTTATTTTGAATGGAAGGATCGAAGAGAACGGCTTGGAACATCGTTTTCTCGTCTCATTGTACCGGGAGCTAGAACACGTGAGTGAGCAGATTCTTGCTGTATCTCGATCCTTTAAGGATTATTTGTCTGACTATGTTGAATCACCTGAATCCATCAAGGTTCTAAGAAACGGTTTTGACGAGAAACGATTTAAGCCTGTTCCGCATGAGAATGAAGTTCCTCAGCTGATCACGGTATGCCGTCTTGTTCCCGCAAAAGGTCTGGATATTCTTCTTAAAGCTTGTGCAGAGTTGAAGAATAAAGGCTATGATTATGTACTTCATATTATCGGTGATGGCCCTTCCAGACAAGAGCTTGAAGATATGGCTAAGGATCTTGGTATTTATCAAGAAACGATATTTTATGGATACACCCTTCATCCGGAAGAATTTATGCCTTTCTTTGATATCTTTGTGCTTCCATCGCGCGCTGAGGCATTTGGCTCAGTCTTTGCAGAAGCAGCACTTAGTTGCCTCGCACTTGTAGGCAGTGATGTTGGAGGGATCTCAGAGCAAATAGAGGATGGTATAAATGGGCTGTTAGTGCCTTCCGAAGATTATGTAGCGCTTAGTGAGGCGCTGGAGAAAGTAATCGCTGATCCAATGTATCGCTACGAGCTTGCGCGTACAGCTTGGGATAAGGCGAAAAATGAATATTCACTCGCTAAATCTGTTAATGAGCTTAAGAAATTATATTTGAAATATCAATCGTGAGAAAGAGGACATACCATGCTTCCCTTCCGTTTCATTCATGCAGCGGATCTGCATCTAGACAGCCCGTTCGCGGGCATGTCTGGATTAACGGATCGAGTTCGTAAACATTTGCAGCAATCGACCTTTATTGCTTTAGACCGCTTGGTACAGCTGGCGATCGCGGAGAAGGTCGATTTCGTCGTTATAAGCGGAGATATCTATGACAGTGCTAATACCTCATTACGAGCGCAGCTTCGTTTTACAGAGGCGCTTAAAGTTCTAGATAAAGAACATATCTCCGTATTTATTATTCATGGAAATCACGATCCACTCGATAGTCCGAGGCTTGCAGTGACCATGCCGCCTTGCGTACATGTTTTTGGGCCAGAGTCTGAGTCGGTTAGTGGATTTCGTCGTTGTGACGGACAGAAGGTTGCTGTCATCACGGGGATGTCTTATCCGACATCGAAGGTGAAGGAGAACATCTCCCTTCAATACAGCAGAAGAAATCATGACTCGGATTTGTTCCATATTGGACTGCTTCATGCGAATGTTGATGGCAATCAGGATCATGAAACGTATGCACCATGCACGAAGAAGGATTTAATCCGTTCAGCATATCATTATTGGGCGCTTGGGCATGTACATTCTCGCAGGATTCTACAAGAATCTCCACATATTGTTTATCCGGGCAATATTCAAGGAAGACATATTCGTGAAACCGGTCCGAAGGGCTGTTATGTGGTGGATGTGGATGAGACCGGCAATGTAAACATGCAATTTCAAGAGCTGGATTCTGTTCGTTGGAGTGTGTTAGAGGTTCCTATCAACCCTTTTCAAGACCCTGAGGAATTACGGTTGTATATAGAGGAACGACTTACTAGTATAGCAAGTTCTTATGATTCAGGTCTTAGTATGGTGCGAATACGTCTAACGGGCAGAGGGAAAATTCATCGTAAGTTAGAAGATGGTTATATTTTAGATGACATGATTACTGAACTGCGCCGGAGGGAAGACAATCGAGCAGGTGTAGCTGGCTTTGCAGGTGTTGTCTGGCTTGAGCGTTTCAGTCTCGAATCGGGAGCGGAAATTCAGATGGAGCGGCTGCTGCAGGAAGATAGTTTTATGGGGGAAATGCTGCGGTTAGCCGCGGTTCAGCTTGATGGAGGTACAGGAAGAGATAGTGTCATACATCATGCTCTAAAGCCTTTGATGGAACAA
Source organism: Paenibacillus sp. FW507-14B1B (assembly GCF_058781425.1). NCBI lineage: Bacteria > Bacillati > Bacillota > Bacilli > Caryophanales > Paenibacillaceae > Paenibacillus > Paenibacillus sp. FW507-14B1B. Next base: position 690,658 of record NZ_JBYSWS010000002.1, on the reverse strand, counting down.
GCCGAAATTAGACATTTGCTCTCAGAAATTGCATCAGAAGAGCAGAAGCAATGGCTGCGAAGGGCCATGGAGCTTACGGTAATGCTGCTGCTTGATGATGATCAGCAAGCCGGGGGTGCTTCGGTATGAAGATACAGAAGCTGAATATCCGTGGTTTCGGTGCTGTTCATGAGCGGGAATTGGAGTTGAACGGCAGATTCACTGTTTTGTATGGACCTAATGAGGCAGGTAAGAGCAGTATTCTTTATTTCATCCGTGCTATGCTGTATGGTTTCCCGGGTCGAGCTCATTCTGCACAGCGTGGGGAACCGTTAAGTGGAGGGGTTCACGGCGGTGAACTATCACTGCTTGATGAGAACGGAAGGAACTGGGTGATCCGGCGGTACAGCGGTTCCTCTGATGGTGCTTCAGGTGGTAGTAAAATGGAGCGCCTGCATGTAACGGTCCGAAACAGTGAGGGATTGGTCCAGGAGGTTGGAGTTCAAGAACTTGAACGTGATTTGCTCCGTGGTGTGTCTGAGCATATGTTTCGTCAGCTGTTTGCCATTTCGCTGAGTGAGTTACAAGAAATCCGTACACTTCAATCCGAAGAGATGAACCGGTATTTATTCCATGCGGGTATCGGTGGTGGGGAAGGAATTGTGCAGGCGGAACGGAAGCTGAATCAGGAAATGGAAAAGCTGTTTAAACCAAGGGGCAGGGTGCAGGAAAGCGCTAAAATTATTCAAGATATTGAGCATCTACGTAGTTTACTGGCAGAGAGCGGTTCCTATCTGATGCAGTACAATGAGGTTATTACTGAATTGGACGAGATTGATACTGCTTTAACTGCAATCGAGGCAAGGCGTCACAGCAATGTACAGGACCTAATATTGTTTCGTAAAGCGATGGAGATCCGGCCGGTCTGGCTTGCGTGGAAAGAAGATTCACTTGAATGGTCTTCACTCCCTGACTGTTCCCGTTTTCCATTAGATGGGCTGAGCCGATGGGAAATGATGCGTGAAGAATACAAAGGATTGGAACTACGCTCAGCACGGATTCAAAAAGAAGTTGCAGATATTTCGATACATTTAGATCAGTTACCTGAAAAGCCGCTTCTGGAGAAGCTTGGACCATTTATTGAAGACATATGGTCTAAGAGACCACTCTACATCGCAGGGCAGGCTGAAATAGAAAAGCTGAAATCTGAATTTGAAATTTTGGAAGACCGTCTCTACCGTATCTTGCAGGATATTGATGACTCTTGGACTCCGAGTCATTTGGCTTCGTTAAAAGTGTCTGCTGCTCAGCGGGAAGAAATCCGCAGAATGGGCGCTTCGTTCGCAGGATATGATCGTAGGATGGAGACATTATCTCTTGAACATAGAGGGGCAACACGAACATTAGCTGCTGCTGAATCTTCTTTGCGGGAGACGCAGCGGAGTTTCCAGGAAGAAACAGAAAACGGAAAGTCTCATTTCTTCATGATCAAGCCGTCTGGACCTCGCGAGATTCTGACGATCTGGAGCAAGCTACAGCTTGAAGCTGAACGGTGGCGGGAGGCTCGATTAACAAGGTCCAGTGCAGACGCTTCAAACTTCCGTGAACCGCAGCTACCTAAAGCAATGTCGCCGCAATATCGTACATTGTTATTAGGAATGTCGATCCTTACGATTCTGTTGCCGTCAGTATTGTTATGGACAGGAGCTCCGGAGGCAGGTATCGCGTCAGCTGTGCTGCTCCTTGCGAGTGATATTTATATATGGTGGACTGGTCAAAAATCAAGGGATGGATTAGGTTTATCGGGTGTTACGGGGGGAGTAGGCGAGAATGGTGCAGCTGGTGAGCAAGAGGTTTCAAGCCTGATTACTGAACTTATTGACGATCCGTATGCGGCTGCAGCGGGCGAGATGACACTTCGGCGGGGACTAACAAGAAGTCATAATTATCTTGTAGATCCAGTCCAGATGGAAGCGCGTCTGCGAGAGATACGGAAAATGATGGATGAATGGCAGTCCTGGCAGCAACGACTTCAACGCCTGACGGCTGAAGTAAATGCAGCTGAAGAGCGCGTATCGCAGCAGCGCTTCGAACTGCAGCATATTCAGCGGGTAATACAGCAGGAAGAACAGCGGTTCTTAGAGCTGGAACAACAATGGGAGAGTTGGTTGCTGGAGAAATCCTTACCGAATCAGTTGTCTCCGGAAGCGGTAATGGATATCCTAGGATGGGCTGAACAAGGCAATGAGTTGATAAGACAATTGAAGAAATTAGCTGCGAAATTAGAGGGTCTTTCTAAAGAGAAGGCTCATTATGAGGAAGAGTGTCTTCTTATTGGGCGTGAGATGGGGGTAACCGAATCAACAGAGGTACCTCATTTGGAAGCCATCTATAAGGAATGGGATAGCTACAAGACCACCATTCATGAAAGAAAGCTTTTATCTGCTCGTATAGCTGAGTTATGGAACGAGGAGCAGGAAGTAAGTAGTGATAGAAATAGACTACAGGAACAGATGAATGATTTGTTGACAGCGAGTGGAGTCGAGCAAGAGGAAGAGTTCCTTCGGCTTGGTACAGCAGCCATTCGTTCGGAACAATTGGAACGGAATATTCGGCATGGTGAAGTTGTAATGTTCAGCGGTTGGAATTCGGATGAACGGGAGCAACTGGAATTTATTCTAGGACAATCGGATGCACTGGAGTTAGAAAGATTATGTAATGAAAAGGAAAAACTGACTGAAGCAGACGAGATATTGAGAGATGAGCTGCAAGAACGTCGGGGCCGTTTATTACAGGAGAAAGAGAATCTTGAAGAAAAGGGCGTTCAAGAGGATGCGCTTCAGCAGCTGGAGGAAAAACAAGCAGCGCTGAAAGACATTGTTGTACAATATGCCATTCGTTCGATCGGGAATGAACTGATCAGCAGGACTAGAAAATTCTATGAAGAAGAGAAGCAGCCTCATGTATTAAGACTTGCCTCTGGATACCTATCTCAACTGACTGGTGGCGCTTATATTCGCGTACTAATGCGAATGGGTGATCAGATGCTGCTAGCTGAGCAGAAAGATGGAGCGGTTATCGAAAGTTCCCGTCTTAGTCGTGGGACGGCGGAGCAATTATATCTTGCGATGCGTCTTGCACTTGCTGAGCTAATGCCGCATAAAGAATCTATACCGATGGTATTTGATGATATTTTTGTTAACTTTGACAGTGCGAGGTTGAGCTATGCGCTTCAGCTATTATCGGAAGTATCATCTTCGAGACAGATTATAATGATGACTTGTCATGAACATGTAGTAGAACGTATCAGAGAGCTTTATCCGGCAGTGCAACTGATTCGGATGTAGATGTATTAGGATGGTTTAACACGGTAAGAACAGCAGTCCATTTAAGAGGTGAATCCTTGGATGGACTGCTGTTTTCTTTTTGTATAGAACATTATTGAACTTCACTTTAGCGTGACTGACAGTAGTTGTTTATTTACGCGTAGGAACGAAACCAAAGATGGTTAGTCGAAGTACCCAAAAGAAGCAAAGACATCCAAACAGCGGATAGAGTACGCTAAGCAGCGAGCTAAATCCAAACTGACTGAAGAAATAGCAAATCAGCATGATTCCAATAGTAATGGTCTGTCGTGACAGAGAAGTTCTTTGCTGTAGTTGGAGTGTGATTCCATAAATATCGGCAACGAAGGTACTGAAGATTTCAAGGAAGATGAGAATGATATATATGGTTTGTACGAACCAGCCGAGCTGATTGGCGATATTACCCATGGGTATCTCAAATTGAGTAATTCCCGGCATTTGTGCTGACAAGGCAAAATGTGCTGACATAAGCATAAAGCCAACTCCAGCTCCACCAATCACTCCTCCCCATTTGACAGCTCTAGCGCTACCGGTCTGACTGCCGAGAGGCACGAGAACCGGCATGGCCATCACTAAGTTAAAGGCAGTATAAAGCAAGGGAGCAAGCCAAACGGTAGGGAGGCTATGTTCTGTTGTCAGGGTGAGGAACTTGGTTGCACCTGGTGCTTTCATGGTCTGAGAAATGATCAATATTGATAGGATTAGCATCATCGGAACGACAAGGCTATTCATATATAGTATGGATTGAATGCCTTTTCGAAGAATGAAAAAGGTTCCGATCATCGTTAAGATCAAGCCTGTTTGGTAGTGAAGATTTAGATTCTCCATAAATACCGATCCAGCACCTGCCAGCATAATGGAGTTTACTCCGATCAGAATCACTAGCATGACGAGACTGATCCAGCCTCCCATACGTTCCCCGAATAAATGTTTGTTTAGATCTTCATAGGACTTTGCACCGATCTTTCTGGATAAGGTCATAATTTTGGTTCCTAGCCAAATAAAAAGGACAGTAGAGATCAGTATAGTTGCGGTTGCCAAGTGACCATATTGGGTGAAAAATTGTAAAATCTCACGGCCCGTAGCGAACCCTGCACCCACGATCGTCCCGATATATGTAAAAGCAATCTGGAAGACGCGAACCCGATTTTTCACAGAGAAGCCTCCTTATTCGAAGTGATTACACTCATACTGCATTAGTACAAGGTATGCCTTCTCGTCCTAGGACATGACTCTATCTTGTCCGGATCTTCTGTGATTATAGACTTGCCGGACCAGTGCTAATATGGTACTTTTACGACAAAGGATTGTCGTGGGAGGTCATATATAATGGATTGGTTAAAGAAGCGGATTATAGAAGAAGCCGTGGTCGTATCGGAGCAGGTTGTTAAACTCGACGCACTGCTGACGCATCAGGTGGATCCTGCATTAATGATGGAGATGGGCAAGGAATTTGCTGCTCGTTTCAAGGACAAGGGTATCACTAGAGTCGTCACATTAGAGTCTTCCGGTATTTCCGTTGCTTTTGCCGTGGCGCTAGAGCTAGGGGTGCCTATGGTGTTTGCACGGCGCAAAAAAACACTGCTAGCCGATCCAGATGCTTTGTGTGAACGGGTTCCTTCATTCACGAAAGGCATCGTCACCGATATCATGATGTCCCGCCAATTTATCGGAGAGACCGATAAGGTGTTGTTTATTGATGATATTATTGCAAATGGTGATGCAGCTCGTGGATTGATCAAAATTATTGAGCGTGCAGGTGCAGAACTAGTAGGTCTTGGTGTTGTCATCGAAAAGAGCTTTCAAGCAGGTGCAAGGACGCTTCGCGAACAGGGAATTGAAGTGGAATCGCTTGTTCAGATCACTTCTCTAGAAGACGGAAAGATCACATTTGGGGACTAGCTGGTAGGAATAAATTCTTAATTCTCTTTTTTTATGTAACCAAGCCTAAAATCTTAACAACTTCTTTTCGGACCCGTTTTTTTGTCTTATAATGAAAGGGTAGGAAAGAGAGAGGAGGCAACACAATGGGGAAAGAACCGGTAACCGAGCCGTTTTTGATTGAGAAATTAAATGGTGCGAAGGTACACTTTGAACGTGCTTTGGATTGTAAACATACGGAGTTTGATGATCTTTATCCCTATATGATTGAACATCCTCAGTTCTTCTGGTATAAGCGCTATGTTGCTTGGTCTGAACTACTAACGATCGCTGGATTGTGCGAGGAGCTCTCTTATGATTGGAGACAACAATTCACAACGCAGCAGGTGGATTATGTTGAGAAACGAGTCATGTCGTCAACTGTACTTGATTTCTGGTTTGAGAAGAATGATAGCATCGAGCCTGCACAGCGCTAGTCGTTAAACAAGAGAGTAACATTTTGTCAGAGTGTTCATGTTAAACCATATCACACTCAAGAGACCTAAATGATTCTATTTAGGTCTCTTTTTGAAATTGGGGAACAATCGTTTTAGCGAAATTGTCGTTTCGTATATTAACACCTCGCCTGACAATAACGACATTGTACGAAAGGAGCATGTAATCATGATAAGTGATGAACGGTTGAATGAACTGCGTTTATCGGGGGATCGTGTTCGTGTGGTTCGGGATGATCTGGAAAGTAATGATGTGACAGGTATCGTTGTTGCTTGGGATCCTGAGCATGTCATTATCCGTAGACGTAACCGTCGTGTTGTGAAGCTTGATCGAAGATACAGCTACCAGCTGTATGAAGAACCTCGGACAAGCCCGTTGGCATAAGAAGACAGAGGCATAGATCTAGACCAGGCAGGACACCTTAATCGGGAAACCAGACTAATGAGTGAGGTGTCCTGCACGATGGATTTATCAAGTGATAAAATTAGTACGTACAAAAATGAGATATTGCATCTCAAAGAAGCAATGCCACAGATGGCAGAAGCGTATCATCAGTTTACAGGAGTCTGCTTTCAAGGCGGCGAGCTCGATGAAAAGACGAAGCAGCTTATAGCGCTCGGTATTGGCTTGTTCGCCAATAATGAATTGTGCACATATTATCATATGGAAGAAGCGCGATCGAAGGGTGCTACAGATGCTCAGATTATGGAAGCTGTAGCTGTTGCTTCAGCCGCCAGTGCTGGGCATGCATTAGCCCAAGGAATAATGCGTGTTCAGCCTAACTTACAATAGATGCAGAACAAGCCAAACATATCAACCGTCTCTGGTTACCGGCTGTAAGCTGGTGAGGAGACGGTTGTTTGGTTATTCTTCGTTATATAAGAGCATTAAGGTAATTCACTGACTTAAGCTAAGATGTGAATGCTCTGGAGAAGAGAGCGAGGTAGCTTCGGTATTTATGGGTGTCAGCCCAAGATAAGCACGCATGCGGCACATCATTTCCTCGCGGAAGGAAGGCCATAATAGTTCCATACTTCCCACATATCCACGACAGGCATACCGAGCCTCAATTCCATTCACCCCTCGCTGAATGTTGTATACTTTGATCGTGCGCTTCATAAATTCTTGTTTCACTTCACGGAGTAAAATAGCTGCTCTCTTGGCACCATTACCTACAATCTCAACGTATAGCTGTGGGGTCTTAAACACACCGCTTTCCTGAATGATTCGGCAGTCTCGTTCAAAGACTTTATGGATGAATATGAGGAGCAAATAGCTTTTGATTAGGGCGCGTTCTTCTGAAGTAATTCCCGTCATTGCCATACATGCTCACCGCCTTTATTTAGAAGTTGAGTACATAATACGAACTTACGTTCTTATTTTAACCTGATTTCGATTCTTTAATCAAGAACTAAAAAAATGTTGACTCCATTTATTTAGCGTGATATGATATATCTTGTCGCCGCAACGAGTACTTGATGCAGTGATTAACAATACGCGGTCGTGGCGGAATTGGCAGACGCGCACGGTTCAGGTCCGTGTGGGCTAACCCCCGTGGAGGTTCGAGTCCTCTCGACCGCATTATGAAGAAGACGTTTCCCTCTGGGAGACGTCTTCTTTTCGTATGCTTAACTACATATTTGTTGCCGCTTTCTCAAACACTATAGAACAGGATCTATCGTGAAGGGAGAATTCCATGCGAAATGTGAAGCAATACTTAACCGTGGTATGTACTGCAATATTGATGCTGTCGTTGACTGGTGTATTTCCTCAAGAAGTTGAGGCTAATGAGGTGGATAAGCCTAAGCTTGCCATTATTATTGATGATTTTGGTAATGGGCAAAAGGGAACGGATCAGATGCTGAGTCTGCCGATCAAAATCACAGTTGCAGTCATGCCATTCTTACCGACGAGTAAAAGTGACGCTGAACAAGCTCATAAGATGGGGCATGATGTGATTATCCATATGCCAATGGAACCAAAACAAGGCAAAGCAGACTGGCTCGGGCCTGGTGCCATTACAAGTGAAATGACGGATGAAGAAGTTCGTAAACGCATGGAAGAGGCTATAGCTCAGGTTCCTCATGCGGTAGGAGTAAATAATCATATGGGTTCCAAAATCACGGGCGATGAGCGGATTATGTCCATTGTACTTGATGTGTGCAAGGAGCACGGCCTGTTCTTTATTGATAGCAAAACAAATTATCATTCTGTTGCTGGCCGAGTGGCTGCCGAGAAAGGGCTGCCGAATATCGGGAATGACATTTTTTTGGATGATGTGCACACCGTCCAGCATGTTACGAAACAGCTGAACAGTGCAGCGAAGCACGCACAGACACATAAGTCTTGCATTACTATAGGGCATGTTGGGGTATTTGGTGAACGGACAGCGACTGGCATTCAGGGATTGATCCCTGAGCTTCAAAAGAAGGTGCAGTTCGTAGGGATTCAAGAATTGGTACAGGAGAGATCTGGCTGGACTCCGAATCCTCTACCATTGTTTTAGATTTAGACAGGAAAAGGGCGGCTTACTCGATTGGAGTGAACACGCCCTTTTTTTGTATTATGATCCATGAATAAAAAACGACCCTATTAAAGGGCCGTTAAGTATTCGGCGATCCCGCTGGCTATGGCATTTGCAATTTTTTTCTGTCCGTCCTTACTCGTGAGCATCTCACGGTCCTCCGCATTACTGATAAATCCGGTCTCCACAATAACGGCCGGAACTTCAATACGATTCAACAAGTAAAAAGGCTTGCCAACCGAAGTTTGATGGCTGTTCTTATGCATTAGATTCAGCTGACGTTGTATAGATTCTGCGAGCATGGCGCTCCTTCCCTCTGCTTGATGAAGGACAACACCACCATGCTTGGATTTGTTCTTACCCCAATTAACGTGAATACTGACGACCAGCTTCGTAGGGATCTCGCTGCTGAGTTGTTTCCTCTGAATTAAATCCTTACGATGGCGAGATCGACTGGTGTGCCAGCGGTTATCATCACTTAAGGCATAATCAGCATCTCGGTTCAATACGGCATGATATCCTTCGCTTCGAAGCAACTTAAAAAGCTCGCGTGAAATGGCGAGATTAATATCTTTTTCGAGTAAATCGCCATATGAGGTTCCCCCATCTATGCCTCCATGCCCGACATCAATTAGAACGACATCATGAGGAAAGGGGTGATGCTGCGTGGTTTCAGGTTTAACCAGTTCATGATAAAGGCTATCTTCGGACCTAACAGCAGGATCATGACGCGGTCGATCATGATGTTTCGTATGAATGACGGGACTAGGTGTGGAGGCCGCTGCTTGTTGCTCTGCGTAAATCGAGGCCCCAGATACCAAGAGAGCGAAGGAGTAGATCAGAAGTACAGCCATAGAGATTCTTTTGATCATTGATGCGGCCCTCTTTCGTTAATAATTGAATTGTAGATTGCACAGATTATTTCCTCAACCTTTATGATGTGCAATAAACTTGAAAACATGCTGGTGTCTAATTATTGGCGAATCAGTGCATCCTGATAAGGTAGACGATAACCAAGATCTAAGGAGGAGTTATGATGGCGAGTAGCAATGATCTCATAAAATATATTACAGAGCGTGTTGTCACTTATATGGACACGCCCAAGGAAGAGCGAAAGCAAGTACAACGGCCAAAGGAGCCATGGTCTGTTCGCTGGTTCGGTATGATTCCGTTCTCAGTATCACTCTGGAAGGAAGAAGTCGTGACCAAAAAAGGGAATAAAAAACGGAGGAGTTAAGCTGGAGAATCTATGGTGAAAACGGATGATCAATTTTAAAGTGAAAACGTAAAGGACGTACACCTGAGAATAGGAGTACGTCCTTTATTGTGCGATTAAGTTAGATAAGGGCGGATGGTTATGAAGAGAATGCGTTATTTCATTTCACTTACTTCTTCTTGGAATTTGCCAGTACCGATCAGGTTCACAACAGGAACAAACCGAATGAGGTCTGTATTTCGCTGAGGGACGGTGACGTAGATCGCTTGAGGTCTTAGCTTGCCTGATGTAGACCAGCTTTGCCACCCGGTCAGATTGAATGGGGCACCGAAGACAGCATTGTGATCTTTAACCGTAAAAACAAGCGACTTTCGATTCCCAGGTGAGAGAAGGCCAATGATATCATCCCCATTCTTGATGGAAAGTGCAGGGGTGGTTAACCATTTTAAATTCTGATAAGGATCGGGCTCGCCGTCTGTACGTATGACAGAGGAAGGTAGCCAGGTTTCGGATGAACTTTTTAGAAGATCAGTACCATTCTTCTGTGTAAGCGATGTTGGAACCTTATCTATATAAGGGTCATCCATTATATCAAATGTCACAGCGTGAACATAGGTCGGTGCCTTACCTTTAAGAGTAACCTTGAAGTAAGGTGAAATCGAACTGTACAAGGCTTCAACTTTACTTCCCTTCGGGAGGGAAGGAGGAGCTGAGGAAGGGATTTTCGGATTAACTTTGAGTAATCCTACCCTGACCAATGTATCCTCTAACGGAGCAAGGCTGTAGGGGAGTTCCGATCCGATACCATATTCGCTTAATACATATCCCCCCATGTCATCGGAGGTAATAATTAAATAACCAAGTGGTTTGCTGTTGTCTTCTATCGTCACAAGCCAGCTGTGGGTACCTGGTCCAAGTGGGGTATAGTCCAGATTTGCTTCTTTCCAGCTTTTGAAAGGCAAATGTTCTGCCAGATCTTCGATCGTCTGTTCTGCAAATACTTCAAGCTTATTCGGAGCGTTGGTGTATGTCCATTGCTTCACAGATGTAGTTGGTGAATTGGCAGCGTGAGATATAGAAGAGGCTGGTACGACGAATGCTGTTGTGAACAAAATGACGGACATTGTAATGCGAATGACATAAATAAAGATTGGATAGGAAAGTTCCTTCAACGTTCAACCGCCTTTCCGAGAATCAACCGAATGGAATCACATAAGTTAGATTTATCTTATAGGACAAGCTTTAAAAAGAGTGTTACAAGCTGTCACGGTCAAGACCTATAAAAGGGGTCTTTTTTTGCCTTGTTTTGTTGATGAAGCTCAAGAGACCCCGTTACTGGACGAACAGAGATGATACATACCGCAGGTTATGGCGGACAAGCTCACTTTAGGAGAATATTGCCACTCCATTTCGGAACGCCTGGATTGATATTGCTGCTGAATAGCTGACTTCTTCTCTTCATCTGGCTCGTTCAACAGATCTTGATAGTAGCTGTCCACAATCGCCAGCTCTTCGGCAAGACGAACCTTCGCTTGCTCTGCCCAGGAATAGTCAAGTTTACTAAGCTTATTGATCAGGTGATCTTCGAGCATCGATGCGGCTTGTGATAAATTTAGTGCAGCTGGCCTCACATGAACATTCTCTGGAAGTCTTGGTGTTAAGTTTCGGCCATCCAAATGTGCAGGGAAATTCTCCACAATGGTCTTACGTGATAGGGATATCCCGAGAAAATGAAGCTCTTCTCGCTTCAAGTCACAGCTAAACTCAGCCTTGAAACAGATGCCAAGCCACTGCTCATACGGAGCAGAGCGAGCTTTTGGACGCTGCGGATCAGCGGGCTGCTCGAACATAAACATGTAATTGCCTTCCTCGCGGGAGGCATCCCAGATTTGAGCAAGCCTACGGCTACCGTAAAGTATATCTTCACGCTGAATTCGCCCCGGACCAATGACAGGTAGAATAGGGGCGCTGCCGTAATAGCGGGAGAGAAGAGGATCTTGTGCACCTGCTTGTTGTTTCGTTGGACTGAGTTCCGTCTGTTTGAGCAACCTCTCATCATATTTAGGAGGATCGAATACGAAGCTGAACGACAACGTTTCGGCTGGTGCTCCGGTTCGTTCGACAAATCCCCAGTAATACGGGCGATTGGTCAGCATTTTATCGGCTTGGGGAGACAGCTTAACGGTCACATGCTCAGGCGATTTCTCAATGACGGTGCATTCGGTGGCTTCCAAATAGGCCATGAAGTGCTGTTGCACCTCCTGCGGCGTCATGGTCATATTAGGCTTCTTCCTCTCGTAAGGTTTCTTCTTCAGCGGATGATTCATGCTCTAAGTCTTGTTTAATATGATGAAGTGAGTCTCCTAAGGAGCTCAGACGGTTTCGAATTTCGTCATCGCTTTCAGATTCAAGCATGATCTTGTACAAGCTTTTCTCAATGGATTCCTTCTTCTCGAACCGTTCTAGTATGACATCCAGACCGCCAATGACCATCTCGAACATATTGATCTTCTCGTGCAAAAGATTCAGAATATGTTCTTCAATCGTACCTGATGTAGACAGGTTAAAAATCTGGACATCGTTCGTCTGACCTAAACGGTGTACCCGCCCGATTCGCTGTTCAACTCGCATGGGATTCCAAGGTAGATCGAAATTGATCATTTGGTGACAGAATTGCAGGTTTATGCCTTCACCGCCTGCTTCAGTAGCGATCATAACCTGAGCCTTGCCGCGGAATAGGTCCATCATCCAGTCTTTTTTGCCACGGTTCATGCCGCCTCGATATGGAACGGAAATGAGGCCGTGATCGCGAAAATAGTTGAGTAGATATTCTTGAGTAGCCCGGTATTCTGTAAATACAATGACCTTCTCATTCATCTGTTTGATGAGTTCTATGGCTTTCTCGGCCTTGGTATTGGCTTTGATTGCTTTAATTAAGTGGACAAGCTCCCACACCTTATCACGGAGCGGAGAATCCTCAGGCATTTTTTTGGATAAGTTAACGAGCGTAACGAAGACCGCATCTCGGCTACTGCACACCTCACGCTGCAGGGTAACTAGTGAAAGCATACTGCTTAAATTTCCCCCAGCTGCCTGATACTGATCTTTGACGAAGGAAGTGACACCATCGTATAATGACTTTTCTTCGGGCGATAGCTCGAGGCCTACGTTACGTACAGTACGTTTGGTGAATTTTACAGGTCCTTCGCCACGGCGATTACGGATCATAACCTTAGACAGCTCATCCTTGAGCTGGTCTTGATTCTTGGCTTTTCGTTTATCTACAACGAAATTGGCTGAGAAGTCTCCCTGACGTCCAAGTTGCCCAGGCTTCAACAGCGTTATGAGATTAAAGAGCTCGCTGAGATCATTCTGCACTGGCGTCGCGGTCAGGAGGAGGCAGTATTTTTTGCGCAGCTTCTGAATGAATTGATAATTGGACGTTTTTTTGTTCTTTAATTTATGAGCCTCGTCAATAATGAGCATGTCATATTCTTCATTCAATAGGATTTCTTGATGAGGGTCCCGCTTTGCCGTATCCATGGACGCAACGACAATATCATTGCCCCAGGAGTAGGCTTTTTTCTGTGCAATAGCAGGGATACCAAATTTCGAGTTGAGTTCACGAACCCACTGCAATACAAGAGATGCGGGTACAAGGATTAACACTTTGGAGACGAGCCCTCGAACGATATATTCTTTCAAAATAAGACCTGCCTCGATGGTCTTACCAAGACCTACTTCATCGGCGAGAATCGCTCTGCCGGACATTTCAAACAACACTTTTCGTGCCGTATCGGTCTGATGGGGTAGAGGTGAAAGATTTCCGATATATTTCAAACATTGCAGTTCTTCGAAGCTTGTAACAAGACGAGATTCTTCTCCTTGCACGGCTAGTCGTGATAGGCGGTAGTCTCCCCATGGTCCGCCTTTTTCCAGACGGTTCTCTAAATCTTCAAGCCAAGAACGGTCGATATGAAGAGGCACGGGGAGTCGCGAATCATGGACAGATCCCGGAATGACGGGTGGTTGGTAATTCACATAATCTCCTCCTAGTTGTTAAAGGGTTCAAGGCACATGATGTATGTGTAGTATGGACGAAAAAAGGAGACTTCATAACCTTTCATTTCATGAAGGGGACTAAAATGGCTTTCGGCAGCCCATATGTATGCTGCGATTGTATATTTTCAAGTTTTTTCAAAGATGTTTTTTGAAAAAAGGAGAGAGAATAAGAAAAAAGAAGGTTGATTGATGTTAATGGGCTTACAAGCCTCAAAATTCACATCTTCGGCATAGCTTCACCATATGTAGTGTGTTATTATGAATAACGGACACAATATATGGTGTGTGTTCGTTGGGGTTTACGTTTGGCCGGTATACATAAAGGTTATATTTTAGTAGACCGTGAAGATATCGGCTTCCGTATGGATGAATAAGAATTTATAGTTAATATAGGAGGTAGTTGCCTTGAGTACGATGCAAAATCAGCGGCTTGAAGGTTTAAGTGAGAAGATCTTTTTGGACCGGTATGCGTGGAAGGACGCGAATTCCCATAACGCGAAGGTGGGCGATGTGGTTCTGGTTCTGACAAAAGATGATCCGAAGTTCCCAACCAAGGAAGTTGGAGAAATTGTGAAGCGTGATGGCCGACTTGTTACCGTGAAGACCCGTAAGGGTGAATTGGTGGAGACGGATGTCGAAAAGCTGACGCTGACAATTGAGAAGACACCTGAGGAAATGTGGGACCGCTTGGCAGCTGCGATGGCATCGGCGGAAGCAACACCCGAATTGCAGGAAGAATGGAAGGCTAAATTCCGTCATATTTTGGACGATTGGAAGCTCGTTCCTGGGGGCCGGATTGCGGCTGGCGCAGGAGCAAGCGATGAACTGACGCTGTTTAACTGCTATGTCATTCCTTCACCGAAGGATAGCCGTGGTGGAATTATGCAGACGTTGTCTGAAATGACTGAAATCATGGCTCGTGGCGGTGGTGTAGGTATTAACTTGTCCTCCCTTCGTCCGCGCCGTGCAATTGTAAAAGGTGTTAATGGATCTTCTAGTGGGGCAGTATCATGGGGTGGATTGTTCAGCTATACTACAGGACTCATTGAGCAAGGTGGCAGCCGCCGTGGTGCACTCATGCTGATGATGAACGATTGGCATCCAGATATCATGGATTTCATCACCGTGAAACAGCAGATGGGTCAGGTAACCAATGCGAACCTATCTGTATGTGTTAGTAACGACTTCATGAAAGCTGTGAAGGAGGATCTGGATTGGGATCTGGTATTCCCGGATACTTCTGAACCAGCTTATGATGAGGAATGGGATGGAGATCTGGACAAGTGGAAGCAAGCGGGCCGTAAAGTCATTACCTACAAAACAATGAAAGCTCGCGAAATATGGACAACGATTATGGAGTCTGCTTGGAAATCGGCTGAGCCGGGTGTCGTATTCATGGAATACTACAATCAGATGTCCAACAGCTGGTATTTCAATCCGATCATCTGTACGAACCCTTGTGGTGAACAGGGCTTACCAGGATGGGGTGTATGTAACCTGTCTGCAATGAACCTGTCTAAATTCTATGATGAAGAGAATGATGATGTAGACTGGGAAGAGCTAGCGATTACAACCCGTTACTCCGTTCGCTTCTTGGATAACGTTATTGATACAACTCCGTATCATTTCCCGGAAAATGAAGCGAATCAGAAGAAGGAACGCCGTGTAGGTCTTGGAACGATGGGTCTTGCCGAACTGATGATCAAGCTGAAAATCCGTTATGGTAGTCCAGAATCGTTGGAGTTCCTAGACAAGTTGTATGGATTCATCGCTCGTGAGGCTTACTTAGCTTCGGCGGATATTGCGGAAGAGAAAGGCTCATTCCTCGCGTTCGATGCGGATCTTTATCTGCAAAGCGGATTTATGAAAAATATGTCCGAGGCGTTCCCAGAAGTTGAAGAAGCGGTCCGCACCAAAGGTGCGCGTAACGTGACTGTCATTACCCAAGCACCGACAGGCAGCACGGGTACGATGGTTGGTACGTCAACAGGTATTGAGCCTTACTTCGCATTCAAATACTTCCGTCAAAGTCGTCTTGGCTTCGATGAGCAGTTCGTTCCGATTGCACAGGATTGGATAGACAGCCATCCGGGTGAACAGCTTCCAGATTACTTCGTGACAGCAATGGATCTATCTGCTGAGGATCACATTCGCGCTCAAGCAGCGATTCAGCGCTGGGTAGACAGCTCGATCTCGAAGACAGCAAACTGTCCTTCTGACTTCACCGTGGAAGATACGAAACGTCTGTATGAACTGGCCTTCGACCTTGGATGTAAAGGGGTAACCATCTACCGTGATGGTAGCCGTGATGTGCAGGTACTCCAGACAGAGAAGAAGGAAGATAAGACCGTTACTGAAGCTGTAACCTCTACGCCTGAGAACGAAGTGAAGGAAACTGTAGAAACTACGACTGCATCTGCAAGTACGGCGGTAAGTGCGGCACCTGCTGCTGGTAAGAGTGGTCTAGATAAGCAGTACAAGAGCCGTCCGCAAGTACTACGCGGAGCAACGTACAAGATCAACACCCCATTCGGCATGGCATATATCACGATCAATGATCTTAACGGCATACCAGGCGAAATCTTCTTGAATGTGGGTAAAGCCGGTTCTGATGTGTTCGCGATGGCAGAAGCCCTCGGCCGTGTCTGCTCCTTGTTCCTTCGTTATGGAGATCATGGCAATAAGGTAGAACTGCTAATCAAGCATCTTAAAGGTATTGGTGGCTCTGGAGCCATTGGCTTCGGTGCAAACCGTGTGGAGTCCATTGCGGACGCCGTAGCAAAAGCACTTGAAACCCATGTGGCAAGTGGCATCTCCGATGACTTTGATCCAGCACCAGTCGCAGCAACGATGGCTCCAGCAGAGCAGATCACTGCAGGCGCTGGACAGGTAAATGGTGTATCTGCCAATCATGCGTCAGCTTCTCGCGATCTATGTCCATCCTGTGGTGGCGCTTCGCTGATTAACATCGAGGGCTGCAAAACTTGCAGCAACTGTGGATATAGTAAGTGTAGTTAAGCTGTTGGATGTGAACAGATAGAGAGATATGAAACAACAGATATAGAAGTATAGAGATAGATTAAGCGAAGATTAAAGGTTTCGAAGAACGAAGGCCCGCAGGTCACGATAGTGACTTGTGGGCCTTCGTTTATATGAATCTAAGATATATCCAAGAGTTACATGGGCATCAGAGCAGCAGCGCATTATATGAGGTAACTGTGAAGGAAGCTAGACGCATAAAAAATACAGTAGGTTATTTATAACGTCTGTATAAAGAAAGAGATTTGTATATACTTCTATGAATGAAGTATTTACGACGTACGGTAATATTCATGTTATAAAAGTGTTACTTGAAAGGGCTACTAATTATATTAATACCATATCTATAATAAAAGGTTCAAAGGCGTAATAAGAACGCTTGTACGTAGATGTAAATAGAGGTAAAATATAACTACAATTGAATCTTGGGTGGTCATGGTTTCCCTTCGAGAGGAGGTGAAGCCATGGAAGTGAAAGATGCACTAACAATTATGTTCCTATTTGGATCATTCATTCTTGCACTTTTAACTTACATTAATAATAACAACAAGAGAAAGTAAAAACCCACCCTAAGGTTGACCGCCGAAGGTGGGTTTCTGATCGTAAGTGACTAAGAAGGGATTACCCATCCAAGCCAATTGTATGGACCAAGTGTTAGCGCACTTGGTCTTTATTAAATGTATATTACCATATTTGAAAAGATGAATCAAAGAACAAATCGAATAAAGAAAATCGTCCGATGTATTGTTTATGAAAGAGGGTACAGATAACACACGGACCGGTCTAAGATAGAGTTATATAAAGCCGATTCGCGTCGTGAATATAAAGAAGTTTTATGAAATCAGTCGAAAACTATACATATATCAGAAAGCAGGAGAAGTAATGATGAGTTTCTATATTGCATCAAGCTTTAAAAATATAGAAACTGTACAAATTGTAAGTCAACGATTGAGACAAGAGGGATTGAATAATTCATACGATTGGACTTTAAATGAAAATATCACTTCAATTGATCAACTTAAAGATATAGGGAATAAGGAAATAGAGGCTGTAATGAATTCCAATTTTATAGTGGTTATATTACCGGCAGGTAAAGGCAGTCACGTCGAATTAAAGTATTTCTATACTCTCAGAATGATGAAATTGATGACTTGGAAAACACGAGTACCTTTTATCATGTAGATGGAATTTGTAAATGTAAAGGGACGGTAGAGGAATTAATTCAAAACTATATTTGAAGAACTGAAAACAAATGAGATATATAAGTAACATTCATGTTATTCCATTTAATTAGGTAATTTTCATCATGTAACAACGTATCTTAGCTGCGTTCTTCAGCCCTTGCTTCGCAAGAAGAGATAGCAGTAACGAAGTTTCAGTTCACAACCCTGCGAGGATAAGTTCGACGGACACGACCAATTTGCACCTTAGACCTTCAGCGTTCAGGAGAACAAATACATTATAGGAAATCATTGCGGAATACATGGAGGTTTAGCGTGGATTTGAACCAACGAAAACTATGGAATGAAAATCACAAAAAACTAACAAGTATTATTTTGAAACCCAAAAAACATAAGGAAAGTATAGATTTGTTTTTACATCAACATAGTTTGTTACATTGCTCAGAAATGAGTCATTCTGTATCTACTACTCTTGAAGATGTATTAATTAAAGATAGTTTAGAGGAGACTTTTCGCAAGTATCCTGTAGTAGCCCCAGATACCAAGAACTCTATTGCTTGGCACATATGGCATATTACAAGAATTGAAGATATGACTATGAATGTCTTAGTCAATAATGATAAACAAGTTTTTAGTGCTGATGATTGGAATAAGAAACTTAGAATTAGTTATCCTCATTCTGGAAACGAAATGACTGATGATGAGGTTGCTAATTTAAGCAATCAGATTGATATTTCAGCATTACTTGAATATCGGATTGAAGTAGGACGTAAAACACGTAAGATTGTATCATTGCTGGAGCCTGGTGAACTTAATTTAAAAATTCAAACAGATAGAATACAAAAGCTAAAAGATCAAAATGCTGTCAAAGATGAAGCTTCATGGTTACTTGAATATTGGGGGAATAAACGTATTGGAGGATTAATACTCATGCCAGTAACAAGGCATATTTTTTTGCATTTAAATAAATCTATTAGAATAAAACAAAGGATACAGAAGTTCATGAGATGATATTAGTTATCGTATTGCAACTATTTATTGCGGCAGGTAAAAGTGAAGTCAAACAAAAAAATAATAGGAGGACTAATATGCCATATAACTCCCAGATACATATTGGAACAAATGAAGAAGCTGGTTATGTGAGAAGTAAACTTATTGCATATAATTCCGTACATGGTCCAAGCGGCAACTACGAAGAGGTCAATCTATGTTTGAGGAACGATAACGGAGATATAATTGCAGGTCTTAACAGCGCTGTTTGTTGGAATTGGATGGAGATTGAATTTTTATGGGTTGAAGAAGAAAATCGAAAAAACGGACTTGGTAAAAAACTTTTAGCTGAAGCAGAAAAGATAGCACGATCAAAAAAGTGTACATTTATTAAATTGAATACATTCAGCTTTCAGGCTCCTGATTTTTATAAGAAATATGGTTATAAAGAAATTGCAATGATTGAGAATGCTCCACTTGGATGTAATCACTATTATTTTAAAAAGGACTTAATATAAGTATTTTCGATAAGGAATAAACAATGTCTAACAACATATTAACGCTAAATTATCGCTGGTACTATACCTAGGTCGATCGAATATATTGGTGGGATTTGGATTCAAAGGGACCGCTTTTTGAAAATAACTGCATTAAAGAAATCAATTTAGGGAGGGTTAGATGGAGACGATTATTTATATGGTAACCGGACATCTATAAAATGAAATTTAGAGACCTAGTGTTAGAAGGAGTCACTAGACTGTGGAAAGAATAGTAATAATTATGATCGAGGTGAGTAATTTTTTTGAGTCCACTATCTTTAATTGGTTTGATAGGACTGACAAGCGCATTAATACAAGTTAATTACCCTGAAGTTATAATGAAATTCAACCCGTTTGGAATACGATCGGAAAAAGCTTTGAAGCTTGGTGGTTATATAGGGCTTATTGCAAGTCCAATAATTATATTATTTGATATTTTTATAGTGAAATGAAGAAAAACGATAAAGCTGAGGATACACAAATATTATATGTGAGGGTGATTCGTTTGAAGCGAGGAATGATAGTTTTTCTAAACGGCACTTCAAGTTCAGGGAAGACTAGTATCTCTATGGAACTGATCAATCAGAAGGAGGTTCCGTTTTATCATTTATCAATAGATGATTTTTTACATAATTACAATGAATTTATTGATCGTAAATTCCCAGATATGGAACCTACAAGAGAAGTAGATGATCATATTGTCGCACAAATAATTTTTGATCCCATAAACTCGATGTACTGTTCGACAATTAAACTGTTTTCAGAAATGGGTTTGAATGTAATTGTAGATACCGTAATCGACAATGAGAAGTGGTTTAATGATTATCTTGATGTACTCTC
Organism: Paenibacillus sp. FW507-14B1B; assembly: GCF_058781425.1. Taxonomy (NCBI): domain Bacteria; kingdom Bacillati; phylum Bacillota; class Bacilli; order Caryophanales; family Paenibacillaceae; genus Paenibacillus; species Paenibacillus sp. FW507-14B1B. Next base: position 670,547 of record NZ_JBYSWS010000002.1, on the reverse strand, counting down.
TGATCATCCCACCTTATTTGTAGGTGTACTATGCTCGAAAGAGGAACTTATAAGAAGAGAGCAAACAAGAGGAGACAGACAGATCGGACTAGCAAATTCACAGTTCGACCAAGTATATCGCTTTAATGAATATGACCTTGAAGTAAACACTGAAGAGTTGAATCCATCAGAATGCGCCGAAAGGATATTAAGTTTTATTAAGTCTGATAAGGAGTACTCGGTATTTAAGAAGTTAAGTGAAAGAAATATTAGTGTTTCATAGAAGTGGAATCCAGTAGATAACAGCGTATCTAAGTTGCGGCAGTTTATAAGGACTTTTTACACGAAGGGGAAATCCGATGGAAATGAATAGATTATTAAGAATGGACAATGTGGGTATTGTTGTAGAATCGCTTGATGATGCAATTTCTTTTTTTGAGGAGATTGGATTGAATCTCGAAGGTCGAACCACGGTTGAAGGAGAATGGGCTGGTCGTGTAACTGGACTAGGTTCTCAGTGCGTAGAGATTGCTATGATGGTAACCCCAGATGGCCACAGCCGAATAGAACTTTCTCGATTTATCAATCCACCTACGATATCAGATCACCGGACAGCTCCTGTAAACTCCCTTGGGTATCTACGCGTCATGTTTACAGTTCAAAATATTGACGAGATGGTATCCCGACTCATTAAGCATGGTGCTGAGCTCGTTGGTGAAGTGGTACAGTACGGAGACTCGTACCGGCTCTGCTATATTCGTGGAACCGAAGGAATTTTGATCGGTTTGGCAGAACAACTTGAAAGAAATTAACGGAAGTGACGGTTTACAGAGCATTACTGACATGAATAGATTAATATGAAGATATCTTTAAGAAGTCGGAGCGGCGTATGAAAGATTCAATAAATAAATATTTATACTACTTAGGTATTGGTCTATTTATTTGTTTTTCCATCTTTTTAATTGCTAGTAATGCTTTTGAGAAAACTAAATATTCGCTTATTGTGTATGAACATTCAAAAAGTAACAGCATCTATGTTGAGGGGCTAGAAGATCCTAATCATTTAATAAGAAGTCACACTAAAACAACTCCAGGGGCAGGTATTCTTAATCATAGAATTCATGTATCCAATACACCATTGTATGTCCTAATAATAGAAAAGACGCAGGATATCGAATTTATAACAGATGATATCAAGAAGCTAAATGACTACATAAGGAACTAGTAATTAAATGATATTTGCCCTTTGCTTTCCTCGAGGCAGAGCTCAACTAGGAGTGACAATAAATGCATATCGATAATGAGGGAATATACCCTGAATGCCCAGTAGTTACAAGAACAGTAGAGATTGGCGGGCTTACGAAATCACAGCTTATCCAGAAACTGCAACAATTCTCTATCTTAATGAATGAGTATGGAGAGCGGCTACTGACTGATGATAGATTTATAACTTCGGATACAAAATATAGCCTGCAGACCGTTGAGCTAACCGTTAGTAACCTTGGCTTCCCAGATGGAGCTACTATAGTTCAGATTTTCAAAAGAGCAAACGAGCTTGGTTTGGAACTGTGCCCACATGAGCTAGGACCTCACTTAAGACTGGCATATCTGGATCAGCCTGAAGATTATGGTGAGAGTAATTCACAACGACATCAAGCTCCTTCTGGCTCCATTACAATTGCATCGGAAATACTAACGGAAGACGATGAGTTTCCGAAAGGCTTTTATCTTAGACGAATAAACGATGTGCTGTGGCTGCGAGGATACCGAGCTGATCATCTTCACGTTTGGAATGCTTGGGATCGTTTTGTATTTTGTAAGAACTAACAAAACTTTATAGATTAGTAGAGTGAAACATGCTACTGACACAGACAAAATGCGAGCCGACCTAAGATACGACTATCTAAGGTCGGCTTGCGTCGTGATTCGTGAATAAATTCTAGATGAGGATGATTTTATATGGATTTGCAATTTAAAGAAAGTCTGAAAAACAGTTATAACGAGAACGCAAAACTAAGGAATCTTTTAAGCATTGAACCATGGAAAATGAAGGAGATAGATTATTTTGTATCATCTGTAGAAAAAGGTGAGCAGACAAGAATTTTAGATCTCGGGGCAGGGACAGGTCAACATAGCTTGTATATGAAAGAAATGGGACTGGACGTTACTTCTATTGATTTAAGTTCCGCAATGATAGAGAACTGTCTTCAAAAAGGACTTAAGGCATACGAAATGGACTTTTATAATTTAACATTTGAAGATCATAGTTTCGATAATGTGTGGGCTATGAATACTTTATTACATGTACCCAAGAAAGAGTTTATCGAAGTTCTGAAAGAAATAAGACGTGTAATGAAACCCGGAGGAACTTTTTACTTAGGAGTTTATGGTGGGTACAACAGTGAAGGAATATGGGAAGAGGATTCTTGTAACCCTAAGCGATTTTTTTCATTTTATGATGAGGAAACAATGACAGAAAAGGTAACCCAAGTATTTGAGCTTCAAGAATTCAGGACAATACATTTAGATGGAATGAAATTGAATTATCAAGCATTGCTCTTGAGAAAGAAATGAAATACTGAAGGGAGGGTTTAATAATGAATTTTTCTTGGACAGCAGCAACTGCTCAGGTCATAGTATTTGCACTCATCATTCTTTTCTTTGTTAGCTTGTTTTTATTTGTTAACAGAATCATTAAACACCACTTGGAAACAAAGGCTTCATTAAGAAGATTCGAAGAAAAGATGGATAGCATAATGAAAACAATGGAGGAATACAGGAGGAGTTGATCAACTTGACGATTAAGGCCGTGTTTTTTGACTTATTCGAAACTCTTGTGACTGAGTTCTCTGAGAATACTCGTATTTCCAAACGAAACTATGACTACATGAACATTCTTGGGCTTTCAAATGAAGATTTTAAGAAAGAATGGCGGATTCGAAGAGAACGGCGAATGGCGGGGGTCTTTTCTGATTATCCATCAGTGCTAAGGGACATTTTAAGTAGTAGAGGGCTTAAAGATGATATCGAAGCGATAGATTTCTTACATCAAGAGCGAATTAAGGAGAAATATATACCTTTTAGAAATATTCATTCCGAAATTACTGATCTATTAACTTACATAAAAAATAAGGGTATTAAAATTGGATTAATTAGCAATTGCACGGAAGAAGAAGTGAGGTATTGGAATGATAGTGCTTTAACTTCTTATTTTGATGATGCAATTTTCTCATTTGAGGTTGGATTAGCGAAACCAGATCAAAGAATTTACGAAATAGCGTGCGAACGTATATTGGTTAAACCGTCAGAATCCATTTTTATTGGAGATGGTGGTTCATCGGAACTTGAGGGAGCTGCTAGGGCAGGGTTAATACCATATCATGCAACTTGGTTTAATACACATATTACAAGCGGGTTTAGAAAATGTTCAAGCCCGATAGAAGTCATGGGGAATTTTTAGAGGTAGGGTAATTCCATGAAGATCTGGCAGGCTGTACAATTTTTACACATAAGAAGGGGACTGTGTTGTATAATAAATCAGGTCATTACATACATCATTGTCTCAGGCTAAAAATTAAAATTCTTTTTCGTTTACAGATTTTCTTTTGTCAGCTTGTGAACTACTGGAAGGTGAGTTTCTTTGTCAAAAAAATATAAATTAATAACTGTGCTGGTAATTATTATCCTGCTCATAATCAATATCGTGACCTATATGAAATATAAAGAGATGAAGCAGACAGAAACGAACACTTATGAAAGCTTAGTAAATAGAATGTATGGTTACGGGATGATACAGTCGTATGACGAAGTTCATTTAATCAACGAAAGATTAGAGAATGCTAGTCTTGATCAGGATGGATTCGAAGGAAAGATGCAGGGAATTATAACCGATCTAACAATAGCAACTGAAGCTTCGGCTATTGCAGCTAATCATTGGAATTTCACGATTGAAAGTAATACAGTTGATTCTGTAAGAGAGATTTCTGGATTTTTTAGATACTTAAGCATGAACTTAAAAGATATTCTGAACACAGAGAAAGACCTTGGGGTTTGGAAGCAGACGTGTGCTGAGCTAGAGGATATATTGAAAATCGTTAAAGATAATATTAGTGAAGAACAACTCATATCGGCTGATTATACTGAGGTCAAAACCATGTGGAAAGAAACGATGGAACTTGTACGCAAGGAGCATTCAAAATCAAGGTTGCTATCGTCTTATTTCATCTTTCATTAAAACATATTAATTATACACTGAGCGACACTACGTAATGATCTAATGGCGTAGCGTCGCTCTTTTTTTTATAGCTAGTTATAAATGTGGGCGAATCGAATCTGCAATGGAATTTTGTATTCACATAATAAGGAAACTTGTATCGCTCACATTACGTTATCTTTTATAAGGTGAGTGATGATGTGAGTAGAAAGTTACTGATTGTTGCGTGTTTGATGTTATTTATGTTAAGCGCTTGCGGAGAAAGGGAAGACCCATCCAATCCAAAGTTAGGCAAGTATCCACCAACACCCAAATTAACAGCAGGCGGTAAGTCCATTACTACACATCAGAGTACCTATTGCTGGGGGAAGCTTGGCTGCGTTGATTATGTCAATCCTGAAGAAATGCTAAAAGATGAAATGAAGAATATCGTTAAACCTAATACAGTTATCACTATACAGATCGACGGCAAGCAGCCAAATGAGTTATATCTTTATATAGACAATAAGGATGAAACCGATGATGGACTAATTACAAGCAATCAATTTGAAACTCCGAGTGAACCGGGGATATATTATTATGCTTTATCAGCTAGTTGGATTTCTGAGGATAAGAAGTTCAATGAAGGGAGCTCAAGTTATGCTTTTGCAATTGAAGTGAAAGACTAGATTAAGCAAGTAGAAATATGAGACGGCTTAATTACATACCTCGATATAGGAGCGATTGTTTCATGGAAATAAAAAACTAACATAATTTGATCCGGAAATTAATACAATAGCCGCTCTGTAGGAGGCGACATATAGAAGGAGGTAAAGGTAATTATTAATACCTTGATCGTTATAATTATTACTATCGTTATAATTATTACTATCGTTATTATTTCGTATTACTATAAATTTCCGAAAAAAGATTTAATAGAAACGAGCGACCTTCCAAAATCATATTTTATACAAACGATGAACAGGAAAGATATTCAGAAAAATTATGAGTGTGCAGCTTTTTCAAGTGCATATATTTTGAGACATTTCGGAAAAGAAGCTGATGGTAATGAGTTATATAAAAAATATCCTCGAAAATTATTAGATGGAACTATAAACGCAAAGGGTATAATCGTATTTTTCAAGAAACTGGGATTGGATAGCACTTATCTTTCTGGAAATATAGATACACTGAAGAAGCAAATAACTCAAGGGATCCCGGTGATCTTATTCGTTAGAGTATTTCCAAATAAGAGGTATCTACACTTTGTTCCTGCCGTAGGTTATGATGAAAAATTCATTTATTTAGTTGACTCTTTACCATACACAATTAACTGTAATGAAACTCTCTACAACCGAAAAATCTTGATTAGTGAACTAGAAACGATATGGAAAACCTGGATTCCTTTTTGTAAAAGCTCGTATATCGTAATTAATCAAAAATCAATGAAGTGAAGGGCAAATGCTCAAGCTCTTGGGAGGAATCCATGAAAGAAACAAGGATCTATAAGAAGACAGAAGAGTGTTCTATTCGTGCAGATATCTATTATCAAGGAGCCAAGTCTCCTGTAATCATCTATATCCATAGTGGTGCTTTAATATTTGGAACAAGAGAATGGTTGCCCGTTGAACAGATAGATTATTTGACTAGTCGTGGGTATAGCTTAGTCAATATCGATTATCGCCTTGCGCCAGAAACTGACTTTGAATGTATCATTGAAGATATTAGAGATGCTATCCATTGGGTTCGAACGGAAGCAACGGAGTGGTACGATTATGACGTTGATAAAATAGCAGTAATGGGTGGATCAGCAGGTGGATACCTTAGCCTACTAACTGGAACAATGGATTTTAAACCCAATGCTATTGTCTCATTCTATGGGTATGGGGATATTTTAGGCAGTTGGTACACACATCCAAGTGACTACTACTGTAAGAAACCATTAATAGATAGGGTAAGTGCTGTAAATCGAATTGGTAATGTTGAAATTACAGATGGTAAGTGGGATAGGTTTGATTATTACGTCTATTGTCGTCAACAAGGAAGATGGATTCAAGAAGTGACGAAGATGGATCCTACATTAGATATAGACAAGTTAAAACCATACAATCCAATTGACAATGTTACAAAAGAATATCCACCAACTTTATTTATTCATGGGAATCAGGACACGGATGTTCCATACGAACAGTCTATTATTATGCATGAAAAGCTCAAAGATATGGGAGTACCTACGAAGCTAATAACAATTGATGGTGCAGATCATGTATTCGATCACAATTTTACAGATCAGCAGGTTCAAAGGGCATTTAAAGAATTAATTGAATTTTTGAAAATTCATTTGTAGTGGGTTTTAGATACAAGGAATAGGAATAAGGGGGTTATTTATGAATTTTTTGAAACTTTCAGATTTATCATTACACAGAATTGACGAGATATTTCATATTGCGGATGAACTCAGAAATAATAAATTTAGAAAGGTGCTAGAAGGTAAAACCTTCATCTTATTTTTTCCGGAAACTAGCTTAAGGACTAGAGTGACTTTTGAAAAAGGAATTCAACAACTCGGTGGGAATTGTATTCTCTTTCCTCCAGATACATTAAATAAAAAAGAAGAACTTGAAGATGTAATAGGTTACTTAAACAATTGGGCTGATGGTGTCATTATCAGACATCCTGACTTTAATAAAATGATGAAAATATCTGAACATTCATTCATCCCGATTATTAATGCAATGTCTTCTGACAATCATCCATGTGAAGTTCTCTCGGACATATATTCAATACGAGAGATTCGGCCAGAATTTAGGGAACTTACATATACTTTTGTAGGCCCAGCCGGGAATATTGTTAAGTCTTGGGTTGAAATCGCGAAAGTCATAAATCTCAAATTAAATCATGTCTGTACTAGCGGAAATGATGTATGCAAAGATGATGAGAATTATCATTTCTCAACAGATCTAGAAACAACAATGAATGGCAGTGATATTGTTCTAACCGATTCTTTACCAATTGAGTATCAAAATGATGAATACCTGTCACAGTATCAAGTGAACATGGAAAGATTGAATTTAACCAATAAAAATGCATTATTGAACCCGTGTCCTCCTTTTTTCAGAGGTCAGGAAGTGAGTGATGATGCAGTACGTTCCAGTTATTTTGTAGGCCATTCCTTTAAGAAGAATCTGTTATATGTTCAACAAGCGATAATTATTCAGTGCCTGGGATTGCTCCCGAAAGGTCAATACATCGTTTAACAATATATTTCCACAACAGACAAGGATCGGAGATAACCATTGAGTTGTGAGGAGATTTAATAATGGGATCGAGAATTATGCACTTAATCATCGGACAACAAATTGCCGAGAAGTTGAATGTTGACGATCGAACTTCATTTTTACTTGGTAGCATTGCTCCAGATGCGGTTCAAACAAAAGATGAATCGCATTTCTATAAAGGAGAACATCATAATTTCACAAGACATATAGATTACCTTGGATTCTTAAATAAATATAAAATTCATTCTAATAACCTATATGTTCTTGGATATTTTGCACATTTGATCGCAGATGAACAGTGGATGAAGGGATTTTATATGCCATGGTTGAGAAATCGGATGGAGGAAGATCCTGAAGTCTACCCACTTTATCATCATGATTTCAGATTACTTAATGGAAAGCTCTTAGAGCATTATGATTGTACGGAAGAAATGAGGAAAGCCATCCAGAAGAATGCCCGAGCAGTCATTGATCTTCAAGAGGTGAACTCTAGAGAGGTTCTTGATCTCGTCCCACATGTTCTAGCTGATATGGAATATGATCAATCATTAATTCATGAACCACTAAATGTCTTTAGTTTCATACAGATCAAAGGGTATATTGAAACTTCAGTTAACGTAGGAATAGTGAATTTACAAAAGCTGATGAAGTAAAAATAGCTGCGAACAAAATTGTAAGAGAGGAGCTCAGCATGATGAACAAGCATAATGTTTATGAAACAAACAGCTTCTATTGGGATACCAAAGGAAATGATTTTTTAAAAGCAATTGTGCTTCCTTACTATGGATCATTTATCTCAGAAGAAACATGTCAACTTTTTGGAGATGTCTCAGGAAAAAAGATGTTAGAAATAGGCTGTGGTAATGGCCAATCGCTGCAATATCAGGGGGAACGCAAAGCTTCTGAATTGTGGGGAATGGACTTATCAGAGAAACAGATTGAAAAGGCGGAGCAACACTTGAAGGCATGTGGTCTTTCAGCAACCTTGATCTGTTCTCCCATGGAAGAAGAAAGCGACATACCCCTCGATTATTTTGACTTTGTATATTCGATTTATGCCATAGGCTGGACAACCGATCTTGAAGGCACTTTTCGCCGCATTGCTTCTTATTTAAAAAAAGACGGCGTGTTTATTTTTAGTTGGTCTCATCCTATACATAGATGTGTTGTTGAAGAAAATGATAGATTTGTTTTTAACAAATGTTATTTTGATGAATCATGGTATTCCGTTTCTCCTGATTTTTGTCAAGGCGAACTAGCTATATCGGATCGAAAACTATCTACTTATATCAATGCGCTTGCGAGAGCAGGGTTTGTGATTGAACAAATGGTTGAAGAGACCGAGAACGAGATCATACAAATGCATGATGAAAATAGTGATTTTGTAAGAAGGGCTAAGATGTTTCCGGTCACCTTCGTTATCAAAGCAAGAAAGCTTTAAAATACTTGGTTATTAACTGATATTTCGCCTACAATCTAGAAAATATAAAAGGAGCACGAATAATGAATCAAATCGTTAAAGATTCAATTATAAAATTAGCAGAAACGATTCAATTACCTGAAAGAGTATTTCATATTGATGATTTGCCTTGGGTTCCTTTTGATGAAGGGAAAGAAGCGAATTGCTATTTTAAGCCTCTCAGATTTGACCTAGCAACGGGTACTTGGATATATCTTTTTAAAATTAGGAGCAATCAAGTGTTGGCTCGTCACCGGCATACCGGTGGATCTGTTATTGGATATAATCTTCAAGGACAATGGAGATATGAGGGGCGTGATTGGATTGCAAAACCAGGAAGTTTCATATTTGAACCACCTGGGGATATTCATACACTTATTACAGAAGATGAAGAAGTCATTACTTTATTTATATTAGGTGGATGCCTTCAATATTTTGATGAGGATAATCAAATCATTGGACAAGATGATATTTATACAGTAATGAAGAAGTACAAGGACTATTGTAATGAAATGGGAATTGAGTTTCGAGAAGATCTTATTTATTGAGAGGTTAATTGGCACAGTTGCAGTAAGGTTTCTTCATTAAAGAGGGAAGGGGGATATGAATGTCTAGTAACTTATCAAATTCACAGTATTTAGCTATTGAACACATTACAAAATATGCCCGTACACGAAAAAACGAAGCTCAGAAGTCCATAGAGGAAGTTTTGCTAATGTCGAATATCCCTTGGAGAACCTATGAGGATGCCGTTTCAAAAATATATAAATATGCAAGGGTTGCACTACACTTTCATCCAGACCGGCCAGTTGAGGACATGAAATGCGTTGCGCAGTCATTGTTAGAGCAGGGGATCTACAAAAGTCAGTTTGAAACTAACATTTCAAATGGCAGCGTATCTGCTTATCCGGGAGGTGCACGCGACCTTTGGGAGAAAAAGATGTTTGGAGATGCTTATCATGTAGAGGGAGTTACGAATACTCAGCGTCCTAAGTATGGGGCACTAAATCTAGTGTTACACCCAGATGGGCCTGCTCCCATGTTTGGATCCTGTTATTTTCTTCTTGCCCCAGAAGTTTCCCAACGCTGTACATTCAGTTATTTAGATTCACATCTAGACCCGAAGGAAAAAGGTACATATAGTGAGTTCGACGATATTTTAGCATCTGTATTTAAAGAGGCTTTTATTCGAAATGGAGGGTTAGGTGAGAAAGAACTGACACCAAGGAAATTAATTGAGCATTTGTTAATTGATCTTGAAAGTCCATTCAAAGATCCCTCAAACCGAGAACCCAAAAGAAATCAAAACCACTATATTGAAGCCCAGGTTCACGGCGACATCCGTTTAAAAGACGATATAGATATGCTTGTTGCGGATCCATCGTTCAAAGGAACGTATATAGGGGAGTTATTAGAGCAAATATGCTTTAAATATTCAATCAAACTATATTGGCATATGGGATTTACTATGCGTGTAGAAGAAATCCCTTCAGATTTTAGAGGACCTACGATGCCTTCTTTAGGCAAGAGGATAGCTCAAAATAGTTACGTAGATGCTAGTGTGATCGGTGCTGCGGTTAACGACTTGAAACGCAGTCCAGAGTTGTGGAAAGACCGTGGGAGCTATGAAGAAGTGCTTCAGGAATTAAAATATATGTGGCACGTATTAGTTCAATTTGGTGACTCTTTTGAGAGTTTCCATAGAACTTCTTATGGTGCGAATAAATAATCGTTAGAGGGAATCACTTGAATCCGGAAAGGGTGGGAGACATTGAAAGTAGAGATTTTAAAGGTGGCCTCTTCTTGGAAAACGGATATGAGACAAAAATATTTTCAAGTTAAAGAGAAAAACGATAAGTTGGTCGTCCTTTTTCCCGGAAAAAACTATCCTTGTGATAAACCAATTTTACATTTTGCTGGAACATCTGCAATTCAAAGTGGTTATGATTTAATGGTACTTGAATATGGATATCAAGCTGCGAGAGAAAACTTGGATATGAGTGAATTGCATCGAGTAATAGAGGAAAGCCATGAATCGGTACAACGAATCATAAGCAAGTATGAACAAGTTATTTTTATTAGTAAGAGTTTAGGAACCATAGTTGCTGGAGAAGTTCACGAGAAGCTGGAAATTCCAATAAGACATATATTTTTGACACCGATAAAAGATACCATTCCATATATCAACAAGTTTAACGGACTTGTAGTCTATGGAACAAAGGATGAAGTGTTTAATGACGAACTTGCAAAACATATAAATATCGATGATGTTAGAGAGGTCATTGAAATACCTAATGCAAATCATTCTCTAGAATCCAACGATGTGGCTGAAAGTATTGAGATTCTAGGTAGGATTGTGAGGATATATATGAATTTCATTAATAAGTAACTCAGGAGGTGTACTATGATCACGTTTGAAAGAGAAAATAATAAATTTAACTTTAGGGTAGCTGGCATCGCAATTCAAAACAATCGAGTATTGTTACATACCACACGAACAGATGATTTTTGGAATCTTCCTGGGGGGCGAGTGGAATTTAATGAATCTACAGATCAAACGATTGTTAGAGAATTTAAAGAGGAATTAGATATTGACGTTCGTATTAAAGAATTACTTTTTGTGAATGAGGACTTCTTTGAGTATGATGGTAAACGCTATCACGAGATTGGATTTTATTACTTAATTGATTTACCCGAGGGGCATGAGCTTACAAGAACAGACGAAGAATTCCTAGGGATTGAAGAAGGAGGAAAACTCATATTTAAATGGTTTCCATTGGAGCAAACAGATCAATTACATGTGTATCCAGACATATTGAAGACTGAATTATTGAATTTGAAGGATAAGAATCAGATAAAGCATTATATCAACAATGAATATCAAAGCAGTTCATGAATTAGTGAGAGGATGAGCGACTTGAGTTATCCTTTTGACTGTATTACTGAGTTTATGTTTTTTGAGACAACTATTGAACCGTCTAATGTAATCCTAATACCTGGAGGGAGTCATCCTCAATTAATGGTGAGAGCTGCCGAGTTATACCATCAGGGCTTGGCTCCATATATTCTCCCTTCTGGTGGGTCCACTCAAAATGTGTCTAGTACCGAATGGGAATTTCTACGAGATATAGGATTAAATTTGGGTGTACCCGAAAGCTCGATTTTACGTGAAGATAAAGCGACGAATACATTTGAGAATGCAAGATATTCTTGGATGACTCTTCAACAAAATAGGATTAACCCAAGAAAAGTAATATTAGTTTGTAAGTCTTATTTTGCTAGACGAGCTTTGCTTACATACCAGGTTGAATTCCCTAGTGAGGTTAAGTTTTATGTTAGCCCGGTAACAGACAAGACAGGAATCACAAGAGATAACTGGTACTTGGATGAGCAAAAAATAAATTATGTAATGAACGAGCTGACGAAGGTAGGACAGTATTTTAAACACCATATTCCAAATTGGGTAAACCGTAAACTATAAGCGCTGCATAAGGTGGTAGTATGCAGTTACCGAAAGACCGGTCCAGACACTTTCCCATATATGCTGTGCGCCTTCAAAAACGATTACAGTAACACAGAAGGTTATACCTCAGTAACGATCCCGGCACGAACTTGGGTCATTTTCCCATCAGATCCACATCCATGGGATAAATTCAACGAAACGATCGAAAAACTTTATCAACGCTTCTATACGGAATGGCTGCCTACGGCAGGATATGAACAAGTGGACGGGATGGAATTCGAAATGTACGGCACAAAAGACGGACTTAACTATATCGAGCTATGGTTTGCGGTTCGTAAATTGTAATCGGCTAACAAGTAAATAGAAAAGCATCATTCATAGGCATGGCCTCTGGCTGTTGAGGAAATCTTGGCAGCCGAAGATCTTCCTTACTTGATTATGTATGAATTTTGTTACTTGAGAAAGGAGATACATATTGGAGATTATTTTAATGCTGGTCGTTTCCTTATTTCTTGGTATATTTATTGTTAAAATTGGAGTGGATAACTCCAAAACTAATCAATACACTAGAGAAGTATTACAGGAATTAAGAGAGATCAAAGAAATTTTAAGAGATCAAGAATACGAGGAGAATAGAATGCCTATATTAGATTACTCAAATATTGAATTTCATGTTAAAAACGATAAAGGAAATAGTATACATATTGATTCAGTAGAAGCAGCGATGAATAGTACATTCCCATCTATTTTTAAGAGTTTACTACTAGAAATCGATGGCTTTTTGACGAATAATGGAGTTTTAATCTATGGAACGGAAGAAATTGAGGAGAGAAACTTAACTTGGGAAGTTGCAGATTATGCGAAAGGATACGTTGCAATAGGTGATGATAGTGGTGGAAGGATATTTGTAATGGCCGAAAAAGCTGAATCTACAGAAGTATTTATATTAGATTGCGGAGACATGAGCCCGGAAAATGCAATCAAAGTTTCTAATAATTTAATAGAGTGGATTAATAACGGCTTACTAGTCTCAGTATAGATTGGAGGGGGGAGTAGCATGCCGTACGATGGAGTTATTACAAACGAACAAATCAAAGAATTGCTGCAGCATCTTGATTACTTTCAGGACTCTAAAAGTAAGTTTTTCACAGAGGAAAATGGTTATCGACTTGAGAGCCAAGAAGTGACTCGTTTCAGAGAAGTAATAAATGATACGGGGTTCTTGCTGATTTTTGATTGGGGTCAGTGGCTTGATGATAATAAAATTTACAAAGACATAAATAACATGGGTATTCACGAACGAATTATGAATGCGGATTTAGTAACGCTTAGGAAATTAATGACTAGCTATATCCGTGGTGATCGATTCAATGAAGGTTTATTTATTACTGTAATTTTAAAAGGGCATGTAACAAAGATTTTATTGAGACTTCAAGAATTAGATTCATGATGTAAAGGCGTGGAATGAATTCGGAGAACAAACCAGGGGGAATTCCCTTAAGGAGGACGGAAGTGTATATTGTCAAAGCATCAAATGGGAAGAACCATTGGATATCAGGAATATTTAAAGAAATGAGAAACGCTCAAGAATACATTAAGAATATACCGAGAAACTTGATGGACTATCAAAGATTACTCGAACTTGAAAATATGAATTATCCGTTTTACATAATTGAAAAGGAGAATGAATTTGAGTGTATGGAGTTAAATCGATTATTAAGCATAATCGATGACTTAAAGTTGACAGAAGACAAGAATAGAGTTTATTTCAATATTTATCTAATAGAATCGGACTACAAGCCCATTAAGCCGGGGACAGATTATATGGGGATTATTAAGCATGAGCACGTAACGAATGATTTTATAGAACGGTACAGGATAAAAGGAATGAGCTATCTTAAACAAACTGGAATTTTGTAAGCAGTCTGGGAAGTGAAATTGTTAGTGAATGGAATAGAACAATGGGAAACTTATGATGATGTTAATAATGAATCTGATGATTCATATAACAATGAATATGTGCATTTAAAAATAGAGGTGTGAATTTGCTTGGAGAGTGAAAATCAAAGAATCACATTTAGAAAAATGCTATCCAATTTGAAGTGGTCATTAGACATCATATTTAGAAATGCTCTAATACCTGCTAGTCTACTATTACTGCTTAATATGCTAGAAGGACTTGCGCCTGCCTTGACAATTTATGTTACACAAAGGCTCATCGATACAGTAATTCAAACAGCAGGTTCTGGTAGTAATGCGTTTAATGATATTGTGTCATGGATTGTAGCTCTAGCAGCAACGCTGATCCTAACGAGCGAAATCTTATAAGAGATTTCGTGATCCTTTGAATGTGAGATTGAGGCAAAAGCTGAATTACTCTGTTGGGAAAGAACGATTAGAGAAAGCAACGCAGTTGCCGCTATTGTTTTTTGAAGAAAGCTCAAGTTACGACCGGTTAGAACGCAGTAATAATCCTGGTGGGAAAGTGGAACATTTTTTTCACTATATGCTCTGGTTTTTACAGGGAATAATAGGGGTTGTCTCGATAGCAAGTTTGTTTTGGATCATATCGCCGTGGATAAGTATTGTTCTTGTAGATGTAGTTATTCCACGAGCATTATATGAGGCCAGATACTCGAATCAATGGATGGAACTTATCTATAATCAAACTGAGGAGCAGAGAAGGATCTCCTATATTGATCGATTGCTAACGGGTCGTAAAGAGCAAAAGGAGATTCGATTGTTTGGACTCTCTAGCACCCTCATAGGTCGTTGGAAAGAAGAGCGTACTCAGTTCAGGAAGACACAGTTAAATAAGAAGAGGAACTTAGAATTATCTATGTTGCCTTCTATTCTTATTTACTATTTTGTTGAAGTATCTATTGTAATCCTATTGGCTTTTTTTGTGTCAGCAAAGGCCATCACCGTAGGGGTTTTTATATCTTTATTTCAAGCTGTAGAACGGATGCAGAATGCGGCCCAGCAAGTGAGTTCTGGATATGGAGAGATGATAACAGATTCGATCACAACGGGCTATGTCCGAAGTTTCTTATCGGAAGCGGGTGAAGGAGAGAAGACCACACCTCATTCAGAGTTTCCTGAAACCATAGAAAGAGGCATAACTTTGCAAGATATTAGTTTCACTTATCCAGGTCAGAGCAAACCATCGTTGCAGCACATTAATCTTCACCTTAAAAAGGGAGAGCTTGTTGCACTTGTGGGCGAGAATGGTGCGGGTAAAAGTACACTTGTCAAAATACTATTAGGTTTATATAAACCTACGCAAGGTCGAATTCTTGTGGATGATATAGAATATAGTGATATCCATTATAAAAGTATGCAGCGATCTGTAAGCGCTTGCTTTCAAGATTTTTTCAATTTTGAGTTTACTGCTGCTCAATCCATTGCAACCGGAAAGGGAGAAAGTCTCGAAGATGTATCCTCTCAGATGCAGTCGATTCGTCAAGCGGCTAACGTTGGCGGTGCTGACGAGTTTATCTCCAATCTTTCTCGTGGATATGATACGCACATCGGTCATCTATTCCATGGCGGGCAAGGTCTGTCGGGTGGTCAATGGCAGCGTATAGCCATAAGTAGGACGATGATTAGGAATCCACAACTTCTGATCTTAGACGAACCTACGGCAGCATTAGATCCTAACGCCGAAGCAAACATTTATGCACAGTATACAGCAGCGTTTCAAGGGAAAGCTGTACTTCTGGTCAGTCATCGATTAGGGTCGGCACGTTTAGCAGATCGCATTGTTGTTATGCAAAATGGATGTATCGTAGAAGAAGGAAGTCACCAAGAATTATTGGATCAAAAAGGGGTTTACTCGGGTATGTGGGAGGTCCAGTCACAATGGTACAAATGAATAATGGTAGTGCCTTATATTCGCTGTATCGTTTTTTCTATTGGATGATGACTGTTGATCTTAAAAAATCATTGATCATTTTCAGTATGCTGCTTTTTCAAGGCATTTTACCAGGAGTTTCGGTGTATATCGTCAGTAAGATTTTTCAGGAAGTACTTCTTGTCTTTCAAGGAAGTCATAGGTTCACCGAACTGTTAGTGATCATCTCCATCTGGGCTGTTATCGTTCTTGTGGATCGATTCATTCAGCCGTTCTATTCGATTTATATAGAGCAGTTACAACAAGAGTTAGAAGATTCGCTCACAAAACAGCTACAGGAGAAAGCACATCGTCTTCGATTAGAAACATTTGAACGGGCTGACTTCCACGATATTCTTAACAGAGCTCAAAATATGACCGAGCCGGGAGAATTTTTTAATTTGTTAATGGAAATATTCGATATTATCCGATCTGTTATTACGGTCAGTTCTGTTATTATCTTGCTCAGTACATGGAATATGTGGTTGTTCATCGCATTAATCGTTGTTGCTTTACCTGTACCTATTGCACAGTGGGTCCAATCCAAATCAACATTCTTTTTGAAAAGACAACAGACCGAGAAGGAAAGAGTGTTGAACTATTTAGAGAACGTGATGACATCTCGCGAGGCTGCAAAGGAAGTTCGAATGTTCAGTATGTCTTCTTCACTCCTTCGCTGGTGGCACAATATTTACTGGGAAGTTGCTGATCCATTATATCGCCAACAACGGAATCAAAACTTTGTACGAGCAGGTCTATCGATCATTGGGATTATTGGACTAGCATTCGGGGTGGGTTGGGCAGCATGGTCGGTCACACAAGGAGATCTATTAGCATCTCAATTTGGTGCGATTCTTATTGCTTTACAAGTATTAAAAGATGGTGTGAACACCATTGTAGGTAGATTTAGTTATTTTCGTGACATGTTATTTCGAGTGAACGATTTATTCATCTATCTTGATCTGGAACCTGAAGAGGAAGAAGGCAGAGAGCTTGTAGATGCTAAGGTAGATGTTGATGTTCAAGATGTTTCTTTTGGTTATCCACAGCAAAAGGAAAATACACTTCACGATATATCCTTCACAATACAAGCTGGTGAGCGATTAGCTATCATTGGGGATAACGGTTCAGGGAAAACGACGTTAGTAAAAGTGTTGCTTGGGCTATATCAACCTCAAAAAGGGAGAGTCTTATATGGTTCTGTGTCCTTAATAGACGCAGATTTTACTAGTCTTAGAGCAAACACGACAGCAGCATTTCAGGACTTTAACCGTTATGCGTTTACGTTATACGATAATATAGGTTACGGGAACGTAGAACACATGCATATGCAGGAAGCAGTAGAAAATGCGGCAAAGCTGGGAGGAGCCGACCTAGTAGCAGCTTCTCTAGCTAATGGCTATCAGACCCCATTAACAAGGGAATTTGCTGACGGTACGGATTTATCTGGAGGTCAGTGGCAGAAGATAGCGATCTCGCGAGCATTTATGCGCAGTAGCCCTTTTGTGTTATTGGATGAACCAAGTGCAGCGTTAGACCCAAAGGCAGAAGCGGAAGTATTCGATCGGTTTCTAAGCATGGCAAAAGATAAGACTGCGATTTTAGTTTCTCACCGCCTTGGTATGGCGCGCTTGTGTGATCGTATTGTGGTCATGAAAAATGGCCGTATTGCGGAGATAGGTACACATGATGAGTTGCTAAAATGTAAAGGGGAGTACCATAATATGTGGTCTTTGCAAGCGGGATGGTATATATAAATATGTACTGAAATACATAAAAGATGAATGGAGATTCATGATGCATTCTGATACTGAGATTCTTAATATACAGTCCATAACAATCGAAGAAAGTTCAATTGTGTTAGATCTCTGGAAGGGCTCTGCTATTTGGCTTCAGAATAAGGGAATTAATCAATGGGATCCGGATTCATTCCATATTGAAGATATCATTGAGTACATAGATAAAGGCGCAGAAGTTCTTCTAGCAAGGATAGATCGAGATATCGTAGGGACATTAATAATTTGTTGGTCAGACTCAGAAATTTGGGAAGAACTTGATACATTCGAGGCAGCATATATTCATAAGTTTGCTGTTCATCGAAAGTACGAGGGAACGGGTATTGGTCCGAGAATTTTGACATGGACTGAGGATTATTTGAAAGGTAAAGGCAAACGACTCTTAAGACTTGATTGTATAAGTGATAACACGAAGCTAAATCAATACTATCAGAAAATGGGCTTTGAATTTATTAGGAAGAAAATAGCATGGAACATTAATTTATACGAAAAAACCATCGGTGAGTAATTGTGAGGGGTCAGATACAAAATTATTCACAATAAAGATAAAGGCACTCGTTTATAAAAACGGGTGCCTTTATAGTTATTATAAAATTATGTATTTAAACTGATGTCTACTCCGAGTCTTTATCTTTAGGTTGAATAAGTTCTGCACTAGTGATACTGCTGCTTAGCCAATTCGAAATAAGGCTTTGTGTATATTCTAAATCTACTGGATCAATGTCATAGAACCAAGTGTTTCCTCTCATTTTCCCCGAGCCGTGTAACATATAACTCTCAATAACAGGGGCAGCGTCCTTTAGAAAAATGGTTTCAGCTAAATCTAAAATATAATCCGGATCCATACTGGTAGCAAAGTTAGCACCGGCAATTTCGATGAGTTCAGGTATTTTCGTGATGTTTTTTAATTCTAAAACTTTCTCCATCAAGGCTTTTATAAAAATACGTTGGCGCTCGGTACGTTTAAAGTCAGAATCCTCACGGTATCGAACGTAACTTAAGGCTTCTTTCCCGTAATATAATGGCTTGTTAGGTTCAATTCTTAGTTTCTCATGAATCGGATTTTTATTTTCGATTAACTTAGTTATAGGGAGTTTTACTCCTCCAAGGGCATCAACCGTGTCTATAACAGCATTGAAATTTACAGTGCCATAATAATCAACTTTATTTTTTAGTAGATTCTCAATCGTGTCTATACTCATTTCTGCTCCTCCATGAGCAAAAGCGGAGTTGATCTTTGATTTTACGTCCCTACCAATGATGTCCGTATAAGAATCCCGAGGAATTGAGACCAACAATATTTTGTTATCTTTAGGTCGAATGACTGAATAGATGATGGTATCGGAGCGACTAGGCTCTTGATCGCGTTGATCAATTCCAAGAAGAAGTAAGGAAAAAGGTTCATTGTCTACGGTTTTCGTATTTCTTTTTTTATTGTCTAATGGTTTATAAGATTCTTTTAGAGCGGTTTCAACGTCTTTTTTTAGAAGTGTGTTAAAGGCAAAAATAGATAATTCCTTTCTAAATAGATACCCGGCACCAGCCAAAATGATGAGAATTAAGAGTGATATACTGATCCATTTCTTTTTGTTTATTTTTTTGCGGTTTCGAAGCTTCCTTGACTCCATCAAACATACAACTCCTCAAGAAAAATTGTAAAATAAAGTATGAAGCACATCTTTCTAGTCACTTCCCTATTCTAGATCAATTTCCAGAAAAATCAACAAAGTTCCTTGGTAGGTGAGTTTTTAAGTCTCTAGAATGAGTAGGAAAGCCATTATTTTGCTGAATTTTACACTAAGGAAATGTAGACTTTATGTATTCCCCTATGTCCTTTTATATACTGAAGTGGATTGATACCGCGAAATGAAAAGGACTAGGTGGTAGATAACATGTTGAAAAAACGTGATTTGCTCGAATGCCATTTACTGTACAACTTAATGATGGATCCCGCGATTTTTCCTTATGTTCGTTATGGATGCCAATCGTATGAAGAATATGTATTCGTGACCAGACAATTAATTATTGAAGAAGAACAGCAGACCTGTATTTCGCGAACTATTCTAAATGAGATGGGTCATCCGATCGGTACGATTGATCTCTATAATAGGGTTCATAACACAGGTTTCCTGGCTACCTGGATTGGAACCCCTTACTTTGGAAAAGGGTATAATCAACGTGCAAAGGAATCGTTTTTAGCTGAGTTGTTTCTTGAACATCCTATTGAAACGGTATTTCTAAAGGTTCGCAAACAAAATATACGATCGAAAAAAGCAGTAGATAAGCTTCCCTATGTCAAATTTGCAAATGATATAAATCAGCAATTATTTGAGTCGATTAATCATACGGAGCATATTTATGATCTATATTATGTTGAGCGGGATGATTTTTTAGAAAGTTGTGAAAAGGTCCACTATGTGATGGCTACGTAGAAACTAAATTAAGGGGGAAGTTATGAAGATTTCGGCTATTGTCCTGGACTTGGACGGTACATATCTCAATTCTAGTAAACAAGTTTCGGAGCGAAACCTGGCAGCTGTTCTATCGTGTTACAGACTAGGAATGAAAATAATAATAGCGACAGCTCGTCCACCACGTACGGTAAAAGAGTTCCTTCCTGATTCATTACTCGAGATATGTTCATTTGTGTACTATAATGGAGCGCAAGTCATCTGCAGACATTCCAATACGGAGATCTATGAATCCATTCCTTCTTCTTTAACTGCCGAAATCATCAGCCATTGCTTGCTTCACAATCCAGATATTGAATTAACAATGGAATAAAACTGTGTAAGATATACCACTTGAACAGCGACGCAGTCATTGTGTTTGGTGATGATCATAATGACATCGGATTATTTCGGACATTTGGATATTCAGTAGCCATGGGGAATGCCATACCAGAATTAAAACAGATAGCGGATGAGATTACAGAGAGTAACGATTTCGATGGTGTGGCAATGATTTTAGAAAGATTTTGTGGGTAAGATGGATTTAATCGATAAAAGCTTTCAAAAATAATACCTGCCTAGCTTAGGTTCGTGATCCAGAAATATCATAGGAAGATGTGTGATGAAATTCATTATTAGGAGCTATTGAATGAAGAAGAAATATACTATTATAATAGTCCTTTTATCACTAAGTGTTTGCATACTTAGTTTTATGCTTGTTGAATCCCAAAGGCAAAGGACTGAAATCCAAAATTCTATTGATCTTGCATTTAAGTACCAGCTAAGTAATGCTCTCAGTAGTTTTAGTATGCAAGTTAATGACTATTCCTATAGAGCGATGATATCAAGTGTATATAATGTGGCTGCAATGTCGGAACTAACTTCATATGAGGAATCAAACGATGATTTAGATATCAGTTTACACAACCTATATATTTCATTAAGAGAAGACAAGTCTAAGGACAAAGTTTTAGCCAGAACTGAAGAGCTACATGATATATTTTTTCAACTGGTGCAAGACCCAGATAGTCATGAAGCAACAGACAAGTTATTCAAAATATCAAATGAAACATTTTTTAGCGCAGATGATTAGGTATTAATGAATTTGTTAAGACGCATTCCGAAATATTAAGGATGATATAAATGATAGTTCGTAATTTTATTAGGAATGATATGAAGGAAGTATTTGAATTATGGAATACTAGCTTCGGGGACAAATGGATCATTGATTTTGAATTTCTCGAAAAAATAATACTAGATAATGATACTGGAAATTCCCACTTTATCATTGAGATGGACGGTAGGATTTCTGGTTTCTTGGCCACAGGTAAGGGTACAAATTCAGTTCTGCATGGTTCTATTGTATTAATCATGGTAAACAAAGAAGAACGTAGAAAAGGTATCGGTAGAAAACTACTCTCCATCGGTGAAAAATATCTTAAATCTTTAGGTGTGAAAGAAATAAAGCTAGGGTCCGGTTCGAACTCATATTTTTGGCCAGGGATTCCTGAAGATCTTTCTGGAGCGGTATTGTTTTTCGAAAAATGTGGATGGGATTATTATGAACGTAGTGTTGATTTATTGGGTGATTTGCGTAACTTTAATCCTCATTCTAGTGTTCCTATTAATAGAGAGATTCAAATTACAGAAGCAAATCAGAAGGATATGAATAAGTTGTTAGATTTCGAATTAACATATTTCCGGCACTGGTATTTATATTATAAGATTTTCTCTCAACAAGCGGATCTCAGTGATATTTTGTTGGCAAAAGATAAAAAAGGAAATATTGTAGGTTCTGTTTTACTATTCGGTCCATTTAACGGGAAATTCGAGCATAGTTTTAGATGGAAAAGAATATTGTCTGACCAAATGGGCGGGTTTGGAGCACTCGGTGTAAAGGAAGAATTGAGAGAACAGGGAATCGGTATGGCCATAGCTTTAAAAGCAACGGAAGGTTTGAAAAGAAGAGGTGTGATTCATAGCTATTTAGGGTGGACATGGTTAACAGAGTGGTATGGCAAGATTGGATATAAAGAATGGCGAAGTTATAAAATGTGTTGTAAAAAAACAAGGGAATAGATGTATAATCACGGAAGATAATTAGACAACAAATGACCCGGCCTAAGATTACAGTTATCTGAGGTCGGGTCATTTTCTTATCTTAAATACTGATGATCATCTAAGGAAGTGTGAAGATGAAATCAATCGCTATACTTACTGACATACACGGTAATAGTCCTGCTTTAAAAGCTGTTATGAATGATATGACTGAGAAGAGTATAGAACATATATATTGTTTAGGGGATGTAGTTGGGATTGGTCCAGATTCTAATGACGTGCTTGGAATATTAACATCAAGAAACGATGTAACTTTTGTAGTAGGTAATCATGATTTAGCTGTTATAGCAGCTTATCACAATGATGATCCACCCCAAGGACATCATAATGAACGATTGCATCATAAATGGTTAGCTGAACGAATTGATCCACAATACATAGAATTCATGAGTAAATGGCCTAAGAGAATAAGTACCGAGATACTTAATCACAACCTGTTATTTAGTCACTATCATCTAGATAAAGATAATTGGTTTGAATCTATTGATAAAAATCCAAGTACTGAGAAGCTCGACCTTATCTACGCAGGAACTAATTATAGTTTGGTAGGCTTCGGCCACCATCATACTGTTCACCATTTTGTATCAGCATCAAGAGTCTATCTAAATCCAGGATCATTAGGATGTTACGATAAACCAGTAGCCAGATATGGAATAATCCACATTTCAGAAGATGATATCAAGGTTGAGTTAAGAGAAGTTCCATACCATAATTCAGAGTTTTTAAGATCGTATGAGGAACTAAAAATACCAGATAGAGAGTTTATACTGAAGGTTTTTCATGGCGTACAATATTAAATCCAAATAGGTTTTTCGAAATAAATAATGAGGAGGACCTAAAATGCTTTACGATCTACAAGGCGAAGCAAATATGTCACCTACAGTAGGCATGTTATATTCTGCAGTTAAACAGAATAATGAGCGGCTACGATTCATTACTGATGGTATGTCGCAAGAAGAGGTGGATTACAAGGGTCCTAACAATAAATTTAATAGTACGGCTCAGTTAATAAAACATATCTTGGTTGTGGATCTGAATTGGGTCTATAGAATAAAGGGTCAACCCCTTCCTCAGACATTAAAAGAACAATATGGCCCCATGATTGATGAAAATAATAGACTTCCGATGGTCAAAGGTTTGTCGCTGAGCACGCTGATCTCTAGATCTGAAGATGTAATAAACCTATTGAAGGATTCATGCACACAATTAACTGATGCTGACCTAGATCGAACCGTCACTTTCGGACATGAAAATGAAAAGCAAGCAACGATCCGGTGGGGACTGTGGCATATGGCTGATCATAATCGCTACCATCAAGCTCATATTAATCAGCTTAGAAAATGGTATGTTGAAAATTCTCTGTTAAATTAGTGTTCGCAAAAACTATTTTGTAGGAGGGTTCAATGGAAAGTGTATTAATAACGGGTGCCAACCGAGGGCTAGGCCTCGAGTTGCAAAAATCATTTCATTCAGGTTCGTTTATTACATTTCCGGTAGTAAGAACTGTTGAAGCAGCGGAACAATTACAGAAGCAATTTCCTTCAGGATGTTTTCCAATAGTTGCGGATTTAACAAGTGATGATTCTATAGAAATCATAAAAACTAACTTAAGTAGAAATACAGATTCACTTGATATTGTGATTAATAATGCAGGAATATCGGGGTCTGAATTTTTAATCGAAACGGTAAGAACAGAAGAGGTAAATAACCTATTTAATATTCATTGTTTAGGGACGATCAGAACGACTCAAGCATGTCTCCAATATTTAAGAAAATCAGATAATCCAAGGGTGATTAATGTCTCATCAAGATTAGGCTCATTAAGTCGAATGGCATCTGGAGAATTTAAAAACCGAGGATTTTCATATTCATATAGGATGGCTAAGGCTGCTCAGAATATGTTTACGATATGTCTTGGCGAAGAGTTGATGAAGGACAACATAACCGTTTGTGCGATTCATCCAGGACAATTATTAACAAGAGGGCGCTCAACAGACGCAGATACAGATCCAGCTATTGCTGCTGACAACATTTATAAATGGATAAGAAAGGTTGACATTAATGATACAGGATTGTTTGTACAACCTTTTGTTCAGAACATGCCTTGGTAGAAACTAAGATTCGGAGGGTAGACGATGGAGAACATAAAAGCAGTCATCTTCGATTTGGATAATACGCTATTAGATCGAATAAGCACATTTAGAGACTTTGTTAATTCGTTTGTTAATACATATTTTCAACATGAGAAGAGATTGAGGACATCGTACATCGGATTATTGAGTTAGATGAGGATGGATATAAGGACAAGAATAAATTATTTGCAGAGCTATTGGAAGAACTCCCTTGGTTAGTGAAACCGGAAATCTCTGATTTGTTGAATTATTATAGTGCTCAATATAGTACGAATGCATTGTTCATGGAACATGCAGCAGAAACGATTCAGTATGTACGTCAGAAGTATAAAGTTGGATTAATTACAAATGAAGAAATATGATTCAATATGGCAAGATTGATCAACTAGGCATAAGAAATGATTTTGACTTCATTATTGTCTCTGAAGAAGCCGGTATTAAGAAACCGAACATCAAGATATTTCAAATGGCATACGAGAAGATCGAACTAAAACCTGAAGAATGCGTCTATATTGGAGATCATCCCATAAATGATATTGAAGGAGCTGGAAAAGCTGGGATGAACACCATTTGGATTGAAGTCAATCAGCCCTGGAAACATGAAGTAACAATCAGACCTCAACATACAATTAAGCATTTAAGAGAATTGCTAGATATACTTTAGGCGAAACATCATACACAACCACAATTCATCAAACGAGGGATTTGTGATGATAATAAGAAGGGCAGAAATGAATGATCTACATCAAGTTGCGGCATTATCGAAGGTGTGGGAAGAAGAGGATATTACCTATGGATTAAAGGCAAATTCAATCGATGATCTACTGCATTACGTAAGCAATGAATTCTGGATCGTAATCGATCATGAAAAAGTTATTGGATATTTATTAGGCGAAGTGAAGAAGAACGAAGGCTTCGTAATCTTTGAGGAATCGGAACAATCCTATTTTGAAATTGATGAGATCTATATTGATCCAGATTACAGGGAACGAAAAATAGGTTCAGTATTATTAAGTGAAGTAACTAGTCATGTCAAAGAAAAGGGTACGAATAGAATAATGGTAAGTTCAGCTAACAAGGATTTGAAAAATACGATGGGATTTTACGAGAAGAATGGATTTCAAAGCTGGACAATTACATTGTTTAAGTAGATTAGCAATTGTTACTTAAAGATCCAACCAGTTGGTATGATGTGTCAATCGATCTTCAAGCTCGTAATTTAAAGTCTGTATATCTACCGAGGTAGGTTATGCAGGCTTTTTTGATATTTTTTCCACTAAAAAATAGTTGAAAGCGTTTTATTAACATGATATGATTTTATCAAGATAATAAATTATTATTAAGAGAATAAATAAACCTTGGTTTTTTAAAAGTAACCGAGAGGGGAGTTCGGCGTTCATGGGGAGTGAGAATAGGCAATATCTTGAGGAATATTTTCCGATCGCATCCTTTATTGCAGCCATTATCGGTCCGAAATGTGAAGTCGTTGTGCATGATATCAGTGATCCGGAGCACTCGATTGTTCATATTGAGAATGGACACATTAGTGGTCGACAAGTGGGAGATGCATCTACTGACCTCGTGTTGAAAATTCTTAAAACCGAAGCTTACCATGAGGAACAGTATATTGCGAACTATAGAGCGTCGGGGAAAATGGGCCAGAGCTTCCGCTCATCTACCTACTTTATTAAGACTGATCAGGGGAAGCTGGTTGGACTGCTATGCTTGAACATTGATATTACACATATGGAAGTAGCAGCGGAATGGATTCAACATATTTTGCAGGGAGGACCTACCCCTTATATAGCACCTGCTACTCTAGATCAAGCGCCAAAGGAAAAAAAGCAAGCTACCGAGTATTTGCAAGGGAATGCGGATGATCTGCTTCAGCATATGGTATCTTCGGTCACGAATAGATTAACGATTCCACCGGAACGATTGTCATCGCAGGAGAAGATTGAGATTGTTCGTGAATTGAATGATCTTGGCGTTTTCTTACTGAAGGGCGGCGTTTCACAGGTAGCAAACGCATTATCGATATCAGAACCAACTGTCTATCGTTATTTACAAAAGCTGAAATAAACATCTAGAACCCATACCAAGAAGGTGAACATGATGAGTTATAACTTTGATCAAGTGATCAGTAGATTAGGTACTAATAGTGCCAAGTGGGACGGCGTGGTGGACAGCCTTGGTGAAGATATGGTCGTTATTTCTGTAGCAGACATGGACTTGCAAGCGCCTCCACAAGTCGTAGAAAAGGTTAGTGAGATGGCAAGGCATGGAATCTACGGATATACCGATCCGTTCCCTCCATATTATCAGACGGTGCAGAAGTGGCTGTATCGAGCCTACGGATGGAATGTACCGCAAGAGTGGATTGTCTTTAGTCCTCGGATTATTCAAGCGGTATCCATTATGATTCAGCGGTTCACAGAACCGGGGGACCGTATTCTAATGCATACCCCAGCCTATCAACCGATTGCAAATGCTGTTGAACTCAATGAGAGGGAACTTGTAGAAAGTCGTTTACAACTTAAAGATGGACGATATGAAATCGACTTTGAAGCGATGGAACAGCAAATACAAGCGGGAGTTAAGATGGTTTTGCTAATCTCTCCGCATAATCCAACTGGGCGTGTGTGGACAAAATGCGAGCTTGAACGCATAGCCGAGCTGTGCATTACTTATGATGCGTTGATCGTATCGGATGATATTCATGCAGATTTTATTCACGAAGGACATGAGCATACCATTATTGCGAAACTGTCAGAACAGATCGCAGAACGCTCAATCATCTGCACTTCACCAGGCAAAACATTCAATCTAGCAAGCCTTGAAATCGCTAACATTGTGATTCCGAACAAACATTTAAGAGAGCGGTTTCAGCAGGGATTGCGTCAGGCTGGTATTCATAATCCTACTTTTTTTGCTCCGCCAGCACTTGAGGTCGCATACACCGAATGTGATGATTGGCTAAATGAGCTTCGGAATTATATTACAGATAATATATCATTCACGGAAGATTTCTTCGCTGAGCATATGCCTGAGTTAAAAATCGTGAAAGCCGAAGGAACCTATCTATTGTGGGTAGATTGTAGAAGTATTAGTCATCATGAAAGCGATTTAATCGAATGGATTCAGAATAAAAGCCGAGTTAGCGTGAGTTTTGGGACTTCATTCGGTACAGATGGTGAAGGATTTATACGTTTGAACATCGGTGCTCCCAGAGCGGTATTGCAAGAGGCTTTTGAACGAATGGCAAGGAACTACCCTTTAAGAAGCAGATAATTTGAACACATCCATAGGGGGAACCTACAATGGCTAAACTACAACAGGAAAAGACGATTAAGCAACCCACGCTGTTCTTAGCTTTACTACCGATCGTGACCATGATCTTGCTCTTATGTTTAGGGTACGTTCTGTTCGAATTGCCACCAGAACCGCTGATCATCATCTCCACCGTGGTAGCTGGGATCATCGCTATTAAGTTGGGACATAGTTATGATGATATTATGAGTTCTATCGCGCAGAAGATTGCAAAGACCATGCCAGCGATTCTAATTTTGATTACCGTTGGATTTATGATTGGGGCATGGATGATCGGCGGTACCATACCGATGATGATCTATTATGGACTCGACATTATCAATCCACAATTTTTGCTCATCACGGCATTTATAGTTACTTCAATTGTTTCCTTGTGTACAGGTACCTCTTGGGGATCTGCGGGTACCATCGGGGTTGCATTTATGGGAGTTGGAGCAGGTCTGGATGTAAACTTGGCTGCTGTTGCTGGTGCAGTCGTAGCTGGTGCCTATTTTGGTGATAAACTATCGCCTCTATCTGATACAACAAACTTGGCAGCGCTTTCGACTGGTGTAAATTTGTATGAACATATTGGTCACGTACTCTATACAACAGTACCATCCTTTATTGTCGCTGGAACGGTCTTTCTGATTACGG
Organism: Paenibacillus sp. FW507-14B1B; assembly: GCF_058781425.1. Lineage (NCBI taxonomy): Bacteria > Bacillati > Bacillota > Bacilli > Caryophanales > Paenibacillaceae > Paenibacillus > Paenibacillus sp. FW507-14B1B. The sequence goes on along the minus strand of NZ_JBYSWS010000002.1, from coordinate 641,822 downwards.
GGTTCAACAGCGGCGGTGCCGATGTAGCAATTCCAGAGAAGGTTGTTACGATTATGGATACACTAGGTACCATATTTAACTGGAATCTCGTCTTGTTACTCCCGGTATTGATCGTATTATATGGATCGATTCGCAAAAAACCTACGATCCCAGTGATGTTGATCTCTTCGTTTGTAGCGTTGGCGAACGGTATGATCTTTCAAGGATTTACATTGCATGATGTGATCTCTTCCGTTATTAACGGCTTCGATGTTGCAATGGTTAACGTTCAAGGTTTTGATGCGGCTGCGGTGCTCCCAGATATTCCACGTCTTCTCAATCGAGGTGGCATGAACTCAATGATGGGAACATTATTGATCTGCTTCTGTGCCATTACGTTCGCAGGTACCATTTCTTTGACGAAATCGCTGGAATTGATTGTGAATAAAATTCTCAAGTATGTGCGTTCGACCGGTTCACTGATTTTGGCAACGATTGCAACTGGTTTGACCATGATTGGTGTAACAAGTAATGGTCAAGTATCCATCCTTATGCCTGGTGAAATGCTGAGAGAAGCTTATATCCGCCGGGGGCTACATCCGAAGAATCTAGGCCGGACGATTGAAGACTCGGCATCAATTGTTGAACCGATTCTCCCATGGACCGCAGCAGGAGCATACATGGCGGGCACGCTTGGCGTTGCAACACTGTCCTACTTACCTTGGGCTATCCTATGCTGGACGGGTATAATCTTTGCAACAATCTGGGGCTTCACAGGCTTTGGGATTACCAAGCTGACACCTGAGCAGCAAGAAGAAATGCTGAAAGAGTACGATGAAGTGAAAACGGTTTAGCCATTATACAGTAGTAAGTGTGTATTTTCAGGATGAATGAATAATGAAACACAAGTGATATGTAAAATAAAGGAGAGATTCTAAATGACAATCCAAAATAGAAAAACCATCGCAACTCCAAACGCTCCAGGTGCTATCGGTCCTTATTCACAAGCTGTGCAATTTGGCAATATGATCATTACTTCCGGACAGCTTGGTATGAATACTGCTGGAGAGTTTCCAGATTCAGTGCTCGAGCAAGCCAAGCAATCCTTATCCAATGTGAAGGCGATATTGGAAGAGGCAGGTTACGGGATGGAGCACGTTGTTAAGACTACAGTTTTTCTAAAAGATATGAACGATTTCCAAACGGTGAATGAAGTGTATGCCACATTTTTCGCAGAGCCTTATCCCGCACGCAGTGCTGTTCAGGTTGCGAAGCTTCCAAAGGATGGACTTGTAGAAATTGAGGTCATCGCAGTTAAATAATCATCGTAAATCGAGACCTCCGGGAAACCGGTGGTTTCTTTTATCTGGTATAATTTAATCATTCCTATTATTGCTAGGGTATCCATTCAAAAGATGAAAGTAGGGAACGTACATATGAATATCCGTATTAGACGATTGAATGAGCAAGACCCTGTAGTTATCTCTGAATCATTCAAAGAACAAGGATGGGACAAACCTGTAGATTTGTATCTTAGGTATCTCGAAGAACAACAAAATGGTGACAGAGTGTCATTAATTGCTGAAGTGGACCAGGCATTTGCGGGTTATGTAAATATACTATGGCAATCTCATTATCCCTCTTTTAAAGAGAAGGGAATCCCTGAGATCAATGATTTTAATGTGTTAATCAAATATCGTCGTTATGGTGTGGGCTCTAAATTGATGGATCAGGCAGAAGCGGTTATTAAAGAGCGTTCTGATATCGCCGGGATTGGGGTAGGTGTGTTCTCTGATTATGGTAATGCACAAATTCTATACGCAAAGCGCGGGTATATCCCTGATGGAAAGGGTATATATCATGGTGAAGGATATGTTGAACGCGGAGATACCGTGTTAATTGATGATGATGTTGCACTTTATTTAACGAAAAAATTGACGTGATCGTGAGGATTTGTATCAGGCATTTCAATCTGCCCAAGCTATGTGTTAATAAAGAAGACCGAGTGTTCGTACACTTGGTCTTTCATTTTATTAAGGAGGCTATAACATGCCAAAACGGTTTAAAAAGATCAGTGTCGTCGTCTTAATTCTTGCCTTAGTGGGGACGAGTATATTCTTCTTCATGAAGTATAAAGAAGTTAACAAGTCAGAGATGGCAACCTACTCGCTTCTGGTTAACCGATTCTACTCATATGGAATATCGATACCCTATAACTCGATTCATCTAGTCAATGAAAAAATAAATAACGGAACTCTTGATGAAGTGGATGTAAAAGTGTGGCTTCATGATATTATTTCAAACATGAGTATAGCTACAGAGACATCTTCAATTGCATCTAATCATTGGAATCTTACCATTGGAGATAGGAATAGACATGACTCTGTAGGTGAGGTGTCTCGGTTTTTTGAGAGCATTCGAGTGAATCTAAACGATATTATCAAAACAGAAAAAGATTATACGATATGGAAGCAGGCATGTGCAGACTTAGAAGGAATATTAAAGATTATGAATAGTAATGTGAGTGAGGAACAATTAGCAGATATGGATTACAGTGAGATTAAAGTGCGTTGGAAGGAGCTAATGAAACTTGTGCATGAACAATATTCGAATTCAAGATTATTAAAATCCTATTTCGCTCTGGAATATTGAGTGGGAACGAAGTAACACATATAGGAGTTGAACTCATTTGGAACAACAGATTAAAGAACTCATGAATGACAAGGTACTTGAAAATGCTGCAAGTTCATTTGGTTTAGACTTCTCAGAATTAAAGTATATCGGTGGCTTTCAAAATTTCGTTTATGAGTATGACCGAAATGGACAACAATATATTCTTCGAATTACTCACAGCTCTCATAGAAACTCAGATGAGGTCAGAGGGGAACTTGAATGGATAGATTATCTGCATCAAAATGGAGTATCCGTCAGTAAGTCTGTACCATCGAAGTATGATAGACAAGTTGAGGTTATCGAACTTGAGAACTCAAGTTTTATAACGACTTCATTCGAGAAAGCACCGGGCAAAAAGATCTTTTACCCAGAGTGCATGAATAATGATGCCTTATCCGAAATGTGTGGCGAAATCACAGGAAAGATTCATGAATTATCGAAGAGATATGTTCCAAGTAGGAAGGAAATAGTGCGTCACCATTGGACAGAGAACTCTTATTTAAAGAACATGAAGAGATTTGTTCCTTTGAATCAACATCAGATATATGAGAGTTATGAAGAGCTCGCGGATCAGATAAATAAGTTAAGAAAAAATGATCAGTATGGACTTATTCATGGTGACATCAATGTAGGAAACTTTTTTGTGGACAATGATAAAATAACGCTTTTTGATTTTGATGAATGCCAATATAGCTGGTACGCAGAAGACATAGCTATTCAAATGTTTTATATGGTTTATGTTGTACTTGATGATTCAATAGTAGAAAGAAATAAGCAGGCTAGTAGATTTCTAAAGTCTTTCCTTAAAGGCTATGAACGAAATACAGCGATTGATACGGCTTCAATGGATAACATTCGTTTGTTTCTGAGATTGAGGGAACTTATCGTTTATATCGCAATGTACCGAAGTTTTGATCTTTCAAATTTAGATAACTGGACTAATGCATACATTAAGGAGAGCCAAGAGCGACTGGAGCGAGGGGTACCGATAGTAGATTACTAGGATTACTACTTAAAATGGAAAGGTGCAAACATGATTACTGATCATCAATTAGTTATAAATAATTTCGAAGAAAAGTTAAAACTGTTTACTCATGCAGTTAGTGGGAAACTAGCAAGTGAAGAAGATTTCGTCATAGCGAATACCGAAGTTCCCACGGATACATTCAATGTTTTATTGCCAAAATCCCCGATTATTCACAATGCAGATAAGATTAGATATGGAATCGATAATTTTATTTCTAAAGAATATCCCTTTAGTACGTGGGTTGATGCTAAGTTGTTAAACGATGCATGGAGAGAGTTTATGCAAGAATATGGTCTTGAAGAAGCAGAACGTAATGTAATGATGAAACTTGAAAATACGCTTCATGTTGATCAGAATCATTCCAGACAGCTTATCATTACTTCTGTGAAAAGTAATGAAGAACTTATGAAATACACAGAGGTTTTTATGTGCCTATTCGAAGGATCACCAGAAAAAGAAGCGTTAGAAAGTTATTTTAATAAGTTTTCACAAGTTAAATTAGGTGCTAAAGTTCAAATGTTTATTGGCTGCATAGGTGAAATGACCGTGACTACTGGTTTATTAATTGAAAGTAAAGATAGTTATGGTATTTATGATGTGATGACAAAAGAAACATTTAGAGGCAAAGGGTTTGGCAGCGAAATGTTTCAGTTCCTTTTAAATCAAACGAAGGATAAACAAAAACCGGTTGTATTACAGGCTTCAGATGATGGGATCAATATCTATAAGCGATTTGGATTTAAAGATGTCGGAGAAATGGTCGTATTTGAATAACTTAATATAATCGTCCCATCAGAGACTAAATTGCTCCTTCTGGGACTTTTTGTTATAATTTTTGAATGATATGTGATTGGGGGTTATGTAGATGGCAACGCTGAATTGCTCATTAGCTAGGAGGTCCTCATGCAAAGCCTAACCTAGGGCGATACTTTGTGTGAGGTGCGATAGAATGGATTCGATCGCCCAACTTAATTTTATCGTTTCTAATAACAGGCTTTGCACCTTATGATTTTTTCATATTGAATAAGGGGCTGAAACCTATGAATACACCATTTATTAGAAACTATCAATATAATGTGATTAAGAAAAATGCTAATTTCCTGTTGAAGACACTGCGAACTGTTGCAGATCGGAAGGTTTTGGAGACGGTAAGATATACTACTGCGAAGAACATTGTTGACGTCTTCTCTTATCTGTCAGAGGAACAGCAGAAGATGTTGGAGCAAGTATCAACTTTCGAGACAGCGGAAGATTTTCAGAAATATCTTAGTACACTAGAATCATATTTGGTTCCGTATCCGCCAATTACGTTAAAACAAATTCAAAAGTTGTTTCCTAAGAATAAGAAGCTGAAGGTTCCTGATCTTGGATCCATTGATTTTAGATATGTGACATATCTAAGCTGGACAGATATTGCAACGAACAAATTATTCATTGTATATCCGTTCGAAGATCGGTTCGTCGGTATCGAGGGAAGGATTACGCCGACACACAAGAAGGGGTATTGCATGTTCTGCAATCGACATCACGAGCTCGCATTCTTCTCGGTTAAGACGAAATCCTCAAGTGCTTCACCGGATAATTACGCTGCTTTTGGCCAATACGTATGTATGGATAACACGGTATGTAATCAGAGCATTACAGATACAGGACCTCTCGAGAGATTTATTCTCTCCATTCAGAAATAACATTAAAGGCTGCCTTGAAAGGCAGCCTTTTCTAATCTGTTTATCAAATATACTTAATGAGGAATGAAAAGTTATGAAACGTATATTCTTTGCTGTATTCATACTGACCCTTACCATTGGGTGCACGTCTAAATACAATCGAGGAACCTATGATCTCTATCTAATACCGGAAGGTTATGAAGGAGATATTACAGTTACTTATAACGTTAAAGATGCCCCTAAACTTGAAAAAGAAGGGAAATATGACGTAATTCCGGTTCATGCGAACGGAAGATATGAAACTTCTAATCCTATGTATGATTACGGTGAGGTTATAGACCAATATTATTATGTGGATCAGAAAGGGAAACGAACGGTAATTGATCCGCTATGTGTACAGGTAAAGGGTACTGGGGGCTCTACGAGCTCAGATGGTGTTGAAACCCACTTCACCAAGATGGAAGTAACAAATTCCGAGTGTGGCGAGGACTTTATGCTTGGGAATCGTCCGAATAACGAATAACAAAAGGAAGTATTCGATATGAAGTTAATGCCAGAATATGCCCATGTTTTAATTGTTGGAGTTGTTTTTCAGAGCTCGTGGAGCTGGTATATTACTGAACGAGAATATTGGTTTTTGAACCTTGAGATGGAAGACCGATTTGGAATTGAAATATTGAATGAATCAACAGCTAAGGACTTCTTACCAAGAATTGAAGAATATAGAGTTCCAACTTCAGAGTTATCTGATATGTTAGAAGATCTGAAGGATGCATTTGAAAATTACGATGAAGTGTTGGAGTTTCTACCCACGATCTATGTTAATTTTGATAAGAGAGAGTTCTATTCATTGTATCCTGAACCTATGTCATTTGAAGATTATGTTCCAGAAGGATGGTTAGGTGAATATAAAGACTTCTATGGATTAGTGCCTGTTCAGGAAAGATATTGGGTAGTTGATGGTGAAGATCTCTTTATGAAGTTATATCAAGATCTACGGAAGCCGATATAACAGCAGCATCAATTCGAGACATTAAGGAGCTTAGATCATGAATTCTAGCACGAATCATCAAATTACGATCGATTGTACAGATATCATTCTACGTGAATACCGCATGGAGGACCTTGATCCGTTACATGAGATTACGTGGCAGCCAGAGATTTTTGAATATTTACCTGGATGGAATGTATCCAAAGAGATGAGAGAAGACTGGTTAGCTCATTATGAGATTCCAGAGAATAACCAGTTTCTTCAGGCAGTTAATGAAGAGAAACATGTGAACCAGCTTAGGCTACGTTTAGCTATGGTATTAAAGGACGATGGTGAATTTATTGGATGGTGTTGTTCTGGAATAAAGGACGAGTTGCCTGAACCGAATAGAGAGATAATGTATGGGATATCAAAAAACCATAGAAACAAAGGATATACGACACAAGCTGTTAAAGGGATGATAGATTACCTGTTTCACAATACAGAGATTGAAGAATTAAGCGCAATAGCTCTATTGAATAATAATCCTTCTAATAAAGTTATTGAGAAGTGTGGATTCGAATTCGAGAGAGTCATTGAAATTGATGACGAAGAGTACAACTATTATAAAATATATAAATAAGGCGGAAAAAATGTGACATTATCGTAGCTGATTGATACAAGCCAGTTAGGGACATTTTTCTATAAAAACGTTATCAAATAGGCTATACTTGGTGTGCCCATGTACAGCCTATTATATTTTTTCACTTGGGAAATACATAGAGAATAGGACAGAGACGATGACACAATACACCATGACGGACATGATGCAAGCCTATGCGGAGGATGCTTTAGACCTTGCAAAACAATTGAATGTTGAATTGAATTTCACTGAAGAAAGTCTAATTCTATTGGATCAAATCCTTGAACAGTATCATAAGGGTATTCCAAAAGGAATAAAGAAAATCTTTTCAAGAGGTCCAACGGAAGAACAGCTTAATCATATGGCAAAGATATGGGGCGGGTATTTAGGCGAAACTATAATCAGACAATGCGGTGGGGAATGGATAATGAGCAGCGCATTTGAGGATGCAATTGCATTAAAAGTAGGAGAATCAGAAATTTACCCACCCGCAAAAGTATATAAGAGAATCATTAATGGATCTGAAGATAATGTGAATGTATACTATAAACTATTGAAACAAGATTGGGATAAATAACAGATTGAAGGGGTTAAAACATGGGAGCTTGGGGATATGGGAATTTTGATAATGATACAGTGCTAGATTGGATCGGTGACCTGGTAGAAACGGAAGGCTTGGAATTAGTTTCTGAATTTATCGAAATGGTGCTTGATGAAGATGATTTAGATGCAGATACCGCATCTTCAGCTATTGGAGCGATTGAAGTATTAGCGGCGTTGCATAATAGACCGGCAACAGAACAGCATGATGATGAAGACCTTGAAGAGTGGATCGAGCAGCATAAAGGACAAGGTGCTAATCTACTCGAAGTGGCTCAAAAAGCGCTGAGAAAGATACTTGCTGAATCCGAGCTCAAAGATTTATGGGAAGAAACGGAACATTATGAGGATTGGGTTAAAACTGTTAAAGAGTTGGAAAATAGATTAGTAGTTTGAGTATTTTAGTAGACTAGAAGATATGATTGTGAATGGACACTGATAATAATCGAATAGCTTTAGACAACCAACGACCCTGCCAAAGATAAGCGTTATCTATGGTGGGGTCTTTTCAATTAAACAAAAAAAGTCTGAAATGAAAACGAAATCTGTTTAAGTAGGTGAAATCTATGGAGCGCATAGAAACCGATCTCAATATTAGACCTGCGTCATTGGATGAGGCCGCTGTGGTCTTAGAGCTGTGGCAGAAATCTGCAAAATGGCTAAATTCAAAGGGAATTTATCAGTGGCGTCCAGAGTACTTTGATCTCGGGCAAGTTCAGGAATTTATGACGAACGGATCGAATGTTTATCTTGCTGAATTAGACAATGAGATTGTAGGAACCTATGTGATTACATGGTCAGATCCGTTGATTTGGAAAGAGCTAGATTCACTAGATGCAGGCTATATTCATAGATTTGCAGTGAATAGAGATTATCAAGGCCAAGGAATTGGAAGGGTTCTTCTAAGATCAGCAGAAATACATATTAAACAAAATGGTAAGACGTTAATAAGACTCGATTGTATGGCAGATAATTCAAGGCTTAATCAGTACTACATAGACTATGGATTCGAATACATAAGAAGAATAGATGGGAAGGGTTGGAGCGCTAATTTGTATGAAAAAAGGGGGTGAAAACATGATAACAGAACTTAAAAACCAAGACTTTTATAAAGTAAGGCACTTAACGGATAAGAGTAAGAATATCGAGATTAGAGCAATAGTGGACGGGAATAACCCTGGCAGGGTATATGTTGATCATCCGTCAGAACCTACGGCTGCATTAATCTGGATCGAAGGTCAAAAGGGCTTTCAGATCGTTGGAGATGTATGTAGTAGTGCTTTCCTCTCCGATCTAGTAGGATACATGAGAACGCATATTGAACCCCAGCTACAAAAGATAGATGTTCATTGGGTGGAGATTGGTGCTGAAATGGATACTTGGGGCAATACGTTAGATGAAATATTCATTAACCGCAATATATCGAGCGACAATCAACATGTGTTTAGATTAATGGATCGATTGGCATCTATGAAGCCTCAAAATCATGAATTAACGATTCAACGTATCGATAGGGAACTACTCTATTCAAAACAATTAGATAACCATTCGTTTTTGGAGCAGAAGATCTATCATTTTTGGGATTCAATAGATTCTTTCTTACAGCATGGATTTGGCTATATTGCTATACAAAATAACAAGGTGGTAAGTTCGTGCTTTTCTTCTTTTGTTGCGGATCAAACCCACGCTATTGATATCGAGACTTTAGAACAATATAGAAGAAAAAATTATGGTGCTGCCGTGGCTAGCGCTTTTGTAGAGGAGTGTATTCAACGAGGGCTTCATCCTTACTGGGATTGTACCCCAGAGAATAAAGGGTCCATTCGATTGGCTGAGTCGGTAGGGATGACTCATTATTTTGACTATCAGATATATTATTACAAAATTCAGTAAACGGCTCAATGGATTCTAAAACAAGTGAGGTGCGAAATGGATAAAAAGATCATCCAAAGTGCTAGAGATTTATCGGTCAGGGTCATTCGGGAAGCGGGTCTGATTGCCAAAGAAAGGTTTGATAACTTTATTGAAGTGAGATCTAAAGATGAGTTTGGGGATGTTGTTACCGAAGTAGACTTTTTAGCCGAAGATATCATCATTAAGCAAATTCAAGCTGCTTTTCCAGAGCACCAAATCCATAGTGAAGAGGCCGGAGTTATCGGAGCACAGAGTGACTGGTTATGGTTAATTGATCCTCTCGATGGAACGAATAATTTCGCGATTGGTCTGCCTGTCTTCTCGACTTCAATAACATTGATGTATAAAAGAGAGCCTGTCATGGGAGTCGTATATGAACCTTTAACCGATCGATTATTCGTATCTATGATTGGACAAGGAACAACCTTTAATAATCGACCGATTCAAATGAAGAGTAACCCTAACATTTTCAAAGGAAATATAGGCTGGATTCAAGGACATAAAGTACAGAACGACATCAGGGCAGTGAAGCTAAGGCAATATATTGATATTAAATTTAAAAGGATGATGAGATTATGGGCCCCCACACTTCAATGGTGCATGCTCGCTAAAGGTGATATAGACGGAATTGTTCTCTACAATTCGGAAGGGGACGATTTATATTCAGGTATTTTGATGGTTAAGGAGGCTGGTGGAATCGTGATCGATTTTGAGGGGAATCCCTTTACCGGTATGAATGAAGAACCGTATATTATTGCCTGCCACCCAGCTCATAAAGAAGACTTGATTAGAATGGTTAGAGAAGGATTGGGTCAGTAATGTCTAAATACTACTGGGACAATAAAATCGAATATCTTAAAAATACCCGATGGTTATATTACAACGACGATTATTTAGAATTTCTCATCCAACGTGTGTGGAAGATACATAAACCTGTAAAAATCATAGATTATGGCTGTGGATTCGGCTATCTGGGCTTGAAACTCCTTCCATTGCTACCGCCGGGATCAACATATACGGGAATTGACAAGGGTTCTGCATTAATGAATGAAGCGAAAGAAATATTCTCACAACTATCTTATGAAACTGAATTTATAGAGTCTGACATTGAAGACATCGAGTTAGAACGGAAGTATGACATTGCAGTAAGTCATGCTTTTTTATTACATATGGTTGATCCAAAAAGAATTGTACAGAAAATGATGGATAGTGTTCGTGATAATGGAATGGTGATCTGCTTCGAACCGCATTGGATCGGGAATATGGCGAACAATTTTCTGGATGGAATTGAACTAAGTAAAGTGATTCAACTGGGTGTACTTCAGAAATTATATGAAGAAGATATGAAGCGAACTGGAAAAAGTGGGAACATCGGAATCCAACTACCAGTCCTGCTAAGTCAGTTGGGAGTAAGGAACGTTGGGTGCAGGGTTAGCGATAAGGTTAACTTCCTTGATCAGAACATGGATACTTCAAGTAAGCATATGCTATTTAGTGCATTGAAGGAAGAAGGCTTGGGACAACAAACTTCTGATGATATTTCAAAGTTCACAAACAATTTAATGGCTAGAGGATTAACCGAATCTGAGGCTAGAAAACAATATGAAGCTGAATCCACTTTTGCGAAGGAATTTGATGATGAATCATGGTTGGTTTATGCACCTAACATGAAAATATCCTTTGGGACAGTAAGTATTAAGGATTGATAAGGAGAAGATGATGAAGACTCGTTTAATGTCTACTGCCTTTTTGTTTAATAACGATAAAATTTTAATGATGAAACGGTCAGCAGAGCGTAAGCTGGCTCCTGGTGTCTGGACAGGTATTGGGGGTCATATCGAACCCGAAGAAATAAACAATCCTGAAATTGCTGTTAAGCGTGAGATCTATGAAGAAACGGGAATAGAAAATCATAGATTGTCGGATCTAAATTTGAGATATGTTTTGCTTCGTCAGAAAGGTAATGAAATTAGAGAGCAATTCGTCTATTTTGGGAGGACGGATCAACAGCAACTAGTAGAGAATGATGAAGGTGAATTGCATTGGTTAGATATTGAGAGCATTCACGAATTAGATAAACCCATGATTATTGAATCAATGATTGAACATTACTTTGAATTTGGGATTGATAATAACGAAATCTATGTAGGATTACTAACCATGACTGCTGATAATAAGGCTAAAATGACATTCAGCGCCATGAGAGATCCTATTGTTGTATAGTAGCGACGTATAAGGAGTAATCAAAATGTATACTCACAGGCCACTTTTAGAAGAGGATCTAATTAAAATATGTACCTGGCCGCAATCATCAGACGAATTAATGTACGTGAGCCCGAGATTTACATACCCCCTAACACCAGAGCAGATTATTACCATGTTAACAAATCGATTCGAGCCGACGGTTGTGATAGAGATCGAATCAGGACAACCTGTTGCATATGCCAATCTCTATGCTGAAAGCAAAAGCGATAGGCATTGTTGGCTTGGGAATGTCATCGTTTCACCAGATTATAGAGGCAAGGGTGCAGCGGAAGTATTACTAAATACAATGATGTATACAGCCAAACAAAAATATGGAATGAAGAAGCTCCTTCTCTCTTGTCACAACACCAATTCAAGAGGACTCGCATTTTACGATAAGCATAGGTTCAGACCCTTTGATCTAAAATTAACGAAACTAGAAGACGACAGAAGATTAATCACGATCCAAATGGAAAAAGAGCTGTAGGCATAGCACTAGAACAAAGGAATATAATATGGAGTCTTGAGTGAGGAAGGAATAATCCAGATGTATGAAAGGGTGTTTGTGGATGGAACTTCAAGAAATGAATCAACAATTAAAACAAACAAGAGAAGAATTACTAACCATTCTTAACGGACTTCGTGGCGAACAGCTAAATAAGCGGAAAGACCCGCTCAGTTGGAATATTAGTCAGATATGTGAGCACTTAAGTAAGACAGAAGAATTGTATGTCATAGCAATCAACAGAGGATTAAAAAGCACGGAGGATTCACTCATAGAGATCAAACCTTTAGAATTACTACTTGATCGAAATACAAAGATTAATGCTCCTGATATTGCAAAGCCAACGGACGAGCTTTTGGAATGTGAAGAAATTATCGATAGACTAAACCGGTCAAGAAAGAAATTAAATGAGACCTTAAGCGCAATCGAAGATCCTTCTGTGCTGAGTAGAAGATATTATATACATCCTTTTTTTAGAGAGATGCTATTGATTCAATGGGTTGAATCTCTATTTCTGCATGAACAAAGACATATTGCACAAATCAATGAAATCTTAGAGTACGAGTAAATAATATTCTTTACACACGAACGTGCATTCGTTATTATATTCCTATATATGGATTCTAATTCTTGGAGGTAGTGATATGGGAAGAGTTGTTCTATTTGAAATGAATAGTCAAGATCCTGATCGTGCTGCAGCATTTTATTCGTCAGTATTTGGATGGAAAGTTGCAGAGCCCAATTGGGGGTACTACCCTGTGACAACAGGTTCTGCTGATAAAGCAGGAATTAATGGAGGCATCTCCAAAGGTCCTAATGACTTTCCTCATGGAACAAGAATTCAAATCGAAGTTGAGAATATCGACGAGTCTATACAAAAATCGGTTGAAGCAGGTGCGCAGATCGTAAGAGATAAGATGGAATTTGATGATTTCTACCTAGCTTATCTTGTGGATCCTGTAGGAAATGGTATCGGATTAATTCAGAATAAGTGATGAACTACCCGGCTTAGGATAGGAGCTATCTAAGGCTGGGTTATTTTTTTAATACATAAAGAAATTCAAGGGATATAGAAGTCAAGGGTGCTCATATTTAGTTAGTGGGGTATGGATCATATCGTTCTTCCACATTGAACAGTATAGCGAGGAACCTTTATGAAAAATCGTTCAAGATTTTCTTTACGCTTTAAATTTATTTCTGCTTTTTCGTTAATCATGATTCCGCTTGTTTTATTTCTATATTTCAATAATGTGTATGCTATGGGGGTAGTTCGCGAACAGGTTTCTTTGACCAACCGGAATTATGTTATTAAGAATGTAGAAGAAAATGAGCGTATCCTGAAGGAAACAAACCGGTATTTATATAGTCTGGGGGAACAAGATCCCGATATTATATCATTGTTTTTCTTGCCCTATGGAAGTGGGGATTACACCATCGCTAAACAGCGTATCGTAAATAAATTTCGAAGTGATCTTGGATTTTATGACTTACTTGATGGTTTATTTCTTTATGACACTTTCAATCAGGACACTGTCTTGGCTACTCAAAATGAGTATAATGAAAAAGTTATGGCGATCCAGGATATGATGCCTAAGGCGGCTCTCAAAAGTGCAGAGGTTCTTACTTATAAGTGGGAGATTGTACAGCTTAAAGACAGCTACCATCTTGTCAAAATAGTACGAATTAATGAGCAGTTCATTGCGGGGGCATGGGTCCCGGTAAATAGCCTCAATCAGCGGGTCCACAGCTCGGAATGGGGAGAAGGTGGCGGTTCAGTCATCTTATCTGAGGAGGGAACTCCGCTATCTAAGTCCGAAATGCCCAAGGAGGTTGTAAGCCTGGCCTCGCACAATAAATCTGCACTCACATCTCTATATCAAGTTGTTGGGACAGGGGATAAACAAGATCGTTATTTAATGATTGGTGTGCCCGCTCATGAAGCATTGATCCATTATGTAGTCATGCTACCTGAGTCGAGTATAATGCGTAATTTGCCTGTATTTCAGGAGATTATTCGACTATTGCCTATTGCGGCCACTATTGTTCTTTTGTTAGGTCTTTTCTTTCTAAGACAGGTCTTGTTTAAGCCGATGAACACACTGATTCGAGGAATGAAAAAGGTGAGTCGAGGAAATTTGAATGTAAAGCTTGGACCCACTTCATCTCCAGAGTTCACCTTTGTTACGGAAACCTTTAATCAGATGACAGCTGAGGTACAGAATCTAAAGATCGGTGTGTACGAAGAGCAGCTCCGTGTCCAAGAAGCTGAACTCAAACAGCTGCAAATGCAAATAAATCCTCATTTTTATTTAAACTCACTCCATATTGTTCATAGTCTAGCCGCTCTCAAAAAATATGATTTGGTTCAGAAAATGGCTGAGCATCTTGGTGGTTGTTTTCGATTCAGTATGCAAGCTGATCGCAGCCTAATTCCGATAAAAGATGAACTGAAACATGTAGAGAACTATCTCGAAATTCAAAAGCTTAGATTTCCTCATCAATTAAAGTATCAATTGGAATTAGACCCACAAGCTGAAGAGGCACGTATTCCTCCTTTAACAGTTCAGCCTTTTGTTGAAAATAGTGTATTATACGGATTTAAAAAAGGAAGAAATCTATTAGAGATTACAATACAGGTCAAATACTTACCTGAAGAGGAACAGATTCAAATCCAGATGATAGATAACGGTCCTGGCTTCCCAGAGGATGTGCTTGCTCGATTGCATGAAGGCCAATATACCCCAGAAGAAAGTACAGGGCGAAGTATCGGCATTTGGAACGTCCAGCATCGTCTAGGTAAAATAAAAGACGCTAATGTTGAACTTCGTTTTGAAAATAAGGCTGATCGTGGAGCTTTTGTACAAATAACGATGAACTACAAATGTCTAAAGTCTGCGGAGGAGGTTTCTCATGTACAGCTTACTCATCGTGGATGATGAATACTATGCGGTCGAAGCTATGTTGCATGCTGTAGAATGGCAGCAAATAGGGATACATCATTTATATACGGCAATGTCTGCGGATGAAGCTCGGAGTATTCTCCAACAGGAATCGATTGATATTATGATCTGTGATATTGAGATGCCGGAAGAAAACGGGCTATCTCTTCAGGACTGGGTAAAGCATCATTTGGATCATATAGAAACGATCTTTCTAACGGGGCATGCGGAATTTTCATATGCACAAAAGGCGGTTCAGCTCGGTAGCTTCGATTATTTATTGAAACCGATTAACTCTGATCTCTTGATTGAAACCGTTAGACGAGCATTAGAAAAGAGAAATCGGCATTTAGAATTTCTGAAATTATCTGAAATGTATGACACTTATACAAAAGAAGACCTTTCCTATAAACCGAAGCGAATCAGTCGCTTCTGGAAAGACCTTTATTCTTCTCGTTATCCACGAAGTGAAGTGGAATTAAGGGAATTAAAACGAATCTACCATGTGGATATTGATCCAGGGACAGTCATTCTACCTATATTATTTCGTGTGGAGGAATGGTTGCGTCATTTTCCTGACCAAGATATTGATATTATGGAGTTTGGGTTATGTAATGCAGCGGAGGAGCTGGTTATAAAAGAGCATGCAGGTGATGTCATCGTAGACCAGCGAGGTTATATACTAGCTTTAATTCGTTCTAAGATACAGAACATACAAATACACGGTGAAATAACGGAGGCTTGTAAAGATTACATATCTCGATGCACAGCATATCTTTCTTGTCGATTGTCTTGCTACATTGGAGAGTGGACCCAACTGAAGAATATGCCTGAGGCTTATCGTCAATTAGTACGTAGCTATAGACGTAATGTAACGGGAAACGATGGGGTTTTTAAGATTCAGTTAAGCAGTGAGAGCGATGACCCTCCCACTGAGCTTGTCCCGCTGCCATGGGCTTCCGAGATATCACTGCATCTGGAAACAGGAAAAGTTAAGGAAGCACTGTATAAAGCGGATGAACTCATTGATTGGATCGAGGAACAAAAGCCATTATCTTCAGAACTGCTCCAAACCTATTATCATGCAATGCTGCATTCGATTTACCCTCTGCTCCATAAGAAAGGGATCGCCTTGCGTAGTATATATTCCGAAGAGGAACCGCAGGAGCTAGAAGTCACAAGATCTTGTACTGTTCTTCGAGCGTGGGCTCAGGATCTGATCTCTCGTGTAGGATTGCTGCTGCATCCTGAAGGTGAGGATACCTATTCAATGATGGAGAAGGTATGCTTCTACATTAACGCTAAGCTGGAATATGATCTGGGAAGAGAAGAAATTGCAGAATTCATTGGTTTTCATCCTGCTTATTTATCAAGGCTGTTCAAGAAAGAAAAGGGAATCTCTTTGAGCGACTATATTCTTGAAGCAAGAATTAAGAAAGCACAGGAGCTATTAGAGACAACGAATGCCACCGTTACAGAAATTGCGAGCAAAGCGGGCTATTTGAATTACACACACTTCACCAAAATGTTTAAAAAGTATACAGGGATCACTCCCCAGCAATATCGTAAGCAAAAGCGTGAATAAGGCATACGAAAAGCAAACGCTGTAAGCGTTTGCTTTTTTATAATCAAGATGTCATCAAATGACACAATAAGAGGTTACGATACAGCGTATTTGTATGACAACGTAATTCTTATAATGAAGCTAACACGATATGGAAGGGGGAGCATGAATGAATTCGAAGGAGGGGAAAGGTGTTCAGTAATGCCTAAGTCATACAAAAGCAAGAGAACCATTCTGTATAATCTGGGAAAGTATAAAGTGCTGTATCTTATGTTCTTGCCGGGGATCATATTCTTACTCATAAATAACTATCTGCCTATGTTTGGTGTCATCATTGCATTTAAAAATGTAAATTACACGGATGGAATTCTCGGTAGCCCTTGGGCTGGGCTGAATAACTTTAAATATCTTTTTAGTACTTCAGATGCTTGGGAAATTACGCGTAATACACTCGCCTATAATGTGGTATTTATTTTACTAAATCTATTACTAGGTACGGGGTTGGCTATTCTACTGAGTGAAGTAAAAGGAAGATTCTCTTCAAAGTTTTATCAATCAGTAATGCTGCTCCCGTACTTTTTATCCATGATTGTGATTAGTTATTTGGTGCTAGCTTTTTTAGGAAAAGATTCAGGTTTTATGAATACAGGTGTTCTACCGCTTCTGGGTCAAGACCCAGTTGATTGGTATTCTGACCCGAAATACTGGCCTTATATTCTACCATTTGTGAACACTTGGAAGAATATCGGTTATTATGTGGTCATTTATTTGGCAGCTGTCATTGGAATAAGTGAAGAATATTATGAGGCAGCTGTGCTTGATGGCGCGAGTAAGTGGAGTCAGGTGCGTTATATTACGGTGCCATTCCTGTACCCCCTAATGATTGTCATGACCTTGCTGCAAATTGGTCGTATTTTTTACGCGGATTTTGGATTGTTCTATCAAGTTCCACTTGAATCGGGTGCGCTGTTCCCGGTTACAAATGTGCTTGATACCTATGTCTATCGTACATTCTTGGTCGGTGGGGACATAGGGATGTCATCGGCTGCCGGACTATATCAAGCGGTCGTTGGATTTGCACTTGTGCTGCTATCTAATAGTATTGTTCGCCGTGTTAATAAGGATAACGCACTATTTTAGAAGGAGGAGAGTTCTTTGCGTATGGGTTCTGCCAGTAGTCCGCTCCAAGTCTCAAAACGATCAGGCGCTGTTATTCATATCTTTTTTATCTTTTATGCCGCACTATGTATCCTGCCACTCATTCTTGTGCTCTCCATCTCGTTATCCGATGAAACAACGGTGATTGCAAGTGGCTATCGGTTTATTCCGGAGATGTTTAGTATAAGTGCTTATGATTACTTATTTAAAGATATGAGTCAGATTATTCGATCGTACGGTGTATCGATTTTTGTAACCGTCGTAGGAACACTCGTCAGCGTCGCACTAACGGCTTGCTACGCTTACCCATTATCGAGAGGTGATCTACCCTATCGTGGATTCTTTGCCTTCTTTATTTTCTTCACGATGCTGTTTAATGGTGGGTTAGTGCCTTGGTATCTTGTCTACGTCAATATATTAGATATGAAAAATTCCATCTGGGTCTTGATCATGCCCATGCTGCTGTCTCCGTTCTTTGTTCTCATCATGCGGACGTTCTTCGCGAATTCGATCCCGAAGTCGGTATTGGAGTCTGCTAGAGTGGATGGTGCAGGAGAGTTTCGCACTTTTATTAGGATTGTTCTTCCTTTATCACTCCCCGTACTGGCTACGGTTGCCCTGTTCAGCACACTCAATTACTGGAACGATTGGTATCTCAGCATGATATTTATATCGGATAATAAAACAATTAGTCTTCAATATTTGATGTATCGGACACTGCTTGATATTCAATATCTTACCTCTAACTCCAATGTGGCTTCACAGATATCATCCCAGGGAGGGATGCTCGATTTACCCAACAAGACCTTGCAAATGGCAATGGCCGTTGTGGGAATCGGACCGATTGTACTGGCATATCCTTTTTTTCAACGTTACTTCATTAAAGGACTTACGGTTGGTGCAGTCAAAGGCTAATGATGTTCTAAAGATAGGCATAAGTCTATGAGTGGAAATAAACCTGTGGAGGTCATGGAATGAATCAAAGTCAAATTGGACGTCTGTTAAGACGAAAATTATCAGTTACCTTGGGGATTATTACGATATTTGCTCTTTTGTTAAGCGCATGCGCTGGGGGAGGCAAGACGGCTACACCTGAGAATGAACCAAAATCGGGTGGAGATACCGAAGTTAAATCAGAGAAATCCTATGAAGTGTCCTTATATTATCCTGGAACGCCTCAGAAAGATGTGGCCAAAGTCGAAGCTGAAATTAATAAATATATGGAGCCTAAAATCGGAGCAACACTTAAGATCAATGCGATTGACTGGGGACAATGGGACAATAAGCTGAACCTTATGATCTCGTCAGGTGAGAAATCAGATATTATATTTACAGCAGCATGGCAAAATTATACGGTAAATGTAGCAAAAGGGGCATTCCTGCCATTGAACGATCTGCTCGAAAAAGCGGGCAAGGATATTGTTCAAAATTTGGATCCTGCTTTTTTGGAAGGTTCAAAGGTAGATGGTAAAAATTACGGTGTACCAACCAATAAGGAACTGGCTGCAACCCGTGGTGTATTAGTTAGAATAGACCTGCTAGATAAATACAAACTGGATATTACAAGTGTAACAACATGGGCTGATCTAGAGCCGTTGCTCAAAACAATTAAGGAGAATGAACCCGGAATCACTCCATTCTATATGTCTAATTCTACGGGGAATGGACTATTGGATAATTTAGATTGGGACTATCTGGGTGATGCATCTGTTCCAGGTGTGATTCGAAAAATCGGTTCAGATACGACTGTTCTGAATGAAGTAGAAACCCCAGAGTTTAAGGAAGCTGCTGCACTTGCACGCAAGTGGTTTGAAGCTGGTTATATTAATAGTGATTCAGCAACCTCAACCGTGTTCCCGAAAGACCAAGCCAAAGCAGGTAAAGCTTTTATGTGGACTGATGGTATGAAGCCCGGAAAAGATAAAGAAGAAGAAGGATATGTAGGGTTTCCACTCGCTCAGATTGAACTTACCCAACCAACGATTACAACAGGAGATGCCTCTGGAGCGATGCTAGCTATTTCTCGTACCTCTCAGAATCCTGAAAAAGCGATGGAAGTCATTAATCTACTTCACTCAGATCGGTACGTAAATAACTTACTCAACTTTGGTATTGAAGGTGAACATTATGTAAGAAAAGAAGGCAGTGATCATATCATTAGTCTGCCGGAGGGGATAGATCCGAACAATCGAACGTATAACCCAGGTGCGCAGTGGCAGCTTGGTAATCAATTCCTAAATGATCTGTGGGATAATGAAGACCCTCAAAAATGGGAGAAATTCAAGGAATTTAATGCAAGAGGTGTAAAATCGCCGGCGCTAGGATTTACTTTTAACAGTCAGTCGGTCAAAAACGAGATTGCTGCCGTTAATAACGTCAACAAACAATTTAAGCCAGCACTTACTTCCGGTGCAGTAAATCCGGATGAAATGCTTCCTAAGTATGCTGAGAAATTAAAAGCTGCAGGAATTGATAAAATCATTGCTGAGAAGCAAAAACAGCTTGATGCTTTCTTGGCCAATAAATAATTCATACGAAGGAACTGTGTCGATTACCATTTTCGATACGGTTCTTTCTTTGGTTTGTTAATCTTCCTTTAAATGATTATTAGTACTTCCTATGCTACAGATTCCATTGTACACTTTAGGATAAGGAAATATTAGTAAAAGGCCCGGCTGAAGATCATGGATATCTAAGGTGGGTATTTTTTGGCAGGAAAAAGGAGACTAGATGATAGAGAAAATAAAAGTACGGCATATTCAATTCATGGGGTATTTGTCTTGCTATGCTTCGATCATGCTATGGGTGCTTCTGATTTGGAATGAACCATATTTTGATGGAATGAATAGCATTAGTTTACTTCATTCTGTAACTATGATCTTGTTGCCTTCTCTTCTTTTTCTGATTGGGTTATATACATCAAAAGTGCTGTTAATGATTCTAGCTTTGTTGTGGGGTATTCCTTATGCAGTATATATGCTGATTACTTCAAGTATCTATATGCTCTTCGGATTCATTAGTTTTCTCTATTTAATCTGTATCATCTTACTTCGTCTGAAAAGTGTGAAGTATTGGTGATAAACTTCGGAAGTGAAAGGCAGGGGGATGAAAGCATGCTTAAACATACCATTGATCATTCTACGTATCTATCCTTGTTAGAGATTAGGGATGCAGATAAGTTATATGCATTAATTAACAGGAATCGGGATCATATTGGGAAGTGGTTAAAGTTCCCTAGTGTGACGTTAACACCGGATGATTCCAAGGCCTTTATCGAAAGAATCCGTTTAAAATATTCCGAGGGAGATGGATACTGGTTAGGCATATGGAATGAGAATGAGTTAGTAGGATCCATAGGTTTTTTATACATAGATCAAGAGAATAAGAAAACGGAAATAGGATATTGGCTAGGGCAAGAATATGAAGGTAAAGGTTATGTGACAAGTTCGGTCAAAGCGTTAATCCATTATGGATTTGCTAAGCTTCATTTAAATAAAATTGAAATAGGTGCCGCCACAGAAAATACTAAGAGTCGTGCTATTCCGGAGAAGCTAGGATTCAAGCGTGAAGGTGAAATCAGAGATTATGAATATATGAACGGAAGATTTCTGAATCGAGTCATGTATGGATTGAAATCAATGGAATGGAACGTACTTTAGAAGGGGGAAGTCCGCTAGTGAAGATTTTTTTAGTAAGGCACGGTATGGATGAGGAAGGATTTCGAGGAGGGTGGAGTAACCGAGGGTTAATCGAACAAGGCGTCCATCAGTCTAAAAAACTTGCACAATATCTGGTTGAACAATCAGACCAATATGGTATTAACACGTTAATGAGCAGTGATCTTACTCGGGCGGTTGAAACAACAAGGGAGATTGAATCCGTTCTGAAGCTAGAAGCCATCTATTCAGAAGAATGGAGAGAAATGAATAACGGGGAACTCGCTGGTATGGAACACAAAGAAGCTGAGGCAAACTATCCGGGGATATATTTTAATACACTTCAAATGGATACAGCTTTCCCAGGAGGAGAAACTCCACTTGATTTTTATAACAGAATTCGAAAAGCATTTAATGATTTGTGTATGAATCTAGAAAGCAAAAAGGTGCAATCGAATGTATTAATCGTCACGCATGGTGGCGTGATTAATGTGTTGTATTATCTATTGAATGGTCAAGAATGGACCAATAAATCTCCGTTTCATTCGATTGAGAATACAAGTGTACATACGATAGAGCGGACAGCTAATGGGTGGGGAATGACGGAAAGGAATTTTATGAATCATTTAAGAGGTTTTGAAATTGGATCGATAAGAAACTAATCCTACATATCATATAAAGCGCCAAGAAAGGAAAAGAAGTAAATGAAGAAGCTAGATTTCAATATGTATAAGAGTTTATTAATTGATCATTTTCGTACTAATCTCGAGAACTTCGCTAAGACAGTTAATAATAAGGAAGTTTATGCTGTTGTACTGGATTCACATGCTACCTATGGGACCGTTAATATGAGATGGAATACGGTATTTGATTTTGAAAAGAGGGTTGAAAAATTTTATGCTTCATACACCGAGGACAGGCTAAATGGAATTTCAGGAGTAAAATACAGTGTAGGAGATTTCTACTACGAGGATTCTATTCAGCCTAATGAAATAAAGACATTTGGACTGTCGTATGATGAGACAATCACTAACTATTTCGATAATGAAGATGATCACTCATTAAATGAGTTAATGGAGAAATTTATTAATGTTCTCGTTGAGATATTAGATGAACTTAAGCCAACATTATCACTTCTAAATAAGACCGACAACTTCATAGCGTATATCGTTGAGCATGATGAAGATGTTGATACATATATTAGGAGGACTGTTACTATTGAAGAGTACTATCGAGCCTTCCCTGAAATAAAAGAATACGATCATTATTTAGAGATAATATATTCGTTGCCTAAAGAAAAGCAAGTTATCCACTGGTGTGGTTTATTAAGTGATTTTTTAAGTGAAAGAGATACTGAGGAGGTACGTTTATTCAAGCAAATGTATCGAACCGAGTTTGATGTCGAAGGCGAATTGGTGAAATTAGGTTCAATTGCTGCTGACAACGTAGTTAATCTTTTTGAGGTGTATTCGGGATACATTCCGACGGGAAATGGCACGATTATTCAAAGTACAGAGAACACTCGGTGGACATTTTTAAGTATTTTAATAGAGATTAAGTCTGCGGAAGAGGGAACGATTGAGCGTTTGAAAAATATCCTCATACGAAAATATGAAATTGATAATGAGATGCGAGAATGCGTTAACATTGCTAGAACACTACATGCTCTTGACTCTTCACGTTTTCCTGAGGAGGAGCATGATAAAGGTAGGCTTAGGTTATTAAATCTTCATGAATATAAAGCGAATTAGATGATTGGAATCAGTTCTGATGAAGATTACAACCAAAAAGGTGGAGCTAAATGACATCGAACAAACAATTAAGAACGTGTGAAAAAGGCCACCAGTACTACAAAAGCAGTGATTGCCCAACCTGCCCGAAGTGTGAAAAACAACGAAAGCCTAGTAGTGGGTTTCTTTCGCTTCTCCCGGCGCCAGCAAGAAGAGCTTTAGAGCATCATGGAATAAGCAGTCTACAAGAGTTATCAACATTTAGCGAAAAGGAAATTTTGCAATTTCACGGCATGGGGCCTGCTTCATTACCTAAGCTTAGAGCTGCTTTGCAGGAAAAGGGATTGAACTTTAAGAACTAAATCCGGAGCGACTATAGGAGGTATTGCCATGCCAAAAGTGATTATTGATATATTAGAAGGCCAATCCGAAGAACATAAGAAAGCGTTGCTTGATGCTGTTCATCATGCTTTAGTTGAAGCTCTAAAAATTCCTGATGATGATCGGATTCAAATCTTAAATGAGCATAAGAGAACCCACTTTGAGTTACCTCCTGATAAATCCGAATTATACACAAGTATTGAAATAAAAATGTTTGCTGGTAGATCATTAGAGGCTAAGAGAACACTTTATAGATCATTAGCGACGAACCTCAACAAGTTAGGAATAGAACCACACGATTTCATGGTCATCTTACAAGAGTCCCCAATGGAGAATTGGGGGATTCGTGGATTACCTGCAAGTGAGATTAATATTGGATTCAAGATCGATGTTTGAGTCAACAAGGAGGCAAGCAATATGTCTATTATTAGAGTCCATAAAAATGTAAATGGCTTGCCATTTCCGAATGAAACCCGGTTGGTGCTATCAGACCAGATACCAGATCAAGAATTAATAACTTGTTCGTTTGTATTGGCATTTAAAGAGGATAAGTTATTACTAACGAATCTTAATGAACGTGGATGGGATATTCCTGGAGGACATATTGAATTCGGTGAATCTCCAGCAGAAGCAATGAAGAGAGAAGTATATGAAGAAACCGGAGCTTTAATTAGTACTGCGGAGTTGATCGGGTTCGAAATGATCCGGCTTCATGGTGCTAAACCGGAAGGACATAAATACCCATTTCCAGATAGTTATATGGTTTTTTATTGTGCGGAGGTTATTGAATTGATGGATTTTCAAGGAAATACAGAATCATCTGGTCGAGGACTTTTCACTAAGGATGAGGCTGTCTTAATTCCTTGGGTACAAGAACACATTGAACTTTACGAAGAAGCTTTGAGAAGAGTAAATCGTTAGAAATTTTGCTTAGGAAAGGATGAAATCGTGGATATTTCTCCAAGGCATATCTTAGTTGCGGCTGCGGTTGTCTTAAACATTAACAATGAGATTTTACTAATTAATAGTCCAAAGCGAGGATGGGAGATACCTGCGGGGCGAGTAGAAGAGGGAGAATCTTTGTCAGCTTCCGTTGTTCAGAGAAACGAAAGAAGAAACAGGTATAGACATTGAAATCGTTAGATTTTGCGGGGTATTTCAGAATGTACAGGATTCCGTGTGCAGCACTTTGTTTCAAGCTAGACCCGTTGATGGTGAGTTTAGAACATCGGACGAAAGCTATGAAATAGGCTATTTTTCCATAGATGAAGCATTAAGTAAAATTACTTGGAGAGGTTTTAAAGAACAGCTAAAGTATTGTTTGAATCAAACGGAGCCTTTTTTATATGAATACAAAAATTAGAAGGCCAAGACGAAATATACTATTCACAGGAATAATGTTATGCTTACTAGCTTTTATTGCAGCTGCTATTTATTTATATTCTAATTCTAAAGACCAGATGACATTAACAATGATTAACGATAACTTGAAAGCAAATGGAATAAAACTCGGATTAACTGAAGAGCAATTAATAAAATCCTGGGGGACTGGAATATACCATGAGGGTTTTGGTGCTCGGTTTAGAGAGTACAAAGATTTAGGTGTATCGATTGCTATAGCAACAGATCGAGATAATGATTTGTTTAATGCAATAAGTCAAATTAAGTTCTCAAATACGGATTTCGAAATATTTAGGATTAAGAATGGAGATTTAATACAAGACTCAGAGGAAATTTTGAGAGCATATGATTTTAAGTCAGTTGAGAATGCCACAGGGATTTATGCTAACGGAGAGTTTCTCATTACATTAAGCGGGACAGACGTTGTAGAAGACATTCAAATATCATTTATGGATAAAGATCTGAGAGACAGGATTTACTGATAAGATAGATTTTAGAGAATACAGAGGAACTTTCTTATGAAGAATTATGTTATTCAAGAAATACATGAAGAATTGAACTTGGAGTTGCTGGATGAACTCCTAACAGAAAGTGTTAGCGAGGGATTTCGGCACATAACGAGATTCGTTGAGGAGTACAAGAACGGCACCAATCGATTTAGTAAAGACGGTGAAGCTCTATTTTTGTGTCTTTCGGATACCAGAGTTATTGGAATATGCGGCTTAAATCGAGATCCTTTTTATGGCGAAGGAGTGGGGAGGCTCAGAAGATTATATGTTTTAAAAGAATTTAGAAGACATTGTATTGGAAGGAAACTTACTGAAGCCGTAATACATAAATCCCAAACCTATTATACAAGACTTGTATTAAAAACAGACAGCCCTCAAGCTAAAAAATTCTATAACACACTAAATTTTATAGAAGTCCAGAATGATGAGAACATAACATATTACTTTGATATTAAATAAGATATCGTTATGAGCATAAGACTTACAGTAGATGGGGAGATTGCATTGGGTGTACACAAAAAATGACTTAGCTTTCCAACCAAAATTAAAAGAATTCATCAGCGCAGGTCTAAAGAAACTTGAAGCAAAGCATGTTTGGTTTTCATAGAATGCTTCTAAGTATAAACGAATTGAATTTGAAGCTGCGTTCCTGGAATACACCTATAATAACGCTGGTGTTTTCTAAATTATACGAAGTATTAGCAGTAGTCCCGCAAATCCTAATAATATAGAAACTGCAGTAAGCGAAACTAAATGGCGTTTTGTTTCCTTAATATACCTAAACTCCATAAAAGCTTTATAACAGAAACACAGTCCTAGAAATAATGCAGGTAGTGGTTGCGGTTGGTTTAAATCTAAAATCCATATGGAAACCAAAAAAGGAATCATAATAATTATTGAAATTAGAATAAACCATTTATAATTAGTTGCTTCAGATAAATTCCTAGCTTCATCCCCGACTAGTTTTTTATTCATAATAATATCAGTAAGGAGTATCGAAGCTATTATAAAATAGTATAGAGAACTCATTATAGTCTACTTTCTTAGTAGACAAAAAACTAATTGTCGGGGGACAAGAACATGATCCGATTACCGATCAGGCATGAATCTGATCGATATTTGTCCGTAATTTATTAAGTTAACGGGCAGGATTGTTGAATCGTTCCTCGAATATTATAGCAGTCGGATAATTAAATGAAATTTGAAACGCAAATCTTATACATAAGGGTGGTTCATGTGAAGCGAGGACTCATTGTGTTTTTGAACGGAACGTCAAGTTCTGGAAAGACCTCCATATCGACTGAACTGATAAATCAGAAAGAGATTTCTTTTTATC
Organism: Paenibacillus sp. FW507-14B1B; assembly: GCF_058781425.1. Taxonomy (NCBI): domain Bacteria; kingdom Bacillati; phylum Bacillota; class Bacilli; order Caryophanales; family Paenibacillaceae; genus Paenibacillus; species Paenibacillus sp. FW507-14B1B. The sequence goes on along the minus strand of NZ_JBYSWS010000002.1, from coordinate 614,926 downwards.
ATTTATCAATTGATGAATTTTTTAATAATTACAATGATTTTGTGAATAATAAATTTCCAGATGAACCTCCAAGAGGAATAGATCATCAAGTTGTCTCGCAAATAATTGATCATTCCATATTGTCAGTATACCATTCGACAATTAAACTGTTATCTGAAATGGGTTTTAATGTAATAGTAGATTCCATAATCGCAAATGACAAGTCGTTTAATGATTTTTATGATGTACTTATTGATCATCCTATATTGTTTGTAGGGGTAAGGTGCTCGAAAGAAGAAATTACCAGAAGAGAGCAAAGCAGGGGAGATCGCGCGATTGGACTTGCCCATTCCCAGTTCGACTACATATATTCCTATGATGAATATGATCTTGAAGTGAACACGGAAGAACTCAGCCCAGTTCAATGTGCCGATAAAATATTAAGTTTTATTAAGTCCGATCAGGATTACTCTGTGTTTAAGAATTTAAGTAAAAGAGAGAGTATTGTTTCATAGAAGACGAATCATCAGATAACAACACATTCAAGCATTGGGGCTATTGCCCCTCGGTCTGCCCGCAAGATTTCGGATTAAATTAACGGGATACAATAGCTTAATAAAGTAACTAAAACGCGGCTGTCGGTATGGATCGGCAGCCGCATTACGACGCTAGCAGACAGAATAGAATAGTTTCAATAATATCCACCACAAGTCCGATTTATGTCTAAAATCCGGTGTATTGTGAATATGTCTGAGCACATTCAGCACAAATCATCACCCTAGCAATTTGAAGCAATTCTAAGATAAATGAAGAACGTCTTTTGTTCCAGGGATGCGAACAGAGGACGTTTTTTGCATCCGATCCGTTAGAGAAAATCGGGGCTGGGGACGAAATGTGCCCGAATCGGGTTTTCTTTTTAGTTGACTCTATTGCTTATTACCTACATGTAACTCGCAAGAAACCCGTCTAAATGTTAGGCGGGTTTTTCATATGCAAGGATCGTCATAAACTGGATACTAATTACATAATTTACACAGGTAACCATATTGTGGTTGATGAATAAATGAATCTGAGGAGGACGGAAAGATGAATTTGGCTTTACCGAAAAACGCTTTGCTCTACAAAATGTTTGTTATCTGTGGAATGCTGCTGGTCTTCACTGTACTTATGCTTTTATTTCCAAAAACGAGTTCTGCTCACGGGTACTTGGATTCCCCTGCAAGTCGCGCACTGCTATGTAAAAACAAAGTGAATACGGATTGCGGAGGGGCGTCTTACGAACCTCAAAGTGCTGAAGCAGCAAAAGGTTTCCCTAATGGAGGGCCTGCCGATGGGCATATCGCGAGTGCCAGCAATACCTTTCCTAAACTTGATGAGCAGACCTCAACGCGTTGGAGCAAAGTTCCTATACAGGCAGGTCCACAACCCTTCAGTTGGCAACTAAACGCAGCACATGCTACAACCACCTTCAAATATTTTATCACGAAACCAGGCTGGAATTCGAATGCTCCCCTGACTCGTGACTCCTTTGATCTTACGCCATTCTGCCAAGAAAATTTGAATGGATCGAGTCCAACCAACTATCATACAACGAATTGCAATGTTCCCGAAAGAACAGGTTATCATGTTATTCTAGCGATTTGGGAAGTGTCCGGAGCGCCAACGGCTTATGTTAACGTAGCTGATGTGGATTTTGGCGGAGGAAGTGCTATTCCGGCTCCAACAAATCTTATTTCCACTGCCGTTACAGACAACAGTGTTTCTCTTAGCTGGTCCGCTGTAGCGAATGCTGCAAGTTATCAAGTATTCCGAAATAATATTGCAGTAGCCACGACATCCACTACCAGTTATACAAACACGGGGTTGGTCAGTGGTACATCATATAACTTTACGGTGACGGCCATAGATTCTTCAGGGAACGCTTCTCCTGCATCTTCTATATTAACGGTTACAACCACTGGTAACTCGACGACCACATATCCAGCTTGGAGTGCAACAACCGTTTATGTAGGCGGAAATAAGGTGTCATACAACGGTGTCAACTATGAAGCTAAATGGTGGACACTCGGGGAAACGCCGACGGGTAACAACGTGTGGAAGGTCATTCCTTAATATCTATGAAGAGCCTTAGAGGCCATGAACCTTTAAGGCTCTTTGCTGTATGTATCATTGATTCTGTAGTAACCTTTTTACGGGTGAAAAGTTAATTCAGGATATTGAGTGGATATCTGTATTCAAGTAGTATTAGAGAGATTAGAAATTGGAAGGTGTGGATGAAAAATGTCTGCTATCGTAGCTGTTAAACTTCCTGTAACGATGGATATACAAGAGTATGAACGAAGCATATCATATATTTCAGTAGAAAGACGTAATCAATTAGACCGATTTGCTCGTCAAGAAGATGCGTACCGCTCTTTATTTGGTGAATTGCTTGTGAGGGCAGTCATATGTCAGGAGCTTGGATTGCTGAACGAAGAGATACATTTTGTGAAGAATGATTATGGGAAACCGATGCTGTTAGGGCATGAAGATTTTAATTATAATATTTCCCATTCAGGTTGTTGGGTTGTCATGATTAGAGGACAGGGCGCAGTGGGGATCGATATTGAAATGATACAGAAGAGTGATCTTGAGATCGCTAGGAGGTTCTTTTCCCCTCTTGAATATAATGATCTGATATCTAGACCAGAATCAGAGCGAAATACATATTTCTATGATCTGTGGACACTCAAAGAAAGTTATATCAAGGCCATAGGTACAGGGTTGTCTACGCCGCTAGATTCTTTCAGTGTTCGCCTCAAAGAGAATCATTTCGTGCTAGAACCAAACGGGGGAGGCTGTAAGTTTACTCAGTTTGACATTGATCCTGCTTATAAGCTATCTGCTTGTTCACTTGGTACTCCTCTGCCGGCATCCATACAAATTTATGACTATAAAGATTTAGTTAATCATTTGGCTTGAAATGGGCTTTATGCGAATTCATATAATCGAGTGTTTATCAGGTGATCCCATGGTAAATGCTCGATTTTTTAGTTGTTGAAATTTCCAAAATGTCGAATGTAGATGTTTACTTGGAAAATGTTACAATTTATCAAACTTTTTATAATAATTCATGATTAAATGTAAGAAATACTGTGTTTTTTATCATTGTTATCGATTAAAATTCTTAAAATCCAACGTATATCGACGTATATCGACAATATTTACTTACAATATAATCCAATAGTCACATTGACTTATTATAATAATATTTGGTAGATTAAGGCTGTTAAACCATTATGTTTCTAATCCTTTGCTTATTTTATGGATAATAAATTTCTCCCCCTTCAAGAATCTACCCAACATCATTTCCCGCAATATTTATTCGGATCTTCTCCATCTATACTTCTATCGATCTCACATTTGAACCTTATACTCTAGATTTGGACAAAGATATATCCATCTAATTTAATATATGGGAGGAATTTCACATGAGTGTAATGACATCGGTTCAAGCGCTCGACGATGTCACTTATCCATTGATCCATGCTCAGAAACGCATATGGTATATGGAGCAGATTTTTCCTGGCACATCCATGGCGAATATTGGCGGCCCTGTTCGAATTAAAGGTGTAATTGATTTTGGCTTACTGGAGCAAGCAATTCATGCTTTTATTCAACTTCATGAAGGGCTTCGAATTCAACTTACTGAATGTGATGGCGAAATGGTACAAAGGGTTAGTCCCTTTGAGAAGATAACTCTTCCTTACTTTGATTTTTCAAATGAACCTGAGCCTGAGGCTGCTTTCTGGTCTTGGGTGCATAGTGAGGCAAGGAAGCCAATTCCGTTAGTGAATTCCAAGCTGTACTACTTCGCTATGTTTCGCCTATCAGACGAGGATAACGGCTACCTAGTAAAGAGTCATCATATGATCTCAGATGGCTGGTCAAACCTATTAACAACCTCACAGATTGCGAACTTCTATACTCAGCTTCTGGATGGCAAGTCCATTGATATGTCATTCGAACCTCCTTCATATCTCGAGTATGTGAATCAGGCACAGACTTATACAACCTCACCTAGATTCTTGAAGAGCAAGCAATATTGGCATGATAAGTTCCAAACCATTCCCGAGAGCGTAACTCAAGCAGCTATTCGTAACACAGAAGGAAGAAGGTATACGGTACAGCTCGATACAGCCCTATCCCACCGGATTCAATCATGGGCAGAGAAATCAGGAGTATCATTGAATACGTTCTTTTTACTAGCCTATTTCATTTACACATACAAGACGACACAGCAGCGTGATCAGGTTGTTGGAACACCTGTATTAAATCGTTCCGGCAAAAAGGAAAAGTCGATGTATGGAATGTTCACTAGCACTATGCCATTCCGATACGAGGTGAATGCTGAAGAGACATTGGACGATGCTATACAATCTGTTCAAAAAGGCTTGATGGAATGCTATTATCACCAACGTTACCCATATGATTTACTTACGCAGGAACTTGAGCTGAAGAGGAAAGGCTATGATCAGCTGTTTCAAACCAGCATTAATTATTACAATACGAAGCTTCAAACCAGCTTCAATGGTAGCCCCGTAGAGAATGTAGAGTTTTATAATGGGCATCAGCTATACGAACTCCAGATCGTGATTAAACATTGGTCTGCTGATGGAGGGTTAACGCTAGATTATGATTACCGGCTAGATGCGTATCAGGCGGAGCAGATAGAGGAACTGTCTCGAAGGTTGTTACTTATTATCGAACAGATGTTAGATAAACCTCAGTCAGCAATAACAAGTATTAGTCTACTAACACCTGCGGAACAACGCCGTGAATTGATTGACTATAATCTAACGGACACGCCTTATCCCGAGGATAAAACCGTATTACAGCTGTTTGAGAAACAAGTTAGACGACATCCGAATCTTATCGCTATTTCGCATGATCAGAATCAATGGACATATCAACAGTTAAATGAGCAAGCCAATCGGTTAGCACATTACTTGATCCAAAAAGGGATTACACGAGAGACAATCGTCGGATTATGGATGCAGCATTCGATTGAAGCAGTCGTTACCATTCTTGCGGTGATGAAGGCAGGTGGAACGTATCTGCCGATTGACCCAGCCTATCCTGAGGAACGAATTCGCTATATGCTGGAGGACTCAGGAGCCAAGCTTGTAATCACAAATATACCCGATACGGCTCTTAACGAGTATTTAGGCGAGATTCTAATCTACGATAATCTTTTACTTCATGAATATGATTTCGATTCCTCCAATGTTGGTCATATTCATGAACCTAGTGACCTAGCTTATATCATATATACTTCGGGTTCAACGGGACGGCCCAAAGGTGCAATGATTGAACATAGAGGCCTAACGAATTACATTTGGTGGGCAAAAAAAGTCTATGTTCGTGATTCTACACCTACATTCCCGCTGTATTCTTCACTTGCCTTTGATCTCACGGTAACCTCCATATTCACGCCACTCATAAGCGGTGGAAGAATTATAGTTTATCGAGATAACGGAGATGAATTTATTCTATATCGAATTATGCGAGACAATGCTTCCACCATCGTGAAGCTGACCCCAGCACATTTAGCACTGCTCAAAGAGTGTGACAATTCACAATCTTCCGTAAAACGTTTTATTGTTGGTGGTGAAGATCTGAAGACAAGTCTAGCTAGAGAGATCACCGATTCATTTGGAGGAGCCATCGAAATTTACAATGAATATGGCCCAACCGAGACCGTGGTGGGGTGCATGATTCATAAGTTTAATCCTCTTGAAGATACACGAGTATCTGTACCTATTGGTATTCCAGCGGATAACGTCATGCTGTATATCCTAGATCAGGATCACAATCCTGTTTTACCCGGTGCAATTGGAGAGCTGTATATTGCCGGGGATGGGGTGGCTAGAGGATATTTGCACCGTAAAGAGTTGACTCAGGAGAGATTTCTAGATAATCCATTCGTACCGGGTACTCGGATGTACCGTACAGGTGATCTCGTAAAACGTCTTCCAGATGGCAAGCTTGAATACGTTGGTCGTGTGGATCATCAAGTGAAAATACGAGGATATCGTATTGAGACCGGGGAGATTGAGAAGTCTATCACCCTGCATGAGGCAGTCTTAGATGCATTTGTTATGGATCGAGAAAATGAGAGACTCGGAAAATATCTATGTGCTTATATTGTGAAACAATCATCAGTAGATATGAATGAATTAAAGCAATATTTATCTCATACACTCCCAGCTTTTATGGTGCCTTCAGCATTTATAGAACTGGATGAAATTCCGCTTACGATTAATGGAAAAGTGAATCGAGCGCTTCTTCCTGAGCCGGATTTAGCTTTAGCGCGGGAACACAATCATGCTGGATCGCTAAGTCGTGATGAAGAATGTTTAATTGAAGTGATTTCTGGTGTTTTGCAGCTTGATGTGGTGAGTGTTCATGATCATTTTTATGAATTAGGCGGAGACTCGATTAAAGCGATCCAAGTTTCTTCAAGAATGAATCGAATGGGATATTCGCTTAAGGTCAGAGATATTCTGGAATATCCAATCATCGAGCAGATGGCGCGTAGGCTGGAATCTATGAACCACGGACACACCTATTCTCAAGAGCGCTGTGTAGGAAAGGTTGCATCATGGCCGATTGTATCTTGGTTCTTCGAACAGCAGTTTGAGCAGCCAGCCTACTATCATCAGTCCGTACTCCTTGAGTTAAAAGCTGATATTGAAGCTGACATCGCAAGAATGATGTTGCTACGTTTGATTGAGCACCATGACGGTTTACGATTGCAGTGCAATATGGATACCCAAGAGCTTGAATATCATAATCAAGCAGATCGAATGATGCTGTTTCAATCCGTTTCTTTAGCCGAATTTGAGTATCCTAGGCAGCAGGAGCGCATGACTGAAATAGGTGAGACCTTAAAGGCGCAATTTCACTTACGAGATACATGTTTGATTGGAGGTTGCCTATTTGATCTTGGACCGAAGGGAAAGAGACTGTTAATTACAGCTCATCACCTAGTCATTGATGGTGTCTCGTGGCGCATCTTGCTGGAGGATCTAGCAGAATCGCTCAGCAGCTACTCACGTGGAGAAATGTACCTGCTTCCTTCTAAAACAGCATCCTTACAGATGTGGTCTAGCGCATCATCAAGATGTTCAGTTACCGAACAGGAACAACGATATTGGGAAGAGATCATTGCTGCAATCCATCCAATCCCTGCAGATTGTAGTGATGGAGTCGCGTTGATGAGTAGTACTCATAAGGCGGAGCATAAATTTACGTCTGATGAGACGAGCCGTTTATTATATGAATGCCATCAAGCGTATGGGACGAAGCCATTGGAATTGCTCGTTGCAGCCTTGGCCCAAGCGATATATGAGAGCTTCCATATCCATGAGCAGGTTATCGAATTGGAATCACATGGACGAGAGCCAGTAGAGGAACTTGATCTTTCTCGAACTATAGGCTGGTTCACGAGCATGTATCCCGTAAAGATTACTTATCCGGTTAATGAAGCGGGTGGTAGTTCGAATATGGCTTCCCTTGTTAAAGGGGTAAAAGAGCAGATTCGCTCAATTCCTATGCAAGGCATTGGCTTTGGCATCCTTCAGTCGAGAGGAAGGCTATCTAAAGAGTATGATCCTAGGACGCTTGTTCGATTTAATTTTCTGGGTGACTTTGATGGTGCTTGGGATAACCCTTGGTTCGCATTAGCTCCAGAAAGTAGCGGACTCGATACGAGTAGACAACATGAGCTAACTTGCTTGCTAGACATTCAGGCAATGGTCGTTAATCAATCCTTGCAGTTTAGTATCACTTATAGCAGAACTCGATTCGAAGACGAGACAATAGAGAGATTTACGAACTCCTATAAAAAAGCGCTTATGTTGATCTTGAACCATTGTTCAGGGAATCAAGTAAAGGAATACACTCCTTCAGACTTTGAAGCTGCTAAGTTATCTCAGGAGGATCTCGACAGTTTATTTTTCTAGCAAGATGACTTCAAGAGATGAATGGAAGTACGTGATCTGGGATAAAAAAGGGGGCATTCAATATGTCTAGAGTCGTGTTCTTCGGTGTTGATTTGCATGGGCATGTGAATCCGACACTTGGCTTGATCCATAAGCTTTGTGAGAATGGCGAGGAGGTTTATTACTATTGTAGTGAGCCTTTCCGTGAAAAAATTGAGCAAACGGGTGCTATTTTTCGCAGCTATCAAGGTCTACTAAGTTTTGGGAGACATAACGGTACAGGCATGGAGACACTGCTCGTATTTGCGGATTTTATTATGGACAAATGCAGGTCCATCGTTGAGGCTTTGCGTGATGAAGTCTGTGAATTACAGCCGGATTATATCATTCATGACAGCTTTTGCTTATGGGGAAAAGAGCTGGCAGCAGAGCTTCAAATACCGGGAATCTCCTTGTTCGCAAACTTTCCCTTTATCGATGAGATGGCGCAGAAAGACCCTGCATTTTTCATGGAGTATGTGCTGCTTGCATCGGAGGACCCCCTTTATCTCCGGCATAAGGGACAGCATGATGTATATCGTAAGCTGATGGACAAGCTCTCCCGTGTTATTGGGGCCAAATATGGTAAGCCTGCGATGAATGTTATGAATGACATCTTTTGTAGTAAAGAGCAGCTTAATTTGGTGTTTAGCTCCCGGGAGTTTCAAGTGTATGAGGAAGTATTTGACGATACGCATGTGTTCTGCGGTTATGAGCTCTATCCAAGAGTGGAATCTACAGATTTTCCCTTTGAGGCATTGGATGATAGACCGCTGATCTATATAGCTTTTGGGACCATCCTACATAATCTGTCTGAGCTTTATCAGATATGTTTTGATGTATTGGGTGATTCCAAGTATCAGGTCGTTATGTCCCTTGGCATGGAAACAGATCTTTCATGCTTAGGTCCGGTACCAGACAATTTCATTGTTCAGTCCTATGTTCCTCAACTTAAGCTACTCAATAGAGCTGACGCTTTTATCACCCATGGTGGGGCGAATAGCATCTACGAGTCTTTGTGCAGCGCAGTACCTATGATTGTCATGCCTCAGGTGTTTGATGAGTTTATGGGAGCATTGATGGTTGAACGTTCTGGAACGGGGATATATCTACGAGATCCACTTCCTACAAAAGAACAATTGAGCGAGGCGGTAGAGCAGGTGCTAGAGAAGCCTCTTTATCAAGATAATTGCGAGCGTATCAGGCATTCGTTTAAGGCCGCAGGTGGCATGGATTTCGCGGTACAAAAAATTATTCAATTCGGGAAGCAGAAGGTGTGCCATGAGTAAAATTACACGGTTGCTGTTATTGATTGGCCTTATGGCTGTTTTTCTAATGAGTACACCCATAGGCAGTTTGGCAGCTTCGCCCCTTTCGATTGGATTGACCACCACAAATGATATTGATACCTATATCGAGGATATGATGGACAAGTCGAAGATTCCTGGCATGTCCGTGGTCATTGTACAAGGGGAAGAGACGGTCTATCAAAAAGGATTCGGATATGCAGATACAGACAACGATGTGCCGGTTTTGCCAGAGACATTATTTGAGCTTGGTTCAACAAGTAAGGCCTTCACGGCTTTGTCACTGATTCAATTAGAAGATCAGGGGCTCGTGAATCTAGAAGATTCTGTTACGAAGTACCTTCCGTGGTTCAACACCACCTATAAAGGGAAGCCAGCCGATATTCGAGTCAAACATTTACTTCATCATACGAGTGGAATTCCATTCCATAGCATTCGGGACATTCCAGTGGCCGATGATGAGCTGGCGCTGGAGAGAACGGTTCGGACTCAAATCGGGCAAAAGCTTAATCACGAGCCCGGGGAGAAATACGAATACGCGACGATTAATTACGATGTACTCGCTCTTATTATTCAGCAGGTCTCTGGTATGTCGTATGAGGCTTATGTCGAACAGAATGTCTTAGACCCACTGAAATTGGAACAGACATATATGTTTCGTGAGGATGCTGCACGTGGTGACATGGCCGTAGGGTATAAGCTCAGCATGTTAAGACCAGCTGCCTACGATGCTCCAATGTATAGAGGAAACACACCTGCCGGTTATATCATTTCGAATGCCGTAGATATAGCAAAGTGGCTCAAAATCCAAATGGGAACAGTTGAAGCCCGAGATTTTGAGAGATGGCTAGCTCGATCTCATGAACCTGACCGCTCTGTAGCTCCATCCTCTGATGGTTCTTCCTACGCAGCGGGCTGGAGCGTGTATCAGGATGGAACTGGCATGCTGGCTCATGCGGGGGGCAATCCCAATTACTCGAGTTATTTTGTCATTCGTCCAACCGATGGTTACGGTGTCGCGGTTCTTGCTAATATGAACTCTCCCTATTCGGGAGCAGCAGCGCAAGGCATCATGAATATGCTTGTCGGCCAAGAAGTGATTGAGCCTGCAGGTGATATGTACAAGAGCATCGATGCTATTTCTTCTGTGGTGCTTCTCTTGACGGTGCCGGTGCTGTTGTTGGTCTTATGGCTGACAGGGAAAGCGGTATGGCAGGCCTTTCGGAAAAATCGACATTATGTAGGTCGTCACTCAACGACAATTATGGGGTTCATGATTTTTAGCTTATTCATGGTAGGCCTTGCTTATTGCCTGTATCAAATCCCAGATACACTCTTCTGGGGAGTGAACTGGGACTTCGTCCAGGTCTGGGCGCCTAACACCTTAATCTATGCCGTATTTTCCTTGTTCGCTGCGATCTGCTTGTTCGGATTGTACTTCCTCTTTACGACTGTATTCCCGAAGTCAGATGATCGTTCTTTCTTTGCAATAACACTGCTTAGCGTAGCAAGCGGATTCGGTAATGCACTTATTATTTTTATTGTGAATGAGACGCTAAACCGAGATCTTGATCAATTCCAGAGCGGTATGCTGCTTTACTTTGTACTTGGTATTGCGATTTATGTATTTGGACAGAAGCTTGTTCGAACAAGACTCGTACGCATTGCCAATGACATGGTTTACGAGAAACGGATGGAGCTGCTTGGCAAAATTCTCAATACTTCGTATCAAAAAGTAGAAGGCATTGAAGATGGTAAAATACCAGCTTCGCTTAATAATGACACGGAAACGATCAGTGGATTCTCCAATATTGTGATTACGGGAGCTACAAGCCTAGTTACTTTAATCAGTTGCTTTGTCTATATGGGCATGATTAGTCCCATGGGAGTGGTCATGGCAATCTGCTTTATTGTAGTAGCTGCAGGCATTCATTACTTTACAGGCTTGAAAGCGAATCGGTTATGGGAGCAAATGCGTGATATTCAAAATGTGTTTTTCCGCTTTATTCATGACCTCACAGGCGGGTTCAAGGAACTAAGCTTGAATCATAACAAGCGTGAGGATTTCAAGAAAGATATGCAGGATAACTGCCATGCGTATCGTGAGAAACGTATCGGGGGCGACTTGAAATTCGCGAATGTAAATGTAATTGGTGAGTTGCTGTTTACATTCGTCATTGGTGCAGTGGTCTTCTTGTTCCCGCTGCTATTCACCGATCTGAAAGTAGGTACGCTACGCAACTATGTATTCGTGCTTCTGTATATGACAGGTCCTGTGCATGGCATCTTGGGAACAATCCCGAATATATTCCGCGTTCGTATCAGCTGGAACCGAATTAATGAACTGTCGCGTGAGCTGGACTCAATTCAAGAAGTGAAGCATCAGGTTGCATCTAGTTTGGAGAAGACCGAAACAACAGAGCTTAAACTGCAATCTGTTGAATATCACTACGGCAATCAAGAAGGAGAACACTTCGCTGTTGGGCCTATCGACTGCTCATTCCGAGCAGGTCAGATTACGTTTATAACTGGCGGTAACGGTAGTGGAAAATCAACTTTGGCGAAGTTAATAACTGGACTCTATGAACCCGTTCAAGGCTCAATTACGATGAACGGCGATCATGTTTCGACACAAGAGCTAAGTGAGCAGTTTTCTGCCATATTCAGTGACTTTTATTTATTCAAAAAACTCTATGGTGTTCCTCATGATGCTAAGCAATCCGAAATTGAACATTATCTCAATGTACTCCATCTACAGGATAAAGTTGAAATTCGTGATGGCTCGCTCAATACAACCAAGCTATCAACAGGACAACGTAAGCGGCTGGCGTTGCTCATTAGTTATCTTGAGGATCGTCCAATCTGCTTGTTTGATGAATGGGCAGCGGACCAAGATCCAGAATATCGAGCTTTCTTCTATGACACCTTGCTGCCTGAGCTGAAACAAAGAGGGAAATGCATTATTGCAATTACACATGATGACCGTTATTTCCATATGGCAGATCAAGTGATCAAGATGGATCTGGGCCAGGTCGTGAAGGTGGATCAGATTGAGGATGGTCAAGGTAAAGCGGCTATTGTTTATTAGACAAAGAGTTGAAACGATCTACTTCCAGCAAGTTGAGGAGGAAACGAAATGAGAGAAAATCGTTCACCCAAATTGGACAAGGCCAATGTGGAAGATATCGTAGCATTAACGCCCATGCAGGAGGGCTTGTTGTTTCATTACCGAAGCGATAAGAATCATGACCACTATACTCAGCAGTTTTCAGTTCGATTGTCTGGTCTCTTCTCGGTTGAAACTATTCGAGGAGCATGGAAGCAGGTTGTAAACGCAAATGATGTTCTCAAGACCGTGTACCGTTGGGATCAGCTCGATAAGCCTGTTCAAATTGTGTTGAAAGATAAAGATATTCCAATTGCAGTATTGGATTACTCTAGTTATTCGGTTAAACAAGCAGAGGCGTTGATTGCTGAATTAAAAGTCAATGATCGTTCGCAAGATCTCGATCTCGAAGTGGAGCCGATGCGGATTTCACTATGTCTTATCGATTATGACTCTTGCGAGATGATTATTACGTGGCATCATATTTTGTTCGATGGTTGGAGTAATGGCTTGCTTATTAAAGAGTTTATGCAGGCACATCAGGCTGTGGTTGAAGAGAACCATAGACCTTTAAGAAAAGTTGGAAAGACCCCATTTAAACAGTTCGTACAGTTGTTGCATCGTCAAGATAGAGCTTTGCAGCGGCAGTATTGGGAGCAGGAATTTCAAGGGTGGGAGGAACGTACGCATCTGACCGAACCAAGAGAGCTGTATATAGAAAATGCTTCAGGACAGTCAACGAGTTCACATGCTCTGGCACTCTCCATTCAAGAGGTAGAAGCTATTACTCACTACACTCAGCATCACGAGTTGACGCTTGCCGCGTATTTGTATACTGCATGGGGATTAGTCCTAGGGCGATACTGTCGAGCTGAGGATGTACTATTCGGTACAACAGTGTCGGGGAGAACTCCAGAGCTTCCTGGAATGGAAGAAATGATCGGTTTATTTATAAATACCATTCCACTGCGTATTTGCTGGTCAGGAGATGAATCGGTCAGGCAGTTGATCCAATCGGTTAACGAGAAGCTTAAGCGTCGTGTTGACTATGAGCTAACCCCTCTCGTGGATATGAACAGTTACTGTGGTGCTGATTCTCATGAACCTTTGTTTAACTCTATTATGGTCGTGGAGAATTACCCACTCGATACGAGCATCAGGCAAGTGGGAAGCTTGGGAATTGAACGATATGAGATGGCCGAATCTACTCACTATGGGCTGACGATCGGTGTTCAGGCTTTAGAGTCTGGCGAAATGATAATAGATTTTGCGTATGATCCATTATCGTTCACCGAAGCAATGATTACCCGACTAGCAGGTCACTTTAAACAGATTGTTATGCAAATGTGCAGTAAAACAGAGATGAAGATCTGTGAGCTTGGTCTTTTGACGGCAGAGGAAATGAATGAGATAGAAACTTCGTTTAACAAGCGTATTTCATCCCATGAATTTTCGGCACCACATGAGTCCTGCCTAGAAGAACTTGTGCATCGTCGGTTCGAGAAAAAGGCTAAGGACTCGCCCCACGCTATAGCTGTAGTATGTGGCGAACACAGTTATACCTATCAAGAAATGAACGAGAGGGCTGACCAGCTTGCGAATCAGATTAACACTCTTGGTATCAGCAATGATGAACCTGTGGCCTTATGGCTAGAGCGATCTGAGCGACTCATTATTGCGATGCTAGCGGTGCTCAAATCAGGTGCAGCTTATGTGCCCATTGATTATGATTATGCCCCAGCTCGTATTAATCAGATTCTCCTTGATTGCAAGGCGAGAATCATGGTAACGGATGATCCAGTGATTCCAGATACGATTGAGTTTAATGGTACTACCTTGTGCTTAGAGAAGATGATGTCGGATTTAGATACATCCAAGGTTCATGCTGTTATTCCTTCACATAAACCGAGTGATACCGCATATATCCTGTACACTTCAGGCTCAACAGGTACGCCGAAAGGTGTAGTTGTTGAACATCGCAACTTGCTGGCTTATGCGGATGCCTTTCAGCATGAGTTTCATTTAACAGATACAGATACCTTTTTACAGCAGGCATCATGTTCTTTTGATCAGTTTGTAGAGGAAGTCTATCCGGTATTGTTTGCGGGGGGACAGATTGTAATTGCTCGCAGGACAGATGTGATCGACATGCCTAGACTTGTCCAATTAATCGATTGTCATCAAGTCACGATTGTCTCATGCTCCCCGCTGCTTATGAATGAACTGAACAAGCAATCCGGTATGGACAGTGTTCGAATCTTTATCAGTGGTGGGGATGTCCTTAAAGCGGAGTATATGTCGGAGCTGCATAAGAGAGCAGAGGTATACAACACCTATGGACCGACTGAAGCGACAGTATGTGCAACATACCATCGATGCTTGCCGGAATATGCCTCTCGAATGAGCATACCCATCGGGAAACCCATATTGAATTACCGTGTATATGTGCTTGATGGTTACGGACATCCGCTACCCGTAGGGGTTGCAGGGGAGATTTGTATTGCCGGAGCGGGTGTAGCGAGAGGTTATCTGAATCGAGATGAGCTAACGCAGCGACATTTTACTTGCGATCCGTTTGATGCACATATACGCATGTACCGTACAGGCGACATTGGACTTTGGCGATCAGATGGGAGCCTGCTTTATGTAGGCAGAAATGATCAACAGGTGAAAATCCGAGGCTACCGGGTGGAGCCAGGGGAGATCGAGCATCATTTGCTTGAGATTTTAGCTGTTGATGAAGCGATTGTGCTTACGAATTTAAATGAACATGGGATGATGTCGCTTGCGGCTTATATTAAGGTCAATCGAGACATAACTGAGAATGAACTACGGGATACATTGACTGGTAGCCTACCATCTTACATGATCCCAAGCTTTTTCTACCGTATTGATAAGGTTCCTAAGACGCCGAACGGTAAGTTAGATCGACATGCACTGCTGCAGATCACAGATAGATTAACAGTGATCGATGATGCAGCAAGTATTGAATGGGGAGCTGTTAGTGAGTCTGAACTACAGATCCGGCGTGTGTGGCAGGATGTGCTTAAAGTAGAGGACATTGGGCTTCATGAGCATTTCTTTGATCTTGGTGGTAACTCGATTCTGCTTATGCAGCTCCATGCCAAGCTTGAGAAAGAATATGGATTTGGGATTGAGATCGTTGATCTCTTCACCTATACAACCATATCGAAATTAGCCAGATGGGTTGATGATAAGAAGGGCACAGGGAAGCAAGACGAGCGAGCTACGTGGCAAGTATATCAAATGCTTCCAACAACCTTTTTTCATCAGAATTTGAACGGGCATGGAAGAGGAGTCGTACGATTTAATCTAAAGTCTCATCATAGAGAGGTTATTGCCGGAATTGCCTCGGACCACAACGTTGAAACACTTGATCTGTTAACAGGTATGGTGCTGTTTATGTTTCGTGAATGGAATGATCAGTCACTTGCTGCAATTCATTGTTTGCTGGCGGAGGGTGAACAGGCCGTGCCTATACCGATTGATTTTATGAAGATGAATGGATTTGATGAGCTGTTTCAGTATGTGAACCGATGCCGAGTGAATCGATTGAATGCTTACCGATTAGATCATATTTCATCGACACATGTTCAAAAGGCAGCAGATGAAGTACTCCCCCTTATTTATGGTCTGCAAGATCTTGATGTCGGAGCATCTTGGCTTGAAATATACGATATGGCCTTTGGAATAGAAGATCATGTTGATGAAAGTCAGTTATCTATTTCAATCAAATTTAACGACAAACGCATCAAAGAAGAGGCGGTTCGAATGCTCGCTAGTGGGTATGTTGATCTGCTAATCCAGCTGACTGCAAACCGCGTGATGTCGTGAGGAGGAGGTAACAATTGATAAAGCTCGCGCTTTTATTTCCAGGTCAAGGCTCTCAGTACATCGGGATGGGGCAAGATTTACTGAATCGATCGGCAGCAGCAAGAGAGGTATTCGCTGAGGCCAATGATGTACTTCATTTCGATCTTCAAGCGCTTATTACACATGGGAGCGCCGAGGAATTGACACGAACCGAGAACGCACAGCCCGCACTCCTTACCGTAAGTATTGCAGCCTTCCGTGTATACATGGAGGAGATTGGTGTAGAACCGGTTGTTTCTGCAGGCCATAGTCTGGGAGAATTCTCCGCACTGACATGTGCGGGTGCGATGACATTTCACGATGCGCTTAAGCTTGTAAGACGTCGAGGTCAACTCATGCAGGAGGCGGCAGCTGAGGGAATTGGAGCGATGTGTGCCGTGATGGGGAGTGATCCAAGGCGTGTAGAAGAGGCATGTAGACAGGCTTCTATCGCTAAGCAGCAAGAGGTGGTGATCTCCAATTACAATACTTCCGGACAGCTGGTTATCTCCGGACATCGCAGTGCCGTTGAAGGGGCGGCCCGAGAGCTTGAATCTTTTGGAGCACGTATCGCATTTTTGAAAGTGAGTGCGCCTTTTCATAGTCCACTAATGAAGACAGCGGCGATTCGTTTTCAAGAAGAACTAGCTGCTTATACCTATAGTCCATTTAAGTGGTCCGTGGTGTCTAACGTCACAGGGAAACCATATGATTCACCAGATCAGATTGTCTCTTATTTGACGAAGCAGCTTACCGCTCCTGTTCGCTGGGATTGGACAATGAAACTTTTAGTGGAGCAGGGCGTTAGTATGGCAGCTGAGCTAGGCGCGAAGCAAGTGCTAACACAGTTTATCCGAACGGATGCCAAGTCTATTGTCTGTTATCCCTATGAATCAGCAGTAGAGCTAGACTTGCTTCAGAAAGAGCTGGAAGCTGACAGGATGGAACAAGCAAGGCAAAAAGCTTCTAATAATGTAGTGACAAAATGCCTTGCCGCTGCTGTATGTACACGCAATCGGAATTGGGACTTAGATGCTTATCACCAAGGCTTCGTTCTTCCTTATCGGGAAGTCGAGCGACTTCAGGAACGACTGGATGAGAGCGGGGCACTTCCTACTAAGGCTGAGATGCAGGAGGCACTTGAAAGGCTAAAGCAGATGCTAGATACGAAAATGGTACCGGAACAAGAGCAGCAAGAGCGATTTGCAGATATTTTGAGAAAGACCGGAACAGAAGCACTATTTCCAGAATTCTTGCCTGATTCACGGGTGATGACTTGATGATGTGTGGAGGTGATCTGGATGGATTTTCAGTCAATCAAATTAAATCGTAAGTCTGCTGCTCAGCTTGAGGATGTTGCTTTAGATTCAACCTCGCATCAGGATATCGCAATTATAGGAATTTCAGTGAAGCTCCCGCTGGCAGATACGGTTGATCAATTTGCGCACAATCTGAAGACAGGGAGGGATTGTATTAGAGCAATTCCTTCTCAACGTAGGCAAGATACAGAATTGTATTTCAAAGCGATGGGGAACGAACCAGAAGAGTTGGCTTTCGGAGAGGCGGCATATCTGGATGAGATCGACAAATTCGATTACTCCTTTTTTAAACTCTCACCGCGTGAAGCAAGCTTACTTGATCCAAATCAACGTTTGTTCTTGCAGACAGCTTGGCGTGCAATCGAAGATGCCGGTTATGGTGGGGGGAAACTTGAAGGAAGCCGAACAGGTGTATATGCCGGTTATGGTTCAGATGCAGACTACTTGAAGTTGATTAGACAAATGGAGCCGGAGGCTGTACCCCTGTCGATGGCGGGAAATGTACGCCCGATCATTGCTAGCCGCTTGTCTTATTTAATGGATCTTCGTGGACCAAGCTTTATTGTCGATTCGACTTGTTCTTCTTCGTTGGTAGCGGTTCATCTCGCTTGTCAGGCCATTCGCAGTGGGGAATGTGATACCGCAATTGTAGGAGGTATTCAGCTTCATCTAATCCCAATTCGTGAGTATGAGGTTGGCATTGAATCCTCGACATCAAGGGCTAGAACATTCGATGATCGAGCAGATGGGACAGGAACCGGTGAAGGTGTAGTCGTAATGATGCTTAAACCGCTAGAGCAGGCGATTGAATCACGTGATCACATATATGCGGTCATTAAATCAAGTGCCTTGAATCAGGATGGGGGTTCTGTTGGCATTACAGCTCCGAACGCCGAAGCCCAGGAAGCTGTCATTGTAGATGCATGGAAACGGGCTGGTATTGATCCGGAGACGATTGGATATATCGAGACACATGGAACGGCTACGAAACTGGGTGACCCCATTGAAGTGGAGGGGCTTAGCCGAGCGTTCAAGCGCTTTACAGACAAGAAGCAGTTTTGCGCGATCGGGTCACTTAAGAGCAGTGTCGGTCATCTAGATAATGCAGCAGGTATCGCAGGCCTACTCAAAGCAGTTCTATCGCTCAAAAATAAATGTATTTATCCGACCCTTCATTTTGAGCGGCCTAACCGCGTGATTGATTTTGCACAATCTCCTGTTTATGTAAACGATGAGTTTAAGGAATGGAAGGATGGCCTTCATCCTCGTCGATGTGGGGTAAGCTCCTTCGGAATTAGTGGCACGAACTGTCACGTCATCGTGGAGGAAGCTCCTGCGAAGCGCTTACGATTGAATACACTTCATGGTGATTATCGGTTGTTTGTATTATCTGCGCAGACAGAGACAGTCTTAGAGGTCTATGTGGCTGAAAGCCTTGATTATCTCGAGCAACATCCATCCATTGATTATGAGGATTTATGCTATACACTCAGCACAGGAAGAGGACATCACAAGTATCGTATTGCTATCGCAGCCACCTGTGTGGATGAGTTGATCGATGAGCTAAGGAGTTTAAGAAATGCTGGATTCCAGGCTATCCAAGATCGTTCACAAGAAGAAGAGATGTGCTCCCTGTATGCAGATGTAATAGATAGAGATCCATCACAATCAGAAACGATTCGTATACGTTTGGATCGTGTCCTTGAGACATGTTCGTCCTCTAATCAGGATAGTCGGTCGATTTGCACAGAACTGGGAAGGCTCTACGTACGAGGGGCTAGTATTCCTTGGAATCGTCTGTATAGACAAGCTCCTAGAAATCGGATTAGCTTTCCGGCTTATCCATTCAATCAGAATCGGTGCTGGGTGAACCTGAAGGATACAGCATTGAAAGGTAGAGTTCGTCCTACACTTAGACCGAGTGATACTGGCGAAGGAGTGCTGAAAGAGGGCCATCAAGAACCAAGCTTCTTTTATCACACGCGGCGATGGTTTCATGAGCCCTTACCCGAGATGAATCGAATAAGTCCCCATAATAGAAGGACCATTCTTCTCTTAACTGAAGCTCATCAAGATAGTAGCCCGCTCATTAGTCGCTGGATCACAGAAGGATCAACGATTATAGAGGGCGTAATGGGTGATCGTTATGATCCAATCGATGAGATGAAATTTATGATTCGTGACAAAATCGAGGATTATGAGCGACTTTTGCTTGATGTATTGAAGAGGGATGATGACCAAGCGCTCCATATTGTGGATTTACGGTTTGTTGTTATGGATAACGAAAGTGAATCGATCGAGGCGTATGAGCATGGTTTGAATCAAACGATGTATCGACTCTACCGACTACTTCATGCCTTAGCAGAACAGGGGGGGCGTGAGTCTATTGCCATGACACTGGTGACGTCCTATGCGGATGAAGTGAGCACTGCGCAGACGATGGTTCGTCCTGAACAACTTGCCATGATTGGACTAAGTAAAGCTGTTGGTTGGGAGAACCCGAATTTTAAAGTGCGCTGGATCGATGTGGACGAACAATCCGACCTCGTACAATGCTTATGTAATGAGCTTGAAGGTGCCTCCAATGAATATTGGACGGCTTATCGTCAAAACAAACGATATGTAGAGCGAGTCGATGTATTGAGGCTTGAGGAGGAAGATTCTAATCAAGAGAGCAAATACGTATCGAAGAGTTCTCTAGATGTAGGTGGTGTATACCTAATAACAGGAGGGCTTGGCAGCTTAGGGCTTCTGATGGCATCACATCTTGTAAAAGAAATGAAAGGGAATATTCACTTAGCTTTAATTGGAAGGACACCATTGCCACCAAGAGATCAGTGGGCTGAATGGGGTCAGACCGATCAGGACATGAGAACGACTCGTGCTATACATGCGATTCAAGAGATGGAAGATGCAGGGGCGCATATTGAAGTCATCCAAGCGGATATTTCTAATGAAGATCAGTTGAACAATGCACTCGTCGCTTTAAGAGAAAGGCATGGCAGAATTGCAGGGATCGTTCATGCAGCTGGAGTGTCCGAAGGGAATCTGCTTAAGCATTTGTCAGAAGAAGATCTGCGAAAGATCACTGCTTCCAAGATGACAGGTACTTGGCTACTGGATCATTTAACACGGCAGGACAAGCCTGATTTCTTCGTCCTCTTCTCCTCAGCAATTACATTAGTTGGCGGGATCGGGTCAGGTCCCTACACGGCAGGTAATGCCTATTTGGACGGATATTCGGCCTATCGAAACCGCCTGGGATTACGGACCCTGACAATAAATTGGCCGGCTTGGCAGCAATCAGGTGTAGCGGGGATAGAGCAGATTGATGAGTCGAAGGAAATGTTCTGTATCATGCCTCAGGAGGCTGGAATAGAAGCATTCGGACATCTTCTCCGTGCAGCTAATACAGTATCGATCCAGCAGGTTATTGTCGGTAACTGGAATCGAGGAAGCCATCTGTTCGCCTTAGGAGATCGGCTGCCGTTCCGTCCATCCGAACAGGTTCAACAGCTGTTGAATTCATCCATGTCGAAGGGCTCGCAGTTAAATGATCTTCGTTCAGCAGAACCATCGGGTGGAATGGATACAGGAGCAGACCACTGGACCGGAACACGAAGTGAGCTTGAAGAAGAAGTGATTGATATCTGGAAACGAGTGCTTGGCTATGAAGCGTTAGATATTCACGCGAATTTCTTCGAGATCGGAGGAGATTCCATCCTGATCACACGTGTACATCATTACATTGATGAGGTATTTCCTGGACTGACCACGGTAGCGGATATGTTCTCTTATCCAACGGTAGCCAAGATAACGGACTATCTTTATGATGTTGTGTTGCTTAAGAAACAAACAGATGAGCCTTCCGCTGAGATTATCGCCTCGGACACCTTGAATGAAGCTCTGACGAAACTACTGAAGCAAGTGAAGCAGAGAGAATTATCTTCCGAGCGAGCGACCCAGCTTTATCGCGGGATGGAGGTAGCACATGGATAAATTAGCAAGTCAGATCTTCGACCATGTTGCTAGTGGACAATTGGATGAGGAGGTTGCCCTGCAGCTACTTCGAACGCTTAAGGAGGAGCAGCAGCCACCTGAGTCTAAGGATGTTGCGATTATAGGCCTTTCCTTAAAAATGCCAGGTGCCGATAACTTACAGCAATTCTGGGACAACCTGCAGCAAGGTCGAGAATTTATCGGTCCTCTGCCCGAATCACGTCAGCAAGACAGCTTGGGTTTTATCCGTACCTTTACCCCGCTTCAGGAGGACAGTATTCATTATAGTCATGGTGGATTTATACCTGATATCGATAAATTCGATTACAGATTTTTTAATCTCTCACCTAAAGAGGCAGCCTTAATGGACCCGAATCAGCGTCTATTCCTGCAGACAGCATGGGAAGCAATTGAAGATGCAGGATATGGAGGAAATCGAATTCAGAGTAGTAAAACGGGAATTTACATCGGGTACGCAGATTGGCCAGTATATGGCCAGTATATTACGAGAAATCAACCATCCCAGATTCCAATGGCAAGCACGGGTAATACCCCTTCCATTATCGCGGGGCGGATTGCGTATTTGCTAGATTTGCAAGGTCCATCATTACTAGTAGATACGGCTTGTTCCTCCTCTCTTGTTGCCGTTCATCTCGCCTGTATGGCGCTCCGGAATAAGGAGTGTGACATGGCTATTGCAGGCGGAGTAAAGGTATGCCTCATGCCTGTAGATGGATTGTTCGAGATTGGTATTGAATCTTCCAATCGAAAGACAAGTGCATTTGATGACAGTTCAGATGGAACGGTCTGGGGGGAGGGGACGGTTGCTTTACTGCTGAAACCTTTGGAGAAAGCTGTTCGGGATAAAGACCCTATTCATGCGGTTATACGGGGTAGTGCGATGAATCAAGACGGTACATCCGTAGGACTGACCGCACCGAATGCAGCCTCACAGGAGAAGCTGCTGATGCAGGCTTGGAAGGATGCGGGGATTCACCCGGAAACGATAGGTTACATCGAAGCCCATGGTACAGGAACGAAATTGGGTGATCCGATTGAGGTGGATGGAATACGCAGGGCTTTCCGTCACTACACGAATCGTAAGCAGTTCTGTGCCATCGGATCGATTAAGACTAACGTAGGGCATCTGGATGCAGCCTCAGGCGTGGCCGGACTTGCAAAGGCAATTGCAATGCTTAAGTATAAAATGCTGCCGCCGACATTAAATTTCACGAGACCGAATCGAAATATTCCTTTTGAGAACTCTCCGCTCTATGTGAATGATCGTTTGGAGTCATGGGAAAAGGAAGGGGCCTATCCAAGAAGGTGCGGCGTAAGTTCATTCGGTTTTAGTGGAACGAACTGTCATCTAGTGTTAGAGGAATCCCCTTCAGAAGTTGCAGATCAGGCTCAATTTAGCACAGAACATGAGGAGCAGTTGTTTGTCTTATCAGCGAAGAGTACATCTTCGTTAGAGCGACTCATCCAAACCTATGTGTGTGCTTTACCTGAACTTGATAAAAGATTTACGGATATATGCTTCACAGCCAATACGGGGCGAGGTCACTATACTTGCAGATTGGCAATCCTTGCGGATGGAATTCAGAACTTGATGACCAAGCTGAAAACTGCATTAGAAGTAGGTTTTGATCAACCTTGGGAAGCAAAAGAAAGCGGGATTTTTTACAATGAGTATCGCATTTCAAGCCATCGAAAAGAGGATCAAAACCACAGATTGAGGACACCAGACGAACTTAAAGCTCTTAGTGAGTCGGTAAATGTGCTGTTTCATGAAGCTGCTTCAACCGCATCTCCGAACGAAAAAGGGATACTTGCACAGCTTGCCCAGTATTATGTCCAAGGCGCTGATGTGAATTTTGAGAAGTTATACGAGGGGAAGGCATCCACGAAGCTGCATCTTCCTGTGTATCCTTTTGAAGCGCTGCGTTGCTGGATCGATCCAGTAGACGATGATATGTATGTTGGAATTAATCTAAAAGGTAAGGAAGACAACTCATACACCGCCCTAGAGATGCAACTAGCAACGTTATGGGGAGAATTGCTTGGTGTGAAGGAAGTTGATCTGGATGATGATTTCTTTGAGCTTGGTGGTAACTCCATTCTTGCTATACGAGTTGAAGTTGAGTTAGAGCAAATCGGACTTGCGTTTAGTTCAGAACTCCTGTACCAGTACTCATCCATTCGGGAGATAGCTGCTTATCTAGAAGTGCCGACCAGCGGATCTGATCCCCTTGTTAAAACAAACATATCCAAGAATCCTGCTGTAGTCACGCAGTGGACACATGATAATCTTCACGAATCCCAACAATCGGTCATTCTAGCTAATATTGAACCTTTTAACGATCTCTATTATCGGAACTGCTTTTATAATTCTTTTTTTCCTGTAGTTAAGTACTTTGGAGGGAGTATCCTTCCGTATCTGATTAATGATCTACTCCTATTTCATCGAAATGATGTCGATGAGGCAGATGAAGGGTATGAGCTTCGATATGAGGAGATTAGGCCGCAAAATACCTTGTTTACAGAGATGAATCTATCCCTCCAGACCGAATTCGATTTTGGAGAAATCGAAACGGTACTCGTTCAAAACATAAGCCGAGGAAACCCTGTTATCGTATGGGTGGATTGCTACGAGATCCCTTTCCGTGCGGATGCCTATCAGAAGCAGCATGTGGATCATACGATATTGGTTTATGGCTTTGATGAAGGCACTCAGATGTTCCATATTATCGAGCACGATCGGCGAGAGAATCTAACTTACAAGCCCTGCTTAATTGCATTTAATGATCTCGTCCGTGCTTGCAAAGGTTATGAAACATACTATCAGGAATCAGAGCACCGAGCTGCATATTATATCATTCAACAACATCAAGCTGATTCTTTATACAGCGAGACTAGTATCCACGAGTTAAAGCAACAATTCGAAATGAATCTGACCTATAACCGTCCACGTCTGCAAGAAAGCATGCATGTCTTACAGGAATTTGTATCCTGGTTTATCAAGGTGAGCTTTAGCGAAGTCAGTCTTAAATTTCATACGGAGTCGATCATTGAAATGCTTAATCAGATTCTCAATGCTAAACAAGTTGAAGGATATCGTCTGACGGCATTATACGGTGAGGAAGCTTCAATTCTTAGTAGGCACTCTACCTGTGTAGAGCATTGGGAAACCATTCGAAAAGGGATCGTTCGATTCTTCTATGCGCCTATCTACCAGAATGTACGAATCGAAGCAATGCATGCGAGATTGGAGCAATTGCTTATCGCAGAGCAACAGTTCCTATCTGAACTTTTTAACGAGCTTCAACCTATATAGGTTCATATAACAACAATAATAGGAGGGAAAACGTATGGCAATTGAAATAAAGGATGAATTAAGAGATAGAGTGATGGATCTGTTGAGGGAGAATGTAGATGATCCTAGCATGCTAGAACAATGTGGACCAGACGATGACTTATCTTCTCTGGGCATTAATTCCCTAACTTTTATCAAGCTTGTGATTGCAACAGAGATGGAGTTTGGGGTGTCGTGGGATGACGAGGATCTAGATTTTCGTAACTTTAGCACAATTAATCAGATCATGAACTATATTAGCCTGAACCAGAATGAGGAAGAACAATAGGAGGGGATACATCATGCTAACCAAAGCAGGAAAACTTGGAGGGGTGGCTCTAGAAGAACACGTTCTCAATCTAGCACCCGAAATTAAACAACTGACACTATTCCCATCCGAGCTTTGTAATTATCGCTGCAACTTCTGCCACATTTGGGGAGAGACAGGTTGGGCTCTGAAAGAGCCGCAACGAGCGATCCGTGAGCAGCTGGATATCGATGTACTTAAGAAATTCCTTGATGAGGTAACCGCAATCAACAAAAATCTTGGCGTCATCATTACAGGTGGGGAGCCGATGCTGTATAAGCATTTTACAGAGTTGGTTGAACATTTGAGAAAGCGTAAGGCGAATGTGTATCTGTTGACCAATGGCTCGTTAATCAAAAACCGGGTTGAGTTTATTATGGAGAACATCGTAGGGATGAACATTTCTATTGATGGGCCAGAAGAATTCCATGATGCCATTCGTGGAAAGGGAAGTTTCCAGAAGATCTGTGAGAACATCGAATCACTCATTGAAGAAAAGCGTAAGCGTAAAAAAATGTTCCCTTTCATTCATATTACAATGGTTCTCTCACCTTCTAACTATCTTAGTATTAAGCAATTTATGAGTGCGCTCCGTGAACGCTTCCAAGGTACAGATGTTAAACTTCATGATCCTCGGAATCCTTGGTCTTCACGACGTGATCTGTCTGTGAATTTGGCACCACTTCTGTTCACCACACCCGATCGAGGCCGCGCATATGCGACTCAGATGAAGCATGATCTGGATTGTGATGTATCTCCAGCATGGCAAGGCTTTGTTGAAGAGTCGATTCCGATGGATACACAGCTTTTGAAAAAAGAACTAGAAGAACTATGGGCCGATGAAGGCATCGATTCCTCCCACTATATTGATATTCACGATTATTATACGGACATTGAGAATGTCTTTGGTCGTTCTAAGTGTGTGGCTCCATGGCATGAGATGGTTATCCGCCGTACAGGTGATGTTTACCCATGTGTGGATTTACCGGACTATAAATACGGCAATATTTATGAACATTCATTTACGGAGATGTGGGAGGGAGAACGGGCTACCAAATTCCGTGACTACATGAGAACAAGCAATCTGATGATGTGCAACCGCTGTACACGGATGTTTGCAGATCCAGAATCCTACTAAAATTCCAATAATGTAGTCCAAGCTTATGGAGGTTAGTCTCATGAATATTGTGGATATGGAGTCCGTACTAACGGATAAGACGATGAGAAGTGTTAAACTGCCATTTGAGATGCCACAGGTATATGGATTTTTGGGCCATGCTTATGTGTTAGGTATTCTCCAGCCTTATGATTATGCGAAGCCTTGGATTCATACCAGTTATATTCAATTATTTATATCCAAACATTATTTGAATGATCTACAAGAATATCGACTGGATTTCTATCCAGATTTAATGATTGCATATAACAATATGCCTTGGCTGCAATATAAGCACTCCGATAAAGTGTTGCTTGATCAGCTAGGCGTTGATATTCATCGTTATCTGATTAACCAACTCGAACATAACTATTATGTCGTAACATATGTAGATGAATTCTATATTCACAATTCGATTTGTTATCAGGAGAATCATTTTGTTCATGACATATTTATTTACGGTTTTGATCTGGACCGGCAAATCTACCATGTTGCTATCTTTGATAAGAATCGTCAGTTTACAGTGCAGGAAGTTACTTTTGAACAATTTGAACAGGCGTATCTATCTCAAGGTAAATCAACACAGTCACTAATCAATTCGATAAAAAGGTTGGAGCCTTTAGATTACGAGAGCAGTAAATATGGTTCTGGAGTGGGTAGATTTGATTTTGACCTACAGCTGATCATTGATGTGCTAAGTGATTACTTGGAAGGCAGAAACTCTACTGAGCGTCTTCGGATACAACAGCAGCCCGTGGAGGGTTACTTTGGAGTTGAGATTTACCCTTACCTCCAGAAGTTCATAACACGCGTGATTGAAGGTGAATTGAACTTCGACGTAAGACAGCTTCATATCTTGTGGGAACATAAGAAAATGATGGTTGCACGGATCGAATATCTGAAGGAGCTGGGCTATCTAGAAGAAGAGACCCCACTCTTAGAAGAGGCCAAGCGTCTTGAAAAGCGGTCTTACACTTATCGCAATCTCATGCTTAAAGGTTTTATGAGTAACAATAGAGACATACTGCATCCACTTGTGAACTCACTCGAGGAGATGTTGATTGCAGATAAGGCATTAATTACACAGCTTATCGAGGAGCTTCGCAAGTAAATAGAGATAGGAGGGATTGAGCATGTTGGATGTTTCAATCATTATCCCTGTGTACAATAAAATGGAGCAGCTAGAGCAATCACTTTATTTCATTGCGCACCAGATCGATATAGGAGTCGCACTTGAGGTGGTTGTAATCGACGATGGATCAACCCAGCCTGTCAAAAATATTATTGATTCTTATGCTGATAAGATCCCAAATCTCAAATATCTTTATCTCGAACGCAATAAACATTCTTGCAGGTCAAGGACTCGAAATGTAGGTATTCGAGAGAGTAGCGGCAGCATTTTGGTTTTTCTCGACTGCGGAATTATTATTCCTGAATGCTTCATCAAACGCGTTGTGAATCGGATTGGAGAGAGTAAGAACACGGTGCTCTACCCTTATATCATGGGCGCATTTACGGATCCAAGTAAAGACGATTTGTCTGTGATCGAGGAGATTACACCTTCAAATCTGGCTGCAGTATGTGAACAGTTGAAGTATCATCCCGCATGGGAGGATATGCGAACCTCACATTTTGAATTGGTGGACCATGACCTGAATCGGATGGATGCTCCATGGTCGGTGGGATGGGGAGGAGTCGTATGCGCTTCACGGGATATTGTGCTTCAAACAGGCGGTTTTGATGAGACGCTGAAAGGTTGGGGAGCGGAGGATACGGATTTCTCGTATCAGCTTCACATGCACAAAGCGTTGATGTATGCGACAGATGATATTTATACCCTACATCTTCCGCATCCCTCAGACGATAATATCGATCAGAAGATTAGGTCAAGCTACTTGAATCGTAAAAAAATGCATATGAAGCATCGTACATTCGACACGGAGATTTATCCGTATTCAGCAGATATGCATTTTGATCTGATTATGGCGAAGTTTAATCGGTTAGTAGCTCATTATTATATTCCAGCCTATAGTGATCGTTTAATTGAGCTTCTGAACGGTGAGTATTTGAAAGACGCAGAGCGAACCGCTGTTATTGGAGCAGATAGTCATGCGATGCTGTCTGAACTCGGTGTATCTCATGTTTTTTTGCAGAATAAAAGATTGCTTGAGCGTTATACAAATGTATGGCCCGAGAAAGAATTTGTCTATCTTCTCGGGGTAGATACACTCTATCCTTCCAAACACTTTGATGTCATTATCGTCACTGACTATTTCAGGATGTTTAGCGAACCGCTTATTGGAATCATGCTGAAAGAGCTTTACCGGATCAGTAAGAAGGTCGTCTTCTTATATAATGATAGCTATGTATCATACCTAGCAACTACAGCAGGATGGACCTGGCATAGTAAAGAGGAGCTGGAAGAGCTATTTGATCGCAATCAGCTTATGCATCACTCCGAGCGGCTGGTTGATGATTGTAAAGTGTTTGAAGTAGGAAAAGCCGTTGCGTTAGTGAAGTGAATGAGGGTTAGTCACATAAGATGTTTTTTTTGAACGCTCAGATCCGATTTGGGCGTTTTTCTTATGAATCATAGTTGTATTCAATTCGTTAGTTTAATACATTAGGAGGTAATGAATTAGCGAAGGGGATTTCAATTTGAACGTTAGGAATCTAAGATTAAAAATAGCTACTCATTCCTTGCTACTTGCAGCTATTGGTTATGTGCTGTACTTATATATGGATCTATTTCTATTCGTATCAGATAACAGTCCGAATGATGGATATAGGTTATATACTTTAATTGCTTTAGTGCCTGTACCCATCTTCGTATCATTATTCATCAACATCATGATTGAGCGTGACTCGAATCGAAGAAGAAAGATTATAACGGTTATTCACTACCTTTTTCCTATTGGATGTTTTGTACTAATACCGGGTCAGTTTTTATTGTTTTCTGTTAGTGATTTTAAGGATATGTTTATTGTATGCTTTGGTATAACGATAGCTTTGTTACTCATAAATATTGTTTTGTTGATTAATGATCTTCGGCATAAAGATTTAATGAGCACTAAGGTAGGAAGTAGTGATATGGGAGGTTCGTATGATGAGAGATAAGATCCATCAAATCATTGACAAGTTACACGATGAAGAGCTCCATAAGATGTATTGGATTGAAACGATCATGCATAATCAGATTCAATTCAAGAAGAACCTAGAGCATAAAGGAATACTCATCTCAGTGCTACCAGACTCTAATGAATCTGAGAAGATCATTAATCAATGGGACAATACATTTGCACAGAACGTTTGCGATGTGATCAGAGAAGCGATACACTATGACCAATTCAGGTGGCATATCTTCAGTTATGAACAACAAGCTTGTCTAATGGGGGATGAAGCTAGGATAGCTTTTGATGATATAGCCAAAGATGAGATCTATGTCATGTATCAGAGATCCCCTGAAGTTTACATGTACAAAAACGCTAAGGATTTAACCGCAGATATTTTTGATCATGAACAAGATATCTATTTATTTGATAGAGAGTTCACTTGGACTTACGTAAATACCCATGAATCGATGTGCGGACCGTATTTTTATAAGGTGAAATGACTCTAGTTAGTGGATTCGACATGGTATTGATTTTAGGTGTTGATTTTAGTTACAAGCCATTCTTCTTAATAAACTGCTCACTGTCTCCATCAAGCACGACTAACATATTCTTGTTCGTATTGAAGAATAACAGAGCCTTTGGCCTCACTCCTTTTTCAAGGAAGAGATAAGCTTCCTTAACCAAGTCAGGGTAGATGTCAGATGATAACTTGACCGGATGGTTGAATTCCACATGCAAGATCAATCCAGCTTTCGGATCCATCGAAAAGCCACTATGCACGGCAGGTGAAGCTTGAAGTAATGTTAGGATTGATTTCTCAAGTTCATGCGTTAAAGGACGCTGCTTTATTACTTTTTCTTGCTTAACATCAAAGATCTCCACGATGGTTTGATCTGGATTCTGAAAATAAAGATTAAAGGATAACAATGCGACGGATAATATTTTTATAATCATGTTTTTCAACACCTCAGGTGGAATTATTCCCTAAACGAATAAAGAGTATAAGTCATTCATAGCAGGATGTGTGCACATAAATGCTGATCTCGACCCATTTACAACAGTATAAACAGGCAATACTTGCGCTTCCTAAGGATAGGGTCTTGGTAAAAGATGATTTGCTCGTAGATGAGTTATTAATGGCTCAAAGCGGAAAGCTTGAAATGTATTATGCACCACATAATGAGTTCATTAATTCGTCCGCTAAGGTGATGATTGTTGGATTAACGCCTGGATTTACACAGATGAGAACCGCAATACTGGAAGCAAGAACAGCCTTGGAAAAGGGATTATCAGATGAGGAAGTATGTAGAGCAGCGAAGGAAGCTGCAAGATTTGCAGGTACGATGAGATTGAATCTGATCCATATGCTTAATGGAATTGATCTTCATCGATTTCTGAACATCTCAAGCTGTGATGCATTGTTTCAGGAACAACAGACACTTGTACATACGACATCAATACTTCGGTTTCCAGTGTTTGTTGAGAAGAGTAATTACAGTGGGGCACATCCTCATCTTTTAACGAATCCTTTTCTACAAAAGGCAGCACTTGCCTCTATATGTGAAGAACTGAGCCAGATCAAGCCCTTGCTTATAATTCCTCTGGGAAAAATAGTGGAGAGTGCACTGCAGCAGCTTGTGGAGTTAGGAAAGTTGAATACTGACCAGTGTTTATGGGGATTCCCACATCCTTCTGGTGCTAACGGGCATCGCCATAAGCAATTTGCTTGTCATCAAGAACAAATGAGACAGAAGATAAGGGATTTGGAAGTGTATTAGGTAAGAAGCCGTGCTAGTCGCGGCTTTTTTGTCTTTGAGGGATACCCTCTCAGGAGGAAAGTAGTGTTTACGAAGTGCAAGAATACGCGTAATATGGAGGGATTGAGTGGGATATTGTGGTAGGGTTATAGAAAAGTGAAGGAGATGAAAGATGATTATCACGATTTCAAAAATAAGTAGAATATCACTATTCTTTCTTGTCATCTTATGTTTACTGATGAATGTAGGCTGTAGCAATAAGGAGGAAATCATCTCTGAAGAAATAAACAATATAAGACTCGTGTTAAAGGAACGAAAAGAAGATAGAGATGGAACACGCTTCACACTAAGATTACAGAATAACTCTAAATATACGATTGTTCAGAATAATGTCTATTTAAGTTTTCCTATAAAAATTGAAAATGGATCTAAGAGCAATGACTATAAAATTGAAGCGAAGCAGAATAAACTTCATATTAAGCCCGGAGAAGAAGTAATGCTTACTGTATATACTGCGAAGGAAATGTATGAAGGAAATAATAAAATTGACTTCGAAAATCCTAATATTGAGATTAAAGGTTATCTAGACGAAATGACAGAAACTAATCTATTTTATAAGGGTGGCGGATATAGCGCTATGGTGGATTTTTAAATGAACTAAATTCTATGCATAAGAATAGGAGCAGCACTCAATGACTCAGAACCCTCAAGATGTAAAAGTTGCTATGTACACCATGTGTTTGGTAAAGGACGAAGATAAGGTTCTATTAGTGAATAGACCCAACCGTAAGGGATTTCCAGGGTGGATCGGGCCTGGAGGGAAAGTAGACTTTCCAGAAAGTCTTACCGAAGGGGCTATACGTGAAGTTTGGGAAGAAACAGGACTTAGAGTAACAGATCTTATATATAAAGGACTTGATGAGTTTGTAGACCCGAAACAGAATTTCAGGTATATGGTATTTAATTATGTGGCCACTTCATTCGAGGGAGAGCTATTACAGAATCCTCCTGAAGGTGAACTGGAATGGATACCGATCAAAGAAGCTATGAATTATCCAATGCAAGATTGGTTTAAACGAAGATTCCCTTTGTTTTTTGAAGAAGGTACTTTTGAAATATATGAGATATATGATCAAGAGAATAGGGTGACGATTAAGGAATCGGTCAAGAAACTATAGGTAATTATGATGTAGCTGCACTTCACTATCCAACAGTGCGGCTTTTTTGCACACATGAAAATACGTCCGGAGGTTCACAAGATGAAGAGATGGAACCTGCAAGTTTATCAAAAAGTGATTATTGTCTTTGCTGCGTTGGTGATTCCTATAACTGCAACAACAATCATCGTAAATATGAATGCGGTTTCATATATGAAAGAGAAGCTTTTCGAATCGACAAGAGAAAAGGTGAATTATTATCGAGATCAATTAAACAATCAAATTACGTTTATACGCAATCAGCATCTCGTCTTCATGACGAATCCTAAATTGGAGGAACTCAGTTTCAAGGCGCGCACCCTGACCAAGTATGAGGAACTGATGCTTACGAAAGAGATTCAGGATACCATGAAGAGTATAGGGAATTCTAGCGAATTTGTGCGAGATGTTGCGGTATATATAGAGCCTCTCGGGCGCGTTGTATCGCTCGGGGACGGGGTTCGTGCGTTCTCCTCCGGTAGTAAGTGGGATGAAATTCGCCAAATGGCAATAACGCAGAAGAAACCTTATTATATCTATTACGGACAAATGTATTTCGTAGAGACATCGAAGAACGCAACCATCACCACTTTCATCCAGATTCCTCAGAATAATATGCTCACTCTATCTGAGAATGTTGTATCGAAGCAAGGGAATAATGGCTTTTTCTTAGCGGATGATCACTTTTATTCTATTATTAGTTCCACTCAGCAATATGATATACAAAATCAGATTGCGAAGCATATGCTGGATCAGAACGATGGCAGGTGGCAGATCGGGGAGTTTGAAATAACCTATCAGGACAAAAATTATCTCGTACTCTACAATCGAATTAATTCATTAGGAAGTACGCTGTATACATATATTGATGAGAGAGAAATTACTAGTGTAATTAGCAAATACAATTGGCTAATTGGAGCGGTTACGGTCGGTGCTTTAATCATCATTGTCATCTTTGCTATGTCGGTCAACCGAATGATTCATAGACCGTTACTTCATTTAATTCGTGCGTTTAGAAAAATAGAAATGAACCCGCAAGAGTTATCCATGGTCTCTTCATTCCCGGCCAATGAGTTTACCTATCTAAATGATAGATTTGAACGGATGCGGAGTGAATTAAATGCTTCAATTGAGCTCAATTATGAGCACAAGATGCTACTTCAACAATCTGAACTGCGTCAACTGCAATCTCAGATCAATCCTCATTTTTTATATAACAGTTTTTATAATGTGTATCGTATGTGCAGGGCGGAGGATATGGAAGGAGCCGCAGAGTTATCACAGAAGCTTGCCACCTTCTATGAATTTGTTACACGAAGCGGGAATGATGAAGTCCCGTTAGAGCGAGAGTATGAGCATGCAGAAGTCTATTGCGATATTCAGCGTATTCGTTTTGCACGTTCGGTACATATTGGCATTGAACCACTACCAGAAGAAATTGCACATATTTCTGTACCACGCCTCATTATCCAGCCGATTGTTGAGAATGTATTCAAACATGCTTTTGAACAAGGAAGAAAGCATGAGACATGCTTAATTACGGTGGAACATCGGTCAGAAGAGGTTGTGATACGTGTGGAAGACAGTGGAAAGTCACTTTCGGACAAAACGATCGAGGATCTAAATTATCAGCTATCTAGTCCTAGTTCCTTGAACGAGAAGACTGGACTTGTTAATGTTTATCGTCGATTACAGCTGCGGTATGAAGGAAGAAGTCAGTTACAGGTCAGTCGAAGTCACTTAGGTGGTATGTGTGTAGAGCTAACACTGCCTATATAACGCAAAGGGAGGTTCCATCATTGTACCGAATATTGATTGTCGATGACGATGCTATTGTCGTGGAAGGTTTATCGCAATTGCTTACAGCTCGTTACAAGGATGAGCTAGATATATGCAAAGCGTACGGCTCGGAAGAAGCTGCGGATATGATGAAAAGAACGAAACTAGATATCGTTATTAGCGATATTGACATGCCGTGGAAGTCGGGGCTTGAAATGGCGGATGATATTATGCATTATTGGCCGAAGTGTCGCATTATTTTTTTGACAGGTTATAACGACTTTAATTACATCTATAGTGCCATGAAGAAGAGGGCTGCTCACTTTATTCTGAAGACAGAGCATGATGATCATTTATTAAGTGTTATTCAAAGTGTGATAGATGAGCTGGATGGTGAGCGAAATAAACAGAATATTCTGGAGCGTGTACATACGGAGCTGGAATATTTACGTCCACTGCTGACAAGAGAGTGGCTTCAGGCACTATTAGAAGAGCAAGTCACAGGCATTTCCTTGATGGAAAAAGGAGGAGGGAAGTGGCAAATTCAAACGAATGCTCCATTTATTCTACTTATGGGCTATGCCTGCTGGACAGATGAGATATCTTGGGACGCCAGAATTCAGAGCTATGGACATGTATTAAATGTGTTTGATGAACTGTTACCTCCGCTTCTTCGAAGTAATGGATTCGTTACGCAGGATTCTTTATTTGTGTGGCTGATTCAGCCCCAAACGGAGGACAAGACATTTCATAATCCAGAAGGGCAGATGGATTGGAATCAGTTGACGAATTATTTACGTGGGGTCCTTGAGGATATTCAAGATGAATTTCTTGCTCTGTTAAAGCTTGAAATTTCTTTCATATTTCAGAGTAAACCTCTGACATGGGCTACATGGAAGAGAGAGATGGATTGCTTGCAAACCAAAGTAAAGTCTAGTATTGCTGAGCCTATTCACTTATCCATATTGGATGTAGGGCATATTCAGAAGGATCATGGGCATGAGAGCTGGGTGCAGAAGGTACAGGCATTTATTTTGGATCATCTGAATGATGATCTGTCGCTCGTACGCATTGCCGAACAGGTACACATGAATCCGAGTTACCTATCTAGATACTACAAGCAGGTTACGGGTCACAATCTGTCGGAGTATATTACAGACACAAGACTTCAGGTTGCAAAAAGAATGATTGTAGAGGAGAGGCTGAAATTTCAGGATATCGCCTTCCGACTTGGTTTCAATTCGCCTTCTTATTTCACTACCTTTTTCAAAAAATTAACCGGACAAACACCTCAGGAATACAGAGAAGCACATTTACAGTAAGATGGTAAACAAATCGAAAGCAATGTAAATAGAATGATATTGAAAGCGTATTCATAAAAGAATACGCTTATTTATGTAGACATTTTGCATGTAATTATTGAAAAGGGGGCTTCACATGGCAGCATTATTGCAAAAGAGACGATTCGTTTGGACGATGCTTATTTCCGTTATCTTCATCGTTTTGGCTGGTTGCGGTGGTAAGGAGGATGCTTCAGCGCCATCAAAGGACACACCGGCTGTCAATAAAGATCAGGAGATCTCGACAGATCCACTGTGGAAGTACCCGGAACCGGTGAAGGTAACCCAAGTGATTGGTTTTGGAGAGCCAGAAGATCCGAAGACACCAAAAGGGACTACTCCAGCAACCAATGCTTATCTAACCAAGCTGAAAGAAATGCTGAACATCGAGGTCGAGTTCCTCTGGCAAGTACCAAGTGATCAAGCACAGCAAAAATTCTCCTTGTCCATCGCATCTGGTGATTTACCGGACGTGTTCTCCATCGGGATCACCGATTATGAGAAATTAAAAGAAGATGATATGCTTCAGGATTTGTCGGAAGCGTACGAGAAGTATGCTTCCCCAGAGTTGAAGGGATATATGGAAGCGGATGGCGGCAAGACGCTTGATATGTTTAAAAGCGATGGAAAGCTATTAGCACTTCCTAACTTTGAAGATCCATTTATGTCTGCTCAGATCTTATGGCTTCGTCAGGACTGGCTGGATAAGCTGAATCTTAGCTTGCCACAGACGCTAGATGAACTGGAGAAGGTTGCAGAAGCCTTCGTGAACCAAGATCCAGACGGAAACGGTAAGAAAGATACCTACGGAATTGCTTTTCATAAGAGTCTAATCTCTTGGGGCTTTGATACACGAGGCTTCTTCTACTCCATGGGAGCTTACCCGAAAGCGTGGATCAAAAATGCGGAAGGTGCTCTCATTGCAGGCGAGATTCAACCAGAGACCAAAGTGGCACTCGAACGCTTAAATCAATGGTATGGCAAAGGATTGATTGACAAAGAGTTTGCATTCAAGGACATGGATAAAGTGGTTGAAGATATCGTAGCTAGCAAAGTTGGTATATCGTTTGGGGAATGGTGGTATCCAGGATGGCCGCTTAACACAAACCGCGAACAAAATCCGGATGCTGAATGGGTAGCCGTATCGATTCCTTCCTACAACGGAAAACCAGGCGCAACCTTGGTTCCGAGTCAGCGACTAAGCTCCATCTACGCGGTACGTAAAGGATACGAACATCCAGATGCCATCATTAAAATGGCTAACTTCTATCATGAATTACAAAAGCCGCAATACAAAGATGAAGTTAAAGCAGAGAATGGCTATGTATACAACTGGTATCAGCCTCGGATTTATAATCCGTTTAATACGGAAACAACGTACACAGAAGTCAATGAAGCATTAAAGAATAAGCAGGACAAACTTGAATCTGTCAATGCAACATCCGTTTCTGTATTTGAATCTTCTAAGAAATACTTGAACGGAGACGAGTCGCAGTGGGGCATGTATGCAGGACGTGTCGCAGAGAACGGCGGCTGGGGAATAACCCGTCAATTACGAGATAAGCCGCATGTCATGAATGAGTTCTATGGTACAGCCACACCGACTATGACGGAGAAAAGCACCTCTCTCAATAAAATGATGGATGAGACATTTACGAAGATTATTATGGGTTCAGCTCCGATCAGTGAATTCGATAAATTTGTAGATAGCTGGAAGAAGCTTGGTGGTGACGATATCACAGACGAAGTAAATGAATGGTACAAGAACAAGTAGTCATCGGTTAGACAGTAGGGGAGAGTAGGATTATCGACTCTCTCCCTTGCGGTTATAGGAGGGAAGAACGAATGTTGAATACAACAAAAGCTCCAGCAGATCTTGCTCCAAAGTCGAAACGAAGAGTCCCTACATTGCCGCTCCATCTCATGCTGATTCCGGGTGTTTTGATTACCCTGATATTTGCGTATGGACCTATGTTTGGCATCGTAATGGCTTTTCAGAAATATTCGCCGGCAAAAGGATTCTTTGACTCCAAGTGGGTTGGGTTCAAAAACTTCGAGTATATCTTCAACATGCCGGATTTCTATCAGGTGTTATGGAACACGATAATAATCGCGGTTCTCAAAATCATATTCTCGCTATTAGTGCCACTCATTGTAGCCTTGCTGCTGCAGGAGATCAGAAGGAATTGGGTGGTCAGAACGGTTCAGACTAGTGTTTTCTTACCGTTCTTCTTGTCTTGGACCATACTGGCAGGTGTCATATTTGAGATTTTCTCACTGCAGGGTCCTTTAAACTCCATTCTTGCTTATTTTGGAGCCGAGCCCATCATGTTTATGGGAGAAAAGGGCTGGTTTCGAGGTATCTTGATTGGTTCCGACGTTTGGAAGGGGATGGGGTACAACATGATCATCTTCCTCGCGGCTATTA
The DNA here is from genome assembly GCF_058781425.1 of Paenibacillus sp. FW507-14B1B. NCBI lineage: Bacteria > Bacillati > Bacillota > Bacilli > Caryophanales > Paenibacillaceae > Paenibacillus > Paenibacillus sp. FW507-14B1B. The sequence goes on along the minus strand of NZ_JBYSWS010000002.1, from coordinate 576,888 downwards.
TCGGGATTAATCCAAATTTATATGAAGCGGCAGAGATTGACGGAGCGGGCAGATGGAAGCAAGTTCTGAATATAACGCTGCCAGGAATCGTTCCAATTATTGTACTACTCACCACGCTCAGTCTAGGTTCCGTATTAAATGCTGGGTTCGAGCAGATCTTGCTTCTTTATAACCCATTGGTCTATGAGAGTGCGGATGTTGTCGATACGCTGGTGTATCGGATGGGATTAATCGATCAGCAATTCTCCCCGGCTGCTGCATTTGGATTGTTTAAATCTGTGGTATCCGTTCTCTTGGTATCTATTTCATATTATATGGCTTATCGATTTACCAATTACCGCATATTCTAACGAGAGGAGAGGTCATACATGCACTATAAACCGTCAATGTCTAGAGTGGCGTTTCAGATCATCAACGGAATTGTCCTCGCCTCGATCACCATGCTCGGCGTTATTCCGTTCATTCATTTACTAGCCGTCTCGTTCAGTTCGAATTCGGCAGCCGTCGCTGGACTCGTCCGGTTATGGCCTGTAGAATTCACATGGGATGCTTACGTATATCTAGGTCAGAAAGTGGAGTTCTTTCGGTCCCTATGGGTTTCTGTCCAGCGTGTTGTTATTGGTACCGTTATTAGTATGCTGCTATGTATATTATGTGCTTATCCTTTATCCAGAGAAACGAGAGACTTCAAGTCTCGGACGGTTTACGTGTGGTTTTTTGTCATCACGATGTTCTTTGGTGGCGGCCTCATTCCTACTTATATGGTCATCAAGGATGCCGGACTATTGAATACGATTTGGGCTCTCGTCATTCCGGGCGCATTGAGTGTATGGAATGTAGTGATGCTACTTAATTTTTTTCGTAATATTCCGAAAGATTTGGACGAGGCAGCACTTATGGATGGTGCAGGGCATGGAGCGCTACTGTTTCGAATATATTTACCTGTATCGCTGCCTGCGATTGCGACAATCTTGCTGTTCACGATCATCGGACATTGGAACGCATGGTTTGATGGTATTATCTATATGAACTCTCCGGAGAAATATCCGCTTCAGACCTATTTGTCTACGCTGATCTCTTCCTCTAATCGAGAGAGCATTTCGGTAGAGGATTTAGCTTCGATGCAGAGCTTTGGTGAGAAGACGCTGAGAACCGCACAAATCTTTTTGGGTGCATTGCCAATTATGGTGGTATATCCATTTTTGCAGAAGTATTTTGTGAAGGGAATAACGGTAGGTAGTGTTAAGGGGTAATTATCAGGATGAATTAGTTAATAAGTTGTTAACGAATAAGAAGAATAGTATTTCAAGCAGTCCGGATCGCCTCGTGTGCGAACGGACTGTTTTTGTTTCTCAAGCATGAATAAATGTAGATATATTCCAAAATTATGTGTGATAGAATGATAGGGTCTTATGGGAATGCACCCAAGATATTATTGAGAGAAGCAGGTGACAAGATATAAAATTACTATTTATATGCAGCCGCAACAAATGGCGCAGTTTAACTGCGGAGAAGATTTTTGATGGATACAATGGCTATGAGGTTCGCTCCGCTGGTACGGAAGATGGCGCTAGAATTAAGGTAACCGAAGGACATGTTGGCTGGGCGGATTTGATTTTTGTAATGGAAAAGAAGCATAAGCAGCGGCTTACACAGAAATTCTCCAATAAACTAATGAATAAACGTTTGATTTGTCTCGATATTCCTGATGACTACAGGTTTATGGATGAAGAATTAATTGAGATTTTGAAATCAAGAGTATCTGAACATATTGAAGTGCCAGAATAATATGCTTGACTGAAGGAGACTAAGGATGAAAGATCCAAGAATGGAACAACTGGCTGCAAATCTCATCCAATATTCGGTGAAACTACAACCGGGAGAAAAAATATTAATTGAAGTGGATGGTTTGGAAATTCCTCTGGCTAAAGAATTGGTGAGACAGGCATATCGTGCCTCTGGAGTACCATTTTTACTCGTTAATAATCATGAATTGTTGAGAGAGATATTAATCGATTGTACCGAGGAACAATTAATAGCTATGGCATCCTATGAATTAAACAGAGTGAATGATATGCAAGCTTATATACTCATTAGAGCCGGGGAGAATATGAGTGAGTTAAGCGGGATTAGTCCCGAGAAGATGGCGATGTATAGAAGGCATTATGCTCAACCCATCAATGGAAGACGATATAATCATACGAAATGGTGTATTCTTCGTTATCCTAACCATGCCATGGCTCAACAGGCGAATATGTCGACAGAGGATTTTGAGGACTTGTACTTCAACGTATGCAATTTAGATTATTCCAAAATGGATAAGGAAATGGATCATCTCGTTGAGTTCATGAATCAAACCGATCAAGTTAGAATCAAGGGGGTGGGAACAGACTTAACTTTTTCAATCAAGGGCATGCCTTCGATTAAAGATGCGGGTACCATGAACCTTCCGGATGGAGAAGTATATACCATGCCAGTGAAAGAATCGGTGAATGGCACGATTTCGTATAATACCCCCTCACTAAAAGAAGGCTTTACATACGATAACATCTGTCTTGAAGTGAAGGATGGCAGAATTGTTAAAGCTACAGCCAATGATACAGAGCGTATAAATAAATTATTAGATACGGACCAAGGTGCAAGGTATTTTGGTGAATTCGGCATAGGTCTGAACCCTTATATTGAAAGACCGATGAAAGATACTTTATTCGATGAAAAAATATGGGGAAGCTTCCATCTTACGCCTGGATGTGTTCCACTTGGGTCACCAGGGAATGAGAATTGGTCCGAGTTACACTGGGATATTGTAAATATCCAGAGGGCTGATTATGGTGGGGGAGAAATATGGTTTGACGATATCTTAATCCGTAAAGATGGCTTGTTTATTCCTGAAAAATTACAGGGTCTAAATCCAGAGAACTTAAAGTGATCGAAGGTAGATGGTTGAAAGATGAGAAAGAAATCCTTTCAATAACTTGAGATCATCGAATAACATTGGCGTCGGGTTTTGCGTAAATCGAGTCCGGTTTTCATTAACGACTTTGTACTCTTCCTTCCCTATACTTTGAATATATTCAAATTTTATATAATGCGGAAGGGGAGATAAATATGAAGGTACAGATCGGCGAGCGTGAGCTCGAAATGGGTAGTACATATTTGACAGAGCTACGCAGCTCTAATGATATTTTAAATGACACGGAGGCGCTTCGCCAGCGCTTGCAGGAGGATGGATATCTATTGATTCGTGGTTTCCACGACCGAGAAGAGGTGCTTGAGGCCCGAATGGAGTTTCTTCGTTCCTTGCAGGCAGCGGACAAGTTGGATCCTGATGCACCGATTGAGGAAGGAATCATTGGTCCTGAGAACAAGGGCGGCATGTGGGGAAGAAGCGCCGCTGATCTTCAAGAGGAGTTCCCTCATTTCCTGAACGTTGTGAATTCGCCTAAAGTATTCTCGTTCTTTGAGCAGCTTCTAGGTGGGCCTGTCCTGACTTATGATTTCAAATGGCCACGAGCGATTGCAAATGGAGGCAATACGGGCGCACATTATGATAACGTTTACATGGGACGCGGGACGAAGAATGTCTACACGATGTGGACACCTTTTAGTGATATTCCGCTTGAGCTTGGTACGCTTGCCATGCTGCTTGGCTCGCAAAACTACGAGAAAATTAAGCAAACCTACGGACAAATGGATGTCGATCGGGATAATGTGGCAACAGGTTGGTTCTCTGATGATCCGGTAGAAATCGTGGACATGTACGGTGGACAGTGGGCAACAACAGCATTTGAAGCGGGTGATGTGATTATCTTCGGGATGTTTATGATGCATGCTTCACTTAACAATACGACAAACGGCTTCCGGATAAGCTCAGACACGCGTTACCAACTGGCTTCTGAACCAGTCGATGAGCGCTGGATTGGCATAAAGCCGAAGGGTCATTACGCTTGGGGGAAGACACCTTCGAAGTCGGTTAAGGAAGCACGTAAAGAGTGGGGCGTATAGGAGGGGGAGTTCAACATGGAATTAAGGATGTTTAAGTCGTTATGGGGAATGGAGCAATATTCCTATAAGGAAAGCTTGGCAAAAATCGCAGCGGCAGGATACACAGGAGTTGAAGGTGGGATTCCGGTCGAGCATCATAAGGAATTTGCATCGCTGCTTGAGGAATATAATCTCGATTATATTGCTCTCATTAGCACATCGGGAAATCATGAAGAACATTTTAGTGCACAAGTTGCTGCTGCAGCAGCCTTGAAGCCGAAATTGATCATTTCTCACAGCGCGCGAGATTGTATGGAGTTTGAGCGTCAATTGCAATTTTTTGATCATGCGATTGAAGTCGAGAAACAGTATGGTATTCCAATCGGACATGAGACCCATCGGCACCGTGCCATGTTTACACCGTGGACGACGGCAAAACTTCTTAATGCGATCCCTGATTTAAAAATAACAGCTGATTTCAGCCACTGGTGCTGTGTCTGTGAATCGCTGCTAGAAGATCAAGCTGAGCATTTACAACTTGCCATAGATCGAACAATTCATATTCATGCCCGGGTAGGCTACGCGGAAGGCCCGCAAGTACCGCATCCTGGCGCTCCAGAGTATAGCCGTGAATTAGCGGCGCATGAGTCGTGGTGGGGGCAAATCTTGAAATCTCGAACGGAGCAAGGACATGCTTATACAACTGTTACACCTGAATTCGGACCACCAGGATACATGCACACACTACCCTATACGAATCAACCTGTCGCTGATTTGTGGGATGTGTGTTCGTGGATGTCGGATAGAATGAAGACAAAATTTATGTGAAATATGTTATGGCTTAGAGGAATGGGATGCTCGATGATCCCATTCCTTTTTTTTATTCCTAGAAGAGAAGGAACATTAGCGGAGTATGGAGCGTCTAACTTTTACAGTATCCTATAAAGTGGAGGTGTAAACATGTGAAAGCACCCTTCAATCAATGAGATAAAAAGGCTGAAGATGAAGTACGTAGACATATTTGATCAAGTTCAAGAACTCGTCAATGAATGGGACCCTGTAGGTTTGATAGGTGGAGGGGCACCTGATGACGAGTATGATTGTATTACTATCCAATTAATAGATCTATTAAAACAAGGCGCGACCCAAGAAAAGATCTATGAATATATCATTCATGAATTAGATGATCACTTTGGAATGGGAATTAAGGCTATTGATAACGAATATAAAGAGAGTTTTATTTATAAACAAACGAAGTTTAGTAAATTGTTATTGGAGTGGTATAAAAGATATGAGACTAGTAACGCTGTGCAGATAGACCATTCGCTCTATTTACCACAAATCATACTTAATGTTGTTGGGGAAATTACAAACATTACGCCCATAAATGAAGGAAGACACTATCAATCCGTACATAAGCTAGAGACTCATTCCGGAAAATACATAATTAAAATTAAAAGTAGAGAATACCCTGGGAGTTTGTTTGATGAAGTTGAGAGATTGAAGTGGATGCAGGGCAAAGTCCCTGTTCCTAAAGTGATTTGTTACGAAGAAGAACAGGGAAAAGAATACTTGTTAATGGCGTATATCGACGGATGTGCTGCCTCTAAGTATCAGCCAAAAGATGGAGAAAAAAGTATGGGCTTTATTTTAGGCGAGGCATTGAGAAAGCTACATGACGTAAAAATCGATGGTTGTCCCTTCAAACAATTCTCCCCCGATAATTTAATAGTGATGGTTAGAAAAAACATTGAAGAACGTATAGATGATGTAAATGAGGCAGTTCGCACTTCGTTTCCTGATCATACGCTTGAACAATTAATGGATTTTCTTGAAAGCAATAAAGCTACTAACGATCAATTGACTTTCACTCACGGTGACTACGGTTCTGGGAATGTCATGATTCATAATGGGGACCTTAATGCATTTATAGATGTTGGCGAAGCAGGAAGCTCGGATCCTTATTTGGATATTTACTATATGATCAAGAGTTTAACGGTCTATTCTGATAAACAAGAAGAAGTTTCAGAATTCATGAACGGGTATGGAAAAGATGTATTGGATAATTACAAAATGAAATTTCATCAGATCATTGATACATTGCTTTTGTGATGTGTGATAAGAAAGGAAAGTTATTTCATGGATACAAAACAATACTTTGAGGATCTTGAGGATATCAATAGAACAGAAGATGGCAAGACAAATAGATATCATTGATTATGTTAAATTCATTAATGATGTATTAGATAATCGACGAGATCAGGTAAAGAATGCTACGGAGAATCATGGAATGATATTTTATCTTTGGTTCGACCGTATGGCTAGTCAACTTAGGTTTAATTTAATATCTAATATTCATGAAGAATTACCTTTTCAATGTAAACTGGAGCTAATAGAAAATATAGAACCAATTATAGTGGAATTCTTGGAATCCTCTTTTCACATTGGATTACGCACCGAAGGTAATTCTAGAGAATCAAATGAAATGTTAAATGTATTAAAGGTCTATAAAACGGTTTTGTACAAATAGGTTAGTTATATGGAGGTCACACCATTGAAGGAATTGCGGAAGTTGATATTTACAAGAAAGCCTGGTCCTGAAGAAATAGATATAGCATGTACTGAAGAACAATTAGGAGCTAGATTTCCAGATAAGTTTCGAGAGCTTATCCAGTTAGTAAATCAGGCAGAAATTGATGAGTGGGTCATATACCCGATTATTGATAGTAAACGAGTAGCTAAGACTTGGGATGACATTGTTAGAAACAATAAGGAATCTAATTATAGTGGTTTAGAGGATCGAATGATATTTATCGCTGAAGATGGAACAGGGGATTTTTTGTGCTTCAAGGTAGGCCCTGAAGGAAAGATGGAAGAAACAATTTATTATCTCGATCATGAGACAGAAGAAGTCACCCCATTGTATGATGACATCGAACAAATGATAACGGATCTAATACAAGAATGATGCTATCCGCTATTGGTTGTTTTCATAATGGGACGATATCGTCTGTTCAGAGACTAGCGGATTCCCCTTGTTCTAAAAGTTGAGATTCAATATCTAGCAGAATTGATTGATACTAGCTGGATGACACGAGGAGTTGTATCAATTCACTATGGGCGATCACACAATTAGATGTACCAGTATAGGTGTTTATGAGCAGGCATTAACCCGAGGCAATGTATATGAAGTAATCGCTAAGGATGCGGGGAAATATAGGATTGTTGGAGATCATGGAAGAAGAGTCTGGGTACCACAGAACTATTTTTCCACGGATAACGGAACTATATTAATTATGCAGAGTTGGTGCTTTGATCATGATATTGAAACAGATTGCTTCGTAGAAGTGACATTGACATTCAACGACGGATCTAGGCGTTGGTGTATCTTAACCACACCTGATAAATAAATTAGTAGAACATTTTACGAGTAACAGTATCGACCCACCTGGAATACATATTAGACATTTAATTATAATGAAAACTCTAAACTGGGAAGATGTCGAAAATACGCTAAGACATTTAGATCATCAAGGCGAGCTTGAAGCTCTGACAATAGCTCTTAATGATGAAGAATGAAGTGCAAAACACAAGCATTGTTTTACAATAACAGGGAGTTACATAATGAATGTCGAATATAGAGAGCTATTGATTGAAGATTGTGAACGTCTCAATGATATGAATCCATCACAATACATAGGAAGAGCATGGCGAGAAGTGAATGGAGTACGCCAATTAGTCGAAATTAATTATCAAGATTCGGATTGGGCGAATGGCTACGAATATCATTTCAATAGTTTGCGAGCAACCATTACTTCTGGAGGTTATGCGGTAGGTGCATTTGATGATAACAATAAGTTAATAGGCTTCGCTACAGTAAACCGTGAGATGTTTGGTGAAGATTATCGTTACGTCTTATTAGAGCAATTATTTATATCATTAGAGCATCGAAATAAAGGAATCGGTAAAAAGCTGTTTCTCATCATCGCAGGCGTAGCAAGAGAATGGCAAGCAGACAAAATATATATCTGTGCTGGGTCTGCAGAAGAGACGGTTGCATTTTATTTTGCGATTGGTTGTAAAGAGTCGGTCGAAATAAATCGGAAGCTTTACGAAAATGATCCACGGGATTTTCAATTAGAGTTCCAGTTATGAGATGAGTAGTCGGGAAGGGAAATTCATATCTATCAAGATACGGACTTTCTCTAAAATCAACGACATATAACAACGTATTGATAATATATTCAACTAAAAATCATAATCTCAATACAAAAATTAGAATGGAGGCTTGTAATGAAGGATCCTAGAATGCAGACACTTGCTCGTAATGTTGTGCAATATTCACTAAGTATTAAGAAGGATGAGAAATTATTGATTGAAGTGGAAGGACATGAAAATCTTCTCGTAAAAGCAATAGTGGAAGAAACATATCTCGCAGGAGGTATTCCATTTGTAACTTTTATAGATAAGGAGATTCTTGCCCTTCAACTGAACCATTGTCCGCTAGATCAAATCGAATCTATGGCAAAGTATGATCAAGTGAAGATGAATGATATGAATGCTTACATTTTAATTAGAGCAGATGCTAATGTTAATGAATTAAATGAAGTGCCTAGAGAGAAGATGGACCTCTATTGGAAGAATTATTATCATGAAGTTCATGCACATCGATGGAGTGATACGAAGTGGTGTATATTGAGTTATCCCAACGCCTCTGCGGCTCAAAAAGCTAATATGTCTACAGATAAATTTGAGGACTATTACTTTAATGTTTGTAATTTAGATTATTCTAAACTTTCCACACAAATGGCAAAAATGGTTGAGTTACTAAAAAAGACAGACAAAGTAAGAATATTGGGACCCGGCTGTGATTTAACATTTTCCATTAAAGACATGCCTGCTGCAATGGATGCAGGTCATCAAAATCTACCGGATGGTGAAGTATACAGTATCCCTCAAAAACATTCACTTAATGGTTATATGTCATTCAATGCTCCGGTGAATTATCTGGGAACGACCTTTGAACAAGTAAAACTTACATTTAAGGATGGTAAAATTGTCGAGGCTTCAGCTAACGATAGCGATAAGCTCAACCAAATACTAAATTCAGATGAAGGAGCGCGATACATCGGGGAATTTGGTATTGGATTGAATCCATATATTTCACAGCCTATGAATGATATTTTATTCGATGAGAAAATATGGGGAAGTATTCATTTAGCTGTAGGAACAGCACCTATTCAATGTACTCATTCAAATCTCTCCTCAATACATTGGGACATTGTTTATATACAAAGGCCAGAGTACGGTGGAGGTCAATTGTGGTTTGATGATGTGCTTATTAGAGAAGATGGTTATTTTGTAATTGATGAACTTAAAGGATTGAATCCAGAGGTTTTTTTAGCGGATAAAAAGATGTTTAGATAACTAACGCTCGAGTCTAACAATGGCTGGGGCGTTTCGATTAAGAGGGCAAGAAGTTCAATTATGTATGTAGGAGATGATCGGCTTGAACGACCAACAGTTACTCCAATTTTATCTGAACATGCGTGAACCAGAAGCTTATCAATGGAATTTGTCGCCCAGAAGCTTGTATCTTGAGCTTGAGACGCGTGACTTTTTTTCTAGACATTTTGAAATACGGGATGGAATGAAGGCTTGTAATATCGGTATTGGAGTTGGGGAATGGGATGATTTTATTGGCTTTTGCTTGCATGGGTCTGGCGGCCAGCTGACGAGTGTCGATATCGATCAGCAGATTTGTGACACATTCAGATTCAGACAAGAGCGGGAGGGTCATACGAATCCTTCAACGGCAATGTGTAATGACTTTTTAACATGTGAGCTTCCGCAGGTGGAATATGATCTAGTCACAATGATCGGGTCGGCACTTCATGAGATCGGAGCATATACCCAAACTTTTGAGAAGATTAGTGAAATCATGAGACCAGGTGGTTATTTTATGTACATGGATTTTGATAAGTATCACAAGAAAGAAGAGCTACTTGCACTATTACCTAAAATTAATATGGAAATAGAACAGGTAGAAGAGTATAAGCGTTATTCAGGTATGAGCTTCTACTGTATGAAAATAAGAAGAACCGTCTAGGAGGAATTAACGATTCGAGCATACTGGCGATATTTCTTATATGTTGTGGACCACAAACTGAATGTGTGTATTGAATGCTGGAAGGAAGGTTTGTACCTCCAAGGAATTGTCCATGACTTCTCGAAGTTCTCACCTAAAGAGTTCGTCCCTTATGCTAGAAAGTTTTACTCTACCCGTAAAAGTGAAGAGAGTGAATTACAGTGGAAATATGCGTGGTTGAATCATCAACATAAGAATAAGCATCATTGGGAATATTGGGTGGTTAATCCAAACTCCAATGAAGTTCTGCCTATGCCTGAAAAGTATATCATTGAAATGGTGTGTGATTGGAGGTCTTTCTCTAGAAAATGGGGACGTCTAATCAAGGATCCGAATCACTTAACGAACAAAATGATGGCATCGAGTGGACTAATTCTGCATCCGAAAACCAGACAAAGACTTGAAGAGATAACGAATAGAATTAAAGATGAATGAAGGAGCTCGGCAGATGATGCCCAATAGAACAAGTTATTTGATCGTTTTCCTGCTAATCTCGGTGTTTTTTGTGGGATGTACTCAAACTAAGGAGGAGTCGGGAAATTCGATTATTTCCATAAGTCTAGAGTGTCTTCAGCCTGCTAAAAGTGAAAGTTGCAAGGATCAATTTTTTGATGACACACAATCCATTACATTGTTTGAAAATGCCATAAATCATGCTGTTAAAATGCCAGGTGAGCTGAACTATATTGCAGAATATGAAATGATGGTTACATACACGAACGATACAAAGTTGAAATATCATTTGTCTTTAGGGACAGATAGAACCATGAATGGCTTATTAGTGAACACATCAAATTCCGGTCAGGGATACGAAATCCCATTGGAATATGCCAATGAATTGAGAGAGCAGTTGGGGATTCAAGGGGGCTTAAAAGATTAGATGAGCACACAAACCCTGGTCTGGCTATTTATCGTGGTCTTTGTTCTACATGATTTAGAAGAAATTATATGGGTTGAGGCATGGATTAAGAAAAATAAATCTTATGTCATACATGCAGTACCTAAACGATTCAAGAAGCCGCTTAATAAGATGTTTCATATAACAAGTGGTCAATTCGCATTTGCTGTTTTGTTTGAATTTATTGTATTTATTCCCTTTACGTATATAGCAGCAGAGCACGAGAAGTATTTTGTCTTCTTATCCTTTAATTCACTATTCTTACTTCATGTATTCACACATCTAGGTCAATCTCTGTACTTAAAAATGTATACGCCAGGTGTAATCAGTGCAGTGATTTGCGTTCTCCCTTATACACTTTATATGTTTTATCGAGTGCTGAGTGAGGAGTTAGTATCCTGGAACGAGGTCCTACTCAGTATTCCTGTTGGGTTGTTGGTGGTACCGATCGTCTTACTTGGTCATGAACTTGGAAGGAAACTAGTTAAATAAAACGTTGTTCTGAAGTAGAAGTAGATTGAATCGAACTATATAGCTAAGGATGATCATAATGAACATAGAACTGCTATTTTCAGAAACACCTGTATTTGAGACAGAGCGGTTAATATTAAGACAACTAGACTTAAGCGACGCAGATGTATATTTTGAATTTGCTTCAGATCCTGTTGTATCTTTACATACCCTATGGGATCGCCATGAGACGATTGTTGATACCGAAAATTACTTGCAGAGCGTGGTGGATAATCACAAAGCGAGGAAGGCATTCCGCTGGGGAATTATTTATAAGCCGGATCAAAAATTGATCGGTAGAACAGGCTTCATTAGCTGGGATCTAAGACATAGCCATGCAGAGATCGGTTTTGCTATAGGAAGTGAGTACTGGAACAAGGGAATCATTACAGAGGCGACGGAAGAAATCATTCGTTATGGATTTGAGTGTTTAGGATTGAACCGAATCGAGGGAAGATGTAATTATAATAATACCGGATCGGCACGGATGATGGAGAAGCTCGGAATGAAACTTGAAGGAATATTACGTGAGCAATTAAAGATTAAAGGGACATTTATGAATCAAAAAATGTATTCGATCCTAAAGAGTGATTATGAAACAGATGACGATCATAGGGAACTTTAAGGGAGTGAATTCACCTTCACTCCCAGTTCCATACCTCAATAAGGCCCAAGCGAAAATCACGGAATTCCGGTTGTTCTTGCAGCTTTTCAAGCTCTCGTACAGGTCCTGTAACAGTCGCGCCGTATACTTGAACTCCATGTTTCTTCAAATAAGCGAGTCGCTTCTTATCTATATCAACACCGTTATATTTGATATGGGTGGTCATCCATTCCAAATCAGACATCATATACGATACATGCTCAGACATTGCGCCTTTGTCCTCAGGTGTGAAGTACATGGCCGAAGAAGAAAGTTGATTATTCTCGTCGAAATGAGTGAGTGGCCTTAAAGATAAATGAGGAACATAATAATCTGCCTCGCTTTTAGAAAAACTGGTGTTAAATTCTTTGAGTTCCCCTGCATATACGGGAAATTCAGTTACAAATACATCATAACTTGCGAGGTTTTCCATAAGCTGCTCTGGCGACTTTAATGTACTCACAGAGAAAGACAATCGGGCTACGTTTCCATCCGCAATCTTACCTAATTGCTTTAAACTGTGTTCTGGGCGTGGAGTGTCTTCCATCGGTTTATTAAACATGATCGTGTAAGGCAAGCTAAACGATGCCTGCCGCTGTGTATTCAGGGAGATCTACGATGGAATACGAAAATTGACCTGTTACGGTCCGTTCCGCTCGAATCTCACCAGTAACGACTTGCCATTTGCCAACATCTCGATATAGCTTTAAGGTGATTTTCTGAGTGATGAATGGTGTAACTTCGACAGTCGGGAATGGTCCTTTATCTACTCTCATACCATCCTCAAGAAGTTCCGCTACAGAAATAACCGATCGTATAAATTCCCCCTTCATCCCTGTATTATCTAAGTACATATTGATTGCGGCAATGTAGAGTGAATAAACCAAGAACAATAACACAGTGGCACCTGAAACGTTTGTAAGCACTCTTACGCCTGTTCTCCATCTTATGTCTGGGGCCCTCTCTTTTAAATCATCTTTCATTCTATGAATCCCCCTTCCGAGTGCAGTGTATCTCTGAGCGATCAATTCTCTCAATCTGTGTAACGCATTCTTCTCATCATAGACAACGGTTAGAATAGGAAAATGTTACGGTTTAATTTTATGAATATTGGAGAATGACGATAAACAATGTATTATCATGTAATAAATCTCATGTTCGTAAAAACTTGAAAGTATATTCGAGGCGACGAGGAGTTGTGGTCATGAAAAGAACACTTATGATAAGTGACATCCACGGTTGTATGAAGCAGTTCGATACATTACTTCAAGAGGTAGGGTATGATTCTTCTAAAGATCAACTTATTTTGCTTGGTGATTATGTGGACCGAGGTCCGCATAGTAAAGAAGTTGTGGATCGAGTGATAGACTTAGTAGAGAATCATCAAGCTATAGCTCTCCGTGGCAATCATGACCAAAGACTTGTCGATCTAATTCAGCTAAATAACGGAGAAATTCAGAAGAAATTCCTTGAACATGGCGGTAGAGAAACGCTTGAAAGCTACACTAATGAGGTGTTCCATCCGGATGCATTTGAACATGCTGTGGAACACATTCGTAGCGAGTATGGAAGAAATATTGAATTTCTAAAAAATCTACCTTTGTACTACGAGGATGAAGCACATATTTATGTTCATGCTGGGATTAATCCAAGTTATGTGAACTGGAAAGAACAGTCCGATCATGATTTTATGTATATTAAAGGGGAGTTTCATCGTGCCAAGCTAAATATGGAGAAAGTCATTGTATTCGGGCATACAAGGGCTATAGAACTTCATCAGATTTCAGATATTTGGTTTGGCGAGGGCAAGATCGGAATCGATGGTGGCTGTGCATATGGGATGCAGTTGAATGCTCTTATGTATCAAGATGGAACTTATTCAACACATTACGTGAAGCGTGAATCGTAAGAAGGGATGATCGTGGATGGAGTGTCTAGGTTGTAGGATTGTGAATCAATTAGTACCCGTGAATATGGTGTATGAAAACAGCCATGTCGTGTGTGTGCTAGATATAGCACCATTTAATGATGGACATGTATTAATCCTACCGAAAAAGCATTATGTGGATGTTGACGAGATCGATGAGGAGACAATGGCTGCGATTATGAATGCCTCTTCCATATTGTCTAAGCTATTGAAAAAAGTACTTCGACCGGATGGGATTACATTTTGTCAAAATGGCGGGATGTTCAATGACCTGACGCATTATCATATGCATGTCATTCCAAGATACAATGGAGATGGATTTAGTTGGTCTGAGCCGAAGGAAGAATTTAAGACGGGGAGAGATTTAACAGAAGTGAAATCGCTATTGGTTGAGCAGCTAGGATGCTAAGTATGTCTACCGATTATAGAAACCTGACAAAAATGTAAGTTTGGTGTAAGTAACGCTTATGGTACGATATGACGCTTTTTAGTATAGTGTTCAAAGATTATCGTATTCATAAGGAGGACTTGAATTTTTGATGAGGCTAACTGCTTTTCAATTAAAGGTTTTTGCAATGATCCTAATGGTTGTGGACCACGTGTACACATACATTCCTGGTATGCCGATGTGGATGCATCATCCCGGACGGATTGTTGCACCTATTTTCTTTTATTTTATAGTAGAAGGTTTTTTCTACACGCGTAGTCGTACTAAATATGCATCTCGTGTATTTATGTGGGCGGCGATTATGTTTGCTGGTTCAGCACTCATTCAATATGTATTCCCTAGGGATCTAGCGTTATCTAATAATATCTTCCTGTCTCTTGGTGTTGGTATTCTATTATTATGTGTAATGGATTATATAAAACGCACCAAAAAATATGTAATAGGCATACCAGCTGCCGTTGTTATTGCTGCATTAGGGCTTTTCACAGAAGCTTCTATTATTGGAATAGGTATGGTGCTCATCTTCTACTTCTTTAGAGAGAAAAAAGTTTGGCTCACGATCACCTATCTATTATTTTCATTAATAGAAGTCCCTTCGTTACTCGCTAGCGGAGAAGTTTTTACGGAAATGGGGCTATTCGGTTATAATAATCAGTGGATGATGGTATTTGCATTACCTTTCTTTTGGCTGTACAACGGAGAGCGGGGTTTAAATAACACATTCACGAAATATATGTTTTATATTTTTTATCCAGCGCACTTATGGATTATTTACGTTATTGGATACTTCATGTAATTTGAACAATAGAATATTCTAACACATACGACCCGGCCTGCATTTATGAAGGCTGGGTCTGTTGATTATAAGACGTTAGAGGAGGTTACACACTTGAATCAAGGATTCTCTCATTGTCTGCAAATATTCCCATCTCCTGATATTCACAAGACTGCTGATTATTATGGAAGTCTGGGATTTAGAGCTGTCTATTACCTGAACAGTACTGAGCCACATATATGTCTATATCGAGATTCAATTGAAATTGTGTTGACTCAATCCAAGCAAGATAAATACGTACCCAATCGTGAGATTCATGGGTATGGTTATGACGCTTATTTTGTTGCAGTACAGCAGAATGATTTAGAGCAGGAACTCGTTCATTTAGGTGTGAAAATTGTACGTCCCCTATCGACAACAGACTACAATAATAAAGAGTTTGTCTTTGAAGATGTGGATGGTCGTTGGATTGCGGTTGGGAATAAGGACACATAGAGATTGTGCATCTTGTAACAACGAAAAAAATGTATAGGAGGGCTTGATCGATGTCTGGTGCGATAACAAGGCTTATTCGTAATGATGAATTACCTAAACTGCTTGAACTGTATAAGTATTTGCATGAGGAAGATCCGGAATTGGAATTTAATCCGCAGCTGGATCAGCTTTGGAATGATATTTTGGCAGATCAATATATGAAAGTAATCGTAGTTGAGAATGAAGGTAAATTGGTAGCATCATGTGTACTTAATATCCTTAAGAATTTGACTCGGAATGCAAGACCTTACGGGCTGATCGAGAACGTAATTACGCACAGAGAACATAGAAAGCAAGGATATGGACATTTGTTAATCCAAAGTGCAATAGAACTAGCACAACAGCAAAATTGTTACAAGATCATGCTACTGACCGGGTCGAAGAAAGAAGAAGTGCATCGTTTTTATGAAACTCTAGGATTCAAGAGGGGGCTTAAGACAGGATATGTGCTCTCATTCGATTAAACACCTTCGATGCGTGAGATTCACAACTAACTCAAGTAAATAAAAAGGAGAATATATAATGAAAGTGGCTTGTCTCGGACCCAAGGGAACTTTCTCAGAAGAAGCAGCGACGCAATACTTTAATCCAGTTGAACTGGAATTAACAATGTACGATACGATTCCAGATGTGGTTGAGGCTATAGGAGAGTCCCATGTAGATAAAGCGATTGTTCCACTCGAGAACACTATTGAGGGAACGATAAATATGACGATTGATTCTTTATTGTCGTATGATTCGTTATCTATCGAAGGAGAGCTTAAACTACCGGTTTCTCTTCATCTGCTTGGTAATAGAAATGCAAGTACATCAGATATCAATGAAGTATGGTCGATCTCACCAATACTAACGCAATGTCGTAAATACATAAGACAACATAAGATAAAAAGCCTACAACATGATAGTTCAGCATCGTCTGCTACGTTATTAAAACAAAGTGGACGGATGGACGTCGCAGCGATTGGCTCACAATCCATAGCTAATCTATTGGATCTAGACATCTTGGATCGGAATATTCAAGATAATCCGGATAATGAAACTCGATTTATTGTTATCAGTAACGACAGACATAGGGATAAAGAGACTCATAAGACGATGTTTGTCATCACGCCAGTCCAAGAACAAGCTGGTGTTCTATCCTCTATACTCAATGTGTTTTCTGCGCTTGAAATCAACTTGTCATGGATTGAATCTCGTCCTACAGCGAGGAAATTGGGAACTTATCGATTTTTTCTCGAAGCGAATTCCAAGAGTAACGAGCAAACGATTGAGAAAGCCACTACGATCCTAGAGACCCTAGGACATGAAGTGAGGATCATTGGTAGATGGAATTAAAATCGGTATGATTCGTGCTCAAGAAGAACAGCAGGGAGGGATCATCATACATCCTGTGATAATTGAAGATTACAATGAGGATTGGCCGAAGCGGTTTAACGAGATAAAGTCTATTTTGCAATTCCCACTAGAGGGTTTAATACTGTCGATAGAGCATGTTGGAAGCACGTCCGTCCCAGTTCTTGCAGCCAAGCCAATCATCGACATTGATATTGTGGTTGAATCCATGACACTACTCCCAGATGTCATCCTTAGATTGGATGGATTAGGTTACTTTCACGAAGGGAATAGAGGCATTGAGAACAGAGAGGCGTTTAGGAGAAGAGACGATAATGTGCCCTACCGTATAGACACTAACGAGAAATTCAATCATCATCTGTATGTTTGCAGCAAAGATAGTCAGGCTTTAATGAATCATCTAACTTTCAGGGACGCTCTCCGGCATTGCCCAGACTTGGTAGTTCAGTATGGAGCGTTAAAGAGAGAACTGGCTGAGAAATACAGAAACGATCGTAAAGCTTATACAGAAGGCAAAACGGAGTTTGTTCATCGTGTGGTATACGAACGATAAGTTAATTAAGGAGGTTGATAAGCACGTGATGATCATCGATCTTACTCATACCATTCAAGATGGACTGCCTGTATTTCCGGGAGACGAAGAGACTACATTGCAGCATTCCAAGGTCTATCATAAGGATCATTATAACAATCATCAGCTAAGCATTAACATGCATGCAGGAACACATATTGATGGTCCTATGCATCTTACAGATTCGAGTGTGTATCTGAATGAAATTCCGCTTGAGACTTTTATTGGTGATGGATGTCTTCTGGATGTATCCGAACAGTCCGAGGTTATTTACAAAAGAGAATATGAGCAATTAATAAAGCCAAAGCAAATTGTAATTCTGTACACAGGGCACAGTAAGCACTTTGGTAAACCTATATATTTTACCGATTATCCTGTATTAACTTTGGAGTTTGCTGAATTGTTAGCTCGTAAGCAGGTTAAAATGATTGGTTTGGATACACCATCCCCTGATCAATATCCATTTGAAATACATAAATTTCTGTTTCACAACAATATTCTTATTGCTGAAAACTTGGCCAATGTGGAACAGCTGCTGAACAAGAAATCTTTTGAAATTATAGCATTACCACTATGCATCCAAGCGGATTCTTCTATTGCCCGGGTAATTGCCCGTGTGGAAGCTTGATTGAAAGCTGAAGAGATACTAGATAAGGAGATGAGTAGCATGCCTTGGCCCATGGTCCATTTTGCAGTAGCTGTACATACACAGATGGTTCAACGATCTCCTAGCTTTCTATTGGGCAGTATTGCTCCGGATGCGATCCATGTAAGAGAGCATGTGACAAGAGAAGATAAAGGTATGACTCATTTCGTATTCAACAATACGCTGCCAAGCGTGGAAGTGCTAAAGACTAAGTGTGTGGAGTATTTAAGGATGTATAGAGAACCAGAATGGGAAGCGTTTGTGCTAGGCTACTTTGCGCATATTTATACGGATCTTAGATGGATACAGACGATATATGCTGACTTTGAAATGAATTATCAAGGTGAAATGAAGAATATCAGGCGAACATACAATCAAGAGGTTAGTCAATTGGAGTTTGAAATACTGAGATCCAGAGATTGGGCAGATAGGGTCCTGTTTGAGCTGCAGACCGCAAGAGCTTATTCCATACAGCCATTAGTTACAGAAATTGAAGTTGCTCAATATAGAGACTTGAAATTGGAATGGTTACAAGATGTCACTAATGAACCAAAGATCCAACCGAGTTATTTTAAAGAAGATAGAGTGAACGACTTTATTATTAGAACAGCTAAGGAATTGAATGAAAGGTTTCAAGAATGGAATGAGAACGATTTGATGACCTAATTCTATGAACAAAAGCATAAATAGTGAACAGTTAAAAAGTATCAGTCTCCCGTATTGGAGAATGATACTTTTTTTAGTTGTACGCCTATAAAATTGCTAATAAGGCTCGTTATGGCGTGAAGTCAATTTGATCCACTTAGCGTATTTATCGTTTTTATAAATTCCTGCTGGTTGTCAACATCATATTGTTTAGGAAGTAAGTTTAGCATACGATTTACTGATTTTTTCAAGTGAGAGATTTCTTCATCTACTTGATAGCTCTTTATGGAGTAATTAGCTAACAATCGAGAGGTGATTTCATCAATCTCTGCTAGAGCAACCTCAATATATTGAGTATTCAGATTTGTTTCATTTAAAGAATTTCTAAACTCTGCGAACGAATTTATGGAACGTTTTAACCTTTCGTTTCCATTAACTAAGGAATTCATAATTTCGTTAGAAGCACTCTGTTGAGCAGCATCCTCAAGATATTTCTCATATATGCCTAGGCTACTTACAAAATTTCTATATGCTCCGGGATCACCCGTTGAATAAGACGTACGGATTTCAATAGATCTATTTACAAATAGAAAAATCAGTACAATATTTAAAAAAATGGATAAGAAAACAGTAATCTTTAAAGAAGTGTTCTTCATTAATTCATTCCAATCATTTTGAATTATTGTATAAACATTTTCTGGCAGCGAATGTTAGATTAACATATCTTGTTGTTTGAGGACAATAATGATTAGCAAATTAAGTTACACCAATTAATGGATATTAATCCCTAGACTGACAGCGAAATTGAATATATATGACATACATTTAACGCCCTTGATCAACAGACGGACTCCTTCCGTGTCCAAAAAAAGTCTGTAAATGCAAAATCGTTGACAGTTATTATTCGCCTCCACTAGTATATAGTCAGCCGCTAATTGAGGCACCATGAGGCGGGAATAAGAAAGATATTTTCATATAACAACCATTAAGGGAGCGTGAGAGATTAAAGGCAAGAGGATGGTAGAGTTACCAAATTTATGGGAGAGGGAAGATGACTTGATGTATTCATTATTTCGGAAATCGATGATCTTATGTCTGTCCGTACTGATTCCAATTTCCATGCTTATAGGCAATTCCGAGCGAGCAGAGGCAAGTAGTACTAAATTTGGACAACCTATTGATTTGGGATCGCCGATTCAGCAGATTAGTATTTTTGAGAGCACGTATAACAAGGTGAACGGACAGGATTATATGTATACAACAGTAAGCGGAACACCTGCTGTATTGAACGTAATCAACTTGAGTGATTATGAAATTGTAGCCACTTTACCACTAGAGGGAAGTGCACAAGCTTGGGTACATAGAGCGGATAAAAATGGAAGCGTTTACGTAGGCTCGACTTCTAACATTTTATACCGTTATGATAGCTCCACCGGAATGATTGAAAATCTAGGCACACCGATTCCAGGTGAAGGTGGTATCTGGTCCATGACGCTTGATGATGTAGGGAATGTCTACGGCGGAACTTTCCCAGGAGGGAAGGTGTTCAAATATGATGCTACCCTGAAGCAGTTTATTAATTTCGGAAGCGCGGTTGAAGGCCAGCAATATGTACGATCCCTGGCGTATCACAGCGGATCGATCTATGCAGGAACGGGTTCAACCGGACATTTAATAAAGATGAATCCGGAAACAGGTGATAAAGAAGAAATTCCACTGAAGCCGATTCCTGGCGTTAACGAGTACCCGTTTGTATATAATCTTGATGTAGCCGGAGACTACTTGTTCACCCATCTATCGGGCGGTGCGATTAAGCAGCTGCATGTCTATGACCTGGTCAATCAAGAGTGGCTAGATGTGGTTGTGGAAGGATTTGAAGGTGTGAAAGTGTCACCCGAAATGAACGGGAAAGTGTATTTTTTACAGAATAAACAGCTGGTTTCTTTTGACCTTGCCACACACGAGATAAGAGATACAGGTATTACACAGCAGATGACGATGAAGAACAGCGGTTGGATTGGGACAGACCCTCAGAATATGAAGCTTGCCAGTATTCAGTTCAATGGCATAGTTACGCTAATGCAGCCTGAGCAGGGCATTCGTGAAGAGTTGTTTCCAATCGTAGAAGGGCAAAGCGCACCTCTGCATGTGCTTGAGAAGGGTCCGGATGGGAATCTGTATATGAGTGCTTATCCGAGTGCGAACGCTGCTAAATACAATCCTGCTACGAAGTTCCGTGAGATGTTTACGATGAATCAAGCGGAGAGTATGGGGGCCTACGGAGATAAACTGTTTATCGGCATTTATCCCGGAGCGCAGATCCATGAGCTCACGCCAGGTCTTCCGATCAAACCGAATGAGAATCCGGCGTATAAATTCAGTATTGGCGAAGATCAGGACCGACCGTATGTGTTCGCAGCAGGGGATGATCAAGTATTCTTCGGTACAGTACCCTTATACGGCAAGCTCGGTGGTGCATTGGTAACTTATGAACCTGCTGACGACGCTGCAACCGTTAGCTATTCCGTTTATAGAAACGTGGTTCAAGATCAGAGTATTGTCGGCTTGGCATACCGAGATGGTAAGGTGTACGGATCTACCAGCATTCATGGTGGACTAGGAATACAACCTAAGGCAACGGAGGCTAAGATGTTTGTCTGGGATACGGAAACGAATAGCAAAGTAACCGAGTTCACGCCAAAACTATATTCTGCCAAGAAAAATCCGGTCATGATTAGCGGTTTAAGCTTCGGTCCTGACGGCTTGCTCTGGGCAGCGGCTGATGGCATTCTATTCGCAGTAAATCCAGATACCCTCGAAGTCGTGAAGGAAGCCTCGGTCTATCCAGAGGTTCAAGATTACGGGATGTGGAATCCCATACATCTGCGATGGGGACAAGATGGACTACTATATACGGATCTCCATGGACAAATAACAGTGCTTAATATTAACACGATGGAAGTCGTATATACCGGGCCTAAAGCGAGTTATATGGTATTGGGGGATGACGGTCACATTTATTATGCAGAGGGAACTCGTCTGAAAATGATTCCGGTGGATAGCAATGGCTCAGTTGATCCAGGCGGGCCAGGCACGCAGCCTTCAAGGGATGTGAACGGTGATGGGAAGGTTGATATCCTTGATGTAATAATGGTGGCTAAACAGTCAGGTAGTTCGGCAACAGAAGAATTGTCTAATCTGGATATGAGTGGGGATGGAATAATTAGTATGCATGATGTCGCGTTAATCGCATTCTCGATGATGGAGAAGTGATAGAAAGTTTGAGGAGAGGATAGATCAATGATGATGAAATGGATACGAATCACCTTACCTATGTTTATGCTATGTCTCGTCTTGTCCACTGTCACCCCAACCTCGGTATTTGCTGCAACTAATACAAAAAATGAAAGCGCTATCTCTTTAGGGGCTAACCAATTGTCGGTATCTAAAGGTGATGTAGTAAAAGTCAAAGTTTCAGTCCACCATGTTACTGATCTTTATGGTGTGCAGTTTAAGGTGAAGTATGATCCATCGAAGCTAACATTGAAGGAAGCCGTTCCGATTGGTGGATATAGCGATTTTGGCGGGAAGAAAATAACGGCCGATCAAGGAATTATACTGTTGCCGCTACTGCGTGAACAAGTAACTAATCAGTCAGAGGTGGCATTACTCGATGTGGCAGAGTTAAGCTTTGTAGCTCAAGGATCAGGAAATGCAGTTATTGAACTGAAGGAGATCAAGGCTGTATCTACAGAGTCTTTTACAAATGAAGCAGGTTTGAAAGATCTAAAGCCTATTTCACTAATGGATAAAGGTCCGCTGCGTATATCCATCCAGAGTTCAACGATTCCTGAGGTGCCTTCCAATCCAGATACACCCACATCTCCAACCGAACCTAGTATGCCTGGGACACCTAATATCTCGGTTGGAGATGTAAACAAGTCTCTTCAAGACATTGAACGTTTACTCAATGCTGATCAATGGAAAGAGACAATATCTGCGGTAAACAACCTACTAACGATGAATCTTTCTTCCTTCTCAAGTGAACAAAAGCGAAAATTGGAGGATTCCCTCCATAAGCTGCTTGAAGGCATTCAAACGAGTATAACCCCTGGGAATTCCTCTGACGAAGTTGCCAGAATGAATGATGAATCCTTGAAATTTGCAGTGAAGTCGATAACCGATCTTTTGGCCTTGTCCAAGAAGCATGGTCTATCAACGGAAGTGGATAAACTCATCCGATTCTCGGTTCCAGCACTCTCTGAAAAGGTGACATCACTACAGATGACGCCGGAACAAATATCGCTGTTAGAACAGAACGGAATGACGATGGAGCTGAATTGGACCGAGGGAAAAGTAAAGGTGTACCCAAAATCGCTTCCGAAGCAAGCAGCAGTAAGGTTAAGTCTATCTACCTCTACAGCTAAGGCTAATCCAATTGATAACGCACTACAGCAGCTTATTTCATATGATCTTTCCATTTCGACGATAAACGGGGCTGAGAATGTACCTATTACCCAAATGCCAGGAGCAATCGGACTTCTCCTTCCATTTAAAGCAGCGGAACAACAGCTTCACAAGCTGGGGGTATATGCGTGGGACGAGCAGTCAGGTAGTTGGAAATACATTCGGAATGCGAAGCAGCTGAATGGAATGTTTGAGTTTGATGTGATCAAGCCTGGGACCTATGCCGTTATGGAGTATTCCGTGAATTTTACAGACATTCAGAACTTGTATCAAGAGGCGAAACATGCAATTGAAGGTTTAACAGCAAAGCATCTTATGTTTGGGACAGGTCAGGATAAATTCTCACCTAACCAGGACATCACACGGGCTGAGTTTACATCACTCCTGGTAAGGGCGCTTGATCTTAAGAGTTCAACTCAGACGTCTAACGTATTCTCAGATGTAAAGCCTGGGGCCTGGTACGAAAGAGAAGTTCTTGCAGCTTGGGAAGCTGGAATTGTTAAAGGCAGTGGAGGCAAATTCGAACCCGATGCGAAGCTGACTAGGGAACAGATGGCTGTCATGATGATGAACGCAGTGAGTGCTGCTGGAAAGATGGAAGAAGCTAAAGCTCATAACAAATTCAGTGATGATGCTCAGATCAGTAGCTGGGCCAAGGACGACATTTATGCTGCTGTGGAAAAAGGACTTCTCAAAGGAAATACATCGAATCACTTTCTACCTAAGGCTCATGCTTCCCGCGTGGAAGCAGCAATCATTCTGCTTCGCTGGTTAGACCAACCATAAGGAGGGAGTCTATTGAGACATTGGCGACAAGGCATTGTATGGTTTACCGCTTTTATTCTCATGATGAGTTCAACGTTTACGTTCATGGAGGTAAGAAAAGTGGATGGCGCAGCTGGATTTCAGATCAAAGAAGTCAAGATTCCAAATGCAGGCTTTGAAGAAGAGGTTACGAATTCGGTTATCCCAGGATGGACCCCGCTATGGAAGCCTTATGAAGATGCATATTACGAGATTACGACAGATCGCGCATATTCAGGTAAGCAAAGTGTGAGGTTTAAAGATACTTCTACTACGAAAGGAGCGATTCTCCAAAGTGCTGCCCTTCCCGTTACACCGGGGATAGAGTATACCGCCTCTGCCATGATGTATCTTGAGGAACCGACCGTAGCGGCAACACTACTTCTTCGCTTCTACGATGAGAACAACAAGCAGGTTGGTACGGATTCGCTGTTCCATTATCGAACGCCTAAGAACGAGTGGTTCAAGGCTGAGATTAAAGGGCTGGCACCAGCAAACGCGAAGTATGCATCGGTATTTGCATCACTAAGTAACTTTTTTACGGCTGTAGCTTATTATGATGACTTCAAATTGACTTACGAACAGAAGGATATGAATGTAACCCTGCAAGCTCCGGCTACAACGACAAAAGGCACATCCGTAACTGTAAAGGTTGGAGTGAGTGATGCTGTTGACCTTTATGCAGCTGATCTGAATTTGATTTATGATCCTAACGTTTTAAAAGTAACTGGCGTTGTACTCGATCCAGAGTTTGAGGATGATCAGAAAGCATTTCTAACATGGAAAGCCAAGGATGGAAGGCTTCGAATCATTACTTCGCAGCTCCAGAACCAAGTTGTGAACGGTAATAAAGCGATCGCAAACATCACGTTTGAGGTGCTGGATCAGATAGGCAATACTACGCTAACGATCGAACAAGGTTCGATCCTAGCTCCTGCACATGCGCAGACAGATGATGAACTTGTTCATCTACTGAATGATGTCAAAGCTAGAATGACCATTTTGGATAGTATGGAAGACTTGAATCGTGATGGTGTCGTTAATCTAGTCGATTTATTGTTAATTGCGAAAAAGTTAGATGAAAAGCCGGCAGGCTCAATTCTACATTATGACTTGAATGGAGATGGATATATCGACGTTACGGATCTTGGTTTAGTGGCTCAAGTCGTATTGAAGAACTAGGATTCATATGCCCGTAGGCTACTACACCACAATATGAGGAGGTATACCATGCATATCAAGATGAAGAAATGGATGATTCTCTCATTTGCGCTCTTAATGATATCTTCCGTCACATTATCCATAACCCAACCCGTAGGCGCAGCTTCAGGAGAGATAGTTCGATTTAAGGGAAAGAGCTTCGGACAACCCGTTGATCTGGGTGTGCCCGTGTCTAGGGCTTCCGTTAGTGATGCTGTCATGGGTAAAGAGGATGGAAAAGATGTATTTTATACAACAGTCAACGGGGACACAGCTATTTTTAATATCGTGGACATTAAGGGTAATAAGTTAATTCGTTCATTTCCATTGACGGGAACACAGCAAAGCTGGAGACACACCATCGCACTAGATGGGACGGTTTATATCGGAGGGATTACAACTTCAGGTCAAAGTAAAGGGGATTTGTGGTCATACTCTCCTGTAACAAAAACAGTTCAGAATCTCGGAGAGCCCATTAAAGGTGAGAAATCAATCTGGACTTTGACGACGGATGAACATGGAAATGTGTATGGAGGTACGTTTCAGAGCGGTAAAGTGTTTAAGTATGATCCCATTAAGAAGAATTACCGGGATTATGGAAGTATGGTTCAAGGTCAGGAATATGTTCGATCTATCGCTTATTATGGGGGATACGTATATGCAGGAATAGGCACCAAGGGGGATGTCGTTCGTCTGGATGTCGAAACGGGACAGAAGCAAGTTATATCTGATGAGGTTCCTGCGATCCTGGGTGTAGATAAAGCTGCGGTTCCTTTTGCATATGACATGGCGATTGTGAATGATCTTTTGGTGGTGAAGTTTAGCGATTCGTTGATGACACTTCTATTCTATGATCTGAAGAATGAACAGTGGCTTCCTCATAAAGTAGGGAAAGAGATCGGAGGTGTTACAGGCGCTGGAGTCTTTTCATTTAATCAGTTGGTGACAAGGGATAACAAGTTATATATACCTGCCAACGGACATGTAACCGAGGTGAATCTGGATACCTTTGAAGCACGTATGACGTCGATCAAATATGGCACGTCATTCCGTGGAGCGGGGTGGGTGGAATCTGATGAAACGTCTGGTCTAGGGATATCTTTTGCTACGATGAAGGGGAATGGTGATTATAGTGTTTTTAATGTAGTCGACGAAACGATTGAAAATTTCTCTTCGGTCCTGAAAGGTCAGCCCAACCCGATTCATAATATCGAGAGGGGCACAGACGGAAAATTATACATGTCCGGTTATCCTGGAGGTGTTGGAGCACAGTTTGATCCCGTGACGCTTCAATATTCAACGTTTAGTTTGGAACAAGCCGAAGGTATGATTGCTTATGGTGATGATATGTACTTTGGTGTGTACCCGGGCGGACATGTGTATAAAGCAGATACGAAGAAATCCGTTTTATCAGCAGAGAAGGTATTTACGATTGGCGAGCATCAAGACCGGCCTTACATTATGAAGACGATGGAAGATAAGATTATGATCGGAACGATTCCGGATTATGGTCAGCTCGGCGGAGCGCTTACGATTTATGATCCAGCTACGGGGCAGTATGAAGTATTCAGGGACATTGTCAAAAATCAAAGCATAGTAGGTCTCGCTTATAAAGATGGTCTGATCTATGGTTCAACCACCGTTCATGGTGGATTAGGGATATCTGCATCCGAACGTTCGGCCAAAATGTTCGTGTGGGACGTAGCGAGCAAGAAGAAGATAAAGGAATTTACGTTAGACATTCCGGGTTTAAGCAACCCACCAATGATCAGTGGATTAACCGTAGGACCCGATGGCAACATATGGGGCGGGGTCGATGGGATTGTGTTCAAGCTAAATGCTAAAACCTACGACATTATGGATTATAAAAATATTTATCCCGATATTAAAAGCTACGGCATGTGGCGTCCATACCATTCCTACTGGAGCAAAGATGGTTTGTTGTATATGGACCTTGCTGATCGAATCACGATCATAGATCCTAAAACGCTGGACCATGTACGTCTAGTAGAGGATAGTGTAGAAGTAAAATTCATGAACATTGCAAAAGATGCAAACGGACGGGAAAATATCTACTATGCAGATGCATCCAGTATGGGAAATCTCATGATGATCCCCATTGCCGATGCTAAGTACGAGGAGGCAGGTCAGTTAAAGCTCACTGCACCGACTTCGGTTGCTCCTGGGCAAAGCTTGTCATTAATCCTTCAGATGGAACAAGCTTCTGAATTGTATGGATATAAAGCCAAAATTCAGTTTGATCGAGATGTATGGGAAGTTGTTGATGTAGATCTAGGAGATAACTGGAGGGATGGATACTTAACCTGGTCTATTGAAGACGATCTAATGACGATCGTAGGGACCCAAATGAAAGATAACAGCATTACGGGGAATGCTGAACTCGTCGAAATCACGTTAAAGGCTGTCGGAGCAGAGGGGGATTCTGTAATTACGTTATTGAAGGGAGCGGAAACCATCCGTATGGATGGGGATGAAACTGGACATATGGATAAACTTCTGCAGGATAAACCTGTGACGATTACGATTGGCTTACCGAAACTGCCCGAAGATTTCAACGGTGATAACAAGGTCGATGTACTAGATCTCATGATCATTTCCAAACAGGTTGGAGTACCACTTGAGTCCGGGAACCGTCATATGGATTTGAACGGGGATGGAATGATCGATGTGACAGACATGGGGCTTGTCGGACTTAAGATGATGGAATAACACAATGACTTTACGGTGTGTGCCGAGTATCTGTCGGTGCGCACTTTTTTTTATTTGCTATAGTCCTGATTGAATCAATCATTACATAAACAACGATTTGCGATAACACTGTCTTAATACATAGGTATTAGAGTTAATATTACTGACGATTTATAATACAGCGGAGGTGCCGTAATATGCTATCAAAAAAGAAGACAATCATGGTTTTGGCGCTCAGTTTATCCATCTTCTCACAGGGGCTAGACGTGCATGCAAAAGAAAATGTAAAGCCGAACGAAGCTGGAAAATGGTTAACTGGAGAGTATCATGCTCATACCTATCAATCCGACGATGCACAGCAATCACTTCAAGAACTGATGTATAACGGATTTAAAAAGTACGATATGGATTGGATCGCAGTTTCCGATCATTTGAGAGTATCATCAAAGGACGATGAGGGGAACACAATTACTGGCGGGCCCATTCCATTCTCAAAGGGGATGGCTGAGTTTCAGTTTCCTAAACTAAAAGAACTGGAGCAATCCGCTACATATAAGAACAAAATTATGTTCGCAGGGTTTGAATGGGATATGCCTACATATGAGCACGTCGGAGTTGGTATTATCGGGGATAAGGCAGGTTCATCCAAAAGTCTGAAGGCAGTAGAGCAGTTTGAATACTTGTTTACTGATCGTGACATAACCATGTTCAATCCACTGGATATAGCTACATGGAATGCAGCAGATCAAAGAGCGTATTCCACGAAGGAAGATGCTCGAAAGGCACTGGCCTGGCTCCAGAGAAATTATAAAAATACGAGTTATGCACTGTTGAATCACCCTTCTAGAAAACAAGTGTACACTATCTCTGATATTCGTGACTTTAACAATATTGCACCGAACGTGGTATTTGGTATGGAAGGTATGCCAGGAAATCAAATGGAGCCTGATCGGGGTGGATTGAATCTCGATTCAGCTGAGAATCGGACCTATGGTGGGGCAGACTACATGATCGCAAAAGTTGGTGGCGTGTGGGACGCATTGCTCGGGGAAGGTCGCCGATTCTGGAATTTTGCCAATTCGGATTCTCATTTCGAAATTAGTGATAACCGTCTGTACTCAAGCGGGTATTGGCCAGGACAATATTCCAAGAACTATACATGGGTAAAGGGGAACGATATGCAATCGGTACTTGATGGTATGCGTTCAGGCAAATCGTTCTCCGTGTTCGGAGATCTTGTGAATAAGCTGGACTTCCAGGTCCATCATGGTAAAGATATCGAAGATATGGGCGGAGAGCTTCAATTGAAAAAAGGGAAGCCCATTGAAATTACAATCCGTTTCAAAAGCCCTAAGAAGAATAACAATGGGGATGCGGTTCAGGTCAATCATATTGACTTGATCGCGGGTGATGTAACGGATAAAGCGAAACCAGGTACAGCTGCGTACAGCAAAGACACGAACGATTCGACCAAAGTGATTAAGCGTTTCACGAGCAAGGATTGGAAGACCGATAAGGACGGTTACAACGTTATCAAATATAGAATGAAGGTTACTAAAGACCAGTACTTCCGTCTAAGAGGTACAAACCTTGGTGTTAATGTTGAAGGTGAAACAAGAAATGGGAATCCGCTTATGGATGTGAAGACGGATATTGAAGACAACGAAACCCGTTTCGCGGAAATTAACAAACGCAATTATAATGATCTTTGGTTCTACTCGAACCCTATTTTTGTTAAGGTGACTCCGGATAAAAAGAGTAACTAATACTGTATATATGCACTAGGAAAGAGAGACCTTCCATTATGGACGGGTCTCTTTTATTTTCACAGAGGTAATGTCAATTCCTCTAGAGACCATGATATTATAGGGAAGATGGTGATTTAATAGGAAAGTTTTAGAATGTATGCCATTCCGGGAGGAAATAGGATGTCTGAGGAACAGAATCATAGGAAAAGAGTGCTGGAGGCTGTTACTGATAGACAGTTAAGCTCTGTAATGAGCAATACAAAATGGAGGGAACTGCAGGATGCCGTCATGGATACCTTGCCATTTCCACCGCCCTACCAAGCCAAATACGTACTAGAGGATAGACTGTATCCGGAGGAATTTGAAAGTGATGTCTGGTATTGGGGAGACTGGATGGAAGGATTATTACCTTATTATAATGTAGAGTGGATCAGGGTGAGACCTCGTTATCAGAAGCATAGAGGGAATCTAATTGATCCAGAACTTGTTGATTGTACAGAGGATTTCATAACGATCTTGCACAAGTGCAATATACCTTACCAAAAACAAAATGATTCGATTTACATCTATGGATATATCTCCAGTACAAATATATTGAATGCATGAGGTGCAAATATAATGGTATATATCGCCTTATTACGAGGAATTAATGTCGGCGGCAAGAACAAGATCAAGATGGTAGAGCTAAAGATGATGTTTGAAGGTCTTGGCTTAAGCCGTGTTCAAACCTATATTCAGAGTGGAAATGTTCTATTTGAATCGGAAGAAATGGAAGAGGTAATATTGCGAATGAAGATTGAAGAGGGGATCGAAGCCACATTTGGATTTCCAGTCAGTGTGATATTAAGGACAGCTGAGGAATGGAGAAACATTGTCGACAATAACCCCTTCTCCGAAGAGGAGATGTTAAAGGCGGAAGCTAGATCGGATAAAGAATGCATGTATGTAGCCATGCTCCAAGATGAACCTACACAAGGAGGGGTGGAACGTTTAGCCACTTATCAGAATGAGCATGACAGGTATTGTATTGAAGGAAAAGAAGTATATCTATTATTCGATCAGAGTATAAGAGACTCTAAGCTTGCGAGCAATCTTCACCGATTAGGGGTTCCCGTGACGGTTCGTAATTGGAAGACCATGAATAAGCTGTTATCTTTAGCTGGTGCCATGGGTGAATAAGGTATTAGCAATGAGGAAACGGTTCATAAGAAGGATCATCTGACATGAACAAAAACGGGAGTCCCCCAAGATCCAAGGATCTCGGGGGACTCCCGTTACTTCGTTTGAATCAAGATTATACTTCGTTCCAGATACGGTTGACATTATCAAAGGCAATCTTCGTACCCTTCGTGCACTCTTCCATGCCCTCATACTCAATGGACATATAGCCGTCATAACCGGATTCTTTCACGATGCGCAGAATTTCATACATGTCGAGGTCGCCTTGGCCAGCGATCGCTCCACGAAGGAAGTTGCCGCTCGCACTAGTGAACCAACCTTCACCTGGATTACGGTAGGAAGGACGAACATAGAAATCCTTAATGTGAACCATGGATGCGTACTTCAAGTTATTCTTCACAGCTGCAACTGGATTCTCGTCAACACATAAGAAGTTACCAACATCCAGCGTTGTTTTGAAGTTTGGACGATCTACGGCATGAATCAGCGTTTGAACACGGTCACTCGCTTGAACATAATATCCGTGATTCTCCACACTGGTTGTGATATCATACTGCTTCGCATGGTCGGCAATTCGTCTGCAAGCAAGAGCTACTTTCTCGACATCAGCATTAAAATTAGCAATAGAAGTATCTGGTCTTGAAGCAACGTCATGACGCATGAGCTTGGCACCCAAACGATGAACACGATCCACTTCGCTAATAACGCGAGCGATTTCAGCTTCATACTGCTCTTCCGTCTCAGTAATGAAGTTAGCGCCGATCGCGTAGTTAGAAATATCGATTCCTACGGATTTTGCCTTGTCTACGATCTTATCTTCGAGCTCAGGATTGGCGTTGAAGTCGAAACCAAGATTCGGTACGATTTCAATATGCTTACCACCAATCTCAGCTACCCACTCAATAACTTCTTCGATAGACATTCTGCCAGCATTCATCGCTTGAAATAAACTATATGAACTAATTCCTAACTTCAATATGATCGCTCCCTTCAGATGTTCATTTACTTAGCCACGGTAAGTTTTAATGAATTCAACGGCTTTACGGATATCATTCTCAGGATTGCTGCCCACTTCTCTTTCAATGGTTAAATATCCGTTATATCCAATTTCCTGAAGTGCTGCGAAATAGGCTGGGAAGTCTACTTTACCTTCACCAAGTGGTACTTCTTCAAATGCGGCACCAGAGGATGCCATTTCAGCGATCTTCTCATGATCCATAGCACCGTACCCAAGATATCCGTATACGTCTCTTGGATCGACAGGACGAAGACGCTTACCGTCTTTCACATGCGTGTGTACCAGATAATCCTTCAGCAATTTAACACCCTCTACAGGATCATCACCTGTAACCATAACCATGTTCGCTGGGTCGAAGTTGACCGAAACACCGTTCGTGCTCAGCGTATCGAGGAAGCTCTTCAAATGTGCTGCAGGTTCTGGACCCGTCTCAATCGCGAAGTAAGCATTCATGCTCTTGGCATATACTCCAAGATCGTCACATGCACGCTGCATCGCTTCGTAGATTCTTCCGTTCTTATCGTCTGGAACGATACCAATGTGGGTTGTCACCACATTACTACCTAGTTCTACAGCAAGATCGAGGATACGTTTAGACTTTTCAACTTTCTCTGGGTTAGCTTCAGCATCTTGGAAGCCATGTCCAGCCAAATCTCCGCAAAGAGCGGAAATTTCAAGGCCTAATCCATCAATATAGTTGCGAAGCTCTTTACGCTTGGCAGGGGAAAGGGCAGCTGGGTCCATCTCACCAGATACGGCATAGATTTGTACACCGTCTGCTCCGACTTCCTTCGCTTTTTTAAGGCCTTCCATAACCCCAACTCCAAAGCTGTCTACAATTACACCAATCTTATTCGTTAAATTCATAGCGGCATTAGCCTCCTTATCATTTTAAATATGTGATGATTACTCCGTGATCAAAAGTCGCCGACTTTTCAGCACCGAGAAGGTTGCGTAAACCTGAAGAAGGAGGAGCGGAGTGTAGGATGAACCTACATGAGCACCGGACTTCAAAGGTGAACGCAAGATTCGATGTCGAGTATACTTCACTGAGTTACTCCGTGATCAAAAGTCGCCTAGAAGCGAATTTCGATGCCTTCTTCAGCGGACTTATACACCGCGTTCAAAATTTTAATCATTTCTACACCGTCTTCAACGGGGCTGTTCGTTTCAATCTTACCGAGACAGCTGTCGACGAAGTGAGTGATTTCGTTATTGAAAGCACCTTGGAAATCAAATCCTGGTGTTGTGAGCTGTGGGCTGACATTAATGATGGTGTTGTGACGCTCTGTAGAGATGGACAGTACAGGCTCAATTTCAGCGCCGCCTTTGTCTCCATAAATATTAATGGTTCCGGAATCTTGTTTCGCATGAAGTGTGAAGCTGACATCAACCATCAGTGATGCACCGTTCTCAAAACGGATAAGCACGTTCGCCATATCTTCAACTGTATTCACGTTATCTGCTGCATTGTAATCAGCTGCTTTATAGAAATCGTAGTTCTCGATATGCGAGCGGTTGCCAAGCTTGTTGTATGTATTACCACTCACGGATTTCACCTTCGGTTTGCCCATCAGGTACCAGCAGAGATCGATAACATGAACACCGATATCAATCAATGGTCCGCCACCGGAACGCTCTTTATCAGAGAACCATCCACCTGGATTACCAAGACGACGGATCAGGCTAGCTTTGGCAAAATAAATATCACCGAGATCACCAGCATCAATAAACTTCTTCAATACAGCAATGTTAGACGCATGGCGGCGAACATAACCAACTTGAAGGAACTTGCCTGATTCACGTACGGCTTGTTCTACTTGAAGAGCTTCGTCTACGGTTTTACATAAAGGCTTTTCGCACAGCACGTTTTTACCTGCACGAAGCGCAGCGATACTGATCTCAGCGTGGGTGTTGTTCCATGTGCAGACACTAACAGCCTGAACTTCCGGATTTGCTAACAATTCATGATAGTCGGTATATACATTCGATGCGTTGTATTTTTCAGCCTTTGCACGAGCTCTGTCTTCAACTAGATCACAGACTGCAACAATCTCTACATCGGGATTAATGTGATAAGCATGGAAATGGGATTCGGAGATCGAGCCGCAGCCGATCACACCAACTTTAATTTTGCTCATGATTACGCTTACATCCTCTCGGTATCTACGTCTTTTTTTACTGTTTCTGACAGGATATACAAAACGCAGATATGTTATATTTATTCAAGCAAGTTTAATTTATCATAGTTGTTTTAAAGGGAGAATGTGCAGGATGACAAAATACATGGATTATATGATCAGTTCTCACCCTATTAGAATTTATAATCCAAGGATGGATTCCAGCAAGCAGAAGATCAAATCCCTGGCGGTTGTTAATGCAGGTCATTTACCTGGAAGAACTATGCAGCGAGTGGATGCAAAATTCCACGATTGGGCGTTTGTTATGATCACAGGCGGGAGTGGATATTATCAGGTTGACGGTGGAGAAATACAGAGGGTAGAAGCTGGGAGTTGGTTTTGTCTGTTTCCAGGTGCCTCCTTTAACTACGGTCCTTATTCGGAAGGTTATTGGGATGAATATTATTTTACCGTGGAGGGGTACCGGGTGGAGGAGTGGGTTAGGCACTGGCTTATGAACCCGGAACTCATTAAAAGCGCCGCCTTTGACGACTCCCTTTTTCATCGCATGGAAATGATGTTCATGCTTATTGATAGCGGAGTGCCAAGTAATATGGACCGTGCCGCTTTAATGTTGGAATCCTTCCTATACGATCTGGTGTCGCAATCGGATCGTACCGAAATGAATAATCGAGAGAGTTTTGTCCTAAAAGTAATTGATGATTTATCCAAGTCACTGGATAAGAATTATGAACCCTCCGAAATGGCTGCAAGGCATCATATTTCGGTATCTACACTTAGAAGGATCGTTCACGAATATACGGGGTATCCCCTGAATGAGTTTTTACACAGACTCAAGGTTGCTGAAGCGAAGAATATTTTGCTGAATACAGAACTTACGGTAAAAGAGGTGGGTGAAGCACTTGGTTACAAAGATTCATTCTACTTCTCACGTGTATTTAAGCGGATTACAGGCATGTCACCCCGAACTTACCGGGATCGTGTTGGACAATAAGTGAATATTCATCTTGCTAATTATAGGTGATGATCTATTATATTAGGGGTTGTAAGGTCTACTTGTATTGATTAAGTTACTGGTATAGTCGGACAGACGGAGGTATCAATCGAGATGAAAATGTTGTTTCAAGGATTGACTGAGGATTTAACCCGCGGTACTGCTGAACTAGCTGAAATGCTAGGTATTCAGATTCAAGCAGGAGGTATCACTGTTGAAGTAGTTCAAGGTGAGGGCCCGCTTACCGTAACAAGAAATGGCGATAGTGGAAGGATCCACTACCAGAATAAAATTCATTTTTACCGTGCCCTGGGATTGTTCGTAGAACAGGCCAAGGAGAGCGAGACATTTGAAATTTCGGAGCAGCCGCGATTTGATTTTAATGGTACGATGCTGGACGTGTCGCGTAATGGTGTCATGAAGGTAGAGACCATTAAACAATTTATTCGTTACATGGCTGTTATGGGCATGAACGGTTTAATGATGTATACAGAGGATACCTATGAAATCGAGGATCTACCCTATTTTGGATATATGAGAGGGCGTTACACCAAGGAAGAGCTTCGTGAGTGTGATGACTATGCAGATGTGTTCGGAATCGAGATGATTGCTTGCATTCAGACACTTGGCCATCTTCATCAAGCACTGAAATGGAATTATGCTGGAGCAATCAAAGATCATAACGACATCCTGCTCGCTGGAGAGCCGAAGACTTATGAATTTATTGAGCAGATGATTCGTACCGCTGCAGAGACTTTCCGTTCGAAGCGGATTCATATTGGTATGGATGAAGCATTCCAGGTGGGCCTAGGGAATTATTTGAGAAAGCATGGTTTCCGTGACCGCTTTGAAATTATGAATGAACATGTGAGCAAAGTGCTCGACATTACGAATAAATATGAGCTTCGTCCGATGATCTGGAGTGATATGTATTTCAACCTACTCTCCAATGATTATCAAGGTCATCTTTACAACGTCAATGCCAATTTCTCGGAAGAGAACATGGACAAGATTCCTGATGGCGTCCAGTTTGTATATTGGGATTATGGTAAAGGTGATGAGCAGGGCTATGAGAAAATATATGACATGCACATGAAGTTCGGCTCCATGCCGATTTTTGCCGGTGGTATTCATATGTGGAACTCCATTGCTCCAAACTACGGGAAGACATGGACGACGAGTCATCCAGCACTGCGAGCTGCGAAGAAGAAAGGACTACGGGAAGTTCTGGCCACAGCTTGGGGTGACAATGGCAATGAAACGAATCATCTCGTAATCTTGGCTGGTCTACAGTTGTTTGCGGAACACGGGTATGGAGATGAAGTAGACGATGCTCGTCTTGCTAAACGTCTGAAAGCTTGTACAGGACTTGACCTGTTCGAACCATTGGTTTCACTGAAATATATGGACGAAGTTCCTGGTGTAGATGAAGGAAATCACTGGATGGCGAATACTTCGAAGTTTCTATTGTGGCAGGACTTGCTGTTAGGACTGTTCGATGGGCATATTGAACCAGATACAGAATCAATGCTTGGAGACTATTACGATAAGATGGAGCAGAAATGGTATGAAGTTAAAGGACAGATGCCTGCTCCTTTCAATGCACTGTTTGAAACTTATGAGAAACTGGCTAGCGTTTTGTCTGTGAAAGGGACCCTTGGTGTTCGCATCAAGCGGAGTTATGATGCGGGTGCGATGGAGGAATTGAAAGCGATCGCTACTACCGAACTGCCTGAGCTGATTCGTCGGGTAGAAGAATTGAGACTATCTCATCGTAAAGCATGGATGCTTACATATAAAGCATTCGGCTGGGAAGTACTCGATATTCGTTATGGTGGACTGAAAGCTCGTATTCAATCCGCAGGTGACCGTTTGCTCGATTATATCCATGGAGATGTAGAAGCACTTGAAGAGTTGGAAGAGGCGCGCCTGATCTATGATCAGACGGGTACACCAACAGCTCCGCTGAATGTTAATGCATCGTATCAAAGTATTGTTACAGCGAACGCTCTCATTTAGGAAGACATGAACGCAAGTATTTTATAACGCCCGATAATGCTAGTTTCAAGAAGAGGATTGCCCCAATCAAAGGGTGATCTTCTTTTTGTTTTGGCATCGAAAATATGATTTACCAGGTAAGTTGTAAGATTTTACAGGTTATGTTCTAACGAAATACGGGTTTTGTGCAGGGGATAAATTCAACATAATTGAGTTAGGTCAAATGAACCAAATAGAGAAAAAACAACGAGGAGACACTTTAGAGAGGGGGCGCCTACTATTAGACAGACATCACTTCATACCAACGCAGATGCGAACATGATTGATACGCCGCGCAAGAAATCTTTGTTAAGACGATTGGCAGCGCAATATCAATTGCTGATCATGTCCGTTCCGTTTGTGCTTTTACTGATATTGTTTAGCTTTGTTCCACTGTGGGGCTGGATTATGGCTTTTCAGAAATATTCCCCAGGTAAAGGGATTATGGGAAGCAAGTTTGTCGGGCTCGAGAACTTTGTCACACTGTTTCATGATGAAAGATTCTTTCTCGTATTGAGAAACACACTCGCGATGAGCTTAATGAGCCTCATAACCGGATTTGTTGGGGCGATCGCGCTTGCATTATTCCTTAATGAGATCAAGAATGTGAGATTTAAAAGAACGGTGCAGACCATTACCTACATACCACACTTTGTATCGATGGTTGTTATCGCGAACATCGTGCTTACGTTCCTATCTCCGGATAGCGGTTTCGTCAATCAGTTTCTGATGATGCTCGGGATCATCGATGAGCCGATTTATTTTATGGCTAAGGGCGAGTGGTTCTGGGTTATCCATACGCTAACGGGTCTATGGAAAGAGCTTGGCTGGAGTACAATCATTTATTTGGCGGTCATTGCTGGTTTGAATCCAGAATCCTTTGAGGCAGCCGAAGTGGATGGAGCTGGACGTTTCCAGAAAATATGGCATATCTCCATTCCGGGTCTAATGCCAACCGCAACAATTCTTTTGATTCTATCGCTCGGTTCTATTGTCAATACGGGCTACGAATCACAAATGCTACTCGGTAACTCCCTGACAGTTGATTACTATGAGGTGCTCGACTTGTACGCGCTTAACTTGTCTTTCGGAGCAGGGCAATATTCCATCGGGGTTGCACTCAGTATTTTCAAATGTATTGTGAGTCTATTCCTGGTGCTGACCGTCAACAAGTTTGTGAAAAAAGCCGGACAATCATCGTTGTTCTAAGAGGGGGGAGAGCATGAAGAAATCACAAAGCACCGGAGATATTCTATTTAATGTCGTGAACTATACACTGCTTTCTTTATTGACGATTTGTACGATATATCCATTCTGGAACCTGCTCGCTATATCCTTGAACGAGTCGGGGGATACACTGAGAGGTCAAGTATACTTATGGCCTAATGTTTTTACTTTGGATAACTATAAAGTCGTCTTTCAGAATGATGCTTTGCTAGGGGCAACATTGCGATCTATTACAAGAACCGTTCTAGGTACCGGATTGTCATTGATCTGTTCTGTGATGTTAGCATACACTTTATCGCGTAAAGAGTTCATTCTGCGTAAAGCAATTAACTGGATTATGATCATCAGTATGTACGTGAGTGGTGGATTGATCCCTACTTACATGCTTATCAAAAATATCGGACTTACCAACAGTTTCTGGGTTTACATTATTCCAGGTTTGATCAGCGTCTTTAATGTCATCATCATTCGTTCGTACTTTGATCAGCTCCCAGATGGGTTGATTGAAGCTTCTAGAATAGATGGAGCTAATGAATTTCAGACACTGTTTAAGATCGTACTGCCCGTCAGTATGCCTGTGCTAGCAACTATTACGTTGTTCGTATCGGTAGGTCACTGGAATTCCTGGTTTGATAACTATATGTATAACACTAGGGAGAATTTAAACCTATTGCAATACGAGCTGATGAAAATTCTTATGCAATCTACGCAGCAGGTAACGAGTAATGCGACGGGATCACTCGCAGGTGAGACGTTACGACAAATCACGCCGCAGTCGATTCGCGCAACGATGACTATCATCGTAACAATACCGATTCTATTCGTATATCCATTCTTACAGAAGTATTTTATTCAAGGGATTATGATCGGAGCTATTAAAGAATAGTTTCCGCATAATATATGATCACATATAAAAAGGGGCGATAGAAATGAGTAAACGCTGGCTAACAGGCCTGTCATTGCTTTTGGCAGCTTCGATGGTTGCAGGTTGTGGAAGTAAAGACGCGGGTACGGATAGTAGCAGTGGTGACGATGGTGGAAAGATTAACTATTCAATGCAAGTATGGGATTCCAGCTACAAGTGGGATACACCGATCAACAAGAAACTAGAAG
This sequence comes from Paenibacillus sp. FW507-14B1B, assembly GCF_058781425.1. Classification (NCBI taxonomy): domain Bacteria; kingdom Bacillati; phylum Bacillota; class Bacilli; order Caryophanales; family Paenibacillaceae; genus Paenibacillus; species Paenibacillus sp. FW507-14B1B. Next base: position 537,169 of record NZ_JBYSWS010000002.1, on the reverse strand, counting down.
AAAAGACAGGCGTATCTTTCGAATATCTTCCGATTGTAGATGGTGGCGGTAGCGGAGCTAGTAAAGTCGATGTATGGCTTGCTTCCGAAGATTACCCTGACATTATTAATGATTCTCCACTGACGATTGGTAAATACAAAGATGCGGGCGCTGTAATTCCACTAGAAGAATTGATCGAAGAGCATGGACCGAACATTAAGAAGAAATTCGGCAAGTATTTTGATTTGCTTAAAGATGAAGAGGGACATATCTATTCACTTTATGGCGTGAATCTTGCAACAGAGCCTTCTCCTGATTCCCAAGCATCATTCCTCGTTCAATATGATGTATTGGAAGAAGCAGGGTACCCTGAGATCAAAACTCTTGATCAGTTGTACACTGTTCTTGAATCTTATTATAAGAAGCATCCAAAAACAGAAGACGGGAAAGATGTAATTCCTTTCTCCGGAATCAGTGGTGGTCTGCTTGATATTAACCCTGCTCTGAACGCAGCGGGTCTGCCTGACCATGGTTTCTACGAAATCAAGAATGACAATGTTAGCTTCGCTATGACAAGTGATGAAGTGAAGCAGTATATGAAGTTTCTGAATAAACTGCAAAATGCAGGTATGCTTGACAAGGAAGTATTCAGCTTAAATGCAGAAACCGCTGGAGCTAAAATTACTCAAGGTCGTGTACTAGCAACTTATATGCCAGCTTGGTTGATGAGAGGTTACGAAAGTTCCATCATTGCCAATGGAGATTACGATAAGTTGTACGCAAAATTCCCGATTATGCTGAACGAAGGAATTGAAGACCAATCTAATGGTTTCCCGCCAACAAACTCAAGTACGAACTTGGCAATTACATCTAAAGCGAAAAACCCTGAGCGTATCATTCAAATGATTGATTACTTGTTCACAGATGAAGGTCAGATCCTGATGAACTGGGGTATTGAAGGACAGCACTTTGATATTGTAGATGGTAAGCGTGTTCGTAATGCTGATTTCGATGCGAAAATCAAAGCTGATCCAACGGTTGGAACAAGTGAAGGAATTCAAGGACCATTTAATCGTTTTAGTTACGGTAACGGTGCTAAGCTTGATGATGGTGATTATGCAACTCCAATTACGAAGGACTTTGTAGCTTCTTCTTACGATGATCGTACCAAAGAAGTTCTCGCTAAGTATGGTAAACAAACTTGGGCTGACTTCGCAGCTAAACCGGTTATTTACCCAACTATGCTATGGCAGTTAAATACCCCGGAAGATGCAAAGCCGATTGCAATCAAACTTGAAGAGATTTGGCATAAAGAAGCGGCTAAAGTCATTCTTTCCAAAACAGAAGCTGAGTTCGAGAGCAGCTGGTCTGGAGCCGTATCGCAAATTGAGAAGAACGGCAAGCAAAAACTGGATGAGAGCATGACTAAAGTATGGCAGGACTTTATGGCTCGTTATAATCAAGCGGTAAAGTAGTGACGAACTCTATTGTCTAGCATAAGCCAGCTGGATTACAGAATAATTAGACAGACATCTTAAGGCACAGAGCTGTGTTCCCCTGAAGCCCAAGAAAAAGTCAATTATTCCGTTTTCCGGCTGGTTTTTCGCTGTAGTATTTTATGGAATAAGGGGTAGGCAGAATGAATAAGAGCGTTATAATAAAGAAAAAGATCGAACAGTGACATTATACGACATTAATAGACAACGATAGAGGCTAGACTGACAGTTTTGCGAATGTCCAGTTGAAGCCAGTGGAGATATAGATATGAAGATCAGGACAAAAATCTTTGTGGCAAACATGCTTGTCGTTACGATTCTCTTGGGTGTACTGACCAATGTGCTCATCCAATATGTTAGTGGGATTTTATTAGACAAAGCCAAAGAGAATGTTAACTATTCTGTTTCTCAGCTGGCTTTAAATCTGGATAACTCCATGAAGGTATATGAGCAGGTCATCGATTCTTTCTATATTAATAATGATATACAAGAAGCCCTTCTCACTCATTATGAAACCGATTCAGAGGCACAGGGTGTATATTTTGACGTAGTAACTCCTTATATGAATGTTATTCGGGCTACTACAGATTCCTTGAATTTAATGATGTATACGAATAATCCGACGTTCCAGTTCTCCGATGTTAAGAATATTGATGATGAAATTCAAGAACATGATTGGTATAAAGCAGCGCATTATGCTGACAAGCGATTATCTCGAGTGTGGACCTATATGGGGCGTTCTGATATTTATAAGGCGGATGTACTTAGGCTCGTAGGTAAGCTGTACAATATTTTCAATCAATCCGAGTTATTCATTGCCGTAGATGTCGATCAGCGCGTCATACAAGATTTAATCTCAAAAGAAGGTCAGGAGCAGCGATACGTTATCGCTTTAAACAATGGCCAAGTTATTGCGGACAATGGGATGAAGAGCATCGAAGGACAGCATATTCAGGATTATGGGTTTTATGATGAGATTGCAGCACACGATAACATTACTTCGATGTATATGGAAGATGGATTGAAATATTTACTCGTATCCAAGACGCTCGATACAAGACATAGTGTATCTGGCATGAAAATTGTCTCTCTGGTCTCGATAGATCAGTACATCAGTAAAGTTAATCAGATGAAATGGATAGCGCTTGCATTGTATGTGGGCTCCTTACTGTTATGTATGGTTATCATTTATGCGATATCTACTGGATTAACGAAAAGGCTTACAGTACTTGCTCTTAAGATTAAAGAGATGAACACCGATAACTTGCAATCATTTATTGAAGTTAGAGGCAATGACGAGATTAGCCAAGTGAGCTATAAATTCAATCAGATGATGGCTCGTATGGACCTCCTGATTAAGCAAGTGTACGAAGCAGAAATCGAACGTAAAGAGCTTGAGCTAAAGCGCAGAGAGTCTGAATTGTATGCGCTTCAAGCCCAGATTAATCCACATTATTTATTTAATACACTGAATGCGATCCGAGGTAACTTACTAGAGAACGGTGACCATAAGAATGCAGATATCGTTAAATGGTTCGCTCAATCCTTTAGAAATATGTTGAATCGAAAAGGAGATGTAGTGCGCTTAGGGGAAGAACTGGATGCTGTGAACACATACATGAACGTGCAGATGTTCCGTTATGGAAGTCGCTTGATCTATTCTAGTGAGGTTCCCGAATCACTACATCCGTTTCCGATCCCTAAGCTTGCTCTGCATACCTTACTAGAGAATGCAATGATCCATGCGCTAGAGAATAACGAGAGTGACACGATAATCAAGGTTCGAGGAGAATGGATTGATGATCGGCACTACCGGATTTCAGTGCAGGACAATGGTCCAGGTTTCTCTGCTGAGAAGTTGTCTGAAATATGGGAGCGTCTTCAGAATCCCGAGGTAGAAACTCATAATCAGCATCTAGGGTTACTCAATACACAGCAACGGATTCAGATGACATTCGGCACGGATTACGGGCTTGATATTGTCAGCGTAGCAGGTGAAGAGACACGCGTAAGTATGGTACTGCCAACGGTGTGGAGCAGACAGAAGGAGGAATAGATCGATGTTTCGAGTATTAATTGTTGACGATGAACCGGGTGCTCTCAAATCTTTGAAATATATGCTGGATTGGAATGAATACGGTTATATCATTACAGGTGAAGCGGCGAATGGAAAACAGGCGTTGGAGCTATTAAAGAATGAAATATTTCACCTTGTTATTACAGATATTCGAATGCCGGGGATGAGCGGGCTAGAGTTAATCCGTTGTATTCGTACCCTATCAGAAGATATTCCTATCATCGTAATGAGTGGGTACGAGGAATTCGACTACGTAAAAGAGTGTCTTAAACATGGGGTAAAGGACTATCTCCTCAAGCCAGTGGATCAAGAGAACCTCTCAGAACTGCTTCAGAGTATTAAGGAAGAACTTACTTATGAGCTTCAAATGAATAAGCAATTACATCACGGCATTCCAGCATTAAGAGAGCGTATTCTAAAACGCTGGGCGCATGGATTTCTCACGGATGAGGAGATTGGCACGGAGCTGGAATTTCTTAATATTCCGGTAGAGGAGAAGTCTTGGATTTGTCCACTGCTTATAGAGATGCATTTTCAAGATCTGACGGATTCTTCTTGGACAGAAGATGAGATGGGGATACAGCGTTTTGCGGTCCTAAATGTGTTGGAAGAATTACTTGTGCATCGTGGTTATATTTTCGAAGAATCGCGAGATCGGTTGGGCGTTGTATTAATAGGTGATGCTTCAGAATCTGGTGAAGAAGTGGTTCAGCAGCTAGCTGAACTGATTAGGGATAGTATTAGAAAATATGTGAAGCTACCCGTTTCTATCGCGATTGGTGATGAGATTCAAGATCTGAGAGAATTAGCAAGTTCGTTCGAAATGGCGCTGCGGAGAATGGAGATGAACTTTTTGTTTCATGGACAGATCATCTCTTCAGTCCAGTTTAATGCCTATGATATGCCATTGAATTCGCCAGCGATCAAGTATATTCGGGCGATCATCGATTCGATAAGTGCTAAGGATGAGGAACTGCTATCCTCCTTACTAGCCGACCAGAAAAGACGGTTCTTGGCATGTGGAGCTTCCAAGCGAACGGTTCAGTCTTTTGTGCTTGAACTATTCACACATTTATTCAGTCTAATTAAGGATATGGAGGAGCCGTATCATCATATATTCGAAGACGAGACGCATGAAACTCGAATTATTCTAGATATCAAGACACTTGATGAGGTAATGAATTTCACAGAGCAGAAGTGTCTCGAAGTGATCCAATATCTGGCGAGACTCAAGATGTCCTCCTCTGCCAAGACAGTGGAGCGAGTTAAAGCGATGGTGAGAGAGAACTATGCTAATAATATCCATTTGAAGATGATTGCTGAAGAAATTCATATGAATCCGACGTACTTAGGTCAGGTATTTAAGTCAACGGTGGGAATGTCATTTAATGATTATCTGATGCGCACACGTATGGAGAAGGCGAAATCCCTTGTCGTTCATACGGATAAAAAGATTTACGAAATTGCTCTTGAAGTTGGCTTCAAGCAGCTTGATGCATTCTATAAGAAGTTTAAGGAGTATACGGGCAAGAGTGCAGGTGAAATGCGAGCTGAGATGAAGTAATGTATACATTTTAATGATAAATGATACTTTTTGTGGAACTTGAATAATAGGTAACGAAATGGAATGTTTATGTCGTATAATGATGAAGGACATCTTACAATCGATCAACATGACCCGATCCTAGATAGGAACTATCTGTGGTCGGGTTTTGTTGTGTTGAATGGGCTAGTTCATTCTAAGGATGAGGTGAATGATACTGTGAGTAGTTATACCGAACCTAATTTTGAGAAATGTGCAGTCATTACGATCGATACCCAAAATGACTTTAGCTTGCCAGGGGCTGTTGCTGAAATTAAAGGGACATATGAAGTGATTCCACACATGGAAAGTATTCTAAAAGTATGCAGGGTTCAAAAGATTCCCATTGTACATGTGATTCGCATCTATAGGGAAGATGGAACCAACGTTGATTTGTGCCGAAGATCACTCATTGAATCTGGTGCTCGCATTGTGTGCCCTCAATCTACCGGAGCTGAACTTGTTCGTTCTATTATGCCGCTGCATGCAGAGAGTTTGAACTTTGAGGCACTATTAAATGGCGAAATGCAGTGTATCGCCGATGAGGAATGGGTAATGTACAAATCTCGCTGGGGGGCATTTTATAAGACAGACCTAGAGCATTTTTTGAAAGAGAAGGACATAGATACCTTGGTTTTTATCGGCTGTAACTTTCCAAACTGTCCTCGAACAAGTATGTATGAAGCGAGTGAACGGGATTTCAAAGTTGTGATGGTGGAGGATGCCGTTTCAGGTGTGTATCCAAAAGGGGTTGAGGAAATTCAAAATATTGGTGTAAATGTGTATTCAACGAAAGCGTTTATTGATGCGTTAACCGTTTCTATACCCTAAGGAGCGTAGGACTTATGAAAAGGTATAAATGCAAAGAAGGTCAGGAACTCATTCATGAAACGTATAATCGGTTATTAGACAGCTGGAATGTAATTCACGAACGACAAGATATCCTGACTTCTTATGGAAGTACACATATCATCATTGCAGGCGTCATAACGAATCCTCCATTATTATTGTTCCATGGCGTAGGTGATAACTCAGCGATGATGTGGCTGTACAACATCAAGCGGTTGTCTGAACATTTCTATGTTATTGCTGTGGATGCAATTGGAGGGTCTGGTAGGAGTGAACCGAATGAACATTATTATAGGTCATTTGATCAGACCATCTGGCTTGATGAAATATTGGAACAGTTACAATTGGAAGAGGTCAATATTGCAGGGGTTTCCTACGGAGCCTATCTAGCATATCATTATGCAATAATGAGACCATCCAAGGTTAGAAAGATTGTATGTATGGCAGGAAGAGTGGCTAGCAGTCAAGGGGAAGTCATAAGAACGATGATGAAGGCATTTTTACCGGAAGCAATCTTCCCAACAGAGAAGAACAGTAAAAAGCTATTAAGGAAGTTATGTGGTCCGAATTATACGGTGTTTGAGAATCACCCAATCCTTATGAATCATTGGTATTATCTACTCAAGTATTTCAACAATAAATCAATGATGAAGCATAAGACAATTATTTTCGACGACACGCAGCTTCAATTATTAAGAGATAAGTCTCTGTTCATTATAGGGGAGTTAGATATATTATCTAATTATCCGAAGGCAATACAGAAACTACGAGACAATCAATTGCGTTACAAGATTGTGAAGGATGCTGGGCATGCCGTGAACCATGAGCAAGCGGATGAAGTAAACGCCGTGATCTGTAATTATCTCCTCGCGTAGGGTGAAAAATATTATTTGTAAAGAAAGGAAGAATGAGTATGAGTAGGATGTTCACTGTCAGACAAGCAACAATAGAAGATTTGAATCCATTAGCCGATGTATTCAATCTTTATCGAGTGTTTTATAAGCAAGATTCGAATCTTGAAGGTGCTAAGTTGTTTTTGTCTGAAAGACTGAAGCTTGAAGAGTCGGTTATCTATATTGCTGTGGATAACGGAACGGATGCAATCATAGCCTTTACACAGTTATATCCCACATTCTCCTCCATATCGATGCGGAGGGCCTGGACATTAAATGACCTATATGTAGCTGAACATTATCGAGGTCAGGGGATAGCTCAATTGTTGTTAGATCAGGCGAAGCTTCTTGCCAAGGAAACAAAGTCTAAGGGACTGTCACTATCTACGGCAGTAGATAACGAAGTAGCGCAAAAGTTATATGAGAGAAATGGGTTTATTAAGGACGAGGAATTCTATCACTATAATTTACAGGTGTGACGTAACTATTAGCTACATGGTGGAGGAGGGGAAGTATGGATCATACTTTTCGAGAGAGAATTACTAGTGAGTCAGAGCTCAGAGATCTATTGGGATATCCAAGTCCATTGGTAGCCAAGAAGACAATCCATTCTCTGGATAGTCACTGTATTGATTTCATTCATAAGTCACCTATGATATTCATATCCACTTCGGATAATAACGGTAATTGTGATGTTTCTCCTCGAGGAGATCAAGCAGGATTTATACATATTATTGATAATCAGCATATTGTAATCCCTGAAAGACCGGGGAACCGAAGACTCGATTCGATATTGAACATTTTATCAAACCCGCATATTGGAATTATACTCGTAATCCCACAGTTAGAGGAAACCTTGCGAATTAACGGGAGAGCGTGTGTTATGAAGGACGCTCACATACTGGAATCGATGAGGGCGAATGGTAAAGTGCCAACTTTGGGGATTGGTGTAACCATCGAAGAGTGCTACATGCACTGTGCTAAAGCTTTCAAAAGATCAGAGTTATGGAATCCTGAAAGTTGGCAAGATGTGAATGAATTACCTAAGCCCGCTAGAATCATAGCGGCTCACGCTGGGGCTAAGGAAGAGGATGTATCCATATCATTAAAGGAATCTTATGAGAAGAGGCTTTATTGAAGTAAGAGAAGAGAATAGCGTAACAACAAGGAGTGGACGAAAGTGTCATTTATAAATGTTTTGGATAAGGGATATGTTCGACTAGTGAATCATATGGGTACCGATTTAGCCGTTGTTAATGCAGCGCGGGTATCCTATGCCAAGGAATCTTCAGTGTTAACGGATAAAGATATTAGACTTATTAAGTTCTTAGCAAGAGAAGGTCATACCTCTCCATTTAGACATGCGATGCTTCAATTCGAAATTTATGCACCTCTTATGGTCGCTAGACAATGGTGGAAGTATGTGATTGGATCTGCGCATTTTGAGGGCACCGGAGACAGTCTTGAAGCATGGAATGAATCCAGTCGAAGATATATTACAGAAGAGGCAACATTTTATATCCCAGCTGCTGATGAGTGGAGAAGTAAACCCGAGAATTCGAAGCAGGGCAGTGGTGAGGTTCTGGATGATAGGATCGGAGCTAAACTTACAGCGGAATTACTGGAATACATAGATTCAGGAATGCGAAAGTATGAAGAAGCGTTAGATAGCGGTGTATGTCCTGAACAAGCGAGACTTTTTCTACCTGCATATGGGATGTATGTTCGATGGTATTGGACCGCCTCCCTTCAGTCGGTGTGTCATTTCCTCAACCAGAGACTGGAGCAAGACGCTCAGAAGGAAATTCAAGATTACGCTAAGGCTATTTTAGAGCTAAGTAAGCCTTTGTTTCCGAACGCTATCGATCAATTGATTGATAGAGATCTAGCTCAAGAGGAGGATGTCAATGAAGATCGGATTAGTTCTCTTTAATGGAGTGACTTTTTTAGACTTTGTGGGATTCTATGATGTGATATACAGGTTGAACCTATTTGAACAAACGAAAGGTACCACATGGGATATCTGTGGTCTGAGTGAAGAGGTTACTGATGAACTTGGCTTAACCGTGAAAGTGAATAAGATTAAGCCGGATTTAGGCGATTATGATCTGGTGTTTGTTCCGGGTGGTATGGGGACGAGAAGTCTTCGTTATGATCAGGAGTTTATCGAATGGGTTAGAACAGCTGAGGCAGTTCCATATAAAGTATCGGTCTGTTCAGGTTCCTTACTATGGGGAGCTGCCGGTTTCTTAACCAATAGAGCGGCAACGACCCATCCGGGAGCATATGATCTACTGGAGCCATACTGCAGAGAAGTTGTAAAGTCCAGGATTGTAAGGGATGGAAATATTATTACAGCAGGTGGAGTATCCACTTCGATCGATTTGGGGCTATATATCATAAAGCTTTTTGCAGGAGAAGAGGAAATGAAGCTAGTTAAGCAGCAAATTGATTATCCTTATGAGATGCAAGGTATTATAGAGATTAATGATCACCGTTAATAGGTGAATAGATTCCTTAGTTAAGGCTAAGTAATAGTAACGTGAGTATATAAGTTCATTGAAATAATGATATACTTTATATTCCAACAGTTTGCTCTAAAATAAATAATAATGAGGAGGGCGTATTAATGCCAGTAATTCAAGTAGAAGGAAAGCAGGACATACAGGCTGAAGAAGGCAAGAAGCTTGTTCTAGCATTAGAGGATGAAGGTGTAGATGTGCTGCACCGCTGCGGTGGTAATGCAAGATGTACAACCTGCGCAGTTGAAGTACTAACAGGTGATTTGGGCGAAATCGGTGAAGCAGAAGCTACGGTTCGTCAGAATAAGGGAATTGAGGATCCGTCCATCCGCTTGTCCTGTCAGGTTCGAGTGCATGAGGATGTATCGATCCGTTTAATCAAGACGGTAGAATCGACGGGATTAGACGCAGGTCCACGACCACAAGAATAATCAATAATCATAATCAATAATCGTATAACACTACAGTATAGGGACTGACTCCAAAGATCTATAAAGATCCGTTGAGCAGTCCCTTTTGTCATATGGTTATGATTGTAGAATAGTAAGGAGTGGGTGGGCGAATGGTGAGACTTCAAAAAAGGAACCTGCACTATTTCTTGGGTTTAATGATTCTGATTATGTCTGTGGATTTTATTCTGATGAATTCAGGACTATTTACGGAATTTGATCAAGTTCTTTCAATCGGAATCATATTAGATTTTGTGGTTGTCATTCCACTGCTGATATATTTCTTGATCTATAAAAAAATAAATGTCTCATTTCTTTCTGTTCTCCCGTTTGCACTCTTAGGCTATATATTATTGGGATTTATGATGCCAAGCACAGGTCAACGACTCCTTGATGTTGTGAAATACATATTAATACCAATAGAAGTTACATTCCTTAGCTACCTCATATATTCCATTATTCTGAATATACGCAAGGCAAGACGTTCCAACATGGAGGGATTGCATCCTATTCAAGTACTTCAGAATAGTCTGGACATTACTTTTAAGCAGTCATTGATGGTCCCCGTGCTTGCTCATGAATTGGCGGTATTGTTTTACTCCTTATTCTCCTGGAAGACAAAACCGTATGTGCGGCAGGGATCTTTATGGTTTAGTTATCATCACAATTCCGGGGCATTGGTTATGGTGTTATTCGTATCAAAGTTACTGCTGCTTGAGGGTGTACTTGTTCATATTCTGTTGGCTCAATGGTCACATACATTAGCTTGGATCATCTTGTTCGGAAATCTATATTTGATCTTGATGCTAATTTCTGAAGTCCGAGCGATGTATATAAATCCAATACTGATGACAGATAAGAGTGTGATAATTCGGTATGGCAATCAGATGTTTGCGGATATTGACTTGGATTTTATGAAGAGTGCTGACAAGATTATGTTCGATAAACTAACCAAGGAGAAGTTAAAGGTGTCATTTGTTCCTCTTTTCACTGAGCCTAACATTCATATTCAATTAAAAGACAAGATTTCGATAATCGGTCCTTACGGTGTTCGTAAAAAGGTTGATCATATTTACCTGTTCTTGGATCAACCAGAAGAGTTCTTAAGGGTGTGCAATAAAATAATGATGAGGTGAATTTAATGCAAGCTCTCTTAAAAGAATTAAGTAGAGATATGACTTTAACGAATGACCTAAAACAAGACATTTCCACATTTCTAATCCAGAATCAATGTCCAGAGACAGCACAACATTGTATGGATGTCGGGAGAGAGGCTAGGAGACTAGCTCTTTTATTTCAAGTAGATCCAGATGAGGCAGAAATTGCAGGCTGGCTACACGATATAAGCGTGGTCATTCCCAACAATGAAAGGATTGTGGCTGCAAAGAAACTTGATATTGATGTTCTTCCTGAGGAAGAATCATTTCCTATGATCATTCATCAGAAGCTCTCCAAAGTTATGGCTCAAGGTATATTCAAGATTACAAATCAAGGGATCTTGGATGCGGTTAGCTGTCATACAACCTTGAAGGCTAATTCAACAACACTTGACCAAGTATTATTTGTCGCAGATAAAATTGCTTGGGATCAGCCAGGTAATCCACCTTATATACAGCAGATTCATAAAAGTCTAGAAATTTCATTAGCGCACGGAGCCTTTTCATATATCAATTACTTATGGGAACGCAAGGAGACACTTAGAGTGGTCCATCCTTGGTTAAGAGAGGCGTATGAAGAACTGAATGAACGCTTGAGATGACTGCTTTGAGAGGAGGAGATTGTGCTGGGGAATATGAATCGTCACGTTATATTATTGATTGTCACGGTGTTAATGTTAAGTCTGATCGGCTGCAATAAACAAGAGATTAAGGATGACAAGGTCGCTTATATTAAAGCTAATCTGAACTCGGAGTATGAGAAAGTATATAAAGATTTAGGACTCGGGATTTTATATGATTTTGATTATAAGTTACCTTATGCTGATCAGAGCTGGGTTAATATTTGGGTGGAAGGTTATCTTGATGGTAAGAAAATGGAACCATTTCATCTCACTGAGCTAAGCTATGGCCTAAATCCTGAGCCGATGGTAGAAGGACGAATGGGGTTCGGACTTATTAATCCAACAAGTGAAGACGGTTCTTTATTCCTTTATTCCGGTCAAGTGAAAGCACCACCGAAAAGGTTGAATAATCAGATGCAGCTTCATAGTAATACGATGGCTAGCTCTTGGGATTATGCAATTGGAGATGAGCAGATTGGCTTAAATTCAGGTGAGACTAGACTTTTAGGTGTCTATCGGAAGACGAATAAGAAAACTATAAGCAGCTATGATTATCAAGACAGCCAGTCAGTAGAAAAAATGATTCAAGATGAATCGGTTGTGCTATTACTGAAGATAAAAGTTGAGATAGATAAGAAGAGCGAAGGCAAGCTCGATTAGAGTTATGCCTTCGTTTTTTTATCTTAAATAGACCATATTTCTTAAGAGATTTGGGAATCGCGTCCAGGTTCGCGGGTATGCTTCTCACGGTACTGTCCCGGAGTCATGCCCGTGCTTTTTTTGAATAGACGAATGAGATACGATGGCTGATACCGCAGTAATGCTGCAATTTCGTTAACTTTCATATTGGAGATGAGCAATAGCTCTTTGCACTTCTCAATGCGCAGACTGGTTACATAGTCAATGAAATTAACTCCCTTAACCTGTTTGAATGCACGACTTAGCTTCGTAGGGCTGATTCCGAATTGATCAGCGTACATTTCAAGCGATACATCCAAATTTAGCTCATCCTTCATTCGCTCACATACTTGTTCGACGATCTGAAGCATAGCTGGGTCGATGGCAGAGAGAACAGCTCTTGTAAAGGGGATAACAACGGAATGAGAGAACCACCTCGCCATTTCTTCGGGATGTCTAATCTCCATTAAATCTTCATATAAATGTGCTCCCCCATAGACAGTATCCGGATTAATTCCGGAACGCAGCATCGTGTCAAAAACACTGCCGAGTAGCTTCATCATCCCTTGCTGGACATGCATCTGTGTCATGGATTTGCTTAATAAAACCTGCACAAAACGCTCTACACCTGTAATGGCTGCATCTTCAAAGCCCATACGCATGGAATGAATAATATCCTGCTCTAGCTCGAAAGGAAATTCGGCATAATGTCCATATTCAGGCATGATGTCATCCACATTAATTACATTGGAGCGGCTCTTTGGATCACGAAGACGAAGTGTGCTGCGTGTTTCCTCAAATATCCCCGGTAGATCAAGAACATTAGCGGTTAATTTACTGACGACTACAGCCGTATTCATTTTGAGCAAGCTGCTGACACTGGTTGCAATATTATCAGCTAAGTCTAGTAGATCTGTTTTTGTTTGTTCCGCAGGTTCAGCATCATCATAGACGAGAAGAATACCGATGGTAGAGTCCTGAAAGTTAATCGTATGGGAGTAATAAGCTGCGGACATACATAATTCTCCGATAATATTGGAAGCAGCGTAATCAAGGAGCTGTTCCTCATGATTTAGCCCCTCAAGTAAGTCTCTGTTAGATGAATCGTTTCCATATAATCCGGCGATCAGCACAGCAAAGCGTTTATTCTCGATATCCCAATCATATTGAAATAATTTCTCAACGACCTCATCTTGGGATAGGAGAAGCTGCCTTCCATACAAAAATTGTAGCAGGAAGCCTTCTCTTAGGGTCGGTAACGATGCTTGAAGCTGTTGATCTAGACGTTCTCTTTCCTTCAAGTGATGACGCCATTGCTTCTCAATGAGCGAAATCTCATTCAAATGATGTGGATGATCTAATTCTTTAATAGGATGAAAAAGATCGACTAGTCGACGTATAGGATCATAAATACGCTTTGAAGCAAACCAGGACAGGAGAAGTGCGAGCACGATTCCAGATGCACTGACGATGACGATGATTCGGGACATTGTTGTAACGGATTTCGTAAGCTGAGATAAGGGAGTAGTTGATACATAAATCCATTCCTCACCAATTCGAAATAGTCGATCATAAGAGACGGAATAGCTTTCCCCATTTTGTTTATGTATAAAGGTATCCTTTGTTTTCTCCAGCGGTAAAATATGTTCAATCAACGCCGTTTGCAGAGCGTTATCATGTTCATCTGTACCCAAGATTTGACCTGTATGATTCATAATAAAAGCGCTTCCACTATTCATTTCAAGTCGCTGGTTTATTGCCGGCTGTTTCAGATAGATTAAGAAAGCGCCAAAAGCGCGATCACTGCCCTCCGCATATAATTTTGTCACAATGCCTTTCATTAAAGGGTCGGTCGAACTCCACCTAGGCATGGAATCTGTCCATATAATTTGTCTATTCGAAGTGAACCAGGATTGAAGCTGAGACTGGGTCTGTTGATCTTGAAGCGTACGAATTCCCCAGTGATCACTGATCAATTTATCTGACGAATCTATATAAAAAGCAACATCATAAATTAATGAGTTGTCAGCTTTCATCAGAGACAAAGAGGAAAATAACGAGCGCGTTTCTTCGAATTGTTGGGAGAAATCCATCTTAGAAAGTGAATTTGTGAATTCTTGTTGAAAAGCTAACTTGGCAGAAAAGCTCTCCAGAATAGTTAAGTCGTCATCTATACGTTCAATGGACTGGCGGAATTGTTTTTGGTGTGATTGATTCAGTTCATCTACAATGGAACCGCTACCAAAATAATAGATGCCAATCCCAATTAGCAGTGCAGGCAGACATGCGATCAAGAGGACAAGTGCGAGGCTCCTCCAATACAGAGACCCTTTTTCCTTATGACGTTTCTTTCCCTCTCTCATCATATTCCTCCCTATTAAACAAATGGATCAATATAAGCATAGTAAGATGATACCATACATTTTAACTAAAAATTATTATGAATTACAATGGACTGCAAAACATTATTATTGCAGGAAATCACGATTCTACATAAGATTGTCCCAATCGAAGGCATCAAAAACACACATATAGGGGGCGATTGTTCAGATGAATAGAAAAGCGCTGAGCCAACTGGGAAAGGACATGAAAAAAGATAAATACTTATATCTTCTGGCTTTGCCCGGGATTATCTATTTCATTATTTTTAAGTACTTTCCAGTCGGTGGGCTAGTGATTGCATTCCAAAACTATTCTCCGTATCTTGGAATCGGACAGAGCGAATGGGTAGGTTTAGAGCATTTTATACGTTTCTTCTCAAATGATGATTTCTGGATTTTGTTACGAAACACATTGATGATTAGCTTAATGAATATCGTTCTATTCTTTCCGTTACCGATTATTCTTTCAATTATGTTAAATGAGCTGAGAGGCATGGCCTTCAAAAGATTCGTGCAGACGGTCATTTATATCCCGCACTTTTTATCATGGGTACTTATCGCAGGTCTAACATTCTTAATGCTTTCACAGTCTGAAGGCGTAGTGAACAAGCTTATCGTTGAATTTGGTGGCGAACCTATTGGATTCCTAACAACGGCAGACTATTTCTGGGGACTATTAACAGGACAAGTGATGTGGAAGGAAGCTGGATGGGGTACTATCATCTTTCTTGCAGCAATTGCTGGAGTAGACCCGCAGCTCTATGAAGCAGCCGTAGTGGATGGTGCTGGACGATTCCGAAAAATCTGGCATATTACTTTGCCCGCTATACGGAATGTTATCGTTATTCTATTTATTTTGAGAATGGGATCGGTGCTTGACGTAGGCTTTGAGCAGGTGTATCTCATGATGAATGGAGCCGTATCCGATGTCGCTGATGTATTTGATACATACGTCTATCGTAACGGGGTACAGCAAGGACAATTTAGCTATAGTACAGCCATCGGATTATTCAAATCCATTGTTGGAATCATTCTTGTTGTAATGGCTAATAAAATGGCCAAACGATTCGGTGAAGATGGTGTCTATTAATAAAATCCCATCCATTCATGTGTTATGCCAAATCTGTAGGAGGACTTCAATATGCGCAAAAGCTGGTCAGACCGTATCTTTGAAACGGTAAATGTTACAGCACTTCTGATTATAAGTCTGATTTCATTATTTCCAATCTATTATACGTTTGTATTATCCTTCACGGATCCTATTGAATATTACCAAAAGCCATTAATCCTATTTCCTACTAATTGGACCATCGATGCTTATAAGTATCTCATGTCAACGGATACCTTTATCACCGCATTCGGAAATAGTGGCTTTTTGGCTACCGTAGGTACGGCATTAAGTCTAATTGTTACATCCGGATTATCTTTTGCATTATCTCGTAAACGCTTACGTTTTCGTAGAGCCATCATGTTTGGTGTACTCTTCACCATGCTGTTCTCTCCAGGCTTGATTCCGTCTTACTTAGTGGTTCGGCAGATGGGGATGATTGATAGCATATGGTCACTTATTATTCCTACACTTACGGGTGCTTGGTATGTTCTACTTATGAAAGGATTCTTCGATAGTATTCCGGCGAGTCTGGAGGAAGCAGCACGAATGGATGGTGCAAACGATATCGGCATATTCTTCAAGATTATTATGCCACTTTCGATGCCAGCATTGGTTGCTTTCGGACTGTTTTTCGGTGTTGGTTACTGGAACACATTCTTTAATGCCATCATGTTCATCAATGATCAACAGAAATGGCCACTTCAGGTCATCCTTCAGAATATGCTTGTGGACCCGAACAGTTCAGTAAACTCCAGTGTGGCTGATTTCCGATCTGATGTGAAGATGCCTACGGAGACGCTGAAAATGGCTGCGGTTGTCATCGCAACCGTACCGATTATGATGGTTTATCCATTCTTGCAGAAGCACTTTGCCAAGGGAGCAATGGTTGGTTCTGTCAAAGAGTGATTAAATATAAAAGATTAGAGGAGGTCATATCAAAATGAGTTCATTAAAACACAGAGGCTTACGGACAGCTTTTGCTATGCTGCTTAGCACAACATTAGTATTAACGACGGCATGCTCTTCAGGTGGCTCAAAGTCAGAGGGTAAGGATGGAGAGATTACGGAAATCACCATGAATACGCTTAGTTATTCTACTGAATTTCCTGACAGCAATTTTGTGCTTGTAAAAGAGTTCGAAAAGCGTACCAATACGAAATTAAATATTGATTGGGTACCTGTGACGACAGCAACTGATAAGTTTAATGTTCTCTATGCATCTGGTAATTTGCCGGATGTGACTTTTACAGAGGACATGAACAATCAGCAAATTCGTAACTTAATTAAACAAGGTGTGTTCTGGGATTTGACAGATATGATCAAGGACTATCCTAACCTGTCTGCTGATATGCTGGATGATATGTGGGAAAAGTCTAAGATCGACGGGAAGAACTATATGATTCCTCGTTATTATCCAACACACGGCGGCGGGATCTTCCCAATGCTTCGTAAGGATTGGCTTGATAAATTGAATCTTTCTGTACCTACGACGATGGACGAGTTGTACGACACGTTAGTGGCGTTTAAAGAGAAAGATCCAGATGGTAATGGCAAAAACGATTCTGTACCTTACTCAGCTAGCGTGACTTCTATGGCATTCGTATATAATATTTTCAATAATAATATAGGCAACTGGAAACTGCGTGATGGAGAGCTTCATCCAATCATCACCGAGAAGGAATCTACAGATGCGTTGTTGTGGATCAAAAAAGCTTATGATGCAGGGTTATTCCCATCCGATTTCGTTATCTTGAAATTCTCACAGGTTACCGATCTCCTTAAGAGCGGTAAGGCAGGTGGCGGTGGATACTCCATGAACAATTCCATCTCTCAAACCTTCGATATTAAGAAAATTGTACCTGAAGCGGACCTCATTCCATTGGCATCGCTAACGGGACCATCAGGCAATAAATTTACACCAAGTGGAGCACCGTTCTATGGATTCTTCCTTATTCCAAAGAAGGTATCCGAAGAAAAAGTGAAGAAGATCCTATCTTTCTTTGATTATGGATACAGCCCTGAGGGGAACGAGCTTGCAAACTATGGTATTAAAGATGTCCATTTCAAAGAAGAGAATGGCCGCCGAGTTCGTACCGAGAAGTTTGAAAGCGACAAAATTGGTACCTTTGAGGGTATCTTTATGAAATTGAATGACGAACAGGTACTTGGAGATCCATCTAAGACAACCGAAGAAATCTATAACCGAAACCAAGAAATTTTGAATGAACGTAAAAAGATTGTATTGGTTGATCATACGCTTGGTCTGACGTCAGAAGCGCAAACCAAATATTGGGCAGATATTCAAAAGAAAGTAGATGACATGCGGACTAAAGTTATTCTCGGACAAGAAACCATTGATTCTTACAATGCGTTTATAGAAAAACTGAAACAAGATGCGAACTTGCAAGAAGTTGTGAAAGAGATGAATGAAGCATATGCTGCAAAGCAAGCTCAGTCTAAATAAGTAAGTGCATGGCTGTCTAAGAGATTATTCTTGGACAGCCTTTGTTTTTTACGTAAAAGCGAAGATATGGAACATAGCTTGACTTGAACTAATCTTATTAGTTAAATTGGTAATAGTGTTATTTTTAAGGAGTTGAAAGAACTGATGCCTAGGGTGAAACTCGACGTACAGATGATCATGCAAGCGGCAGCGGACATAGCTGATAAAGAAGGCTTGGATGAAGTAACATTAGCCTCATTATCGAAAAAGCTAGGTATCCGTTCGCCATCATTGTACAACCATGTAGATGGTCTGAACGGTGTGCGTCATAGATTGGCTCTATACGGAATGAAGCAGCTGAATGAAGCTTTGACCTATGCTGCGATTGGACGAGCACACGATGAAGCCATTCATGAGATTGCTCAAGCATATATCCGTTTTGCTCGTGAGCATCCCGGTTTATATGACGCTCTGGTACGCATGCCTGACTGGAATAATGAAGAGACGAATAAAGTGGCTAGGGTTCCGGTGGATTTACTCGTTCGGGTGCTTCAGGCATATGGTCTTGAGGGTGATGCAGCTATACATACGGTAAGGGGGCTTCATAGTTTACTGCATGGTTTTGCTTCGCTCGAGCAGACGGGAAACTTCAATATACCAATTGATCCGGATTACAGTTTACAGTTGTTGATCGATTTTTTCCTAAAAGGTATTCGAGCATACGGAAATGAAATGGAAAGTTAACGAAGAGCCTGAAACAATATGTTTCAGGCTTTTTCTTTTGTGTGATATTCACTCTGCTAACTAAATATGGAAGTGATATCGGGATATAACGTATAATAACAACAGGTGTTCAAGTCTATTGATTGCGGGGGTTGTTATATGGATAAAGATTATCTCTTTACGAGAGTTGGATATGTATATATTCCTACATCGAATATTGATGCGTCTATTGAATGGTATTGCAGTAACCTTGAATTTAAATTAATTAATAAATTTGAGGATCGAGGTTCGTGTATAGCGGTACTTCATCATCCTGGTAAGTATTCGATTGCAGTATTACTGATTGAAACAGAGGATCAAGGTAGATTACAAATCTCACGAAATGGTCAACCTTTTCCCGTGATGGCGATCAATTGTCCGAATATTGAGTATACGCATGAATACATGATGAAGAATGGAGTAGACGTAGAGGAGTTGCACACGTTGGGCGCGGGAGAAGCAAAATATTTTTATTTTAGGGACAATGAGGGGAACTTACTCGAAGCTGCATGGTCCAAATATGATCTAGAAGAAGACATGAAGGAAAAATTTATTCGACATACAAACAATTGAAGGGTGTGATCATTATATGTTTTTTCCAATTTCCTATTCAACACTATCAGACCTAGCTCTTAACGAATATATAAAGAAGAATTATAACTTGGATCAAGTAAAGAACACGACTTATCTTCTAAGGGGGATGAATGATACCTATTTAGTGACTACATCAGATGAGTCTTACATATTCAGAGTGTACCGTGGGGACCGGAGACAAGAGTATTCAGAAATTGCCTTTGAACTAGAGCTCTTATGCTATTTAGATCGTAAGGGAGTGTCGGTTTCCTTACCGATCGCCGACGTAAAAGGTGAATACATCCAAGCGTTTGAGGCACCAGAGGGGACACGGTTCGGTGTTCTGTTCACCTTTGCCGAGGGTCATGAAAAAGGTATGGATAACAGTGAAATAAGTTATTCTTTCGGCCAAGCTGTCGCTAATATTCATTTGCTAACGGATCATTATGAGAGCGGTTACGAAAGAACTCCAATCGATCTTGATTTCCTCCTTCATCAATCGCTAGCCATTATTGAATCTAACATGCAGCATCGCGGTGAAGATGTACAATTCTTGAAGAAGCTTGGGCTGCAAATGGAGCAATCCCTGCGTGAAATCCCATTAGAACAATTAGACTTTGGAATATGTCACGGAGATCTTCATGGGAACACCAATGTTAGCTTCACCGAGGAATTAGTTATGACTCACTATGATTTTGATCTATGTGGATATGGCTGGCGCG
This sequence comes from Paenibacillus sp. FW507-14B1B, assembly GCF_058781425.1. NCBI lineage: Bacteria > Bacillati > Bacillota > Bacilli > Caryophanales > Paenibacillaceae > Paenibacillus > Paenibacillus sp. FW507-14B1B. The sequence continues at coordinate 516,872 of NZ_JBYSWS010000002.1, read as the reverse complement.
CCTATGATATTGCTGAATTTCGTTTAGCTAGAGAAGTCCGATTAGGTCATGATCCGGATCAGTTAGAACGCATTTGGGGGGCTTTTCTAGACGGGTACCAATCGATCAGAGTGTTATCCGAGAATGACCTGAAGGCTGTGCCTATTTTTGTCGGCATTAGACAGCTATGGTTGATGGGACTTTGTCTTAAGGACCCTCATATCCATGGTGCTATTGATTTCGGTGATGATTTTATTGATGACAAGTTGGCGTATTTCAAACAATTGGAGGAACGCTTATATGGGGAACGTTCTGGAGTATTACAATAGGTTTGATGAGTGGGGGCGCTTGGATCGGGAACCTATGGAGTACTTGGTAAACCTCCATTATATGAAGAAGTATTTGCCTGTTCAGGGACATGTACTAGATAATGGAGCGGGGCCTGGAAAGTATTCGATGGAACTGGCGATGCATGGATATGACATATCTCTAACAGATCTTACGCCAAGATTGGTAGAGCAAGCTTCTGTAAAAGCTAAGGAGCTTAATCTACTTGATCGATTTAAAACGCTTGAAGCGGCAGATGCCCGGAATCTGTACCTATTTGAAGATGAGCAATTTGACGCTTCCCTGATGCTCGGTCCAATGTATCATTTGCAAGATGAAATAGGGCGAAATCAAGCAATTGAAGAACTTTCTCGCGTTACCAAAAGAGGAGGAGTTGTCTTTGTAGCTTTTATGACCAGAACGAGACACTTAACCAACTCGCTTCTTAATCCATTACAGTGGAGACCGAATGATAATATGCGTGAACTAACTAGCTTTATGGAAACGGGCATATTTAATCATAGTGATGAGGGAAGATTTACGGGAGCTTATTATTTTAATATTGAAGATATTCAGCCGTTTATGGAATCTCATGGCTTCGAAAGTATGGAATTGATCGCTTCTTCAAGTATTGCTGGTTCATTTTCATCTGAGCAGTCCGATTATTGGCGTTCGCGTGGAGAAGAAGAGTTCAGAGATGTGATGGAACTGATTTATACAGAGGCAGCGAATCCGTATATACTCGGGCTGTCTTCTCATCTTTTGTATATTGGTCGAAGATCGTAGAGCAAAGGAAAGGGGTGCTGTATGGATGCACTGATATTTATACCTTTGTGGTTGATATCCTTAGCAGTGGCAATAGTGGTGATAAGGCACTCTATAGATTCATCGCAAACCTCAAAAAAACTAGATATATTAATCGATGAAATCAGAGATTTAAGTAAAGAAATCAAGAATAATAAACATATTATTGATAAAAAAGTTTAGCTTTATGGGTAAATGCGGACGATATGATGATTAAAGGATTAGATGGGATTTAATAGGTTTAAATAACTTGGTACATGAAACAGTGCATATTAAACAGTTGCAACGTATCCGTGATGCGAATCGTAAATAGAATATAATTACATTGATCGAACCTCCTATTTCATTCCGATTAGGGGGTTTCTAATTTTACCAGAGGCTTTTAAGGAGGTACAAGGAATGGCGGTTAAGGTTTGTCCTAGTTGTGGTGAAGGAAATAAAGAAGCGGCTCTTATATGTGTTGTATGTGGAACTTCTCTTCAAAGTGTTACTGCTCAAGGTACACTTAATTCGGAAAAAGAGTATGTAACACCTCCCAAAAGGAGGTCAACGATTTGCGCCCATTGTCGTGAACCATTGGACGAAGGAGCAATGAAATGCAAGTACTGTGGTACTTTTGTATCCAGAACTCCATCTGCTCAGCCTAATTCACGCTATGATGAGGAGTGGGCACCATCCGTACCAGACAGCACTTCATTGACACTCATCGTAATCTCAACAATCATAATCCCTATTGTGGGACTTATTGTTGGAGGTTTGGCATCCTTTAGCGACGATAGCGAGAAGCGGGATACAGGAAAAATGTTGTTAATTCTAGGTCTGGTGATGATCGTTGTGCAATTGTTCTTGTTTTGGATATTTATCTAATATAATGAGGCTAATCATTGTCTAAGAAATAAAGCCACCATGGATGAAGAGCCCTTAATGTTAAATCGTCTTAGCATGAAGGGGAATTCATTATGGTGGCTTTTAAATGGGTTAAGAGGTTAAATCGACGTAAGCACTTTATCAATTATACCGTACTCCACGGCCTCTTCGGCGGACATGAAATAATCCCGATCCATATCGCGCTCTACGCGTTCAATTGACTGCCCTGTCCGTTCTGCTGTAATTTGGACCACTTTCTCTCGTGTTTTTAGTATTCGCTTGGCACTAATGGCGATATCACTCGCCTGCCCTTGTGCACCGCCGTGCGGCTGATGAATCATAATCTCACTGTTGGGGAGTGCGAATCGTTTTCCTTTTGCACCCGCGAGGAGAAGCATAGAACCAAAAGAGGCAGCGAATCCTGTACAAATCGTATGCACCTGTGGCTTAATATGTTGCATGGTATCGTAGATTCCAAACCCTGCACTCACAGATCCGCCCGGACTATTAATGTACATGTGGATATCTTTTTCAGGATCCTCAGCCGATAATAACAGCAGCTGCGCAATGATACTATTCGCCAACGGATCGTTTATTTCGGAGCCTACGAACACAATCCGGTCTTTCAAAAGTCTTGAGTAAATGTCATAGGATCTTTCGCCCCGGCTCGTTTGCTCCACAACATAAGGGATATAACTAGACATATTGTAACCTCCATTATTATGGTTATTTAACAATTGGTAAACGAACCGACGATGCCAAAAGATACGTGAAAGGCAGCAAAAATATATTTTTGTGTGTTCCGTAACGAATAAGTGACTTCATTCGTTTACATATATGAACTATCTATAGATCGGTAAAGGAGTGGACTGCTGAAGATGATGAATTCACCACAAATCAACCATACACAGGCTGAGTTTGATCTGGAACATTTAAATGCCCTTCTTCACAGATATTGTCTCTCGCTTACACAATCAACATGGGATTCGGATGATCTGGTTCAAGATACATGGGTAAAGATCCTGGAAAAGATAAAGGAGAGGCAGCACAATAACCCTGAGGCCCTGCTGCTAAGAACAGCTAAGAACGGTTGGATTGATCAAGTGCGACGAAGACAAGTTTATGATCGAATTCTAGATAAGGAGCAGGAGCTGACAAGAGAAGCACAGGCTACTCTTGGTGACAACAGCACCATTGATCTTGAAATCGCATTTTATTATTTAATTAAATATCTATCTCCGCTTCAGCGTACTGTGCTGCTCCTGCGTAGTGTTCTTGGGTATTCGGTTGCCGAGACAGCAGATAAACTGTTTACAACGGAAGGAGCTGTTAAAGCGGCCTACCATAGAGCCCGAAAGACACTTGAAACGAAGGAACAAGAGTTAGGAGAGGTGCGGATTGATTCACGTGAGGAAGAACTGAAGACACGATTAAATGCACTTGCTATTGCGTATATGGATGGTGAAGTGGATGAAGTGTTAAGACTTGTCCAAGAGAACAATGAAGAGCAAGAGATGGTTGTGGCGTTCGGTTCTTTTACAGCGCAATCGCCCCAAGGGTTTACTTCTTCCGGTTATTCGTTCAGTCAATCGGGCGTCATATCAATGGCGGCTTAATGAGCTAATAAAAATATTGAGTCTCGACGTTAAAGGTGCTTTCAGACATGAGCTGAAGGTGCCTTTTTTCGCGATTGGTTGATTCGATCCCATTCGAAATGAAGGGAATGATCCCTCCTGAATCGAATAGGTAGGATAGAGCCTCATGGCTTTTAAAATGGTTGTTCATGTTGTGTAGACGGATCGATTGTACAGTGAAAAAGTAGAGAAGTGAGTTGATCATATGCACGCGAAAGTAGTTTTAGCAGGTGGAACGGGCTTTATTGGTACATTTTTAGAAGATAAATTCAAGGATCTTGGATATGAAGTTCATATCATCTCAAGACAGAAACAGCATATATCATGGGAGGATCAGGAAGGGATCATCGCAGCTATAAATCATGCTGATCTGTTAATCAATCTTGCCGGGAAGTCAGTAGATTGCCGCTATAATGAGAAGAATAAGCAGGAAATAATGAACTCAAGAACAGAGACGACAAGCGTACTAGGAGAGGCGATCGAGAATTGTAGCAGCCCTCCACCGCTGTGGATAAACTCCAGTACAGCAACCATTTACAGACATGCGGAAGACCGACCGATGACCGAGGAAGATGGAGAAATAGGCATTGGATTTTCCGTGGAAGTAGCTCAGGCGTGGGAGCAGGCTTTTTTCTCATTTCAATTGCCGCATACAAGACAAGTGGCACTTCGGATCGCAATCGTGCTTGGTCCTGATGGAGGCGTTATGACTCCGTTTATTAATTTGGCTCGGTTCGGGCTAGGGGGAGTACAAGGCCCAGGGAATCAGATGTTTAGTTGGATTCATATTGAGGATATATTCGGCATTATAATGTTTCTGAAAGAGCGGGAGGATCTTAGCGGCGTGTTTAATTGCTCTTCTCCACACCCGGTCACGAACCGAGAATTCATGGCAGAGCTACGTAGAACAATGAACATAAAATTCGGCTTGCCTTCCCCGAAGTGGCTGCTTGAACTAGGGGCAGTTGTTATTAAAACAGAAACTGAGCTTATTCTAAAGAGCCGCTGGGTGATACCAGATCGACTAGAGAGAGCGGGTTATCCTTTTAAATATATGAAGATTGACCAAGCACTCTCTCATATTTTAGAGTTAGTGTAATTCCATATTTACAATCCATGACCCAGCCTAAGATACTTGCTATTCTTATGCTGGGTCTTATTATGCCGAGGATCTGTCACACCGTAGACAAAGGAGTGAAATAAGTGAACTTAGCGAACAAAATAACGATAGCAAGAATATTGCTCATCCCCTTTTTCATGCTATGTCTTATGCAGTATCCAAGCTGGTTAACTTCTAAATTCACGCTGATTGAAATACTAAGTCAGAATGGTGTTATTATAGCAGCCATTTTATTCGTGCTTGCCTCTGCGACAGATAAATTGGATGGATATATCGCGAGAAAATATGATCAAATTACGAATCTAGGGAAGCTCCTTGATCCACTCGCTGATAAACTCCTCGTCTCGGTGGCTCTCATTATGATGGTTCAGCAAAATATGGTTTCGCCTTGGATGGTAGTGGTCATTATTGGTCGGGAATTTATCATTACAGCACTTAGAATGGCAGCTGCTTCGCAGAAAGTAGCTCTTGCGGCTGACCAATATGGTAAATGGAAGATGGTACTTCAAGTCATGGGAATTACAGCCGTATTATTAAACAACTATCCTTTTAGCGTATTCACAGCTTATCGGGTAGATAATCTCATGATGACGTTAGCGATTCTGATGACCCTATATTCTGGCTGCAATTATATTGCAAGGAATTATAAGAAAATCCTATAAGTAGTAATCAAACCTTGGGAGAACACCTGAGGTTTTTTTGTGGAAACAGGAGTAAATAAAAACCATATAAAGGGGATTTAATGAATGGAATAAGAATAAATGTTCTTAAATAGGTCTTTAGAAGGTAGGGCACCCGTAGGAGATTAGGTATGATTTAGTGTAGTAATTCATTTAATAAAGAGTAGCCGATCAGTAAGTTAATAGGAGGGTATGAGTTTGATTGAAATTACAGAGACATGGATAGATTCTGTTGCACCGAATAGTGCGGCAATTAAGAATGGTCAGGGCCTTGTGAAAAAAGGACGGTTTCTGCAGCTGAATCATTCAGAGGATAACATCGTGTTGTTTGGGACCTGTGCCGGCAGTGGTAGTTCTAATTATCAGCCGTCTGCTGATTTTGCCATACCGGAAAAGCCGGTCATGCGTTGTTCATGTCCAAGCAGGCAGTTTCCGTGCAAGCATGTCTTGGGTCTATTATACGCCTATGCTGAGGGTGCTTCCTTCACACCAGCTGTCATTCCGGATGATCTGGCCGCGAAGCGAGAGAAGGCAGAGAAACGAGAAGAACGAAAGCTTAAAGAATCCGCAGAAGGATCATCACCTAAGCCGAAGAAAGTGAATAAGTCCGCGCTTAAGAAGAAGATCATATCCCAACTCGAAGGACTCGACGTACTTGAGAAACTAATTCACTCGATTATACGGAGCGGACTAGGTACGATCGATACCAAGGATCTAAAGCTACTCCAAGACCATGTGAAACAGATGGGGAATCACTACTTATCAGGCGCTCAGTTCGAGCTTCGCCGATTATTGAAGCTTTTGCAAGCTTCTGGGGATCTCGATCAAGAGACTTCTTATACATACGCCGTAGAACAGCTTGCCGTTATGAATGCTTTTATTAAAAAGGGACGGCAGTATTTATCTGCAAAGCTGGAAGATCCAGAAATGCAGCCTGATCATGAATCTACGATGGAAGAGTGGTTAGGCCATGCATGGCAATTGACCGAGCTTCAAAGCTTCGGATTGATTAGCGAGCAGGCGGAATTGATCCAGCTTTCATTTCATAGTTATACGGATGAAGCACGACAGGAGTATGTTGATGTTGGTTACTGGATTCAGAGGGATAGCGGAGAAATTCATCGTACGATTCAGTACCGCCCTTTTAAAGCCGCAAAGCTGATGCGTGAGGATGATAGCTTCTTCGAAGTAGCACAAGTTCCTGTGTTGTACCGATATCCAGGAGATATGAACCGGAGAGTGCGGTTTGAGGAAGTGCTAACAAGACCCGTAACGGGTTCGGATATGAAGTGGATCCAAGCGTATGGAGCCAGATCGTACCCAGAATCTATTAAAAAGGTGAAGAATCAACTGAAGAACCCACTAAGCGATTCCAATCCAGTCTTGTTACTTCATGTTTCGAGTATCAGTCAGAATGCGGAAGGACGATATGCCATCACGGATGAGTCTGGTCAGGCGATTGGATTGGGAGATGTGCTGTTAACGCCTACCGTCTCTATGCTTCGATATCTTAAGCAGGAGCAGCTGAACGAGGTCTCTATGTTAGTAATGTTTGAGCACTGTATCAAGTCAGGACGTCTACTGGCTCAACCACTTTCGATCGTCACGGATAAGGAAATCATTAGATTGCTATATTAGAGTCGCTAATGAAAGGGGAACAACCATGAGTACGGCATTACTCCAAGAACTTAAAGATGAAGTTAGGCGTTTATATATTGCTGGAAGTGACTTGACTGTTGGTGATTTTCGATTAAAAAAGTTACTACCGAAATTTGAGCAGCTCGGTGAACGAGCTCCGATATTCAAACGTTTAGGGGAAGGAATCATAGCAGTCATAGAACCGGAAATCGGGACTGAGGTGCATTCTGCACAGCGTCTACAAGATTTAAACCAGCTATTAAGCTCGGTATTGTACACACAAGGAATAACGAGTCCGGAAGGAGAGCGACTCTCCTTGAATAACATCCCTTTGTCTCTGTCTTCACATTTATCTTATCGTAAGCTTTCCGCTGTTCAGGTTGCGCTAACAACAAAAGGCGGCGGACGCTATGAGATTATCGAAGAAGCATTTAAAGAAGGATTGTTCCATGACCTTCGTCTGGTACACCTTGCTATGGGGGCGCTGAATGACTCCTATGTAGAAATCGCTGAGTTTGCTGCGGATCATATATTGCCAGCGTACGGATCTCAAATTATTCCACTACTTGTAGAGAACTTCGATCCGGCAGGGGGAAAGGCAGAATCTCTCAAGCTGAAGGTTATTGCAAAGACAGGCGGAGATGAAGTTCTTGATTTAATCTATCAGGCTGCCATGACGGGATCGGATCAGGTGAGAACGACTGCAATCAGGTTGCTAGCCCCTCATAGAGCATATGAAGCTGAGCTAATCGAATGGAGCCGGAGCAAGAAGAGAGTGATCCGAGAAGCCGCGTATGATGCACTTGCTGTGAATGGATCCGATTCGGCTGTAGAGAGATTATATGAAGCTTCTCTTGGAAAAGACAAAGAAACAGTGAACTCAGCGCTTTACAAATGCCAATCAACCTTGTTAACAGAACGGCTTACTCACGATTTATCCGCAGAGCTTTCCGCTCTTCCAGAAGTACAGAAGGATAAAGAAAAGGTAGAGGATATCTGGTCTAATGTGAGACTGAAACTCCGGGCATTGTCTGATAAGCAGAGTACGGAACTGGAGGCATTATTTCGGAATGTGCTGGAGCAGTATCTATTTTATATGACTTTAGGTTGGGAGCGCCTTGTTAATGTAGCAGTCATCTATATGAGCCGCTTAGAGACAGAGGAAGCCAGAGAGTTACTTCGGCGAAATGCAGAGCACGACCTTGAGCATTTCAAGAATAGCAGTGTCTATGTGACTGAAGTGTTCAAGAAAGCTTACACCTTTTTGTCACCGGAGCGTGTATACGAACTTTATGTAGATATCCTTGTAAAAGGGTATGAGGCTTCTCCTCTTAGCAAGATTGCCAAAGAGCGTAAAAGGCTTGTTGAGACAATTACCGATATTGTAATTCATCATGAATACAAAACTTATGAGGAAGTATCGCTTTTCGCTGACAAAGGAAGATATACGTATTACATTGAGATGCTGCCACAAGAGCAGATAGAGCAGAGCTTTGATCGGCGCTGGCTTGATCATTTTATTGAGCAGGATGAATTTACGCTCGTCAGCGCGTTTGCAAGGCCGGGTCATCAAGCAACTGAGACTTATTTGTTAGCTAAACTTAAGAAGTCACCTGAATTCCGCAACCGATTTGCGAATCTGTTTATCATGGGCTTAGTTCGAGTTGGTATTCAAGTGGATGCACTTCATGAAGCGTTGATGGCGGCATTAGAGGATGATCGTAATAAGGAGTGTTATGAGTTCGAACCCTTTGTATTTCAGCAGTTATGTCAGATGTCACCAAGCTATTATGACCGTGTTCAAGCGGTATTGCCTAAATATATGGCCATTGCTGAAGAGCAGCTTCATTACGTAATGCGGAAGATGAGAGAAGAATAACAAGACCAATTCAAGGAGTGATAGAAATGAAAGCAGATCAAGAGCAATTGCAGGATATTATGCGTCAGCCAGCGGAAGTGTTATTCCGTGATGAACTGGAGGCACTTCGCAAAGTAGACACAGGTAAAATTCCAGCAGGGTGGCAGATGTCTCCGCAATCCGTGCTTACGTTTATCGTAGGGGGGAAAGCTGGGAAGGTCGATATTACCCCGAAATATATCGGGAACAAACGGCTTATTGAAATGGCTATCGCTACACTTGTAACCGATCGTGCGCTGCTACTGATTGGTGAGCCTGGAACAGCCAAGTCATGGTTATCGGAAAATCTGACTGCAGCAATCTATGGCAACTCTGGACTGGTTGTGCAAGGAACTGCGGGCACGAGTGAAGAGCATGTGCGGTACTCTTGGAACTATGCCATGTTGCTCGCTCAGGGACCTACACCAGAAGCGCTTGTTCAAAGTCCGATTATGCGGGCGATGGAGACGGGCGGGATTGCACGGTTTGAAGAGATTTCACGGTGCGCATCAGAGGTTCAGGATGCACTTATTTCTATTTTGTCTGAAAAGACCATATCCGTGCCAGAGCTGGGCAAGGAAATGAATGCACGGAAGGGCTTCTCTATTATTGCTACAGCCAATACGAGAGATCGCGGAGTTAATGAAATGTCGACGGCGCTGAAGCGGCGTTTTAATATTATTGTCCTCCCAGCTCCAGCCGATCTAAATACAGAAGTTGAAATTGTGAAAAAACGTGTGTCTGAAATAGCAGCTTCATACGATTTGCAGGCAGCTGTACCTGCGGAGGAAGCATTACTTAAGGTTGTGACGATCTTCCGAGAGCTACGCAGTGGCATGACTCTCGATAAGAAGGAAAAGGTGAAGTCACCAGCTGGTGTCATTTCGACGGCTGAGGCGATTTCCCTGCTAACGAACAGCATGGCGCTTGCAGCGAGCTTTGGCAACGGTGAGCTGACGGATGAAGACTTAGCGGCTGGACTTCAGGGTGCGATCGTTAAGGATGATGATAAGGATCGGCTGGTGTGGAAGGAATACCTAGATAATGTGATGAAGAAGCGCGGGGCCTCGTGGCGAAGTCTATACAATGCATGTAAGGAGATAAACCAGTGAACGCAGCTGGCGTACATATTTTTGGAGTTCGGCATTTGTCCCCTGCTGGAGCAAAGCATTTATTGGATTTTCTGGACCAAATCCAGCCCACAGCCGTGCTTATTGAAGGGCCGTCAGATGCGAATTCTGAGATTGTCCATCTGACGAATCTCACGACCAAGCCACCTGTCGCGATATTGGGATTCACAGAGGATCTACCCGTTAGGACGGTGCTTTGGCCATTTGCAGTGTATTCACCGGAGTATCAGGCCATGAAATGGGCACAGAAGAAGGGTGCTTATGCCGCATTTATCGACCTTCCTTCATCCGTGGCCGTATGCATGCAAGATCTTCAAGGGTTGGATTTAGATACTATTTCCGAACCTGAGCAGGAAGATAAAGCGCTTGATGATGGATTTACCTTTGAGATCGGCACAGAGAGTAGTCATTCGATCTATGAAGATATCGCCGAGCTAGCTGGAGAATATGATTACGATATGTACTGGGAGCGTAATTATGAACACAATCTAAATTCCGGTGCCTATCAAGATGCGATACTCGCCTACTCCAGTCACATACGTGAGTTGTCGGAAGAGAAGGAACGTCTTGAGGATACGGCTCAATATGCTTATAACGCAGTTAGGGAAGCTTACATGCGCAGGCAGATTGTAGAGGCCATTGAATCCGGGCATAAACCTGAACAAATTGTGGTCATCTGTGGAGCTTACCATGCTTCAGCGCTTACCAATCTGTCTGACTATATGAGTGATCAGGAATTAAAGAGTCTACCATCCCGTGGAACAAAGCTCACACTTATGCCTTATTCCTATTACAAGCTGTTATCTCTTTCAGGGTATGGAGCGGGGAATAATGCCCCCCAATATTTTGAGATGATGTGGGACCTTATGTTACGAGGAAGGTTAGCGGAGCTGCCGCATCGCTATTTATCTATCGTGGCGGGCTCCATGAGGAAGAAGGGAACGCATCGTTCTACAGCTGAAGTTATAGAAGCCGTTAGACTTGCAGAGTCTCTAGCAGCCCTGCATGGTGGCAGTGCTCCAACACTGCGTGATCTACGTGATGCAGCCCAGACTTTACTTGGACGCGGGGAATTTTCCGCCGTTGCAGAAGAGCTTGCCAAGACTGATATCGGTACCGTCATCGGTGAGCTGGCTGAAGGGGTGAGTCAGACTCCGATACAAGATGACTTGAATCGTCAATTCAAGCGATTGAAGCTGGATAAGTACAAATCGGTTGTGGCAAATGACTTAGTACTGGATCTGCGCGAGAACAGGAGAGTATCGTCGGAAGAATCCGCCTATCTCGATTTGAACCGTTCATTGTTATTGCATCGCCTGAAGCTGCTAGGCATTCATTTTGCAAGTGCAAGACCGAGTGGACAGGATCAGGCTTCTTGGGCAGAGCATTGGATCGTGAAGTGGACACCAGAAGTTGAAATTCAGATTGTGGAATCGACTTTACTGGGTGAAACCGTGGAAGTCGCTGCGGCTTATGTGCTGCAACAGAAACTTTCAGAATGTGCTTCTATCGCCGAGGCGTCTTCTCTGATTCGTACGGCGTATGAGTGCGGTATGATCCACCAGATGGAAGAGGGGCGTCAGACACTGCAGAAGCTCGCCGTTGATAGCAAAGATGTTGTTCAGATTGCTGCTGCGACAAGGGATTTGTCTGTTTTGATCCGATTTGGAGGGATTAGACGGATGGATACCGAGCCGTTAGTTCCACTCTTGCAGCAACTGTTTATGCGGGCATGTCTTTTCCTACTTGATGCGAGTCAATGTAGTGATGAGGTTTCAGGAGCTATGATTACGGCCTTGAATACGCTTAATGGTGTTGCTCTTGAGCATAGTGATCAGGTGGATGAGCCATTGTGGCTTCAGGAGCTACATCATCTGTCAGAGCGGGATGACCTTAATCCTCGGCTATCGGGTTATGCCTGTGCTCTATTAATGGAGCGAAATGCAATATCACCGCAGCAGACAGCAGAAGAAGTATCCCGAAGATTGTCTCCTGGTATCCCGGCTGATTTAGGAGCAGGATGGTTCGAGGGCTTATCGATGCGTAACCGTTATGCACTGCTCTCACGATTAAGCCTATGGGAGCAACTTAATGATTATATTCAATCTTTGGAAGACGATGAATTTATGCGTGCGCTTGTATTTCTACGTCGTGCGTTCAGCACATTTTCTTCAAAAGAGAAAACGATGATCGCTGAGCTGCTGGGTGAATTATGGGGCGTAAATGCGGAACAGGTTGCCGAGATATTGACGGGTGACTTGAAGGAGGAAGAAGAGAAGATGATCGACGATTTGAATGATTTTGATTTTGAGGATTTTTAACGATGAGTACAATGGTAGATCCACATATGATGACAAGGTGGCGGCTAATACTCGGAGAGTCAGCTGAAGCACAGTTAGCAAGCTACACCTCTGAAGGCAGTGTTCAACTGTCTGAGGAAGAGTTAATCATGGACCGGGCTTTGGCAGCCATTTATGATAACACAGATGGTAGTATAGAAGCAGGAGGCGCCGCTTCAGGGGCGAAGGGTGCAGGGCAAGGTAAGTCCGCGCCGCGGCTTGCACAGTGGTTAGGCGATGTGCGTACATTTTTTCCGGAGGATGTTGTTTCTGTTATTCAGAATGATGCGATGGAGCGGAAGGGCTGGAAGCAGCTCTTGTTCGAACCAGAGGTTCTGGCAACGGTGAAGCCAGACATTCAATTAGTAGGTACTCTTATGTCGCTGAAAGGCAAAATTCCGGAGAAGACGAAGGATACCGCCCGAATGCTGGTGAAAGCAGTCGTAGATGAATTGGTTGAGCGTCTGCATGAAGACATACGCCGGGCAGTAACGGGAGCTCTGAATCGGAGACAGCACACACCACTTCCTTCATTAAGCGGGATCGATTGGAAGCGGACGATTCAGCGTAATTTGAAAAATTATGATTCGGGAAGTAAACAGATTATCCCGGAGAAATTTTATTATTTTGACCGGGCAAAGCGTAGTAAAGAGTGGACTGTTATTGTGGATATTGATCAAAGTGGGTCGATGGCGGAATCGGTCATCTGGGCATCCGTCATTGGATCAATCTTTGCGAGCATTCCATCTCTAGATACTCGAGTTGTCGTATTTGACACCGAAGTCGTGGATTTAACCGAGCAATGCGCGAATGATCCCGTGGATATGCTGTTTGGTATTCAACTCGGAGGCGGGACAGATATTCATAAATCGGTTAAGTATTGCGAGCAGTTTATCGAGGAACCGAAGAAGACCTTATTTATTATCATTTCGGATTTATATGAGGGTGGCAATCAATCGGGACTGATTCGGCGTATGCGTGAAATGCGGGAATCAGGAGTCAAGACGATGTGCTTGCTTGCACTGTCAGATGAAGGAAAGCCCTTCTATGATGAGCAGGTTGCGAAGTCTTTATCGAGAGATGGAACACCATGTTTTGCTTGTACGCCAGCCTTACTTCCGCAACTAGTGGAGGGGGCGCTTAAAGGACAGGACCTTACTGAATTGGCGAAACGGATTGGGACGAAAGGAATCTAAGATGGAGCCTAATTATAAAGGAGGTGTCGCATGAGTTCAGTAATTTTAAAAACAATCACGGATGAGAACAGAGAAAAGTGTATTCAGTTAAAGCCGAAGGTATCTCAGGAGAAATATGTAGCTTCTAATGCAGACTCTTTAAAGAAAGCCGAAAAAGAGCCATCTTCCAGACCCTATGGTATATATGCTGAGGATAGTCCCATGTACCTGAAAATACAGTGGTGAATCAACTGTATAAACGGTTTGGATTTATTGAGACCGGCGAAGTAATTCATGGGGAGATCGTGCTAGATCTAATGGTTTGATCGGAGCAATACATGATTAAGGCTGCGCGGGCTTGTTAATTCCAAGGCGCAGTCTTTTGTTTTTTCGTTAAAATCAGAGACTTGAGGGCTACTGACGGAGTGGTGCTTCTTTGCTATATTGTTGTTATTGCTAACTTAATGAAGGTGGGATATTCGTGAAAGATACATCAGGGAGGCAGGCTTCACTTCTCATTCGGTTCTTTGTTCCGTATGCGTTGATTCTCTTATGCTCATTGTTTGTAGGCTGGTTCGCATATCACAAGACATCTGAGCTGGTTGAGAGCGAAACCATGAAGAGTAGTTCATCCGTTTTAGGGCAAATACGGGAAGCGTTAGACCGGCGTCTTGCTGAAATCGAAACCATCGCTAGACAGATGTCCAGTGAACCAAAGCTGCAGTCTTTTCAATTCGAAAAAGATCCATTTGGAGGTAAAAATCCATATACGTTATGGGATTTGGAGAAGAGCCTGTTCGATTATCGTATGTTTAATCATTTTATTGTGGATTACTATGTGGCTTTTAAGAACAATGGAATGTTCATATCCCCACGCAAAATTTATACCATGGAACAGTTTTACGATCTACAGCTTCATTATGATGATCTTACCTTGGAAGAGTGGAGAAGTAATCTGTTTGATACTTATCATTATAAAACTTATATGCCTGGTACTTCGGTCGAGTACGAGGGAAAGCCATATTCTGTTGTTAGCTTTATGCAGTCCTTCGGAGTGAAGGGTAGCGGAGGTGTTATTACAGTTCTCATTAACAATCAGCAGATCCAAGAGATGCTTCGAAATATCGACTCCGAACAGGGAGGATTCGCATACATTGCTGATCAGAAAGGGAACTTAATTAGTCATATTGGACTTGATGAAGAATCGATAAATTTGAAAGCGCTTCCCACAAAAGGAGACTTCTCCCAGTTAACGTGGAAGGGTAAGGAGATGCTAGTGACCGAAACGACATCTGCTTATAACGGATGGACCTATGTTTCGGCTCAGCCCAAGGCAGTTGTACTTGAAAAAGCGTATTACATTAAACAGCTTACATTCACTGTATTTTTACTTGCGCTCATTCTTGGTCTTGCTGTAGCTGCTTATTTTGCTTATCGGAGCAGTCGACCTATGCTGAAGCTGCTGCAGATACTGCCGGTAAATAAGGTAGAGGATAAGCCATTGGTGATCCGAAACACGGTTGAATACATAAGGAACTCGGTATCTGAGTTAATTGAAAATCACGATGCTTTGAAGGGACGGCTCGAAGAACAGCTCCCTCAGATGAGGAACGTTTTTGTAGATCGACTCCTTGAGGGTGGATATACTTCAATGCGTGACGTTGAAGCTGCAATGGAGCATTCGCGTCTAGAGTTAAAAGGGCTACAGTATACAGTCGTTATTTTACGCCTTCGTGGATATCATGCTCCGTATAATGAAGAAATACTGACGGAGATGGACATCGTTAAGTTAAGAATTCGTGATCGGATCGAAGAGTCTTCAGCGCAAGGTGTTCTTGTGCACGACTTGGGAGAGAATCTGCTTGCTTTATTGCTGTATGGTGATGAAGATGAGAATGATGAATTTATAGCGAAAACGAGTAATCAACTCAAAGAGATGCATGAAGCTCTAACTTTAGAAACAGGGGCTGGACTCTATATGGCTGTTGGTGGTTGCCAGACTCGCTTAACGGAGATATATCGCTCATTCGGAGAAGCTAAATTTGTACTTCAACATGCTAGATGGAGTGAGAATAATCCAATCCTTTATCATTCAGATGTGGAGCTGACAGCACCCAGCTATTTCTACCCCTCAGATGTGGAGTTGCGGCTTATTCAGCTTGTGAAATCGGGAAATCAAACGGAAACAAGGGAACTTCTTGAACAGATCCTGAAGGAGAATGGGGAGGAAAGGCAGCTAACCTTAGTAGTTGAAAGGCTACTTGCTCATGAATTATGCGGAACGTTATTAAAGTGCTGTGAACAGGCATCTGGAGCAGACACAACAGACGAGGTGGAGACGGTGCTCCGCGCTGCTGATTCCAAACTTTCTCCTGCTGAGGCTATCGAAATATTATGCGGCTCATTCCTGAGTTTATGCCGTAAGAATGAGGAACGCAAGAGAAGTCATAATGATGATTTAACAAATCGTTTGATTCGTTATATTGATGATCATTTTGCAGAAAGTGATTTATGTCTGACCGTATTAGCGCGTGAAGCAAGAACATCTGAAGCATATGTATCCTATTTTTTTAAGGAACAAACAGGGCTGAACTTTTCAGATTATTTAGAGGATATTCGTATGCGTGAGGCCAAGCGTCTATTGTTAATGAGTGGCCAACCAGTGAGCGAGATTGCAGCTGCTGTGGGGTACTTATCACTCAATACATTTAGCCGCGCTTTCAAGCGTGCCAATGGGATCAGTGCTACGGAATACAGGCGTAACCATGCGGCTGGATAAGCTGTTTTCTAAAGAATAGTTAAATATTTAAATGCTGAATAATGCAATTCTAAAAAACGGAATAATGCCTAAAACGAGTAGATTTACGGGATCATGAGGCCCATCTATACTTCAAATCACCGGACCGGTTCATATGACAAAGTAGGATTGGAGTGATAGGCGCTGAATGGTTGGAAAGGAATCAAGAAAAGCTGGCAGTTGTATGCATTGTTCTCATTGCCGCTGCTGTACATCATCATTTTTAAGTATGTGCCTATGTACGGAGCGCAAATCGCATTTAAAGATTTTAATGTTACCAAAGGAATCGGAGGAAGTGACTGGGTAGGACTTAAGCATTTTGAGCGCTTCTTCCATTCACATGAATTCTGGAGGCTATTACGCAATACACTTTCCATTAGTTTTTACACATTAATTGCGAGCTTCCCTTTTCCAATTATGCTTGCGCTAGGACTTAATTATGTTCGAAACCAACGATTCAAAAACATGGTTCAGATGGTGACATATGCGCCGTATTTTATCTCTCTTGTCGTTCTTGTGGGTCTGCTCCTTCAGTTTCTAGATCCGAGAACAGGCTTGATCAATACGATTCTAGGCGGAATAGGCCTCGGACCGTTTCACTTTATGGCGGAAGCTTCATGGTTCCAGTCCATATATGTCTGGTCGCACGTGTGGCAGAACGTAGGCTTCTCTTGCATCATATTTTTGGCAACGCTTGCAGGGATCGATCCTGCTCTGCATGAAGCAGCTGTCATTGACGGGGCATCTAAGATGCAGCGGATGCGTCATATTGACCTTCCTGGCATTATGCCCATTGCGGTTATACTGCTTATCCTGAATACAGGGCAGATGATGGAAACAGGTTTTGAGAAAATCCTGCTCATGCAAAACTCGCTGAATTTACGATCATCCGAAGTAATTGATACTTACGTATACAAGGTGGGTCTAGTCTCACAGGCCATGAACTTCTCGTATGCGACAGCAATTGGACTATTTAAAGCAGTTATTGGCTTTATTTTGCTACTTATTGTTAACCAAACAGCCAAACGACTTAAACAGGAAAGCTTATGGTAGGGGGTGGCGAAGACAGATGCATTCGAAGACAATAAAGGAATCCGGCTCTGATCGCCTGTTTACGATCTTTAATTATGTCATGCTGTCCATTGTACTCATCATTGTTCTGTATCCTCTCATTTATGTTGTAAGCGCTTCATTCAGTTCGAGTAGTGCTGTACTATCAGGCCGAGTATGGCTGTGGCCTGTTGAACCTACGCTGGAAGGTTATAAAGCCGTATTCAAGAACACGATGGTCACCAAAGGCTTTATGAACACCGTCTTTTATACACTAGCAGGAACAGCTATTAACCTGATTCTTACGGTTATGGCAGCCTATCCGCTCTCCCGTAAAGACTTTAAGGGTCGTAATTTCTTTATGCTATTGTTCGTGTTCACGATGTTATTTAATGGAGGACTAATTCCGACGTATCTTATCGTGAAGGATCTTCACATGATCGATACCGTATGGGCTATGTTAATTCCGGCGGCACTGTCCGTATGGAATGTCATCATTATGCGTACCTATTTTCAGACGACGATTCCAAACGAACTTCTAGAAGCATCTCAGCTGGATGGATGTACGGATTTCCGATTCTTAAAAAGCATTGTATTACCACTGTCCGGTCCGATCTTAGCGGTTATTGCACTATTCTACGCGGTGGGACATTGGAATCAATATTTTAACGCAATGATTTATTTGAAACAGGCGGATTTGTATCCGCTGCAGTTAGTGCTTAGAGACATCTTGGTGCAGAACGAAGTAAATATTGAAATGCTTGGCGATGCCAAGACAGCAGCGGCACGTCAGGGATTAAGAGAATTGCTTAAGTATGCACTCATTGTAGTTACATCTGTTCCTCTTTTGATTGTGTATCCATTTCTTCAGAAGTTTTTCGTAAAAGGTGTCATGATCGGTTCGATCAAAGGTTAATTATCCATTTGAAAATTGTGGAGGGTCATTATGAAGAAGAGAATGAAGGTAGCATTTAGTGCATTTACAGCACTCAGCATTTTGCTTGCGGGTTGTTCAAGCGGTTCCGATAAAGGGGAGGAGAAAGGAAAGGATAATACTGCTTCTCCTGTACAGTTGTCAGAGCCAGGGACATATCCTCTTGTAACCGAGAAAGAAACTTTAAAGATTATGGTTAGAGGAAATCCGCTCGTTGAGAACTTTGCAACCAATGAGTTTACGAAATGGTACGAAGAAAAGACGAATGTTCATATTGAATGGGAAGTTGTACCGGAACAAAGTATGCAGGAAAAGCTGAATCTTGTTCTAGCAAGTGAGGACTATCCAGATGTCATCATGGGACTTAATATTACTCCTTCACAGCAGATGATTTACGGTACACAAGGTGCATTCCTTCCGCTTAATGATTTGATTGAGAAGCAGGGCCCACAGACCAAGAAGTTGTTTGAGGATTATCCAGACATTAAATCAACCATTACGGCACTTGATGGAAACATTTATGCTCTCCCGGAAATCAATGATTGCTATCACTGTTCCATGAGTCAGAAGATGTGGATTTATGAGCCGTGGCTTAAGAAGTTGAATCTTGAAATGCCAACAACAACGGATGAGTTTTATAACGTACTAAAGGCATTTAAAGAACAGGATCCAAACGGCAATGGGAAGAATGATGAGATTCCGCTGTCTATTTCTCAGAAATCATGGAGATCCTCCATTGATGCATTTCTGATGAATTCATTTGTCTATAACCCGATTTACGGATCAAGTTATAAACATATGTATGTGAAAGATGGGAAGATTGACGTTGCTTACAATAAGCCGGAGTGGAAGGAAGGTCTTCGTTATCTGAATAAACTGTATTCAGAAGGGCTTATTTCTCCAGAGTCGTTCACACAAGACGATAATCAATTGATCCAGATTGGCGAAAATCCGGATACCGTATTATTGGGTGCATCCACGGGTGGACATCAAGGCGTGTTCACACAACTGATGGGTGAAAGTGGACGCTGGAGCGAGTATAAAGCAGTACCTCCATTAAAAGGACCGAATGGTGTTCAATATGCACCTACGGATACGACGGCTTTAACACCGGGTTCTTTTGTAATTACAAAAAAGGCTAAAAATCCAGAACTCGCTATGCGCTGGGCAGATGGTTTGTATGAAAGAGAGCATACGCTTCGCAGTGTGTATGGCCGACCGAATGAAGAATGGCGTGATGCAAAAGAAGGCGAGATCGGAATTAATGGTAAACCAGCTGTCTGGTTTGAACTTAAGTCCTTCGGTACAGTACAGAATGTGAACTGGGCACAGACAGGTCCAGCCATGCGTACGAATGAGTTTCGTCTGAGTTCTGTAGCAAATGGTGACGATGATTTAGAGGTATTCCTATACAAAGAGACGAAGAATAAGTATGAGCCTTATGCGCCAAAGGATGTTTCTACCGTACCACCACTGTTCCTGACGAACGAACAATCGTCTGAGGTTGCGGATCTAGCTAAGACTGTCAATGATTACGTGGATGAGATGATCGCTCGCTTTGTTATTGGTGACGCAGATCTAGATAGTGAGTGGGATGGATATGTACAACAACTAGACGCGATGAATCTCTCACGTTTCTTAGAGATTTATCAAACGGCTTACGATGCGAAGAGCAAATAATGTTCTAAGGAGGGATGACAAAAATGCATCCAAGATTTGACCGAGCCAAGTCGCTCATGCATAATCGATTCGGCCTTTTTATTCACTGGGGATTGTATGCGATTCCAGCAAGAGGAGAATGGGTTCGGAGCATTGAGCGAATTTCGAACGAACAGTATCAGCCATTTTTTGATGAATTTAATCCATCGCGATATGATCCGCGCAGCTGGGCGAAAGCCGCGAAGGCTGCGGGTCAGAAATATGCGGTACTCACAACCAAGCATCATGATGGTTTCTGTCTTTTTGATAGTAAGCTGACAGAATACAAGGCGACCAACACGCCGGCGGGTAGAGATTTGATTCGGGAATATGTGGATGCATTTCGTGAAGAAGGCATATCTGTTGGATTTTATTACTCCATTATTGACTGGTATCATGATGACTATCCAGCATACAATGACCGCATTCATCCGATGCGTGGTGTTGAATCCTTTAAGGACAAAGAGCAGGATTTCAACCGTTACCTGGACTACATGCATGGTCAAGTGAAAGAACTCCTCACGAATTATGGTAAGATCGATATCATTTGGTTCGACTTCTCGTATGACGATATGACGGGAGAGAAATGGCGGGCAACGGAGCTGATTGAGACCATTCGTTCCCTGCAGCCAGATATAGTCATTGATAATCGTCTAGGCGGTAACATTATGGCTGCTGAGCCGGAAGTTTACGCTGGTGATTTCTACTCACCAGAGCAGATTATTCCGCCGCGTGGCATTGTGAACGAAGTTGGAGAGCCAGTGCCTTGGGAAGCGTGTATTACGCTGAATAATAACTGGGGCTATCACGCTCAAGATAAAGCTTATAAGACTCCACGCCAGGTTGTACGTGCACTCGTAGAGTGTGTCAGTAAGAACGGAAACCTGCTGCTGAATGTAGGGCCGGATGCGGAAGGAGAAATTCCTTCGGAATCGCTTGAGATTTTGTCGACGGTCGGAGAGTGGATGCGCCGCAATGGAGACAGTATCTATGGATGTGGAATCGCAGAGCTGGATAAACCGGAATGGGGACGTTATACACAGCGTGGAAATAAGCTGTATGCTCACGTCTTTGACCGTGGTATTGGACCGATCTATTTCCAAGGATTAAAAGGAAGAATTAAGAAAGCAAGACTGCTTGCTGATGGAAGTGAACTCAAGGTCGAAACGCCTTGGATGGCAGAGAATTATTCTGATGTTGGAAGCGGTGCTTTTATCAATCTGTCCGGTGGAGGACTTCCAGATGAGCTGGACACTGTAATTGAACTTGAATTATTTGAACAAAAATAGGTAGGGGGCAGAGAATAACGATGAGAGTTGGAGTCAGCACATATAGCCTCTTGAATGCAATTAAATCAGGAGAAATGACCGTACTGGATGTTATTGATTGGATTGCTGAGAATGGCGGGGAACATATGGAGATTGTTCCTTATGGATTTACATTAGAGGATCAGCCAGAACTTGCAGATGCTGTCCGTGAACACGCCGCGAAGGCGGGGATTACGTTATCTAATTATTCGATGCCTGCGAACTTTGTGCAAGAGGATGAAGAGGCTTTCGAAGCAGAGATGGCGCGTGTCAAAAGGCATGTAGACACGGTGTACCGACTTGGCATGAAGCATATGCGTCATGATGTCACCGCGTTTACGCTTCCACCAGAGAAGCACGGTATCGATTACTTGGAGAACAATCTGGATCAGATTGTTGAAGGATGTCGTATCATCGCTGATTACGCTGCTCAGTATGGTATTACAACAACAATTGAGAACCATGGAGTTAGTGTTCAGGCAAGTGACCGGGTACAGCGAGTACTCCACGCTGTGAATCGTCCTAACTTTAAGACGACACTCGATATCGGTAACTTCTTGTGTGTCGATGAACAGCCGCTCGTAGGTGTCGCACGCAACCTGTCCTATGCTTCACTCGTACATGTTAAAGACTTCTATATCCGTCCATTTGATCAAGATCCAGGTGGCGGCGAGTGGTTCCGCTCCTCCCATGGTAACTACTTACGGGGCTCGATCTTTGGTCAAGGGGATATCGATGTACGCCGGGTTCTGCGCTTAATTAAGGAATCTGGTTATGATGGAGATATTACATTAGAATTTGAAGGTATGGAAGAATGTCGTGAAGCAACACGTATTGGTCTTGAGAACTTGAGACGAATTTGGGATGAAATTTAACTCGCTGTAATGGAGCATTTATAATCGTCTTTTAGGTAGAACTGAGCTGTCCTTGCGTAGATTTTTCTACGAAGGGACAGCTCTTTTTCTACTTTCGTAAAATGGTTTACTGAATCACTTTCCATACATCTGCTCCAGCTGCTCCTGGAGTTTCACCTTGTGTCCACCATTTAGCTTCATAATTTACACCGTTGTGTGTTACTTTGCTGCCAGCTACGTATACGGAAGAGGCACTCCAAGCTGGGTAAGTAGTCGGTGCGTTTGGTGTTGTTACATTGATGACATTACTAGCCGATGAGATATTTCCAGCTGCATCTACAGCTTTCACAGTAAAGGAGTAAGCCGTATTCGGCGTAAGTCCTGTCACAAGATATTCCGTGGCAGTTCCAGGTACAGTCGTAACTAAAGTTGTTCCTTTAAATACTTGGTAACCTGTTACGCCTACATTATCTGTCGATGCATTCCACATCAGTGGCACTGTTGTGGATGTGGAGGATCCCATGACGTGTAAAGATGTCGGTGCTGAAGGAGCTTCCGTATCAGGTCCGGTTACAGCCAGTGTCGTGAAAGATACGGTATTGCTTGCGGGAGAGAGGTTCCCTGCAGCATCGACAGCTTTAACCGTAATATTGTAAGCCGTATTTGGTGTGAGTCCAGTCAGATTGTAATTCAAAGCTGGCGTGGAACCTATTTGAGTCGAACCGTTAAACAGACGATAGCTTGTTACTCCCACATTATCTGTAGCTGCGTTCCATGTAATATTTGCACTCGTTGTTGATACGTTAGAAGCTGCTGCACTTGTAGGTGCTGTAGGAGCTGTTGTATCTGAATTACCACTTCCAGTGAAATTAACATCAATCACATTGTAGAAAGCATTTCCTGTATCTGAGATTTCCCATACAGCGAGGATAACTTGGTATCCTGTTCTGTTCGGAACATTGCAAGTATCAGAATATGTGTTAGAAGGTTGACCTTTATAAGGCACGTTACAGAAAGGAGTCAGATCGAATGAAGCACGAGTCAGTGGTGCATTTGGATCCCAATCTTGTTTAGTAATGTAATACTTCCAGCTTGCAGTTGCATGAGGAACTTTTAATTTCCAATCGAAGGTTGTTGGTCCGGGGGAGATATTTACTTTTGTCCAGCGTGTTGCCGATTGTTGATCCAGTGGAGCGAACAATCCGTTAGCACTTGCTATTTTGCCGTCAGCAGGTCCAGCTGCTGGGAAGCCTTTAGCTGCTTCAAGACTGTATGGTTCATAAATAATAAGTCCACAATTTGTGTTAATTCCTCTTGCACAAAGGTCAGCACGACTTGATGGATTACTTACGTATCCATGGGCCGATGCTTTTGATTCGAATAGGAATAGTGCCATGATCGCTAGCGTCAACAATAACCCGCCAGTCATCACTTTTTTTAATAATCTTTGATTTGGTAATTGTAATGTCGACATTAAAAAATCCTCCTTTTTGGTTGGTGGAATATGTACAAATCAGCATTTCATATTCCGAAATGTAATCGCTATCAAGCTTGTGTTTCACCTCCTTTCAGGGATGATCATTTGGTGTGTGAATTCGGTAGTGGTGGTAGTGGAATGGTGTAATGGTTGGGTAGTTTAAATGCAGATCAGGTTACACGTGGAATGAGAATGAACTCGAAATTTGAAATATAAATGTATTTGGAAGGTAAGTTGAACACGAAATTAAATTTATGGAAAACTTTAACAACAATATATATTAGACTTCTACACTCTGCAATGGTAAATCGGGACTATGTCAAAAGTACCATAAGGTTATTCGACTCAAAATCCTCATGTATAATTAAGTGAGTTTAAGGGATAGGTTGTGAACTACTTCAAACGATGGAAAGATGGTTGGGCGAGCAGTGTCACGAATTTATATTGGTATGGAGGAGCGAGAATGGGAGAGGAATTAATTATTTCTGAAATGAATGACTTGGATAACTCAGTGCTAGAGGAACTATCCAATGTATTGATTCGGATTGTCGAAGATGGAGCTTCCGTTGGTTTTCTAGCACCTGTAGGATTTGAACGGGCTAAAGCGTATTGGACAAGTGTAATCGAGCCAGGTGTAATCTTGTTTATAGCTAGAATATCAGGTGAACTTGCTGGCACGGTTCAATTGCATCTAGCGACGAAGCCGAATGCATCTCATCGAGCTGAGATTGCGAAGCTGATGGTACATCCAAAATACCGAAATAGAGGTGTAGCAAGGGTCCTTATGCAACAGGCAGAGAAAAAGGCTGCTGCTGAAGCAAGAACACTACTTGTGTTAGATACACGTGCAGGTGATGTATCTAATCAACTATATCAGTCAATGGGGTACGTGGAAGCGGGGCGCATTCCTCATTTTGCCCAATCGTCTAACGGGCTTCTGGAGGATACGGTCATCTATTATAAAGAGTTTAGTGAAGGTTATTAAATCTTGAATCATCTGTCTAAAGTACTAAATTACCCCAATAATACGTTTATTTATGAAAAAAGAGGGTATAGGTGATTACTATAGACAGGAGGCGATGAAATGAAAAAAAGATCATTTTCAACAAAACAAATGGCAGGCTCTTTTGTGGCAGGTGCATTGTTATTTTCCGGGATTTCTTATGCAGCTGCTAATGCAAATGAAGCAAAGAATGTCGTTTCAGGTACTGCTGCAAAAATCATGTTCTTTCTGAACGGTGAAGAGCATTCCAATAAAGACGGTAAATATGTGAATCATGGAACGGCTGTACCAGCATCCATTATTCATCAGGGTACAACTTATGTTCCCGTCCGTATGATCGCAGATCAGCTGGACAAGTCGTTGTTCTGGGACGAGACTACACGCTCAGTCTCAATAGGAAAGCCATCGGTTAAGCTATTGAATGCATCGGGTGAAGCTTTGGGGTTAGCAACTTTTGAAGAGGTCGAAGATGGTGTGCGAGTGAAAATATCTGCGTCAGGCTTGACCCCTGGTAAACATGGTTTTCATGTGCATGAGAATGCGATTGAATCCTTAGACTTCAAGTCAGCAGGTGGTCACTTCAATCCTACGGATAAGCACCACGGACTTGAAAATCCGCAAGGTAGCCATGTCGGGGATATGCCGAATTTAATGGTTAAAGAAGATGGCACAGTTGAGGCCGAAGTCACGATTCAGCATGCAACGTTAGAGAAAGATAAACCGAACTCGATTCTGGGACGTTCACTCATTATCCATGCCGGTGAAGATGATAATAAATCCGATCCAGCAGGAAATTCAGGTGACCGTATCATGGGTGGGAACATTCCGAAGTAGTAATAAGAAAATGTTGATTGATTAAAAAAGCATCTCCAAAAGGAGGTGTTTTTTTATGTTATATTTTCAGCTATTCAACTATTTAGTTTCCATTTTATAGGATATAATGAATCGAATTAACATCTTGTTTTTCAGCACTAACGCGCGGATAGGCGAGACGATCAACAAGTGCATTTATAATAAAGGAGGGGGCTTATGGCTGAAGTAACGGTATACCACTTTGATGCATTCTCAGATACACCTAATCAAGGCAACCCAGCAGGTGTTGTGCTGAGTGCTGACCATCTAGAACATGACGATATGCAGCATATCGCTAAGCAGGTAGGTTTTAATGAAACGGTATTTGTATTGAAATCGGACAAGGCCGATATAAGGTTGAAGTATTTCACACCTGGACATGAAATAAACTTATGTGGACATGCCACAGTAGCCTCATTATACTGTTTGAAGACACAAGGGTACTGGGGAAATCGAGAGACGATAGAAATTGAAACCAACATAGGAATACTGCCAATCGTTTTTAAGACGGAGAATAATCATCTCACAATTACGATGAAACAGCACAGTCCTGAGTTTTTACCTTTTGAAGGAGATATGAAGCAACTAGCGGCTTCCATAGGTTTGACAGAAGATTGTATTGATAAGACGATGCCCATTGTATATGGAAGCACGGGGACTTGGACTTTATTAATGCCGATCAAGAAGCTTGAATCCTTCAAACTTATGCGTCCAGATAATAAACAATTTCCGGGCATATTAGCAGAGAATCCTAGATCATCTATTCATCCTTTTTGCTTCGAGGTCTATAATCAAGAGTGCTTTATGCATGCAAGACATTTTTCATCACCATATTCAGGCACAATAGAAGATCCCGTAACAGGTACAGCTTCAGGTGCAATGGGTGCGTACTTCTTGACCTATGTGGATCAGGAACGAAGTGAACTTCAATGTGTGGTTGAACAAGGACAAGAAATAGGTAGAGATGGAAGAGTGTATGTTCATGCTGTAAGGCATCAGGGGATGGATATTTATATATCAGGAACAGCGGTTAAGGTCACTGAGTTTCAAGTGAGATATGGAAAAGAGTATCGTTATGAACGTTAACTTCTACCAATCCGATCATGTTATTGAATTTTACGCAACAATTGTATATGCCTTTATTCAAGTCCAGGAAGACGACCACGTTCGCTAGTGGCTCAACTTGGGCTTGTTCTGTTATATTAGAAATTGGCAATCCATAGCTGTCTGCTGGATTGATCAGATGGAAGAAGAAAGGGATCGGTATGAATTTTTCTATAAATGAGCGCGTCATTGAATCGTTGTGCGGCCGAATCTCTTTAAATAAAGGAGCATCATACGTACGAGCTGGCAAAGTGTCGATAGCAAGTTATGATGTCAATGAAATGACCATACATGCACAGGTTAATTCCGAAGAGGTACGTATTCAAGGTAAGGATGATCTTATAGCGGAATGCACTTGTTCAACCTTGTTTTCATTTGACAAGCACTGTAAACATACAGCCGCAGCGCTGTTATATATCATGAATCTTCAGAAAGAAGGGGAGTTTCCCCTTCTTTCTTCATCAACGGCCATATCTGAAGCCCTTACGGGAGAAAAGGAAATGAATGATGTAGATATTCAGCTGACGAGCAAACTGATGGACCTATTCGGTGGAGGCCATCAGCGTCTGAGCGGTGCTCGTTCGTATTTTGATACACGATCAAAGCTTGAAGTAGAGTTCATATGCCATGTGGTTTCTTATGGCTTTCGAAAGTATCGGTTTGGAATTGAGATGAAAGTGGGTCCCAAACGAACCTATATCGTGCACAATATTCGAAGTTTTCTAGACCGAGTACAGCGTAGAGAAAGTTATTCATTCTCTAAACATTTCACCTATGCCCCTGAACTATACAGCTTTCAAATAGAACATGATGATATCGTACAGAAGCTTATCGAAATATCCGCCAGCGAACCATTATTTCATGAGACATCCTCGAATCCAAGCAAGCTAGGTAGTGAGCGGATGCTTGTCATTCCACCCTATGCTTGGGATGATTTGTATGAACTTCTTCTAAAGTCGCCTTCGATTAAGCTAGAACATGATGGATATATATACGATGGAATTGCACTGACAGACGGACCGCCCCCTCTTCACTTTAAATTTGACCAGACCGACAAAGGAACAGTGCAGTTTCAATTGCAACTTCAAGGAATAGAACAGTTGGCAGTTTTGGAAGCATATGAGCTGGTTATCGTGGAGGGAAAACTATGGAGGATACCGGTGGACCAATGTGTAAGACTGTCTGAAATGAAGCATATGCTGGGCAATTCAGGCAAGAACACGATTTCTATCCTGCCGGAACAGATGGAGCCTTTTATGGAAAAGGTTATACCGGGGTTAAGAAAGCTTGGCAGCGTTGAAATCTCGACAGTGGTTTCGAATAAGATTGTGCAGACACCACTCTCAGCACGTCTGTATCTAGACAGGGTTAGGGACCGTTTGCTTGCAGGACTTGAGTTTCATTATGGAAATTTGATCATTAACCCACTCCAAGAAGAAAGAGATACACGAGCAGATGGACAGATTCTAATTCGCAATGGAGATCAGGAGAATCGTATCTTAGAGCTGATGGAACAAAGCCGATTTACTAGAACGGAGGGGGGATACTTTCTTGATAACGAGGACGATGAATATGACTTTCTGTATCATATTGTGCCTCAGTTGGAGCAATTATTGAAGATTTATGCTACCTCAGCCGTAAAAGAGCGGCTGTATAGAGGTGACACCCCACCTAGAGTCACAGTAAGTATGGATGAGAGAACAGAATGGTTGAAGTTCAAGTTTGATATGGCTGGTATACCCGATGCGGAAGTGCGTAACATTCTAAAATCTCTGGAAGAGAAGCGTAAATATCACAAGCTGCCAGACGGTGCCCTGATGCCGCTACAGAGTAATGAATTTCAAGAAATTGTTCGTCTCATGAATGGGATCGGTATACATCAACCTGAGCTTAATGACGCGCAATTCACCTTACCTGTCATTCAAGGATTGTACTTCCTGGATTCGGATCGACAGGGTGACACTATTAAACTTGGTAAATCTCTACGTCAATTGCTGGAGCATATGCGTAATCCCGATCATCTGGATTTTCCAGTACCAGAAAGCTTAGCAGGGGTATTAAGAGATTACCAGAGCTATGGCTATCAATGGATGAAGACACTTGCTTTCTACCGTTTCG
This sequence comes from Paenibacillus sp. FW507-14B1B, assembly GCF_058781425.1. Taxonomy (NCBI): domain Bacteria; kingdom Bacillati; phylum Bacillota; class Bacilli; order Caryophanales; family Paenibacillaceae; genus Paenibacillus; species Paenibacillus sp. FW507-14B1B. Next base: position 488,088 of record NZ_JBYSWS010000002.1, on the reverse strand, counting down.
GAGGCATTTTAGCTGATGACATGGGTCTTGGCAAAACGATACAGGGGATCACATTTATCGTGTCAGTCTTGCATGAGATTAGGCAACATGAGAGTCCTGCTTTGGTCGTTGCTCCAGCATCTTTAACGTATAATTGGCTTCATGAATTTGAACGGTTTGCACCGCAAGTTCGAGTCGTCATTGCCGACGGAACGAAGTCAGAGCGGATAACCTCTCTTAGAAATAAAGGACAAGTTGATGTTGTTATTACTTCCTATCCACTTCTTCGCAGAGACATCTCTGATTATGCACGTGAATCATTTCATACACTCTTATTGGATGAAGCGCAGGTCTTTAAGAATCATGTGACCCAGACGGCCCAAGCTGTAAAATCTTTAAAGGCTCTTCATCGATTTGCATTAACAGGAACTCCGGTTGAGAACAAACTTGAAGAGTTATGGACGATATATGATGCTGTATTCCCAGCGTTATTTACTAATCGGATGGCTTTTCATGAGCTATCGAGGGAGGCAGTGGCGAAGCGTATTCGTCCGTTCTTGCTGCGGCGGCTGAAGCGTGATGTATTGAAAGAACTGCCAGAGAAGATTGAGACGCTTCAAGCTTCTGAGCTATATCCGGAACAAAAGAAGCTATATGCCGCATATCTAGCGAAGCTCCAGCATGAAACCTTGAAGCACCTCAATGAGAAGGGATTCCAGAAGAATCGCATAAAAATTCTCGCCGGAATTACGAGATTGAGGCAGCTTTGCTGTCATCCTGCTCTTTTCGTAGAGGGATATGATGGGGGTTCTTCTAAGTTTGAGCAGCTCATGGACATGATAGAGGAGTGCCAGCAATCAGGAAGACGAGTACTCATCTTCTCCCAATTCACAGAGATGCTAGGCCTGATTGGACGTACACTTGGTGATCAGGGTGTTCCGTATTTCTATCTGGATGGCAACACACCTGCTGTAGAACGTGTTACCTTATGCAATCGATTTAATGAGGGCGAGCGGGATTTGTTTCTAGCTTCACTAAAAGCGGGTGGAACCGGGCTTAATCTTACAGGAGCAGATACGGTGATATTATACGATCTATGGTGGAACCCTGCTGTAGAGCAGCAAGCGGCAGACCGTGCGCACCGAATTGGCCAGAAGAAGGTTGTGCAGGTGATTCGGCTTATTACTCAAGGCACGGTAGAAGAGAAGATGTACGAACTGCAACAGAAGAAAAAAGATTTAATCGAGGAAATCATACAACCTGGTGAGGAAGTCCTTTCTGCACTAACAGAGCAGGAAATAAGGGGAATATTGATGATTTGAAGGAGTCGTGACGAACAACATGATATCATTTTTACTGACACTTAAACGTCTCTTAGGCGGAATATGGGGAGCTTTTAAGCTTAGAAATTTTCAGGCTTTATTTGTATTAATTCTGTTACTGCTAGTATCAGGAACGATGTTTTATACAAAAGAAGAGGGATTGTCCGTTATCGATGCGCTATATTTTTGCATTGCTACATTAAGTACGGTAGGGCACCCTGATTTTGTACCCCAGACCGACCTTGGTAAAGTATTTACCATGATATATATCGTCGTAGGAAGTGGGCTGTTCTTGGGTATGGCTGGTTATATTGCATTCGCAATTATTAAGAGTAACCTGAGAGAGGACAATGAGGAGCGGAAAATTAGGTTTAAAAAATAGATCTTAATACAAAACAACCGTCTAGTTAAATCTAGGCGGTTGTTTTGATAGGGTGCATACTTAGGAAGGTAGCTCGATCCATTGATAGGGTGTATGCATAGCTTTTAGTCCATGCTCTATAATCGTAATAATTGCAATGGTCTCGGCTGGATCAACAGCAGGCTCTCCGTTCTCGAAGAATGCTAACATCCGAGCGATAAAAGAACCGAAAAAGTCTGATTCTGGCTTGGCGACCCTAGCCTCACCGGAATCATAATTCATCGTTAACGTAAACGGACACTCAGGACCGAAATGATTAATGGTCGCCTGACGTCCGTTAGAGAATTCAATAATCATTGCAGGTGAATTCGCAGTTCCAATAAACATCACCCGTGTAGCTTCTGTGCCCATTAGTGACACAATCGGCTCAATCTGATGAATAGAGTAATTGTTAAATGATCCAGACCCGACGCTGCAGATGGTCTCAATGCCCTTTCGTTCGATTTCTGTATACTCTGAGGCAAATCTGAGAGCTGAACTGGAGTAAAGGGGGGTATTATATTCACGTGCTGTATTAAACAAAGCGATTGCCGTCCCTCGATCAGGGGCAAATGTCTTATCCATGTAAGTTGGTTTACCTGAGCGAAGCGGAAGCTGTGCTAGTTCTTCGTGATATTCTGGGTGATCAGGGGAGAGGATGATTAGATAATCACTCTCTTGGATTACTTCCTCAATGGATGAGCGAAGCTCAATACCGTGGTCTTCACACCACTGCGCATTGCTACGTCCATCAGGAGAAGCGATCATACCGTAAGCACAGGTTACTTTCATTGTACCGCCTGATGCACTTTCAATCCAAGCGGGGTATTTGTTTGCATGCCACTCATCAAGAAAATAATCGATGAAACCGATTTTTTTAACCATTTCTTCACACTCCTAGATGATTAGTCAAATGTAATCTCACGCCGCTGTTCCGAAGAATCGTAAATCGCTTGAATCATTTTTGCAGTAACAATGACGGTATCAATGTGTGATGGCAGCTTTTCCCCGGTTCGAATGCATTCCAGAAATGCGTTTATTTCATTTTGAAAATGGTCGCCAGTAACGAATGTCGGATTTGTTTCCAGCAGAGCACCATTTTTAGCGCTATACATTTTGAAACCTCCGCCATATTGTAGCCTAATGCCTGCTTTATCCCCTAGGAAATCAATATACATTTCTTCCTCGCCAATATTTTGGGCCCATGCTCCATTGAGTGTAATGCTCGGACCTTCGGTACGAATAAATGCGGAGACAAAATCATCCACGTCATAGGTTCCACCATATTTCGGGGGGCCTGCCCACATATTCGTATAGGTATAATCCTTCATATTCTTGCCTAGTTTCGAGTAAGCCTGAGCTGATACAGAGACTGGTTTGGGGTCACCGGAGCAATACATAACTACATCTAGAAAATGAACGCCCCAATCAATCATCACACCGCCGCCAGCAATGGACTTCGTTGTGAAAGCGCCTCCAAGACCTGGGATTGAACGGTGAGCCCGGAAGCTCGCATACATATGGTACAGTTCACCAAGTTCACCATCTTCAATCAAGCCTTTAATGATGTTTACCGCGTTATTAAAACGGTTAACCACCCCGATATTTAGTACCTTACCCGTTTCGTTCTGAACTTTTTGCATCTCGAGTGCTTCTGCGTACGTTCTAGCTGCGGGTTTTTCACAAAGTACATTTTTGCCTGCACGTAAACAATCAATAGAGACGATTGCATGAGCATTATTTGGCGTACAGACTGAGACTGCTTCGATTTCGGGATCGTTCAAGATGTCATGATAATTTTGTATTGCAACACCACACCCATACTCTTTCACGAAACGCTCTGCATTTTCCTTGTAATAATCACAAAAATATTTAATTTCTGCATTTGGATGATTGAGATAAGCTGGAATATGAGCGGTCTTAGCGATAGTACCGCATCCGATAATGGCTACTTTTATGGTATCCATCGGGATGATCACCCTCCTCAAATATAGTGCAACGTTTTCTTTCTTTATATTTCAGCATTGAGAGGAACATGCCAAAATATTTTAAGATTCATTTCTCTTTTATAAATTGACGATATAAATCGAGAAATGTAGTATAACATTAGTTATTTCTTGAATTTAATATCGGGTCTTATGAGAGAAGATGATGAAGATGTAGGCAGAGAATGTGTAAGCGGTATCATCTAAGGTTGGAATGCACTGACTAAATGCACATGCATAGAAGGAGACGACAGATATGCCTATTATTGATATGTCTTTAGATGAATTAAAGAAATACACAGGAAGAAATCCGAGGCCAGAGGATTTTGATGAATACTGGACATCGGCATTAGAAGAATTGAAAGCGGTTGATCCGGAAGCTCGATTCGTACCAAGTGGACTATCTCTGCCTTATGCAGAGTGTTATGATCTGTATTTTAAAAGTGTGAGAGGTGCAACGATCCATGCGAAATATGTAAAGCCAACTCATGTAAGTGCACCTCTTCCTGCTATGCTACAATTCCACGGCTATACCGGTGCTGCGGGAGATTGGAGCGGGCTGCTGCCGTATGTCTCCCAAGGATTTGCAGTTGCAGCAATGGATTGCCGAGGACAAGCAGGAGAGTCTGAAGATACTGGCGGAGTCAAGGGTAACACCCATCATGGACATATTATCCGTGGTTTGGATGATGCGCCTGATCAGTTATTGTTCCGTCATATTTTTCTTGATACCGTTCAGCTTGCACGAGTGATTATGAATCTTCCCGAGGTGGACGAGCATCGTGTAGTAACAAATGGTGGTTCACAGGGTGGAGCTCTATCTCTTGCTTGTGCGGCACTAGAGCCAAGGATAAAAAAAACAGTGGCGATCTTCCCATTCCTATGTGATTACAAACGTGTATGGGAAATGGACTTTACGAAAGGGGCATATTTAGAAATTCAGACTTTCTTCCGTAAGTTCGATCCACTTCACGAGCGCGAGGATGAGATTTTTAATAGACTTGGATATATTGATGTACAGCATCTAGCTCCGCGGATTCAGGCAGAGACATTATTTGCATCAGGATTAATGGATACAGTGTGTCCGCCGTCTTCTCAGTTTGCCGTTTATAACAAGATCACCGCACCGAAGCATTTAAAGGTATATCCTGACTTTGCTCATGAGGATTTGCCTGGTTTTAGTGATATCGCTATGGAGTTTTTACTGGACATTTAACAAGTAAGAAACCTTAATTGAAGGGGGCCGGCTTTCCGGCTTCCTTTTTATTTTTTGTATATGATATATTATTGTTGAAAATTATGGAAGGGGGAGAGAGGTTTATTCATATATGGAATGCAAGAAAAGTAATCAGAATTTTGATTGTATTGTTATTAATTGCAGCTATCTCCTTTGCTGTGTGGTATATCATTCCTAGAGAAATTCATCGTTCCCTTGAAGGAATTAAGTATAGACTGGGTGAAGAGAATAGAGAATTTGAAGAGCTGATAACTGTACATATTGATGGCAGGATGAAACGGAATTGGAAGGGAGAGCGGATATTTACAGGCTCTATTCTGGTTGAGGGTGAAGAGATTTCCGTACCACCAGATCAGAGAGAGCTCGAAGTAAGATTCCCTAAAAATTCTTATCACCAATTAATGATCTATCATGGCATTCATAATAGCAGCATATATCAAATCCCATACGGGGATTTGTTTACAAATGAGGATTTGAGTGAATTAACGATTACTCGCTTTGAGGAGACCCCTTCAGGCATAAAAGGCTGGGACAGCGAGGACGGTCTAATGATCTCAACACCTGCCGAAGATCGCGCAGAAGCACTTGAAATATCCAATAGATATTTTAAAGCATACTGGAAGGGTATGACCAAGCCACTTGAATGAAAAGAGGGAACTACGATGACACAGAAATGGCTAGAGTGGGCGAAAGAGATTCAGGCAATAAGTCAAGCTGGTCTTGCTTACTCCAAGGATATATATGATATCGAACGATTTGAACAATTGAGAGATTTAAGTGTTTCAATTTTACATGAATATACCGAGATCGAGCATGGTAAGATCCGTTCTCTATTCGCAAGTGATACCGGTTATCCAACACCGAAGGTGGATGTTCGCGGCGTTGTTTTTCAGGATGGCGCAATCCTCATGGTCAGAGAACGACTTGACGGAGCTTGGGCACTTCCAGGAGGCTGGGCGGATGTTGGTCTTTCGGCCAAAGAGGTTGCTGTGAAAGAGATTAGGGAAGAGTCCGGTTATGACGTGTTGCCGATCAGACTGCTTGCCGTACTGGATAAGAAGTTCCACGATCATCCTCCGGCCTCTCAGCATGTGTATAAGATATTCATTCAATGTGAACTGACTGGAGGACAAGCTTCTGGTGGATTAGAAACAACGGAAGTAGCTTTTTTCGGAGAGGATAACTTACCTGAATTATCGCTGGAACGCAATACGGAGGTACAGGTCAAAGCGATGTTCGAGTATCTTCGGAATCCAGAGAAAGACGTGTGGTTTGATTAATCGAAGACAGCTTCTGTTAAATATAGGATTGTTTTGTTGTATAATACCAAATAGATGACACCAAAGGACCAGTCTTTATAGCAGACATCAAGCTTAATCACGCTTGGTGTCTTTTTTACTAGATAAGGAGTGATAGTGTGATACTAGATAAGAATCAGATTTACTTAGTCACCGATGTTCCTGGATATTCTCCGCAAATTAGCAGGTTATTGTCAATGATGAATTATGCACGGCATACCACGATGGAAGCTGTAGAGGGATTGACGGTCCATGAACTGGACTATCTTCTGGATGAGGATAGTAACTCGATTGGGGGCTTACTCCTTCATGCGGCCGCTATAGAGTTTGCTTATCAGATTGCCACATTTGAGTATAGAGAATTGAACGAAGAAGAGATGGCCATTTGGGGACCTGCTCTTAACTTGGGGGAGCAAGGGAGACAACAAATTAAGGGACATGATCTCTCCTATTATATCGAACGGATGGATGAAATCAGACAGAGAACGTTTGAGTTATTTCAGACGGTAGATGATGCATGGCTCACTCACGAGGTGGAATTCTGGTATAACAAGCCAGCGAATTTTTATTTCATGTGGTTTCATGTGTTCGAGGATGAGATAAACCATCGGGGGCAGATCAGACTGATCCGGAAGCGTTCGAAGAATCAGGGTTATAATGGATAATTCATGTTGGAGGAGTGAGTGGCTTGAGACGGTGTAATCGCTCAGATTCGGAAGCTGTGCTTGCCATCATTAATGATGCCGCACAGGCATATCAAGGGATCATTCCTGAGGATCGATATCACGAACCTTATATGTCACTAGATGAGCTAATAGGGGAAATGGAAGATGGCGTTATTTTCTGGGGGCTCGAGGATGAGAATGGGCTTGTAGGTGTGATGGGAATTCAAGAAAAAGGCGAAGTCTCCTTAATCAGGCATGCGTATGTCAGGACAAATCAGCGTGGCAGTGGATTAGGAACGAAGCTGTTGTCCCATTTGTGCTCTTTAAGTGATAAGCCTATTTTGATAGGGACATGGGCATCAGCAGAATGGGCTGTCCGGTTTTATATCAAGAACGGATTTTATCTGGTACCTGAGCATCACAAGACGAAGTTACTCCAATCGTATTGGAACATTCCTGCAAGGCAAGTTGAAACTTCCGTCGTATTAAGCAGCAAAGAGTATACATAAGGTGGGGGAATTCTTGTGATTGAAATAACGACAGAAATTGAAATACAGGCACCTGTTCATGTTTGTTTTGACTTTGCCAGAGATATCGATCTGCATACCCAGACAGTATGGCCTCATACACAAGAGCTTGCAGTTGCTGGTGTAAAGAGCGGCATGATCGGTGAGGGCGGTATAGTTACATTTGAGGCAACCCATTTTTTAGTCCGGCAGCAGCTCTCTTCACAAATAACAGAATATAGAAGGCCTTATCTATTTGTGGATACCATGACCAAGGGTGCTTTCAAAAGCTTGAAGCACGAACATCATTTCTTTGATCTAGGCGTAAGCACAATGATGAAGGATGTCTTGAAATTAGAAGCTCCACTTGGTCCTCTGGGCTGGATCGCGGAAAGAGCTGTGCTGAAGACGTACATGAGACGCTTTTTAATGTATCGAAATCAAGAATTGAAAAAAATAATCGAACAGCACGGGCACAACAATCACAGTGAGCTGTTGTGAAATGTAAACTGGGGGTTAACATATGAGACGTCTTCAAATCGGAATGTGGAAGGATTTTACGATAGAACGTTGGAACGATCTGTCGGGTGAATTCATTCGTGGCATGGAGATTTCACAATTTCAAAATAAAGAAGCGATTGAAAAGGTAAGAAGATTCTGCAAGAGTTACAACTTCAAGTTTGGGGTACATGGTCCTATCTTGAATTCATATGGGTATAAACTGCCGAAACTCAATTCACCGGACCCATCTCAATATGCTGAAGCGCTAGAACAGATTACGACAGAAGTGAAGCTGGCTTCGGAATGTGGCGCGGATTATATTTTGTTCCACTATCCCTTTTATCCAACGTTCCAGCATCCGTTTATTCCTTATCCAAGCCTCCCGGACCATTTGAAGCGATATGAATCGGACCAATTAAATAAAGCCGAATTTGAGGATATTTCAGAACGATTATTTGAGCGCCTTTCTGAAATTCAACAACAGTATCGGCAGCGGATCGTGTTAGAGCATGATTTTTTTGGGGATTACGAAGATGTATTTACGCGCGCATTTCTGAATCATCCAGATATCCAGTTGGTTGTGGATACAGCAAGACTTGATATCGCGAAACGGGCATTTACGGGGTTTGATCCATATTCATTTTTGGATGCACTCGCACCTCAGGTCTATTTGGTACACTATAGCAACGTATTCTACACAGCGGATGCTTTTAAACACCATTTACCTGTACTGCCAGAACACGATGAGGACATACAATATGGAGACTCCTATCTTTATCTAAAGTTTCTGGCTGAGCGGAATTCATCCTTTCATGTTACCTTTGAGCATGATCATACATTAATAAGTAAGGATGAATTACATAACGAGTATCGCCGAGTAGCTGAAGTGCTTGGATTAACATCAGCGAGGGTCTAAGACTTTTAGTGAACCTCTGGGGAAAGGAAGCGCATAATGATCAATAGTTTAATTATTGCATTCATCCTCACGATGATCATCCATACGGCAGAGACACTGTCATATTCAGTGAGATATGCGGGGGTAAAGCTGAACAAGCTCGCTGTTGCTCTATCTCTGTCGGGGATTATCGTGCTTGTGTCTCGTACTTCGAACCTGATTCAAGCTCCACTTACAGCTAAATTCGTAGATTATGCAAAAGTGGATACTTCGCTTGATGTATTAAGATATTTAAGATTTATTATACTGGCATCGTCCGTAGGGACGCTCATAGCCATTATATTGTTTCCTACGTTTGTAAGTATATTTGGAAGAATCATCACCAAGCTCGAAGTAGCGGGGTCCATCCCCAAACTAGTCTCCAGTGTAACGATTGGCCAACTTAAGAATACGAAGCATTATCTGCGTAAACCGATGCTAAAAATCAGTCAATTCCGCTACCTAGACATTCCGAAACGCTTTATCCTATTGAATGTTGTTGTGACGGCCACTTATACAGTAGGAGTGTTATCTTCACTCTATGCAGCTCATTTGATACCTGCATTAAGTACAACTGCTTCACAGTCGTCTGGAATTATTAACGGGATTGCTACAATCATATTGACTATATTCATTGATCCTCAGCTAGGTCTCATAACAGATAAAGCAACACATGACCCAAGAATGCGTGATCAGCTAGGAAAAATATATATGCTCCTCATGGTATCGAGATTCTTCGGAACGATGCTTGCTCAGTTACTCCTTATTCCTGCTTCTTATTTTATTGGTGTGGTCGTGTCTTTTTTATAGATCATATATTTAAATACTTTGGAGGTAAGCATGAGTAAAAAAAGGCTTGTACTTGAATCTATTGTTTTTGGTATGCTGATCTTCTTTGCTTATATTTTGTTTACGGTAATTCAAGGTCAAATATTAACGGCTAACTTCGTTCCTGATGTTATAAATAACTATGCTCAGGAGGAGAATTTACCGTCCAAGATTCGTTTCGGTGTTACCGAAAGATTCAACACTTGGATCTATGTGAGCGGATGTGTTCTGCTAAGTGTTCTATACGGTACGATCCGCTGGGTTCTCACAACAAGTAGGAAGTCTCATAAATAATCTCTATGAATTTAGCTTTTATATGGATAATTCAACAAAAGGGATCATAGATATGTAGACATGAGGGGAATTCAGCACTAGTTCAACCTTTTGTTGAGTATAGGCTTAAGACGTCACAGATCAGCGGTTTATTCAGCGCCGCCCCTTTACAACGATGATATTATTTGAGACGAAGGGGTTTTGAATCATGGCAAAATCAAAAAGAGGGCATTCTCTATGGCATCTTCCATCTCATGGCAGAGGAACCTGTCCCGTATGTCGCAGTACACGTATTAAACTGCTGTATCCACGGACCAAGTCGGATGGAACGGCTTTGAAAGTATGCAAGCGGTGTGACAAAGCAGTTCAATCTCGAATTGATGCTGCGATCTGATTGCCTGCTACATGACATCAACATAGGATATAACATTACAGAAAACTGTCAGTTCTCGTTTAGGCGAGTATTGGCAGTTTTTTTGTATGTATATTTAGTAAGAGGGATATAACATTTTGAAATACTGTAAGGGAGTTATTGTCAAATAGATTGCCGAATTATATACTCTAATTATTAGAATAAAAGATCAAATTTGAATATCCTATATAACAAAATGAATTATATTGGAGTGGGAATGCACATGCTTATTCGTATTATCCGGTTATTCCGCCCGCCTGTTGTTCCGATGCCACTTTATGTTCATACGGTTGGTTGTAATAAACAGAATTTAATGACAAGACCCGAGGGGTTCTCAACCCACCAGTTGTTATTTGTACGAGGAGGACAAGGTCATGTGCGTTTAGCTGGTGGAGAGTCGTTCTCATTTGGTCCGATGCAGTACATGCTTCTTCCAGCAGATCTTCCCCATGAGTATTTTCCTGTTTCGGACGAGCCATGGGAAGTCGGTTATATCTCCTTTTCTGGCACAAAGGTAAGATCCTTGCTGGAGCATTTCGGTCTTGAAAGTTGTGAGCTCCACAGCCTGATGGATGCAGATAGCGTCTGGTCTGTTTTAGAGGAGTTATGGGAGATTGCTGATAACAATGAGGAAGGTTCGGAGTGGGAAGGGGCCCGCCTTTTATATAATCTGTTACTGGAATTAAATCGAGAGAGGCTTAATCAAGAGCAGATGGATCAGCAGCCAGCTACCCCATCCACAGAGGATTTATCAAGAGATGTCGTATTACAGGCAGCGAACTACTTAAATGAGCATTACAATGAGAATATATCATTATCAAACGTAGCTTCATCCCTAGGATACACCCATCAATATCTTAATAAATTGTTTCATAAGACCTATGGGATGAGCATGCTTCAGTATGTTCAAAAACTACGCTTAGAGAAAGCGATCCATCTCTTGAGCTCAAACGAAATGATTACAATAAAAGATATTGCAGGGTATGTAGGGATGGAGACGAACTATTTTATCCGTACATTCCGTAAGGCTACGGGGCTTACGCCAGATCAATATCGTAAATCGACCATGCAGACATAGCAAGTATCTTTGATCAACTGATGAGCTTCCGGTGTTGTATATATTGCACAGTACCCGGAAGTTTTTTCGTACATACTTAAATTAACTTACAGGGGCAGTTGCTCCGGAAAAGAGGGTTAAGGTGTCTTTTACCGTTAGCGACCAGATTGGAATCACGCTGTTTGATGTGAAAAAAGTCCAGTATCAATCCAGAGTTATCTTTGATTATATCCAATCCTGCTATACCGTATCTTATATACATCAGGGGGATGTCATTACGATCTGTGAGGGGAAAGAGTATGTAGCCAAAACAGGGGATATCATGATTCATCGCCCCCATATTCCGTTCAATGTAATATCTCAAACCGATGGGGTCCATTACCTGTTCAATTTAGATTTGAAGGTAAAGGGCAATGAAGATTTCTTTCAATTCTTCCCATTAGATCGAGTCATTCCAATACGAGATGCTCTCATATACGAGAAGAAATTCGACGAGCTATGGAGCATATGGCTTCAGGAGGTAGGCGAGATTCGGACAGTTCAGTCGGGATTTCTCGCTCTGTTCCTCCTTCATGAAGTGGTTGAAAGCTCCAAAGTAGGAGAGAGACGTTCAGCTAAAGAGCCCTACGAAATCGATCGATTTAATAAAGTGATTCATTATATGGAGAAAAGTTTGGAGAAGAGCATATCGAGAAACGAACTTGCGAGTCTATATCATATGAATCCGGTTTATTTTAGCAGAGCCTTTAAGAAAGTACACGGGCTAACACCGATGAAAATGCTGCATAAACTTCGACTCCTACATGCGAAGAGGATGTTAGAGGACCCTGAAAATACGATTGAGAAGATTGCTCAAAAAAGTGGATTCTATGATGCCTCTCATTTTAACCGCACATTTCAAAAAGCATTCAAACAATCTCCTAGCGATTATAGAAAAAGTATCAAAAATACAAAAAGAAGAATCATGTCTACATTGTCCGAGGAAGACGTGTAACTTAGAATCAAATACTATACAGGGAGGTGTTGTTAGCGTTTTCACACCATGCTACTAGAGACTTGGAAAAATCGAATACTAGGGGGATATCCATGATAAAGAAATTAAGGACGTTTGGATTGGTTTGTCTGGCTGTGATTAATGTTCTCGCCGCTACGGCTTGTGCTAGTTCTGATAGCGGTAAGTCCGAAGTGGATGGAAATAGCGGTAGCAAAGACGGTGACAAAGTGGTTCTTCGTGTCATGGATTGGGCGGACAGCGAGAAGCCATACCGTGAGAAATTTATACAAGATTTTGAAGCCAAGTATCCGAACATCAAGATTGAATACACCCTATTAACTGTCGATCAATTCCAAAATACGATTACCACGGCTATTAAATCAGGAGACGCACCAGATCTGTTTCCGATACCCGCTAATATGTCTCTCAGCATGGCTGTAAAAGGAGAATGGTATCAGCCACTCGACCCGTATCTCGATGATCAGTTTAAGAATCAGTTTGTAGATGGGATATTCGTTGAAGGTTCTACAATGCTGGATGGCAAGATATATTCTATTCCGGCTTTGACAAGCGTTCCGAGTACACTCGTTTTTTATAACAAGCAATTGTTCAAGGATGCCGGGCTTGATCCGGAGAATCCTCCAAAAACGTATACAGAATTTAGAGAGGCTGCTAAGAAAATTACGGAAGCTGGCAATGGTAAAGCTTTCGGTATGATTGAAGGCGGTAAACAAATCGGTCGCTTTAAGTTAGCAGCGGTGGATTGGTCAGCTCTTGGTGGAAGTGGACTGAATCCACACTCACCGATTAGTCTAATTACGAATGACGCGAATTATGATTCGAAGCCGGTTATGGATGTCATGAACTTATTTAAAGGTCTTAAAGATGATGGAAGCTTTCATCCGAAAACGATGAGTATTTCTGCACCAGAAGCCAGGGCGTTATTTGGCGAAGGTCAAGCAGGGTTCATCCTTCAGGGCGAATGGTCGATCGGTGTATGGAAGCGCGACAACCCGAATCTTGATTTTGGTGTAATGGCTCCTCCTGTACCGGATGACGGGCAAAAGGGATACTTACCTAGAGCAAACTTCGGTCCATGGATTGGATTGTCTAAAACTTCTAAGCACCCAGAAGAGGCTGCACTGTATTTGAAGGAATACTTCAGTAAGGATTATCAATCCGTTCTGGTTAAGGCGGGAGATCGATTCTCGATTCTAAAAGATGTAAATGAAAGCGCTTCGGAAATTCCACAGTTCAAACAGTATTATGATATCGCTCAGGATATGTCACGTTTGGTACCAAGCCCACAGATCAGAAACCCTGAACTGGCTTCCGTGTATGCGAATTACAAAGATGTTCAGCCAGGCATCGGAGATATCCTTCAAGGCGTTGTAGCGGGTGCACTGAATGATCCAGAAGCTCCACTCAAACAGTTGTCAGATGGTATTGACAAAGCACTTGATGCGGCGATTGCACAGGCTAAATCTGAGGGAGCTAATGTAGATAAGAATGACTTTGTCTTCCCGAACTGGAGTTCTGACAAACCGTATACGGCGGAAGATTATAAGGCGTTGCCATGATTGCAAAAAGAAAAATAGAACTGTGGTGCTGGATATTCTTATTTCCTACTTTAGCTCTGTTCGTTATGTTTCAGGGCTGGCCAATTGTGGCCAGCCTGTTCTATGCAACACGTGATTGGTCAGGACTCACGTCTGATTCTACCTATGTCGGATTGCAGAATTTTATCAATGTTGCAAAAGATCCTTATTTCTGGAATGCCTACAAAAATAGTTTTGTATTTATGCTCGGTGTTGTTCCTCTTCATTTGTTTGTCCCATTAATACTGGCGGTAATTCTTAATCGTCCTCGTCTGAAAGGTGCGAGTATTTATCGTACACTGATCTTCTTGCCAGTTGTGACAACCACCTCAATCGTCGGGATTATTATGGTATTTATCTGGGGAAGTGATGGGGCAGTTAACGATGCACTTGTGAAGATCGGATTGCTCGACGCTCCAATCAATTGGCTGGGTGATGCCAAGTGGTCAATGTTCACGGTCATCCTGATCTCGGTATGGAAGAATCTCGGTATTAATATGATCTATTGGCTGGCAGGTTTACAAGGTATACCTAAAGATCTGTATGAAGCGGCAGAAGTAGACGGTGCTAGAGGGACGAAGCTGTTCTTTCATATTACGGTTCCACTCCTAGTACCCATCGGTGCGGTGATCCTACTTCTGAATGTTGTGAATTCATTAAAAGTGTTCGATTTAATCAAGACGATGACAAACGGTGGCCCGTTCTTTGCGACGGATGTTGTATCCACGTATATTTACCGATATGCGTTCTCCAGTGAGATGGGTCTTCCGCAGCTCGGATATGCATCTGCAGCCGGTATTTTCTTCGCTATAACGATTAGTGTACTTGCGATTATCCAATCTGTGCTCAATAAGCGAATTAAAGGTCGTGGTAAATAAGATGAGGATACTGAAAAATAGCTTGTTCCATGCCGTCATGATCGCATTTTGCATCGCTTGGATTTACCCGTTCTTATGGATGGTATCGGCTTCATTTAAAACTCAAAGTGAGTTCTTTACGAATGGTCTGAAGCTCATTCCGAGCAGCCCGAGTATGGAGAATTTAATTCGTGCTTGGAATGAAGCCAATTTCGAACGGTATTTTTTGAACAGTGTTATTCTGTCGATCAGCACCATTCTTATTGTGCTTGTGGCTACGGCGACTTGCGGATACGTGTTAGGTAGATATGTATTTAAAGGGAAGAAGATCGTCATGGGACTTCTCGTTGCGAGTATGTTCGTTCCGATGGAGTTTGCCATTATTCCGATCTATGATCTGATTAAGAACATGGGACTTCTGAACAACCTCATGGGCGTTATATTGGCAGAGGCTGGCGGGGTACATATTATATTCATTTTGTTATTCGCCACATTCTTCGGACAAATTCCGAAGGAGCTTGAGGAAGCTTCAATCATGGATGGCAGTGGTTTTTTCAGAACTTTCGCCTCGATCATGCTGCCGCTGTCTAAACCGATTGTGGGTAGTGTCACCATTATGCAATTTATTTGGTCTTGGAATTCCTTTATGGTTCCATTGATATTAACACTGAGTAAGCCAGATCTGCGTCCTTTAGCTGTCGGTTTATATGCACTTCGTGGCGAAAATGTAGTGGATTGGACTGGGATTGCGGCAGGGGGAACCATTGCAATTCTTCCGATTATTATCGTGTTCTTATTCCTTCAGCGTTACTTTGTCGATGGAATAGCCGGAGCTGTGAAAGGTTAACTTCATCGTTTACTAGCGAAATTATCAAACATCAAAGGCAGGTATATAATTATGAGAATTCTTTATTTGGATTTAGATTCATTACGCCCAGATCACTTGGGATGTTACGGATATCATCGGAATACATCTCCACATATTGATCGTATAGCAGAGAAAAGTGTGCGCTTTACGAATTATTATTGCTCCGATGCTCCTTGTATGCCGTCTAGAACGGCGCTTATGTCTGGCAAATTCGGAATTCATAACGGAGTTGTGGGGCATGGGGGGACAGCTGCGGATATGAGACGTGAAGGAGCGTCCCGTAGCTTCGGAGATCGTCTGCGCTCGGAAAGTCTTCCGGGTATGTTCCGGAAGAAAGGTTATAAGACCGCTTCAATTAGTACATTCGCTGAAAGACATTCCGTATGGACTTTTAATGCTGGGTTCAATGAGATTTTTAATAATGGTGGACAGGGGCATGAAACGGCTGAGCAGGTGTTGCCTATTGCTCTTAAGTGGTTAAATGATAACGCAGATAATGAGGACTGGTTCCTGCATTTGAATTTTTGGGATCCACATACCCCTTATCGAACACCGGATGAACTAGGTAATCCTTTTGCGAACGATCCGATGCCGGAATGGATTACGGAGGATGTGTTCCAGCTTCATAAACAGAAGAAAGGCCAACATAGTATAGAGGACATGAATAAGCTTGCAAAGACACATTATTTCAGACATCAGCGGCATGGCACCCAGATCGAGCAATATAATGACCTTCGGACGATCATTGATAATTATGATTGCGCCATCCGTTATATGGATGATCATATTGGTCAGGTACTTAATAAGCTGGAAGAGCTCGGGATATTGGAAGATACGGCTATTCTCGTTAGTGCAGATCACGCAGAGAACATGGGCGAACTTGGGATCTATTCCGAACATGGAACTGCAGATCAGGGAACTTGCCGAATTCCCATGATTATTCGCTGGCCGGATGGTGGAAATCAGGGGACGGTAGACGAGGGACTTCATTACCATCTAGACCTTGCTCCGACACTTGCCGATCTTATTGGAGCTCCAAAGTCGAAGGATTGGGACGGAATAAGCTATGCGGATTCAGTTACATCCGGTTTAAATACAGGTAGGGACTATCTAGTTGTGTCGCAATGTGCTCATGTGTGCCAACGAAGTGTCCGTTTTGGAGAATACCTGTACATTCGTTCCTATCATGATGGGCATCATGGATTCCCTAAAGAGATGCTGTTTAATCTACAAAATGATCCGTATGAGCAGTATAATCTTGCTGAAGAGCGTCGTGATGTTTGCATGCATGCGGTTTACCTGCTTAACGAATGGCATGATGAGATGATGTCTACTATGGAGTATGATGTCGATCCACTGTGGACGGTGATGAAGGAAGGTGGCCCGTTCCACGCCAAGGAATATGCAGTGATTGAAGAAGAGGTTAGAGTTTAAATATGCGAGAAGCCCCTTTGTAGGGCTTCTTTTTTTGCCAAAGTATATCTTCATTTTCAAGTGAAACCGTCAAGCAAGAGGTTAAAAAAAGGTAAATGTTGGATTGAGATAGTTAGAATATTTGCCTATAATATGATTGCAAATCAAGTGATGTAAAGACCGTTTTCCTGGCGAGAGCGGTCTATTTTTTTGCCTAAAGGGGTGTATAGGATGAGTGATTCTTATGTAGAGATACATTTGGGGGAGGTGTCTTTTCCTCTGCAGGAGTTTCATGATTTTAGCTGGATTGAGAATCAGGGGCGTATCTTTCAAGTGTTTGCCCAACAGGACTCAGGTAATATCAGCTTTGGTATAGAAACTCAAGATCAAGGGAGAAAGTTTATTAAGTATGCAGGTGCAAAGACTACGGAATATAGAGGAGAAACGGATGATGCCGTGACTCGGCTAAAAGAAGCAGTTCTCTTGTATGGTGATCTCAGCCATCCCTCTTTGATCAAACTTCTGAACCATTATCCTGCTGGAAACGGATATGCAGCAGAATTCGAATGGTTTGATGGTGAGAACCTTCATCCTCATGAGACCTATCCTCCCCCGGCGAAATACATTCATCCTAATTCCCCGTACTTCCGGTTTAAACAGTTAACGGTAGCTCAAAGACTACAAGCACTGAATGAAATATTCGATTTCCATGTTCAGGTTGAACAGTGTGGCTATGTGGCCGTAGACTTTTATGACGGTAGCATCTTGTACGATTTCAATCAACACCATGTACGTGTATGCGATATAGATCTATATCAACGAAAGCCATTTTATAATACGATGGGTAGACTTTGGGGCTCGTCACGGTTTATGTCACCGGAAGAGTTTGAGTTAGGCGCGCCTATTGACAGCATAACTAATGTGTTTAATATGGGTGCCATTGCTTTTAGTCTGCTTGGTGGTGAACGAGATCGTTCATTGGAGAGATGGGATGCGGGGACTGAATTACATAAGATTGCGTTGAAAGCAGTCAGTCCAGATCGAGTGAATCGCTTTACAAGTGTAGCTGAGTTTGTTGCTCGTTGGACAGATGGTTGTTCAGAAGTGATGGAACCATAAGCTTATTGCTGTCTGCTGGAATATAAGGATCTACAAATGTTAGACTAGGGAAGACTTTCAGATAAAAGGTTGTGAGTATACTGGAGAAATATACACATCTTGGAGTTTACGGTGTTCTAATTCATGAGGATCGAATTCTATTAATTCGTAAAGCAAGGGGACCTTATCTAGGGAAATGGGATTTACCTGGCGGAGCCATTGAATTTGGGGAAGAGCCTGAGCAAACGTTAAAGCGCGAATTTTTGGAAGAGACCGGATTGTCTGGGATACAAGGGACTATGAAGACCGCTGTTTCATGTACCATTGTTTATGAATACACCGAAGGCGAACTGGAGGAAATGCACCATATTGGCCTGATTTATGAAGTGAATATAGACGATGTGAGAGCTCCAATTAAGAGAGAGGGAGATCAGCAAGATTCACTTGGGGCGGAGTGGATACCACTCGAAAAGTTAAAATTCATTCCTTTGACACCTTTTGTAGAGATGGTTACAGAGCAGTTTTTACATGAAGAGCAAGAGGAATATCAAGATTAACTCGGCTTACTGGGTATAAACTAGATTCAATGTAGAAGAATCGTTTAATAAGTAGATATCCATGTTGAATTTTGCTAAGCACCATTTGATCAATGGTGAGAGAAGAGGATGAGCCTATGAAAATATACATTGTGGACGCATTTGCAGCCGTGCCCTATCAAGGTAATCCTGCGGCCGTTTGTATTCTAGAGGATGCAAAGACCGAAGAATGGATGCAAAAAGTTGCAAACGAAATGAATCTATCAGAAACGGCTTTTTTAATAAAGCAGGATAACTCTTATCAATTGAGATGGTTTACCCCGAAGGCAGAGGTAGATCTATGTGGTCATGCTACATTAGCTAGCGCACATATTTTGTGGGAACAGCATTACTGTAATGAGCCAAACTTACAATTCACGACTAAAAGTGGACTGTTGACCGTGTCACAAGATCGTGATTGGATTCAGATGAACTTCCCTATAGAAGCTGAGAAACCATGCATTCCACCAAAGCATCTTATTGACGGTCTTGGATCAAATTATAAGTATGTAGGGAAAAATCGATTGGATTACATCGTTGAACTAGAGCATGAAGAAGATGTAAGAAACCTAGATCCCGACTTCTCGGCTTGGAAAATGCTTGATGCTAGAGGTGTTATCGTAACGAGTAAGTGTGATCGTGAAGGTGTTGATTTTGTGTCTAGATGTTTCTATCCGGCTCTAGGAGTCAATGAAGATCCAGTCACGGGTTCTGCACATTGCTGTCTCGGCACCTTCTGGCAGCAGAGATTGAGTAAAGATGAATTGATTGCAGAGCAGATTTCAGCACGGGGAGGAATCCTTAAGTTGAAGTTGAATCCGGAGAGAGTCATCATTGAGGGTCAGGCTGTGACGACTTTAATTGGAGAGTTACCATCAGAACATTAATGTACATTTAATTATTTCCGAGGAAATGGATGAAAGAATGATATCTGAGAAGTCAGAGTATAAAACAGATCACCCTAAATTTAGAGTGATCTGTTTATTTTTAATATTAACTTAAAACTTAAATATATTAATTGTCTTTTGCAGCTGAAATACAGCATCTGTCATGGCATCAGCTTCATCAGCTACTTTTTGGATCGAATTAATTCCTTCATTCATGGATGCGGACACCTGCTCTGTTCCCGCCGCAGATTCCTGAGTAATGGCAGATATATTCTGTATGGCAGTGGATATATTTTGTGCGCTTTCCAGCATGGCGTCACTTTCCTCGGAGAAAGCAGAAATTTGCTCTGTTATGTATTGGACGCTGTTAACGATCTGCAGAAAAATTTGTTCTGCTTCCTGAATCATTTCGGTTTGTTGACGTACTACCTCTTCATTGATCTTTATATTCTGGCCTGCAAGTTTAACATCATGCTCAATGCTACGTACTAAGCTGAATACTTCACGAGTAGATGAAGTCGATTCTTCGGCAAGTTTACGTACTTCTTGGGCGACAACTGCAAATCCAGCACCATGTTCTCCAGCTCTTGCGGCTTCAATAGAAGCATTTAGGGAGAGGAGATTCGTCTGCTCAGCCAGTTCTGAAATCGTTTCGGTGATTTTGGATATCCCCTTCGCATTCTTGGCGAGTGCTTCAATTGAATCTGCAACTTTTCCAGTGGCTTCAATGTTTCTTTGCATCCCGGCAGACTGGTTTGCAACAGATACTCGACCCTGTTCCACTAAACCGAGGGTTTCCTGGGAACGCTGGTTCATTACTTTAGTCGAATCGGTATAGTTGCTGACTTTTAGTTCAATTTCGCGAATGGAGCCTGTCATTTCCGACACCCCTTCAGAGATTTCATTGGCCCCCAAAGCGAGTTCATTGGATGATAATGAAACCTGGTTCATTACCTGAATGAGATCATGGTTCTTATTTGTTATATCTCGGCTGGAATTCATAACTTGTCGTGTGATCTCTGATGTTTCTTGCAAGATTTTACGAAGCCTATCCACCATACTGTTAAAAGTGCGGCTTAGATCGGTCATGCCTCCGACCTCTTCGACTTTAAAAGTGAAGTCTCCTTTAGCAATCTTAGATGAAACATTGGATATATCCGCAAAAGAGTGTGTAAGCGCATTCTGAACAACGCGTGAAAGAGGGTATGTAAGAATTGCGAGTAAGGAGACGAGCAAGATTCCAATCAAGCTTTTCCCAAGTATTATTAGGGTGAGCAACATTGGAACAGCAAACAGCAGAGCAACCATGTAACATGCGGCAGTTATTTTACTGGAGATCGGCAGTCTATTAAACCACGACATTTGATTGACTTCCTCCCTTTGATATAGGATATTTTTACCATCATTATAACATCGCTCGACAAAAGTAGATATAAAGAATTATGTTCATTGTCGAAAGTGGTTCAAATGATCTATGAACATGAGGGATTCAGAAAGAGTGCAGGTAATAGAGCACCTTGCACCCTCTGAATGATTAACCTACTTACTTTATAGCTTTAAATAATGCAGATGCTAAGAAATCAGCGTTGTTCAGTATCATTTTGTCATGCTGAAATAGCGTTTCCCATAAGTTCATATCAAGTAAAGCACCTTCATCTCGGCGTTCAAGTGTATCTACGTGACGGGTTTGCTCTTGCTTCATTTGATCTGTGAAATGATTATATTCCAGTGATTCCTCATGTGAGAACCCACTCTCTATAAGACGTGTATGCCATTCTTCACGGTCCATTAGGCGAGGGATCCCAAAAAAATTCTCCAGCTCCTTCTTACGATCGGATGGCATTGGTTTGTCTAATAATAATTCACGGTCGTAGAGCGTACCTCCCTTAGCTAATACTCTGCAATATTCAGATAAAGATTCTGAAGCATTTGTGAACACAGTGACTGATTCCGCGATGACAAGATCAAATTGTTCATCTTCAAATGGTAACGCACAAACGTCCGCTTTTAGGAAGTTGATGTTGAGCCCCATAGCTTCAGCTCTTACTTGGGCTTTCTTAAGCATGTTCTCATGTAAATCAATGGCCGTTACGTTATATCCTTTTTCCGTCAAATAGCAGGCGGTTCTTCCCGTACCACAACCGACCTCCAAGATACGACTGTTCGGAGCAATCGGCTCGTTTCGAAATAATCGCAGTGTTGCTTCGAATCCACCAGGATGGGCACTACCCATTCCTAATTTAGACAGCATATTGATGTAATTCATGTATTTAGGTCCCCCAATTCTTCCCTTATTCGGTGTAAACAGTCTTCGTTATTTAGCATATGTTTCAGGTACGTTTGGGGTTTTGCTGAATTTAATAATTTGAGCCCGTTTTTTCGAAGTAAAGAAGATCACTTTTGGAGGAACCTTGTGTGAGAACTGAGCCAAGTGTAGCAGCACGACAACTGATCCTACGGGATTATTCGGCTTGTTTACTGGCCGTATTAGGTGGTAGTGCAAGTAGAGGAGAACATAACGAGCATTCAGACCTTGATATTCTGGTTGTAGATGACAGCATCGAAGGTTTGACTCGGAAAACTGTGGGGGCTTATGGTTGGGTCGTTGAATTGTTTTTCTTAAACCCATTAGATTATCGGGAACAATTTGATGTGGGCGTAATCGCTAGTAATCCGACTTTGCAGAGAATTATTGTAGACGGAATAGTTATATGTACCAGCACCGTGGGAGATAAGATTCGTGAAGAAGCGAAGAGTGATCTGGAAGGGGGGCCGCTGCCGCTTACTTCTTATGATATTGATGTTAACCGTTATGTCATAACTGAATTTATGATGGACTTAAAAGGATCGGATATGGTGGTCGAGCAGTGGTTTATTGCTCAGAAGATGACTATTTTGTTATGTGAGTTTGTACTAAGAGCAAACCGCCAGTGGATTGGGGAGGGGAAGACGTTATTTCGCTTACTGTTAATGCATGACTCTCGGGTAGCTGCTGATTTGGAAAAGTCGTTGCGGTTATTGTATGTTCATAATAACAAGTCATCTTTACTTGAGCTAACTGAGAAGTTATTAAAGCCGTTTGGAGGACCGTATCTGATCGGACATGAGGAGTAAATGTCATATAGGGATAAATGCCGTTACACAAAATGGTTCCCCGCAATACATTAGTATTGTGATCAGATCACACGATATTAAAACTCAGGAGGGATTCTCAATGAGCGAAGTATATGGTGGCGGATGGGGTAACACAGTAGGTATTGTTTTGGTTCTTTATATCCTGCTCGTAATTATTCTTGCTGTTTGGGTGTAGTCTAGCTTAATAAACCATAAATAATTACAAAAGCCCAGCCTATTTATAGGCTGGGCTTTTACATTGCTGAATAAATATTATATAGAAGAAATTAATTAATCCTTTAAATATATAAGGCAAACATAAAAGAAGTCCCTACAGTCTTATAA
Source organism: Paenibacillus sp. FW507-14B1B (assembly GCF_058781425.1). NCBI lineage: Bacteria > Bacillati > Bacillota > Bacilli > Caryophanales > Paenibacillaceae > Paenibacillus > Paenibacillus sp. FW507-14B1B. Next base: position 464,942 of record NZ_JBYSWS010000002.1, on the reverse strand, counting down.
GGCTGTTGGGACTTCTTTTCTAATTATAAGTTTATTTGAAAACTTTCACGCGATCTTCGAGAGGTTGGAATTCTTTCTCACCTGGTTCAGCCGTTGGCTTACCGAAAGGCATTTGAGCCAGCAGTTTCCAGCTCTCAGGAAGGTTCCACTCATGTCTAACTTTTTCGTCAATCAGTGGGTTATAGTGCTGCAAGGAAGCGCCAAGTCCTTCTGCCTCAAGCGCCGTCCAGACAACAAACTGAAGCATACCGGATGATTGAAGAGACCAGATCGGGAAGTTATCCGCATATAAAGCGAAATTTTCTTGTAAGTTTGCTATCACACTGCTGTCTTCGAAGAACAGAACTGTACCGTACCCTGCACGGAACCCAGCCATTTTCTGTGCTGTAGAAGAGAACTTCTCATCACTTCCACCAACAACTTCTCGAAGTACTTCTTCTGTGATGTTCCATAGCTTATCATGTTGTTCTCCAAGAAGAACTAAGACGCGAGCGCTCTGGGAATTAAAAGAGGATGGAGTATGTTTTACAGCATCGTTAACGATTTCTTGAATACGATCATCGGAAATAACAGGATCTTTACTGATCGCGTAATAGGATCGGCGATTCTTAAGAGCTGTGTTGAAATCTGTTGACATGGTATTAAACCTCCTGAAATTGTTTTTGCATGCACACTGATATAAGGTTGTCCGAATATCTTGGATTATGCATTGATGCTTTCAAAGATCGATTTCATGCTTATTTTATTAACTCACTAATAGTTAGTGATGATTAATATGTTAGTATCTTATTATATTACAGAATGTCTTGTCAAGGTAAATTAATAATTTTCTCAAATTATTAAACAGGCATGATGATTGGATGATGATTTAATGAAAGAAACCAAATTATATGAACATTTAGTGAACAAGTATACATATTATGAAAAATTTAAATGAGTTTGATTCTCAATTATACTTGATGGGTTGAGAATGGGATGATATAATTCATTACAGATCGCGATTGATAATCAATCTCATTGAGAATGAAATCGACATCTAACCGGAACTTACCGGTAACTGCATACCTGCATAGAAGGAAGAGCCATGAAGAAAAGATACTTGATCGCAGCAGTCGTGGTATTATCCTTCATCTCCTTATTTATTGGGGTTAAGGATATTTCTCCACTTGATCTGTTCAGTATGACCGAGCAACAACAGCATATTTTTGTAGTCAGTCGTGTACCAAGACTTATCAGTTTAATTCTAGCTGGAGTCAGTATGAGTATCTGCGGTTTGATTATGCAGCAACTTAGCCGGAATAAATTCGTATCACCGACAACCGCGGGAACGATGGATTCGGCTAGACTTGGGATTTTAGTGTCCATGCTGGTGTTCTCAACTACTGGGCCGTTGATCAAGATGTTAGTTGCATTTCTCTTTGCTTTTGCTGGTACGCTTGTCTTTATGAAGATCCTCGACAAAATCAAATTCAAAGACGCGGTGTTTATTCCGCTGGTTGGTTTGATGTTCGGGAATATCATCAGCTCCATCGCTACATTTTTTGCTTATAAGTATGATCTTATTCAGAACATGTCTGCTTGGTTGCAAGGTGACTTCTCGATGATTATCAAAGGACAATATGAACTGATGTACATAAGTGTTCCGCTGGTCATCCTAGCCTACCTATTCGCTAATAAATTTACGGTGGCAGGTATGGGTGAAGAGTTTGCAACAAATCTAGGCCTCAAGTACCGGAGAGTCGTAAACATTGGTTTGATCATTGTAGCACTTGTAACTGCTTCAGTTGTTCTAACTGTAGGTATGATACCTTTTCTAGGGTTAATCATTCCGAACATAGTGAGTCTTTACTTAGGAGATCATTTGAAGAAAAGCCTTTCGCATACCGCACTGCTGGGGGCCGGGTTTGTTCTCTTTTGTGACATTATCGGCCGGATTATCATCTATCCCTACGAAATTCCGATCAGCTTAACCGTGGGCGTAATCGGAAGCGGTATATTCATTTACTTACTGATGAGGAGAAAGGCCTATGACTTATAAAGCCAAGACCGGCATATTGGCCGCAGTGGCGCTGATCTTAATTGCCCTCTTCCTATTTATAGATCTTGGTGGTAGTTGGGATTACGCATTTCCAAGAAGAATTAAAAAGGTGTTGGCAATCGCATTAACAGGCGGAGCAATTGCCCTGTCGACCACGGTTTTTCAAACGATTACCAACAACCGGATATTGACACCTAGCGTCATGGGATTAGATTCCTTATACGTTTTAATACAAACATTCGTTATCTTTGCCTTTGGTTCTTTTAAAATGTATGAGCTCGGCAACCTTAACTTTTTAATTAATGTCGGCGGAATGATTCTCTTCTCTGGGATCTTATACAAGATTTTGTTCCGAAGGGAAGGAAACAGTATATTCTTTCTGCTGCTGGTCGGCATGATTTTCGGTTCATTATTCTCCAGCATGTCTTCCTTTATGGAAGTGCTGATTGATCCGAATGAGTTTCAATTTGTATCTGATAAAATGTTTGCTAGTTTCAACAATGTAAAAACTGACTTGTTACTTATTTCATTCATTGTTGTCGGTGTGACATTGATCTATTTCGCCAGATTCTTCAAATATCTAAATGTTCTGGCGCTGGGGCGCGAGCAGGCAATCAATTTAGGTGTGAATTATGATTTTGTGGTGAAGAGACTACTTATTGTTGTGGCTATTCTTATCTCAGTGGCTACAGCACTTGTCGGTCCAATTACATTTCTCGGACTTCTTGTCGTGAACGTATCCTATGAATTCTTAAAAACATATCGACATTCTTACCTAATTGCTGGCTCCGTTCTAATCAGTATTATTGCTCTAGTCGGAGGTCAGCTGATCGTTGAACGAGTGTTTACATTCTCAACTACGCTCAGTGTCATCATTAACTTTGTCGGCGGCGTGTACTTCATCTATCTGTTATTAAAGGAGAGTAAATCATGATCCAGGTTACTAACGTATCTAAAGCTTACAACGGCAAAAAAGTCGTGGATAATGTATCAGTTTCGATACCAAAAGGTAAGATTACGTCCTTTATTGGCCCAAATGGAGCTGGTAAAAGCAGCCTCTTGTCCATGGTCAGCAGACTCGTAACGAAAGACAGTGGACAGATCATGATTGAAGGTAAAGAAGTCGGTGAGTGGAAGAGCAGCGACCTGGCTAAGAAAATTTCAATCCTGAAGCAGTCTAATCATATCAGTCTTCGTCTTACCGTGAGAGAACTTGTATCCTTCGGACGTTTTCCTTACTCTCAAGGTAGATTGACAGCTGAAGACAAGAAATATGTTGATGAAGCGATCCGTTACATGGAGCTTGAAGAAATGCAGGACAAATACCTACATCAACTAAGTGGTGGACAGACACAGCGTGCATATATTGCCATGGTTATCGCCCAGAATACAGAATACATTCTACTCGATGAACCACTGAATAATTTGGATATGAAACACTCTGTTCAGATCATGAAGATTCTAAGAAAGCTTGTCGAAGACCTGAATAAAACGATTGTCATCGTCATTCATGACATTAACTTTGCATCTTGCTACTCCGACTATATTGTAGCGCTTAAAGACGGTAAGATTGAGAATGAAGGCAAGACAGATAAGATTATTCAGAGCAATGTACTTCGAAGCATTTATGATATGGATATCGAGATTGAAGAAATTAATGATAATAAGATTTGTGTTTACTACGCTTAATCTTCGTGCACATAAAGTGGGATAAGAGATTCAAAAAAGATGGATCAGAATGCTTATCCCGAATATTCTTCAAGGGGGTCTGCTTCATAAGCGGAAGGGCTTCCTATGACATAATAATGTAAATATATTACATTATTTATAAAAATATACAGAGGTTATGATTGCAATACAATATAAAAATAATAATTAGGGGTGGAGTTATGAAAAAGGTATTGATGTTGCTTATGGTTACGGTATTTACACTGGCTCTTGCAGCTTGCGGATCAGACGAGAAGAAGGATGCAGCGTCAGGTAATGGTGGGGAAGCTGCTGGGGACAAAATAACGATTAAGCACCAACTAGATACAACAACAATTTCGAAAAACCCTAAAAAAATCGTTGTGTTTGATTTTGGTGTTCTTGACTCCTTAGATAAATTAGGCGTTGAAGTTACAGGTGTTCCTCAAGCCAATATTCCTCCGTATCTTTCTAAATTTGAAGATGCTAAGTACGAGAATGTAGGTAGCTTGAAAGAACCTGATTTCGAAAAGATTAATAAAATCAAGCCAGATCTCATCATTATCTCTGGTAGACAAAGTGATGCTTATAAAGAGCTTTCTGAAATTGCACCAACGATCTTCATGGGTGTAGACACTTCTAAATATATGGATTCCTTCAAAGAGAACATGAATACGCTTGGACAGATTTTCGGTAAAGAAGATCAAGTGAAATCGGAACTGGAATCAATCGATAAAGAGATTGCTACTCTCAATGAAAAGGTTAAGGCAACAGGTAAGAACGCATTGATCATTCTCGCCAACGAAGGTAAGATCAGCGCTTATGGTCCAGGATCCCGCTTTGGTATACTGCATGATGTGTTCGGCTTTACAGCAGTAGATCCTGGCATCGAAGTGAGCACACATGGTAAAGATATCTCCAGTGAGTATATTGTAGAGAAGAACCCGGATTACTTGTTCGTGGTTGACCGCGGAGCTGTTGTGGCAACAGGTCAAAATTCAGGTGCAAATGACGTTGTAGAGAACGAGCTCGTAAAAACAACGAATGCATATAAAGATGGTAACATCGTTTATCTGGATCCTAACTACTGGTACCTTTCTGGTGGTGGACTAACTTCTGTAAAAGAAATGGTTAAAGAAGTAAGTGCAGGCGTAAAATAATTTATTAAGCACAAACACCGGTTCCTACTTAGTGGGTCCGGTGTTTTGTTTATTTGAAAGTCGGTTACTATTAGAGGACAATATTATATACTGACAGTTAAATGGAGGTTTATCATATGTATCCTAATCAAATTTATATAGGCGGAGAGTGGATAAGCACATCTGAACAGGTTGAAGTTATTAATCCAGCGACCGGAGAAGTTATTGGAACCGTGAGTAAGGGAGGCTCGGCAGAAGCAGCGCGAGCCGTTGATGCTGCACATGAAGCATTTACATCATGGTCAAAGTTAACAGCTGAGAACCGAGGACAATACCTTCGGCGCTGGTACGAGTTGATTGAGGAGAATACAGATGAGTTAGCCAGAATAATGACGCTTGAGCAAGGTAAACCGTTAAAAGAAGCAGCTGGGGAAATAAAATATGCCAATGCTTTTATCGAGTGGTATGCAGAAGAAGGAAAAAGAATATACGGTGAGACGATCCCATCATCCTCTCCGAATAAACGTATTCTTGTGACAAAGCAACCCGTTGGTGTAGTGGCTGCCATAACGCCATGGAATTTTCCTGCTTCTATGATTACACGTAAGGTTGCACCAGCACTTGCAGCAGGCTGTACCATCGTCATCAAACCTTCTTCCGAGACACCATTCACTGCGCTTAAACTAGTGGAGTTAGCTGAGAAAGCAGGCTTGCCTGAAGGTGTAATTAATATTGTTATGGGCAACTCAAGTGAAATTGCTGATGTGTGGCAACAAGACAATCGCGTAAGAAAGCTATCATTCACGGGTTCAACGGCTGTAGGAAAGAAGCTTATGGCAGGAGCAGCTGTTAATGTGAAGAAAATATCTCTTGAACTTGGTGGTCATGCCCCGTTCATCGTGACTGCACATGCTGATCTGGACAAGGCCGCTGAAGGAGTCATTTTATCAAAATTTAGAAATGCTGGTCAAACCTGTGTATGTACCAATCGAATATATGTAGAGGAATCTGTCGCAATCTCATTTTCGGAGAAAGTGGCTGCATTGACTAAGAAGCTTCGAGTAGGTAACGGGATGGATGAGGGGGTTGATGTAGGCCCTCTTATTCATAGGGAAGCAGCCGAGAAAGTGCGACAGCATATTCAAGATGCGAAGGATAAAGGCGGCATCCTATTGACTGGAGAAGAAGAGCATTTAAATGATAAGCAAGGGCATTATGTACAGCCTACAGTTATCATGCATGCGACGGATGACATGTTATGTATGACGGAAGAGACCTTTGGTCCATTAGCTCCTATTGCGGTCTTCAATTCAGTTGAAGAAGCTGTGAAGCGGGCGAATAATAGTCCTTATGGACTTGCTGCCTATGTCTTCACCGAACGATTGAATGAAGCGGTACGAATAGCTGAAGCTCTAGAATATGGCATTGTAGGTATTAACGATCCTCTTCCTTCGACGGCTCAAGCTCCTTTTGGAGGTTTCAAAGAGAGTGGTCTCGGCAGAGAAGGTGGACATTTTGGGATTGAAGAGTTTCTTGAAACAAAGTATATCTCTCTTGGTCTATAACGAATGGAATTGTAGTCTTACGTTGAAACATGTGTGTCTCATATCAAAGAAGCCGCTCAGGATTAATCCTGAGCGGCTTTTCTAAAGTTACCTATCAATTAGCCGAAATAGATGACCTACCTATAATGATATCAAGTTGATGAGATGTGTCATAGACCATTTGAAAAGGGTTAGCGGCATAGGGGCTTAGTTCTGCTGTTAGTGTATCCGTGTACCCGATCTCTTGTAAAGCTTGGTGAACTTCAACCCAATTTACGTTTCCAGAAAGTAGGGGGACGAACCCTGCTCCATTGCCAACTTGGGTATTAAAATCTTTAACATGTATCTTTCGGATCCGTGATCCAAGAATTCGAATCCACTGCTCAGGGAAGCCATACAATAAAATGTTCCCAACATCGAAATAGACACCAGCCATCTTCGAGTCCATCTCGTCGATGTAACGATTCATTTCAAGTGGTGAGAGTAGAAACTTGTTCCATACGTTCTCGATCCCGATGTACACGCCATGCTGCTGTGCCAGAGGGAGAAGTTTCTTGATTTCTTCTTGGCTCCGCGTGTAGCATTCGTCATAGGAATTGTCAGCATTTACTGCACCAGGGACAACTAGAATCGTATCCATTCCGAGTAGGGAAGCCAGTTCAATCTGCTTCTTCACAACTGCTGCACCTAAGGCTCTCACATCCGGGTCTGCTGAGGATAGAGGTGTTCGCCATAACAAACTGGTGGATAGGCTTCGAAGCTTGATTCCATGGCGTGAAGCTAGTGCCAAAATAGCCTGTGCTTCTCTAGCTGTACTCTCCATGGTTAACCCGATACCCCCAGCTGGATTAAGGTTAAGTTCCACTGCATCATAACCAGCCATCTCAGCATGATGGAAGATGTCTTCAACCGAAGTTCCTTCTGGGAATCCCCACTGATTTATTCCTTTCAGCATAATATTTGTCCCCCTTGTACCGATTATGAGATCGTCCCAAATCATCATCATTTCTACAAGCCAAGGTGCATACAAGTATCTTGTACAAATATATACATGTGGTTACCCTTTAATTCCGTTCATAGTAATTCCTTTGATGAAATAAAGTTTTAGGAATAAGAACCATGATTAAATAAGATAGAGGTTTATATTGTTTGATAACCGAATTAATGTAATATTTAGACGCAAGACATAGCAGAGGAGTGAAGCCACTTGAGCTTTCACGGTCAAAAAATACTTCCAGCTGCGAAACAGATGAAGCAGTTAGACAAGATACTAGAGAGTACGTACCAGTATGGTGTGCTGCTCGATACACATGTGGCACGTCTAGGGCATATGTACCGGTTGATACGTGAAACCGAGAAACGAATGTTTCTTCATGCAGATTTAGTACAAGGACTGAAGAATGATGAATACGCCGCAGAGTACTTATGTCAGGAGATCCGTCCAGATGGACTGATTTCAACCCGTTCCAGTGTCATTTTGAAGGCGAAACAGAAAGGGATCGTTGCTATTCAGAGAGTGTTCTTACTAGATACACTTGCACTTGAGAAGAATTATGCCCTCCTTGAAAAAACGCAGCCTGACTATATTGAAGTGCTTCCCGGTGCGATGCCACATATGATTGAAGAAGTGCAAAAGCGTACAGGTATTCCAATCTTTGCAGGGGGACTCATTCGGACGCCATCTCAAGTGGAAGAAGCGATTGCAGCAGGTGCCACAGCGGTTACCACCTCCAGTAAAGAATTGTTTAAGCATTATTTGTCTCGATGATTTGACATGATTTCTATGAGAACGTAATCTTTTATGTAACGATTTGGAGAGGGTGGGATGGAATTGGAACGATACATATTAGCTCTGGATCAAGGTACGACAAGCTCGAGGGCGATATTATTTAATCAAGAGGGTCATATCGTATATTCGGCTCAAAAAGAGTTCCCGCAATATTTCCCCAAACCTGGTTGGGTAGAACAAAATGCAAACGAAATATGGGGCTCAATTCTCGCAGTTATTGCTACTTGTTTGTCTGAATCCGGGGTTAAGACGGACCAAATTGCCGGTATCGGGATTACGAATCAACGAGAGACGACGGTGGTGTGGGACCGCAAGACAGGCGTTCCGGTTTATAATGCAATTGTTTGGCAATCTCGTCAGACCCTAGCAATATGTGAACAGATGATTGCCGAGGGGCATGATCAGAAAGTCCGTGACAAAACAGGCTTACTCGTGGATCCCTATTTCTCCGGAACGAAAATCAAGTGGATTCTGGATCATGTGGAAGGCGTACGGGATCGAGCTGAGCGTGGAGATTTGTTATTCGGCACGATAGACACATGGCTTATATGGAAGCTTTCTGGAGGAAAGGCGCATGTGACTGATTATTCCAATGCTTCACGTACGATGCTATTTAATATTCATGAATTAACATGGGATGAAGAATTACTAGAGATCTTGGGCATTCCCGCTCACATGCTTCCTGAGGTAAGACCATCCTCTGAGGTTTATGCAGTTACCGCACCTTATCATTTCTTCGGACGTGAAGTACCGATTGCGGGTGCTGCAGGGGACCAACAAGCTGCGCTGTTCGGGCAGACTTGCTTCAAAGAGGGCATGGTGAAGACTACCTATGGAACGGGTAGTTTCATGCTCATGAACACGGGTGATCAGCCTGTAAAGTCCGAGCATGGCTTGATCACAACAATTGCTTGGGGTTTGAATGGAAAAGTGCAGTATGCACTTGAAGGAAGTGTGTTTGTAGCGGGATCAGCCATACAGTGGCTCCGAGATGGATTGAGGATGTTCCGTGAGGCTAAAGATAGTGAGCCCTATGCGCGCAGGGTCGAATCAGCGGAGGGTGTGTACGTCGTTCCTGCTTTTGTTGGGCTTGGCAGTCCTTATTGGAACAGCGACGTACGGGGAGCTGTATTCGGTTTAACAAGGGGAACGACGAAGGAGCATTTCATACGCGCAACGTTGGAATCACTTGCGTATCAGACGCGGGATGTACTAGCTGTTATGGAAGAGGATTCAGGGTGTAAGATCATGGCGCTTCGTGTGGATGGGGGAGCCGTTTCGAACTCATTCATGATGGAGTTCCAAAGTGATATCCTTAATGTACCTGTGGAACGTCCCGTCATCAGTGAAACGACTGCCTTAGGGGCCGCTTATTTAGCAGGTCTCGCTGTTGGGTACTGGAAGGACCAAGATGAAATCTGCCGCAAATGGAGTGTAGAGCGGAGGTTCGAGCCAAGCATGGATGAAGAAATCCGGGAGCAACTATACAAGGGCTGGAAAAAGGCAGTTTTTGCAGCGATGGCTTTTCATTAAAATTTTATATGCTATAATAATCCATAAGTTAATATTCGTCAGGAGATCTGGAGAGACCACATATCGCGGTACACCTCGTAATAAGGTGCTAACTGCGTGATTCGTGGTCTCTTTTTTGGTTTGTTTCTTTATAAGAATGGTGATTCGGGGAGGGCATAACAAGATGATTCAGAAACAATCCTGTTCAAGCTTGGAGCGGATTCAGAAATTTGAAGAGATGAATGGTCAAAGCTATGATCTGATCGTCATAGGCGGTGGAATTACAGGTGCGGGTATTGCATTAGATGCTGTGACGAGAGGTATGCGTATTTTATTAGTTGAAATGCAGGATTTTGCTGCTGGAACTAGCAGTCGATCTACGAAACTTGTACATGGAGGACTCCGATATTTGAAGCAATTTGAAGTGAGTATGGTTGCTGAGGTTGGTAAAGAGCGTGCTGTTGTTTATGAGAACGGCCCTCATGTAACAACTCCGGAGTGGATGCTCTTACCGATTTATCAAGGTGGGGGGTTCGGTAAACTAAGTACTTCGGTCGGACTAAAAGTGTACGATTTCTTGGCTGGGGTAAAACGCGGTGAGCGGCGCTCCATGCTATCCTCTGCGCAGACGTTGCAGAAAGAACCCCTATTAAAGAAGGAGGGGTTAAAGGGCAGCGGGTACTATGTGGAATATCGTACAGATGATGCCCGTCTCACGTTAGAGGTAATGAAGGAGGCCGCAGCGCAAGGAGCGGAGCTGATCAATTATGCGAGAGCAGAGTCTTTAAACTATGATCCAAGTGGTCGAATTATTGGAATTACCGTGAAGGATCTAATTCGTGGTAATGTATATACGGCTTACGGGAATAAAGTCGTGAATGCTACAGGCCCATGGGTTGATCATGTCCGGGAGATGGATCAGTCCAAGAAGGGGAAAATGCTTCAGTTAACCAAAGGTGTACATCTGGTTATAGATCAGTCGAAGTTTCCACTCAGGCAAGCTGTATATTTTGATACATCCGATGGGCGAATGGTATTTGCCATTCCTCGAAGCGGGAAGACGTATGTTGGTACAACGGATACTGTCTACAAGAAGGATCCCGCGGATCCAGTTATAACGGTGCAGGATCGCGACTATATTTTGCAGGCAATTCACGATATGTTTCCTGATGTACAGCTGAGCGAATCCGATGTGGAGTCAGCATGGGCAGGTGTTAGGCCGCTTATATTGGAGGAGGGGAAAAATCCTTCCGAGATTTCACGAAAAGATGAAATATGGGAATCTCCTTCGGGGCTTATTACGATTGCAGGCGGGAAGTTGACGGGATACCGAAAAATGGCTGCTACGGTTGTTGATCTCGTTGCGAAGCGAATAAGTGCGAATGGTGGCGAGTCTTTTGGCGTTTGCCAGACGAAGAATCACCCCATCTCCGGAGGTCATGTAGGTGGCTCTGCAAGTTTTCCTGCGTATATCCGAGAACAGACCGAGCAAGGCGTAAGTCTTGGTCTTGATGTAGCATTTTCTGAAAACTGGGTACGTACGTATGGCTCTAATGTGGAGAAGCTGTTTCAGCTCGCTCTTGATGTAGGTGAAGAAGGCAAAAGTTATAAGCTTCCACTAGAGGTGTTTATACCACTCGTTTATGCAGTACAATTCGAAATGGCTCTAAAGCCAACGGACTTTTTTATTCGTCGCACGGGTTCATTGCTCTTTAATATCGGCTGGACCCTAAAATGGAAGGAATCCGTCATTCAATACATGGCTGATACGTTCAATTGGACGAATGAGCAGCAGGAGGTTTATGCTTTCGAGCTTGAGCGAGAGATCATGAAAGCAACCAGCCCGGCAAGATCAGAGTAAGATAAGGTTCTAACGAATCATTTTGACCTGATAAAGCAAGTGAGCACATCTTCGGTTAGCCTCGTTTGCTATGTTTAACGATGGCTGACCTAGGGTGTGAGATATAGAATCCTATCCCTTCTGTATGGTAATCTAGAGTAGTCATATTGAGAGGAGAGATCAACCGATGAATCACAAGGCATACGAAGGATCTTATCAAGGAGAAAAAGCCATTTGGCTGCAATTTGGTCCATATGAAGCAGTTGTTTTACCTGAAATCGGAGGCAACTTGATTGCATTTCGAGATTTAGAAAGCGGTTACCGTTTCTTGCGTGAGCCGGCTGAATCTGAGATGGATCAATTCAAACAAAACCCTGGTGTGCATGGCATTCCCGTATTATTTCCACCGAACCGATATGAAGATGGTAAATTCCCATGGAATGGACAAACCTATCAATTTCCGGTGAATGAAGTAGCAACGGGTAATCACCTTCACGGTTTTTTACATACCATTCCTTGGACGGTGGATGAATTTGGAACAACAGCCACTGAAAGCTATGTATCCGTAAGTGTAAGCATTGATCATAACCACCCGGTGTTTGCTATGTTACCTCATTCGTTTACCTTCCGGCTTCGATATGCACTCAGTGCAGCGGGCTTGTCTCAACATGTATTTATTCGTAATAACGGGGATCAAGACATGCCTTGTCTACTTGCATTCCATACTGCAATTAATGCACCATTTGCGGAAGGTAGTACACCTGAGGATTGTAGGTTAAAATTGACAATCGGTCAGCGCTGGGAAATGAGTGACCGTATGCTGCCAACAGGCAAGCATCAGGAATTAACGGCGGAAGAGGAAGAGATGCGCACGGAAGGTATTAGTCCGTATTTTGATTCGTTAGATAATCACTATACGGCTGTGCCGCAGAACGGTAGAAACCGTATGGAGCTTACCGATACAAGACTTGGTAAGACATTGGTATACGATGTAGGTACATCTTATAAGCAGTGGATGATTTGGAACAATAACGCTTGTGAGCAATTTTTCTGTCCAGAGCCACAGATCAATCTGGTTAATGCACCGAATGTAGATTTACCCGCAGAAGAAATCGGGTTATTCGGTCTTGCCCCAGGAGAGATCTGGGAAGAGACAGCAAGAATTTATTTGAAGTAATTTAATATATTCCATTAAAAAGAGCGTATGGACTCCTGTGAGGTTAAGAGGGGTCTATACGCTTTTTTCAGCTTTGTATAGTTGTAATTTGCCTATCCGAAATGGTTAGTAGGATTGCTCTTTAGCCGTGTAGCGCTTAGAAAGGCGATTTTTTCTAATCCGTTCTGGTATAACAAAGAATAGCGTGTACATCACAGTGAAGAACACAAGCGCGAACAGTTCTTCAACCAGAAGATAGACGGGGTGCGGTCCCAATACATCGAGTAGAGAAGGAGTGGAGGGCTTTCTCATCAAATACATGTAGTTAGAACCGAGAGTGAAATTAATGAGACCGACCACCAGTGCAGCGACGTTCAAGAATATCATAGTCCAGCCAATGGATCTCCATTGAGGGCGATAGTTGCGGACCCAAGTCATATAAAGAGGGGCAAGAATGATGGCAAGATGGACAGTAAAGAAGTGGAAGAAGCGAAAATGCGGAAATGGATAGTCAAGACTTGGAGTAAGAACAGCTTGCAGTGCACCACCAATACCGGCAAAATAAACGAGTGGGTATATTTTTCGGCTGCCTGTTAGGAGCATAATGGCCGAAAGAAACATGGTCAAGCTGCATAACTCCAGTGGGATAGACGAGGTCTGGTCCCATATTCCGCTAGTGAAGTACCATAGTTGAAGACAAACTTCAGGAAGTAACAAAGCAGCAACTAAGATCCATTTGATTATAGACTGAACGATAGGTCTGGAAGAGATCATGTTACGGCAAAAGAATAATGTCATAATCATGACAAAGAGTAACCCGATAACAAGCACATGTTCTATGGAGAAAGCTTTGAAATCATGTGGATAATTCGGATCAAATAATGCGCTCATGAAATCCCCCTTCTTACAGTAGTAGTAACGCTTCTTATGATATGTATATTACCATGAATTAGCTTTCTATGATGATGCTTAAATGTAAGAAAGGAGGCTACCTCATATGATGAAGTCATACAATCCAAGACAGATGAAGAGGAAGTGCAAGTTGGTCCGGTTGTTTCTTGCTCTACTCGCAATCATCGTAATGATTGTAGGCTATACGGCTTATTCGATATGGACTTTTGGTCAAAAATCAGAGTTCATTCATGCCGATGCTGCAATTGTATTAGGTGCGGCGACTGCTGGTGAGGAACCATCACCCGTGTTGAAAGGAAGAATTGATCATGCTGTGAGACTGTATAAAGGCGGATACGTTGACCAAATCATTTTTACAGGAGGAAGTGGAGAGCAAGAGGCGGTCAGTGAAGCGGAGTCCTCGCAAAAGTATGCATTAAAACAGGGTGTAGCAGCCGAAGACATCATCATTGAGGTAACGTCTACGATTACAGAGGAGAATTTGCAAAATGCCAAGATCGCGGCAGCTGAGGTTGGTGTGTCGTCGTTCCTGCTAGTCAGTGACCCGCTACATATGAAGCGGGCTATGTTACTGGCGCGAGATTTAGATATGAATGTGCATTCGTCACCTACCACAACGAGCGCATATCGAAGCATGCGTACGAAGCTGCCATTTCTTGCTCGTGAGGTGTTCTTTTACATAGGATACAGATTGGTATCACCATTCAGATCATTATAAAATAATAAAACCGCCTATATTGGGAATAAGGCGGTTTTATGGCGTGGTTAAGTAACAGGTTGTTTGTGCCCCATCATTAACCGTTTGAGCGGTTCTTGCTTTCTTCGAGGAATTCGAAGGATTTTTGAAGACGGCGCCTTCTCACCAAAAAAAACAACTCCCTGTTCAACATCTGTAGCTTTGTTAACATTAACATAACAGTTGCCACCAACATTAAAGAATTGTTTTCTGGATAAAAGTGAGGTGATTTGTTCGGCATTCATTCTTTTCTTTATATTATAATTCCTGCCGTGAAAACTGACCAAACCGTGGGTTCCGGTTTTAAAGAACAGAATGTCCGTCTCAACCACGAAGTCCTCATACACATTTCTGGATTCTGGTTCGCACTTCATCATTCTGACTCCCCCTCGTTTAATTATCATTTTGTGATAACGCTTTCATTTTATCATGTTTTTGCATTTCATAAAAGAACTTTTTGGAATTTACAACAAAAGTCCCTTATACCTCTGCGGTATAAGGGACTTAAAGTTAATATTACTTCGCTGGTTCTTCAGTCTTAATGTCTTCTTTCTCATTATCTTTTGTTGTTACAAGTGTGTTCGTGATTTTTGCTTTATCTTTCAACTCTTGCAGATATGCAGGTGTAAGTTCATTCAATTTCGTGGACTCTAACTGCTTCGTAATTTCTTCTTTCTTATCCTCAAGTGTTGGGTTGGTTGCTGCTTTCTTATCCGTTACCTTGATGATATGGTATCCAAAAGAGCTTTTTACAGGTTCTTTGGAATAAGTACCTTTTTCAAGTTTCCAGGCTGCTTCTTCAAATGCAGGGTCCATTTGACCTTTACTAAAGAAGTCCAAGTCTCCGCCAGTATCCTTCGTTGCATCTTCGTTCTTCTCTTTAGCAATTGCAGCGAAGTCGGCACCTTCATCTAACTGCTTGATAATGGCTTGAGCTTCTTCCTTAGTCTTTACAAGAATGTGGGAAGCACGAACTTGTTCAGGAGTTGCAAAGCTGTCTTTGTACTGCTCGTAGGTGCTTTTAATTTCTTCATCAGTGATTTTAATTTTATCTTTCAACAGTTGAGTCAATTCGAGTTGTAATTTAGTCTGTTCTTTCAAAGTTTCAAGTGTCATACCGCTTGAAGTAAGAGCGGAGTTGAATGCTTCTTCAGATGGGAACATTTTCTTAACGGATTCAACTTCTTCGTTGATTTGGGCATCCGTAATTACAATGGACTTCTTGTCCAACTCTTGCTGAACGAGTTCTTTTGTAAGTAGTGAATCAAGCGTCTGTTCACCGCCAGCTTCAACCAGTGCATCATACAGCTTGTCTTTCGTAATATCTACGTTGTTCACCGTTGCGATTGCTTTATCGCCATCGTTTTTGCCGAATGGGTTAACGATCAAGACAACGATCAGGGCTGCAGCTAGAACGATGGATGCGATCATCCAGCCCTTACCACCATTGCCGCTAGTGGATGTAGCAGGCGGTTGATTATTATCATGATTGTTGGATGAGACCACGCCTGCAACCTGTGATTCCGATGATTGTACCGAGGTATCATCCAATGGATTAAGGTCATCGTTTCTGTCTGAATTCGTTGCTTCTGTTACCATATCATTCTCTTCAGGTGTAACAGGTTCCGGTGTTGTATTTGGATTCTGTTCCTGAGATTGCCCGAAATCATCCTCCGGACGTTCGTTATTTGTTGGCTGTACATCATTTTCTTTCATTAAATTAATGACTCCCTTCAACTGCTTCTAATAATGAGTTGTTATTATCTTTTATCACTTTACCAGATAAAGCACGAGCTTACCTTAAGAAATGATAAAAAATCTGAAAAAGAATCTCCAAGATTTAGATTACTTGGGAATTTCGTGTGAAAGCGTTCGTGTGAAGAATGGATGAATAGACTTAAAGCTGGTATTTTCATATAATAAAGGTATTGAGCATTTTGCAAAATAAATGAACTAAAAACGACTGTTTATTGATTAGCCCTTGGAGGTGTCACCATGCTGCTTTTCCAGCATGGTGGTATTTCAGGGGTTGTTATATGTTCAAGCTAAGTGTAGATATAGAACAGATAAGAAGGGATGATCCATCATGAAACAACCTGAGAAAATTAAACTAACCTCTTTTTCTTCCAAAGGAGGATGCGGCTGTAAAATCGGTCCTGCTGATCTGGCACAAGTGATTCGTACACTTCCACCTGCTGATCCGAATCCGAACCTTCTCGTTGGCTTGGATACAAGTGATGATGCTGGTGTATATCGCCTGACGGACGAACTAGCAATGGTGCAGACGGTTGACTTTTTTACTCCGATCGTTGATGATCCATATTCTTTTGGTCAGGTTGCAGCAGCGAACGCCATCAGCGATATTTATGCGATGGGCGGGAAACCATTAACTGCGCTTAACATTGTTGCCTTTCCAATCACCACACTGGACAAGCAGGTCCTCTCGGATATTTTACGTGGTGCAGGAGATAAATTGAAAGAGGCAGGAGTTACTCTTGTTGGCGGACACTCTATTGATGATAAGGAACCTAAATTCGGTCTTGCTGTAACAGGCATTGTTCATCCGGATAAGATTCGAACCAATGCAGGGGCTAAGCCTGGAGATGCGCTTATCTTAACAAAGCCAATCGGTGTAGGCATTCTGACCAGCTCTATCAAGAAGGATCTCCTTAGTGAAGAGGAAATCTCTCGTGTAACATCAGTGATGGCTGGTTTGAACAAGACCGCTGCTGAAGTTATGGATCGTTACGATGTACATGCATGTACAGATGTGACGGGTTTTGGCCTTATGGGGCACACGCTTGAGATGGCGAAGGGAAGCGGTACTGGCATTGTCATCGTTAAAGACGATGTTCCGGTGCTTCCACGTGTCCGTGAAATGGCGGAGGCAGGAGTTATCCCGGGGGGTTCTAAGAATAATCATGCACATGTGAGTGGTTCTGTTCAGTTTCCTGAAGCAATGGATGACATCGATCGCTTAATTTTGTGTGATGCGGTTACCTCAGGGGGCTTACTTATTGCGCTTGATCAAGAGGAAGCTTTAAAGCTGCTTCAAGAATTACAAGAAGCTGGCGTAGAAGCGGGGATGATTGGACGCGTGACAGATCAGCATCCAGGAACGATTGTCGTAGAATAGCAGCTAGTGTGGTCCGGTATGGATAAAAGGAGCGTACGATATGTTTCAAGACATCAGTGTGGAAGAACTTTTAAAACTTCAGAAGGACAAGCAATTTAATCTAATTGATGTAAGATCTCCTTCAGAATTTAAGGAGTCAACAATACCTGGCAGCTATAACATTCCAGTGTTTAACGATGAGGAAAGAGCAGAGATCGGAACCCTGTATAAACAGGTAAGTGTTGACGCAGCTAAGGAGCGTGGACTAGAGATCATGTCCGCTAAGCTGCCTGCTTTTGTGAAAGAATTCAAGCAGTTAGAGGGTAACAAAGTGGTATTCTGCTGGAGAGGTGGGATGCGGAGCAGGACTGCAGCAACTGTGCTTTCCTTGATGGATGTTCATGTATACCGAATTCATGGGGGAATAAAGGCATACCGAAAGCTGGTTGTGGATACGCTTAATCAAACCCGTTTAAATGCGGAAGCCTTGGTACTGCACGGCTTTACTGGAACGGGTAAAACTGCGATTCTCCAGCAGCTTCAGAAAGAAGGCTATCCTGTGCTTGATCTGGAAGGATTATCGGGTCACCGCGGATCCATCTTTGGTCATATCGGTCTTAACTCGCATAATCAGAAGACCTTTGATTCACTCTTGTTTGAACAGTTACGAGAAATTGGTGAAGCTCCCTATGTTCTGTTTGAAGCGGAGAGCAAGCGGATCGGTAAAGTTGTGCTTCCGGACTTCCTGATTGAGAAGAAAGAAGAAGGGTTGGCTATTGTTATCGATATGCCGATAGAAGAGCGTGTTACACAGATTATGAATGATTATCGTCCAGCCGAATATAAGGATGAATACATTCAAGCCTTTAATCGAATTAAAGATCGAATTCATACACCGATTGCCGCAGAGATAGGCCGCCATCTTTCGGAAGACCGCTTTCCGGAAGCTATTCATCTGCTGCTGACACATTACTATGATCCGAAATACGATCATTCTTCCCGTCATTACGACGAGAGTAAGCAGCTTGTAGTTCATGTCCGAAGCACCATTGAAGGAGTGCAAGCGGTGAAGGAGCTAGTGAATCAGCGGTTCTAATACAGAAGGGGGATGGGCGTGATTATTTATATCATCGTCATTTCTTTAGTGTTAATCGGAGGTATATCAACGGTAATGTTAGGCTTGTCTCAAGAGAACAAGAAGTCGAACCCGAAATATGAACGAAGATCAAAAGCGAATATTGTTCGTTTGATCATGATCTATGGGGTTTCTCTGATCGCTTTCATCACCATATGGGTAATGAACAACTGATTTACATGAATAGTCATTTGCATTAATAAAGAGAGTCCTGTCTGCGTACAGGACTCTCTTTATTTTATGCTGAGTATATGAATAGGGGCAGATGTAAATTGTTGTTATGGATTAGTCCTTGCTTTCATAAGTAGTGAAACGGTCCGGGGATGCCTGTACCTCTGTGCCGTCGGAGAAGCGCACCGTCTTTATGGAATTGCTCATATTGTACACCACATAAGTTTTATGTCCATTCTTATTAAATACAGCGTATAGGGGGTAGTCCGACGTGATGCTTGAATCTTGAGTACCTAGACTATTAAGCGTCTGAATCCAGTGATACGTATTCGCTTTCGAATTTCCTGGCTCAGGAATCATAGAAGCAGCCTGAGTGTTGAATTGTTTTATCGCTTCTTCCGGATTTGAAATCGCCAAGTACATCATGATGAGATCATTCCACGTCGTAAACTCAGTTCCATTGTTCTCTCTAACCATAGTTGCGTAGTTCTGGGCCGCATAATCAGGATGCTGTGTAAGATAGAGGGAGGACCCCGTGATAGGAAGCCAGTTAACACCATGAACTTCAGCTGGATTTGCTGTCCACATGGTGGAATCTCCCGTAGTTTTGCCACCCCAGATAATACTTCCACTGGAGCGCGTGAATGCTTGAGGGTAATTGGTACCCTCAGTGTCGAACCAGTATTCATTAATGGCATTCATTTCTGTTGTATACAAATAGATTCCTAAGTCTCTCGTATCGATATCTCCTGTTACTTCTCCCCACAGAATAAGAGCAGCCCAAGCATTCATTGATTCCGAAGAGGAGCTGTTGTTATTTCCGTCATTAAATCTCCCATGTCCTGATGACCAAGAATGACCTGCATAGGGATCAAATTGGCGAAGATATGGAAACATAGGATCATTCCTGTCATCGCTCGCGATATCTCGGATCAGGAGGTCGATCATCGGTCCATAATGACTATCTTCGGCCCAGCTTTTGTCTTTACGAGCCAGCTCTGCTGCTGCCTTAAGGAAATATCCATAATGGGCTTGATGGTCGCTGAGCTCCCTGTCTGTACCGTAACTTGCAGGATAACCGATGAGTGATCCCCACACATTGTTATAATAGAACAATTCGGATTGCTTAACATTGCCATATTCATCACTTGCGGTTAACCAGCTCTCCAGACGAGATTTAATCTCATCATAGAACTTGTCCGCGGATGCCGTATCTCCAATCTGTTCAGCGATTGGTGCCAAGGTTGCAAGCTTTCCAAGTCGTTTGCCGATGGAATAGGAGTCTGGAGCACCATAGTAATCTTCACCTGCGGCTTCTTCAATGTACTTAGCCAATGGGGCTCGATCATAGATGCCCTTATCATCTGGTAGGGAAGGGAGGACTCCGTTAAATTTCATCGTTGTTTCAAAAGAATTTCCCTCACCTGTTTTCATTGTTCCGCGAACAGATGGATAGGTGTACGGAAGATTAGCATTAGAGGAGTTCTTCCACTGATGAGGATACATGGCGAAAATCGTGCCATTGCTTAATCCTTCCTTTGCTTCTGTCTTATATGTATAGGTCGTGGTAATTTCACCTGTTGATGCATCGTAATCCCAGTTTGCTTCGGTGTCTGTAACATGCGAATACGCATACTTCTTGAACTTTTCAAGCGTCTGAGGCTTGTTGTCTGGCAGTGCAGCAATCGAGAAGTAATTCTTGCCATTCAATGAATTGGTGAGCTTGGGAGTGCCAATGCCTCTCCATGTACTGCCTGATGGACCAAAGAGTCCATAATGTGCTCCATTTATGCTAACCCCAAGTATCGGACTGGAGGAATTGCCATACCAGATCTTAGGGGAGGATTCAAATGATATGTAAGGATTTCCGTTGTTATAAGTAAAAAATACATAAGGCGATCCATGCCCATAAGTCACCTGCATTGAAGTTGATTCAAAACTATATTTGGCCTTTACGAACCAATCATTATACCCATCCACTTTGGCATCAGGGAATGACTCTGTTTCGGAGTGACCAACCGTAAAGTCACCTGAGGATGTCATTGACCCAGAGATCGCATGAGTATCTGATATAATTCGAGGGCTCGGATTATAAATACGAAATCCCGAGGGCTCGTTTTTGACTGCTAATGGATGCGGGTACTGAGCTTCAGAGTAAGGGTTCCAAGCTAGGCTGCTCCACCATTTATTCGTTGGCATCTTGCCAGCTACATTTGCAGTTCTGTAGATGTCAGCCTGTGCATCCACAGCGGCGTGGGGTACAACATGACTATAAGATCCTGCCCCAGCGTATGTCTCTCCGGTAAATGCATCTGCCGGTGTAGTTAAAGATAATCCTACCATTACACCTATTGCAGCATTAATCCAGCGTTTGTGTTTCATATGAACCTCCCTTGAATGATTCCGAGTAAATCGGTGATAATAATTGAAATTTCAAGAAAATATGAACCTGATTGGAAAGAGCTGTACAAGGGTTATGTAACATGATACTATCTTGTTTCTGACTGATTAATTAGGAGACAAGCGTAAGGAGCGAACTTCATGAGTCAACATCACACATATTCTAATACCCGAATCAGGTGGTTTTGGATCATCTCCATTGTTTCATTAATCGCTTTTGTAGCCATATCCTTATTGGTAATATCGGAAAAAGTAGTTAGTTTCGACAGTTTCTTTATAAAGCTTGTTCGTGGATTTGAGCAGCCTTCCTTAACATGGGTTGCTAAGGGATTCACCTACCTCGGCTCTAATATCCCGATAGTTATTATTTGCCTGGCGATTGTCATATGGATGTACAAAGTGCTGCATCTTCGAAGAGAAGTGATATTTTTTGCAGTTGTGATATTGGGTTCTGCTATGCTAAACGTTATATTAAAAAACATGTTTAGACGTATTAGACCTGATATAAACCGTCTGATTGATATTACAGGATATAGCTTTCCGAGTGGCCATTCGATGGCAGCTTTTACAATGTACGGCATATTGACATACTTGCTGTGGAAAAGCTTCCATACGACTTCTCGTAGAAACATGGTTGTGTTATTATTTAGTGTCATCATTTTGTGCATTGGACTTAGTCGAATTTATCTAGGTGTTCATTATCCAAGTGATGTACTTGGTGGTTATTTGGCAAGCTGTGCTTGGCTGATGTTCTCCATTGGAGTGTATGAGCTTCGGCGGAAGTAGAATTGTATAATATTGCAACGCATAGGGTAATTAGTTCGTATATGAGATGTTTCATAGAAAATAAATGGTGCGTACCCCCATTATACATGATTGGTGGGTAAGAAAATATTTTAAGGAGGGCTGCCAGTGGCCTTTGGTGCAAGAATGTTAAAGACGGGCTTAGCTGTAACTTTAGCCCTCTATCTGACGATGCTGCTAGGGATTTCATCACCGGTCGGAGCTGCAATTGCAGCGATTTTTGCCATGCAGCCTTCAATTTATCGGTCCTGGAAGTATTTCCTGGATCAGCTTCAGACGAGTACGCTAGGTGCGGGGCTTGCGATGCTTGGGGGTTACTTTTTAACGAATCAGCCGATTGCCGTAGGGCTCGTGTGTATTTTAGTCATTATGATCTGTATTAAACTCAATATGGGCGAGACCATTGGTTTAACACTCGTCACAGTTATTTCAGTTATGGAAGCATCCGGACAATGGGACTTTGCCTTTAATCGATTTTTTCTAACGCTGATTGGTATTGTTTCTGCATTTCTAATCAATATTATTGTTTTCCCACCAAAGCCGAGAGAACAGTATTTTAAACAGATTAACAATGTATTTGATAAAATGTCGTTATTATTGCGTACAGCGATTTCACATGAGATTAAGGATACCGTGTACCGTGATGAGATGAACAGCTTAGAAGGAACCATTAAATCCTTAGCAGACAAATACAATTTGTTCGAGGAAGAGCAAAAGAAGCTGAAAAGGGCAAAATATAGCCATTCTAGACAGCTCGTCGTGTATAAGCACTTATTAGTTTCTCTTCAAAAGGGATATGAAGTACTTAATGCTGTGGAGAATCATTATTTTCAGGCGAATCGTACAGAGGAGATTGATGAGCAGTTTGATGCACATCTTGAACAACTCATTAAATTTCATGAACACATTCTGTGGAAATTTGAAGACAAGTTGAAGCCTAATGAGGATGAGGCAGAAATTATGGCTGAGCAGAATCAAGCATTTATGGATCAAGTGATCTGCGGCGCTGGCTCTGAACCTGGAGGATTTCGGATGACCGTTGTGGCTGCAGCCATGTATGATTATGGCCACACATTAGAGCGTCTAAATCGAGTTGCGGATCACATTAGCCGCTTCGTAGAGAAAAAGGATAACGTTGGGGGCATACTAGCATGGCTTAAAAAATAAATGAAGATGCTCTACAACAGTAAACAGGCTGGCATATGGTGCAGCCTGTTTACATTTGAAGGGGAGTATCGTGTGATTTTATTTTTTAGACATAAAAAAACCGGCTAGATTAGCCGACTTCTGGGTATTCATATTGATTATTGTATTATAGACTGTTACAATGGATCTTGGTCTGATCACTTATTTTAATGAGAGCAGTATTAATATATTTCAATTATAGCACAGATCAAACCCAATGTCAACTAAAAATAGGGGGATGAAGAGATGGCGATCAGCGATCAGGATTGGAAGGACGAACAAGCGCGGGTCACGGAAGTCACAGACAAAATTGGTCGAAAAATTACGCAACTTGAGGCAGATGTAGGCTTAGTCCGCGGTGATGTCATTGAGATGCGTAAAGAATTCTGGGATGAAGTGACTGTCAATTTTAGCAATCCCGATGATTTGGGGGAGACGTCAACCAACCTTCGACAGCAATCACAGGTGCTTTCAGAAAGAGAGAGATCCCACCTGCAGTCCAGTAAAGCACTGAAAAAGTATAAAAGACTTGTTTATTCACCCTATTTTGGTCGAATTGATTTTCGAGAAGAAGGAACGAGTCAGGTTGAGCCGATTTATCTTGGGACTGGATCTTTCATGGACTCAGATTCAGATACTTTCCTTGTCTATGACTGGCGTGCTCCAATTTCCAGTCTATATTATGATGGATCTCCAGGAATAACCCACTATGAGACTCCGTCAGGCACTGTTTCCGGAGAGATGAGCTTGAAGCGCCAATTTGTTATCCATGATCGTGTGATTGAAGTTCTCTTCGATACGGGGGTGACGATTGGGGATGAACTGCTTCAGCAAGTGCTAAGTCATAGCGCTGATGATCGCATGAAGAGCATTGTGGCAACGATTCAAAGGGAACAAAATGCTGTGATACGAAATGATAAGACGCGGATGATGATCGTACAAGGAGCTGCGGGTAGCGGAAAAACATCTGCAGCTTTACAGAGGGTCGCGTATTTACTGTATAAATACAGAGAGGTGTTAAGTGCAGATCAGATGATATTGTTCTCACCCAACCCACTCTTTAACAGTTATGTATCAACCGTTCTCCCTGAGCTCGGGGAAGACAATATGCAGCAGACAACTTTCCAATCTTATCTTGAGCATCGTCTTGGCAGAGAATTTGAGTTAGAAGATGTGTTTACACAGACAGAAGTCTTACTGAATGCTCCTGATACACCGGCACATCGTGCCCGTCTAGAAGGAATCACATATAAGTCCTCAGTACCTTATCTTGATGTTATCCGTTCTTATAAAGATTTATTGGAGCGGGAAGGTATGATGTTTAGACCGATCGTTTTTCAAGGTAAAGTGATTGTTAGCGGCGATGAGATGATTCAGCATTTTTATAGCTATGACTCAGCAGTGAAGCTTGCTGGCAGACTCGAATTAATGAAGGAATGGATTCTTAAACGTCTGTCAGATTTTGCACATGAAGAGCGGAAAGAACCGTGGGTTGAAGATCAGATCGAATTAATGGACCCAGATGATTATCACCGGGCGTTCCAGACGCTTCGCCGAAAGCAGAAGAAGAATGAAGTTAGTTTTAATGATTTTGATAAGGAAAGAGAACTACTGGGTCGGATGGTGGTGAGCAATAGGCTCAAGCCTATAAGACGTTGGGTGAAGCGATATCGATTTGTTGATGTTAAAGGCTTATATCGTAAACTATTTGCAGATGAACGGTTATTCCGTCGTTTAGCCGGAAGTGATGCTACCTTGCCTGATTCTTGGAGTGAAGTGTGCAGCCAAACCATGCAAATGATTCAGAATAAAGAAATGTTTTATGAAGATGCAACTCCCTTTCTTTACTTGAAAGAACTTCTGCAAGGCTTCCGTACGAATACAGTTATTCGGCATGTTATTGTCGATGAAGTGCAGGATTACTCTGCTTTTCAGCTGGAGTTTCTAAAGCGACTATTTCCTCGTGCTAAGATGACTGTTTTAGGAGACCTGAACCAAGCCATTTATGCTCATGGTGAAGCGTTAGGTAGCCTGGAGAATTTGGTTAGTCTATATGGAGAGGAAGAGACTGAAGTTATTTCATTGACTCGAAGCTATCGGTCGACCTATGAGATCGTTGATTTTACTCGAAAAATGATTCCAGGAGGCGAAGTAATCGTACCCTTTAATCGACCTGGTGAGGAGCCTCGTGTCATCCCAGTAGATACCGAATCAGAATTAACCAAGTCTGTTATATCTGATATTCGTAATCTTCATGAGAAGGGATACCATTATGTTGCGGTCATATGTAAGACAGAGGCCGAAAGTCTCCGTGTTCACAAACAGTTGTCTGCTGAAATTCCTGTAAGGTTGATTACAAAAAGCACCCCTGCATTTGAGAAAGGAACTTTGGTTGTTCCAGCATACTTGGCAAAAGGTGTAGAGTTTGATGCTGTGATCATCTATAACGGTTCGAATGATGTGTATAACAAAGAGAGTGAACGGAAATTGTTCTATACTGCATGCACGCGTGCAATGCATGAGCTTCATATTTACCATTTAGGTGAGAAGAGTCGCTTCCTTCCTCGTAATTAGGCTAGAGGATGACCTAAATCAGTAATGATTATTAAAGAAATCGTTCCTTTAATGGTTGCTGGATTCTCCAGTAAATAAAGGGCGATTTCTTTTTTTTGTGACAGCTACAACTATTCATTTTCGCCGGAATAATGTCGAAAATATTAAGTGGTCTCAAATACATTACTGAGGGATAGGTGCTTTCACCAATGAAAATCAAAACAAAAATGTTAATCTCCGCAATCATTATGTCAACGGTTATCATGATCATGATCCTGAGTGCATTTATTTCATCTCATAATACGCAGAAGAAGTTTACAACCATTATTGATGTAGACCAGCAGATCGTTCATCATTTAAATGAGATGGAGCTCTACTTTACCGGAATGGCAAATGATGAACGAGGATTTTTGCTTACAGGAGATACTTCATATATAGACTCTTTAAATCAGAAGAGAGAATTGTTTGTTCAGTTAGGTGAAGCGACAAGACCATTGGTGAAAGCAAGTCCTGACGATATGAAGATGTTAGATGATATAGAGTCTGGATTCATTACATATAATACGGCTGTGGATATGGTCTTGAAGAAGGCTGGTATGGATAAGCAGGGAGCTGTGCTCGCTTCATATAGCGAATATCATGATGAGTTTCAGAAAGAAAGAGAGATTCGCAAATCATTTGCTCCTGTTATTTCGAACTTTGTAAATCAAAAATATGTACATATAGAAGAGCGTAAAGAAGCAATCAATACACGTGCTAGTCAGCGAAATAGTATTATTTTGGGAATTGGGATTATCGCTGTCCTCTATTTTTGGTTAAGCAATTTAATCCTCGTTCGTTCGATACAACCGCTGAACCGGATGCGTGAACAGCTACTCACGATTGCAGAAGGCGGTGGGGACCTCGTGACTCGTCTGGATGTACGTTCGAACAATGAGATCAAGGGTGTTGCAGATGCTTACAATAAGTTGATTGAGGGATTTCGGAATCTTGTTATGCAGGTGCAGAAGGCAGCGGATCAGGTGGCTGATTCTACGACCATGCTTAAGTCTAGCGCTGAAGAAATTCACCAAGCGACACAGCATACTTCTGGTATTATGGAGGAGCTTGCCGCTGGAGTTGAGAATCAACTCAAAGATTCTGAAGCTACATCAGCGGTCGTTAATGAAATGGCTCAAGGAATGAATCAGATTTCAAAATCTGCCCAAACTACTGCAGAACTCTCGCAAAAGACGAATCAACTTGCTGGGGAAGGCGATTTAGCGATAGTCCATACCCTTCAGGAGATGGAGAATATAAGAACCATTGTAACGAAATCAGCTGAGGCAGTGCAACGATTGGGTCGCAAAGCTGAAAGTATTGGGACCATGGGTGACGTGATAACAAATGTTGCGACCCAAACAGGGTTACTTTCCTTGAATGCTTCCATTGAGGCCGCCCGGGCTGGGGAACATGGAAGAGGATTTGCCGTTGTAGCGTCGGAAGTGAAAAAACTTGCAGAACAGACATCTGCATCATCAGATGAAATTAGTCAATTTGTGAAGCAGATTCAGCTGGACATCCAGGATATGACGATAATTATGGAAGAGGGATTAAGATCCGTAACGGATGGGATGGAAGTTGCGACTGGAGCTAAAGATGCATTCATGAAGATTGAGCAGTCGATAGGACAACTTAACGACAAGATCACCGAAGTAAGTTCGGGTACGGAACAGCTAAACTATGGAGCAGCTGGAATTGTAACCTCGATCAGTCGAATTACAGAGATTACGGAGACGACGGCAGCTGGCTCTCAAAGCGTAAGTGCTGCAACGGAGGAGCAGCTCGCTTCGATGGAGGAAGTTACTGTTAGCGTACAGACTCTTCATGAGCTATCAGCTCATCTTAAGAAGTTAATGTCTGGATTTAAAGTGTAACAAGCCACCTTTTTGTCATGCATATTATGGGCAAATGAACCCACAATATAAGCAGACGTAAATGATGTTAAAGGTGGTCTTCTCGTGGAAAATAAGAAAAGGGATCTGGTTGCCCTTGCATCCATACCGTTAATTATGACACTCGGCAACTCCATGTTGATTCCTATTCTTCCTCAAATCTCTAAAGAACTGGGTATTAGTTCGTTTATGGTCAGTATGCTGATTACGGTTTATGCAGTTGTTGCTATACTGCTTATTCCTATCGCGGGTTATCTTTCGGATCGATATGGGCGTAAAAAGATCATCATTCCAAGTTTAATCATTGCTGCCGTGGGCGGAGGGGTTTCGGCTGTTGCTGCCTGGATGATGGATGGAATGGGAGCATACAGCGTGATTTTGGCGGGAAGATTGCTTCAGGGTATAGGGGCTGCTGGAGCATTTCCCATCGTTATTCCACTTGTCGGTGATATGTTTAAAGAGGAAGAAGAAGTTAGTAAAAGTCTTGGAATAATAGAGACCTCCAATACGTTTGGTAAAGTAATCAGTCCAATTCTTGGAGCTTATCTCGGAAGTTTAGTTTGGTTTTTACCATTTATCGCTATTCCTGCACTATGTTTAATTTCTATTGTTTTAGTTGTTTTTCTTGTGAAGCCTCCGAAGCTTAAAGAAAATAAGAAATCGATCCGTGAATTTTTAAAGACGACAAAAGAAGTGCTGCATGAAAAAGGGCGATGGCTGTATGCGATTTTTGCAATCGGCGGCATAGCGATGTTTGGTGTATTTGGTGTGTTGTTCTATTTATCAGAGACATTAGAGTCAACATACCAGCTAAAAGGAGTTATGAAAGGACTAGTATTAGCAATACCTCTTGCGGCATTATGTTTGGCATCATTTCTCGCTGGAAAGTTTATCGGGGATAATAAGGTAGGAATGAAATGGACAGCTTTTGTGGGAATGACATTATTGACGGTAGCTCTAATCATTACAGGGTTCAGTGATGAGATTTACTTTGTTGTTGGTTTCATGACTCTGGGAAGCATTGGTATCGGTCTCGCCCTCCCAAGCATGGACACCTTGCTCACGCAGGGAGTGGAGAAGGAGCAGCGTGGTACGATTACATCACTATATAGCAGTATGCGATTTATTGGTGTTTCACTTGGGCCTCCCGTTGTTTCTCTCCTGCTCGGAGCTAATCATTGGGTTTTGTTCAGCGTATTAGCGGCAGTTTCAGCTATAGGTGCCCTCCTTACCTTCTTTGCAGTTAAACCTGAGGAGAAGAAAGAAGAGGAGGATAAAGACAATGGTCCTCACCAGATGGAATTTAAGAAGCAAAAGCGTTCTCCTTTAGGAAACAAAAACCTTGCCCGTAAGTAGGCAAGGTTTTTGTTTGTGTAATCTATCCGGTGCAAAGTAAGGGCTTCAGAACGAGATCTGATGTTAATGCCTTTTGTTTAAGTTAGATAGATGAGGTAGAATCAGTTTTTCTCCGAGAAGCCGATTTACAGACCAGAGCTACGATATAAATAATGACTACTAAAAGGACGGCAATGGCAGAATAACGGTACATGACCGTATAACTTGAGAACCGCGCTATTGTGCCTAGAACCATAGCGCCGATAGCGACACCAAAGTCGAGTGAGTTCAGGAAGGTACCATTTGCCATCCCGCGTTGTTGTGGTGGAACCTCCTGGATCATCCAAGTTTGAAGTGATGGCTGCATAGATCCGAACCCAAGACCATAACAAAGTGCAGATAGAAGTAGGCCGCTTGTAGTTGTTGCATACGTAAGAAGTATTAATCCCGCAACCATGAATAGTGCTCCTGGGATGAGAATAGCTTTATGTCCATACCGATCATATAGTCTTCCAGATACAGGCCGAATCAGAATAATTGCTAGTGCGTTGAACAAGAAGAAATATTGAGGATTGGATAGATTAACCTCTTTTCCGTACAATGCCAAGAAGCTGAGGAGTCCACCATAAGTGATGGATGTCAGAAAATTCAACACTGCAGGGAGAAGGAGACGGCGCATGACTGTACCCTTCTTGCCATCTTGTATTGTTGCTGGCGCAGGTTCTTTATGTCGTTTTGGTGTTCTTGAAGTCAGTAGAAATGCTAACGGAAAGATAAGAATATTAATGGCTGATGTTATAAAGACAAGTGGGGTGAAACCACCACCTTGAAGTAAAGTCAATCCAATCATCGGACCAATGGACATGGCTAGTGTCGTTGATAACCCGAAGTATCCCATGCCTTCGCCTAGTCGTTTTGCAGGAATAATATCCGAGGCCATGGTTGGAAAGGATGTACTGGTCATACCAAAGCCGAGGCCGAATAATACACGCATGAGCAGCAGAAAACCAATGCTGGATGCAGCGTAATATCCCAGTATGGCAAGTAAGGAAATGAACAATCCGATATAAAGAAGCTGACGTCGTTTTCCTTTTTCAAGGGCTTTACTAGAGAACAATCTCGAGGCGATAGCACTGAATGCAAATAAGCTGGTAATTAAGCTTACCTGAGTTGGACTGGCCCCGAACGCTTCTTTTGCATAAGCGGGAAGTGTGGTTA
Source organism: Paenibacillus sp. FW507-14B1B (assembly GCF_058781425.1). Classification (NCBI taxonomy): domain Bacteria; kingdom Bacillati; phylum Bacillota; class Bacilli; order Caryophanales; family Paenibacillaceae; genus Paenibacillus; species Paenibacillus sp. FW507-14B1B. The sequence continues at coordinate 434,740 of NZ_JBYSWS010000002.1, read as the reverse complement.
ACAGCATCTGAAGTGTAAGGAATAGAAACAGGTTACTTACAGTTAGTGTTATAAATTCTTTGGTCCATAGTTTGTTATTAAGTTCATGGTTCATGAAGTATCAAATCTCCTGTTATGTTTATTTCGCTTCGAGGTTGGCATTCATCCGGGAGAGGATATCCTTAAATATCTTCATCTCACTCGGATCAATGCCTTCGGATATCTGATGACTGCATTCATGCTCGATCGGAGTAGTAATTGCGAGTAGATCTTCACCAGCTTTTGTAACGTGCAGCAGAAAGGCTCTTCGGTCTTGAGGGGACACCTCTCTCCGAATAAGTCCTTTTTTTGCTAATAAATCGAGTATTCTAGTCGTAGTAGGCTGATCTTTATCTGCTCTGGTTGCAACTTCTTTTTGATTTAGTCCCTCACTGAGCGCAATCTGATTGAGAACAGACCACTGTTCAGGTGTAATATCAAAGGGTTTTAATTTACTCAAGAATAGGTTTGAGGCTCGGCGATATGTATATCCAAGCTGAAAACCGATGGAATGATTGTCTTCAGGTATCTTCAAGAAACACACCAGCTTTCATTAAAATATAAATAGTTGTCTAGACAATTATATGTTAAACAAGTTAGTATGGTCAATAACCTGTGCATAATAATGATTATTAGAAACTTTGGATTAAGAGAGATATGTCCTAGGTTAAGCACGTTGTAGTTATTTATAATTTTGGTATCAAAAATATTGGAGGGGGAAGACAAGCTTGGGAGAAAGTAAACGCAAAAATCCGTTAGATCAGGGTACACATCGTAATAAATCAGTACAAAAAACAGCTTCTTCTCGTAACAAGACCTATATAGGGATCATCATCAGTCTTATTGTTATTGCGGCGATGACTGCCTTGATCGTAATGAATAACAAATCTGAAGTGGAGTATCCTGATTTATCGAAAGTTCAAGCAGGTGATACACCTGAAGATTTTGATGTTCAGAACCAGCCTGTCTTAGGTGATGTGAATGCTCCGATTCAGATCGTAGAATTTTCGGATTATAAATGTCCTTATTGTAAGATTTGGACAGAGGAAGTATTTCCTAGACTAAAATCGGAGTATATCGATACTGGAAAAGCCAATTTTGTTTATGTTGATATGGCATTTCTCGCTCCAGATTCCGTCATGGCTGCATTAGCGGGAGAGACATTATTTCAGATGAATCCCGAATACTTCTGGACATACCACGAGCTTATGACTGAGCGGCAGGGTGACAAGCATACGGAATGGGCGACTTACTCTTTCATTACGAAATTGGTTGAGAAGGAAATGCCTGAAGTGCCTCTCGAGCAGTTTAAAGCGGATTTGAAGTCAAAGAAATATATACAGAATGTAAAACGAGATTTGGATATTGCCGATAAACAAGGTGTGAATGGGACTCCGACCGTTTTTGTGAATGGAGTGAAATTTGAAGAGCCGAACTTTGAAGATATAAAAGCATTTATTGATCAAAACACCAAGTGAACTTAGTCTAACAATCCAGGTACTGCAGAGTGCATGGATTGTTTTTTTTCTCAAAAATCGCCTTCGTTTGGTTGCGCTTACAAGGGTTTATGGGGCAGATGTGGAATATGGAAAGTAGAGAATGAATAACGTACGATATATTCTTCTCTTATTAAACACAGCCTTAACACTTGAAGGCTATGATAGAAGGTATAAATTCTTAAAGACAATTCAGGAGGAATTTAAAAAATGACTCAAATCATCAACTTCGCACACCGAGGTGCTTCGGCTGTTTGTCCAGAGAATACGATGGTTGCGTTTCGTAAGGCATTGGAGCTAGGTGCAACGGGAATTGAAACCGATGTCCAGATGACAAAGGATGGAAAGCTTGTTCTCATTCATGATGAATCGGTAAATCGTACAACGAATGGACAAGGATTGGTTAAAGATTATACATTTGATGAAATTCAGCAGCTCGATGCGGGATCTTGGTTTCAAGAATCATTCCGTGGGGAGCATCTTCCGTCACTTGAGGAACTACTTCTGCTAACAAGAGATAAAGAAACAATAATCAATATTGAACTAAAGAATGGAATTATTCAATATCCTGAATTAGAGGAGCGGGTTATCGCTACCATTCGTAGCTTCGGGATGGAGGATCGGATTGTCATTTCCAGCTTTAATCATTACTCACTTGTAAAATGCAAGTCGATTGCCCCAGAAATTCGCACAGGTATTTTGTACATGGAGGGGCTATATGAGCCATGGGAGTACGCTAAGACGGTTTCGGCAGATGCACTGCATGCGAATAAGTATGCGGTCCTGCCAGAATGGGTAGAAGAAGCGAAGGCAAACGGAATTGTGTATCACCCTTTTACCGTGAATGATTCTGAGGAAATGAAGCGTCTGATTGTAGCTAAAGTGGCTGGTATTATTACCGACCATCCAGATCGGCTACATCACTTGCTTCAGATCGAAGGAGCGTAAATAAGTGAAAAAAACGTGGCTGCTCGGGTTTGGTTTTTTCAGTATCAGTATTACTTGGGCCTTATATAATGCGTTTGTACCTTTTTTCCTTGAAGGTTACATCTCTAGCGTGGCGATGATCGGTTTTGTAATGACCATTGATAATTATTTTGCTCTGTTCTTACAGCCATGGATAGGCATCAAAAGTGATCGGACGCATACGAGGTTCGGGAGACGTATGCCGTTCCTGCTTATCGGAATGCCACTCGGTGCTTTATTTACAGCCTTCATACCGTTCCATACTGGGATATTTACATTAATATTGTTCATGATGCTGATGAATCTTGCGATGAGCCTCTACCGCTCACCAACCGTAGCGCTTATGCCTGATATCACGGCTGAGAAGAACAGAACTCGTGCTAACGGAATTATTAACTTTATGGGGGGGCTTGGTTCAATTCTGGCTTTCGGTGTCGGGTCAATACTGTATAAGGCGAATCCATCCTTTCCATTTTTAGCAGCTGCTTGTGTTACGCTCATTTCATTATTTATATTGTTGCGGTTTATTCAAGAAAGGCGTGATGCGCCTGGTTATGCGGCCCAGACTGAAATGAAGACGAAAGTTTCATTAAAAGGGCAGTTAGATCGTACAACGATTTTTTTACTGGCTGCTATTTTCTTTTGGTTTGTAGGTTATCAAGGTGTAGAAACGTTGTTCACTTTGTATGGCAAAAATGAGATGGGGCTAACGGAATCAGAAGCTTCCTTCTCGTTGACATTCTTCTCTCTGGCCTTCGTGCTTTTCGCCATTCCAAGCGGACTGCTTGGCAGTAAGTTTGGGAAGAAACGAGTTATTCTTACGGGCGTTACTGGATTATTTGTTGTTTTTGCACTCGTTCCATTCATTAATTCCCTGCTTGTGCTACGGATTTTATTGATTATTGGGGGACTGTTCTGGGCATGCATTAATATTAATTCCTATCCGTTCATCGTATCGACAGGCTCTGAGAAGAGTATCGGGACGCGTACTGGCTTGTACTATCTGGTGTCTTCGTTAGCAGCTATTTCCTCTCCACCATTGCTTGGACAGCTTATTGATGTATTTGGCTACTCGATCTTATTCTATTGTGCAGCAGGCAGTATGCTTATCGCCTTATTCTGTGTATCTATGATTCGTCATCCGGAAACAATTCGTCGTTCTAAGCCAAATGCGACACTTCATCCATGATGAATTCGTAAGCTGATCACTAATCGTTTTTAACGTATAAAGCTATAGTTTGATTCCACATGGATATTTAGACGGAAAGTTTGTACTTCTATGCTGGTAATTGTTTAAATATTACGAAACTCTTGGTACAATAGCGAAAGTTAAAGATTTAGAGGAGGCGTAATATGACACACAAGATAAGAGTGGGGATTGTAGGATACGGAAATTTGGGCCGCGGGGTTGAAAAAGCCCTTAAGCAAAATGCTGATTTCGAATTAAAGGCTGTATTTTCTCGTCGGGATCCACAGGGTGTTTCCTCTGAGGCTACAGCAGTACACATATCTGAACTAGATAACTATAAAGAACAAATTGATGTTTTAATTCTTTGCGGTGGTTCGGCAACAGATTTACCGGAACAAGGTCCAGCTTTGGCAGGAAAGTTCCATACGGTAGATAGCTTTGATACCCATGCCAAGATCCCTGCTTACTATGAGAGTGTAGATGCAGCTGCTCGTGAAGGTGGCAAGGTTAGCGTCATCTCCACGGGTTGGGATCCAGGCCTGTTCTCTTTGAACAGATTGCTTGCAGAAGCAGTGCTTCCAGAAGGTAATGAGTATACTTTCTGGGGTAAAGGCGTAAGCCAAGGACATTCCGATGCGATCCGTCGCGTCACTGGTGTTAAGAATGGTGTACAATACACCATTCCTCGTGAAGAGGCAATTCAGCGTGTTCGTAGTGGTGAGAACCCTGAACTAAGTACGCGTGATAAGCACCTACGTGAATGTTTCATCGTAGCTGAGGAAGGTGCAGATACAGCAGCAATCGAAACTGAAATCAAAGAAATGCCGAACTATTTCGCTGACTATGATACTGTGGTGAACTTTATCAGTGAGGAAGAGATGAAACGAGATCACTCCTCGATGCCACATGGTGGTATGGTTCTTCGCAGTGGCCGGACGGGCGAGAATAATACACAGATTATTGAATTCGGCCTGACACTGGACAGTAATCCTGAGTTTACTGCAAGCGTGCTTGTTGCTTATGCTCGTGCTGCTTATAAGCTTGGACAAGCTGGCGATGCTGGAGCGAAAACCGTGTTTGATATTCCATTTGGCATGCTTTCTCCTCATTCACCAGCAGACCTTCGTAAGAGACTTTTGTAATACACGCTATATAACGAAGTAAGGCAAGCTCGTGCCCATTAATGGGTACGAGCTTTTTTTACAATTAAAGACTCAGATTCATTCGTGACGAAATGAACTTGCAGAGGATCATAAAGAAACTCATAATGGAAAGGGTGAAATGGAAATAAGCCTTTGAAAGTATAATCAGAGGAGGAACTCTTGTGCAGCTACTAGCGATGCTAACCATGCTCATGGATCATGTTGGACTTGTCTTTTTTCCAGAGCAAGAGATATGGAGAATTATAGGGCGAATCGCCTTTCCTTTGTATGTTTACGCCTTAGTTCAAGGGTATATCCGTACATCATCAAGATCTCGGTACATCATGCGACTTGGTGTCATTGCGTTGTTATCACAGATACCTTATCAATTAGCGTTAGACTCATCAGGTCTAAATGTGGTTGTGTCTCTTCTAGCTGGTGTATTCGTGCTTCTGATATTAGATCGCACTGAATCTTTGCTAATTTCCGTTCTGATTGTAGCTGTGGCAAGTTTTATCATGGATTTCATTCCTTTTGATTATGGAGCTTATGGTCTATTATTAATCTTGATTTTCCGGTACGCACCGGTACACTTGCTGGTTCGGTGGCATTTCTTGTTAAATATTCTCTTCTTGTTCTTAAACGGTTGGGTTCTACAATTGTGGAGCATCCTGCCGACAGTTATTTTCGTATATGGTGAAGTATTATGGAGACGATTAGAATTGCTACGTGTACGTTCCTGGCTATGGAGATCGTTTTATCCGGTTCATTTGTCACTGCTGGCTATTTTGCAATGGTGGAAGTACTAATCAAAATGGTTAACGGAGGGTGGTAAGATGGTAACGATTCGAGAAATGACATCTCAAGAAGGAAGGAAAATCTCAGAAATTGATCGTTCTGAGTTTATTAATTGTATATACGTGGACAATCAAGGTGAACTTATTAAAATTGAAAAGGCTCACGAGTGCCCCACGTGGGATGAAGAAACGATGGAACAGCTTATTAAGCGATTCACTTTAGAACTCGAACAAGGTGGAAAAGGTTATGGGGCGTTTGAAGGCGAGCGTTTAGTTGGTTTTGCTGTACTTGGTCATCTAAAAAGAGGTCCTCTTAAAGACCGATTACAGGTTGATCTGATGTATGTAAGCCGTAAGTTCCGAAGACAAGGAATAGGGACCTTATTGATGAAGGAATTAAGCCAATCCGCCAAAGATCTAGGAGCTTCTTATCTTTATATATCTTCAACTGAGACGGAATCAGCAGTTGGATTCTACACATCAAATGGAGGCATCCTCACAGCAGACAAAGATCCGGAGTTGTTTGAGCTTGAGCCGAAGGATATTCATCTGATTATTAGGCTTTAAATACAAGGTTTATACATAAGGAGAGGTTTGAATGCTTTGGTTTGGGATCGTGGTATGTGTACTGATGTTGGGCATTTCGGGCTACTTGGCTTATCGAAATTCAAAATTGATTGCCGAGAAGAAGCAGGGAGCATACATTTCAGTGCCTCCAGCTGAATATACAGTTTATATGACAAAAGTATTTACGGAAGAGGACCGAAGGACCATGGTACCGCTGGGCTCTTTAGAGTATCATGATCTGAATGGAATGATGAGGGTAATCTTATGCCGAGTTACAGATGAAGACCGTGGTGATTTGAAGTTAGAAGAGGCGGGAAGTATTCTCATAAATCACATACAACAATCCCTTCATAAAGGAACATTTAGAACTTATCACACAGAAGAAGGCTCTTTACAAGGTCAAGCGGAAATGCAAATGGCAGACCGGATTGCTCAAGTTGTCGGTAGTGAGCTACAACTCACACATACTAATACCAAATAAAAAGCTGCTGAAAAAACACAGATTGAAGTTCGGGTCAAACGGCCCTTTGCTGGGGTAATGAAGGAAAAAGGCCGAAAGGAGATTTTCCGAATGAAAACTGTAATGATCGGAAACACAAGGATCTCCGTCTTATCAGGTGATATTACAACTTGGAAGGGCGATGTAATCGTTAATGCAGCAAATTCCGGCCTATTGGGCGGAAATGGTGTTGACGGCGCCATCCACAGAGCTGGTGGGCCTGAGATTATGGAGCAGTGTAAAGAAATACGTAAGCTCCAGGGAGGTTGTCCTCCGGGACATGCGGTTATAACGGGTGCTGGAAATTTGGATGTGAAGCATGTTATTCATACCGTCGGTCCTATTTGGGAAGGAGGAGGACGTGGTGAAGCGTTAACCCTGGCGGATTGTTATCGTAGCAGCTTACAGCTGGCGAATGAAGTAGGCGCGCGCACCATTGCTTTCCCTAATATAAGCACTGGTATTTATGGGTATCCCAAATCTCCAGCTTGTGACGTTGCATTGAAAGCGGTATCTGAATTACTGCAAGTCGAACCGCAGGACCATCGGGTTGAGCAGATTGATTTTGTATGTTTTGAAATGGATAATGTTGAATTATATATGCGTTGGCTTGAACGTTTTGAATAACATGGTCGTTATGATTATCGGGGCTAGCCAAGGCAGCCCCGTTTATATTTTAAGAACAAATAAGGAGATCAATCAACATGAATAAGAAGAAAAATGCTGCAGAAAAAGCGGTTCAGTACGTACGTGATGGAATGAAGATTGGGCTTGGAACCGGCTCAACGGCATACTTTGCAATCGTACGAATTGGAGAATTAGTTAAGGAAGGGCTTCGGGTTCAAGCCGTAGCAACATCCACAGCATCAGAAAGATTAGCTGTCCAGCACGGGATACCATTGATTCCTTTTCACCAGATCGATAGGCTGGATTTAACCATTGACGGTGCGGACGAGTTAGATTCTCAGCTACGACTAATTAAAGGAGGTGGCGGAGCGCTATTACGCGAGAAGATAACTGCATTTCATAGCGATCAGCTGCTCATCGTGGCAGACGAGAGCAAGGTTGTAGATCGACTTGGGAACTTTCCTCTGCCCGTTGAAATTGTCCCGTTTGCAAGTGAATGGACATTGTCTGCCTTAGAGCAGCTAGGGTGCAAAGTGCAGATTCGAAAGAGTGAATCGAATAATTTGTATATTTCCGATAATGGAAATTATATAGTTGATTGTAATTTTGGTATAATAAACTCTCCTGAACAGCTGCAGAAGCAATTAAAGGAGATTCCGGGTGTTGTTGAGCATGGTTTGTTTATTGGTATGGCAGACAGGGCTTTTATTGGACATGAAGACGGCTCTGTTGTTGTTATCGACCGAACCACGTAACACAACAACAAAGAGTAGATAATTTCGGAGGTTATAGGAGCATGTCAGATAAGCATGAACACGAAGAATTGTCATTATATTTACTAGTAGTGCTTTCACGAGCTTATAATTCAGTGATGGCTCATTCGAATCGAAGTATTCAAAGTCATGGTCTGAACTCAACGGAATTTGGTGTACTGGATGTGCTCTATCATAAGGGACCACAGCCACTTCAAAAAATCGGTGAGAAGGTCCTGATTTCGAGCGGGAACATTACATATGTAGTGGACAAGTTGCAGAAAAAAAATCTGCTCATCAGAAGAGCTTCAGCAGAGGATCGCCGGGTGATTTATGCTGAATTGACCGAGGAGGGTACTGCTTTTTTTGAGGGAATCTTCGCGGGTCATAAGAATAAGATCGTTAATGCAGTAAGTGGACTATCTGATGAAGAGAAAGAACAAGCAGCAGCGTTGCTTCGGAAGCTCGGGACAACGGCAGAGGAACTACTGTAGCTGTAACACAGGAATTTATTGTAGAAATGGAGATTGGATGATGATAAAAGAAATTTCCTCTCGACTAGATGATCTGGAAGTAAAGGAACTGCTCGCTTATGCTGTCTTTCCAGATCCAGAGAGAATGGATCAAGCCGTTGAGGCATATCGTAAACCGAATGGTCTAGATTTATATGGCTATGAGGAAGATGACGTACTAGTCGGCATTATTGGTGTCGATGCTAGTGAGGGTGAACTGACGATTAAGCATATTGCAGTAACACCGGAAAACCGAGGAAAAGATTACGGACGGGGAATGATTTTGGAGCTGATGCTTCAGCTAAAGCCTGTACGGGTGATCGCAGAGACGGATGAAGAATCTGTAGGTTTCTACCGCAGTATTGGATTTGAAATATATAGTCTAGGGGAACTTTACCCTGGTGTAGAGCGTTATCGTTGCGTTTATGAAGTGGAAGAAGAAGAGTAAAGTTATGCAGTAACGAACAACCGGCAGTCTCATGGAGGCATGCTGGTTTTTTTATTGTTTAAATTTGACAATGCCGTCTTGGGATAATATAGTTTTATCATTGAATAGTTTTATTAGTGAACTAATTGGACAGGGGGGTGAATGAGATCGAACTTCGAAACGCGGAAAGTTGGATCAAGCGATATATTGCAGCGGACATGATGGTGAACCGACGTATTCTTGCCGATACCAGAGATGGCATCAATGTGGATTTAACAAGAGAACAATTTCAAGTGATGTGCCTGATCCGCAGTAATGAACGATGTACGTCTACTTTTTTGGCTGACTATCTGTTTGTGGGTAAGAGCTCCATTACAGCCATTGTGAACCGGATGGTAGAACGAAACTGGATTGAGAGATCTCGGGATGAGGATGATCGAAGAGTCGTCTATTTAACGCTAACCGAAGCCGGACATCGTGTGCATGAACAAGCAGAACTGCATTTACAGTCGCTTGTGGCTTCCTATTTAACTCATTTTAATGAAAATGAAGTGGAGCATTTTATTACGCTATATGAAAAATTGGCTCGATTAATGCAGGAACATGGAGGGGATCAAGAGCGTGAGAGCGATACTTAAAGCAAAGTGGGCAGTCATTGCAGTGTGGTTGGTGGCAACCGTTGTGTTGATGTTTACAGCGCCTTCAATGACTGAGCTTGTCCGAGAGAAAGGGCAGCTTTCTGTTCCGGATGGATACTCATCGACCCAGGCTGCTGCGATGTTGAAAGAGATGAACGCAGCACAGAGTGGAGAACATCTTGTTCAATCAGCTATGGTATTTTACGCATCTAATGGTCTAGGTGAAGAAGGGAAGAATAAGGTCAAGCAAGCTGTGACCGAATTAAAATCAAAAAGGGATGATTTAAGCATTGATACAATCATGAATCCTTTTGATGAGCCAACACTTGCAGACAAAATGATATCCAAAGATGGCAAGACGATGATGGTTGCCATCTCTTCTGACATGGATAAGTTGCCTGTGAATGAGATGAGATCTAAGGTTCATGAAGCGCTTGGCGATATCGGAGTAGAATATTATCTTACGGGCAATGAATTGATTAATGAAGATACCATTCAAGGCTCGGAAGATGGACTTAAGAAGACGGAATACATAACAATCATATTTATTCTCGTCATCCTTTTTGCAGTGTTTCGTTCTATAATAGCCCCATTTGTTCCCTTGCTGACTGTAGGAATAAGTTACCTTGTATCTCAGTCTATTGTAGCTTTTTTGGTGGATACTGCTGATTTCCCTTTGTCTACCTTTACACAAATTTTTATGGTTGCGGTCATGTTCGGAATCGGTACGGACTACTGTATTCTGTTAATCAGTAGATATAAGGAAGAATTAATGCGTCAGGAGGATACGGTATCTGCGATTGTAGAAACTTACAGAACCGCGGGTAAAACGGTGTTCTTCTCTGGTCTTGCTGTATTTATTGGATTCTTATCCATAGGTTTTTCTCAATTTATATTGTATCGTTCTGCAGTAGCAGTGGCTGTTGGAATTGCAGTGATGCTTATAGCACTGTTTACCGTTGTACCTTTCTTTATGGCGGTGTTAGGTAATAAGTTATTCTGGCCGTCAAAAGGTTCGTTAGAGCACAAAGAAAGTAGAGTATGGGGGATAGCTGGTAAGTTCTCGCTAAAACGCCCATGGGCTGCTCTTCTCATCGTAGCTGCCATCTGTGTTCCTTTCCTGATTTCGTATAACGGGCAATTGTCGTTCAACAGCATGGAAGAAATCAGTGAAGATTATGAATCTGTAAGAGGATTTAATCTGATTGAGGCAGGATTCGGAGCAGGACAGTCTATGCCAGCAACGATTGTTATGAAGAATGATGACCGGATGGATACCGGTGAATATATGGCTTTGACAGAAAGAATATCTAGGGAGATTCTGAAGGTAGATGGTGTTGAATCTGTACGTAGCTTGTCGCGACCAGCTGGTGATGAGATTAAAGATTTCAGAGTAACTGAGCAAGTAGGCGCTTTGAATGATGGACTGGACCAGACAACGGATGGATTAACCCAAATTCAGAAAGGATTGTCTGAGGCAAGTCGCCAGCTAAGTCAGAATGAACCTAAGCTGAAAGAAGCAGCAGCGAGTAGCGGCAAGCTGACACAGGGTACTGCTGATTTGGGGCAGGGGATTGGGCAGTTAGGAGATGCTCTGAAACAAATTCAGAAAGGCATCCAAAGTGGCTCTATGGGTGTATCTGAGCTAAAGAGTGGTCTTCAGACTGCTAAGAAGAGCGCAGATCAGCTGGTGGCCGCTAATCAGGAATTGTTAAAAGGCTATACTGATGCAGCTCAAGGTGTGGGCGCTTTAAGCGAGGCTATGAAAACGATATCGGGACAGCTAAGTGGTGTTGCTAAAGCGCTGGACGGACTCGAAGCTTCTTTTAGAAACTTAGAGACATCGATACCGGAACTGCTTCAAAATAAAGATTATTTAACGATTCGAGGAACAGTAGAAGAGACAGGTAAAGGTTCCTCACAACTTGCCTCTGGTCTTACTCAAATACAAAAGCAGACCAAACAAGCAGCAGACGGGCTTGGTAAGGCGAATAAAGGCTTTGCAACTGCGATAGCTGGTCAACAAGCTCTAGGTAAAGGACTCGATCAGTTGATCGTTGGTATGAATGCTTTACAACAAGGACTGGAGCAAGCGACTGCAGGCCAAGGTCAGGTTATTCAGAAGATTCCATCCATTGAGAACGGTTTGGAGCAGTTAAGAGGAGGACAACAACAGATCGTTGAAGGATTTGATCAATTAGCGGGCCAGCTTGGACAGTTGACGGATGGTCTTGATCAAAGTGTGGATGGACTTGGGAAGATTAGCGGTGGGTTAACCACAGCACAAGATTATCTTGCACAGATTCAAGCTGCTCCGGATCAAGAGCTGAGCGGTTTCTTTATACCTCAGGAGGCGCTTGATAATAAAGACATGGAGCGTGCGTTTGATATCTACTTGTCACCTGATCGTAAAATGATGACTATTGATGTGGTTTTCGCAGGGAATCCTTATGCGGCACAAACTTTGGACAGTATTAACAATATCGAAGATGCGGTAATCCGTGCCGTCAAAGGTACGAAGCTTGAGAATGCAGAGCGGGCGATTAGTGGAGTGACGAGTACGTATGCGGATTTGAAGAAGATCTCGGATGAAGATTATAACCGGACTGTAATCCTGATGGTAACCGGAATACTACTTATTTTAATTGTTCTTCTACGTTCCATTATAATGCCGCTATACCTGTTATTCTCATTATTAATTACCTACTACGTATCTCTAGGTATAACGGAATTTGTATTTGTTGATCTGCTCGGTTATTCCGGTATAAGCTGGGCAACTCCTTTCTTTGGATTTGTTATGCTTACGGCGCTTGGTGTAGATTACAGCATATTCCTTATGGATCGGTTTAACGAGAATAAGACGATGAACGTACAAGATGCAATACTTCATGCGATGCGAAACATGGGTACGGTTATACTATCTGCTGTCTTAATATTAGGTGGTACATTTGCAGCGATGTATCCATCCGGCGTACTCTCTATGATGCAGATTGCTACGGTTGTATTAAGTGGGCTTATACTCTATGCTCTGTTGTTCTTGCCGTTCTTTGTACCCGTGATGGTGAAAATGTTCGGTAGAGCGAATTGGTGGCCATTCAGTGGTGCCCGTCAACAGGAACAACAACAAAATAACGTACACTTATAATCATGATTGCACTCATCCTTGCTCAGATTCTTACAGTACACCAGACTATTGTCAGTTTCAGTACACAGGAGTCCCACATATAATATGGAACTGAGCAGGGTGGAGGTGAGTGTAGTGGTGTATCATTACACCGCTGTCGGCGACTCTCTGACCTTTGGGATCGGTGCGTTGCCCGGCAGCGGTTTTGTTCCTATATACCGGAGGATGGCAGAAGAGCATTTGCGTCAATCGATTGATTATGCGAATTTAGGTATTAACGGATTAACTTCGGATGCATTGTATGATCGCTTGTTACGAGATCCATTGTTTAAGAGACAGCTGAACCATGCGGATATCATCACGATGTCGATCGGAGGGAATGATCTAATTCAAGCTGTGAAGTCAGGGGGGGATCGACCTGAGCGAGAGCGATTGGAAAAAGCATTAGAGCGTTGTCAGCGTAATATATCAGGCTGTCTTTCAGTCATCTCTAGGCTTAAATCAGGTAAAGGTCACCCTTATGTGTTGAGAGTGGTCGGTCTGTATAATCCATATCCCACATGGGATGAGGCAACAGAATATGTAATTCGTTTCAATAGATATTTATTTGGATTGACTACTGGAAGCTACTTAGGTGTAGCTGACGTATATTCGCGGTTTGCTGGTCGAGAACGAGAGATGTTATCCTTTGACGGAATACATCCCAGTTCTAAAGGATACCGAGTGATCGCAGAGAAGCTTAACCAGCTTGGTTATATGCCTTTGAAATAAATGATTTTAATAAATAAAGAAACAAAAAAACCGGCATCTTTTGAATTTCACCTCCATTGTAAGGGAACAACTTACGACTTGGAGGTGTTTACTTCAAAAAGGATAGTCGGTTTTTTATCAGGGTACAAGTTTAAGTACTGTAGAATTAAATAGCACCTTTTAATAGGCTGCGAATGGCCCATTTGCGCTCTTGACGCTTTTTATATTTTGGTAAAGATTTATAAATCATTACGGATTCCTTAAAGGCTGATTTTGCCTCATCTATCCTACCCAGATCCTTATACATGGATCCTAAGAGATAGTAAGCTTCGCTAGAGGATGAGTGTATGGAATGGAACTCTTTTACATAAGTAATCGCTTTTTCCCGATCGCTGTGTTTGAAAGCCGCTGCTAAACGAAGGTAAGGTCGACCGTACTTTACTCTTGGATTCATCTGTAATGCTTTTAAGATATGTTGTTCACCTTGTGAAATATTTCCTGTATGTAAGAAGCAGGTGCCTAGATCATCCCAATATTCCGCAGAATCTTCTGAATTTAATCGAATGGATTCTAGAATAGCCAACGCTTCCCTATACTTACGACGCTCTATAAGAAGTCTTGCAAGCTCATGTCTTGAGGATACATCACTAGGACTGCTTGCAATCTGTGCACGAAGTTTAGAGATATGACGTAACCGCTTGAAAGGGCGAGTGATGCTCGGAAATAGTCCAACAAACCGGCGATCCAGTAGATACACAATCAATAAAATGATGAGTATAGCAATGAACGGATTACCGATTAATCTCCATAATAAGAAAAAGCCAATGAATTTACCCATGAATATCCTCCATTAATAAATAATTCAAGAATAGAATTTCATCAATTCTAGGAGTGATCTAGAATCAATGCTCACTAGATAAAGCATTCCGCATGCTGAGAATAAAATGGGCCTGGTCTAACGGATTAACACCACGGCGTTCTCTTGCCACTTTCGTCTCAGGCGGACATGGCTCATATCCGAAGAATGTCGTAGTCCATATACCCCGTCCTCCAGTCAATGAGCGAAGCTGAACTGGGAAATCGAGTGATTCAGCAGCTGGGACAACACCCTCTACGATGCAGCGGCCATTCACAATAACAGGACTATCAAAACGAGCTCTCATCTGTACAAGATCGCTGAGCATTCGTCCACCGATTCCTTCCGGAACGGTCATTCGGAAACGAAGCATGGGTTCAAGGAGAATAGTGCCCGACGACGCAAGTCCGTTCATCAAAGCCATCGGAGTAGCGATAACAAAATCTAGAGGGTGTGTATGCCATACATGATGCTCGCCTTCGATTAAGGTGATTTTAAGATCGGTTACTTCCCAGCCGTATAAACCTTGGCGGAGTGCTTCAGGTACGCGCCGCTTAACCTCGTTCTGGTAGCTCTGTAGCAGATTTTCATTTCGTACGATAGAGCTATACTGGATACCACTCCCCTGAGGAAGGGGCTCCATATCGAAACGAAGAATGGCCCAACAAGGTTTCGGCATCGTATAGGCGACAAAGCCCTGCGTCTTTGAAGCAAGCGTTTCTTTGTAAATCACGGAAGGCGTGTCGAAAACGACATCTAATTGGTAACGGTTCAGTAATATGTTTTCAAGTATTTCGAGCTGAATGGTTCCCATGACTTTCAGATGCAGCTCACGCTCCACCGGGAGCCACTGGCAATCGAGTAGGGGGTCTTCATCTGTAAGTTCATGTAATGCTTCTGCAAGCTCTTGGTATTTCAAGGGATCTTTGCTGCGTGCTTGGACCGTCAATAGGGGTACGGCTATTTCGGGAGATTCAGGAATTCCCACGTCACTTCCAAGGATGTCGCCAATCTGAGTCTGCATTAGGCCGAACACCGCTGCAATCTCTCCTGCAGCAGCTTGCCCCGTATCGATCAGCTTACCACCGCTATCTATTTTACGGATTTGGGTGATTTTCTCCGTGGAATTTCTTGTAACGTTTAAGATGGAATCACGGTTCTGCAAGGTACCATGATAAAGGCGTACATATGCGATGCGGCCCATGTGAGCATCTCGCTCGATCTTAAAGACGACCGCAGATAACTCATTGTCTTCACTACCACTAGCTTCAGGCAAATATTCGTGAATATGATCAAGTAGTTCTGGTATTCCAATTCCCTGCTGAGAAGCTCCGAAGCAGACAGGGAAAGCCTCCCCGTCTAGAGTACAAGCTTGAAGCTTTCGCCGGACGTCCTCTATAGGAAGAGTCCCATGCTCAAGATAAAGTTCCAACAGTTCCTCATCTAGTACAGCTGAGAGTTCTGAAGCATTTTCCAAGCATGCCATGACTTCCGGATTACATCGGTTCTCATCATTCCAAATGGAATACACTTTATGAAAAGCTTGGCCTTCCCCATCAGGTGCGGTTACAGGAAAGATATTTGGTGAGAGAACTAGGCGTATTTCTTCCATAAGACTCTTTATTTCGATACCTGTTCGATCCATTTTGTTAATATAGATTAAGGTAGGGATATTGAACTTACGAAGTGCTTGCCATACGGTTTCGGTCTGAGACTGGATGCCCTCTGCCGCTGAAATGATCAGAACTGCGCCATCCATGACCCGAAGAGGACGTTCAACCTCTGAGAGAAAGTCAGCGTGTCCTGGTGTATCGATCAGATTAAGGCGCGCACCATTCCATTCTAATGAGGCGGCTGCAGATTTCACTGAAATTCCCCGCTCGCGTTCCACTTCCATCCGATCTGTATGAGCAGTTCCATCATTAACACTCCCCAGCTTACGAATCGTTCCACTTTTAAACAGTAGATGTTCGGTAGTTGTCGTCTTTCCGGCATCAACATGGGCGAATATACCGACATTTCGAATAGGGGGTTTAAGCATCTATTTAAGCTCCTTGTTGTTGTATACTTATGATTCATGATTATAGCATAGGATAAATTTTGGAAGATACGAATTTTTATGCTAATTTAAATTAGAGACTTCTAGGGGAGGTAACAAGACTTGAACGAGCGCTTTTTAAGACAATTAGATTTTATTCGAGAAGTGGACAAGCTGAAACATATTGTAAGAAGATCATATATTACAGATGGAAGTAGACGTGAAAATGATGCGGAACATACTTTGCATATTGCACTTATGGCCACGGTGCTAGAAGAACATGTTGTTGGAGAACAACCGGATTTGTTACATGTACTTCGAATGTTATTGATTCATGATTTAGTTGAGATCGATGCGGGTGATACCTTTGCATATGATGTTCAAGGGAATTTGGATAAATTCGATCGTGAGCGAGCAGCAGCAGAGCGAATTTTTGATATTTTACCAAAGGATCAAGGTGAGGAGATGATGAACCTTTGGCTTGAATTCGAGAATGGTTCAACAACAGAGGCGAAGTTTGCTGCTGCAGTGGATCGTCTTCAGCCTATTTTTCACAATTATGCGACAGAGGGGAAGGCTTGGCTTGAACATGGGGTAACTTCTGCTCAGGTATTAGCCCGAATTGATGCGATTACGTTATCTGTACCAGAAATAGGGTGTTGGGCGAAAGAGCTGATTGCTGATGCTGTCCAGAAGGGATATTTACTTCCGTAGTTCATTCCATTAATTATTATTAGCTCGTGATGACATGCATATATTGAAAAAATGCAAAGCCTAGCCGATATATATCGGTAGAGGTGATATCAATGGCTAAAAAGGGGCAGGTTTTTCATTATTATAGCCTGGAGACCAAGAAAAAGGCAGTGGCCATGAGGCTAGATGGAATGACTAAAAGAGAAGTTGCAGCAGCTCTAGAAATTTCCGATATCGGCCGTTTAAAAGTATGGATGAGAAAGTATAGGGAACATGGTGAAGAAGGGCTTATTGATCGGCGTAGAAAGGAAGCATCTCCTGAGGAAGATCATACAGCTGGAGCTGCGGAGTAACATTGCTTCCACAGTAACTTACAACATAAGCGTGCGGAGAACGAATTCCGTCACGCTTTTTATTTATAAGCTTTAATCTGCAACACAGAATCAGAAGCGCCTATAGGCAATTGACTTAATATTTGGGATATAAGGCGCTCGCCTAGTTCGTTTGAAGGGCTAGAGCATAACATGTGTTATGTTCTAAACGAGGAGGGATTTATGTGAGCGGAGTACACGGAGGTTATGGTTGCGGTGGATACGGTATGGGTTCCTCGGTAGGTGCTATCTTGGTATTGTTTATTCTGTTAGTTATTATTACACGCGCATTTATCTAATTTTTCGTTAAAATTTATGATACGGCGATCCGCGCCTGGCGCTAACGAACAGCCATCTTCTAGTGGTCGTATATAACTTGATAGCATGTTTCGAAATGAACAGACCAACCGGCGATGCTGGTTGGTCTGTTCTACTTAAGGAACTCGTTTCTCACGGGATTGCCAACGATAAGAGCTGCTCCTACTCCGATGAAAACATGAAAAACCCCAGATATATTCTGGGGTTTGTTTTTTGAAAGAGTTAGTAAACAATTGTGAAAAAGGCTTGTTAATATAGGGTTTTTGGACAAAAAAATTTGGGCGCCCTTTGCAGAGCGCCCTCATGGGAGAGGAGAAACCGGACGAAGAGCTTATGGGGAAACGTAAGTCTTCTCCGCGGTTGTCTACGACATACATTGATGTCGATAGTTCAAGGATGCCCCTTACACGCCGAAATATACCTGTTCTTTGAAAAAACAATGGACCTGCGTATGAATCATTTTTCATATGCGGGGTGATTGTGTTACGATAACCTCATAAAATGCCATACTAAGAAAAGACGTCTTCCCATTAAAGGGATGACAGCCGTTATGTTCTGTTGGCATTCCATATTTAGATATAGAACGGGTGATAGTGGTTGTGAGAGTAGTAGCAGGAAGTGCCAAAGGCCGGCCTCTGAAAAGTGTGCCTGGTATGGGTACCCGTCCAACGACGGATAAAGTGAAAGAAGCAATTTTCAGCATGATTGGTCCGTATTTCGACGGAGGAGCTGTCCTGGATTTGTTCGCCGGAACGGGTGGACTAGGAATCGAGGCGCTAAGTCGTGGTATGGAGCGTGCTGTATTTATTGACATGGAGTCGAAAAGTATCGAAACCGTCAAAGCTAATTTAAAATCTACAGGTTTTGAATCAAATGCCGAAATATACCGAAACGAAGCGGGAAGGGCGATAAAAGCGTTGGAAAAGAGGAAGTATATTTTTGACCTCGTTTTCTTGGATCCCCCCTACCGTATGAAGAATGGCGATGCGCTGATGACAGAGATGGCAACGCGGGGGCTGCTAAGCGCAGGAGCCTTATTAGTGCTGGAATACGAATCTAACTACACATATCCTGAGGAGATTAGTGGGTTCCTTCATTTGCGTACAGCCAAATACGGTGAGACCGCTGTATCTATATTTGAATATAATCCAATTGAAAAAGAACAGCCCGGACGAGCCGGCGAGGAGGACATCATCCATGAGAACTGAGCGAAAAAGTACATATCGTGTAGCGGTATATCCCGGCAGCTTTGATCCTGTAACGATGGGGCACATGGATATCATCACTAGAGCTTCGAAACAGTTTGATCTCTTGATCGTAGCAGTGCTCAATAACTTAAGTAAGAATCCGCTTTTTAGCTTAGAAGAACGGAAAGATCTTCTCCGGAAGGTCACATCACATTTGCCCAATATAGAGGTGGATGGTTTCCGGGATTTACTTGCGAATTATGTACGGGAAAAAGAAGCTCAAGTGATTGTGCGCGGCATTCGGTCCGTTACAGATTTTGAATATGAATTGACGATGGCATCAACGAATCACAAGCTGAACCCAGATGCGGAAACGATCTTTATGATGACCAACCCGAAGTATTCCTATCTTAGCTCAAGTCTTGTGAAAGAGATCGCTCACTTCAATGGAGATACAACCGATCTAGTTAGTCCGGAGGTTGATGCTGCACTTCGCAAAAAGTTCAACGAGAAAGCCGGCCTATAAACCGGGACAAGGTTAAGAATAATCCGATAAGCACGATGGCAGTTACAATTTGCCACTGAAAAAGCTTGTAGAACTCACTCCATAGACTAAATGAATGTTCATTCTGTAACGTTTCCTGTGGAACAGCCCCAAACGCGGGAAGTACTGACGAAGTGATTGAAGAAGCAGGTTCCCACAACACAAGGGTAAGACCAAAGGCATATACGGCATGGACAAGTCGTTTGAAGGCGAAAATAGTCCATTTAAACCCACTATTCGCTTTCATTCCGGAAAGGGTTTGAAGATGTGCGCTGACGCCACTCCATGCTAGAACAGCTGATAGAATAGCTAACTGCATTGTAGGAGACACGAACGAACTTTCACTAATTCTTTGGGCTCCAAGATGGAATTCAAACAAGCTAGCTGTGGCATATGAAGGAACATTTGGTAACAGATAGCTGGATATGGCGTTCACGATCACTGAAAATATCATAATGAATCCACCCGTCATCATAAGGGTATGGACTGAACGTGACACGGATTCCCCGAGAAGTTTTCCGAAGCTTCGCCCATCACGCGTTCTGGCCTCAGAAGCTGCTCTTGCGGCTTGAAGTAGTAATGAGGCGTTTTTGTTCTGTTCTTTGTGCTTGTTGGTAGCATACTCAGACTGTAAAGACATTTTTCGTGTCAGAGTTACGCGTCTTGCGGAGTAAGTCCAAGCTGCGAGAAGTCCTGAGATCCAATGGATCGCGAGTAGAAAATAACCTGCTGCAGGTTGATGAAGTAGTCCGCTACCAATAACAATGAGAATGGTCATGGGATTGCAGAAATGCGAAAGTGCTGCAAGTTTACCAGCATCCTTAGCGTCTAGCTCCCCTTGTTCAACCATCGTAGCTGAGACTTGTGCTCCAGCCGGAAAGCCAGCGATCATGCCGGTAATTAGAACAGAACCACCTTTGCCAGGAAGTCTAAATACCTTGCGCATCAATGGTTCCATTAGGACCCCGATGCCTTGAGCCCACCCATAAGCGTTAATTATCTCTACTAGTACAAGAAAAGGGAGAAGCGCTGGAAAAACAATATTCCACCATAGCTTTAAAGCTTGAAGAGAAGATTGAAAAGCTGTTTCAGGTGAACTAACGACTGCGAAAACAAGCATAATAGCAGCTGCTCCTAGAAGAATTGTGGACCAGAGGCTAAATATTCGTTTGAAGATGTGAGCTTTATTCATAAGGAATCTCCTCTCCGAGAACATGGCTAGTACCAATTTATGCAGAGGAGACAACCGTCAGACCAAATGAGGTCTGAGGGGGAGTGGCAAGAGACATTCCAGAGGGAAGGGAAAACCGTGAAAAGAACCGTTAAACCAAATGGATTAAGAGTACTTTTATATCTTTTGCTCATTGGAATATTGTTGTATGTAGTTGTGTATATGCCCACACCTTATTTGATCTATCAACCCGGTAGTGCTGAGGATGTCAAACCGATGATATCTGTTGAACAAGGTGATCCCACTGAAGAAGGGACTTTTATGCTGACGACTGTATCAGCAAGTTATGCCAATATGGCATTACTGATGATGTCTGTGTTTAATTCGGATGCAGAAGTGGTGCAAAAGGAAGAGAAGATGGGCGACCAAAGTAAGGAAGAGTATGCAGCTACTCAGGTCTACTACATGAATTCTTCTCAGTCTTTAGCAATGGAGGCGGCCTACCATGCAGCGAATGTAGAGTATAGAATCGTTCCTGCATATATGTTTGTTATCTCTGTGCCAAAGGATTCTGCGAACAAAGAGTTTTTCCATCCTGGTGATAAACTGATTTCTGTCGATGGAGAACCAACTTCAGATAATACGAAGTTAGCTGAGAAGTTATCGAGCAAAGAAATCGGAGACAGGATCGAAGTGAAATTATCTCGTGGTGATAAGGTGGTTACTGGAACGGTGCCACTCGTACCCATCAAAGATGAAAAGACCGGGTCAGAACGACCAGGTCTAGGTGTAATCATCGCGACCATGCAGGATATAGAGTCGAGCAACCCAGATGACCGTGTGACCTTCGCTGACACGAAGATCGGTGGTCCTTCAGCGGGTTTGATGTTTACGATGGAAATCTATAATCAGCTCACACCAGGAGACCTTAGTAAAGGTTACCGTGTAGCTGGAACCGGAACAATCGTTAAAGAAGGCACAGTGGGTCCGATCGGGGGCGTGAAGCACAAGATTGTGGCAGCCGACCGCGAGGGAGCAGAGCTGTTCTTCGTTCCACGAAAGAACTACGATGAAGCAAAAGCAAAAGCTGACCGCATCGGTACCAGCATGAAGTTAATTCCGGTTGACAAATTGCAGGATGCAATCGATTATATGAATGATCTTGCCCCTAAAGAATAACTGGAGGCGCAAGATAGTCGCTGAACATGCTGGATACTGTAGGATTCGGATATGCGCTTGTATAGGCGGCAGAAGCTTGCAGATCCATGTTTAAATAGGGGTGCGAGAAGGTGGACGGTCTCATGACTACTGGAAGTGAGGCCGTCTTTTTCATTTGCTTAAGTAGCACTCTGCCTTTATCGCTAAAGCCGAGCACACGGATATATCCGGGACCTTCCATAAGCTTAGTTCGGCTCATTTCTGCTTTGTTATGATTAAGCAAAATATGCAGCAGCATACGTTGGAGTTTGGTTCGCGTATATCTCTTTGTTTTTAGAGCACTAAGGAGTGCGTCAATCGTTGGCTCGCCAAGTTGTGGCAGCACTTTCTGGATTCGGTGTTCAAGCCCTTCTGTAACCTCATGATATGATTCTAGTTCTTCTGGCTTCTGGGTTAGCAATGTATGGAACAATGGCTGACGGAATCTCTCCCAGTCCATGGGACCGAGACCGTTCATAAATTCCCTATGGAGAATATCTAGTGTATAGTTTGGGACATAGGATGATACGGTCTCAAGCCCTTCCTCCAGAATGAGCTTACGTATCGAAGTTGCACTGGCGATCGTCTTGTCTGTGGGGACCAAGTCGTGATAGTTAGCGCCTTCCCGTGTTATTGTATGGGCAGTAATGCGGCTTTGGAGGCGCCTGAGTGCTATCAAGTAATGTAGTCCAAGTGAGTTATTAGGTTTTGCCAGCATCTGTGTTAGTTCGTTGATTGAACGCTGGGATGAGCCTGTTACAGTTGCAGCTGCAATCGCATAAGCAGATGGGAAGTTGCTTCCGGAAGACATGTGCTTGGTGATTTCATTACGAAGTTGTCCACTCTCCTCAGAGAGAGCTTCGGCAAGCGGGAAGAGATCGTCAAGCGATCCGCTTTCCGAGCCAAAAGAGAGACAGTCTACTACGCCAGTCCCATTCAGAAGAGCAACCGCCCCATAGGCGAACCACTCAGCAGGCTGTACTGCATAGGCTGTTGAAAGCTCGATAACCAGGTCCACGCCCATATGTAGCGCCATCTCTGTACGTGCACGTTTACTAACCAGAGCGGGTTCACCACGTTGCAAAAAAGGACCACTCATGATAGCTACGACTGCATCGGCATTTGTTATTTCTTTGGATTTTGTATAATGAAGCACATGACCATTGTGCAGGGGGTTATATTCCACTATAATTCCTACTGTTTTCACAAAACCAACTCCTTGCTAAAAATATATCATAATTCCTTGACAATTCTGCAAGAATAATTGAAGTAGTACAGGGTGGTCGGTGCTATACTATAACAAGTCCAGTATAGAAAATTGAATGATATGCTGTTGACAAAAGTCTCTTTAAATCGGTATAATAATCTTTGTTTGCTTGGAGTGATGGATATGCTTATTCAATTTCGAAAATTGACAACCAGCGATCAACCGTTACAGTTCCATCAAACCGTGGATGTTAGCCAAGCAGTAAAAGGTCGGAAGGAAATTGTTTCTGTAAGTCCGCTTGAAGTGGATTTAACGGCAATTCTATCCGTCACTGGCGCGGTAGACGTTCATGGTCGGTTGAAAGGTCAGCTTGAGATTACATGCTCGCGCTGTCTTAAACCGGTTACTGAACAACTGGACATCCCTTTTCATGAAGTATTCCAGCCGGTAGAGGATCCTGACAAGCTTCAGGATGAAAATGAAGACATTACATACGTGAAAGGCGAGAGTGTGGATCTTGCTGAGTATGTGGAAGAAGCATTTGTACTCTACTTACCTCTTGCCCCGGTGTGCAGTGAAGATTGTAAAGGACTTTGCCCAAATTGCGGTAAAGACCTGAACGAAGGCTCCTGCAATTGCGACACGGAAGTGATCGACCCGAGGTTAGCTGGGCTGAAAGACTTCTTTAAATGATGATGGATATGACATCCCGTGAAAGCGGGTTAACTGATAAGGAGGTGGGAACATGGCAGTACCTCAACGTAGAACGTCCAAAACACGTCGTGACAAGCGTCGTACTCACTTTAAATTGGCTGTGCCAGGCATGGTGAAATGCGAACAGTGCGGAGAATTGAAACTTGCTCACCGCGTATGTAAAGTGTGCGGAACGTACAAAGCAAGAGAGATTATCAAACAATAGTTTTTAATAAGTAGTACTTCATCTTTGGTGAGGTGCTATTTTTTTTGTCTGAATGCCTCTTTCTTTTTGCAGTCACATGATTTATACTACACATTAGTACCAGGTTCTAATATGAGGATTAACTTTTACATAGATTAAAAGATTCACGCCAATGGAGGCAGAAGGAGTTGCACCGTCATCGAACGTCTATCCAAAAAAGACCGGCACCAGCGGCTGATCCAGCTGATTGATGAGAACCCTTTTGTCACGGACCGAGAGCTAACACGTCAACTCAAAGTGAGCATACAGACCGTTCGTCTTGATCGAATGGAACTCGGCATCCCGGAACTCCGGGAACGGATGAAGCAGATGGCGGAGCATTCCTATGATCAGGTCCGCTCACTGTCCCTGGATGAAGTTGTCGGTGATGTGGTAGATTTACAACTGGACAAGAGTGGGATATCGATTTTTGAAATTCGAGAAGAACATGTATTTAGCAAAACGCTGATAGCTCGCGGACATTATGTTTTCGCACAGGCGAATTCTTTAGCAGTCGCGGTAATTAACGATGAGATTGCACTGACTTCTTCCGCAGATATCCGATTTATTCGTCAGGTTCGTCTGGGAGAGAAATGTATTGCAAAAGCTTATGTGCGTTCAAATGCTGGCCAGAAGGGCAAAGCTAAAGTTGAAGTGTTCACATATGTGGGCGATGAAATGGTATTCCAGGGGAACTTTATCGTATATCGATCCACAGGGGAATAACAGTAACAGAGCCTTTGGTAAAAGGAGGATTCAACATGAGAATTGCTATAGATGCTATGGGTGGCGATAACGCTCCAAAGAGTAATGTCGAGGGTGCAATAGCCGCGGCGCAAGAATGGAAAGATACCGAAATTATTCTTGTGGGTGATCAGGCTCTACTGCAGCCCCTTCTTAAGGAAACACCATCTAATCTGATTCTACGCCACGCTAGTGAAGTCATTGATGCAGAAGACGAGCCTGTAAGAGCAGTACGACGCAAGAAGGATGCATCCATGGTGGTCGCAGGAAGAATGATCCGCGAGGGTGAAGCAGATGCGATGATTTCCGCAGGGAACACAGGCGCACTTATGACTACTGGATTGCTTGTGGTAGGGAGAATGCAAGGCATTGAGCGTCCTGCACTAGCTCCAATGATCCCTACCTTGGATGGGAAAGGGATGCTGGCACTCGATTTGGGTGCGAACATGGATTCCAAGCCTGAGCATCTTCAGCAGTATGCTTTGATGGGAAGCTTGTACCGTGAAAAGGTACATGGCATAGCCAAGCCGCGAATCGGACTGCTAAATGTCGGCACCGAACCAGGCAAAGGAAACGAATTGACAAAGCATGCGTATCCTTTGCTTGAACAGTTGCCGATCCATTTTGTAGGTAATGTTGAGGCGCGTGATGTGATGAATGGTGTGTGTGATGTGCTGGTATGCGACGGATTTGCTGGTAATATATTGTTGAAATCCATTGAAGGAACAGCGGGAGCGCTGTTTTCACTGTTGAAAGAACAGTTCGGGCAAAACCTGAAGACAAAAATGGCGGCAGCGATGATGATGCCACAGTTGAGAAGCCTGAAATCTGTTATGGATTACAAAGAGCATGGAGGGGCACCTCTCCTCGGATTAAGTGGGCTGGTAGTTAAGAGCCATGGCTCATCCGACGGCAATGCGATTAAGAACGCTGTTCGTCAGGCCCGAGTAGCCATGCAAAATCGTTTGGTAGAGAGCATCTCAAACGAAATCAGCGGGAAATGAGTGAGAACATGAACAACAATTTAAGATCAGTAGGAATTATTGGGACAGGTAAGTATGTGCCTGAGAAAATATTGACGAATAGTGACCTGGAAAAAATCGTAGAAACGAGCGATGAATGGATTGTATCCCGTACCGGAATCAAGGAACGGCATATCGCTTCTCCTGAACAAGCTACATCTGACTTGGCCTATGAGGCTGCCGTGAAAGCACTTGAATCAGCGGGCATTACAGCTCAGGAGCTAGATCTGATTATCGTAGCGACGATAACTCCAGACATGTCCTTCCCTTCAACGGCTTGTATATTGCAAGATCGTCTTGGCGCTAAAAAAGCTGCAGCGTTTGATCTGTCTGCTGCTTGCTCGGGATTCGTCTACGGGCTTGCGACAGCGACCAACTTCTTACAGACGGGAATGTATAATAATGCGCTTGTCATAGGTGCTGACACGCTGTCCAGAATTACGGATTACACAGACCGTAATACCTGTGTCTTGTTTGGTGACGGAGCGGGCGCTGTTGTGCTTGGCGAAGTACCGGAAGGAAGAGGCTTTCAAGCCTTCGATCTCGGGGCTGAGGGCGCTGGTGGGGCTCACTTGTATCTTGAAGCAGGTGGATCGCGTCTACCAGCATCTGCTGAAACCTTGGAAGCGAAGAAGCATTACATCTATATGAATGGACGAGAAGTGTTTAAATTTGCTGTTCGGGTTATGAGCTCTGCAACAGAGACGGTATTGACTAAAGCCGGCATAACGAAAGAAGATATCGATATTTTCATTCCGCATCAGGCAAATGTTCGCATTATTCAATCCGCTATGGAGCGTTTAAATCTTCCAGCTGAGCGAGTTGTTGTTAACGTGGATAAGTATGCTAATACTTCCGCAGCATCCGTTCCTCTTGCGCTGGTTGAAGCGGTTGAAGAAGGCCGAGTGAAGGAAGGCGATACGGTTGTTATGGTTGGGTTTGGTGGCGGTTTGACTTGGGGCGCATCCGTTCTCAAATGGTAGTATAATTGGTAATCTAGCTGGGAGGAGCGATACATTTGGGAAAGATAGCATTTGTATTTCCAGGGCAAGGTGCCCAATCGGTAGGTATGGCAAAAGATGTGTTTGATGAAATTCCAGCTTCACGTCATGTGATCGAAACGGCAGATGAAGCACTTGGTTTTTCACTGAGCTCAATTATATTTGAAGGTCCGGATCAAGAACTTAAGCAAACATATAACACTCAGCCTGCACTTCTTGCTGCAAGTGTGGCATATTTGGAAGCTTTCCGTGAGAAAGGGATCACTCCTGATTATGTTGCAGGCCACAGTCTTGGTGAGTATAGTGCACTTGTAGCTTCTGGTGTATTACCTCTTAAAGAAGCAGTAAAGATTGTGCGTGCTCGTGGTGAGTTTATGGAGCAAGCTGTCCCTGGTGGTCAAGGAGCGATGGCAGCAGTACTGGGTGCGGATCGTGAAGCGCTAAGTACATTGTGCCGCAGAGTAACGGAAGAAGGAACTCCGGCTGAGCTTGCGAATATTAACTGTCCTGGACAGATCGTTATTTCTGGATCTACAGAAGGGGTTACGGCTGTATCAGGTCGCGTAAAGGAAGCGGGGGGCAAGCGAGCTATTCCACTTGAAGTTAGTGGGCCTTTTCACTCTTCATTGATGAGAGAAGCTGCTGAGCGTCTTGCAGGGGAGCTTAAAGATGTTCAATTAACAGCTCCATCAGTACCTGTAGTTGCTAATGTCAACGCGACACCGGTCAGCGATCCTGAACAAATCCGGAAGCTGCTTGTTGAACAAGTATATTCTCCAGTACTATGGCATGACAGCGTGGAATGGATGATCAGCCAAGGTGTCGATACCTTTGTGGAGATTGGACCTGGGAATGTTTTGACGGGTCTGATTAAGAAAATAGACAAAACTGTGAAGCTTATTAATATAAATAGTCTAGCCAGTATTAAAGAGCTGGAGACTTTCTAATTCATGTTCTAAAAGTCTGGTTCTGACACCAGATTTAATGATTCTTTTGATTCTGAACGTGTATTTGTGAGTTGAAATCTCCATTTTATGGGTAGACTCGGGGAAAGGAGGAACATTTATGATCGAAGCTTTAAAAGGACAGACAGCTCTAGTTACAGGTGCTTCTCGTGGCATTGGGCGCAGTATTGCGCTTGCATTAGCTGATATGGGAGTTAATGTTGCTGTGAATTACTCTGGTAATGAAGAGGCAGCCAATGCGGTTGTTTCTGAAATCAAGGCTAAAGGCGTGGAGGCCATCGCGTTAAAAGCTAACGTTGGAAAAAGTGCTGAAGCGGATGCCCTCGTCAAGCAAGTGCTTGACACATGGGGTAGAATTGATATTTTGGTGAATAATGCTGGGATTACTAGAGATAATTTAATCATGCGCATGAAAGAAGAAGAGTTCGATCAAGTGATTGAAACGAATCTGAAGGGCGTCTTTAATTGTCTCAAAGCAGTGACCCGTCCGATGATGAAACAGCGCTATGGCCGCATTATTAATATCTCATCGGTTGTAGGTGCACTTGGTAATCCTGGGCAAGCTAACTACGTTGCCGCAAAAGCGGGAGTGATCGGTCTGACCAAATCGGCAGCCCGTGAATTAGCTTCCCGTGGTATTACAGTGAACGCTGTTGCGCCTGGTTTCATTGATACAGACATGACACGTGAACTACCTGAAGACATGCGTGAGAAGCTAATGGGAGATATCCCACTCGCACGCCTTGGAAAGTCGGAAGAAATCGCAGGTGTTGTTGCTTTCCTTGCCTCTTCCGCTGCGGGCTACATGACAGGGCAGACCCTTCATGTAGACGGTGGAATGTATATGTAAGAGTTAATCCACCGTTCAAGAGTCTGCATTAATTACGTTTTCAAGTGCCTTCTATGGCAATTTGAAATTATATCTTATATAATTACCAAGAGGAGGTGAGCCGGATGTCCGATGTATTGGAACGTGTAAAACGCATCGTCGTCGACCGCCTGGGTGCTGACGAAGCCGACGTAACACTAGAAGCATCTTTCAAAGATGACCTTGGAGCTGATTCTCTCGATGTAGTTGAATTGGTGATGGAGTTGGAAGATGAGTTTGATATGGAGATCTCTGATGAAGATGCGGAGAAAATTACGACCGTAGGTGAAGTTGTTAAGTACATACAATCTCATACCTAAGTCATAAAACCAAAGTCCCGTTCTTGTTGTAAGGCGGGACTTCTCCACATTATCTAAGTTTATTTTTACAAGTGTTTGAATAATGATAGATTATTGCTGATCCAAGCACCCTGAAGAGAATTTTGGGGGTGTAAGGGCAGTCCATATAGAGGTGAGTTTGTTTGAAGCAAAGAGTTGTTGTTACTGGTATGGGTGTTATGACTTCGATAGGTAAGGACATTGATACGTTTTGGAACAGTCTTATGACTGGTAAATCTGGAGTGTCCCATGTTGAAGCTTTTGATGTCAGCGACTACCCAACACAAATTGCTGCATCCATAAAGGATTTTAATCCAGAGGATTATATGGACCGTAAGGAAGCACGCAAGATGGACCGATTTGTTCAATTTGCAGTTGCTGCGGGTACGAAAGCACTCGAAGATAGTGGAATCAAGATTGGTGAGAATGCTGAGGCAGAACGTGTTGGTGTATCCATCGGATCTGGTATTGGCGGTTTGGGAACTTGGGAAGATCAGCATAATGTATTGCTGGAGAAAGGTCCTAAGCGAGTAAGTCCATTTTTCATCCCAATGATGATCGCGAATATGGCTTCTGGCCAAATGTCCATCAACTTGGGAGCAAAGGGACCGAATACGACACAGGTAACAGCATGTGCGACAGGTAGCCATTCGATCGGAGATTCCTTCCGCTTGATTCAACGTGGAGATGCTGATGTTATGGTGTGTGGCGGTGCAGAAGCGACAATCCGTCCAACAGGCATGGCTGGTTTCTGTGCAATGCGTGCAATGTCAACTCGTAATGATGAGCCTGCCAAGGCAAGTCGTCCGTTTGACACGGGTCGTGACGGGTTTGTTATGGGTGAGGGTGCAGGAGTTCTGATTCTGGAATCTTTAGAGCATGCTCAAAAGCGTGGTGCGAAAATTTATGCCGAAGTTATCGGTTATGGATTAAGTGCCGATGCTCACCATATGACTGAACCTGATCCGGATGGCGCAGCGCGTTGTATGAAGATGGCTATTCGTGATGCAGGAATCAATCCTGAGGATATTGATTACATCAATGCTCACGGAACATCAACGCCGGTCGGAGATCGATCGGAGACGAAGGCTGTGAAGATGGCATTAGGTGATCATGCTTATAAAGTTGCAGTAAGCTCCACGAAATCGATGACAGGCCATTTGTTAGGTGCTGCAGGCGGTGTGGAAGCTGTGATATGTGCTTTGAGTCTAGGACACCAGATTATCGCTCCAACGATCAATCTGGAGGATCAAGATCCTGAATGTGATCTTGACTATGTACCGAACGAACCAAGAAAAGCTGAATTGAACATTGTAATGTCCAATTCATTCGGGTTTGGTGGTCATAATGCCACTATTATCCTGAAAAAATACACCGAGTAAGGGGACAGTGTGTTGAGTGGAGATCTGAAGCAGTTACAGCATAAACTTCATATCCAGTTTCGTAACGGAATGCTGCTGAAGCAGGCCTTTACCCACGCCTCATATGTCAACGAACATCGTTTTAGTCAGAGTCAGGATAACGAGCGTCTGGAATTTCTCGGGGATGCTGTACTAGAACTTACAGTGAGTGAGTTTTTGTACAACCTTTACCCAGATCGTCCAGAAGGGGAACTGACAAAACTCCGGGCTGCAATCGTATGCGAGCCCTCGCTGGTCAAATTCGCTGAAAGATTAGATTTTGGCCGTTATGTGCTCTTAGGCAAGGGAGAAGAAATGACGGGCGGTCGGACCCGCCCGGCTCTTCTTGCTGACGTGTTCGAATCTTTTGTGGGAGCGCTCTATCTCGATCAAGGGTTAGAGGCAGTTCGTTCATTTCTAAGTGACCATGTGTTCCAGTCCGTCACAGTGAACGGCCGGCCTCAAATGAGCGATTATAAGACCGAGCTTCAAGAACTAACACAGCATCACGGTATGGGTACGCTGGAATATCGTATCGTTGAAGAGCGGGGACCTGCGCATGAACGTGAGTTTGTCTCTGAGGTATTTATGGGAAGCGAATGTCTTGGACGAGGAAGCGGTCGTTCCAAGAAAGAAGCCGAGCAGCAGGCAGCGGCGGTAGCCTTGAAGCAGCTGAAGCGCTTGAACGCCTAAGCTTCGCCGATGTGAGGACAAACAAAGAGCAAAGATCAGTCAGGCGGCAACCGGAAACCAAGGGGTCACGACTGTTTTTTGCTCTTTTTCGTTGTCCCTTTGCTATTGGTGGTAACTCGGTATGGTACAATAACGGTAGAGGTGATTTGGAATATATGTTTTTGAAACGGATAGAACTAGCGGGTTTCAAATCGTTTGCCGATAAGACGGAAATGGAATTTGTGCGGGGAATTACTGCAGTCGTTGGACCCAACGGAAGCGGGAAGAGTAATATCTCGGACGGCATTCGCTGGGTACTCGGTGAACAGAGCGCGAAATCACTTCGCGGCGGCAAGATGGAGGATATTATTTTTGCTGGAAGTGATGCTCGTAAAGCGGTTAATTATGGTGAAGTTTCTTTGACCCTTGATAATGAGGATCATGTGTTGCCACTGGACTTTAATGAGGTGACGGTTACCCGTCGTGTACATCGTAGTGGTGACAGTGAATATTTGATTAATAAGCAGTCTTGTAGACTTAAAGATATTACGGAATTGTTTATGGATACAGGTATTGGTAAAGAAGCATACTCCATTATCGGACAAGGCAGAATCGAAGAAATCTTGAGTACTCGTTCTGAGGATCGTCGAGGTATTTTTGAAGAAGCGTCAGGTATTGTGAAATATAAATCTCGGAAGAAAGAGTCTGTGCGCAGACTGGATGAAACGGAACAGAATTTGCTTCGGATCCACGATCTTGTGACTGAACTTGAGGACCAGATTGGCCCCTTAAAAGATCAATCTGAGAAGGCAATCCGTTACAAAGAGTTAAAAGAACAGCTTAAGCAAAAAGAGATATCTCTATATGTGTATCAGATTGAACAGATTCATGGCGCATGGAGCGAAGCGAACGCTAAGCTGGAACAGCTCAAAGAAGAACAGCTTGCCCTCTCCACAGTTGTGTCCGCTCATGATGCTAAGCTTGAAAGTGATCGTTCTGCACTGAGACAACTCGAAGAAGAAGTTGAGAGGACCCAGAGTGAGCTGCTTCAGTATAGTGAATCTTTCGAGAAGAATGAGGGTTACGGCGAAGTGCTTAAGGAACGTCGTCGTAACTTGGAGCGGACCCGAGAACAACTGACAACGAGTGTGGATTCTGGAGGAGCGAGGCTCGCAGAAAGACAGGAAGAGTTGATCCGAATGAAGGACAAGCTTGCTGCCTTGCAAAAAGAACTAGCTGAGTTAAGAGATACGCTTTCTGCAGAAGAAGCTAAGCTTGTTGGTGTTACGGGTGGGATTAGCCAACAACAAGAAGAGAGTCTGAAGGGCAATCTCCTTGACTTGATGAACCGAATGGCTCAAGCCCGTAATGAGATTCGCTATGCGGATCAGCAGACAGAGGCACTTGGGCGACGGATGAGCAGGTCACAAGAAGAAACAGGGAAATGGGAGAAGCAAAAAGAAGAACTTCTCAGTCGCAAAGAGCAGATTGATCGCAATGTTGAACGATTTGGCAAGGAAATTGCAGAACTACGCAGCGGTTATATCACAGAGAGCGAGCGCTATCAATCACTGCAAAAGCTGCTAGAAGAAAGTCAGAGCGCCCTGCGTAAATGGGAGCAGAAACGAGAAGCGCAAATTTCTCGCCGTGATACGATGAAAGAAATGCAGGATGATTTTGACGGATTTATGCTTGGGGTTAAAGAAGTGCTCAAAGCGTCCCGCAAATCCACATTACATGGGGTTCACGGCGCTGTTGCAGAACTCATCCGAGTGCCAGAGAAGCTGGAGTTAGCAATGGAAACGGCACTTGGTGCTTCGGTGCAGCATATCGTCATGGATAATGAAGCTGTATCTCGGCAAGCAATTTCGTTCTTGAAACAGCGGCAACTAGGCCGAGCTACGTTCTTGCCATTGGATGTAATTCGTCCAAGACAAGTTTCATCCTCTGATCGTTCTATGGCAGAAGGGGAACCAGGATTCGTAGGCTTTGGTTCGGAACTGGTTCAATATGATCCAAGATACAGTAATATTGTCGGTAGTTTACTTGGAAATGTTGTCATTGCAGAGACATTGGAGCAGGCTAACAAAATAGCATCCCGTTTCCAGTACCGTTACCGTGTCGTAACGCTTGAGGGTGATGTTGTCAATGCAGGCGGCTCGATGACGGGTGGTAGCCACCATAAGAAGAGCAATAATCTCTTAGGTAGGAAGCGCCAATTGGATCAGTTGGATCAGGAGATTACGGAAACAGAGAAGCAGATTGGCAAGCTTCAAAAGGGGATTGAACAAGTAAGAGGACAAATGGTTGAATCTCAGGACAAGCTGGATCATTTACGTAAGTCTGGTGATGACAAGCGAATTGAAGAACAGCAGGCATCAAGTGATCGGAAGCAGCTGGAGCATGAGCTTCGTCACGTCCTCGAGCAAGCAGAGTTGGCTGGTCAGGAGAAGACGAGTCATGAGCAAGAAGCTAAAGAGATCTTGGAAAGTCGGACTCGTGCGGTTAAGTTGTTGTCAGAACTTGAGGATGAAGAGAAAGCGACGCATCAGGCGATACAAGCTGCAGAGTTTGCCCGCAAAGCCAATGAGTCTGCCAAGGATGAGCTTCAGACCCAATTGACTACACTGAAGGTACGGGAAGGTAAACTCGATCAAGAAACGTTCTCTCTTGAGGAACAGTTGAAGCGAATGCAGTCAGATGTAAACAACCATGAGAAAGAACAGAAGCAGAATCGAACCATGCTATCCTCGGTTCTCGCGGAACTGGAACAGAATGCATCTGAAAGCGTCAAGCAGATTGAAGACTTGAATCATTTTAAACTGAAAAAAGACGAGGCAGCAAAGCAGCTTGAGTTCAAGCGTGCATCCCGAGCACAGCTCAGCAAGAAGCTTGAGCTTGAGGAAAGCGAGACGAAAGAGCAGCGTACACAGCTGAGGTCTGTGGAGGAACAGCTTCGCCAAACGGAGATTGGTGTGAATCGACTGGATGTCGAGCTGGAGAATATCCTGAAAAAGCTGAGTGAGGATTATGAACTCAGTTATGAGCTAGCGAAACATCGCTATCCTGTACCTGAGGATGTGCCAGCTGTGCAGGATGAAGTCCGTGAAATAAAGCGGAATATAGCTGCGCTTGGAGATGTTAATCTTGGTGCAATTGAGGAGTATCAGCGAGTGAACGAGCGTTACGAATTCCTCAGTGTGCAGAAGGCAGATTTAGTAGAAGCCAAAACGACTCTCTATCAGGTGATTAAAGAGATGGACGATGAGATGTCCAAACGTTTTAAAACGACCTTTGATGCGATTCGCAAAGAGTTCGGCACAGTGTTCACGAAGCTGTTCGGAGGTGGAAGAGCTGATCTAATTCTTATTGATCCTGAACGTCTCCTTGAGACAGGGATCGATATCGTAGCTCAACCACCAGGCAAAAAGCTTCAAAACCTGCAGCTGCTCTCGGGTGGAGAACGAGCACTTACAGCGATGGCCTTGTTATTCGCCATATTACAAGTTAAACCAGTACCATTCTGCGTTCTTGATGAAGTTGAAGCAGCTTTGGACGAAGCGAATGTTGTTCGTTTCGCACAATATTTACGTGAATTCTCGGAACAAACGCAATTCATCGTGGTTACTCACCGCAAAGGAACGATGGAAGAAGCCGATGTATTGTACGGTGTAACGATGGAAGAAGGCGGCGTATCCAAGCTCGTCTCCGTTAAACTTGAGAGTGAGGAAGCGGTAATCGCCTAACTATATACAACCAATGGAGGGAACGTATGAGCTTTTTTAAGAAACTCAAGGAAAGCATTTCAAACAAAACAGAAAGTGTAACAAAACAATTCCGAGATGGACTCGAGAAGACCCGTAAGGGGCTTGTGGAGAAAGTTTCAGATTTGGTGATTCGCCGCAAAAAAATCGACGAGGAGTTCTATGAGGAGCTCGAAGAGATTCTGATTGGCGCCGATGTTGGTGTTAACACGGTAATGGATCTTATGGATGAGCTCCGTGGTGAAGTGAAGAAACGCCGCATCGAAGATGCAGCGGATCTTCAACCCGTCTTGTCTGAGAAGCTTATGGGGTTGCTAAGAGGCGATAACAATAATGAGCTTCGCATGAATCCGGATGGAATTACGGTTATCCTATTTGTTGGTGTGAATGGAGTAGGTAAGACGACTACGATTGGAAAGCTCGCTCATCGATTTAAGCAAGAAGGCAAAAAGGTACTTATGGCTGCGGGTGATACATTCCGTGCAGGAGCGATCGAGCAATTGGAAGTATGGGGAGAGCGTGTTGGTGTTGAGGTGATTAAGCAGCAACCTGGTTCTGACCCTGCAGCTGTTATGTTCGATGCCGTTCAAGCAGCGAAGCAGCGTCAAGTAGACGTTCTGCTATGTGATACAGCAGGCCGATTACAGAACAAGACCAACTTAATGGAAGAGCTGAACAAAATTTTTCGTGTTATTCAGCGCGAAATCCCAAGTGCTCCTCATGAAGTGCTGATGGTGCTTGATGCTACAACAGGTCAAAATGCGCTCAGTCAGGCAAAACTATTTGGTGAGAAGAGTGGAGTTACAGGTCTTGTATTGACGAAGCTGGATGGTACAGCAAAGGGTGGTATCGTCGTGGCTATTCGTCAAGAACTGAACCTGCCGGTGAAGCTTGTGGGTCTTGGTGAGAAAATGGGTGACCTACAGACCTTCGATTCCGAACAATTCGTACATGCATTATTTGCCGGACTGATTAAAGAAGAAGAGAATACAGAGGAAACTGAGTAAAAATATAAAAAAACAAAGAAATAGCGATGCTGGGGGATCACCCCCGCGTCGCTATTTCTTTGTTTTGGTCTATTGCTGCCACTCCTTCATATTATCCCTTATGGTACGTTTCTTTCTTGCTAGTTTCGATGCCCGACATTATAACGATACAATACGGACAAATTGAACGGATTGAAGTGGTATCATTGAAGTCTCGGTAGGGGGTCCATAAATAATTGGAGGGATTTTGACAGAAAGGAACGCATTATCCACTTCAGACAACTCTCCAATAATAACATCACCGACGACAGATACTTCGACCTCTGAACCGATACTTGCTCTAAGCCAATCAATATAGCGCATAGCTATATACACCACCTTTATAAATTAAATAAACTTTATTGAATGGATGTTATTTTTGCAAATGGGATCAATACGATATCGCCTGAGGTTTCAGAGATTTGTACACCATCATCAGCGACGGAGACAACCTCACCTTGAAGTGTGATAAGCATCGTTTGAATTTGAACATTTTGGCCAATCCGATTTGTGAAATATTTAGTGAATTCCGGTATCACAGTAAGTCCAGAGACCAGTTGGTTCTCAAGGGAATTGAGTCTTTGGGTTAGTCTTCGAATTTCTCTGCTGAGAGACTCCACTTTTAAATATATTTTTTTGAGTTTCAGGGTGATTTGAAAAGCGAGGGATAATAAATTCATAAATGAATTCCTCCTTGTTATGAAATAGTCATCTCGATATTTTTTTTCAGTTCATAAAGTGATGTTAAGCTTCGTTCTTCCATTCTTCGTATCTTCGGTTTGGCTTTATCAACTAGAGCAGGGCTCTCTTGTAAAAACAACTCTGTCTGATCAATTAATGCTTCCAAAGGAAGATTATAATCACAGTAATAGCGCTCTAAATCGAAGCAGCTGAGTAGACTTTCGACTTTATTCATATGACTGAATGCAAGGACTGGAACGCCGGCTCTTAAGGCCACGAGGGATGGATGAAGTTTAAAACTGATCAGGAAATCAACGGCTTGAATATAACTATAGGTTAGCTCCAAATCCAATAGAAACGGCATGGTTTCAATAGACGAAGCCGGAGAATTAGTCTGCACCATTTTTTGAAGTGAAAGGCATGTTTCGTAGTCGGCATAACGGTTTCCAGGATGGTGAATAACTGGAATGAGCACTACGTGGTAGCCTCGTTGCATTAGGTGAGAGAGTAGTTTTGTCATATTGTCCAAAGGAAACGAATCATAGGAGAATACACATAGGCCGATGGTCGGTTTCTTGGAGTAACGTTTGATGGGAATGCGTGGTTCGCGGTAACCAAAGACGATATCTGGTTCAGTCTCTACATGATGATGGAATTGAACTCGCTTTGCGATAGCTGTGGATCTGTCATCCCGGAACACAGCACGTTTAGCTTTGGAGATTATCGCTCTGTATTCTGCAATTTGATCTGCCGGCCAGGTATGTTCAGGATAGACGTCGACAATGCCAACACCGTATAACCAAGTAGGGAGCTGCTTAAACAATGGATGGAAATAGTAAGAATTAAAGGAGTAGGGAGTGATCAGATCTCCACCGCCGATAATTACGGCATCATTATGCTGAGGATCTATATGTGATGCCCAAGGGTAAAGGTTATGATTGTCAAATATTTGACGAAGTGTGTGCAAAAATAGATCGTCCCCGAAATTCCCCATACCATAATATCCGGACACAGCAATTTTCATGAATACTCACCTCCTATGCTGGTTGTATTGATTCCATGAAGGAAACCAAGCTCCGTGACGTTGGCTCATACTACCCTGATGAATAACACGATGATAAAGAACCTCGGGCGAAGATATAATGGGGTATCGTTTCAGTAGCCTAGATATCACTTCCATATCTTCGAATAAACGATTCCAGTCATCCGACTGATTTATCCAGCCTCCAAGGTCTTGAAGAGCGGCTTTACGGTACATTCTTGGTATAGGCGGATGAACTTGAAGATCGCTGTTAATCTTTTCAATATCATTTCGGTGGACCACACCGTTCCATCTGCATCCCAATTGACGGCTTCGGAACCAGCAACCATAACTTCCGGTGGCCATACCAGCTGCAGGAGATCGTTCGAGGATATCGACTAAATTTTCGAGCGCTGTCGGAGGAAGCCAATCATCTCCATCTAGCTCTAGGATGAATTTACCTTTAGCGTGTTCAAGTAATTTGTTCATCGTCTGCGCTTTTCCAGTATTGTGTGGTTGTCTTAATATCTTGATTCTCGTGTCGGGAATAGACATCATTTCGATAAAACTATCATCATTCGACGCATCGTCACCGATCCAAAGCTCCCATTCTTGAAAAGCTTGAGCAAGCACAGATCGAATACTCCATCCGACGGTATCCCTCATGTTGTAAATACTCATCAAGATCGATACTTTCGGGTTAGAGTAGGCATTGGTTAGCTCAGTGCAACACGTATCCAGTGTTACTATTTCTTCTCCATTTTGTGTACGGCTTAATACCTTGGAAATATGTTCTCTTTCTTGTTCGTGGACTCCACTAAAAGCTGTAAATAGATGATTTGAATACTTGCAATCTCCTGATGTTCTCGTATCTTGGCTATTGGGTGTGGAAGGTAGGAAATAGGATTGAGCATTAGAGGGTGCGATGTCAAGAGGCAGGAAGCGTGCGGCCGGAAGGTGACCTTTCCAGTCCTCCAAGCGTGCTCGAAGCCATTCCTTACGCCAATACCTAGGAAAGCCGTATTCGTATATGCAATTAAGGTGCTTTAAATGATGCTCTATCTGTTTGTTAGGTTTGTCAGGATTAAAAAAGTTTAGTGGGGGGTAGCGGAAAGCACCCGGCTCCCAATGTACCCATTCTCCCTTCAAATCTACTATGGTTCTCAGAACTTGGTCTCGATAGCGGCTGATATCTTCTAACGAGTAGCCATATGGCTGTATTCGAATGATCTCAATACCTGACACCACCGTTCTAGCGTTTGGTTGCAAGGGTACTCTGAATTACCTGGTCTGCCTGGATGCCGCGATCCACCCAACGATTTTGTTGTGTGTAAGCTATTCGAGCAAGTCTTTGATCTTGATTATCGGGATTATTAAGCATAAGAGAAAGTTTATTAATGAAATCATCGTGAGTAGTGGCTGTAGTTATATGAGGTTCCATGAGTATGCACTCAGGCAAGGCTGTTGATAATACTCGCACACCGGCTGCCATATATTCATAGGCTTTAATAGGGTTAGTAGCCAGTGTAATGGGATGGTATTGAAATGGAATAAGTGCTACATCAATGTAAGGCAGATAGCGTTTAAGTTGATCATGTGGCTTTTCACCAAGAATGTGCACATTAGGCAGATTGCTGTAGTCATGGGTGTCTCCATATGGAGCTCCTATCGAAATAAACTGCACATGAGGGAATACAGTGGCCAGTTTGGTGAATAATGCGTGGTCCACCCAATAAGCCCAAGCTCCGATATATGCAACTATCGGTCCAGATGGTAAATCGGAGGGCCTTTCTTGATATGGAATTTGGAAAAAGGAAGTATCGGCCCCATTAGGAATCAATGTGATTTTTTTCTCAGGATAGGCTAGACTTAACCGAGTTTGAATCACTTCTGCAGTTGCTACGAGATGATCCGCAGATTCAACCATTTTGTGCTCATATTTAGCCCATTGTGGAAATTCATCACAGCAGTCATATATGACCGCATCCGGATTAAATAAAGTATAGATCCGTGTTCGCAATTTTGACCATGTAGTCCAGACAACAATCGAGTGCTGCTTACGTAATTGTGGGAGAGTTCGATATATGAATGTTTGGGTATCTGTAAACAAAAATACATTTTTTTCGACTTCTATAAACTCTTGATCTAGCGGTAATGGGGATTGATTCTCGAAGAAAACCTGGTGTCCAAGAGCTCCCAGTTGTGTCATTAGCTGCTGAGGACGTTGCTTCATATAGGTCCAGTTCAAAGTTTGGGGGTAAATAACTACAGCCATAAGAAGCCTCCTTTCAACGTTATGCGCTATTATATGCCATACTATCTTAATAGATTGGATGAATGATGGTTATTTGCAAAAAAATGCATTTACATTGATTTAAGTGGAATCATCTTTCGGTAGCTGGATTTGAAGTTTCTCAACACGTATAATGAAAAGAAATGAAAGAACGAAAGGAAGTTGCTTATGGCCAATACGCATACTTATCCCCGTAGGGAAGAAATAGCCAATGCAATTACCCATGGTATTGGTGCCGCGCTCAGTGTTGCTGCACTCGTGCTGTTGATTGTATTTTCCAGCTTAGAAGGAACGGTATGGCATGTCGTGAGCTTCACGATCTATGGAACAACCATGCTGCTGCTATATATGAGTTCCACGCTGGTACACAGTTTTAAAGAAGGAAAGGCCAAAGATGTGTTTGAATTTCTGGACCATTCCTCCATTTATTTATTCATCGCCGGGACGTATACCCCGTTTCTACTCGTAGCTGTTCGTGGTTCTCTTGGATGGAGCTTGTTCGGCATTATCTGGGGTATTGCAATATTTGGCTGCATTTTCAAAGCCTTTTTTGTCAAAAAGTTTCTGTTTATGTCTACCGTGTTCTATATTGCGATGGGATGGTTGATCGTGATTGCGTGGAGTCCACTGACAGCAGTCGTGGCTCAAGAAGGCATAAATTTATTGGTTGGTGGTGGTTTACTCTATACATTGGGTACGATTTTTTATGTTTGGAGAGGCTTCCCATTCCATCATGCCATCTGGCACTTATTCGTGCTTGCCGGTAGTATATTGCACTTTTTTGCGGTTCTGTTCTATCTGCTTCCAATTCAATAATCTGTTAAGGAGCACCCATTAACATTTTAAAAAAGGATGACAAGGAGAAAAGCTTGACATCCTTCTTTGTTTTTTGTATGATAATGTTCGTCAAGTGAACTGTAAAGTGTTTTTACTTGACGAGGGGGTGCCCTTAGATGAGTCAGGATAACCGACTCGAGAAGACGAACCGTATTAATCTGCTGTTCGATTTCTATGAACGACTGCTTACAGAGAAGCAGCAGACGTTTTTAAAGCACTACTTTCATGAGGATTTCTCGTTAGGGGAAATTGCGAGTGAATTTGAAATTAGCCGTCAAGCGGTTTATGAGCACATAAAGCGTGCAGAGCAGGTGCTAGAGACTTATGAAGAGAAGCTCGGGCTTCTGAAGAAGCACGATGAGCGTATCCGTGAGCTTGAGAAGCTACGGAGTCTGTTAAGCTGCAGTAGCCTGAATGAGCACGATAAGAAGATAATGACTGATATGGTAAATCAATTAATGTTATGGGATTAAGTTTGTATAGACGGAGGTGACGGATATGGCATTTGAAGGATTGACCAGCAGGCTGCAGAATGTGTTCAGTAAGCTTCGTGGTAAAGGTAAAGTATCCGAAGAGGATGTAACTGAAGCCATGCGCGAGGTTCGTCTGGCGCTTCTTGAAGCCGACGTCAACTTTAAAGTAGTAAAGGAATTTGTAGCCAAGG
Source organism: Paenibacillus sp. FW507-14B1B (assembly GCF_058781425.1). NCBI lineage: Bacteria > Bacillati > Bacillota > Bacilli > Caryophanales > Paenibacillaceae > Paenibacillus > Paenibacillus sp. FW507-14B1B. The sequence goes on along the minus strand of NZ_JBYSWS010000002.1, from coordinate 393,422 downwards.
TTAAAGAAAAGGCTATTGGTAAGGAAGTTATGGACAGCTTCACGCCAGGCATGATCATTATTGATATCGTCAATAAAGAACTGACAGAGCTGATGGGTGGAAGCCAGTCCAAGCTTGCGAAGAGCAACAAGCCACCAACGGTCATCATGATGGCAGGTTTGCAGGGTGCTGGTAAGACAACAACATCCGGTAAGCTTGCGAAGCTTCTTCTGAAGCAGAACAGCCGCCCATTGCTCGTTGCTGGTGATATTTATCGCCCTGCGGCGATCAAGCAGTTGGAAGTTCTAGGAGAGCAGATTAAAGTTCCGGTGTTCTCTCTTGGTGACAAGACAAGCCCGGTAGAGATTGCTAAGCAAGGTCTGCAGCATGCGAAAGATAATGGTCATGATTATGTCATTATCGATACCGCCGGACGTCTTCATGTTGATGAAGAGCTGATGGAAGAGCTGAAGCAGATTCATAGTGTGGTTACTCCGGATGAAGTATTGCTCGTTGTAGATGCAATGACAGGTCAGGATGCCGTTAATGTGGCAGAGAGCTTTAATAAGCAGCTTGAACTGACTGGTGTTGTATTGACGAAGCTGGACGGAGACACCCGTGGTGGTGCTGCACTGTCCGTCAAAGCGGTTACAGGTTGTCCAATTAAGTTTGCTGCGCTTGGCGAGAAGATTGATGCATTGGAGCCGTTCCATCCAGAACGGATGGCGTCTCGTATTCTTGGTATGGGAGATATGCTCTCCTTGATTGAGAAAGCTCAGTCGAACATCGATGCTGATAAAGCGAAGGAAATGGAACGGAAGATGCGTAACGCAGAGTTCACGTTCGAAGATTTCTTAGAGCAAATGGAGCAAGTGAAGAAGCTCGGTCCATTAGATCAGTTAATGGATATGATTCCTGGCATGGGCAAGATGAAGCAGGCTAAGGATCTGAAGGTAGACGAGAAGCAGATGGGCCGAATTGAGGCAATTGTGCACTCGATGACAACCGAGGAGAAACAACAACCGGACATTATTAATCATAATCGCCGTAAACGGATCGCTGCGGGTAGCGGAACTTCACTTGCTGAAGTGAACCGTCTTATCAAGCAGTTTGATGAAATGCGCCGGATGATGAAACAGTTCTCTGATATGATGGGACCTAAAGGTGGCAAAAACAAGGCCATGAAGCAATTGAAGGGTCTAGCTGGTAAAGGTATGAAGTTCCCTTTCCGTTAAGGATTAGATAGATTGATAGGAACGAGTAGGACATTTTTCGAAGGAGGTGAATTTTCAAATGGCAGTACGTATTCGTCTGAAACGTATGGGTGCTCACAAAGCCCCTTTCTACCGTGTGGTGGTATCTGATTCCCGTTCCCCACGTGACGGCCGTTTTATCGAGGAAATCGGTTATTACAACCCGGTTGCTCAACCGGCTGAAGTTAAGATCGATGAAGAAAAAGCGCTAAACTGGCTTCAAAATGGTGCGCAAGCATCTGATACTGTTCGCAACTTGCTAAGCAAAGCGGGCGTAATGAAGAAGTTTCATGAGCTTAAGCATCAGAAATAAGACTGATCGCGAGGGTCATCTATGGAAGAATTAGTTCGTGTTATTGCTAAGGCTTTAGTGGATCATCCAGAAGATGTGACCGTGAAGACAGTGGAGAAGGAGCATTTGATTGTATATGAACTGTACGTGCATCCTGACGATGTCGGGAAGGTCATAGGCAAGCAAGGGCGTATCGCCAAATCACTGCGCACGGTCGTAACATCGGCGGCGGTTAAAATGAATAAACGGGTAACCGTTGATATCATTTCTTAAGAGAATTTTTCTTAAAGATATACGAAAGGGGGTTAGGATGCATGTCCTAGCCCTTTTTCGTACATGCTGAAGAAATATAATATGTCTTAGTGAATTAAGTTCATAACAAGATGCAGGAGGAAGACCATGTCAGAGAAGTTATTTACTGTAGGGAAAATCGTGAATACACATGGTATTCGTGGAGAAATCAAGGTAGTACCACATACGGATTTTGCAGAACAACGTTTTGCTAGTAAAAGTTCTTTATTTATTGTGCCAGCAAAGGGCGGGAGACCTTTGCCAGTAACGGTGGAAACATCCCGATTTCATAAAAATATGTACATCATTAAATTAAAAGAAATTAACGGAATAAATGAAGCAGAAAAATTCAAGGATAGTCTTCTTAAGATCAGTGAAGATCTTCAAGAGGAACTTCCGGAGAACGAGTATTATTTTCATGAAATTATTGGATGCCGCGTAGTAACAGATGAAGAACCTGCTGAAGAATTAGGCACGATCACTGAGATTCTTACACCAGGAGCTAACGATGTATGGGTAGTTAAAACTCCAGAGGGAAAAGAGATCTTACTACCTTCGATTCCAGATGTTGTACTCGATGTTGATAAAAATGCTAAACTTATTCGGGTCCACCTCATGGAGGGACTGTTATAACATGAAAGTTGATGTTTTGACGCTATTCCCTGAAATGTTCGATGGAGTATTTCAGTCTAGTATCTTGGGTAAAGCTGCTGAGAAAGGGATTGTATCTCTGAATGCAGTCAATTTTCGGCCCTACTCCGGGAATAAACATTCACAGGTAGATGATACGCCGTATGGTGGTGGCGGAGGCATGGTACTTAAGCCAGAAGCGATATTTGCAGCTGCTGAGGCAGTACTGTCTACGCCATCCATGAACTCTGCAGTAGATGTGGATGCTGTGAAAGACGAAGCACCACAATCAACGGGGGAAGTTGCTGAGAAGAAACCAGCTCGTGTTATCTTGATGTGTCCTCAAGGTGAGACCTTTACACAGAAAAAGGCTGAGGAGCTTGCCAAAGAAGATCACTTGGTTTTTATTTGTGGTCATTATGAAGGTTATGATGAGCGAATCCGCGAACATCTGGTAACAGATGAGCTGTCTATAGGAGATTATGTTCTGACAGGCGGAGAACTTCCTGCGATGGTAATCATTGATTCCGTGGTTAGACTTCTTCCTGGCGTGCTCGGTAATGAAATGTCTGCGGTTACAGATTCATTCAGTACAGGACTCCTTGAGTATCCACACTATACCCGTCCAGCTGAGTTCAGAGGTTGGAAGGTGCCTGATATACTGCTTAGCGGACATCATGCTAACATAGAGGTGTGGCGTAGAGAGCAGGCTTTGAAGCGGACATGGGAGCGACGTCCCGAGATGCTGAAAGATATCGAGCTTACTAAAAAGGATAAGATATACTTAGAAAAGCTCCGAACAGAACGTGAGAAGCACACCGATTAATGATATTGATTATCAAATATTGAAGAAGAGAAGGCCTGTCTAATGGCTTTCTCTTTTTTTGTAGGAAAATGTTACATATTGGATGGGCTATACTGCATAACATAATCCATCATCATTGTCTCATATTGTTTGGATGGAGGTTAGTTATGCACCGTTTCTGGAATGACGTAATTAAGCCTGTGCTTATCGCAGCAGAGCCGAAGACAATTGTAGAGATAGGTTCTTTAACGGGGATTAACACGTTCAAATTGCTTCAGTATTGTAAACATATGGAGTCCCGCTGCATTGTAGTGGATCCAAGTCCGCAGTATGATATTGCCTTGCTACGGCAGTATTATGGTGAGCAAGTCGTGACGATACTTGAACAATTCAGTTTAGAGGCGCTCCCGTCGATTGATCAATATGATTTGATATTGATCGATGGGGACCATAATTGGTATACGGTATACCACGAATTAAAATCGGTAGAGCAAATGGCGTTAAGAACAGGTCGATTTCCAATCGTTCTCATGCATGATGTAGATTGGCCGTATGGCCGGAGAGATATGTATTACTATCCTGAGTCCATTCCAGAAGAATATCGACAACCACATGCTGCGAAAGGGATGAAGCCAGGGCAATCAGAACTGCTGGAGGTTGGTGGGTTTAACCATATCGCACTGAATGCACTTTCAGAAGGTGGAGAAAAGAATGGTGTCCATGGCGCCATCGATGATTTCCTGAATGAAACTTCTATACCTATTCACTATTATAAATTACAGTCCAATAATGGTCTGGGTGTGTTAGTTCCAGAGGGTTCTCGCCTTCAAACATCGATCGGTTATATTTTAGATAGTTCGGGCTTATGATTCAGCATTCTCTAAGGATGGAGGAAATAAGATGACTTTAGAGCTAACTTCGATAGTCATGTTAACCCGAGATCGAATCGAACTCACGAAAAAATGTGTTGAAAGTATTATTCGACATACGGATGTACCCTATGAGTGGGTATTCGTGGATAATGGTTCCACCGATGGCACGGTAGAGTATTTGAAAAGCATCGATCATGCAAAAGTAATCGTGAATGAAGAGAACAAGGGGTTTGCTGCTGGATGCAACCAGGGAATCGCGGTAGCTGAGGGTAAATACTATCTGTTGATTAACAATGATACTGTAGTCACAGAGGGATGGTTACGTCATTTACATGAGTGGCTTCAAAAGGACCCTTCCATCGGTATTGTTGGTCCGGTTTCTAATTTTGTAGCCCCAATTCAACGAGTAGACGATGCTGTGTATAAGACACAGGAGGAAATGGATAACTACGCAAGGTCTAGAAGTGTAATTTATCAAGGTCGAGGTTTTTATCCGCATCGGTTAATTGGATTATGTTTGTTATTCCCAAAGGAAGTCGTTGATAAAATCGGGGTGCTTGATGAACGCTTCTTCCCTGGAAACTACGAGGATGATGATTTTTGTATCAGGGCCAGAATTGCGGGGTATAAACTTTGGGTCGCCCAGAATGTTTTTATACATCACGAAGGACATGGGACGTTTGGTGGAAGGGATATGAAGTATAAGCTCTTATCACTTGAGAACGCCGAAAGATTTCGCAAAAAATGGAGTATTGGTCGCTCGGCATTTGAAATTGATCAGTGTGGATATAATCCATCGGAGATTGTTGCTAGAGAGATCCATTTTATACCTGATCGGCATGTGGTGAGAATCGAGTGATCCCGATCCTGCAATCTTCCTTCTCTCCAGGGATGATTGCTTTTTTGTTCATGGTCTGAATAGGAGGGGATAGAGTAGTAGGGATGGAGGACATAAAATGAGGAGAAAAAGCAGTATCAAAAAGAAGCAACAAAAAGTCCATATCCCAGTTTCTTCACGTTTAAGTGTAAAAAAATCAGAAGCAGATCAGTTCGTGTTTCTGTTGAGAGAGATAGGTACTTATACATCTCAGGTATTAACCACTCAAGCGAATGAAAGTTTTACACTTCTGAAGTTTCAAGTGCAGAACCTTAGTCGTCAGATTAATGAAATGCCGTATACTTTAACTGAAAAGAAAATTGCTCGCATTGCTGCTCAGAAGATCGCTGTAATTCCAAGTCTATCGAACATCGAAGACGTCCGGGAAAAGATCACCGCTTTTTATGCCATCATTACACCACTATCCGCCCGGATCGGTCTGGAGGAGATAATTCGCCCCGACCTAGATGTTGTTATGAGAATGTTACAAATGAAGATCGTGTCTACAACAGAAGAGAATCCGATTAGTAAGACCTCTTTGAATGATCAATCATGTATGCTAGGTGAGAAGGTTGAGGTTGCTTCATTACATGCTCAGAAATTGCGTCCAACTTCTCATATACATGCACAAATGACAGACTTTACTGAAGCTTTGGCTACTTCTATTGATGACTTGAATGTTCTTGTAAGTGCTACACGTTTTTCAGATTCGGGAGGTTTAATTGGAGAATCTAATAACATTGGAAAGAAGTCAACTGTGAGTGGAAGTTTGCTTTATCTTAGTGGAGAAGTACCCCAAACGGTGATGCCTGCAATGCCAATTCGTTTTAATCAAAGCTCTTTGGATAACATATCTTTTGATGGAACATCTGCTTTAATTATCCCTACATCAGGTTTTTATTATATGGAATGGAAAATAATATTGACAGATGACCAAGTGGACCCTAAAGCATTTGGTGTTGTGATCAATGGAGATATCGTTAATCGATCAAATACGAAGTCCAGCGCTATGGATAGCACGGTTTACGGCTCAATCGTGTTGAATTTAGATGAAGCAAATAGGGTAGAGCTTTATAATCTATCTTCTGCATCAAAAGAAATTGGTTCCCCATCAGTAAGTACTATATTCACCGTTATAAAAATCGAATCTTAAAAATAGTAGAGGTGAAAACGATGCAAAAACGAAAAATCGGGGTAATTATATCATGGCTGAGCTACTGGAAAGATATTTAGGAGGATTTATCAAATGACAAATACAAACTATGATCAACAATATAACCGCATGGATAAGCAGGATGATGAAGTACAGTTCCATACCGTAGATGATATATTAGAATATTATGCTGAGCGTCATGGAGCAAGGGAGAAGAGTAGTGAAGATGCTTTGAACTGATGGAAGCTCTAAGAATTGGTGATTCATAGATCATGTCTTTAAGCCACTGTAATATGCAGTGGCTTTTTCTATGATAAAATAGGATTCATCAATCTGGTCTGAAATATACTATTCACTTGCTTCTTCCTAAGATTCGTGTTAAAATTTCTTTTGTTGTGAATACGGTGGTCCTCTGCGGATAATGATGGGGAATAGAAGATTTTCCGGAAGATGCAAGAACGCCTGTGTGAGAGGAGGGAGTCCTAGATGAATATCGTACAAGCGATTACTCAAGAACAACTTCGTAAGGATATTCCGAGCTTTCGTCCTGGCGACACTTTAAAAGTGCACGTTAAGGTTATCGAAGGATCTCGTGAGCGTGTCCAAGTTTTCGAAGGTGTTGTAATTAAACGTCGCGGTGGCGGAATCAGTGAGACTTTTACAGTTCGTAAAATTTCTTACGGTGTTGGTGTGGAAAGAACTTTCCCAATCAACTCGCCTAAAATCGAGAAAATCGAAGTGGCTCGCCGTGGTAAAGTACGTCGTGCGAAGCTTTATTATCTTCGTGAACTTCGTGGTAAAGCAGCGAGAATTAAAGAAATTCGTCGTTAATCAACGGACGGTAAAAGGGGCTTGTGCGCATATACAAGCCCCTTTTGTATATCCAAATTTGATCATAGTGCTGTAGATCATCAATTAAAAGAGAGGACGGTGAATTATGCAACAGGATACACATCAGGAAACATTCGAAGCAAGAGAATCAGAGAGTCCTGCTAAGAAGAAAAAAAATGAGTTAGTGGAGTGGCTAAAAGCCCTTCTGATTGCACTAATTCTCGTAGTTCTTATTCGATGGCTTCTGTTTCAACCTTTCATCGTACAAGGACCGTCCATGCAGCCTAACTTCGTAACAGGTCAGAAGCTTATTGTGAATGAAATTCTTTACGACATTCGTAAACCGGAGCGTGGTGAGGTCATCGTATTCCACGTGCCTTCCGAGGGAAGAGATTTCATCAAACGCGTCATTGCTGTTGCTGGTGATACAGTTCAAGTAGAGGGCGACAAAGTCACTGTGAATGGTAAAACCGTAAGCGAGACTTACATACAAGATGCAATTGACCAAGCTCATTCAGAAGACAGACTATATAACAGTCTGAATTTCCCGAACACAGACTTCCCAGACGGTAAGGTACCTGAAGGGCATGTATTTGTAATGGGAGACAATCGATCCAACAGTACAGATAGTCGAATGATTGGATACGTTCCACTCGAAGACATTATCGGCCGAGCAGATCTGATTTTCTGGCCACTTAAAGATATTGGTTTTATTAATCACTAACAGGGAATAAGAAGAATAACGGAATTGGAATTTTTGTGAGGTGACGACGTTGACGATACAATGGTTTCCAGGACATATGACAAAAGCACGCCGTCAAATACAGGATAAACTGAAGTTGATTGATGCTGTTATAGAGCTGATTGACGCCAGACTGCCGCTATCTAGCCGCAATCCGATGATCGACGATATTTTACAGGGGAAGCCGCGCCTTATCATTATGAACAAGGCAGATTTGGCTGACCCAGAGGTGACACGTCAATGGCTAACTTATTTTAAAGAGCAGGGTCATACTGCATTTCCGGTAGATGCTCAGACAGGATCAGGGGTCAAAGAGATACCAGATCAGGTAAAACTTTTGTTGAAAGAAAAAATTGATAAAATGCTATCCAAGGGTATAAATCCCCGTGCAATGCGAGTCCTGATCGTTGGGATTCCGAATGTAGGTAAATCTACATTAATAAACCGACTTGCTGGCCGCAGCATTGCGGCAACAGGAGATCGTCCAGGTGTAACAAAAGGTCAGCAATGGATTAAGGTTGCAGGCGGCCAGATGGAACTGCTTGATACGCCAGGCATTTTGTGGCCGAAGTTTGAAGATCAAAATGTTGGATACCGTCTAGCCGTGACCGGTGCTATCAAAGAGGAAATATTGAACGTTGAGGACATTGCGTTTTTTGCGGTTAAATACTTGTCGAAATATTACTGGGAGCCGATGAGTGAGCGTTTCGACTTAAAGCAGCGTCCTGAGGATTTTGAGAATCCGGATGAGATTGTGACTGTAATGGAAGACATTGGCCGTAAACGCGGTTGTGTTGTAAGTGGGGGGCGTATAGATTTGGAGAAAGCCTCAAGCTTATTCTTACGTGAGTTACGTGCTGGAAAAATGGGACGCTTCTCCATGGAAGCACCTTACTAATCGTTTTTTGGGAAACCACCGTAAAGGTGGTTTTTTTGTTATGGGATATTTTAAAAAGCCTAAAGATAGGTGACTGTTTTTAGGTACATATGATATGATTTTAGAATAGATTCATAGATTTGAATGTTGTTCTTTATTCGAAGAATAAATGAAATGTAGCCTTTTTTGACCAGGCACCAAGGAGTTTTATGATGAGTGATTTGTTATCCTATGAACGTGAATATTGGCCTGCATATGAATTTATTGCGGGAATTGATGAGGTAGGACGCGGTTGTTTATTTGGTGATGTTATTGCTGCTGCTGTTGTTCTCCCGCAAGGATTAGTGATTGAGGGAATTAATGATTCTAAGAAGCTGAGTGCGAAGAAGCGGGATGCTTTGTATGATCAGATTATGGAAGAGGCGCTTGCGGTAGGTATAGGATGTGTTGATGCCGAGACTATAGATCGAATTAATATTAAACAGGCTGCTCGGTTGGCAATGAAGATGGCGCTTGAGGAGCTTGCGGTGACTCCGCAGTTCTTACTTGTTGATGCAGAGAAGGTGGATTGTGATATTCCACAACTAGCGATTATAAAAGGTGATGCCAACAGTCAATCGATTGCTGCAGCATCTATTGTCGCAAAAGTGACAAGAGATCGGTTATGCGAAGGAGCATGGAACGAGGCTTATCCAGAATACGGGATTGCTATACATAAAGGTTATGCAACGAAGCTGCATCGTGAACAGCTCGGAATTCTGGGTCCTACACCGCTGCATCGCCGGAGCTTTTTGAGAAATATTGAGTTTGAGCAGTTATCATTATTTTAAATTTCTTGCACAGCCCGCCTTGTAAAAAGGCGGGCTTTTGCCGATATATAAGGAAAATGGATGCTTAGGGAGGAACAGATCGTGAACATCGGATCGTTGATTCGAGGGCTTCTTGGTGAACAGAGAGCGGGCGAGAGCAAGACACTGGATATGAAGCCAGGTCAGGTCGTTCGCGGTGTTGTTATGAATGTATCAGAGGATGGACAGGAAGCCGTCGTGCAAATACAAGGAGTTCAAGTAAAGGCGAAGCTGGAGACACCGCTTCGAGCAGGGGAAACAGCTCTTCTTCAAGTGCAGCCACCAGGGGAGGAAGGGGCAGTTGTGCTTAAGCCTTTAAGTCCATCTGCCAATCAGACGCTAACTCCATCCTCAATGATGGAAGTGCTTGAATTCGCTAATTTACCGGATACGAAAGAGAATCGGGAAATGATTCGCGGGATGCAGAGCGTAGGCATTCCATTAACGAAGGAAAATATAGCTCAGTTTAAAGAGATGCTTGCTGTAAAGCCTCCTCAAGTTCCATTAACGGAATGGCTGGAGTCTTCGGCTATTGCATTTCATCGGGGGTTGCCGATTACTCCGGAGAGCGTTAAAGGATTGCACCAAGCTGTATTCGGTCCTCAGCTTCATGCGTTGCTTGAATCGCTTGAAAATCAGCTTAGCGAAGCACTGCAAGCTCAGATGTCAAATAAAGGTCAAGCAGTCCAAACTGCTGGGAATAGTCCTGTGGCTGGCACGAATGGTAAAAATGAAGGAATGGCTAACATGGCCACAGTTAATATGGATCGAGCAGCGGGGGCTGAACTTCAAACAGGAGCGGGCGATAGATCGACGCTTGCTGCGGATAGCGCTCGCAGCGGACAGCAGGCTCTGCTGACGAAGCTGCAGAGCCTGCTGTCTCAGCTGCGCGGCGAGCTCGCGCAGCAAGGCCCCTGGGCCGGCGCCGCAGCGCCTCAGCCGGCCTCGGGAACTGCCGGCACGGCGATGCCGCCGGCAGCAGGGCAAGCCGCCGTGGCCACGGGGCCGGCGGCAGAGAGTGCGCCGCCGCCTTTGGCACAGGCGGCGCAGCCTGGCGAAGGAGCCGCAGGCCCTTCGCCGAAGCCGCCCACCCACGGTGCGGAGCCGTGGGTGGGGCGGCTTCTGAAGCTGCTCGGTGCAGAGCACGAGCAGCAGGTGTTGCGCGGCGGGGCGCAGCCATCCGCGCAGGGTGCGGCGGCGAGCACCGCTGCCGCCGGGCAAGCCGGCAATCCGAACCCGCAGAGCGGAGGTTCGGGAGCCGGCCCTAACATCGCCGCAGAAGCCCCTAGGGAGCCATCTGCGGCGCCAGCAGCTCAGGGGGCGGCTGCTCCTTCTATTGTTGTTGCGCAAGAAAAGGCAGGCGCTACGCCTGTCACACAGGCTGCCCAGCGCGGTGTACAAGAGTCTAGTGTATCCCAACCAGGATTGCCCTCCCAAACGATGACTCAGGCGCCCCAAGCGGCAATGGCGGGTTCATCTGCCCAGGTACAAACGGCTAATAGTGTTCAGAGTTCTGCTGCCAATCTGGCAGCTGCTGCTAACCCAGTAGATCAAGCGGATATGAATACGCAGCAGCCACTCAACAACACGGGACCATTAGCCACTAGTTCAACGGATGCGAAGGAAACGTTAAAAGGATTGCTACTTCAGCTAGCTGCAAGCAATGACATTCCCCCAGCCCTTAAAGAAGCTGCAGGACAACTTATTCAGCATATGACCGGACAACAGCTCCTATTAAATACAGATAGAACAGCACCCTTTGCTCAGGTTACGATGTTTATCCCGCTTCATGGGGCAGACGGAGAGCAGACAGCTTCCGTACATATTCAATCCCGTAGAGGTAGAAAAGGTGAACTGGATGCAACAAACTGCCGGTTGTGGTTTGACCTAGATATGAAGCATTTGGGTCCAACGGTGATTGATGTTCATGTTGTAGACCGGATTGTGAGCCTGAATTTGCGTAATGACCAGCCTTGGGTTTCAGAACTTTTTGAATCCAGAAAAAAAGAGCTGGCAGCTGGAGTGGAATCTATTGGATATCAGCTCCTCAGCATGAAGACAAGTCCATTTCCTGAGATCTCCGAATCTGTTATGGATCAAAGTAATGGAAATACAGCTTCCGAATATACACCACAAACTTATAAAGGGGTGGACTACAGAATATGAAGGGTAAAGAATCAGAAACCCCTCTAGCCATGAAAAAGGCAGTAGCTCTCAAGTATGCCCCTGAAGAAAATGAAGCGCCAATTCTCATTGCCAAGGGACAAGGTAAACTGGCGGATACCATTCTAGAGCGGGCCAAGGAGAATGGTGTTCCGGTACAGGAGGATGCAGCGCTCGTTGAAGTACTATCCAAGCTTGATTTAGATCAGCAGATTCCTCCAGAACTCTATCAACTTGTGGCTGAGGTGCTAACTTATGTGTACCAAGCAGAAAGTGCTGCGAAGGAAGGGAGTCGAATAAGTTGAGTCCTAGCTCAGATGATAAGAAGGATACTCGTAAACTAAAAGGAGCCTTGGCAGAAGCCGCAGCAGCGACTTTTTTGATGGAAAAAGGTTACCGTATTGTGGAACGGAATTGGCGGAATCGTACAGGGGAAATCGATATTATTGGAGAGTACAAGGATATGTTGGTGTTCATCGAGGTTCGCAGTCGAAGTGGAAACTTGACGTTTGGAACTCCTTCCGAATCCGTTAACCAGCGTAAGATTAACCAAGTTCGCAGCATGGCCGAGCAGTATCTTCATTGTAGGAAGAGTTATGATGTTCCCGTTCGTTTTGACGTGGTGGCTGTCATCCTTAACCCTGATAAATCAGTTGCTTCTATTGAGCATATCGAGCAGGCATTTTAAAGCATAGATAGCAGTTGATGCATTTAAATGATGAGAGCAAGAGAAAAAGCCGGAAGTTCAGTAGCTCCCATAGTTGGAGCTTCTATACTTCCGGCTTTTTTATAGAATAGTTAATTACATAAGAGATACGCATTTTAGTGCATAACTTCATCCGTGGTAATTGCTTGTTTATCCAGCTGCCTGTATTGAATTGCCTCAGCGACATGATCAAAGGAGATTTCAGCTAACCCCTCGAGATCAGCAATAGTTCGAGCAAGCTTCAGTATTCGATCATAGGCGCGCATGCTCAGACCAAGCATATCAAGCGTGGAATGAAGAAGATCAGCTGCGTCATTTCCAAGCTTAGTGAATCGACGTAAGGCGCTTCCTGATAGTTCGCTATTGGAACGAAAAGGAGTATTCCGGTAACGAGCACTTTGTATGCGCTGAGCGGTATTCACCTGCGATCGCATCTCTTCAGATGACAATGGCATGGTGCCACTTGGCCATTCTTTCGGTCTAGGTACATCCACTTGAAGATCGATCCGATCAAGTAGAGGCCCAGATATTTTGGCGCGGTATTGTGAAATACGCTGGTATGAACAAGAGCAGCGATGAAGAGGGTGATCACTTCCATAATACCCACACGGACAAGGATTCATGGAACAAGCCAGCATAAAGCGGGCAGGGAAGGTGAATACAGCACGTGCTCGGCTGATGGTCACCTCATGATCTTCTAAGGGTTGCCGCAACACTTCAAGGACACTTCGAGAGAATTCGGGTAGCTCATCAAGAAACAAAATTCCACGATGTGCCAGACTTACCTCGCCAGGTTTCGGGATCGTTCCTCCGCCAATTAAGCCACCGGTCGATATTGTGTGATGAGGTGAACGGAAAGGTCTGTTATGAATTAGACCTTCACTTTGCTTCAGTTTTCCTGCTGCACTAAAAATTTTGGTCGTTTCAAGAGATTCCTGTTCACTTAATGCTGGGAGGATGGTGGAAAGCCTTTTTATGAGCATCGTCTTTCCTGTACCCGGCGGTCCGATAAGTAAGATATTATGCATTCCCGCCGCTGCAATTGTTAATGCTCGCTTGACATGGAGCTGTCCAAGAACATCGCTATAATCCTCGATTGAAGCTTCCGGGCGGTCTTTCCTACGATCCTTAGTTGTGTTTTCAGGATGATACTGTAAGCGGGATAGAGATACGGTAATAGGCTCTTCTTTCTTATTACGTGATACGGAAGATTTATGATCGTTAGAGTTCTCCTTATCCGGCATTTCTACCTCTGTAAGGTCTGACAGATGGCTTATACCGTAGATCTTTATGCCGCCGATTAAAGCAGCTTCGGCCGCATTGTCACGTGGGAGGAGTACGCCTTGAAATCCATCTCTCTTTGCACGTTCTACCATCGAAAGTACACCTGTAACAGGTCTTAAGCTACCATCTAGTGCAAGTTCTCCGAGCATGAGCAATCGATCTGAAGAAGCTAAAGTCAGTTGTCCACTTGTTGTTAGAATTCCAAGGGCAATAGCCAAGTCGAAGGAGGAGCCTTCTTTACGCAGATCGGCGGGTGCTAGATTGACTGTAACTCTTTGCATGGGGTAGGTATAGCCGCAATTCTTAATAGCAGCCCTTACACGTTCGACAGATTCCCGAATGGAAGAGTCGGGTAGTCCGATAATTGAGGTCTGTGGAAGACCGTTAGCCAGATCAACTTCAACTTGAATGACAACCCCGTCAATACCGTATAGACAGGCACTGTAAAGTTTTCCGTACATAACAAAAAACACCTGCTTTCTGAATTCTGTCACTGTCAAAAGGACAGTCGGACTGATATCTGAAAAAAGGTGCTTCCTTATTTTCTATAGTTGGTATTTTAAGAGAGTACATACCTAAAAGTCAAACATAATGAGATCTATAACGTTTACAATTTTCCCACATAATGCTAGTGTTTTTAACGAGAAAGTAGAGGTATTGATTGACAAGTTTATTAATAATAGATGATAGGAGGCAACTCATGGCTATTCATTGGGAAACGATTATCATATCATTAATTTCTGCTATGATCTCTATCGTTGCATGTATCATATTAATTTTACTTTTAATCAAATGGTTAAAAAAGCGTTGATATAGCACGGTTTTGGAGCGAAGTATTCAAAGATAGTACCGGAATTATTTTACATAAATTCCCAATCATTCTCTCGGTGCAATCATATCCATATCAAAAAGCTGTGGATAAGTTGTGAACTTTTTAAGGTAAGCGTTTTAAAAACATGTTACAATAGCTTGGGTTTGTATAGATAGGTTTATAAAGCCTTGTTCCAGTCATGTTGATAGGAGGATTCCAGAATGAATATCCATGAATATCAAGGAAAACAAGTACTGAAGCAATATGGAGTTGTCGTTCCTAACGGCAAGGTTGCTTTCACGGTAGAGGAAGCTGTTGAGGCAGCGAAGTCGCTTAACAGTCCCGTAACCGTTGTCAAAGCTCAAATCCATGCAGGTGGACGTGGTAAAGCAGGTGGCGTTAAAGTTGCCAAGAACCTTGATGAGGTTCGTGCTTATGCCGAAGAGATTCTGGGTAAGGTGCTGGTAACTCACCAGACGGGTCCAGAAGGTAAAGAGGTTAAGCGTTTACTTATCGAAGAAGGCTGCGATATCCGTAAGGAGTATTATATCGGCGTGGTTGTGGACCGGGGAACCGGGCGCGTTGTTATGATGGCTTCTGAAGAAGGCGGCACAGAGATCGAAGAAGTTGCTGAAGCAACTCCTGAGAAGATCTTTAAGGAAGCTATTGATCCAGCTGTTGGTATGCAGATGTTCCAAGCTCGCAAACTAGCTTATGCGATCAATATTCCGAAAGAGCTGGTAGGCAAGGCGGCGCAATTTATGATCGCATTGTATACTGCATTTGTTGAGAAAGACTGCTCGATTGCTGAAATCAATCCATTGGTTGTAACAGGTGATGGAAACGTTATGGCTCTGGATGCCAAGCTTAACTTTGATTCCAACGCATTGTTCCGTCATAAAGACATTCAAGAACTGCGTGACCTGGAAGAAGAAGATGAGAAGGAAATTGAGGCATCCAAGTATGACCTGAGTTACATAGCATTAGATGGTAATATTGGCTGCATGGTTAATGGTGCAGGTCTTGCTATGGCTACCATGGATATTATTAAATATTACGGCGGCGACCCTGCTAACTTCCTCGATGTTGGGGGCGGTGCTACAACGGAGAAAGTAACCGAAGCGTTCAAGATTATTTTATCCGATCCACAGGTAAAAGGTATTTTCGTTAATATCTTTGGTGGAATTATGCGCTGTGATGTTATTGCATCCGGTGTGGTAGAAGCAGCGAAACAGCTTGGACTTACACGTCCATTGGTTGTTCGCTTAGAAGGTACAAACGTTGATTTGGGCAAACAGATTTTGGCTGAATCCGGACTGAATATCGTTCCTGCTGATTCCATGGCTGATGGAGCGCAGAAGATCGTTTCACTCGTTCAGTAATATTCATTCCTGAAGGGGCATGGCACGTAGGATGGTTCGTCCGTCTAGCCGTGCGGTTGCTTTCATTTTCAAATAAAGATAGGGGATGTGAATCAATCGTGAGTATTTTGGTCGATAAAAATACAAAAGTCATCACACAAGGGATTACAGGTAAAACGGCCCTGTTTCATGCAAAAGGTGCACTCGATTACGGTACGCAAATGGTCGGAGGAACTTCTCCCGGTAAAGGCGGAACTGAAGTTGAGATTACACTAGAGAATGGTGAAACGGTAAGCCTTCCTGTATTTAATACAGTAGAAGAAGCTAAAGCATCAACTGGTGCAACAGCTAGCGTTATCTACGTACCACCAGCATTTGCAGCAGATTCCATCATGGAAGCCGTAGATGCAGAAATGGAACTTGTCATCTGTATTACAGAAGGTATTCCAGTATTAGATATGGTGAAAGTTGCACGTTATATGGAAGGTAAGAAGACTCGCTTGATCGGTCCTAACTGCCCTGGCGTAATTACTCCAGGTGAGTGCAAGATCGGTATCATGCCAGGCTACATTCATATGCCAGGTCATGTGGGCGTTGTTTCCCGAAGCGGAACTTTGACGTATGAAGCAGTTCATCAGCTAACTACGCGCGGAATTGGACAATCATCTGCCGTAGGTATCGGTGGAGATCCGGTTAAGGGTTCTGAATTTATCGATATTCTTAAACTCTTTAATGAAGATCCTCAGACTCACGCTGTAATTATGATCGGTGAGATCGGTGGTACAGCAGAAGAGGAAGCAGCTGAATGGATTGCTGCGAACATGACGAAGCCAGTTGTTGGCTTTATCGGCGGTGTTACAGCGCCTCCAGGCAAACGGATGGGACACGCAGGCGCTATCATTTCTGGAGGAAAAGGTACGGCTAAGGAAAAAATGGCCGTACTTGAGGCCTGTGGAATTAAAGTCGCACCAACACCATCTGAGATGGGTTCAACACTTGTAAGTGTGCTTGAAGAGAAAGGCATTCTTAGTTTGTGTACAACACACTAAGTGTGAAGTAGCTTCATATTGAAGTAGGTAAGCAACCTTTTATTTCCTGACCGGAAATGAAGGGTTGCTTTTTGTGTTTTAATAACAATAATTTGGGGGTTATATAATGAAGGAATTGATTGAACGAGCTTTGTTGGTTGCTCTTCATGAGACTGATGGAATTGGGTGGAAGACGATTCACCGATTGATTGTGAATGGTATTTTTGGAGAGGATATGATTCGATTTGAAGAGAGGGATTGGGTTGCGCTTGGATTGAATGTTGAAATTGCACGTCGATTGTCTACGCAACTTCGTGAAATTATTGATGAAAATTGTCTGAAATTGTCTAATGAATCCCAACAGATCATAACCGCACTTGATGCGACATACCCTGACATGTTAAAGTCATCTCCTCAGGCACCTTGGGTTATATATCTGAAAGGTAATGTTCATCTGCTTAAACAACCGGGAATTGCCATCGTTGGGACACGTGTACCAACCGCCTATGGTCGAAAGATCGGCTCGATGTTAACGGAAGAGTTGTGCGGGGCTGGATTTATAGCAGTCAGTGGTATGGCAAGGGGGATTGACAGTGTTATTCATGATCAAGCATTGCGATGCGGGGGTGGAACAATTGCTGTTCTTGGAGCGGGAATCGATGTTATTTATCCACCGGAAAATCGATCTTTATATGAAGAAATAGCATTGAAAGGTCTCATAATTTCTGAATACCCTCCAGGAACAAAGGCACATCCGGGATTTTTTCCACAACGAAATCGTATAATCGCTGGAATCACCTTAGGCACTTTGGTGGTAGAAGCAGATGCTAGAAGTGGTTCACTGATCACAGCCGATGCTGCTTTAGAGGCGGGAAGAGATGTCTTTGCTGTTCCAGGTCCCATTACATCACCAAAAAGTCGCGGAACACTGGATTTAATCAAGCAAGGTGCTAAATTGGTTACTTGTAGTCAAGATGTTCTGGAAGAGTATGATTCATGGCTCCCTAAAGTGAAAAAGAGTGTCTTTAAGGATGGTAATGAGGATACTCCTTCCCACAAATATGATGTAAACGGGTTGACAAAAGACGAAATGGAAATATACCATATGTTGCAACAGGGGTCAGGGACGCTAGATGATCTGCTGGAGCGGACCCGTTGGGATTTTGGACATTTGCATTCAGTTCTGTTATCTTTAATCATAAAAAAGCAGATAACCCAATTACCTGGTGCATTATATAAGATAATTTAATCGAAAGTTTGAATGTTGGAGAGGAGGATGAACCTGTGGCGGATTCACTCGTTATCGTAGAGTCGCCGGCCAAGGCGAAGACGATTGGCAAATATCTCGGCAGTAAATACATCGTTAAAGCTTCGATGGGTCACGTACGCGATTTGCCGAAGAGCCAGATCGGGGTTGAGGTCGAAAACGATTTCAATCCGAAATACATTACGATCCGCGGAAAAGGTTCTGTCTTGAAGGAACTTAAGGATGCTAGCAAAAAGGTGAAAAAAGTGTATCTGGCGGCTGACCCCGATCGTGAAGGGGAAGCAATTGCATGGCATCTTGCCCATGCACTAGAGCTGGATGAAACTCAAAGCCTTCGTGTTGTATTTAACGAAATAACAAAAACAGCGGTAAAAGATGCGTTTAAAACACCTCGCAAAATTAATATGGACTTGGTAAATGCACAGCAAGCAAGACGTATATTGGATCGTCTGGTGGGTTATAAGATTAGTCCACTATTATGGAAGAAAGTTAAAAAGGGTTTATCCGCGGGACGTGTACAATCCGTTGCGGTTAAGATTATTTTGGACCGAGAGAATGAGATCAGTGCTTTCGAGCCGGAAGAGTATTGGACAATTACAGCTAAGCTTGCAGTTAACGGTACTGCTTTTGAAGCGAAGTTTCTGAAGCTTAATGGAGTCAAGAAGGAACTTAATAATGAGCAGGAAGTTAACGAAATTCTTTCTTTGATCCAGAGTTCCTCGTTCGAAGTAGCGGATGTTAAAGAAAGAGAACGTCAGCGTCATCCATCTGCCCCATTTACAACGAGTTCACTTCAGCAGGAGGCTGCTCGTAAGTTAGGTTTCCGGGCTGCTAAGACGATGTCAGTTGCTCAGCAACTCTATGAGGGCGTTGAGCTCGGAAAAGAAGGTACAGTCGGTCTGATCACGTACATGCGTACGGACTCCACACGTATTTCAACAACAGCTCAAGATGAAGCCAAAGAGTTTATTGTGGGTAAATACGGTGAGAAATTTGTACCAGAAAGCCCTCGAAATTATTCTAAAAAAGCGGCTAATGCACAGGACGCACATGAGGCGATTCGTCCGACTTCGGTACTTCGTGATCCGGAAAGCATGAAGCCTTTTATGAGCCGTGATCAACTTCGGTTGTATAAATTAATCTTTGAGCGTTTTGTGGCTAGTCAGATGGCCTCAGCCATACTGGATACCTTATCTGTTGACATTACCGCAGGGCCTACTATATTCCGTGCAACGGGATCGAAAGTACGCTTCCCCGGTTTTATGAAGGTATATGTAGAGGGTAACGATGATGGTACGACAGAAGAAGAGAAATTTTTGCCTGAATTACATACAGGTGATGCGCTGTCCAGAGAAGAGATTGAGCCGAAACAGCATTTTACTCAACCGCCACCGCGGTATACAGAGGCACGTTTGGTTCGTACCTTGGAAGAGCTGGGTATTGGACGCCCAAGTACGTACGCGCCTACACTAGAAACGATTCAGAAACGTGGATACGTTGCGATCGAGGAGAAAAAATTCGTTCCAACGGAACTAGGTGAACTCATTATTGAACAGATGGAACAGTTCTTCCCTGAGATTCTAAATGTTGAATTTACTGCTAACATGGAAGAGGATCTTGACCATGTTGAGGAAGGCTCCGAGGATTGGGTTAAAGTACTTGGCGTATTCTATGAGTCCTTTGAGAAAAGGCTTGAAGTTGCTGAAGAAGAAATGAAAGAAATTGAGATTGAAGATGAAGTTTCAGATGAAATTTGTGAAAAATGCGGAAAGCATCTTGTATATAAGCTCGGTAGATTTGGAAAATTCTTAGCATGCTCAGGATTTCCAGACTGCAGAAATACAAAACCGATTATAAAGGATATCGGGGTAGCATGTCCTAAGTGTAAAGATGGCCATGTTGTAGAGAGACGTAGCAAAAAGGGACGTGTCTTTTATGGTTGCGACCGATATCCAGAATGCGACTTTGTATCCTGGGATAAACCATCACTAAAACCATGTCCAAATTGCAGTAGTTTGATGGTCGAGAAGAAGAGTAAACAGGGTATCAAACTGCAATGTACAGCATGCGACCATTCTGAAATGGTGGAAGAACAAGACGAGACAGATGATTTGTAAGGTACACAGGGGGTATTAACTTGACAGAATCACAAAGAGTTACCGTTATTGGCGCTGGACTCGCTGGAAGCGAGGCGGCTTGGCAAATTGCAAGTCGCGGCGTACCAGTAACTTTATATGAAATGCGGCCAGTTGTGAAGACACCGGCTCATCATACAGATAAATTTGCTGAGCTCGTATGCAGTAATTCACTTCGAGCTAATGGGATGACCAATGCGGTAGGCGTACTTAAGGAAGAAATGCGGATGCTGAACTCCTTAGTCATCGGCTCCGCCGATCGGAATGCCGTTCCGGCCGGGGGAGCTCTTGCTGTAGACCGTGATGGGTTTTCAGGTGAAATAACGAATACACTTCATAATCATCCTTTGATCGAGGTTGTAAATGAAGAAATTCAGCATATACCTGAAGAAGGTATTGTTGTTATCGCAACAGGACCGCTCACTTCACCTTCGCTGTCCGCAGAAATTCGAAACCTCATGGGCGAGGATTATTTTTATTTCTATGACGCAGCGGCCCCGATCATTGAAAAAGACTCGATTGATATGAGCAAGGTTTATCTTGCTTCTCGTTATGATAAGGGTGAGGCAGCGTATCTAAATTGTCCGATGACTGAAGAAGAGTTCGATGCATTCTATGATGCGCTAATCAATGCCGAAGTGGCACAACTTAAAGAATTCGAAAAGGAAATTTACTTCGAAGGCTGCATGCCAATTGAGGTCATGATGAAACGCGGGAAACAGACTGCACTCTTTGGTCCGATGAAACCGGTAGGACTTGTAAACCCGCATACAGGGGAGTTACCTTATGCCGTTGTACAGCTTCGGCAGGATAACGCAGCAGGTACGCTTTATAATCTCGTTGGCTTCCAGACTCATCTCAAATGGGGCGAGCAGAAGCGCGTCTTATCCATGATTCCTGGTCTTGAGAATGCAGAGATCGTACGTTATGGTGTTATGCACCGAAACACATTTGTGAATTCTCCTAAATTGCTGGAGCCTACTTATCAGGTGAAGAATCGTCCGAACCTGTACTTGGCTGGTCAGATGACAGGTGTAGAAGGCTATGTAGAGTCAGCAGCTTCTGGACTTATTGCCGGCATTAACGCCGCTAGAGCTGCACAGAATCTTGATGGAGTTGTATTCCCACAGGAATCGACCATCGGAAGTATGGCATACTACATCACGAATGCTGATCCGGAGCATTTCCAGCCGATGAATGCGAACTTTGGCCTCTTGCCAAATCTAGGTACTCGTATCCGTAACAAAAAAGAGAAGAATGAGGCGCTTGCTAATCGGGCTCTCGATCAAGTTCGTGGTTTCATTGAAGCGAATGCTCTTAACGCTAACTCATAATTCGTATTAGGGAGGTCCGCCATCATGGAAATGACTTTTCACGCGACGACCATCTGTGCAGTTAGGCATAACGGTAAAGCCGCTATTGCTGGAGATGGACAAGTAACTTTCGGGGAAAGTGTTGTAATGAAGCAGACCGCCAAAAAAGTGCGCCGTCTTTACCGGGGACAAGTTGTCGCCGGTTTTGCCGGTTCTGTGGCGGATGCGATTACTTTGTTTGAGAAATTTGAAGGAAAACTGGAGGAACATCATGGGAACCTGCAGCGTGCTGCAGTGGAATTAGCCAAGGATTGGCGACAGGACCGGATCCTTCGTAAGTTAGAGGCGTTAATGATCGTAATGGATAAAACAGGAATGCTGCTCATTTCCGGTGGAGGCGAAATCATTGAGCCTGATGATGATGTGCTTGCCATAGGATCAGGCGGCAATTTTGCGTTATCGGCTGGACGTGCGTTGAAACGTCATGCTGGGCATATGGAAGCTCGTGATATCGCTAGAGAAGCGCTTCAAATTGCTTCTGAAGTTTGTGTATATACGAATAGTAATATCATCGTAGAAGAATTGTAATCTAACAAAACATTGAACGCCATTTACGGGTGGAGGAATGACGATGAATAACGAATCAATGACCCCAAGACAAATCGTAGCAGAACTAGATAAATATATCGTTGGTCAAAAACAAGCTAAAAAATCAGTAGCTGTTGCGCTTCGCAATCGTTATCGGAGAAGTCGTCTGTCTGATGCAGAACGTGATGAAATTGTTCCGAAAAACATATTGATGATCGGTCCAACAGGCGTAGGTAAGACGGAAATTGCAAGACGTCTTGCCAAGCTCGTCAATGCCCCGTTCGTTAAGGTTGAAGCCACCAAGTTCACTGAGGTCGGTTACGTAGGGCGTGATGTAGAGTCAATGGTCCGGGATCTTGTAGAGACGGCAATTCGAATGATCAAGACCGAGCGAACCGAGAAAGTTAAGGATAAAGCTGAGGAAATGGCCAATGAACGCATTGTGAAGCTTCTAGTTCCTTCCACAGAGAAGACAAAGAGTCAGCGAAATCCTTTTGAAATGCTGTTTGGTGGAGGAAATAACTCGAATGATGATATCGAGGATGAAACCCCTGAAAAAGATAGCACCATCAAAGAAAAGCGTAGACAAGTAAGATTTAAGTTGCTCTCAGGAAATCTTGAAGATGATTTAATTGAAATAGATGTTGAAGACACAGCTCCGAATATGTTTGATATGTTTGCAGGTCAGGGAAATGACCAGATGGGCATGAACATGCAGGAAATGTTTGGCAATTTAATGCCGAAGCGAACGAAGAAACGGAAGCTTGCCATTAAGGAAGCACGGAAAGTGCTGATCCAAGAAGAAGCAACGAAGTTAATTGATATGGATGATGTCATACAGGAATCAGTAAGACGTGCAGAGCAGTCGGGGATCATCTTCATTGATGAAATTGATAAAGTAGCAAGCCAAGGAAGTTCCTCTGGCCCTGACGTCTCTCGTGAAGGCGTACAGCGGGATATTTTACCTATCGTAGAAGGATCTACGATTATGACCAAATACGGGCCTGTGAAGACGGACTACGTCTTATTTATTGCAGCGGGTGCATTCCATGTTGCCAAGCCATCGGATCTCATCCCAGAGCTTCAAGGACGTTTTCCGATCCGTGTGGAGCTCAGCAGTCTTTCACTTGATGATTTTGTGTCTATTCTTACAGAGCCGGAGAATGCATTAACGAAACAGTACGTAAATCTGCTTCGAACAGAAGATATCGAAATTGAGTTTGCCCCTGAAGCAATTCGGGAAATCGCTCAAATTGCTGCTTCCGTTAATCAGAACACTGAAAACATTGGTGCGCGTAGATTGCATACCATCTTGGAGAAGTTACTTGAGGATTTGTCTTTCGAAGCTCCAGAGTTGACGTTGGATCGTATGGTCATCACCCCTCAATATGTAAAAGAGAAGTTATCGGATATTGCGCAGGATCGAGATTTGAGCCAATATATCCTTTAATGTCGAAGTTAGCAAGCTACAATTGTCGAAATCATTTCACAAGTGGGCAAGCAAACGGGACTGATAGGGTATAGCCGAACTCGCTGATAAGACCTAGTTAGCAACAATTTTGTGAATACTCATTCTATAGATTTTCACGAATACTTGCAGATTTTAGGTTAAAAATGAATAAAAATGAACTAAAAGCCCTTCTTTTTGGTAAAAGATAGGGCTTTTTTCTCATTGAAAAAAGTCCCAATCTCTACGAAACTTAATTTATATGACATCATGTTGTCGTTTTCTACTTAAGACCTAGGTTAGGGCATATGTATTAATTCTTGCTGTCGAAAAAAAGAGGATTTAGTTGGGTCATGTTGAATATCTTTTTCACAATGTCGAAGAGAAGGGGTATGACTGGTGAATCTATTAAGCAACAGTAGCTTTCAAAAGCTGCAAAGCGGATTGGATGCGGCAAACCTTAGAAACCAGGTGCTTGCCAACAATATCGCAAATGTGGACACCCCTTATTTCAAAAGGTCGGATGTTTCATTTGAGAGTCTTTTGCAGAAGGAAATGAACGGAGTAAAAACAACATTGCCCGGAAAAAGAACCGATCCTAGACATTTTGAGATCGGACCGTCGAGCAATATCCCTGAAATATCGGTAAATACCGATGAATCGAGCGCGATGAACAATAACGGAAACAATGTCGATGTGGAACGTGAAATGTCTCTTCTAGCGGAGAACCAGCTTCGATACAACTCCTATGTTCAATCCGTAACTGAACAAATCAAGATTATGCGGGCTGCCGTAGAAGGGAGATAACGTGGTATGAATTTTAGTAATAGTTTCAGTGTTAGTGCTTCTGCATTAACCGCGCAACGGCTAAGAATGGATGTGATTTCATCTAACATTGCAAATGCGGAAACAACACGTGCTCAGGTTAGTAATGGAGAATTCGTTCCATATCGCCGTAAGGTAGTTGTTATGGAACCTCAGAAGAATTCTTTTGATAGTATTTTGCAATCGAAGATGGGCGGAAGTAATGGAGTTGGACGAGGCGTTAAGGTGAGTGCAATCCAAGAAGATCAATCACCACTAAAACCTGTATATAATCCATCTCACCCGGATGCGAATGCAGAAGGATATGTATACATGCCAAATGTAGATATCACGAAAGAAATGGTAGATATGATTTCAGCCAGTAGATCTTATGAAGCAAATGTAACAGCATTAAATGCTTCGAAAGCGATGGTGATGAAAGCATTAGAGATCGGAAGATAGGGGACATTCAAATACATATAGAGGGAAGAGGAGGGAACATTCATGATTCAAAACACGATGTTTAACAATGGTGTAGTACAACCCTTACAGATGCAAACCTCTGCAAAAGTAGATTCAACGCCTTCAGATTCGCTTCGCCAATTTGGTTCATATCTTGAAGACGCTCTTCAATCTGTTTCAGCTCAAGAACAAAACTCACACATAATGTCTGACAAATTAATGCTAGGCCAGGTCAATGTAGACCAAGCAATGATATCAGCCCAACAGGCTTTGCTGAGCGTGCAGCTCACAACACAGGTCCGAAATAAAGTGGTAGAAGCCTACCAAGAGATCATGCGCACGCAAATTTAATGTTTCTAGCAAAGTTTCGGATGGGGTGACAATGTGAATGAACGAATAGCCCAATATCGGGAGAAATTCACCCAGTATTGGAACCAATTCAGCAAAAAAACTAAAATCATGCTTATCTCCACAATTGCAATTACATTGATTGCAATTATCGTTTTGACGATGCAATTCTCTAAAACGGAGTATGAGGTAGCATTTAGGGATTTAAACTCTAGTGATGCAGCTGGTATTATTAATCACCTTGAGTCACAGAGCATTCCGTATAGACTTAGTCCAGATGGAACTAGTATTTCCGTACCAAGCACCAATGCAACCAAAGTGCAAATTGATGTTGGATCACAGGGGATCATTCAGAACGGGACAATAGGCCTAGAGACTTTTGAGCA
Source organism: Paenibacillus sp. FW507-14B1B (assembly GCF_058781425.1). Classification (NCBI taxonomy): domain Bacteria; kingdom Bacillati; phylum Bacillota; class Bacilli; order Caryophanales; family Paenibacillaceae; genus Paenibacillus; species Paenibacillus sp. FW507-14B1B. The sequence goes on along the minus strand of NZ_JBYSWS010000002.1, from coordinate 367,869 downwards.
GAATGCTTCAGCTATCGGTATGACCGAGAATGAATTTGAAGTGAAGTATGTAAATGCTCTGAATGGTGAAGTAGAGCGGATGCTCGAGAAGATGAACGGAATTAAAGATGCAACGGTACTCCTTAATCTGCCGAAAGAAAGTGTTTTTGCAACAACAGCGGATCGGGAGAAGGCAACTGCTTCAGTAGTTATGCAATTTAAACCAGGATATCGTCCTACCCAAGAAGCGATTGATAGCTATTATAACTTGGTCAAAACATCGGTGCCGAATTTACCAATCGAGAACATTACCATCTCAAATGATGAGGTTGAGCTTCTGGCTACGGCTAAAGGTGGTCAAGGTGGGTTAGTCGGTAAGGTGGAAGAAAATTTTGCTTTACAGAGGAATTTTGAAAAAGAAGTTCGTCAAAACGTTCAACAGTTCTTATCCCAATACATGGGACCGAACAAGGTGAACGTACTTGTTGCGTCCAAACTGAATTTTGATCAGATTTCCAGCAAAGAAAATCTGGTAACACCCGTAGATGAAGAAGAGATGAAAGGGATTGAAATCAGTGTCCAGGAGATTCAGAAGAATTATTCTGGAACGAGCAGTCCAACTGGCGGAGTCGCTGGTACGGGAGAAGAAGAAGTACCTGGATATCCAAGTGATTCGACTAATGGGCAAACACAGTCGGAGGAAACGTCCAGTACTAAAAATTACGATGTGAATCGGATCACACGTGATATCATCTCGAGTCCTTACACTGTTAAAGACTTAACCATTAATGTATCCGTTGAACCACCTAATGGACAAGAAATTATGGATGAGACAACAAGAGGTGCGATTGAGAACATTTTGGTCAATATCGTTAGAGCTTCTTTGGCTGACTCAGGAGTTAGTTATACAGACGCGGACCTAGCTAAGAAAGTTTCGGTCGTTTCACAAGTTATGAATCCGAAAACAGAGGAAAATGCGAAAACACTTCTTTCTCAGCCACTCATGTGGGGTATTGGTCTAGCTGCATTGGCATTACTTGCAGGCGGAACATACTTCATCATTCGGAGACGGAAACAACAACAGGAATTATTGGAAGAGGATATTCCACTTCCGCCAACAACGGAATTCCCGTCTATTAATTTAGAGAGTGTGACGAATGAGAGTCAAGTTCGTAAGCAGCTGGAAACGCTCGCGAAGAAGAAACCAGATGAATTCGTTAATTTACTTCGAACTTGGCTAGCTGAGGAATAGGGGTGGAACCAATTGGCTAGAGGAAATAATCAAACATTAAGCGGTCGTCAGAAAGCAGCCATTTTATTAATCACGCTGGGACCTGAAGTTTCTGCTCAGATATTCAAGCATCTTCGTGAAGAAGAGATTGAACAGTTAACGTTAGAAATCGCCAATGTGCGTAAAGTAGACGGTGGTGAGAAGGAACTCATCATGTCCGAATTTCATCAGATCTGTCTGGCACAGGAATATATCACGCAAGGCGGTATAACTTACGCAAAAGAAATTCTGGAGAAGGCTCTTGGTCAGCATAAGGCTATGGAAGTCATTAACCGATTGACAGCAACCTTGCAAGTGCGGCCCTTCGATTTTGCCAGAAAAGCAGATCCAAGCCAAATTCTCAACTTTATCCAGAATGAAAATGCTCAAACCATTGCGCTTGTGCTCTCATACTTACAGTTCGAGCAAGCTGCAGCAATTCTTTCCTCCCTTCCGCAAGAGAAGCAGGCAGAAGTTGCACGGAGAGTTGCTGTAATGGATAGCACTTCGCCTGAGGTTATCTCTCAAGTGGAGAGAGTATTGGAACAGAAACTGTCTGCGACCGTTACTCAGGATTACACTAGTGCCGGAGGTATTGAATCGATTGTACAAATCCTTAATGGGGTTGACCGAGGTACAGAACGTACGATTCTAGATGCTCTAGAAATCCAGGATCCGGAGCTTGCAGAAGAAATCAAGAAGCGGATGTTTGTCTTTGAAGATATCGTTAACGTGGACAATCGTTCAATTCAGCGGATTATCCGCGATATTGAGAATGCAGACTTGCAGCTTGCGCTTAAAGTGGCTAGTGAAGAAGTTAGAGATGTTATTTTCCGAAATATGTCCAAACGCATGGCAGAGACTTTCAAAGAAGAGATGGAATATATGGGGCCGGTGCGATTGCGTGATGTAGAGGAAGCTCAGACTCGTATCGTAAGTACAATCCGGAGACTTGAAGAAGCAGGCGAAGTGATTATCGCTCGCGGCGGAGGAGATGACATTATTGTCTAACTTGATCAAATCGTCCCAATACATGCCGATGGATGTCTTGAAAGAGTTGGATTTAGCCCGTCACTACGCAGTGGTCACAGAGAATGAAGATTCTCCTGAATTCCTACAGCCGGTTGAGCCGGCCTTACATCCCACGATAGCGGAAGCTGAGAAGATCAAGGAAGAAATACTAAGGGATGCGAAGGAATTCGCTGAACGGCAAATTCGGGAAGCCTCTGAAGAAGCTGAGAAAATACTTGCAGATACACAGGCACAGATCGAGGCATGGTGGGAAGAAAGACGAAGTCAGGATGAAGACCTTGCTGAAGCACTAAAAGCTGAAGGTTACCGTCAAGGATATGAAGAGGGATCTGCCAAAGCCGAGTCCGAGATGAAAGAGATGATGATGCGGACAACGGATGAGGCCAAAGAACTCTTGAAGCAGGCTTATGAGGCTAAAGAATCCTTAATCCAAGAAGCAGAACCGTTTCTTGTCGATCTGAGCTGTGCCATTGCTGAGAAAGTGTTGGATCGCCAGTTAGAAGTCGAATCGGATTATATGCTAGAGCTCATAAGAAAAAATCTAACTCGAAAACGTGAAAAAGGGATTATCTCTCTTTGTGTTTCTCCAGCTCACTTCGCATTTGTGCACGCTGCTAGAGAAGAACTGGCTATGTCACTCGACTCTCAAGCTGAATTGCAGATTCTTCCTGATGCTACCGTGAAAGATCGTGGATGTGTTATCCGCTCTTCATTCGGTAGTGTTGATGCGAGGATAGATACACAGCTTGCCGAGATTAAGAAAGAGTTGATCCGACTATCACTTGATGATGAAGAACGGAGAAATCAAGATGAAGAAGCTTGACAGTAACCGTTACAAAGACCACCTAAGACATATCGATCCTGTACGCATTAATGGTAAAGTTACGCAGGTTATTGGTCTTATGGTTGAATCAGAAGGTCCTGATGCAAGTGTAGGTGAAGTTTGTTACATCTATCCAAGTAAACAATCCAAGCCCCTTCAAGCAGAAGTTGTAGGGTTCCGAGACAATAAGGTGCTACTGATGCCACTCGGTGAGTTGCACTCGATTGGACCAGGATGCGACGTAGTCGGAACAGGTAAACCGCTTAGCGTACAGGTTGGCTCAGAACTGCTGGGGAAAGTACTTGATGGATTAGGTCAGCCGTTAGACGGATCACTTATTCCGGCTAGAATGCCATACAGTGCAACGAATAATATTCCTCAGAATCCACTGAATAGACCTCGGGTACTTGAGCCGATCAGCATCGGTGTTCGAGCGATTGACGGTCTTCTCACCATTGGTAAGGGCCAGCGTGTCGGAATTTTTGCTGGTTCGGGCGTCGGAAAGAGTACACTGATGGGCATGATTGCAAGAAATACATCGGCAGATGTTAACGTTATTGCCTTGATTGGTGAACGGGGGAGAGAGGTCCTAGACTTCATTGAAAGAGATTTGGGACCAGAAGGACTGAAACGTTCTGTAGTTATCGTAGCTACTTCTGACCAGCCTGCACTAATAAGGATTAAAGGGGCATTGATCGCAACAACGATTGCAGAATATTTCAGGGATCGTGGCTTAAATGTAATGCTTATGATGGATTCTGTAACACGTTATGCCATGGCGCAGCGTGAGGTCGGCTTAGCTGTCGGGGAGCCGCCAGCAATGCGTGGTTATACGCCTTCTGTATTCGCCAATCTGCCTAAACTGCTAGAACGTGCAGGTACGGGTCCTACAGGATCGATCACTGCTTTCTACACGGTATTGGTAGATGGTGATGATATGAACGAGCCTATAGCTGATGCGGTTCGGGGTATATTGGACGGGCATATTGTTCTCAATCGTAATATCGCGAATAAAGGGCATTTTCCTGCAATTGATGTACTTGCGAGTATTAGCCGGGTTATGAAGGATATTTCGCCAGAGGAGCAGATCGAAGCGGCAGATAACATCAAGAGATTGATGTCTGTGTATAAGGACTCAGAGGATCTCATTAATATCGGTGCCTATCAACGGGGATCGAATGCGGAAATTGATGAATCGATAGATTATATTCAGAGCATTTGGGACTTTACGAAGCAAAAAGTGAATGAAAAAGTGACATTGAGCGAGGTGCAAGAGCGCTTAATATCCGAATTTTCAAGGAGATGACCATTGAAAGATGAAATTTCACTACGCATTTCAGAAAATTGTGGATCTAAAAAGTAACGAGAAGACACAAGCGGAGTGGATGTTATCATCCGCGATAGGTAAGCTTCAGGCAGAAGAAAAAAGTCTGAGTGATCTTTTTGAGATGCGTGAGCAGATGTATGAAGCTCTGCAGAATGCGGCCAAGACTAGTGCTCCGGTCGCCGAAATTCGGAATATACAAGCGTATGTTGAATACCTAGAGTCCTGTATTGCGAAGAAACGTGATGATATACGACTTGCACATGTCAATGTAAATAAGAAACAAGAGCAATTGAATGAGAGAATGCTTGATGAAAAAGTATGGTTGAAAGCTAGGGATAAATCGAAAGAAAAGTTCCGGCATGAAAGTCTCCTTCGGGAACAAAACGAGCTGGACGAAATGGCGACGGTTCGTTTTGCCATAAACGCCCGCTAAGCTCTTAACTGCCACAAGGTATGCCCGCAAAGGAGGAGTAGAGAGTGGCTCGAAATGATATGCCAATAGATAAAGAAGAGTCTAACGGAGGATTCGAACGGATTCTGATCTTTCTGATACCGATTATTTTTACGATTGTCTTGGTGGGGGTGCTATTGACACTCTTCAACATTAATGTTCGGAACGGTGTGCTAGATCTAGCTAACAAAGTACCTATTATTAAAGAGTGGGTGCCTGATCCTGTATTAACACCAGAAGAAGAGAAACTCAAAGCAATTAAGGATCAAGAAGAAAGTGATGAGGCCACAATCAAGGAACTGAAGAAACAACTAGCTGAGAAGGAAACGACTCTGAAAGAACTGACTGAGCAGAAGAAGATCGAATCGAACAAGGTGAAAGATCTTCAGGCACAGGTAGAAGAGATGCAGAATCAAACGTCAACGACGGATGAGCCCGAAGAAGATTCCTATACAAAACAAATTCGGGAGTTGGCTAAAGTGTATGCTGACATGAGTCCTAGTAAAGCAGCACCGATCATGCAAAACCTAACGCTTGAGGAAATGGTATTAATGCTTAGTGAAATGAAGAGTGCTAAGCGAGTAGCAATTTTGGAGAAAATGGACCCTAAAACGGCTGCTGATGCAACAATGATGCTTAAGGATGCTAAACCAGCTGAAGATTTGGCAATTGCTGCATTACAAGCACGATTGAAGAAGAATGAGGCCACCAAAGAGACAGTTAAAACGACAGAGAATCTAGATAAAAATCAGTTGAGTCAAACATTCTCGCAGATGACGCCTAAGAATGCGGCAGACTTACTTTTACAAACTTATAAAATCAGTTCAGCCAAGACAATTACGATCTTGAACACAGTAGATGACGGAACACGAGCTCGGATATTAAATGCGATGTCCACTATCGATCCTGAGCTAACAGCCAAAGTTCTTAACAGGTTGATGGGATCTAAGTAGTATTTGTGATAAGAATCACTCCTATATGAAGGGAGGTGAAAACTATGACACTAGTATTTCAAAGTACAACATCAACGGTTAGCGGAGCCATATCTGGAGGGAAAACATCAGATAACGGAAAAACAAGCTCTGTCGATGGATTTGGACAAGCCTTAGTACAACAAATGACGAATGCGGGGACGCCTACGCCGTCCACACCTAACGCTAAGGATACAGCGCAGATGATGTTAAATGCCTCCGTTCAAATGCTAAAGGATTTAACGATGTTCTCACAAGGCAGCCAAGCGATAGATAAGCCTGAACTTTCTATGGCTGAGGGTAACACTGACCAAGAAGGAACTTTAGACTTTAGTCAAATGATTCTTTCTCTTATGAAAGACTTAGAGAAAATGGAAGAGGCACTAGAGAAAGATCCTTCTCTGTTACAAGAGCTTCAGGCATGGCTTATGCAGGCAGCGACGGTGCTCAGCAATGTGCAGGTACAAGGACAGCAGGCAGGCGTTCAGCAGCAACTTCCTGAGGGTGATGTCCAGAGTATCTCACCACTTGCTGCACACCCTGAAACGATCCGCTTTGCTGTTCAGGATACACTTACACAGTTAAGTAACATGCTTAAGAACAACACGCTCGGCGATCAAGCGAAGCCCCAGCTTATGCAATTAGCGCAATCCTTCCAGACATTATTGACAGAGGGAGGGGACGGGAAAAGCAAGGAAATCGTTCAAAATAAGTCCCAAGTGGCGTCAGCAGTTGCCAGTTATCTTGATGGTGAGGAACCGGTGAGTGTAGATCGTAAAGAACTTCCAGTTAGTATGAAACCTGTCACTTCTTCAGTTCAAACATTTGATGCCAAAGAGCGCTTAACAGCGAAACTGATTGACGGTGGATCGACGGAAGAAGCTGCTACAGGAAATACAGATAGCATAACGGAACAGAACTTTACAGCTGGACAGCTAGCGCTTCGAACAGGTAGTACAGCTCCTGTTAAAGCTATGGCCCAACCTGTACCTGTAAATCAATTCGCTAACGAGATGACAAATCTGGTCGTTAATAAATTGGAGTTTGTCAAACTTCAAGGGTTCACTGAGGCGAGGATCTCCCTGAATCCAGAACATTTAGGTCAGGTTGATATTAAGATCACGATGCAAAATGGACAATTGGTAGCTCAGTTTATGACTCGAAATTCAGATGCCAGAGAATTAATTGATCAGCAAATGTCACAGCTTCGTTCTGCGCTTCAAGGTCAGGGACTACAAGTTGAGAAGCTTGAAGTTACTCAGAGTAGTCAGTCCTCTTCCTCCCAGTTCTATCAGGATGGAAGACAACCAGGTTCTGGTCAACAAGATTCGAATCGACGCTCCAGAGAGAAGGATGTTCCATCCGATGACGCGGTTGCAACAGCGGCTATAACTGAGGAATGGAATGAATGGTTAGCGGAACGTCAAGAAGTGGATGCTCAGTCTCATACAGGTGCGTTTACGGCATCAGTATAGGCAAAAGGAGGTGAGAATGAAATGGCTACAACTAATTCCGTTAATAATGTCTGGCCAAATTATTCAAAAGAGAATGTGAATAAGGTAGGTACATCTAATGGGCAGGAGCTAGGGAAAGACGAATTTCTAAAGATACTTATTACTCAGCTTCGTTACCAGGATCCGATGCAACCTATGCAAGATAAGGAATTTATTGCGCAAATGGCCCAGTTTACATCACTAGAACAGCTGATGAATATTTCTTCACAGATTACAGACATGAGGCAGTCACTCGGAACGGCATCAAGCTTAATCGGAAAGAAAGTGAGCTGGGTTGAATTCGCTGAAGGTAGCAGCGGTCAGACGGTCATGAAGAGTGGTATTGTTGATTCTGTCCTTATTCGTGACGGAATACATTATGCCAAGATTGGTAAAGACGAAGTTGCACTGGATTACATTACGCAGATTGAAAATGTTGTACCGGATGCTAACAATCCAGATGATGGACCGGAAGCACCTTCGGAAACGCCTGACACTCCAGTCGATACTGATGATTCTTCTCAGCCAGATGGTAGTGAAAGCGGGGGGATAGTGTGATGAATGATCGCATAACTATTGGTCAACTATTTCCCGGGAAAATTCAACCTGCATCACTGCAAAGAGATCGTAGTACAACATCGAACCCGAGTGTGCAGCCAGGAAAGTTTAAGGAGCTTCTTGAAGAGAGCCTACTTAAGTTTAGCAATCATGCTGCGAAACGTCTGGAGCAACGAGGCATTGAGATTAAAGGTGATCAGCTTGCACAGATCAATTCAGCTATTGAAAAGGCAGCCGCTAAAGGAAGCAAAGATTCACTCATATTATTAAATGATATGGCTTTAATTGTGAATGTACCTAACCGTACAGTTGTAACTGCTATGGATAATCAATCAATGAAAGACAATGTATTTACCCAAATCGATAGTGCCGTCATTATTTCATAATTACTGGTTGGCCCGTAAAGGAAACCAGGTGGCCGCTGATCGACTGACGCGGCCCAACTATAAGGAGGAAGTTCAATGTTAAGATCCATGTATTCGGGCGTTTCCGGTATGAGAGGATTTCAAACTAAACTTGATGTAATCGGTAATAACATCGCGAACGTAAATACGGTAGGTTTCAAGGCTGGTCGTGTTATGTTTAAGGATATTCTGAGTCAGACGGTTTCTGGTGTAACTGCTCCTAGTGATACTCAAGGCGGAGTGAATGCCAAACAAATCGGTTTGGGTACCACAGTGGGTTCCATTGATACGATCCATACACCGGGTAGTGCCCAGACGACAAATGTTCCGACCGACTTACGTATTGATGGTGATGGATTCTTCATGGTTAAGATGTCGGAAGATCAAGAAGTTCCTTTCTTGACAAGAGCCGGTGATTTCCACATTGACGGTAATCGAAACTTGGTTACTTCTGACGGTATGTTTGTACTGGACGTAGATGGTGGAATTATAACGCTTGGTGAAGAAGTTACAGGCTTCTCTATCGCTCAGGATGGAACGATTGTTACTCAAGGTGGAGATGGAGATGATGGTGTCCAGATTGGTATCGCTAAAGTTATTAACCCAGAAGGTCTTGAGAAGATTGGTGGGAATATGTACCGCGTTACTGCGAATGCACTCGGCGGTGATGCTGACGGCGAGGTCGTAGGACTCCCAGCTAATAGTGTTGAGGATGGTACGGGTGCAATTATATCTGGGCAGCTTGAAATGTCTAACGTGGATTTAACGGGAGAGTTTACGGAAATGATTGTGGCACAACGTGGTTTCCAGTCTAACTCTCGAATTATTACAACCTCTGACGAAATTCTTCAGGAAGTCGTTAATCTGAAACGATAAGAATGAGATGAGGGGAGGCTAAGTCCTCCCCAAATTTAAGGAGGCTGTCACATGATTTCGGTTACGAGGTTAAATGGATCGCAGTTATGGCTGAATGCGCTATTGATTGAAATGGTTGAGGAGACACCCGACACTTACGTGACCTTGACAACTGGTAAAAGATTGATTGTTTTGGAGAAAGCTGCGGATGTTATCGCCTCGATCCAAGCCTATCACCGTGAGCTCGGTGTGAACCAAGCAACTATTAAAGTGCAACAGATGGAGGAACCTTCATGAAAAAGATGCTGCCCTGGTTAATTACGATTATGCTCTCAATAACGTTAATCGTTCTAGCTGTGTTTCTACTGTCTGATAAATTGGTTGGCAAAAATGAGAACGATGTGTCAGCTGCACCGGCTCCGAGTCACAATTTATCAGCTGATGAGATCGTTGAAATGACTTCTGAAATTGGTGATGTAACTACCAATTTAGCGGATGCTGATTACATTGCAAAATTAAGTTTTTCGTTTCAATTAAATGACAAAAAAGCTAAAGAAGATTTTGACAAGATCAAAGAAATTAAGATTAAACCAATCATCATCAAAGCATTGGTTGATACCAAACCCGAAAGCTTTAAAGATTCCAAGAGTACAGAACAATTTACATCTAAACTGTTAGATCAGATTAATGAAACTCTTCCTAGCGGTAAGGTTCATCAGATTGAAATTACAAATAAGATTGTTCAACGTTTATAAACTGGAACTTGGATTACGTAAGGGGGTGAGATGATGGTTGATGTTTTATCACAAAATGAGATTGATGCTCTGCTGGCCGCTCTCTCTTCCGGCGAAATGGATGCAGAAGAACTGAAAAAAGAAGATACACAAAAGAAGATTCGCTCCTATGATTTTAAAAGAGCGGTGCGTTTCTCCAAGGATCATATCCGTAGCTTGACTCGTATTCATGAGAATTTCGCTCGATATTTAACAACTTACTTCTCAGCTCAGCTACGTACTTTTGTGCAAATAAGTGTCGTACAGGTAGAACAGCTGCCTTATGATGAATTTATAAGATCGATACCTAAAATGACAGTCTTGAATATTTTTGAAGCAGAACCGCTTGTAGGACGGATGGTACTAGAGGTTCACCCGAATATCGCTTATGCCATGCTAGACCGCCTTCTTGGCGGGATAGGGAACGCTCCAGCCAAGATGAACGCACTGACTGAAATCGAAACCAGCATTATGGAGCGTATTTTTAGTAGAGCATTCGAAAGCTTGCAAGAGGCTTGGAAGACAGTGCTTGACATTTCTCCTCGTCTCGAAGCGATGGAGACTAATCCGCAATTTATGCAAATCGTTTCTCCGAATGAAACTATTGCCTTGATATCGCTCAGCACGAAAATCGGAGATACAACCGGAATGATTAATCTTTGTATTCCACACGTTGTTCTAGAGCCAATCATGTCGAAGCTGTCAGCTCATCAATGGTTTATATCGGAGAAAAAGGCAAGAGTACCTGAAGAAGTAGATGCTTTAAAGCAGAGGGTAAGCAAAGCCAAACTACCAATTATAGCTGAGCTTGGTGAGTCCCAGCTTACCATTTCAGAATTTCTAGGATTAGGTGTAGGTGATGTTATTTCACTGAATAAACCTGTTCATGATGGACTGTCCATTAAAGTGGGCGATAAGCTGAAGTACATTGGTAGCCCAGGAACGATGAAAGATCGGGTTGCGGTGCAGATCGATGAAATCGTCAGCGAAGGAGCTGAAGAAATTGACGAGTAAAGATTATTTATCCCAGGAAGAAATTGATGCATTGTTAAAGCAAACGGAAATGGCATCACCCTCTTCTCCTTCGGTGCAAAGTGTTGATGAAGTATTAACACCTTTGGAGCAAGATGCGTTAGGTGAGATCGGCAACATCACATTTGGTAGCGCAGCAACTGCTCTATCCACATTACTTGGCAAAAAAGTAGATATCACAACTCCAAAAGTATCTATTATTTCTAGAAGCCAGTTTGAAGAAGAGTTTCCAAAGCCACACGTGGCTGTTCATGTTACTTATGTCGACGGATTCGAAGGGATTAACTCTCTTGTAATCAAGACAAGGGATGCACAGGTTATTGCAGATCTGATGCTTGGGGGAGAGGGGGATCCTCAGGAAGAAGAGCTGAACGAAATTCATATTAGCGCTGTACAGGAAGCTATGAACCAGATGATGGGGTCATCGGCTACGAGCATGTCCACGATCTTTAACCGATTCGTGAACATTTCTCCACCAGGAATTGATATCCTGAATATGTCAAGTGGTGATGGGGTTAATAAATTACCTGTTGAAGAGACGCTGATTAAAATATCTTTTAGACTCATTATTGGTGACTTAATCGATTCCTCGATTATGCAGCTTCTACCGATCGAGTTCGCAAAGGATATGGTTAATACGTTGATTAATGGAGCAGAAGAGCCTGCCCCAACGGCTCAATCTTCAGCCTCAGTTGAAGCTCCAATATCTGAGCCTGTACAAGAGCAGGTACAACCACAAAATCAAGCACCAATGCAACAGCAAATGCCAATGCATCCGCAAGGATATCCACAGGATCAAGGTTATGGATACAACCAAGGCATGATGGGTGGAGGAGAAATGCCTACATCAATGCCATATGGACAACAGGTACCTTATCAGCATGCACCACAACAATATGGCGGAATGCCAAATCGTAATGTTAATGTACAGCCTGTGCAATTCGCAAACCTGCAAAATGCACCGTACGCTCAGGTGGATGAAAACAATCTGAACTTACTGATGGACATTCCCCTTAAAGTCACCGTAGAATTAGGGAGGACCCAGAAGCAAATTAAGGATATCTTGGAAATGTCTCAAGGATCTATCATTGAACTGGACAAGCTCGCTGGTGAACCTGTGGACATTCTTGTGAATCACAAGCTCGTCGCCAAAGGTGAAGTTGTTGTTATTGACGAGAACTTTGGCGTCCGTGTTACAGATATCGTAAGTCAATGGGACCGAATACAAAAATTACAATAGCACATATTTAGGGAGGATTTTTAATCAATGGCTAACAGAATTCTGATTGTGGACGACGCTGCATTTATGAGAATGATGATCCGTGATATTTTGACAAAGAACGGGTTCGAGGTAGTAGGAGAGGCACAGGACGGATCGCAAGCGATCGAGAAATTTAAAGAGCTTCGTCCAGACTTGATCACGATGGATATTACAATGCCTGAAATGGACGGAATCGCTGCTTTGAAAGAAATCAAAAAAGTTGATCCTAACGCTAAAGTTATTATGTGTTCTGCTATGGGACAACAAGCGATGGTTATCGACGCTATCCAAGCTGGCGCGAAGGACTTTATCGTGAAGCCATTCCAGTCTGACCGTGTTATTGAAGCGATCAACAAAACGCTTGGCGTGTAAGGTAGTTTGGTTATGATAGCAGCTTCAGAGGGATTAGGATCGGATACGTCAGGGTATTATCTTCAACTTTTTTATGTATTTATTGTTCTCGCTATTATCGTAACAGCCATAGTCATTCTGATTCGGTTTTTAGGCCGAAAGAATCAGAGTTGGATGCAGGGCCGTTCCATCCGGACACTTGGTGCGGTTGGAATCGGCCCGAACAAATCCATTCAGTTAGTAGAGGTAGGAGGCAGTATTTACCTGATCGGTGTTGGTGAAAATGTCTCGCTCATCGACAAGATTTCCGATCCAACTGAAGTTGCACTTATTCTTACCTCGTTAGAACAGGAATATGGAATGAATTCAGGAGTTCTGCCGCCGTTTATCGCTAACTTTGTGGCACGGTTCCGTAAGGAACAGAAGTCTGAGGATATTGAGCTTGAGGATACATCATCTTTTCATGAGGTGTTTGAATCGAAGCTCCGCAGCGTACCGGGCAGGAAACAAAAGGTTGAAGAATTGCTGCGGGAGGATCATAAAGATTCATGAATAAAAAGATTGCGTTTGCTGTCACGTTGCTCATGTTGATCGGATTGATCCTGACCACCTCGGCTTGGGCGGATCCGATTCCGAATATTGATTTACAGATTGGTAATAGCGGAGATGAGCCGGGGACGAGTGCTATATCGTTGATTCTTTTGATCACGATATTAAGTGTGGCTCCCGCAATTCTTGTCCTGATGACGAGTTTTACGCGAATTGTTATTGTTCTAGGGTTTGTAAGAACATCTCTAGGTACACAGCAGACTCCTCCGAACCAGGTACTGATTGGTCTAGCGTTATTTTTGACATTGTTTGTCATGGCTCCAACATTCTCAACGATGAATGATGTTGCATTGCAGCCTTATCTTAAAGGAGAAATGACGCAGGTTGAGGCGCTGGACAAGGCTCAGGAGCCCATGAAGAAATTCATGTTCTCGCATACCCGAGAGAAAGATTTATTGCTATTTATGAAATACACGGGAGCCGAAAAGCCAGACAATTATCAGGATATCCCGCTTACGGTTTTAGTGCCGGCGTTTGCTATTAGTGAACTCAAGACCGGATTTCAAATGGGCTTCATGATCTTTATTCCATTTCTTGTTATAGATATTGTTGTAGCGAGTGTCTTGATGGCTATGGGGATGATGATGTTACCACCGGTCATGATCTCGCTGCCGTTCAAAATACTACTGTTCGTGTTAGTTGACGGCTGGTATCTCGTTGTGAAGTCATTGTTAATGAGCTTCAATCCGTAGCGGCAAGTAATTCAAGTACAGGAGGACTCGCCGTGAGTGCTGAGTTTATTATCGGTTTAGCGGGACAGGCAGTTTTTATCGTGCTTAAAGTAAGTGCGCCGATGCTTGTACTCGCGTTGGTCGTGGGATTAGTCATCAGTATATTTCAAGCAACGACACAAATCCAAGAGCAAACACTTGCCTTCGTACCGAAGATAATCGTTGTATTGCTCGCACTACTGCTGTTTGGTCCTTGGATATTAACAACACTTGTGGATTTTACTCGTGGGATTTTAGAAAACCTCCACAAATATATTGGATAGGCTGAGTGTTCATGGAATGGTTGGAACAAAGTATTCCTGTCTTTATGCTTATTTTTTGTCGAATAACATCATTTTTTGTTGTAGCGCCGATTTATTCGTCCCGAGGTGTTCCAACACAGTATAAAATTGGATTTTCTTTTATGATTGCGGTGCTCGTGTTTCTTAGCTCTGGTCTTGGCCAGACAGTCGCTCAAGATATGTCCTACATTCTGCTGATTATGCAGGAGGTTCTAGTAGGGTTATTACTTGGATTTACTGCATTTTTGATGATGGCTGTCGTTCAGACAGCAGGTGCCCTGATAGATATTCAGATCGGTTTCAGTATGGCAAATGTGATTGATCCATTTACTGGAGCTTCAACACCGCTGATCGGTAACTTTAAATATATGTTAGGACTTCTCGTGTTTCTAAGCATGAATGGACACCATTATCTGCTTGATGCGATTATGTACAGCTATGATTGGATGCCGATCACAGGGAATGTCTTTACGAAGTTTCAGGATGGAAGTGTAGCTGATTTTTTGATTACAACCTTTGCACATTCATTTGTATTATCTCTGCAAATGGCCGCACCGCTAGTAGCGGCACTATTCCTAACTGACGTTGGACTCGGATTTTTGGCGAGAACAGCACCTCAGTTTAATGTGTTTGTAATCGGGATCATTTTGAAGATTATCGTAGGGTTGGTTCTGCTTTTTCTGCTTATGCCAGGACTAGTAGCGCTGTTTGATCATCTGTTTGCTGAAATGTTCGAAGCTATGCAGAAACTGCTGGGAACGATCGGCAATAGACCAGCGGGGTGAAATTAGGAGTGGTAGGGGTGACATTGAAGTACAGCATTGATCTGCAGCTATTCGCTGGTGATAGCGGTGAGAAGACGGAAAAGGCAACGCCTAAGAAGAGGCAGGAAACCCGTAAAAAAGGGCAGATTGCTAAAAGTATGGAGTTGTCTGGTTCATCGGTTCTAATGGCTGCTTTTTTATGCCTTATGATCTTTGGTGATTATATCAGAGACCATCTGGTAAGGCTGTTCACCGATGTGTTCCTGAACCGTCTATCCATGGATGTTACGGTAGATAACACGATCATGCTCCTCGGAGAATACGGGATTCAAATCTTGCTACTACTTGCTCCAGTGTTTCTTGTTGTATTTGTAATCGCATTAGCCGTTAACTACATGCAGGTAGGGTTTCTTCTAACAGGAGAATCTTTGAAGATGAAGTTCAGTAAGATTGATCCAATCAAAGGATTTAAGAATATTGCGTCTATGCGTTCTCTTGCAGAGTTTCTAAAATCGATTCTCAAATTAAGTATTATTAGCTATCTGGTTTATACCTCGCTGTGGGGTGCAAGACAAGGTTTGTCTTCATTATCTTTGATGAGTCCGACAGCTATATTTCAGTTTACAGCAGACGTAACCGTTTCTCTTGGTATCAAAATCGCGGTAGGGCTCATCGTTCTAGCTGTGCTAGATTACATATATCAGAAATATGAGCATGAGAAGAGCATAAGAATGTCCAAGCAAGACATTAAGGATGAGTACAAAAAAATGGAAGGGGACCCGCTGATCAAAGGTAAGATTCGTGAACGACAAAGGCGTATGGCACTGCAACGGATGATGCAGGAAGTCCCGAACGCTGATGTCATTATAACGAACCCTACACACTTTGCTGTAGCGCTTAAGTATGATGGTTCCTCCATGGAAGCACCGCAGATTATTGCTAAAGGTCAGGATTATATGGCACTGCGAATCAAAGAGATCGCCAAGAAGAATGGCGTGATAACCATGGAAAACAAGCCGCTGGCACGTGCGTTGTACCAACGAGCAGAGATCGGGGATTCCATTCCCGGTGACTTGTTTCAAGCTGTAGCCGAAGTGCTGGCTTATGTATACAAACTTAAAGGTAAAGCGAAATAACTAGGGATCGGAGGCCGGCAGCAGTGAAAATAAAAGAAATATCTGTACTAGCGGGTGTCATCGGTATTGTACTCATGATGATTCTTCCGATCCCTGTATGGCTATTGGATGTACTGCTTATTGTTAATATCTCACTTGCACTCATGATATTACTTGTGGCAATGAATACAAAGGAAGCGCTCGATTTTTCGATCTTCCCATCTCTATTGCTGATAACCACACTTTTTCGCTTGTCGCTCAATATCTCAACAACCAAACTTATTCTATCGCAAGGTAAAGCGGGTGAAGTTGTTGCTACTTTCGGAAGCTGGATTGCTGGTGGAGAAATCGCGATCGGGTTCATCGTGTTTCTCATTCTTGTAGTTGTTCAGTTTATCGTCATTACGAAAGGTTCTGAGCGTGTCGCAGAAGTAGCAGCAAGATTTACACTCGATGCAATGCCGGGTAAGCAGATGAGTATTGATGCTGATTTGAATGCCGGCATGATCAATGAAAATCAAGCTCGCGAACGCAGGCGTAAGGTTGAACGTGAAGCAGACTTTTACGGTGCAATGGATGGTGCGAGTAAGTTCGTTAAAGGTGATGCTATTGCATCAATCATTATCCTTTTGATTAACCTGATTGGCGGATTTATCATTGGTATTTCTATACATGGTATGCCTTTTGCTAAAGCGATGAGCACGTATTCAATACTGACAATTGGTGACGGTTTGGTGAGTCAGATTCCCGCACTTTTAATTTCCACAGCTGCTGGTCTTATTGTCACTCGTGCCTCATCTGAGGGTAATTTATCTGATGATTTGGCAGGGCAATTGTTCTCATATCCAAAATTGTTGTACATAGTTGCGGTTACCGTGACATTTCTAGGATTGTTTACCCCGATTCATTTCATAACAACCTTTCCTATTGCGGTGCTTCTCTTTATTGCTGCAAGACGAATGCAGAGTAATCTGGAGCGGAAGCAGGTGGAGGTTGAACAGATGGAAGAAGAACAACAGATTGAAGAAGTACGGAGTCCAGAAAGTGTTATCAATCTGTTGCAAGTAGATCCTATCGAGTTCGAATTTGGATACGGTCTGATTCCACTAGCAGATACACAACAAGGTGGTGACCTGCTTGACCGGATCATTATGATTCGTAGACAATGCGCACTTGAATTAGGTCTTGTGGTACCTGTTATTCGTATTCGCGACAATATTCAACTAAAACCGAACGAATATGTCATAAAAATTAAAGGGAATGCTGTCGGCGGTGGTGAATTATTATTAAATCACTATCTTGCTATGAGTCCAGGGTATGAGGATGATTCTGTAACAGGTATTGAAACGACAGAGCCAGCTTTTGGTCTTCCTGCACTTTGGATTGACGAGCCTGCTAAAGAGCGGGCAGAGCTTGCGGGATATACGGTAGTTGATCCGCCATCCGTGGTCGCTACCCATTTGACTGAACTGATTAAGAGACATGCTCATGAGTTGCTTGGAAGACAAGAAACGAAGACATTGGTCGACAATATTCGAGAAAGTTACCCTGTTCTGGTTGATGAGCTTATTCCGTCCGTACTTACAATTGGTGATGTGCAGAAAGTATTAGCTAAGCTCTTGAAGGAGAAGATCTCCATTCGAGATCTGGTTACTATTTTTGAAACACTAGCTGATTATGGACACTATTCTAAAGATCCCGATGTCCTTACGGAATATGTTAGACAATCACTGTCGCGCCAAATTACACAGCAATATGTGCAAGAAGGGGAAGCGATGCGAGTTATTACGGTGGGACCAGCTCTAGAGAAGAAGATCGCGGAAAGCGTACAACAGAGTGATCAGGGTAGTTATATCGCTATGGACCCAGTATCGACTCAAAATGTTTTCCAAAAGCTTAGCGAACAGGTGAATCGTTTGATTCAAATGGGTCAGCAGCCAGTCTTGTTAACCTCCCCTGCGATTCGGATGTATCTTCGTCAAGTTATTGAACGCAGCATGCAGGATATACCCGTGCTTTCGTACAGTGAACTTGAACCCAATGTCGAAATTCAAAGCGTCGGAGTGGTGAATTTATGAGAGTGAAACGATATATCGTTGACACGATGCCGGAAGCCATGCTGCATATTCGTAAAGAACTCGGTAGTGATGCGGTTATCTTAAGCTCGAAAGAGATTAAAGTTGGCGGAATTATGGGGCTATTCACCAAAAAGAAGATTGAAGTCATCGCAGCAGTGGATAAAGAAGAGAAATCAAAAGCGGACAAACAGGCTAGTACGGAAAAGACGAACACACCTTTCACTCCCATGCCAAGGAATATAGTACCTCAAGCCTATAAAAAGACCTCGAATTCTGTTTCTCAGGATCAGAATGGAACAGTAACTGAGGGGAATTCGAAACATTCAAAGCTGGAAGTAGAGAATTCGGAGGAGCTAGCCGATCGTGAGAGATCGGCAGTTGATCTAGTAGCGGCGATGGCTCAAACTGCGTCGGGTAAGTCAGATAACAGTCAACCTGAACATAATGAATTGTTCCATACGGACACTAATGAGCAGAGCAACAACGAGATTGCAACTTCCTCAGTAAAGTCTCAAGGGAAAGCAATCGTGAACCCTAATGCTCAGACTAGCTCCGAGCAAAAGCTGCTAGAAGAGCTTCGAGAGATGAAAGAGTGGATTGCTAAGTTATCACGTCAAAGTCAAGTCTCACAGGAGCTTCCTACAGTTTTGGAGTCTGTAAGAGAACAGTTTAGTAAACAGGGGTTATCAGATCTTCTATCGGAAAGATGGTTACTTCCTATAGCGGAGCAATGGAATGAAAGTGGAAAGACGTTAACAGATGAACAGCTAAGCAATGCTGTTTTAGAACAGATTGAGTCATTTTTAGATGGTCGCTTTGGTGGCGGTATAAAAAGAGATACTCGAATTGTATATGTTGCTGGTCCTACAGGGGTAGGAAAGACGACAACGATCGCTAAACTAGCAGCAGAACAGCTATTCAAGTATCAACGTAAAGTAGGTTTCATCACATCAGATACGTACCGAATTTCTGCCGTTGAGCAGCTTAGGACGTATGCTTCCATACTAAATGTCCCGCTCGAGGTGGTTCAGTCACCAGGGGATATGAGGCGGGCAATGCACCGTTTGGAAGCCTGCGATTTAATATTGATGGATACCGCAGGTCGCAACTACCGTAACGAGTTACTGGTAGCTGAATTACAGAGTCTATTAACAGAATCTGATTCTAGCGAAACCTATCTTGTTCTGAGTCTGACTTCAAAGAGTAGTGACATGGTTGAGATAACGAATCATTTCAGCAAGTTTGGTTTAGATAAGGTGATCTTAACGAAACTTGATGAAACCGGAAGCTATGGTTCATTATTTGATCTTCTGGATGCTTATCCACTTAAACTATCCTACATGACCAATGGTCAAAACGTGCCTGATGATCTTTTAATGCCGGATACTGTGATGTTATCCAAGATGTTGCTTGGAGAGCGCTGGATATGACGGATCAAGCTCAAGCGCTCAGGCAACTAGCTTCTACCAAATTTACAGATTCAACCAGATCGGCTTCGAGAGGTTCAGCTAAGATTATCACGGTATCCAGTGGTAAAGGGGGAGTTGGTAAGTCAAACTTCACACTGAATTTTGCCCTAGCACTTAAATCAATGGGAAAAAAAGTACTGGTATTTGATGCCGATATTGGAATGGCGAACATTGATGTGCTTATGGGAGTATCTTCGAGATTCAGTCTGTATCACCTGCTTCGTAAAGAAAAGAACATCGAAGATGTTATTCAATACGGGCCTGGAGATCTTCCGTACATAGCGGGTGGCTCCGGAATAGTAGATATGCTCTCTTTATCTGAGGAGGATTTGAATTTTTTCATCTCACAAATTGAACGTATATCATCTGAGATGGATTATATTCTGTTTGACACGGGTGCGGGGATCTCTAAAGAAAATATGAAATTTATTACTTCTGCAGATCACTGTTTCGTGGTCACTACACCTGAACCGACGTCTATTACAGATGCTTATGCATTAATTAAGGTCGTTCATGGGAGCTATCCTGAAGTTGATTTTAGCTTGGTAGTCAATAAAGCTGGGGATGAATCAGAAGCGAGACAAGCATCAGATAAGATCATTTTAACGGCAAACAGGTTTCTGAATTTAAATATAAAAATGTTAGGTTACGTAACGGATGATCCATTTGTTGTGAAATCCGTAAAGCGTCAGATTCCATTCTCAATTGCTTTTCCAACGTGTGATGCAACACGAGATGTAAAGCGATTAGCTCTTCGTTACCTGGCTGTTCCGGTACCCCCGGAATCAGGCCCCCTTACTGGAATCAAGGGATTCATGCAGCGGTGGCTTAAACGAACGTAATGATTCTTTTTTTTGACTATAAGGGAACAGAGGTGGACTTAGGTGAAGCCATTTCGTGTGCTGGTGGTAGATGATTCACCGTTTATGAGGAAGATATTCTCCGATCTAATTGAACGGGATCACCAGTTTCAAGTCGTAGGTACTGCAAGTAACGGCAAGGAAGCCGTTGAGAAAGTCAAAGAGCTGAGCCCTGATGTTATCACGATGGATGTAGAAATGCCTGAAATGAATGGTCTTGATGCACTAAAGTCCATTATGGAAGCAGAGAATCAAACAGTCATCATGTTGTCAGGCGTTAATGAGCAGGGGATGCGAGAAACAATTCTTGCACTGGAGTTTGGCGCTTTTGATTTCATACGTAAGCCTTCTATATTAAATGCACAGGACATAGAACAGGTTGGCAGGGAATTGCTCTGTCAGCTAGAAGCAGCAATGCAAGCCAAAGAGCGGAGGGCATTGTGGGAGGAAGAAGAGCAGAAACGTCAAGAGAAATCAAAAGCTAGTCGTCTTTCGCCAAGGCCTTCCGACCGATCAAGCTCGTTACGTGTGGACGAGCCGCTAAAGACCCCGATTCAAAGATCGGTGCGTAAAGATGTTTCAAGTATTCAACATATCCATAAGAAAAATGTAGAGCAACCTTCTCCTAAACCGCTGATACCGGATCGGCTGCTTGGCGATGAAAATCATAAAGATAACCAAATGATCCGTGGCACAGAACCGATATTTAAAGAGAGGGAAGCTTTGGCCCCAGTCATTAATAGTAGAAAAAGCGATATTCTTTCTCCTAATAAGATGGTTAGCCCAGATCGTAAGGAAAGTTTGGGAGTTAAGAGTGACACTGTTCAAGACCGTATCGTGCAGCGGAACTTTACTCAAATCGTAGCAGTAGGTTGCTCTACAGGCGGACCCAGAGCTTTGAAGGTTTTACTGGAGCAAATACCAGCGAATTTCCCAGCTCCGATTGTGATTGTTCAGCATATGCCACCAAACTTTACGAAATCGTTGGCTCAGCGACTGGATTCCTTTAGTGATCTGGATGTTATGGAAGCACAAGACGGAATGTTCTTACGCGCTGGGGCTGCTTATATCGCACCGGGTGGAAACCATATGACGATGTATTCTTCTGGGAATGGACAGTACCAGATTTCAATCCGTAAGGGTGATCCTTGTAATGGTCACCGCCCTTCGGTTGACGTGCTGTTTGAATCATTGTTACCACTCACTAATCTGAAACGCCATATTGTGTTGATGACGGGGATGGGAAGTGACGGTGCGAGAATGATGAAAGAACTTTACGACTCTGGAGTTACCTCAACTTTTGCTGAGAGTGAGCAGACTTGCGTTGTGTATGGAATGCCTCGTTCAGCCGTTGAATTAGGTTGTGTAAGCAATATACTACCACTGCAAAATATTGCAGGGGAATTGGTACAAGCAGTAAATCTCGGTAAGTGAAACTCATAGAGGGGGTATCTCGGAAGTGGACATGAATCAATATTTATCCATGTTTATTGATGAGTCGAATGATCATCTGCAGTCATTAAATGAAAATATGCTTCAATTGGAAAGCAGTCCGGATGACTTAAGTATAGTACAGGTGATCTTCCGTTCAGCTCATACCTTAAAAGGGATGGCAGCAACAATGGGATTTGAAGATCTGGCATCTCTGACACACCAAATGGAGAATGTGCTGGACCTGGTTCGGAATGAAAAGCTAAAAATGCAAGATTTTATTTTTGACACATTATTTAAAAGCTTAGATGCACTTGAATCCATGGTCCAAGATATTGTACAGGGTGGAGAAGGGAAGGCTGATGTTTCCTCTATTGTAGCTTCACTTCAAGCTATCGTACGTGGTGAAGGCGCAGTCGCTCCATCAGCAGAAGCTGCTTCAGCACAGCAACCAGACAGTGCTCCGGTTTATCCGGGTATTGAACTGGATGAATTTCAGTACTCGGTGCTTGATCAATCTATTGCAGAGGGTCATAAGGTACTCTATATCCAGGTAAAACTTCGGGAAGACTGCCAGCTTAAGGCAGTACGAGCCTATATGGTATTTGAACTGCTGGAAAGATCGGGTGAGATCGTTAAGACTTATCCAGATGTCCAGGAAATTGAGCAGGGAGAATTCGACCAAACGTTCTCGCTGTACTTTATTACCCAGAAAGATCCAGTTAATCTTGAAAGCCAAATTTTGAATATTTCAGAAATGGATACAGCAACAGTAACTAATTTGGATCATGAGTCATTGCAACAGATGGTTCAGCAGAGTGCGGCAACAGCCGAACCAGTTCAAAAAGAGAACGAGACAAGCTCTACAACGGCTGACACTAACGCAACAACTTCATCTAAAAATGAAGGAAGTGGTGCTCCTTCCCCAAGTAAAGCTCCATCCAAAAATACCGGCACAGCCGCGCCATCTCGAACAATCAGGGTGGACATTGAGCGTCTTGATGTATTGATGAACCTATTTAGTGAACTGTTGATCGACCGTGTGCGTCTGGAGCAGCTTGCCAATGAAGCCAAGAATCAGGAACTAACGGATACCGTTGAGCATATGAGCCGGGTTAGCAGTGACCTCCAGAATATCGTACTTAAATTACGGATGGTACCTGTGGATACTGTATTTAATCGATTTCCACGAATGGTGCGCGATCTTGCCAAATCCTTGGATAAGAAAATTGATCTTATCATCACAGGTGCTGAGACCGAACTTGATCGCACCGTGATTGATGAGATTGGGGATCCGTTGGTTCATCTAATTCGTAACTCTGTCGATCATGGTGTTGAGCCAATTGCTGATCGAGTTGCAGCTGGAAAGTCAGAGACGGGAACGGTTCATCTAAGAGCTTTCCACAGTGGAAATCATGTGTTTATTGAGATCGAAGACGATGGTCGCGGAATCATTCGGGAAAATATCATCAATAGTGCTATTAAAAAGGGCGTTGTAACTGAGGAACAAGCAGCTGCTCTGTCTGATGAAGAGGCTCATCAACTCTTGTTCGCAGCAGGATTTAGTACGGCTGAGAAAATATCCGATGTATCGGGTCGGGGAGTAGGCTTAGATGTAGTTAAATCAAAGATCAATTCCTTAGGTGGTAATGTCACAATATATTCAACGCCTGGTAAAGGGACGAACTTCTCAGTACAACTTCCACTAACGCTATCCATCATAGCTGCAATGCTTATAAAGATGGGCTCTGAGAAATATGCAATCCCACTGACATCGATCGTGGAAACGGGAATTATTAAACAAGCTCAGATTCGTACAGTTCACGGTACGCGTATGATTCCGTTCAGGGAAGCCCATATTCCGCTTATATCACTTAGCCGTGTGTTTGAAGTTCCAGATTTTGATGAATCGACTGAGGAAGAAACCGAAATTGTTGTTATTCGTAAAGGTGAGCGTTTAGCTGCTTTGGCTATTGACGATTTTATCGGTCAGAACGAGATCGTAATTAAAAACTTGGGTAAGTATCTACCTTCGATACAGGGTGTTTCCGGAGCTACCATTCTCGGAGATGGACAAGTGGCACTCATTATTGATCCCAATGCATTTATCAAGTAGCAGGAACTTAGCAACATATCAGCTAGGTAGTAGAGTGTGAAATTATAAGGAGGGTTTTAAATGGGAGAAGAATTAAAAGTAATCGTCTTTAAGCTCGGCAGTGAAGAGTATGGAATTGAAGTTGAAAAGGTTCAGACGATTGAGCGGCTTATGCCAATTACTCGTGTTCCCAAAACATATGCATTTATTAAAGGCGTTGTAAATCTTCGTGGTGTAGTCATTCCTGTAATTGATCTCCGTGGGCGTTTCGGTTTGCCAGAAGCTGAATATACCGATCAGACTCGAATCATCATTGTCTCCGTTAATGAAATGCAGGTTGGATTTATAGTGGATTCTGCTAGTGATGTTATCGATTTAAACAGCGACAGTATTGATACTCCACCAGAAGTTGTAGGTGGTGTGAAAGCGAAGTATCTCCGCGGTGTAGCTAAGATTGATGACGAGCGCCTGCTTGTTATGCTTAACCTGTCTGAGGTTCTAAACAAAAGTGAAATCATTCAACTTGAAGGTCTAGAGGAATAGTCTGGTGGATCTCTTCAAGTATGATAAAGACTTCAAAATGGACGTTCTCAAAGAAGTTGGCAATATAGGGGCGGGTAATGCCGCAACCGCCCTCTCCCAACTCTTGAATAAGCCGATTGATATGGCAGTACCAACCGTTCAACTCCTATCGTTTGAAGAGATAGCCGAAAGTGTTGGAGGAGCTGAACGAATCGTCATTGCAGTCTTCCTCCGAGTTGAGGGTGACGCACCGGGTAATCTCTTTTTTATCATGAGTCCTGAGGCCGGAAAGAAACTTCTTCAGCGATTGGCTGGAATTGAAGTGCTGCATGATGTTGAATTCTCAGAGATGGAGCAATCTGCACTGAATGAGATTGGAAACATCTTAGCAGGGTCTTATTTATCTTCGTTAGCTGATTTCACCAAGCTCTCGATGACACCGACTGTTCCAGGGCTGGCGATGGATATGGCAGGTGCGATATTAAGCTATGGCCTTCTCCAGTTTGGCGAGATGGGCGATGATGCTTTGCTAATCAATACCACGTTCTTGGAAGGGCATTATGAAGTGGAGGGACAGTTTTTCTTAATACCTGATCCTCAGTCATTTGCTCAAATATTCGAAGCTTTGGGAGTGCCTCTAGAGAATGATTGACGAACAAAGTGTAGTAAAAGTGGCAATGGCGGATTTGAACGTTGTGGGTCCGAGTGGATGCATTCGCACAACAGGTTTGGGCTCTTGCGTGGGGTTGACTTTATATGATCCACTGCTAAAGATTGGAGGCCTTGCGCATGTGATGCTTCCCACATCTTCCATTGCCAGAGAAGGCCAAGTGAATTTGGCTAAGTATGCAGATACGGCCCTTCCATTTCTTTTAACTAAGCTCAAGGATATGGGGGCTTCGCAAGGAAGGTTAGTCGCAAAGATGGCTGGTGGCGCGCAGATGTTTGCTTTTGCTGGTGCAGGTGACAGCATGAGGATTGGACCTCGGAATGTGGAGTCTTGTAAAGATATATTGGAACAGCTACGGATTCCACTGATTGGGGAAGATACCGGAGGAAATTACGGAAGAACGGTTGAATTGAACTGCTCAACGGGTATATTTACCATACGTAGTGTACAAAAGGGTATAAAGGAATTGTAGCCATGATAGGAAATATACGATTTAATTTGTTAGCTGGATTAGCCGGATTTGTATTTACGTTTCTATTCACTTTACGAAACAATCTGTGGATGACAAGTTTAAATAGGGCTTTAATAGCATTTGTAATATGGTTTGCATTAGCGTACCTGCTCAGATGGGTCTTCACTCTAGCATTTAAACCTACTGAAGGGTTTGATACTTCTGACGAGGCCGCTATTGGGCAGCTAGGAAATAGACTTGATATGACAACACCGGATGAAGATAAAGAACTCATGAGTCTTATTAAACCGGAACCAGAGCAGAATCAAGAGGGTAAGGGGTTTGTCCCATTAAATCCTCCGAAATTGGTTTCAACTAAGGATCCCGAAGAACTGGCCAAGGCCGTTCGTCACCTGACAGAAAAATAAGGATGGTGAAGGCAATTGGACGAGCGCAAAGCTTCTCCCCTCAACCATATGGATTTATGGGAAGCATGGAAGGAAGATGGAGATCAAGAAGCAAAGAAGAAGCTAATCGAGTACCATTTACACATCGTTGACTATGTTTCAAGCCGATTGGCAATCGGGCTACCCCGTAACGTTTCTAAAGGCGATTTAGCAAGTAATGGGGTTATGGGCCTGATTGATGCCATTGAGAAGTTTGACTATAAACGTGGACTCCAGTTTGAAACTTACGCATCGTGGCGTGTTCGAGGTGCCATACTGGATTCACTCCGTCAAGGAGACTGGGTCCCTCGTTCTGTTCGTGAGAAAGCAAAAAAGATCGAATCAGCCTATCAACAGCTGGAGCAGAAGTATCTCAGAACTGTTAGTGATTCCGAAATGAGCGATTATCTTGAAGTTTCTGAAAAGGAGTTTAGACATATGCTGCAGGAAGTTGCAGTAATGACTCTAAGCTCGTTAGAAGATCCTATTCGTGAAGAAGAGTCAGAGACTCGAATGAACCTTTTGGTAGACGAAAAAGCAAAAAATCCAGATCATAAAGTGCATGAATTTTATTTGCACGAGTCCCTAGTGAAAGGGATTGGAAAGTTGACGGAAAAAGAAAGAACAGTTGTCTCCTTACTGTACTACGAAGATCTATCGCTTAGTGAAATCGCCGAGGTCATGTCGTTGTCTCCATCTAGAATATCGCAGCTTCATTCCAAAGCGATTCTAAGGCTAAGAGGCACGCTTGACAAGGATCGGGATTTGTTAATGCAGAACGATTGACGCTTGCCAATATGGAAGGGGGTTCACGGATTGTCTGTTGATTATGCGCTTGATAAATACTTTAATGTCACGTTTTCGGATGATAAGACAGTAGCCTATGTGCAGATGTCTGATTGGGATGAGGGTTTTACATGTAGTATCGAAGCCCTTGAACAATTTCTCCGAGGCCACCAAATCCGCTACGGGCTTCAGCACGACACATTAGGTCGTATTGTCAGTCATTCCGAAGAATATCAATATAGTAGAGCTCCCGTAGCGATCGGGACTGAGCCTGTACACGGGGAGAATGGTCGGATTGAGTTAAGGGTTGAAATGGGAGATCAGGAACACTTGCGTCCACTCGAAACGGTTGATGGTAAAGTGGATTATAAGGAAATAACGCGTCTTAATAATGTTAAAAAAGGCCAACTGATCGCAGCTCGTATTCCGGCGAAACCAGGGGTTCCTGGAACAGCAGTTACCGGCGATGAGATTCCATTCAAACCTGGTAAAGAAGCACAATTTAAGATCGGTAAGAACGTCGTCATCAATCCAGAAAAAACAGCTATGTATGCTGCTATAGATGGACTTTTAACGAAGACCGAAAAAGGTAAAATCAACGTATTTCCCGTATATGAAATTAATGGCGACGTTGATTACAGCGTAGGCAATATCGACTTTGTAGGAACTGTTGTCATACGAGGGAATGTATTGTCAGGGTTCAGAATTAAAGCGGCGGGAGATATTCGTGTTACAGGTTTCGTCGAAGGAGCTGAGCTTGAAGCAGAAGGTTCAATCGATATTTCAGGTGGCATTATCGGATATAACAAGGGATATGTTAAGGCTGGACAAAATGTGAAAAGTACATTTGTGCAGGATGGCAATGTCATTGCAGGAGCCGATATCACAATTAGCCAAAGTATTATGCACTCCAATATTCGAGCTGGTCAGAATGTTATCTGTAATGGAACAAAGGGGCTTATTGTGGGTGGAGTTGTTCAAGCTGGTGAAAAAGTCATTGCTCGTACGATTGGGAACACGATGTCAACAGCAACTGTTATTGAAGTCGGTGTTCTGCCGGAACTACGCAATGAGCTTGCTGAACTTCGAGCTCAGTTGAAGCAACAGGTTGATAGTATGGATAAAACGGATAAAGCGCTATATTTACTGAATCAATTAGCTGCGTCCGGTCAACTTTCGCCAGACAAGTTAGCTCTTCGTGTTAAGCTGAATGTAACCAAAAAGTCTAATATGGCAGAACAGGCTGAAATCAAAGACAGGATGCTTGAGATCGAGCGAATGCTTGAGGACACCGCCATTGCGAAGGTGGATATTGTTAAGACGATCTATGGCGGGGCCAAAATTGTCATTGGACGCTATACACGGTTTATAAAGGATCCGACTCAGCGGGTTTCTTTTTATTATCATGAAGGTGATATTAGTATGGTTCCTTTGGTTTAGTGCAGGAATAGGATCTTATATGAGATGCCAAGTGAGGGTTAATCATTAAGGGACGAGGTGATTCCGCTTGAGTTTGAAATCAGTAGAGATGCAGATCGCGGTTCCGAGAACGAGCGAGGCAGGGAAGATTCAACAAGAGAACCATCAGCGCCCAACCCAGGACCAGACATTGTTAGCCGGAGAACAAATGAAACAAAGCCGCCAGGCGGCACAGCGTAGTACAGAGGTCAGCGAAACAGCTGAATCTGCAATTCGTGAAGATGGAAGCAGGCAAACACCCGAACAAGGTGGAGATTCTTCTTCCGATTCCAAGGAGCAAGTCGCAGAACAACCTGCAGAGCATCCTTACAAAGGACGCATATTGGACATTTCACTATAAAGTAAATTATTGGCACAAAGGAGTTAATCGTTTTGGACTCATGGATTTATATCGTACTCCTGGGCATTGGAGCTGTCCTTTATGCTCTTATGCTGCCTAAACGCCGTGAAGAGACAGTTAATAATGAACAGATCGTCAAAGAGATAGAAACCACCTTAGAGCAGTATATGGGTGAAATTCAGCTTGAAAATGAACAACTACTCCAATTAGTCGGTCAGATGAAGCAAGAGCATTCTGCTAAGCAAGATTCTCAGCAAGAGCAGATTCATGAAATGCGTCAACGACTGCTAGTTGTCGAACAGCAGCTTTCTACCACTGACACAAAGCTAAATACGGTAGAGAGTATGATGTCATCAGGAAACAGAGCCGTTATAGCAGATAACGAGGCAGCATCTACAATAACTGAAATAGAGAAGCCTAATCCCTCTCCTGAAAATACAATTAAGCGACGCTACACCGCACTTTTTGAAATGTATGAAGCGGGTAAGTCCATGGATATGATTGCTAAGTCTACGGGTATGCAGCGTGGAGAGGTGCAGTTAATCATTCAGTTAGCGAAACAGGAGGAAACCCCGTGATCAAGAACCGTGTATTTATGATGGGTCTTGGCATTGGCCTCGTCCTTGGAGCCGTATTACTTCAGCTCAGCATTATGGGTGAACGCAGTATGTCTTCTACTGAGCCACAGGAGAAGCAATGGACTAAAGAAGAGATTGAACAAGGGGCAAAATCACTCAACCTAACTATAGTCGATGAAGCAGATCCGCTGATGACAGAAGACCAATGGAAAGAGAAGATGAAGCAAGATAGCGGGAAATTAAATGGGACATCTGTAGTACCACCCTCAAAGGTAACGGATGCGCAGAATCCAGATTCGCCCAACACACCTGAGAAACCAGATCATAACAAGAACAATACGAATACTCCTACTGTTAAAGAACCTTCATCTCCTAAAGAAGCTACAATTCGCTATGTTATTACGAAGGGAAGCAATCTTAGCCATGTAGCTGAAGGCCTGAAGCGAGCGGGTGTTATTACCGATAAAGTATCTTTTATAAAAGCAGCTTCAGCAAAAAAGATAAATTCTCAAATTCAGACGGGTACATACACGTTTACGGCTGGAGAGAGTTTTCAATCGATAATTAAAAAAATTTCTGAAAAGCCGTCCGGCAACCGTTAAGAGGTTCCGAGCGGTTTTTTTAGGTTCTATTAGAATAATGATTCATCTTAGGTATAAACAGGAGAAATGTGCATTTAAGCACATAAAATAATTGCATAAGCCTTTTAACTGTGATATATTAATTGACGGTGTTAAAACACACGCTAAGAGATTTCGTTGGGGGTGCTTCCTTATGGGAGTCTTAACGAGAAATGACCTTGGCGGAGGGCACACAAAAACCAAACTTAGGAGGTGTGTGAAGATGGCAGTAATCTCCATGAAGCAGCTTTTGGAAGCTGGGGTACACTTCGGTCACCAGACTCGTCGTTGGAACCCAAAAATGGACAGATATATCTTCACTGAAAGAAACGGAATTTACATTATTGACCTACAAAAAACGGTTAAAAAGGTAGAGGAAGCTTACAACTTTGTTAAGAGTGTTGCTGGCGAGAACGGAACAATCCTTTTCGTCGGAACAAAGAAACAAGCTCAAGATTCCGTGAAAGAAGAAGCAGAACGTTGTGGTATGTACTACATCAACCAACGTTGGCTCGGCGGAACGCTGACTAACTTCGAAACAATCCAAAAACGTATTAATCGTTTGAAAGAACTGGAGAAGTGGGAAGAAGACGGCACGTTCGAAGTATTGCCTAAGAAAGAAGTTATCCTTCTCCGCAAAGAGAAAGATCGTCTTGAGAAATTCCTTGGCGGTATTAAGAACATGAAGGGTCTTCCAAGCGCTTTGTTCATCATCGACCCTCGTAAAGAGCGTATCGCAGTTGCAGAAGCTCGCAAATTGGGTATCCCAATTGTAGGTATCGTAGATACTAACTGTGATCCAGACGAAATCGACTATGTTATCCCAGGTAACGATGACGCGATCCGCGCTGTTAAGTTGCTGACAGGTAAAATGGCTGATGCCGTTGTAGAAGCTCACCAAGGTGAAGAAACTACAGCCTAATATAGGTTGGACGTATAAAGATTGAATTAAATGAAAAGGGTGGTTGGTAGGTGGATAACCTCTCACTGCCCTTTTTTTAAGGTCAGAATGTGAAAAATGCTGAGAAACAGCATTAATATGCTAATTATAACTGGAGGGAATATCAATGGCAGTATCAGCTAGTGCGGTAAAAGAACTTCGTGAAAGAACAGGCGCAGGTATGCTTGATTGTAAAAAAGCGCTTGACGAAACAAATGGTGATATCGACAAAGCGATCGCGCTTCTTCGTGAAAAAGGTTTGTCTGCAGCTGCTAACAAAGCTGGACGTATTGCAACTGAAGGTGTAGTAGAATCTTACATCCACGGTGGCGGTCGTATCGGTGTTCTTGTTGAAATCAACTGCGAAACTGACTTCGTTGGTAAAACAGATCAATTTAAAGAGTTTGCACGTGACATCGCTATGCATATCGCTGCTGCAAGCCCGAAATATGTTCGTCGTGAAGAAGTTCCTGCGGATGAGCTAGAGAAAGAGAAAGAAATTTTGAAAGCTCAAGCTCTGAATGAAGGTAAGCCTGAGAAAATCGTTGAGAAAATGGTTGAAGGCCGCATTAACAAATACTATGAAGAATACTGCCTGCTTGATCAATCTTTCGTTAAAGATCCAGACAAAACGATCAACACGCTTCTTAACGAAAAAATCAGCACGATCGGTGAGAATATCTCCATCCGTCGTTTTGTACGTTATGAGCTTGGTGAAGGTCTTGAGAAGAAAGTTGACAACTTCGTAGAAGAAGTTATGTCTCAGGTGAATAAATAAGCCATTTAGGCTAAATATAGCTTTTAAAAAAGAGTGGAACACTTTGTGTTCCTTCTTTTTTAAAAATGTAAGAAAGTATAATCTTCGTGTTATACTTGGCTTATATTCCCGCGGAAACGATCCTCATCCTTTTAAATAAGGATGAGAGAAGCGTTTCTACTTGAAGTGCATCGATATATTTGGTTTTCTTATAAGATAAGAAAGTGTAAAAATTCGGAGTAAAGACGATCCTTATCTTGAAGGAACAACTTCATCTAAAGGCGGTCTGCTACCTGAAGATGTGTCGATAGACGTTTCCCCGCGAAACGGAGTTTTTACCCGATTTTTATGTGCCGTCAAGCAGTGTTTTGCGTCTGTCTGTCGTTTTTCAAACGGGCGTCTTTTCGAAAGGCGCCGTCTTAAAGTGGAGGGTTAACATTTGGAACAGCCTGTATTTAAACGAGTTATTTTGAAGGTCAGTGGGGAATCCCTATCCGGCCAAAATGGTTATGGTATTGATGCGGAGACGATTACATCCATCGCAGAACAGGTGCAAGAAGTTGTTGCACTCGGCGTAGAAGTAGCGATTGTATGTGGTGGTGGTAATATTTGGCGTGGTATCGCTGGAAGCGCGAACGGTATCGATCGTGCGACTGCCGATTACATGGGGATGCTTGCAACCGTGATGAACTCACTGGCACTGCAAGATGCATTGGAACAAATCGGTGTGCCTACACGGGTACAAACATCGATCTCCATGCAGCAAATTGCTGAACCTTACATCCGCCGTAGAGCGATCCGTCATCTGGAAAAAGGCCGTGTTGTTATCTTTGCCGCTGGCACAGGTAACCCATACTTCTCTACCGATACTACGGCTGCTCTGAGAGCTGCTGAGATCGAAGCTGAAGTGATTTTGATGGCTAAGAATAAAGTGGATGGTGTTTATTCCGCAGATCCGTTTAAGGATGAAACAGCTGAGAAGTACGAACAGCTTACTTACCTTGATGTGTTGAATAAAAACCTGGGTGTAATGGACTCTACAGCTTCTTCGTTGTGCATGGACAATAACATTCCGCTTATTGTATTCGCCATTACGGAGCAAGGTAATATTAAGCGTGTCGTTCTAGGTGAAAAGATTGGAACGATCGTTAAAGGGAGTGTAGACTAATGCCACAAACGGTGAAAAAGAATGCAGAAGAACGCATGGAAAAAGCGATCCTGTCATTGAAACGCGATCTCGCGACGTTGCGTGCCGGCCGGGCAAGTTCATCTCTGCTCGACCGTATTCAAGTAGAATATTACGGAGCTCCAACTCCGGTTAATCAGCTTGCTAATATTACTACACCGGATTCCCGTACGCTTATGATTCAGCCGTGGGATAAATCCTCGCTCGGTGATATTGAGAAAGCGATCATGAAATCTGATCTTGGATTAACACCAGCGAATGATGGTAATCAAATTCGCTTGTCAATTCCTGCTCTTACGGAAGAGCGTAGAACTGACCTTGTGAAAATGACGAAGAAATTCGGTGAAGAAGCGAAGGTAGCCATCCGTAACATTCGCCGTGATGCCAATGACGACATTAAGAAGTTGGAGAAAACTGATATTTCCGAGGACGAGTCCCGGAGACATCAGGAAGATATCCAGAAGGCTACGGATAAATATACTGCCGAAGTCGACAAAGTGCTCGTTGCAAAAGAAAAAGAGATTATGGAAGTATAGAGACTTCGGCCCCTCCGGTTAGGTGGGGTTTGTCTCTTTTTTGCAGAAAGATGCCTGGAGGAAATGGAATGATCAAACGGGTTCGATCGTGGTTGAATCAGGAGGACAGTCAGCAGGCGCTCCGGCTCTCTCCCGACAACATCCCTCAGCATGTGGCCATCATAATGGACGGCAACGGCCGCTGGGCCAAGAAGCGCGGATTACCGCGGATTCTAGGACACCAGAATGGCATGAAGGCAGTCAAAAGGACCGCAATTGCAGCGGATGATTTGGGGATCAAAATATTGACGATGTATGCTTTTTCAACGGAAAACTGGAAGCGTCCCAAGGATGAGGTCGATTTCCTGATGAAGCTTCCGCAAGAGTTTCTAGCGCTAGAGTTGGAAGAACTGATTGAGAAAAATGTTCGGGTCACTATGATGGGTTATCCGGAGGATCTTCCCTCGCATACGCTGGAGGCTATGAAAGAAGCTGTTGCAAGGACGGCGAATAATGATGGGCTTGTTTTGAATTTTGCGTTGAATTACGGCAGCCGCAAGGAGATCACCGAATGTGTCAAAGCGCTTGGGCGGGACATAAGCGAGGGGACCCTTCGGCCTGAGGATATTACCGAAGAACTAATTGGCAAACAGCTTCTTTCAGGTGATTTGCCGGATCCGGATTTATTAATCCGAACAAGCGGTGAACTGCGTCTCAGCAACTTTATGTTGTGGCAGCTCGCATACAGCGAAATGTGGTTTACCGAGACTTTATGGCCTGAATTCACCAATGAACATCTGGTGGAGGCTGTAGCTGAATATCAACGCAGAACACGGCGCTACGGCGGCCTAACGTAGTTATGGAGGATAGGACGTTATGAAACAGCGTTTGATTACCGGAATTATAGCGGGAGCTGTCTTTTTAGGATTATGTTTCATGGGCGGTCTTTGGTATCATCTTCTCGTTTTAGCTATGTCCCTGATCGGTTTTTATGAATTCGCTAGAATGACAAAAATTGCACCTTTCGGTGGGACGGCGGCGATAGGTTATCTGGGTGTACTTATGTTTGTCTTTCCATGGAATTTGTTAGATATAACGTTCCCGTTCTCGTGGGAGCATGGAATCTGGCTTGTGATGCTACTCTTTTTATTCGTTACGGTATTCAGCAAGAACAAGACTCCAATTGGGCAAGTCTCACTATTGTTTCTTGCGTCGATCTACATCGGAATGGGCTTTATGTATATTGCTGAATCGAGAAGCACACCTGATGGACATGGTCTGTTTTGGACGTTCTTGCTTCTGGCATCGATATGGGCAAGTGACGCAGGTGCCTACTTTGTAGGTCGTAAGCTGGGTCGCACCAAGCTCTGGCCAGCAATCAGTCCGAACAAAACTGTGGAAGGTGCTGTTGGGGGCGTGATCATTGCAGTTCTTACTGCGATGATCTTTGCCCTCTTATCGAATGGGCTGCTTCCTTACAGCAACGCCCTGTTAATCGGGATTGCTTGTGCGGTCATTGGACAGCTTGGAGATCTCGTGCAGTCGGCTTATAAGCGGGTATACGGCATTAAAGATTCGGGTAGTCTTTTGCCTGGTCATGGCGGGATTTTGGATCGCTGCGACAGCTGGATTGTTGTATTCCCATTTGTACATATATTAAGTCTTCTGCCTTACTGATGAAAGGGAAGGTGCAGGAATGAAAAAAATTAGTGTGCTAGGTTCTACCGGCTCCATTGGAACCCAGACATTAGATGTTGTGTCAAAATATCGTGACTCCTTTCAAATCGAGGGTTTAGCAGCAGGTAGTAACGTGGATTTGCTGACACAACAAGTGAAGGAATTTAATCCGAAAAAGGTATCTGTTGCTACGAAAGAACTGGCGGATCGCATTCGTCCAGATCTTCCTGCAGGTACACAGCTTTATTATGGCCAAGAGGGCTTGATTGAGGTCGCAGCAGGCACGGAAGCCGATTTTGTCGTTACCGCAGTCGTCGGAAGTATGGGGTTACCATCAACCTTAGCGGCCATCAAAGCGGGTAAATCGATTGGTTTAGCGAATAAAGAGACACTAGTAACCGCTGGGCATCTCGTTATGGACTTAGCCAAGGCTCAGGGTGTTGACATTATTCCTATCGATAGTGAGCACTCCGCGATTTTTCAATGCTTGAACGGAGAGCGTCGGGTGGATGTTGATTTTATAACTTTGACTGCATCGGGTGGATCATTTCGAGATCTCACACGTGAACAACTAAAAAATGTAACGGTTGAAGATGCTTTAAAACATCCAAACTGGTCTATGGGTGCCAAGATTACCATTGATTCGGCAACAATGGTTAATAAAGGCTTGGAAGTTATTGAAGCTCACTGGTTGTTCGGACTTCCTTATGAACAGATACAAGTGCTGCTTCATCCAGAGAGCATTATTCACTCTTTTGTACAATATCGTGATTCCAGTATCATCGCACAACTTGGAAACCCAGATATGAGAGTGCCAATTCAGTATGCTCTTACATTTCCTGAACGCTGGCCCTCTCCATCCAAAGGCTTGTCTTTAGCGGAAGCTGGGAAACTTCAATTCCGAGAAATGGATTTTGACCGGTTCCCTTGTTTAAGACTTGCTTATGAATGTGGTAAAATGGGTGGAACGGCAACAACGGTATTTAATGCCGCCAATGAAATTGCGGTTTCCCGTTTTCTGCGTGGAGAAATTTCTTTCTTGCAGATTGAGGATATCATCGAAGGCGTGCTTAACAAGCACCAAAACACACCTGAACCGGCTTTGGAGGCTATTGAAGAAAGTGACACCTTGGCTCGTGAATTAGCAGCGCAGCTATAGGAATCTAAAGCTATTTCGAAAATTCTCCCTGAAAAAAGCTGACAACATGTGATTCTCTTGTGGTCAATAAGAGAATAATGATAATCTATAGGGACATACTGCGTTCTCAGAGGAAAAGGGGGATGTCAATATTGGAAATGGTGCAGGTTGTTTTTTTAACGGTGCTCATGTTTTTTGTAATCGTAACGGTGCATGAATGGGGGCACTACTATTTCGCCAAGCGAGCTGGGATTTTAGTTCGTGAATTCGCGATCGGTTTCGGTCCGAAACTGTTCTCTTATAAGCGTAACGAAACTCAATTCACATTGCGGCTTCTTCCATTTGGTGGATATGCCCGAATGGCTGGTGAAGACCCTGAATTGGTTGAAATTCAGCCTGGGCAGACCATTGCCGTTAGGGTGAATAGTGACAATCAGGTGAAGCGAATCTATCTAGATCAGCTTGATAATCGCAAGAATGTAATTCGGGGCGAGGTTCAGTTTATCGATCTGGAGGAGCGTTTATCCCTTCGTCTAGATGTGGATGGAGAATTTCAACAGTACGAGGTTCACCCTCAGGCGCTGATGGTGACCAAGGGAGTCGAAACACAAATCGCTCCTAAAAATCGTCAGTTTGGAAGTAAAACGGTTGGACAGCGGGCGCTTGCTATTTTTGCCGGACCAGTGATGAACTTTATATTGGCTTTTATATTGTTCGCACTTCATATTCAAATGGCGGGAATTCCGGTCGAGAATCCAACTTACGTACAGATTGGTAAGATTACGGAGAACATGCCTGCAGCTGAAGCTAACCTTCGTGAAGGAGACATCATTGAAACTGTCAATGGTACCGCAATCGGTGCAGATTACAAAAAAATGATTGATCTCATCTCCGATTCAAAGGACAAGCCGATGGATTGGACCGTACGCCGCGGTGACCAAGTATTTAATGTGACGCTAACCCCTCGTTCTATGGAGGGGCAGGAAGGCGGTAAGGTCGGGATTGTTCCTGAACTTCCAACTCGTTCGGCAGGACTTGGTGAGACCATTACAGGCTCCGGAAAAGCGATGGTGGATACAACCAACATCATTTTCCAAGGATTCAGCCAGCTCATTCAGCAATTCTCGATGGATGACTTGGGAGGACCAGTTCGGACGTTTGAAGTGACAGGGCAGATCGCGAAGCAAGGTATCGTTCAGCTGACCTATTGGGCAGCGATACTGAGCTTGTATCTGGGTATCTTTAACCTGTTGCCTGTGCCTGCGCTAGATGGAAGTCGTCTTGTGTTCCTAGGCGTGGAAGCACTTCGTGGCAAGCCAATCGATCCTAATCGTGAAGGTATGGTGCATTTCATTGGGTTTGCTATGCTATTCCTATTGATGATCGCTGTAACCTATAACGATATACTGCGATTAATTAACGGTTAACGATTAATTTACGGCTCGGTGCGCCAGCCGCACTGAGCCGTAAATTTTTTTGACTATTTTTATTATTAAAGTATCTAATAATAGCTTGTTAAAGCTACATAATTGACGCTTTTCATATGGGAGGACAAATATTCTTATGTCTAAGGATAAACAATTCGTGACTGAAATTACACCGCAAGGAGAGGACTTTTCGCGTTGGTATATTGATGTCATCAAAAAAGCAGATTTGATGGATTACTCACCAGTTCGGGGCTGTATCGTATTTAAGCCGGACGGTTTTGAAATTTGGGAACATATCAAGGATGAGCTAGATCGTCGCTTTAAAGAGACGGGCCACCGTAACGCTTATTTCCCACTCTTTATTCCAGAGAGCTTTTTCCAGAAAGAGAAAGAACACGTGGAAGGCTTTAACCCAGAGCTGCCTTGGGTAACAGAAGCTGCCGGCGAGAAGCTCGAAGAGCGTCTTGCGATTCGACCAACTTCCGAGACGATGATTGGACATATGTACTCGAAGTGGATTCAATCTTATCGTGATCTCCCTGTACTAATCAATCAATGGGCTAACGTTGTTCGCTGGGAGAAACGTACACTTCCATTCTTGCGGACAAGTGAATTCCTATGGCAAGAAGGTCACACTGCGCATGAGACGGAAGAAGAAGCACGTCAAGAAACAATGCAGATGCTGGATATCTATTGTGATTTTGTAGAGAATTACTTAGCTATTCCGGTTATTAAAGGTCAGAAGACACCGTCAGAGAAATTTGCGGGTGCAGTAGATACGTATTCCATCGAAGCTATGATGAAAGACGGAAGAGCTGTACAAGCTGGTACTTCCCATTACATGGGCACTAATTTCTCCAAGGCCTTTGATATTGAATATCTGAATCGTGACAATACACTGGAGTATGCACACACTACATCTTGGGGTGTAAGTACACGTCTCATTGGATCATTAATTATGGTACACGGAGATGATCGCGGATTGGTATTGCCACCGAAAGTTGCTCCAACACAAGTAATTATGGTTCCTATTGGACCTCCGAAGACATGGGAGGCCGTTGTAGGTCGCACAGATGAGCTCTTCAAAGAACTGAAATCAGCAGGAGTTCGTGTCCGTGTAGACGACAACACAAGTGTTCGTCCAGGTTGGAAGTTTAACGAATATGAAATGCGTGGTGTACCTGTACGCCTTGAAATCGGACCTCGTGATATGGAGAATGGCGTTTGTGTGCTCGTATCTCGCATCACCGGAGAGAAGAAAGTAATTGAGCAAGCGAACCTGGTTGAAGAAGTAAAATCAATGCTGGATCAGGTGCATGAAGAAATGTTTAACCGCGCTAAAGCATTCCGCGAAGATCATTTCTATTCCGTAGATACACTGGATGAAATGAAAGAAAGCATGGAAGAAAAGCGCGGCTTTACACTAGCTGGCTGGTGTGGATCTGGTGCATGTGAGGATACAGTGAAGCAGGAAACAGGGGCTACAAGCCGAAATATTCCATTTGAGCCAGGTGAGCATAAGAAGACTTGCCTAGTATGTGGAGAAGAGGCAAATCATACCGTACTGTTCGCAAGAGCTTACTAATATGATAGAGTAATAGATATCGAAAGTTGCTTTGAGAATAAAAGAGAAATATTCCGGAAAGCTTCTGGATGGCATGACGCTCTGTGGGCAACAGGACGAATGGGTGCTGCCTCAGAAGCTTTTCGTTTGTTTTTGTCTCATTTTTTCGTAAGCAGGGGGAGGGAACCATGGGCACAGCGGAAGAGAAGAGAAAAAGGTTTGAGCTGCTGATGAAGCAGGGAGAAGTCCCGGCAGGTTTGATAGAACCCTATTTTATGGACGGCTGGATTGAACAGGTAGAAATAAGCCGCGGCAGTAAGGAATGGTTGGTTACCATTGCGAAGGAAAACCTTGTTCCGTCAGAGGTATATAGAACTTTTTGCTTAAGAATCCAAGAAAAAATGAACCATATTGCGAAAATTAGATTTTTGTTCCGTTATCAAGGTTCAGTTCGTGAAGCAGATATTGTACAAGAATACTGGGGGCTTTTCTTAGAGTGGGTACATCGGGAAATTCCATCCGTTAACGGCTGGATGGCTAGAGCCAAGCATGAAGTAGAAGAAGGTCAATTGCATCTTACGATGTCAGATGGGATGTCTCTAGAGCTTGCGCGCAAGAAACAGATTGATGAGGCGATTACGCGTTTTTTCAATCAGTATTTCTCGCTTAATCTTCGAGTGAAGATGAGTGTCGGTGATAATGGACTGGCAGCTTATGAAGAATTCGAACAGAAGAAACGTGAGGAAGAACGAGAAGTAATTCAAGCCCTTATGACGAGTCTTGAGTCCGAGGATGATATAGAAGAGGAAGAAGGCGACATCAAGCTTCAAGTTGGAAATGAAATTAAGGATCAGCCTGTTCCGATTCAAGAAATTCAAGATGAAGAGAAGAAGATTACCATTCAAGGAACCATTTTCGGTCTTGATCGTAAGGAACTTCGAAATGGAATGACTCTCTTTACGTTCAATCTTACAGATTTCACAGATTCACTTCAGATGAAGATGTTTGCTAAAACAAAAGAAGATCTAAAAGTGTTTGGTTTGTTAGAAAACGGAAAATGGTTGAAGGCACGCGGCCGAGTGGAATTTGATCGGTTTATGCAGATTCCAGAACTTGTAATGATACCTTCAGATTTGACTGAAGTGAAGGCACCACCAGCACGTAAAGATAATGCACCAGTGAAGCGAGTTGAGTTTCACCTCCATACAACGATGAGTACAATGGATGCTGTAACTTCCATTGATAAATATATAAAGACTGCGGCATCATGGGGGCACAAGGCGATTGCTGTTAGTGACCAT
This sequence comes from Paenibacillus sp. FW507-14B1B, assembly GCF_058781425.1. Classification (NCBI taxonomy): domain Bacteria; kingdom Bacillati; phylum Bacillota; class Bacilli; order Caryophanales; family Paenibacillaceae; genus Paenibacillus; species Paenibacillus sp. FW507-14B1B. Next base: position 327,459 of record NZ_JBYSWS010000002.1, on the reverse strand, counting down.
GGTGGTGTTCAGTGTTTCCCGGATGCGGATAAGCACTCCAAAAAGAACGGTATCAAGATGATGTACGGTGTTGAAGCCAATGTCGTAAATGACGCGGTCAATGTGGTAGAGCAAGCGAAGCCGGGCATCGACCTGAAAACTGCCACATACGTCGTATTTGATATCGAGACTACGGGTCTATCGATCACCCGGAATAAAATTACGGAGATTGCAGCAGTCAAAATGCACGAGGGTAAAGAAATCGATCGATATGCTACCTTTGTTAACCCGCATGAGAAAATCCCTTATCATATTCAGCAGTTAACGAATATTACGGATGAGATGGTCAAAGACGCTCCGGACCTTGAGCCCGTACTCAAAGATTTTGTTGAATTTGTAGGGGACGCTGTAATTGTCGCTCATAATGCACGATTCGATATGGGTTTCATTCAAGCTTCACTTAAGAATGCCGGAATGCCCATCCTTGAGAATCCATACTTAGATACGCTTGAGCTGGCAAGGCTGCTTTATCCGGGTATGAGGAACCACCGATTGAATACGTTGGCTGATAAGTACAAGGTATTACTAGAGAGTCATCACCGGGCGATTGACGATACAATTGCACTTGCAGGTATTTTGAATGGCCTCCTAGCAGATGTGGATAAAATGAAAGGCATCAAGATGTTGGATCGACTTAACGACTATGTCGGTAATGATTTATCCAACACAAGACCTTTTCATTGTGGGATCTACGCACTGAACCCGATTGGGAAGAAGAACTTATATAAGCTTATTTCGATGTCACATACCGAGTATTTTAAAAGAGTGCCGTGCATTCCGAAGTCTAAGCTTGTTGAAATGCGCGACGGGCTCATCGTTCTCTCAGGCTGTGAGAAGGGCGAATTCTTCGAGACAGTTCTGAACAAAACAGAGGAAGAAGCTGAAGAGATCGCTCAGTTCTATGATGTGCTGGAGGTACAGCCTCTTACAATGTACATGCATCTCGTGGATAAAGGTTTTGTAGCCAGTCCAGATGATTTGAAGAACGCCATTCGCAAAGTGATTAAGATTGGCGAGAAGCTGAACAAACCGGTTATTGCAACAGGTAATGTTCATTATCTTGAGCCAGGACATAAGCTGTTCCGTGATATTACGATTCATGGTATTACGGGCTTTAGTCCTTTGAAAGATATCCGTAAGCCAGATGCTCACTTCCGAACCACGGACGAGATGCTAGAGGAGTTCGCTTATTTAGGGCAAGATAAAGCTTATGAAATCGTCGTTAAGAATACAAATGATCTAGCGGATCGTTTTGAAGAATTAGAATTGTTCCCATCTAAGCTGTTCACCCCGATTATTGATGGAGCAGATGAGGAGATTCGAAATACATGTTACGATACAGCTAAATCAATATATGGTGAGGATTTGCCAGAGGTAGTTGTAGCACGACTTGAGAAGGAACTGGAGCCGATTATCAAGTACGGTTTCTCCGCTAACTATCTCATCTCCGAGAAGCTCGTTAAGAAATCGAATAAGGATGGATACTTGGTAGGATCTCGGGGATCTGTAGGTTCGTCTGTTGTTGCTACGTTTCTTGGCATTTCTGAGGTAAACCCGCTTCCAGCTCACTACATTTGTAAAAATTCAGATTGTAAATACAGTGAATGGTTCCTTGATGGTAGTGTACCCAGTGGATTCGACCTTCCCGATAAGCAATGTCCTAAATGTGACAGCACGCTAAAAGGTGAGGGACAGGATATACCATTTGAAACGTTCCTTGGGTTTAAAGGGGACAAAGTCCCTGATATTGACTTGAACTTCTCAGGTGAATACCAACCAGAAGCGCATAACTATACCAAGGTCATGTTCGGTGAAAAAAGCGTATTCCGTGCGGGAACAATTGGTACGGTTGCGGAGAAAACGGCATTTGGTTATGCCAAAAAGTATGAAGAAGAACATCAGAAGCGTTGGCGCGGGGCTGAGCTTAGTCGTCTAGCTTCTGGATGTACTGGTGTCAAACGTAGCACGGGTCAGCATCCAGGCGGTATCGTAGTTGTTCCAGATTATATTGAAGTTGAAGATATTACGCCTGTTCAGTTCCCAGCTGATGATGTGAAAGCTGAATGGAAAACAACTCACTTTGATTATCACGCATTTGATGCGAACTTGCTCAAGCTTGATATTCTGGGTCATGATGATCCGACGATGATGCGCATGCTGCAGGACTTAACCGGGGTGGATCCGACGACAATTCCAATGAATGATCCGAAGGTTATGAGCATGTTCAACTCAACGGAAGCGCTCGGTGTTACGCCTGAACAAATTCGCTCACCGGTTGCTACCTATGGTGTTCCGGAGATGGGAACTAAATTCGTTCGTCAGATGTTGATTGAATCGAAGCCATCCAGTTTTGCTGACCTTTTGCAGATATCTGGACTTTCTCACGGAACAGGTGTATGGCTAGGTAACGCTCAGGAGCTTATAAAGAACGGCACTTGCAACATCAAGACGGTTATTGGTTGTCGTGATGATATCATGCTGTTCTTGATCTATAAGGCTGGAATGGATGCCGGACTTGCATTTAAGATTACGGAGAGCGTTCGTAAAGGTAAGGGATTGTCACAGGAATGGATAGATGAAATGAAGAGATGTAAAGTACCTCAGTGGTATATCGATTCATGTCTGAAAATCCAGTACATGTTCCCGAAGGCGCACGCTGCCGCGTATGTTATCTCGGCCGTTCGTACCGCCTATTTTAAGCTTTATCATCCTATTGAATATTACGCTACCTATTTCTCTGTTCGTGCTGAGGATTTTGATATCGAATTATGCTGTCAAGGTTACGATGCGATCCAAAGACGGATTGTTGAAATCGAACAGTTAGGGTTTCAAGCAAGCACCAAGGAGAAAAGCATGCTTTCTATTCTCGAGATGGCCTTGGAGATGACAGCGCGTGGATTCACATTCAAAAATATAGACCTGTACCGTTCCGATGCACTTCGGTTCACGGTGGACGGGGACGCGCTTATTCCTCCATTCTCAGCCCTACAGGGGATCGGAGATAATGCGGCACGGAACATCGCTGCTGCAAAAGAGGCAGGGGAATTCCTGTCAATCGAAGACTTCCAACAGAAATCTAAAGCGAGCAAAACAGCAGTTGAGCTGCTCACGCAAATGGGCTGCTTCCGAGGATTGCCGGAGAGTAATCAACTCTCATTGTTTTAAATTAATACTGTAAACACAGGGGATATGAGGGCACTTGACAACTTGACAGTCAAGGACTCATACTTGTCACTACTGCCAGACTATGTTATAATTTTTTTGGTAATCATGGAGATAAAACCGTTGTGTAAAGAGTGGGGCAACCCACTCTTTACTCTTTGGTATATAGGAAATGAAAGTGTTGGAGGTTATGTTCTTTGAGCACACCGAAGATTAAAACGACTGTGGAAGAAATGGTGCAGCCGTATTTGGATGAGCACGGCTTTGAACTGGTAGATGTGGAATATGTTAAAGAAGGCAGCAATTGGTTTTTACGTGTGTTTGTAGACAAAGAGGGCGGCATCGATATTGATGATTGCGGATTGGTCAGCGAATACCTGAGCCAAAAGCTGGATGAGAATGATCCCATTCCGACAGCTTACTTTCTTGAAGTTTCTTCACCTGGTGCAGAGCGTCCGTTGAAGAAGATGGAGGATGTTGCCAAATCAGTCGGAAAAGATGTTTTCGTTACGGTCTACGAGGCTGTGGATGGAATGAAGGAATTTGAAGGCAAACTGGAGTCTTTTGAGAATGAAGAGCTTGTCATTAAATCCGGAAAGAAACAGCACGTTATTCCATATGCAAGAGTTGCCAGTGCCAGATTGGCCATCATTTTTTAGACGGAAGTTTTGAAAGGGGGAACCGATTTTCAATGAGTATGGATTTTATTGAAGCAATGAATGAGTTGGAGAGAGACAAGGGCATCAGCAAGGATGTGCTGTTTGAAGCGATTGAAGCGGCACTCATTTCCAGCTATAAACGTAATTTTAACGCTGCACAGAATGTGCGAGTGGATATGAACCGCAATACTGGTGTTATTAAGGTATATGCCCGGAAATTGATCGTGGAAGAGGTTCTTGACTCACGTACTGAAATTTCACTGACTGCGGCAAGAGATATCAACCCGCATTTTCAAATCGAGGATATCGCCGAGATTGAAGTAACACCGCGCGATTTTGGTCGTATCGCTGCACAAACTGCGAAGCAGGTTGTTACACAGCGTATTCGTGAAGCGGAACGTGGCTTGATCTATAGCGCCTTCATTGATAAAGAAGACGATATCGTTACAGGTACACTACAACGTCAGGATCCGCGCAACATTTACATTGACCTGGGTAAGATTGAAGCGGTTCTGCCGCTCACCGAGCTGATGCCTAATGAAAAATTCAAGCACGGCGACCGGATCAAAGCGTACATTACAAAAGTAGAGAACACAACAAAGGGACCGCAGATTATGTTGTCTCGTACGCACCCTGGTCTTTTGAAGCGTCTGTTCGAGCTTGAGGTTCCTGAGATTTTTGACGGTGTAGTAGAAATTCGTTCCGTAGCTCGTGAAGCAGGGTTCCGGTCCAAAATCGCTGTATACTCCCGCAATGAGGAAGTTGATCCAGTCGGCTCTTGTGTAGGACCGAAAGGTATGCGTGTGCAGACTATTGTTAACGAACTTCGCGGTGAGAAAATCGATATCGTGCGGTATTCAGAACAGGTCGAAGAGTATGTAGCAAATGCTTTGAGTCCTTCTAAAGTTTTGGAAGTACAGGTCTTTGAGGATGAGAAGATGGCTCGCGTCATTGTTCCTGATTACCAACTGTCCCTAGCTATCGGGATTAAAGGGCAAAATGCCCGTCTTGCGGCTAAACTGACAGGATGGAAGATCGATATTAAAAGCGAGAGTCAGGCGGAACAGGAATACGGCAGACCAAAAACCCTATCGGGTGAAATGCATCAGGATTCCGTCTCCGTCGATTAAAGTAAAGGGACGGGGGTGCTAGCTTTGAAACAGAGAAAGATACCGCTTCGTAAATGTGTGGCTTGTCAGGAAATGATGTCCAAGAAGCAGCTTATTCGCGTCGTGAAAACACCCGAAGATACAGTGCTTATTGATCTGACTGGCAAGAAGTCGGGTAGAGGCGCTTATTTGTGCGGGAAGTTATCCTGCTTTAAATTGGCCCACAAAAACAAAGCGCTTGATCGTGCTTTAAAGCATCATGTTCAGCCTGAAATTTATGAACAGCTGGCTCAGGATTTCATTAAGGTAGAAGATGAATTTCTAGCGGCTAAGGAGAGTGCCGATGATGAACAATAGGGTGCTTTCTCATTTAGGCCTTGCCATGCGTGCAGGTAAAGTGGTTACCGGCGATGAGATCGTGCTCAAAGTAATCCGGTCTTCTGAAGCGAAAATGGTCATTCTGGCGGGTGACGCCTCAGATAATACAAAAAAAAAGTTCCGCGATAAGTGCGGTACTTATAAAATCCCTCTGGTAATCGGATTTGACCGGGAAAGTCTGGGCACAAGTGTAGGTAAACCTGAACGTGTTGTGCTGGCAGTTACGGATCAAGGATTCGCAGAAATGATCTCCAAGCAAGTGGGGATAATGTCGGAGGTGGAGTATATTGAGTAAACAGGAAAACAAAGACAATAAACTTCGAGTATATGAGTATGCTAAATCGTTGAATATGAGCAGTAAGGAAATTATAACGATACTCAAGCGTCTAGATGTTCCGGTTAATAATCATATGAGTGTTATGGAGAACGATACAGTATCAAGGGTGGAGCAGTTCTTTAAAGACATTAAGTCAAATGCTGCTGCTAAACGTGATGGCTCAGATACAGTTCGAAGTGAAAGCCGCAAACCGGCGGTCTCTGGAGCAGCAAGTACAAGTAGTACAGCTCCAGCTCCAGCTGCAAGCACTCAGACAAACGCTCCAACACTAAGCAGCGAAGGCAGTCGTGGTGGGCAAGACGGCAGCCGTAATCAAGGTCAAAGACCATCTGGTCATGGACAGGAACAAGGACAGCCCAAAAAACAACAGGAAAAGCAGGTAGGTATGAACAATAGAAATCAAACCAACTCAAATGTAACAGGCTCTCAACAGCGCCCACAAGGTAGTCAGGATTCCCGGAGAACGAATACTGGATCTTCCCAAGGAAGCCAGCAAAATAACCGGAGCAGAAATCCGCAACAGGGCTCTAGTCAGCAAGGTGGATCTCGTCCTCAGAATGCAGGACAACAAGGTGGTTCCCGTCCTCAAGGTGCAGGACAAGGTGGAGCACGCCCTCAAGGTTCAAGTCAATCCCAAGGAAACCGACCACAAGGCGGAGGACAGTCCCAGGGTGGACGTTTTGACTCTAACCGTCCTAGTGGTAACGCAGGCAACAATAGTAGTGCTGGTAACCGTGGTGGTAACAGAAGTAACAGCAATAACAGCAGCAATAACAGTAACAACAATAACCGTCCAGGCTCTAAGCGCTTTGATGATAATCGTCAAGGTGGTTTCCGTAACAACCGTGGAGGCAAGAACAATCGCGGACGGAATCAGAGTCAGCAGCCGCCTCGTGAAAAAATCGACAACACGCCGAAGAAAATTATCGTCCGTGGCAACATGACCGTCGGTGAAACGGCGAAGCTGCTTCATAAGGACGCTTCCGAGGTCATTAAGAAGCTGATTTTCCTCGGCGTGATGGCCACGATTAACCAGGAACTTGACATTGATACAATCCTGCTTCTGGCTGGCGAATTCGGCGTAGAAGTAGAAGTGAAAATTCCGGTTGAAGAAGACCGCTTCGAAACGGTTGAAGAGGTTGATGATCCTACGGATCTGCTTGAGCGTCCTCCAGTTGTAACGATTATGGGTCACGTTGACCATGGTAAGACAACACTACTGGATGCGATCCGTTCAGCGAATGTCTCCAGCGGTGAAGCTGGTGGTATTACACAGCACATCGGTGCGTATCAAGTGGAAATCAACAACAAGAAAATCACTTTCCTGGATACACCAGGTCACGAAGCGTTTACTGCAATGCGTGCTCGTGGTGCCCAAGTTACGGACATGACAATTATCGTTGTTGCAGCAGATGACGGTGTAATGCCACAGACCGTTGAAGCGATCAGCCATGCGAAAGCAGCTGGACTTCCAATCATCGTAGCTGTTAACAAAATCGATAAACCGGATGCAAATCCAGATAAAGTAAAACAAGAATTAACCGAGTATGAACTGGTACCGGAAGAGTGGGGCGGAGATACAATCTTCGTAAACGTTTCGGCTAAACAGCGCATGGGCCTCGAAGATCTCCTTGAGATGATTCTACTCGTAGCTGAGGTTAACGAATATAAAGCGAACCCGGATAAGCGTGCACGTGGTACCGTTATTGAAGCAGAGCTTGATAAAGGTAGAGGACCTGTTGCCAGAATTCTCGTACAACACGGTACACTTAAAGTTGGAGACGCATTTGTAGCAGGTAACTGCTTCGGACGTATCCGCGCAATGGTAAACGATAAGGGCCGTCGCCTGAAAGAAGCGGGACCTTCAACACCTGTAGAAATTACAGGTTTGACTGAAGTTCCTGGTGCTGGAGATCCGTTTATGGTATTTGAAGATGAGCGTAAAGCTCGTTCCATTGCCGATAAACGTTCTATCACACATCGTCAATCTGAGCTGAATACGAATACTCGTGTTACGCTGGATGATCTGTTCCAACATATTAAAGATGGAGAGATCAAAGATCTTAACGTAATTATCAAAGGTGACGTACAGGGATCGGTTGAAGCCCTGAAAGGTTCCTTGAATAAAATCGAAGTGGAAGGCGTTCGCGTGAAAATTATTCACAGCGGTGCAGGCGCTATTACAGAGTCAGATGTTATCTTGGCTGCTGCTTCCAATGCGATTGTAATTGGTTTTAACGTTCGTCCAGATACACAAGCGAAACAGACCGCTGAGCAAGAAAAAGTGGATGTTCGCCTACACCGTGTAATCTACAACGTAATTGAAGAGATCGAGCAGGCTATGAAAGGTATGCTGGATCCAATTTATAAAGAGAACGTCATCGGCCACGCAGAAGTACGTAATACCTTTAAAGTTACTAAGGTAGGTACCATTGCAGGTTGTATGGTTACTTCCGGTAAAATTGCACGTAACGCAGAAATGCGTCTGATCCGTGACGGCATTGTTATTCATGAAGGTAAGATCGATTCCCTCAAGCGCTACAAAGATGATGCAAAAGAAGTAGCGCAGGGTTATGAATGTGGTATTACCTTGGAAAGCTATAGTGACGTCAAAGAAGGCGACGTCATTGAAGCCTTTATCATGGAAACGGTAGAGCGCTAACGTAAAGAGGTGATCAGACATGGCTAAAATCCGTACAGGACGCGTCAGCGAACAAATTAAGAAAGAGCTCAGTCAGCTAATTCAGACAGAGCTCAAGGATCCTCGAATTGGTTTTATCACCGTAACGGGGGTTGATGTGACGAACGACTTTTCACAGGCTAAGGTTTACCTTAGCGTTCTTGGAGACGAAGATCAGAAAGCGGGAACGCTGAAAGCTCTTGAGAAAGCCAGTGGTTTTCTCCGCTCCGAGCTTGGGAAAAGAATTCGTCTCCGGCATGTGCCGGAGCTAATCTTCAAATTCGATGAGTCGATTGCATATGGTAGCCGAATTGAGAAGCTGCTTGGTGAAATCGAACGAGAAGAGGATTAGACAGATCAGATTGTTTTTATAAAGGAGAGGGCGCATGCAGACTTATGAACAAGAGCTGCAGCAGGTCAGAAAATTTCTGCTGGAGCATGACGATTACTTGATCGTGTCGCACGTTCAGCCCGATGGAGATGCAGTCAGTTCCACCCTAGCGGTGGGCTGGCTTCTCTCACGTTTGGGCAAGAAATTCACAATGATCAACGAAGGAGTCATTCCGAAAAGAATGAATTCCTTATGGCATGCAGCTGAACTCATTAATATGTCTGAACAGTCGCCACAGCGTTCTTTTAATACCATTATTTGCGTAGATTGTGCAGACTTTGATCGCGTTGGCAGGACTAAGGAACTTTTTACAGAGGGTGCAGTCATTGTAAATATTGATCATCATCCTACGAATAACAGGTATGGTGCTGTCAATGTGGTTCTTCCTGAAGCAGCCGCAACTGCGGAAATTCTGTTTGATCTGTTGAACATGTTCGATATCGAATGGGATGTAGAGATTGCTACAGCCATTTATACGGGACTTTTAACAGACACTGGTGGATTCCGTTACTCCAACACTTCACCTAAAGTAATGGGTATTGCCTCTACTTTGTTGTCGTATGGAGTGAATGGTCCGGAACTTGCGGAAACGCTGCTCGAAGAGATGACACTGCCCCAGTTAAACGTGCTTGTTAAAGCACTCAATACACTAACGATGTCTTCGGATGGGAAAGTAGCTTGGGTCCATGTTACACCTCAGGATATGGTTGATAGTGGAGCGATTAATGAAGATCTAGAAGGAATCGTTAATTATCCACGTAATATTCAAGGTGTAGAAGTTGGTATATTGTTTAAACAGGTTAATACGGGGGCTGTAAAGGTAAGCCTACGATCTGCTGGAAAAGTGGATGTTGCAGCTCTGGCCCAGTCCTTCGGTGGAGGAGGCCATGTTCGTGCGGCAGGTTGCCGAATCGAAGGTGAGCTAGGAAGTATTATGACTCAAGTAGTAGAGCGGGTGAAACAAGCATTATGACAGAACTTGAAGGTGTTTTGGCGGTCAACAAACCAGCGGGATGGACTTCACATGATGTTGTTGCTAAAGTGCGCCGTCTTGTTAAAATGAAACGAATCGGTCATGCGGGTACACTTGATCCCGAGGTGACTGGCGTATTGCCGCTCTGCCTTGGACGTGCAACTCGTGTGGTAGAATACATGCAGGACCTTCCAAAAGAATACCAAGCAGTGCTTCGTCTGGGAGTCTCTACAGATACTGAGGATTTAACAGGAACTGTGATTGAATCGGTGGAAGAGGTCAACATTACACCAGAAGCGGCGCAGGAAACACTTCTTTCCTTTTTAGGGGAAATTTCTCAGGTGCCACCGATGTATTCGGCTGTAAAGGTTGATGGTAAGAGATTGTATGAGCTTGCCCGTGAGGGGAAGACTATTGAACGCAAAAGCCGTATGGTAACCGTGCATGAAATCGAGATGACAGGTTTTGAGGCGCATGGATCTTATACTGATATTTCTTTTCGAGTGTTGTGCTCGAAAGGTACTTATATTCGTACACTTTGTGTGGATATTGGTAAGAAACTTGGGCTTCCATCCACGATGGCTAAGCTGGAGAGAACTTCATCAGCTGGTATTTCTGCCTCGAAATGTTTGACACTTGAACAAATTGAGCAATTTATGGCTGATGGTACACTCCAATCCTGGTTAATCCCGGCGGATGAGGCCATTGTGCACTTGCATGCCCACACGGTAACAGATGAGAAGAGAAGTGCTGCCTTGCAAGGCCAGCGACTGTCTTCACAGGTTGTGAGTCCTCCGGTTAATCATTTTGGATGCATACGTCTGTATGACACCGAGAACCAGTTCTTGGGTATTTTCCAAAAACAAGAGGAGTCCGGAGCAATTGCGCCTGTTAAGGTCTTCTCGGTTTAATATTATTGATGTCTATCTAAGTGAATTGCAGGTGAGAAGCACATGAAAATCGTATCCTTATCTTATCCGTTAACCTCAGAACAGAAAATTGAACACGGCATCCCGCAAATTGCGGCAATCGGTCAATTTGATGGTCTCCATACGGGTCATGCCAGTGTTATATCGACTGCTGTTAATTTGGCGCGTAAAGAGAGCTTGCCATCAGCCGTAATAACCTTTTATCCTCACCCTAAAGATGTCATGAGAAAAGGGAATTATGAAGGCTATTTAACACCTCAACAGGACAAGCAGAAGCTGCTGGCTGATATGGGGGTTGACATATTATATGTGGTGGATTTCAATGAAGAATTCTCACAAGTCAGCCCTGAAGATTTCGTAACGGAGATGCTTATGCCGCTTCAGCTTCATACAGCGGTCGTTGGTTTTGATTTTCGGTTTGGCTTTAAAGGTGCTGGTCGTGCTGACATGCTTCATGGCCTGAGCCAAGAAACAATACAAGTTGTTACGGTTCCACCGTTCTTAATAGATGGTGAGAAGGTAGGAAGTTCATCAATTCGAGCAGCTTTATATAATGGTCAAATCTCGGACGCAACACGCTGGCTTGGAAGGTATTACCGAATTCGGGGCACTGTGATTCATGGCGAGAAGCGAGGACGAGCTTTAGGGTTTCGGACAGCCAATCTGGAACTCGAGGAACACTACGTTACGCCTGCACTAGGTGTATACGCAGTATGGGCTCGCTGTACTCACCATGATGAATGGCTTCCAGGTGTTATGAGTGTAGGCCTTAAGCCTACATTTCATGATGGCATCGTTAAACCAATCTATGAGGTTCATTTGCTTGATTTTGATGAGGACCTTTACGGCCAAACCATGGTTGTTGATGTGGTCGAGTTTATACGTAGAGAACTCAAATTTAATTCGATTGACGAATTAATTGCAGGAATTCAAAGCGATGTAGATAAGACTAGAGAGATATTAGCAAAATAATTCATTTTTAATAATGATATTGATTATCATATTTTCTTTTTTGAAAAAAGTATGATATACTCGTAGAGGTTGCCCGGGCTATCCGGCACCGTAACCTTGGCTTGGTTGTTCGATCTCACCGTCGGTAACGAGGCCATAGGCGATTATTATGAAGGAGGTGAACAGGATGGCATTGACTCAAGAACGTAAACAACAACTGATTGATGCACACAGAACTCACGAGTCCGATACAGGATCTCCAGAGGTGCAAATCGCTATCCTAACGGAAAACATTACGAACTTGACTGACCACTTGCGTACGCACAAGAAAGATCACCACTCCCGTCGTGGATTGTTGAAAATGGTCGGCCAACGCCGTAAGTTGCTTGCATACTTGAAAAACAAGGATGTTAAACGTTACAGCGCTTTGATCGAGAAGCTTGGATTACGCCGCTAATAATCCATAAGGTGTACGAAAGCAGCCTGGTTGTCCACTGTCCTTCTTGGAACGACAGCGGTGCAGCTAGGCTCTTTTTTAAATTATAGGAACGATTGCAGTTTCCTTTGATTTTGATTCTTGCTCGGTTTGAATAGGAGCTTAGAATACGTCTTGTTTATGTTACATTGTTTTTTGTTACATAGAAGAAACGTCGCTAGACGTTTTTCTTATGAAGAATGCGTGTGTAGGTAATACTTTAATTTAGCAGAGTAAAATAAATGTCCTCACGAGGAGGGGTTATATGGAAAAACGTGTTGAAATGATGCTAGGAGGAAGACCGCTGGTTCTGGAAACAGGTCGTTTGGCTAAACAAGCAAATGCAGCGGTCATGGTCCGTTATGGCGAAACAGCGGTTCTATGTACGGTGACTGCTTCAAGCGAGCCAAAAGACTTGGATTTTTTCCCGTTGACTGTGAACTATGAAGAAAGATTGTATGCAGTAGGTAAAATTCCCGGCGGCTTTATTAAGCGTGAAGGAAGACCAAGTGAGAAAGCGATTTTGTCCAGTCGTTTGACAGACCGTCCGATTCGTCCATTGTTTCCTGAAGGGTTCCGGAACGATGTTCAAGTATTAAACCTGGTTATGAGTGTGGATCAGGATTGTGAGCCTGAAATTGCAGCGATGATCGGTACTTCTGCTGCGCTAAGTATTTCCGATGTTCCGTTCAACGGACCAATCGGTGGTGTAGCTGTAGGACGTATCAACGGAGAATTCGTTGTCAATCCAACCATCGCTCAGCAGGAAGCAAGTGACATTTATCTAGTTGTCTCTGGAACAAAAGATGCAATTATGATGGTTGAAGCTGAAGCGAACGAAGTGCCAGAAGAAGTGATGCTTGAAGCGATTATGTTCGGTCATGAAGAGATTAAGAGCATTGTTGCAACCATCGAGGAACTCGTTAGCATTGCTGGTAAAGAGAAGATGGAAGTTAAACTTCATGCTGTCAATGAAACTGTAAACCGTGAGGTTCGTGAATTTGCAGCAGAGCGTTTAGTTGAAGCTGTTCGCATTGCAGAGAAACACGCTCGTCAGGATGCAATTGATGCGATTAACGACGAAACCTTCAATGTGTTTGAAGAGAAATATATTGAAACACCTGAGCTTCTGAAGGATGTTAAAGAAGTTCTGCATGATATTGTAAAAGAAGAAGTTAGACGCCTTATAACACATGACAAGGTTCGTCCTGATGGTCGTGGTCTTTCTGAGATCCGTCCAATCGATTGTGATACAAGCTTATTGCCGCGTACACATGGTTCAGGCCTATTTACTCGTGGTCAGACACAAGCACTTAGCGTTTGTACACTTGGCGCACTTGGTGACGTTCAAATTCTGGACGGTATCGATCTGGAAGAAACTAAACGTTTCATGCATCATTACAATTTCCCTCCGTTCAGTGTCGGCGAGGCTCGTCCACTGCGTGCACCAGGACGTCGTGAAATTGGACACGGTGCGCTTGGAGAGCGCGCATTGTCTAAAGTTATTCCTACCGAGGTTGAATTCCCATACACGATTCGTCTCGTTTCAGAGGTTATTGAGTCAAATGGATCAACATCCCAGGCGAGTATCTGCGCAAGCACGCTTGCTATGATGGATGCGGGTGTACCGATTAAAGCACCTGTTGCTGGTGTAGCTATGGGTCTGATCAAAGACGGCGAGCATGTTTCCATCTTGACAGATATTCAAGGTATGGAAGATCATCTCGGTGATATGGACTTCAAGGTAGCTGGAACTCCAGCTGGCGTTACTGCGATTCAAATGGATATCAAAATTGACGGTATTGACCGTAAAATTTTGCAGGAAGCTTTAGATCAAGCCAAAGAAGGTCGTATGCACATTCTTGGCAAGATGATGGAAGTGATCCAGAAGCCAAGAGAAACGCTTTCCCAATACGCGCCTAAAATCATTACCATGAATATTAATCCGGATAAAATCCGTGACGTTATCGGTGCTGGTGGTAAAATTATCAATAAAATTATTGAAGAAACCGGCGTAAAAATCGATATCGAACAAGATGGTCGCGTATTTATCGCTTCATCAAATGCAGAGATGAACCAAAAAGCGCTGTCGATTATCGAAGGTATTGTACGTGAAGTAGCTGTAGGTGAGATTTACACAGGTACCGTGAAGCGGATTGAGAAATTCGGCGCATTTGTTGAAATTCTTCCGAATAAAGACGGCCTTGTTCATATTTCTCAGTTGTCTACTGAGCGTGTAGCAAAAGTGGAAGATGTTATCGCCATTGGTGATGTGATTACAGTGAAAGTAACTGAAATCGATCAGCAGGGTCGGATTAACCTTTCTCGCAAAGCTGTTTTGACCGCTGAAACGAAATAAGGATAGATAAGAATCATAATGAAGGAAAGAGACAGAAATGTTATTCTGGCTCTTTTTTTTATGGCTTCAAACCTGCTAACTACCTTTTTCCTTTCCTTAAATGTTAGTTAACATGGTTAAGGCACATATTACGTATCCTCGTCTCATAAAATGGGACAAAGCAAATAAAGGGGATGGATACGTCCAATGAAAGGATTAAAGGTGGCTGTGCTACTTATAAGCATTGCAGCGGTGTCTGGGATCGCCGTATTAACGGGATCATGGGATTATATCAATCAGTTAAGTGCATCTAGAGGTGCGATAAACTTAGAACAGCAGACTGCGTCTGTCGACTTGAATCTTCTTGGTGAGATTGAAGCGGAGGCTGCTAAGACACGAATTGAGCCCATCGATGCCAAGGTGGATTCGGTGTGGAAGGCGGTGCCTGGTTATAACGGGCAGCAGGTTAATGTAGAAGAAACGTATAAGCGGGCATTAAAAAGAAAATCGGGTGAGCCGATTTCTTATGTTTATCAACAAATCCCAGCAAAGGTTAACTTGGATGACTTAGGTGAGCAGCCCATCTACCGAGGGAATCCAAATAAACCTATGGTTTCGTTCATGATCAATGTGGCATGGGGGAATGAGTTTATTGAGCCTATGTTGAACATTTTGGATGAGGAGAAGATCAAAACAACATTTTTTCTGGATGGAAGTTGGTTAAAGAAAAATCCAGAGCTAGCTGCAATGATATTGAAGAGGGGGCATGAGGTGGAGAACCATGCATACTCTCATCCTAATATGAGTCAGCTCAGTCGAAGTCGCGCAGAACTAGAGATTGTGAAGACCCAGGAGCTCCTTAAAGAAAGCCTAGGAGTTACTAACAAGTGGTTTGCGCCTCCTTCTGGGGATTTTAATCAGCAGACGGTGTCAATTGCCTATGGAAGAGGATTAAAGACCGTCCTGTGGACATTGGATACGGTGGATTGGATGAATCCATCACCAGAATCTGTCGTGCAAAAAATTACAAAAAGAGTTGAACCCGGTTTTCTTATATTAATGCATCCGACCTCTTCCTCCTCAAAAGCGATGAAAGGTATGATCCAAGGTATACGTGCTAAAGGTTTACATATTGGTACGGTGAGTGAAACGTTATCACCTGAACGAATTGTGCCGTATGGAAGTTGAGTGACTGGTTTAAGTTTGATACAATGAATGGATGGCATTAAATCATCAATTTATATCCATGGAATGAAACCAAGGAGCAGGTTAGGAGGGCCTTTCGTGAAAAAAATACAGTTGTCAAACGGCCTGAGAGTAGTTATGGAACAAATTCCAACATGTCGGTCAGTTTCTTTTGGGATTTGGGTCAAGACGGGGTCCCGCAATGAATCGTTAGATATAAACGGGATTACACATTTTATCGAGCATATGATGTTTAAAGGTACGGACCGTTTCGATGCGCGTGCAATTGCTGAGCAATTTGACGCGATCGGTGGGAATGTGAATGCATTTACATCGAAAGAATACACCTGTTACTATGCTAAGGTGCTTGATGAGCATCTTCCGATAGCTGTAGATGTGTTGTCAGATATGTTCTTTAATTCTAAGCTCGATCCAGTGGAGCTTGCAAAAGAGAAAAATGTCATTCTTGAGGAAATTGCGATGTATGAGGATACCCCAGATGATCTTGTGCACGATTTGATGTCGATGGCGGCTTATGGTGAGCATCCACTAGCCTATCCGATTTTAGGTACGAAAGAGCATCTGGAAGCAATGGACTCTGATGCGTTAAGATCGTACATGAACAATCATTATACGATCGAGAATACGGTTATTGCTTTAGCTGGAAACATTGACGACAGTGTTATTGAGCTGCTGGAACGTCATTTTGGTGCTTTCAAGAATAGCGGCGCAAGTCAGAGTCTGACGGTACCCGTATTCCACGACGGATTGCTATTCCGGAGGAAAAAGACGGAACAAAACCATATTTGTTTGTCATTTCCCGGTAGCTCTATCGGAGATGATCTCCAGTACGCTATGGTGCTGCTTAACAACGCGATAGGTGGCG
Source organism: Paenibacillus sp. FW507-14B1B (assembly GCF_058781425.1). Taxonomy (NCBI): domain Bacteria; kingdom Bacillati; phylum Bacillota; class Bacilli; order Caryophanales; family Paenibacillaceae; genus Paenibacillus; species Paenibacillus sp. FW507-14B1B. The sequence goes on along the minus strand of NZ_JBYSWS010000002.1, from coordinate 310,967 downwards.
GTATGAGCTCACGTCTATTCCAGGAGATTCGAGAGAAGAGAGGGCTTGCGTATTCCGTATATTCCTATCATAGTTCTCATGCAGACAGCGGGATGTTTACGATTTATGCAGGTACTGCACCTAAACAAACCAAGGATGTACTCGATCTGACGAACGAAATTATGTCCGATTTAGCGGTGAACGGAATGACCGAGGATGAACTACATAAGGGCAAAGAACAGTTGAAAGGAAGTCTGATTCTCAGTCTGGAAAGTACGGGAAGCCGCATGAACCGCCTTGGAAAAAATGAACTTATGCTTGGTCGTCACAATAGCATGGATGAATTGATTCAGCGGATTGAACAGGTTAATATGAATGATATTAATGCTGTCCTTGATCGAATGTTTGAAACCCCATTTTCTTTGGCGATGGTTGGATCTTCAGATAAGGTGCTTAACAAAATTAGGAGGGACGAATTTGTTGCATTACGTTCAAATCAATAGATTATCAGGAAATGAAGATATAAAACTCCCTGTCAAAATGTCGGAGCTAGCTTCCGGTTTTGACCTGCATGCTGCGGTGGATGAGTCCGTGGTTCTGATGCCAGGAGAGCGAAAATTGATCCCAACCGGATTCGCTATCGCTATGCCCGGTGGATTGGAAGCCCAGATTCGCCCACGCAGCGGGCTGGCATTCAAGCATGGGATTACTTGCTTAAATACACCAGGTACAATTGATGCAGATTATCGTGGAGAGATTAAAGTGTTATTGATCAATCTTGGTCAAGAACCATTCTCCATTACTCGTAATGAGCGTATTGCTCAGATGGTATTTCAAGAAGTGCCGACGATTGAGCTCATTCAAGTCGATGAACTATCAGATACGGTTCGCGGCAGTGGTGGGTTTGGTCATACGGGCAAATAGAGAAGTAATGCTCCTTTAGAGCATTAGCCAAGAACCGTTACGGAGTTTTACTTTCGTAACGGTTTTTTGTATCCCTTAAGGACTTAACCACATTAACTCAAGTTTAAGGTTCACTCTTGCTCACCTCTTCATAGGCCAGCGCATAAGATAGTCTATACATTGGTTTGGAAAGGAGCGACGCCTTGCATGCTGACAGGAGTCCGAACCGTTTTTCTTGGCGGTGACGCACGGCAGATTGAGGTTATCCGCAAATGTGCCGAATTGGATGCCTCTGTTGTAATAGCCGGATTTGACAAATTGCAGGATTCCTTCCAGGGAGTAACCCGGGAGCCGCTTACAGTTGAGCTGCTGTCAGGTGCCGATGTCCTGATACTGCCCGTTGTTGGTTGTGATGATGAGGGCCGTATTGGCGCACTTTATGCGGAAGGTCCGCTAAAGCTGGAGGAGGAGCATATTCAGGCTCTGCCGAAGCACGCTGTTGTATACACTGGCATGGCTAAGAGCTACTTGAGAGCTCTGTGCGCAAGTAATAACATCAAGCTGGTTGAGCTGTTAGAGCGTGATGATGTAGCGATATACAACTCAATTCCGACTGCCGAAGGCGCGCTGATGATGGCTATTCAAAATACAGATTTTACGATTCATGGATCGACCAGTATGGTGTTAGGTATGGGACGGACTGGATTTACGATGGCTAGAAGTTTACAAGGTTTGGGAGCAAAGATCAAAATGGGAGTCCGCAAAAGCGAGCATTACGCAAGAGCGGAGGAGATGGGCTGGAAGCCTTTTATGATTAAGGATCTCAGCAATCAATTGTCCGATATTAATCTACTTTTCAATACGATTCCAACGATGATTGTCACAGCACAGATTTTATCTAAGATGCCCCGCGAGGCCGTTATAATCGACCTTGCCTCTGCACCTGGAGGATGCGACTTCAGATATGCCGAGAAGAGGGGAATCAAAGCCATGCTTGCACCCGGACTACCCGGAATCGTAGCTCCAAAGACAGCCGGTATTATTATGGCTAATACGTTAGTGGAGTTGATTTCAGAAGAAGTCAAGATTCGGGGGGATGCGTAAATGGATTGGAAAGGTAAAACGGTTGGCTATGCCTTAACTGGTTCCCACTGTACATTCGAAGAAGTAATGCCACAGATCAAACGCTTTAAAGAAGACGGAGCTAATGTAGTACCCATCGTATCAGGAACAATCATGACGACAGATACCCGATTCGGCACATCGGAAAATTGGCAGAAACAGTTGAAAGAAATAACAGGTAATGATATTATTTCTACAATTGTTGAGGCGGAACCACTAGGCCCTTCTAAGCTTCTGGATGTCCTGGTTATTGCTCCTTGTACAGGGAATTCGACGAGTAAACTCGCAAATGCCATGACAGATGGTCCTGTGCTGATGGCTGCAAAGGCGCAGATGAGAAATTGCCGACCACTTGTGCTAGCGATATCCACGAATGACGGACTTGGATTGAATGCTGCAAATATCGCAAAACTGCTGGTTACAAAAAATATTTATTTTGTTCCTTTCGGACAGGATAATCCACAGCAGAAACCGAATTCGCTTGTTGCCAAAATGGAACTGATCCCGGAAACCTGTTATGCAGCCTTGGAAGGCAGACAGCTGCAGCCAATGATAATTGAACGGTTTCATTCAGCATAACAACTATAACCAGTAGTAGAGACAGTTTCTCATGAAGGGGAGACATACCAGTGAACGAGCTGTCCACGGTTAGATCCGCAGGGAAGGTGATCCATTTCAAAGATCAAGTTATAACATTAGACGAAGCACCCCCGACAGCATTCAAAGAGTAGCTATTTGTCGAAAAATGGTCCGTGAGGCCAAAAAAATAATGGGCGCGCGAATCAGTAGACGTTACACCTTATTGCAGAAATAATCGTTTCCATGCGAAACGGCCAGGCTCTAAGCTGGCCGTTTCATTCAATCGACGCCTGTGTTTTAGTCTCCGGCATAATAAACGGAGGAATTCTCATGCGCATTCTGGTTCAGAAATTCGGAGGTACATCCTTGTCTTCGCCACAAGCGAGAGCACGTGTCATTAAACATATCCGCCGAGAGCTTGCCCAGAATTATCGACTTGTTGTTGTCGTATCTGCGATGGGGCGCAGAGGTGAGCCATATGCCACAGACACTCTACTCGATTGGAGTGAGCAAAATGGCAATGCTCTTCCGCTAAGAGAGAGAGATCTGTTGCTCTGTTGCGGAGAGATCATATCTGCTGCAACGCTTTGCAGTCTACTTCAGCATGAGGGGATTCCAGCTACTGTTCTAACGGGGGCGCAAGCTGGATTCATCACCGATAATCAGTTTGGTAATGCGCGTATTATGGATATGAGGCCAGACAGGGTCCGAGTAGAGCTAGAGAAATTCCAAGTCGTTATTGTAACCGGATTTCAAGGACAGACGGAATCTGGTGATTTTACGACGTTTGGACGAGGTGGTAGTGATACTTCGGCTACAGCCTTGGGTGCTGCGCTACGTGCAGAGATGGTTGATATTTATACAGATGTTGATGGTATATTGACGGCAGATCCAAGAATAGTAGAGAACGCAAGGCCGCTTACTCATGTAAGTTATTCTGAAATATGCAATATGGCGCATCAAGGTGCGAAAGTCATCCATCCGAGAGCTGTAGAGATTGCAATGCAGTCCCTCATTCCGCTTCGTGTTCGTTCAACCTTTATGGATACGGAGGGTACGCTTGTTACACAACCGGATGGCTTTAAAGACGTTCAAATGGACATTGTCGACCGTTATGTCACAGGGATAGCTTATGTCAGTAACATTACTCAGATATCAGTAGAATGTGATTGTTCGGACGGGCTTCAATTGAAGGTGTTTAAGACGATGGCGGAGAACTCAATTAGTGTTGATTTTATTAATGTCACTCCTACGGGAGTTCTATATACCATATTCGACAGCGATTCAGAGAAAGCAATTTCGGCACTGCAGGGGCTGAGCTTGAAACCCAAGAGCTTGTCTGGTTGTGCTAAAGTTTCCGTGATTGGCGGTGGAATTAACGGAGTTCCCGGGATCATGGCTAAAATTGTTGAAGCATTAAGTGAACATGATATCTCGATACTACAATCGGCGGATTCCAATACAACGATATGGCTGCTCGTAAAGAAAGAGGATATGGTTCAAGCATTGAGGGCGTTACACAATAAATTTGAGCTTCACCGGTAGAGTTTGATGGTGCCGGCAATAGTTAAGGAGGAAACACGGTGGATTTTGGAAGATTGATTACGGCAATGGTTACACCCTTTGATTCGAAGGGGAACATTAATTGGGACGAGACTGCACGACTAGTTGATTATTTAATTGAAGATCAAAAGTCTGATTCTCTTGTCGTGGCAGGAACGACAGGCGAGTCTCCTACGTTGAGTGAAGACGAGAAGCTTAAACTGTTCCAATTCGTCGTCGAACATGCAGCTGGAAGATGTAAAGTAATTGCTGGAACGGGGAGTAATAACACGGAACATTCCATAAAGCTTACACAAAAAGCAGAACAGTGCGGTGTTGACGGAATTCTACTTGTGGCACCTTATTACAACAAACCGAATCAGGAAGGTTTGTTCCTGCATTTTAAAGCTATTGCAGAATCAAGTTCACTTCCGATCATGCTCTATAATGTACCAGGTCGAACAGGAATTAGTTTGAGCGTTGCGACTACGCTAAGACTTGCTCAAATATCGAACATTGTAGCAACAAAGGAGTGCGCATCCTTAGATCAGGTGACACAGATTGTAGCTGGAGCACCTGAGGAGTTTATCGTATATTCAGGTGATGATTCAGCTGCGTTACCTGCATTGTCTGTAGGTGCCTACGGAATTGTGAGTGTGGCTAGTCATATTGCGGGTAGTGATATGAAGGATATGATAAATGCATATCTGAAAGGCCAGGTTCAAGCGGCTGCTCAATTGCATCAAAAGTTATTCCCTCTATTTAAAGGTCTGTTTGAATGTCCTGATCCGCTTCCTAATCCATCTGCTGTGAAATTTGCTCTAGTGGAGAAAGGTTATCATGTAGGAGGAGTACGTTTACCATTGACTTCACCAAGTGAGAACGAAGCGGCTTATATCCGAAAAGTACTATCTGACTACTAAAGCATCAGTCATTAAACTCGAATATTGTGTATTTATACCATAAATCCCGAAAAACCGCCTTCATTTCACAAGAAGGTGGTTTTTCTTTTATAAAACGCCGCTTTCTAGGGGTATCCTACCCCTTACTGGGTGGGTGACTTGTGTTTTCAGTTTTTCATCATGTATAATGAATGCAAGTGACTGGGTGCGGTATATTTTTGAAATTTAATATAACAATTGGTGGACGTCCAAAACTATAGGAGGGTTAGATTGATTTGTCAAAAAAAATAAATAGCGATAAACTATCGATTTTTGCCTTGGGCGGCGTCGGTGAAATCGGGAAAAATATGTATGTCATTCAATACGCTAATGACATCGTTGTCGTGGACGCGGGGCTTAAATTTCCGGAAGAGGACATGCTTGGAATAGATATTGTCATTCCTGATATTTCTTACTTAACTGAAAATCGTGATAAAGTCAGAGGGATTCTACTTACTCACGGACACGAAGACCATATCGGTGGACTTCCGTATGTATTGAAACATCTGAACGTTCCTGTATATGGAACAAAGCTGACACTAGGCTTGGTAGAGAACAAGTTGAAGGAAGCGAACTTGCTTGGCGAAACAAAGCGAATTCTCATTAATGCAGATTCTGAAGTTCAGCTTGGCAGCACACTTAAAGCTACCTTCTTCAAAACAAACCACAGTATTCCAGATTCAGTCGGTATTTGTATCGATACTCCGGAAGGCAGTGTAGTTCATACCGGCGACTTTAAATTCGATCATACTCCAGTTAATGATCAATATGCCGATTTGCAGCGTATGGCTGAAATCGGAAGTAAAGGCGTTCTGGCACTACTGTCGGATAGCACGAATGCAGAGAAACCGGGCTTTACTCCATCTGAGAAGAACGTTGGTATCGTGATGGAAGATATCTTCCGCAAAGCAGATCAGCGTGTGGTCGTTGCTACATTCGCTTCGAACGTACACAGAATCCAGCAAGTGATTAACGCCGCTGAATCAACGGGCCGTAAAGTAACGGTCATTGGACGAAGCATGGTGAATGTTGTATCTATCGCTTCTGATTTGGGTTATCTCCACATTCCGGATGGAATGTTGATTGAACCAGAAGAAGTAAATAAAATGGCGGCTGACCGTGTCGTTGTATTGTGTACAGGCAGTCAAGGTGAGCCGATGTCTGCATTAACGCGTATGGCACGTTCGACTCATCGTAAGGTGGATATTTTGCCAGGTGACACGGTTATTATTGCTGCAACACCCGTACCAGGTAACGAGAAGTATGTTGGACGTACAATCGATGAATTATTCCGTCTAGGTGCAAACGTTATTTATAGCGGTTCCAATTCGGGTGTGCACGTTTCCGGTCACGGTAGTCAAGAGGAACTCAAGCTCATGCTAAACTTAATGAAGCCGAAATTCTTCATACCTGTGCACGGTGAATTCCGTATGCAGCGTCGTCATGCTTTGCTTGCTGAATCTGTTGGTGTTGATCCAGACAATATCTTCATTACGGATCTTGGAGAAATTGTTGAAATTCAAGGCGGTTCAGCTCGTAAAGCAGGTAAAGTTACGGCAGGTAATGTTCTAATCGATGGACTTGGTGTTGGTGATGTCGGTAATATCGTGCTTCGTGACCGTAAACTGTTATCACAAGATGGTATCTTGGTTGTCGTTGTAACACTTAGCAAGCAGAATGGTTCCATTGTATCTGGACCAGACATTATATCTCGCGGCTTTGTATATGTACGTGAGTCGGAAGGATTACTTGAGGAAAGTAACCGAATCGTCTCGAGCACATTACAGAAGTTGATGAGTGAGAATGTAAATGAATGGGCATCCCTCAAAACAAGCGTGAAAGATGCTTTGGGTCGCTTCTTATATGAGCAAACACGTCGTAGACCAATGATTCTTCCGATTATCATGGAAGTATAATTGAGAGAACGAACAGAATATTAAGGCACACAGTCGCCCCTTTCGCAGGTATATTGGACGGTTCCCGCGAAAGGGGCTTTTTTGCGTTCCAAATGATGAACTGCTGGATAAGATATCGAGAAAGGCATAATCCAGTATGTCTTTTTGCCATACTAAACCATAGCGTAAGACGACTATGACAAAAGGCAGGGTGCAGAAATGGATAAGAGATCGATTAACAGTAATAGAGCTGAACAGACGGGGGCCCCTTCAACCCAGACGGAAGACAACAATAAACCAAGCGTGGTAGATACAATTCAGCAGTTAGGTCAAACTGGGGTACCTGCGAGTGGAGAATCCAACATTTTTTGTATGACCATTATCGGCCAGATTGAAGGTCATTTAATTCTTCCACCGCAAAACAAAACGACCAAATATGAGCACCTAATTCCTCAGTTGGTTGCCGCTGAGCAAAACCCTCGCATTGAGGGATTGCTCATTATTTTGAATACGGTTGGTGGTGACGTTGAAGCGGGACTTGCAATAGCAGAAATGATTGCATCCTTAACCAAACCAACCGTTACCGTTGTTATTGGAGGAGGGCATAGTATTGGTGTTCCGATCGCTGTAGCATCCAGCTATTCTTTCATCGCGGAAAGTGCAACTATGACGATCCATCCGATTCGGATGAATGGACTGGTCATAGGGGTTCCTCAGACTTTTGAATACATGGAGAAGATGCAAGAGCGTGTTGTTCGGTTTGTGACTTCTCATTCTGGAATTACAGAGGATCAGTTTAAAGCATTGATGTTCAAAACAGGGGAGTTAAATCGTGATATTGGAACTGCAGTTTCGGGCATGGACGCTGTGAAGTACGGATTGATGAACGAGGTTGGTGGAATTGGACAAGCGCTGGCAAAATTGAACGAGATGATTGGAACTGGTAAAAATATGAGCGCAGGAGGACTTACCCAATGACCTTATATACGGTAATGCCAGAAGATGTTATCTGGAAAAATACATTAGAACAGGACACGCCCTCCACAATGGAAATTAATATTGGTGGTCTTCATATGCAGGTGGAGCCTCTGAATGACAACAAGGCCAAAATCATTCGTCTGTTGAATTGTGAGCTTGCAGATTATTTAAATCCACAATATGCTCCTGGAAGTACAATTTCCTTCGTACCTGTACTTGATCAAAATAGGGCTAAAGTCTGAAAACAGAACATAGGTGCGCCACCGGAATATATGTTATAATATGGCTTCGGGGGTGACACTATTGGCAAAACGCAAGCGGAAGAAGAGAGCTGTATTTGCCTCGGTTCTCAAATATGAAATTTATGGAATTATACTGATGACACTCTCGGTGATTGCTTTATCCGGGGAGGCTCCGGTAGGGCGATCTTTATCTAAGATGTCAGGCTATCTACTAGGTAAATATTACTTCATCATCCCCCTTGTTGGAATGTTCTATGGATTAATGGTGATGATTCATCGGAAATGGCCTAAACGCTGGAATAGTCGTCGTACTGGCGTTCTTCTGTTTGTCCTATCGCTGACTTTAATGAGCAGCATCAGCGGCCTGGAGCCTAAGCTAGCACCTATCGGTCAACTTAGCTCAGGTAATGTGCTTGCTCAAATACATAGTGATTTGCAAGGAGAGCTCCTTCACAGTAAAGCTGATGGAAATCACCCCGTAATGGGAAGGGATGTTAGCGGGGGATATATAGGTGCATTGCAGTTTGCTCTATTATTGATGTTCTTTGGTAGTGTGGGTGCGCGTCTTATTATGATCGTTATGCTGTTCATCAGCTTTATGCTCATTACTAACTTATCGTATGTGGATCTGGTGCGAATGCTGCGGGTCCGTTTGGTAAAAGCAGGTGAACATCTACAGAAGAGAATGCAAGGGCGGCAGACGAAGGCCAAAGCTAAATCATCCGCATCCGCGCGAAAGAAAAAGCCTCAAGTTATCCCAGAATATGAGGATGATGACGGTGATGATCTAGAAGATGTTGAAATGCCTTTGTCGAGAAAGAAAGGTTCCCCTGTATTTTTCCAACTGTTCGGCAACAAAAATTCGAAATCCAAAGTTGATAAAGAACAGGATACACAGGATACACAGGATAACGAGGACTTTTCTGAACAAGCCCATAAAGAGAATGTTGGAGCTGTGAATTTCGTTCAAGAGGAGGGCGAAGCCACTCCATTTGGGTACGATGATTCACCGATCTCAAACGTACCTACATCTTCATCGCCCATTATTCGTGATTTCTTCGAGCAAGTTAAACAAGAAAATAATGTGGATGATGAGGACTTGGATGAGTTAGAAGCTCAGCAGTATGATATTACAGAAGAGGCTGCTGAGAATATGAGTGTGACGGGATCAGGACAAGAAGAAGTTAAGGAGGACTTGGTTTCCGCAGTTTCAAATGAAGAATTCACTGAAGAAGCGGATCAGGAAGCAACACCTGTTACGCCACCACCACCGCCACCCAAACCGTACAAGCTTCCTCCTTTTCGCTTGTTATCGAAGCCTAACAATGGTGGCAAGTCCGGAGATCAGAAGGATTATATGCAGACAGCCCGTAAGCTGGAGGCTACGCTTGAAAGTTTCGGTGTTCGTGCTAAAGTGCTGGAGGTTGTCAGAGGTCCGTCTGTTACTAGGTATGAGATTCAGCCAGATATTGGTGTAAAGGTGAGTCGTATTGTTAGTCTTACAGATGATATCGCGCTTGCATTAGCGGCGAAGGACATACGGATGGAAGCACCTATACCGGGTAAATCGGCGATCGGGATTGAGGTTCCGAATAATGAAGTTTCCATTGTAACGATGCGTGAAGTGATGGAGACACCATTCTTTCAGGATGCACAGTCTAAGCTTTCTATCGCGTTCGGGCGAGACATCTCCGGACAGACTATTGTCGGTAATTTAGCAAGAATGCCCCATCTACTCGTTGCTGGTGCTACGGGATCTGGTAAATCTGTATGTATTAACGGGATTATCACAAGCATTCTCTATAAGGCTAAGCCCGATGAAGTAAAGTTTCTAATGGTCGATCCTAAGATGGTCGAGCTGAATGTATACAACGGGATTCCACATCTGTTAGCACCAGTGGTGACAGATCCGAAACGGGCTTCACTGGCTCTTAAGAAGATTGTTGTTGAGATGGAGAAACGATATGAGCTGTTCTCCAAGTCTAGTACACGGAACATTGAAGGTTATAATACATTGATGAAAGACAATCCGTCCGCTGTATTGCCGTATATTGTCGTAATCGTAGACGAGCTTGCAGACCTAATGATGGTTGCTGCACATGATGTTGAAGAGGCCATCACACGTCTAGCCCAAATGGCACGTGCTGCAGGGATTCACTTAATCATTGCTACCCAGCGTCCCTCTGTGGATGTTATTACAGGGGTTATTAAGGCGAACATTCCTTCTAGGATTGCGTTCGGTGTTTCTTCGCAAGTCGATTCTAGAACTATTCTAGATATGGCCGGGGCGGAGAAGTTGCTTGGTCGAGGAGATATGTTATTCATGCCTATGGGATCGTCTAAGCCTGTAAGGGTTCAAGGTGCATTTATGAGCGATCAGGAAGTAGAGAATATTGTCGGGTTTGTTCGTGACCAAGGGCAGGCTGAATATGATGAGTCTCTAGTTCCTGAGATCGATGAATCTGGAGCTGCAGATGATGAAGTCCTTGATGAGTTATATGATCAAGCGGTAACCATTATTTTGGAGGCGAAGCAAGCTTCGGTATCTTTGCTTCAACGTCGTATGCGAGTTGGATACACACGTGCAGCTCGATTAATTGACTCCATGGAAGCTAGAGGTGTGATCGGACCGTATGAGGGGAGTAAACCTCGTGAGGTACTAATGTCGATGGAGCAGTATCAGCAGAGCCGTGTAAGCTCATAATTCAACAAGTACAACAAGGAAACAGGTATCTTTTACGCATTTTGATTATGCGAAAGATGCCTGTTTTTTCGGTTATTGGTAATGGCCAGTTATACTTTAGTGAGCGTATGGAAAGGTTTCATCTAGATCAGAAGAATTGCTGGCTCTACTTCTTCTCTTGGAAATGTGCATAGGAAAAGGGATCGCTTGTCATAATATCTTTAGCGAGGCTTGTTAAACCACAAGAGAAAGGTAGAGCGCATCATGAAAAACATAAAGATTTGGCTACTGTTCGGTGTCCTGGTATTGTTATCGGCGGCCGTTTTTTCACAGACGAATGCCAATCCAACATCGGAGCAAAACCCACTTACACAGGAAGCTGTTCCTACATTCAGTCAGGCTATTTTGAAATTTGGTTCCACAGGTGATGATGTATATGAGCTTCAAGGCAGATTGAAGTTCTTAGGATTTTATCACGGAAAGATTGATAGTGTATTTGGTTCCAAGACACGCAGTTCCGTGAAATGGTTCCAATCCGAATTTGGAATGAAGGTTGATGGTATTGTCGGTCCAAAGGTAAAGCTCAAACTTTACAATGCAACAAAGAATTGGCGTCCAACAGAACCTAAAACACAAACAGGGAATAAGACGAATACTGGTAAAAAGCAAGAGTCTAATCTATCCTCTGCTAATAACCTAGGGTTATCCGACAATGACTTGAAAATCATGGCTAATGCGGTGTACGGCGAGGCTCGTGGTGAACCTTTTGAAGGCCAGGTTGCTGTAGCAGCTGTTATATTGAACCGTGTGAAGTCCCCAAGCTTTCCAAATACACCATCCGGAGTCATATTCCAACCGCGTGCTTTTACGGCTGTAGCAGATGGACAGATTTGGCTCGAGCCGAATGAAACAGCAAAAAAAGCAGTACTTCAAGCGGTTAACGGTTGGGACCCTTCAGGCGGTTGCCTCTATTACTTTAATCCGAAGACAGCGACCTCGTCCTGGATTTGGAGCCGTCCTCAAGTCAAAACCATTGGACAGCATATCTTCTGTATGTAATACATGAAGCAACCGAGGGCTTGTCTTCGGTTGCTTCTTCACTTTACGATGGGTTAGAATGGAACTAAATTAAGCCTAGAGCACCATCAATTCATGTGGTAAGGGAGTTTTGGACCTTGACGACGAAAACGGGATTTGAACACGGCTCAGCGGGTGGTATCCGTATTCACGTGCTACCGACACGCCGCTTCAAAACATTTGCAATTTCGCTGTATGCCGGAAGTCCACTGGAAGAAGACACAGTGACGACCACGGCTTTGACACCGTTTGTACTCCGGAGAGGTACAGTCTCCTATCCGGAGACAAGAGCTTTCCGAGAACGACTCGAACAGTTGTATGGAGCTGGTTTCGGTTTTGATGTTTATAAACGAGGAGATCATCAAATTGTACATTTTCGAATGGACACGATTAATGATTCATTTGTTCAGAGCTCCGAGAGTCTCTTGAAATCGTCTTTTGCTTTTTTAGGCGAAGCGCTTACTGCGCCCGCTCTTGAGAATGGAGTATTCCGCAGTTCTTATGTACAGACGGAGCGGGATACGGTTCGTAAAAAGTTAGAGGCGATCGTGAATGATAAGATTCGATATGCGGCTGAACGTTGTATTGAAGTTATGTGTAGAAATGAACCGTACCGCCTTCACCCACTAGGTCAGCGTAAGGACCTAGACGGCATTTCAGCGGATAGTTTATATACTGCTTATCAGAAATGGATGAACGAAGCTGTATTTGATCTTTACGTCGTGGGTGATACCTCCATTGAGGAAGTCCAAAAGCTTGTAGAAGAACATTTCTCGATGGACCGTGTAAATACTTCTGAATACGCAGCTTCTGTCGTCCGTTCCGACACAAGCGAGCCTCAGACGGTAGTAGAGAAGCTGGACATCAATCAAGGGAAGCTGAATCTTGGACTTCGAAGCAAAATTACTTACAGTGACAAAGACTACGCTGCAGCCTTAATGTATAACGGTATTCTTGGTGGATACCCACATTCCAAACTGTTTGTAAATGTCCGTGAGAAAGAGAGCCTTGCTTATTATGCTTCTTCACGATATGACGGGCACAAAGGGATCGCTACGATCCAGTCCGGAATTGAAATTCAGAACTATGAGAAAGCGGTCGAAATTATCCGTAAACAGCTAGATGATATGGCTAATGGAATAATTTCGGACGTTGAAATGACCCAGACTAAAGCGATGATTCGTAATGTAGTTAAGGAAATGCAAGATTCCGCTTTTGAGTTAATTGCTTATGATTTTAATCGTGTACTGTCCGGTAAGGAGCGCACGGCAGAGGAACTTCTGGAGCAGGTGGGAAATGTTTCAATCGATGACGTTACGCGCGCTGCATCCGCTTTTTCGCTCGATACGATTTATTTCCTGAAAGGCCAAAAGGAGGAATAGCCGGTGCAAAGCATTCATTATGAAAATCTCCAAGAAACGTTGTACTATGAAGTGCTGGATAATGGGCTGCACGTCTATGTTTTGCCTAAACCCGGATTCCAGAAAACATATGCTACTTTTGCAACGAAATATGGTTCTGTAGATAATCATTTCCGTGTTGAAGGAAAACCTGAGATACGCGTTCCGGATGGAATCGCTCACTTTCTTGAGCATAAAATGTTCGAAGAACCGGAGGGCGGCGATGTATTCGCGAAATTTGCTTCTAACGGCGCATCTGCGAATGCATTTACAAGCTTTGATCAAACCGTATACTTGTTCTCAGCCACAGAGAATATCATGGCGAATCTAGAGACGCTGATTGATTTTGTTCAAAATCCTTATTTTACGGATCAGAATGTGGAGAAGGAAAAAGGGATTATCGGTCAAGAAATTAACATGTATCAGGATAATCCGGATTGGCGTGTGTATTTCGGGCTGATCGAAGCTTTGTATAAAGTGCATCCGGTACACATTGATATTGCAGGAACGATTGAATCCATTGGCACGATAACAAAAGAAGATTTATATACCTGTTATAACGCCTTCTATCACCCGAGTAATATGCTGCTATTCGTTGTTGGTGGTGTAGATCCGGAAGAAACGATTGCTATGGTAAAGGCGAACCAGGCTCGTAAAACATACGACAAGCAGGGAAGCATCGATCGGCTGTTTGATCCAGAACCAGAACAGGTTGCGGAGAAACAAAAGATATGCAGACTCGCTGTCTCCTTACCGAAATGCTTATTTGGCTTCAAAGAAAAAGAAGTTGGTCTTGCACCAGAAGATCAGCTGCGACGTGATTTGACTACAAAATTGATGCTTGATCTGTTGTTTGGATCTAGCACAGAATTGTATCAAAAATTATATGATGAGGACTTGATTTCCGACAGCTTCTCTCATGAGTATAGTAGTTCGCCTCAGTATGCATTTTCCGCAGCAGGTGGTGATACAAGGGATCCGGAGCAGATGCTTAAGCGCATTCGTGAAGAAGTGGATCGCTTGAAGGAAAAAGGATTTAATCAGTCCGATTTTGAACGAGCGCGTAAAAAGAAAATGGGTGGCTATCTGCGGATGCTCAATTCCCCGGAAAACATTGCACATGAATTTACTCGATACGAGTTTAGAGGCAGCAATTTATTCGCTGTTTTACCAGTATACGAGTCGATTACACTAGAAGATGTTAACCGCAGACTTCAGGAACATGTAGATTGGGATCAACTCGCCGTTTCATTGGTGTTAAGCCCGGAATGAGTGATCTATTGGGAGAGGTTCAGAAACCGATTGGGGAAATGACGGTTCTGATCACAGGCGCCAGCAGAGGGATTGGGGCTGCTATAGCGGAACGTTTCGCAGCTGTTGGTATGAATATCATTATTCATTACATGAACTCTCATGAAGCTGCTAATGAGGTAGCACGGCGATGTATGAGCCATGGATCTAAGGTGATGACTGTGTCTGCGGATTTGAAGGATAAGGAACAAATCTTGCGGATGAAGGAAAAGCTACAGAATCATGGCATGGAGCCGGACATTTTGGTCAATAACGCAGGGATTTCTCATTATGGCCTTCTATCCGATGTGACAGAAGAAGAATGGGATACGGTGATGTCTGTTAACCTAAAAGGGACATTCCTTTGCACCCAGGCCTTCATGGGACGAATGGTTTCACAAAGGTTCGGACGAATTATTAATGTTTCTTCCGTGTGGGGGATTTCAGGCGCTTCATGTGAAGTGCTCTACTCCACGAGTAAGGGAGGACTTAATGCTTTCACAAAAGCATTAGCCAAAGAGCTCGCTCCTTCAGGCGTTACAGTGAATGCTGTTGCTCCTGGTGCAGTGGATACTTCAATGCTGGGTCACTTGGAAGAAGATGAGATTCGCATGCTTGAGGAAGAAATTCCGGTTGGACGTCTTGCCCATCCGGATGAAATCTCCTCGCTTGTTTACTTTTTGGCTTTGCCGGAATCTGGTTACATTACGGGACAGGTGATTAGTCCGAACGGTGGATGGGTGACTTAGAGAGGCTTTCGTGTATATGGTGTATTTCACCACTCATAGTGGATTGCGTACGGGGACATATTATTATTGTTCGTTTTAAATCTCAATTGCAAGCAAGCAAAAGGAGGATTTAATCCATGTCATCCGTACTCAAAAACTTCGATTCGTGGAAAAAGTTTCTTGGTGAGCGTGTTGTTCAAGCAGAAAAAGCGGGAATGAGTGAAGACACGATTTCTCAGCTTGCCTACGAAATTGGTGATTTCCTGGATGAGAAAGTTGATCCTCAGAACTCCTCCAACCGTGCTCTAAAAGAGCTTTGGGAAGTAGGAAATGAGGAAGAACGCCGCACGATTGCTCGTCTCATGGTCAAGTTAGCCAAATCGAACGCATAGTTCAGAAGAGCAGCCCCCTGATGCAGGGGGTTTTTTATTCGAAATTGGTTACAGAGTTGCCCTTGCCTTTCATTTTCATTTTATATATCATTAACGTGACCCATTTATTAAACTTTTTTCGGCATGTCTATGATTGGTAAATCCTGTCGAAGGTTAATGGAATAGAAGTTCGGGTGAGGTGTTTTGGTGGAATCTAAACAGTGGTATATGGAGTATAAGATACATAAGAACCGTCCTGGCTTGCTAGGGGATATTGCGTCTATGCTCGGTATGATGGAAGTGAACATTCTAACAATCAACGGCGTAGAAGGTCAGACTAGAGGTATGCTTCTAGAGACGGATGATGAAGAGAAAATCACTTTAATGGGTAAAATGTTAAACAAGGTCGAGAATATTACGGTGACGGCACTAAGGCCTCCCAAGCTTGTAGATCGACTGGCAGTTCGTCACGGCCGTTATATTGACCGGGATTCTGACGATCATAAAACATTTCGCTTTACTCGTGATGAGTTAGGTTTACTTGTTGATTTTTTAGGTGAAGTGTTTAAGCGGGAAGGAAACCAGGTCATTGGTCTCCGAGGAATGCCACGTGTCGGCAAGACTGAATCCATTATTGCAGGTAGTGTATGTGCCATGAAACGGTGGACATTTGTATCCTCTACATTGCTAAGACAGACGATTCGCAGTCAGCTATCTGAGGATGAAATGAATCCAACCAATGTCTTCATTATTGACGGAATTGTGAGTACCATACGTTCTAACGAAAAGCACTATCAGTTACTTCAAGACATTATGACTATGGAGAGCACGAAAGTAATTGAGCATCCGGATATATTTGTGCGGGAATCCGAATACTCATACGATGATTTTGATATTCTGATCGAACTTCGAAACAATCCGGGCGAGGAAATCGTTTATGATACATTCACCGGTTCGTACAGTGACGATCTGTAATGACCGCAGAAATTCCAAGAGGAGGTGATGGTATGTCCGAACTGGGACAACAATTAAGAGAAGCGCGTCTACAAAAAGGCATGAGTCTGGACGACGTGCAGGAAGTTACAAAAATACGCAAACGCTACTTAGAAGCCATCGAGGCTGGGGACTATAAGGTGCTTCCAGGCAGCTTTTATGTCCGGGCATTCATCAAAACCTATGCGGAAGCGGTAGGTTTAAATCCAGATGAGCTGCTTGAGGGACATAAACAAGATGTGCCTAAGCCTGAGCCGGAAGCAACAATGGAGCCTGTGATGCAGAAACGTGCCACAAGGACATCATCAGACCGGAATATCAGTTGGGTTCCAACGGTACTAATGTGGATATTCCCTATTTTGATTATCGCTGTCATTGCTTTATATGCTTATAAAACTAACAGTGATGTGCCTGATAAGGTGCCGCCTGTTACTCAGAATGATCCTTCTGAACAAGGTGGAAGCGATGAGCCTACGACACCGAATCCGGGAGGCGCTCAAGGTGAAGGTGGTACTACGGATGAAGGAACGAATAAAGACCCGGAAACGGATGTTGCACCAGGAGATGAATCTAACGGTGAGGACGAAACCCAAAATCCTGATGAGAACAATAACGAAGGCGAGCAAGGTCAAATAACGGTTACAGAAGACCGTAAGGAAGGCAAGAATGTGGTCTTCAAAGTAGCTTCATCAGGAGATACCCCAGTTAAAGTAGAAATTAAAGCTTCTGGACAGAGCTGGGTGGAAGTTTACCGGGGATACAATTCAACGGGGGAGAAGCTCTCTTTCGGAATGATGAATGCTGGTGAATCTGTAAGTTTTGAACTGGATAGCCAAGGTATGTACGTGAAGTCTGGATACTCACCAGCTACAGAAATTACGGTAGGTGGGCAACCCGTAACGGATGGTAAGACATCATCACGATTGCTATTTGAACCAGCAGAGGCAGGATCTACGGGCAGTAGCGAAACGGGAACTAACGATATAGAATAAACTTTCCTTTCTCAGGATAAAGTAATAGCGGTGTGCGGTTTATGCGCACCGCTATTTTTCATCCTATAGCAAGTGAGGTGGGCATCAAGATGTCTGTGAGTTGGATTGTAACTTTGCTAGGTGTAATTGTAAGTCTCTTGGGTTATTTTCTAATCCCGAATAATTGGGGCTACGGTATACTAGGGTTTGGATTAGCTCATATCCTACTGGGCGTTCTCGAAATGTTCCGCGGACCTGGTAAGAGTGGGGCAGGAAATTAGAAGACGAAGTCTTTTGTATAGAGATGTATTAGGGTAATGGAGGAATCATGGTCTGAAGGATTAGACTTCCACCAGAGTTATAACCTATAATAGAGTAGACATATTGCACGAAAGGAAGGAATGACCATGAGTTCTGAAAGTTCATTTGATATTGTGTCCAAGATGGACATGCAGGAATTGAGTAATGCGATTAACCAAGCGGAGCGAGAAATTGAGAATCGCTTCGATTTTAAGGGCAGCAAAAGCAGTCTGAAACTAGATAAAGACGCGCTAGTCATCGCATCTGAGGATGAATACAAGCTGAACGCGGTTATCGATATTTTGCAATCCAAGATGGTAAAGCGTGGATTATCTCTGAAGAATGTGGATTATGGTAAGATTGAGCCTGCATCACTAGGAACCGTTAGACAGCGTCTTTCGCTGAAACAGGGGATCGATCAGGAGAACTCTAAGAAGATCAATATTCTGATTCGTGATTCGAAGCTCAAGGTTAAGAGTCAGATTCAAGGTGATCAGATTCGGGTTACGGGTAAGAGTAAGAATGATCTTCAGGCTATCATGCAGTTGTTGCGCAAAGCCGATCTGCCGCTGGATCTGCAGTTTACCAACTTTAAATAGGCTGCAGGCCTCCCTTCGTGTGCGAGGAGGAGGTCTTTCTCTTTTTGACACGGAACCAGCCTTAATATTATACTGAAATTCGATATATCAAGGTGTGGATAGACTCATTAGCATGTGCTGCTATCCGCTTATCGAGCCTTTAGGTACATATGATTCAAATCTTAGTTCGAAAAACTGACTGTTATGAAGTCGGTTGCGGGTAATAACAACCCCAATAGAGGGAGGCTGCTTCATGAATTTACCGAATCGCATAACGCTGGCCCGAATTTGCCTGATACCCGTTATGATGATTTTTTTGCTGGTGGATTTCGATTTTTATCCAGAGCCGATCGTATGGAATGGTTTTAAACTGCCATATAACCAGCTTATCGCCGCTTTGATTTTTATTGTGGCAGCCAGCACAGATGGAATTGATGGTTATCTCGCTCGTAAGAACAACATGGTAACTAATCTTGGTAAATTACTCGACCCATTGGCTGATAAATTGCTTGTGGCTGCTGTTCTTATTTCTTTAGTGGAAATGGGAAAAGTGGAATCTTGGATTGTTGTGGTAATTATTAGCCGTGAATTTGCTGTAACTGGACTGCGTCAGATTGCTCTGCTTGATGGAGCTGTTGTAGCAGCTGGAAATTCGGGTAAGTTAAAGACAGTGATTCAGATTGTTGCGATTGTTGCTCTGTTGATCAATAATTTCCCATTCGTGTTCTTTGGAGTGCCGTTTGATCAGATTGCAATTTGGGCTGCGGCATTGATTACGATCTACTCTGGCGCAGAATATTTTGTGAAAAACAAACACCTTCTTAGAGGGGCCGGGGCATAATAGCAATAGGAGAAATCCTATTGCTTTTTTCTTCCATAATGGCGAGAGTTAATTAGATTGTTATAAACGGTAACAATTATAAAGAGAATAGATCAGGAGGTTTTACGCGGAATGAAAGCAGAGATTATTGCGGTCGGAACCGAGTTGTTGCTCGGTCAAATCGTAAATACAAATGCACAATATTTGTCCAGACAACTTGCAAGTATGGGGATCGATGTATATTATCAGACCGTCGTTGGTGACAACATGGAGCGTATTAAGGAATCACTTGCGATCTCCAGTGCTCGGACGGATATTATAATCTTGACCGGGGGTCTAGGACCGACACAGGATGATATTACGAAAGATGCATTAGCGGAATTTATCGGGACTTCTCTTCATATTGACAGAATGGCTATGGACAATGTAGACCGCTTCTTTATGGATCGCGGTAAGAAAATGACAGAGAATAATAAACGCCAGGCCTTGTCAATAGATGGAGGAACACCCCTGCCGAATGAGACAGGACTTGCTGTAGGGAATGCTATTACTCATGATGGCACTCATTATATTGTACTTCCGGGGCCTCCAAGAGAGCTGATGCCGATGTTTGAACAACAGGCGAAGCCTTGGTTAATGCAGCATGTACTCACCGATGAGTTGCCACTCTACTCCAAGATGCTTAAATTTGCGGGGATCGGTGAGTCTGCGCTGGATGACCGGCTTAGTGATCTAATCAGCGAGCAAAGCGACCCCACCATTGCTCTGTATGCAAAAGAAGGCGAAGTGACGGTTCGCATTTCCACCAAGGCTTCCAGCGAAGGTGAGGCCATGGAGCGGCTTACTGCTCTCGAAGAACAGATCAAGGGGATTGTTCCAGAACATATGTATGCAAACGAGGATGTTCCCATTGAAAAAGTTATCGTTGATATGATGGCTGATCAAGGCTGGACCATTAGTGCTGCGGAAAGCTGTACAGGTGGTCTGGTAATGGAGAATATCACTTCAATTCCAGGTAGTGCGACGATGCTACTAGGAGGAATTGTCTGCTACACGAACCAGATTAAACATAAGCTGATAAATGTTCCACAGCAGCTTCTAGAAGGTGAGGATGCGCCAGGTGCAGTATCTCCTGAAGTTGCGGAGGTTCTTGCTGAACAGATTCGGATGGTGACAGATAGTGATTTCGGTTTATCTGTGACAGGAGTGGCTGGGCCAGGCTATGCAGAACGTAAACCAGTCGGACTTGTGTATATCGGATTGTCAGAGCGTGGCAAGAAGACAGAAGTACATGAGCTTCACCTTAAAGGTGACAGAGAGATGGTTCGTCTACGTGCGACTAAGGCGATCTTGTACCGTTTGTGGCTGAGACTTACAGCAACTCAGTTTCAGTAAAAAATTAACAATAGACTTGAATCAAAGTCTGTTGTTCAGTATAATGGATATACGGAAGAACCGTGGCATATCAAATGATGTTGCCGCGGTTTTTGCTGTTTCTGGAGCACCTGCGGTTCAAACAAGGAGGGAATGCTTCAGTAAAAAAAACGAATGTATGTTCGAAAAAATGCTTGGCAAACGAAACGAAACAAGGTATGATTAATCTATCAACAATTGAAGGGTTGTGGAAGAATTGTCAGATCGTCGTGCTGCGCTGGATATGGCGCTTCGTCAGATAGAGAAACAGTTCGGTAAAGGTTCAATTATGAAGTTGGGTGAATCAACTCACATGCAAGTCGAAATCGTGCCGAGCGGATCTTTGGCATTGGATATAGCATTAGGAACAGGCGGTCTTCCGAAAGGCCGGATCATTGAAGTCTATGGACCTGAATCTTCCGGTAAGACTACCGTAGCACTCCATGCTGTGGCCGAAGTTCAAAGAGTGGGTGGACAAGCTGCATTTATCGATGCGGAGCATGCTCTAGACCCTGCTTACGCGAGCAAACTAGGTGTTAACATTGATGAGCTGTTGCTGTCTCAGCCAGATACGGGTGAACAGGCTCTTGAGATTGCAGAAGCGTTAGTACGCAGTGGTGCTGTCGATATTATCGTTATTGACTCGGTAGCAGCGCTTGTTCCGAAAGCGGAGATCGAAGGTGACATGGGTGACTCTCACGTAGGTCTACAAGCTCGTTTGATGTCTCAAGCACTTCGTAAATTGTCAGGGGCAATCAGCAAATCGAAGACGATTGCTATCTTTATCAACCAGCTTCGTGAGAAGGTTGGTGTAATGTTTGGTAACCCAGAAACAACCCCGGGTGGCCGTGCGTTGAAGTTCTATTCAACGGTTCGTTTGGATGTTCGTCGTATTGAGAGCATCAAGATGGGGAATGACGTGGTAGGTAACCGTACACGTGTCAAAGTCGTCAAGAATAAGGTAGCACCTCCTTTTAAACAAGCTGAAATCGATATTATGTATGGAGAAGGCATTTCGAAAGAAGGCAGCCTGATTGATATCGGTACAGAACTAGATATCGTTGATAAGAGTGGCGCGTGGTATTCCTTTACAGGTGAACGTTTGGGTCAGGGCCGTGAAAATGCTAAGCAATTCCTGAAGGAGCATCCGGAGATTGCTGATGTTATCGAGCGGAAAATCCGTGAGGCAAGCAATCTGTCAACTAATGTACCTGAGGCTAGTGAAAGTGAAAAGCTTAAGGAAGAACAAGAAGAACAAGAACTGTTTAAAGCTGAATAATTTATAGTATATTTAGCGGTATCTGATAGACCGTTTGGTGTTAGTTATTACACCAAACGGTCTTCTTTACAATCTAGATCTGATCGGAAAGTGTTATAATTGTAAGAATGAGTGTAGCAGGAGGGGATTTTATGGACATACACAATGATCAACAGTCTTCAATAGAAGACGAGGAGTCAAGAGGAATATCTCTTTTTCCGAATGACCAGGACTTAGTGATCACCTCCGTTGAGATGATGCGAAAACCTAAGCATTGTTACCTGATTAGATTTGGGCAATATAGCATGTCCGTTCATGAAGATATCATGATCAAATATCGATTGATGAAGGGTAGTGTGTTCCAGAAGGAAGAGCTAGAGGAGATTGTTGTTGCTGATGAACGACAGCAAGCTTATGTGGAGGCACTACGTTTCTTGGAACGAAAGCCCCGAACGGAGAAGGAGATCGCGCAGCGTCTTAGTCAGAAGGGAATGACTGCTGACGGGATCGAGAAGACGATAGAGCGTCTACAGCAGGAACGTTTAGTTGATGATGAGCTTTATGCTAAGCAATGGGCTGAACAGCGGATTACGAAGCAGAAGAAGGGACGCATGTGGGTGCGGCAGGAGCTTCGACAGAAGGGCATTGATAGTGAACTTATCGTAGATGCTTTAAATGAAGTGAATGAAGAGGATGAATTTTATAGTGCATATTTGATAGGAAAGAAGAAGTGGCAGCAGATCAAAGGAGATGCACTTGAGCGCAAACGTAAGACAGGGGCTTTCTTAATGCGTCGGGGCTTTACAGGAGAACAAGTGCGTAAAGTAATCTATAAATTAATAACTGAGGATAAAGAGGCTGAAAATTCTCTAGAAGAGTTAGAAGTGTTTGAATAATCAAAAATGGATTATTATGGTATTAATAGAATCATATTTGGATGAACATGGTCATTAACCATTGCTTTCCCTTGACAATATCTTTTCATAAATACTAAAATGAAAATGAATCTTTATCATGTACAGGTGCCTTTTTCCTTCCAAAAAAGTTACTTATATGAAAGATTCATGATTTGCCAATTCATAGTGAAATGTAATCTGCCGAAAGGCGGGCTATGCGTATGGTTACATGCGCAATGTTGACGGTAGACGAAGCTGCCGAAATTTTATGTATGAATGAAGCTAGAGTGACATGACAATTGAACATCCCAAGGAATGCCTTGGAGGAACCAACGAGGAGGTGAACAGATGGAGACCTTGATCTGGATCATAATCGTTCTCTTCGTTGCCGCTATATTCTTTGGGTTCGGTTATTTTATTCGCAAAAACCTTGCAGAAGCTAAAATTTCCAGTGCTGAGCATGCTGCTGTCCAAATCGTAGAAAACGCGAAAAAGGAAGCAGAGGCACTGAAAAAAGAAACGGTTCTCGAAGCTAAGGATGAAGTCCACAAAATTCGAGCCGAGGCTGACAAAGACACTCGCGAGCGTCGGAATGAAATTCAACGACAAGAACGCAGATTGTTGCAAAAGGAAGAATCGCTGGATAAAAAATTAGAATCTTTGGAACGTAAAGAAGAACAAGTGGCGAACAAAGAGAAACGAATTGAAGAAACCCAGCAACAGATTGATTTAATTTACAAAAACCAGGTAACAGAGCTGGAGCGTATCTCCAATCTGACCATGGAGGATGCGAGAAGCATCATTTTGAGTAATGTAGAGCAGGAAGTTCGCCATGAAACTGCACAAATGATTAAAGAGCTTGAGCAACAAGCGAAGGAAGAAGCAGATAAGAAATCGCGTGAAATTATTACGCTTGCCATTCAGCGTTGTGCAGCAGACCATGTTGCAGAGACGACGGTTTCCGTCGTTACACTGCCGAATGAAGAAATGAAGGGCCGAATTATTGGCCGTGAAGGACGTAACATCCGTGCGCTTGAAACCCTTACAGGGATTGACCTCATTATCGATGATACTCCGGAAGCAGTTATTCTGTCAGGCTTCGATCCGATTCGCCGAGAAATCGCCCGAACAGCATTGGAGAAATTGGTTGCGGATGGTCGAATTCATCCGGCGCGTATCGAAGAGATGGTTGAGAAGTCCCGTAAAGAAGTGGACGAGCGTATTCGCGAGTACGGAGAGCAAGCAACCTTTGAGGTTGGTGTTCACGGACTACATCCGGATTTGATCAAAATCCTGGGCCGCTTGAAGTTCCGTACAAGCTATGGTCAAAATGTGCTTAAGCATTCGATGGAAGTAGCTTATCTAACGGGTCTGATGGCTGGAGAGCTTGGAGAAGACATCACCTTGGCGAAACGTGCCGGATTGTTGCATGACATCGGTAAAGCGCTGGATCACGAAGTGGAAGGTTCGCACGTTGAAATCGGCGTGGAGCTGGCGAAAAAGTATAAAGAACATCCGGTGGTCATCAACAGTATCGCTTCCCACCATGGTGATTGTGAAGCAACTTCAGTTATCGCAATGCTCGTAGGTGCTGCTGACGCATTATCCGCAGCAAGACCTGGAGCTCGTAGAGAAACGCTGGAGACATATATTAAACGTCTTGAGAAGCTCGAAGCGATTACCGAATCCTTTGAAGGTGTTGAGAAATCATACGCTATTCAAGCCGGACGTGAAGTTCGTGTTATGGTACAACCTGATAAGATCGATGATGCCGAAGCTTTCCGCCTGGCGCGTGACATTACCAAAACTATTGAGAATGAACTGGACTATCCTGGTCATATCAAAGTCACCGTCATCCGTGAAACAAGAGCGGTTGATTACGCGAAATAATGTCCTAGATAAAAAGTGGCCGCTTCTTGGCCACTTTTTATCTTTCATAAACAATTTGTAAGCGATTAGAGGAGTGGATTGACATCAACGTTTTATTCATCGGAGATATTGTTGGAAGTACAGGTCGAAAGGCGCTTAAAGCATCATTACCAGAACTGAAATCTAAATATAACCCACATATTATTATTGCTAACGGAGAGAATGCAGCATCTGGACGTGGAATTACATCCGCGATTGCTAACGAGTTCTTTAACTGGGGGATTCATGGTATAACGATGGGTAACCACACATGGGATAACCGTGATATTTTTGAGTTCATTGATCATGAACCCCGGATGGTAAGGCCTGCAAATTACCCACCAGGAACACCCGGACTTGGCTCAACGCTGATTAAAGCGAACGGTAAGGAGCTCGCAATCGTCAATTTGATGGGGCGGACATTTCTACCTGCACTTGATTGTCCGTTTCGAGCGGCAGATGAAATTGTAGACGAGCTTCGCAAAAAGCATAAGCATATTCTGGTTGATTTTCATGCGGAAGCTACATCCGAGAAGATCGCTATGGGGTGGCATCTAGATGGTCGCGCTTCAATCGTTGTAGGTACACATACACATGTACAGAGTAATGACGATACGATTCTGCCGAATGGCACGGCTTATTTGACGGATACGGGAATGGTAGGCTCAAAGGAAGGGATTCTAGGGATGCAGCGGGAGGCAGTTCTGTATAAGTTCAAGACGCAGCTTCCAGCCCGGTTTCAGGTTGATGAAGGAAAATGGCATTTCCATGCGGTTTATGTGCAACTGGACGATACGACCGGCAAAGCAAAAAAAATCGAAAAGATACGCCTTTATGAAGATGAGTGGCGGATGGATTAAAAGTGAGGCCTGTGGTTTAAGAGTTAATAAGGAACGATTGGCAAAAAGAAGGAATCTTTTCCAACCTCACGAATAACATCTAGTAAACGGAAGCAAACCATCACTCAACATTCCCAGGGGAGGTACTTACCATGGAAGTATTAAAAGTTTCAGCAAAATCCAATCCAAATTCAGTTGCAGGTGCACTGGCAGGAGTTCTCCGTGAACGCGGCGGAGCGGAGTTACAAGCAATTGGAGCGGGAGCACTGAACCAGGCTGTTAAGGCTGTAGCCATTGCCAGGGGATTTGTAGCACCAAGCGGGGTAGACTTAATCTGCATACCTGCTTTTACGGATATTGTGATAGATGGCGAAGACCGGACGGCGATAAAGCTAATCGTAGAACCTAGATAATGATGGGATGTTGAGGATGAGCCTGTTTACCGATCTTAAGTAAACAGGCTTTTTGCTATGGAATGGAAGAGAGGGGTTTGATGGATGAAAGTTGTAGATTTTCATTGCGATGCACTGAGTAAGCTGTGGGAAAATCCAAAAGCTTGCTTTGCCCAGAATCCAAATTTAGATGTGACGATGGAGACATTGGAAGAAGGGAACGTAGCACTTCAAGTGTTTGCTATATTTTTGACAGAGCGTTACGGTCGGGCTTCATTTGACCGTGTGACGGCTCAGATTGATATATTTCGTGACCGATTGGTGCAAGCAGGACATCTGGAATGGCTTAAATGGCGTGAACAGGTTAGCAGTGTGCAAAATGGAGGACGTAGATGGGGGCTTTTATCCCTTGAAGGTGTGGACGGGCTAGAAGGGAATCTATTCTATGTCCGTCTTTGTTATGAATTGGGAGTAAGGTTTATGGGATTGACTTGGAATCATGCCAATTGGGCTGCAGATGGTGTAATGGAGAAACGTGGGGGTGGACTTACAAGCAAAGGACGTGAGATGATTGAATTATGCAATGAACTCGGCATTTTACTCGATGTATCTCATTTGTCTGTTGCAGGATTCTGGGAGCTGACAGAACTTGTTACGAAGCCGTTAATTGCGTCTCATTCAAATGCCATTGAGATATGTTCGCACCCTCGCAACTTGAATGATGAACAGATTCGTGCAATTATTGCAATGGACGGTCTCATCGGACTGACGTTTGTACCATGGTTCATACAGCGTGATAAGCATCCTGTGAAGCCTGAAGATCTGTTACCTCATATCGAGCGTGTCTGCTCTCTTGGAGGAGCGGAGCATTTGATGTTCGGGTCTGATTTTGATGGAATTGATGAATGGGTTGATGGATTAGAGAGTCCTCGACGTTATCAAGAGTGGGGAAATACACTGTTAAAGCACTATCCGGAGCAGTTGGTTCAAGGTTGGATGTCAAGGAATGCCTTCAATTTCTTGGAGAAACATTTGCCGACACAGCCTCTGAATTTAACTAAAATATAATCTATGAAATGTTAAATAGAAAAAATTTCTTGATATTTAACTATTAAGCCGATAAACTTTATCGTGATTAAATGAACTTGATGATGCAATATTATTGCTGTTATAGAAAAAAAGGGAGTGGAGAGCTTGATCAGTCAATTATCTTGGAAAATCGGGGGACAACAGGGCGAAGGAGTCGAGAGTACCGACCGTATTTTCTCTACAGCCTTAAACCGGCTGGGGTATTACCTTTATGGTTATAGACATTTCTCATCTCGAATTAAAGGTGGACATACCAATAATAAAATACGTATTAGTACACAACCGATTCGGTCTATTGCGGATGATTTAGATATCCTTGTTGCGTTTGACCAAGAGAGTATCGATCTGAATGCCCATGAGTTACGTGAAGGTGGGGTCGTTGTTGCAGATGCGAAGTTTACTCCTGTCGTTCCAGAAGGTGCAAACATTCGTCTGTTTCCTGTACCGATTACAGCCATAGCTGAGGAGCTCG
The DNA here is from genome assembly GCF_058781425.1 of Paenibacillus sp. FW507-14B1B. Taxonomy (NCBI): domain Bacteria; kingdom Bacillati; phylum Bacillota; class Bacilli; order Caryophanales; family Paenibacillaceae; genus Paenibacillus; species Paenibacillus sp. FW507-14B1B. Next base: position 283,308 of record NZ_JBYSWS010000002.1, on the reverse strand, counting down.
GAACATCCTTGATGAAAAACATGGTTGCTTCAGGTGCATCTTGGGCGCTGCTTGGACTACCGCTAGACGTATTTAATCGCGCTGTGGAGGAAGAGTTCGGTCGTAAAGGTGCAGCTGTAGTTGAGAAGAACCTTGAAGCGGTAAAGCGTGGTGCTGATTATGTACTTGATTTGGCGGGTGGCCCGTTAGATGAATTCAAGCTTATGCCTGCTGATGGCAAGCAAAAGCTATTTATGATAGGGAATGATGCGATCGGTCTGGGTGCGGTAGCTGCGGGATGCAGATTGATGAGTGCCTACCCGATTACACCTGCTTCCGAAATTATGGAATATTTGATCAAAAAACTACCTAAATTCGGTGGAACTGTCGTGCAGACAGAAGACGAAATCGCTGCTGTAACGATGGCGATTGGTGCCAACTATGCCGGTGTTCGTACGATGACGGCATCTGCTGGACCAGGCTTGTCACTTATGATGGAGGCCATTGGCCTTGCAGGTATGACAGAGACGCCAGTCGTTATTGTGGATACCCAGCGTGGTGGTCCAAGTACGGGTCTTCCGACGAAGCAAGAGCAGAGCGATATTAATGCAATGATTCACGGCACTCACGGCGAAATTCCCAAAATTGTACTAGCCCCAAGCTCTATTGAGGAGTGCTTCTATGATACGATCGAAGCTTTTAATTTGTCTGAGCAGTACCAAGTGCCAGTCATCGTTGTAACAGACCTGCAATTGTCGCTTGGTAAACAGTCCTGTGAACCACTGGATTACAACCGCATTGTTATTAATCGTGGAAATCTTGTCAGCGATGTACCTGCTCAAGAGGACAAGGCTCTATTCAAAAGATATGAATTGACTGATGACGGAGTATCTCCACGTGTTCTACCAGGTGTCAAAAACGGAATTCATCATGTGACAGGTGTTGAGCACGATGAAACTGGACGTCCATCGGAGTCCGCAGACAACCGTAAGAAAATGATGGATAAACGCCTTGGTAAGTTGAATCATGTGGTTGTGACCAATCCAATCTTGGCAGTCGCTCCATATGAGAATCCGGATCTTCTGATTATCGGTATGGGTTCCACGGGCGGAACGATTGATCAGGCAAGAGAGCAGCTTGAACGTGATGGAATTAGCACGAATCACGTAACTGTACGCTTGCTGCACCCATTCCCTGCAGAAGAGATTAAGCCGTATATAGAGGGAGCAAGACAAGTGATTGTGGTTGAAAATAACGCGACTGCGCAGCTTGCTAACCTGATAAAGCTGAATGTAGGTGGAAATGAAAAGCTAAGCAGTGTACTTAAATATGACGGGAACCCGTTCCTGCCATCCATTATTTACAACGAATGTAAAAGTGTCTATGTCGACAGCAAGGAGCTGGTATAAAGATGGCTACGTTTAAAGATTTTAGAAACAATGTCAAACCGAACTGGTGTCCTGGCTGCGGTGACTTCTCCATTCAAGCTGCCATTCAGCGTGCTGCTTCCAGCTGTGGATTAGAACCGGATCAGCTGGCTGTCATCTCAGGTATTGGCTGCTCGGGTCGGATATCTGGTTATATTCACGCTTACGGCGTTCATAGTATTCATGGACGGGCTCTACCCATTGCACAAGGTGTGAAACTCGCCAACCGCGATCTGACGGTTATTGCTTCAGGAGGAGATGGCGATGGATTCGCTATCGGTATGGGTCATACCATTCATGCGATCCGCAGAAACATTAACATTACATACATTGTAATGGACAACCAGATCTATGGTTTAACAAAAGGCCAGACCTCACCAAGAAGCGCAGAAGGCTTTGTTACGAAGAGTACGCCTGAAGGGTCAATTGAGACGACACTGTCACCGCTCGAACTTGCACTTTCAGCGGGAGCTACATTTGTGGCTCAGTCGTTCTCCAGTGACATTAAACAGCTGACTGCTCTAATCGAGGAAGGGATTAAACATGAAGGCTTCTCGATCATTAATGTATTCAGCCCATGTGTTACGTTTAACAAAGTGAACACGTATGAGTGGTTTAAAGAGAATATTGTTAATTTGGACAGCTTCCCTGAATACGATTCCTCCAATCGAATTAGTGCAATGACGAAACTAATGGAAACGAATGGACTTGTTACAGGATTAATCTATCAAGATAAAAGCCGTAAGAGTTATGAGAATCAAATTTCTGGATTTAAGGATACACCTCTCGCTCATCAAGAGCTCGAATTAACACCTGAACAATTTGACAATCTTGTAGCAGAATTCAAATAAAATCAATTAAGGCAGGCGGGAAATCCGTACTGCCTTTTTATTTTTGGGTAATAGGGAGTATAATAGGTGTTGGCATGTACAGCTTATAGAGAATACAAGGAGTGAGACACATGAGTAAAACTGTACCTGTGGGTGTTTCGGCCCGCCATATTCACTTAACTCAAGAACATATTGAAGCATTGTTCGGACCTGGTTATCAGTTAACTGAATTCAAACCATTGTCCCAACCAGGACAATTCGCAGCTAACGAAACAGTGGCTGTGATCGGTACGAAAGGACAATTCGATAAAGTCAGAATTTTGGGACCAGCTCGTCCTGCAACTCAGCTGGAAATCTCCCGTACAGACTCTTTTGCGATTGGTGTTAAGGCACCTGTTCGCGAATCTGGTAACATCGAAGGCACACCAGGTGTAACAATCAAGGGTCCTGCTGGCGAAGTAACTGTAGATGAAGGTGTTATTGTGGCAGCTCGTCACATTCACTTCCATACTTCCGATGCTGAGAAGTGGGGCATTAAAGACAAGCAAATGCTGAAAGTACGTCTTGGCGGAGAGCGTGGTCTTGTGCTTGAAAATGTCATTGCACGTGTATCTGATAGCTTTGCACTGGATATGCACATTGATACGGATGAAGCGAATGCTGCTGGTGCCAAAACAGGAGATACTGCAGAAATCGTTGATTAATTTGGATTTTATTCAAGAGTCAGCTACTGGATCTACCAGTGGCTGGCTCTTTTTGCTATACCTAATAGAAATAAATAGAGTCAATCGTGTGACAGTAGCCTACGATGAAAGATCATGATATAATTAGAGGCAGTGCCTATATGGCAGGTTTTGTGAAATAAGCATGGATTTATTGCAGATTTTAAGGAGTGACCGAGCGAATGTCCAAAGAACAGAAGGACTACTCCAAGTATTTTGATTTTTCGGATGCCAAGATTTTGTCTGAGGACGAGAATGGTAAGAGAATTCGAATCCGGGGACGGGAAATCAACATTCTATCGGAGCCTAACCATAGACAAGAGAAACAACGCGGTAAGCAGGATGTTCAAGTCCTGTATGATACGGCTTTACCGGAGGAATTCAAGACCATCGGATTAGGAAAGTTCTATCTTGTATACACATTTGGTTGTCAGATGAATGAACATGATTCAGAGACGATCAAGGGTATGCTTGAACAGATGGGCTATAAACCTACAGAAGACCGAATGGAAGCCGATATTATTTTGCTGAACACATGTGCAATTCGTGAGAATGCAGAAGACAAAGTGTTCGGTGAGTTGGGTCATTTGAAGCATTTGAAGACCGAGAAACCGGATATGTTGCTTGGTGTGTGTGGCTGTATGTCACAGGAAGAGGGCGTCGTTAAACGGATATTATCAAAACACGGATTCGTAGATCTGGTGTTTGGTACGCACAATATTCACCGTCTTCCACATCTGATCCAAGAAGCGCTCTTCAGCAAGGAAATGGTTGTTGAGGTGTGGTCTAAAGAAGGCGACATTGTTGAGAATTTGCCTAAGAAGCGTGAAGGATTGCGGGGTTGGGTCAACATTATGTACGGATGTGATAAATTCTGTACGTATTGTATTGTTCCATTCACACGAGGCAAGGAGCGTAGCCGCAGACCAGAGGATGTTATTGCAGAAGTAAGAGAGCTAGCACGCCAAGGCTTTAAAGAGATTACACTTCTGGGTCAGAACGTGAACGCTTATGGTAAGGATTTTACAGACATAAAATACACATTTGCAAACTTGATGGATGATATCCACAAGATTGATATTCCGCGTGTTCGATTCACCACTTCTCATCCAAGGGATTTCGATGATCATTTGATCGAGGTCTTGGCGAAGGGTGGAAATCTGGTGGAGCACATCCATCTTCCAGTTCAGTCGGGCAGCAGTCAAGTATTGAAGAAGATGAGTCGTAAGTATACTCGTGAAGCGTATCTTGAGCTGGCTCAGAAAATCAAAAAAGCGATTCCAGACGTTGTATTGACGAGCGACTTCATCGTCGGTTTCCCTGGTGAGACGGACGAGCAGTTCGAGGAAACACTCTCATTGGTTCGGGAAGTAGGCTATGATTTTGCTTACACCTACATTTATTCACCGCGTGAGGGTACACCGGCAGCAGTGATGGAAGATAACGTTCCAATGGAAGTGAAGAGTGAACGCCTTCAGCGCTTGAATGCACTCATCAACGAGCAGAGTCGCAAGAGTAATGACCGTATGCTAGGTAGAACCGTAGAGGTTCTAGTTGAAGGGGTTAGCAAGAACAATGATTCCATGCTGTCTGGACGGACTCGTTCTAACAAGCTGGTTCATTTTGAAGGATCTGCAGATTTAATAGGCAGCTTTGTACATGTAAGGATTACAGATCCGATGACCTGGTACATTAAAGGTGATATGATTACAGATCCGAGCGTGGCGATAGACGCGGTTTAACTCATATGGTTTTCATTATGAATAATTGGGAGCGATGAACGTGACACAGGAGCAGGGTCGTGTAAATAAATATGGAATGCCGACATTCAATACGCGTGATTTGATTATTCGCGAAGACATCATGGCAAAAGCAGGAGAACTTGCTGAACTGATCTCCACAAGTGAAGAAGTGAAAATGTTCCAACAAGCGGAAGAGAAAATTCGAAATCACGAGCGTGTTCAAGACTTAATTAAGACGATTAAGAAAAAGCAAAAGGAAATCGTTGCATTTGAGACGTTCCAGAATAAAGACATGGTTGCAAAAATTGAACGTGAAATCGAAGAGCTCCAAGACGAGATTGATGGAATCCCACTTGTCGTTGAGTTCCAACAAAGCCAAAGTGATATTAACTATTTGCTACAGTTGGTCGTATCCGTTATTCACGATACTGTTTCACAAAAAGTAAACGTAGAGACCGGTAAAGACACTCCACCGAGCAGCTGCGGTTAAAGCAAAGGTGCGGATTAATTTCCGCGCCTTTTCTGTTGCGCTAGTAAGGATGGCGTTTAAATTGAATAATATAGAGAAATAACAACAGTAACAACTTGACATCGAGAATCAATATGTCATAATGATATTATCAAAACGAAAATAAATGGTGATGAATATGACGGATAATGAACAGAAGCCGATGACTAACATCAAGAAATACAGAACACCGGATGGAGTTCCTGCAGATATCGTCATGTTTACACTGACGAAGCGGGAACGTAAGACGGTGACGAAGACACTTCCTATTCGAGAGCTTAAAGTCATGCTGATTCGGCGCAGATCATGGCCATGCGCCGGTATGTGGGCTTTACCGGGTGGATTTTGCCGTGAGAGTGAGTCTATTTATGATGCAGCGAAGCGTGAGCTGAAGGAAGAGACAGGTGTAGATGGGGGTCATCTGGAATACCTAGGTGTTTACAGCACTCCTGGTCGCGATCCGAGGGGATGGATTATTAGTCAGGCATTCTATGCTCTTGTAGAAGAATGGATGCTGGAACATAGACAGGCGGCTGATGATGCCGAAGAGGTGGGGTTGTTTACCATCGATGAAGCACTAGAAGAGCTTGAACTTGCCTTCGACCACAGAGAGATCATTCTTGATGCGTATCGAAAAATTCAACATCAGATGCTTCAGACAACGATTGCCAAACAGTTCTTACCTGAGCATTTTACACTGAGTGAATTATATCAGGTGATCCAGACCGTAGTGCCTGAATTTAAAGAGCCGAACTTCATTCGTAAGATCACTTCAACCCGTAGCCGGCAAGGCATTCTGGAAGAAGTGCGGGATAAGGACGGTAAACTATTGAACTCCAATCAATACTCGCAGCGACCTGCTCAGTTGTACCGTTTTACAGACCACGCTCCACTGCTTTCGATTTATACCTAATGATAATGTTTAATAATAACTTATATCAAAGGGAGTGAGATGCAAGTGAAAGCATTGATTGTTGTTGATTTTACGAATGATTTTGTAGACGGCAATTTACCTGTTGGAGAGCCTGCTGTAGAAATTCAACATACCGTAGCCGAGTTAACGAAAGCGTATGTTGATCAGGGTGACTTCGTTGTAATGGCGGTAGATTTGCATGAGAAGGAAGATCCATTTCATCCTGAGGCCAAGTTATTTCCTCCACATAATATTCGGGGTACACGAGGACGTCAACTTTACGGAGAGCTTCAAGAAGTATACGAGTCCCGTAAGGATAAGATTTATTGGATGGATAAGACACGTTATAGTGCATTCTGTGGCACGGATCTTGACGTAAAGTTGAGAGAGCGTGGCATTCGGGAGATTCATCTGATCGGGGTCTGCACTGATATTTGTGTACTTCACACAGCTGTTGACGCATATAACCGTGGATATTCCCTCAAGATATATGAAGATGCTGTAGCAAGCTTTAATCCGGAGGGACATCACTGGGCGCTCGGTCATTTTAAGGGTAGTCTTGGTGCAGCGGTTGTTCGAAGTGGAGATAAATGACAGCTTTGAAGCATTCGGCTTCTTAGCCGAGTGACAGGAGGAGGATCATGATGTTGACAGCAGGACTCGCTTTACATACAGATAAATATCAGATTAATATGATGTACGCACACTGGATCAATGGTTCCCATCATACAAAGGCCGTGTTTGAGGCTTATTTCCGAAAACTTCCTTTCGGTAATGGTTACGCGGTTTTTGCTGGCCTTGAACGAATCGTAAATTATATTGAGAACCTCCATTTTACTGAAGATAATATTGCATACCTTGCTAAGCAGGAGGAGAATTACGACCAAGCATTTTTGGAAGAACTACGTGGGTTCCGATTCAGAGGGAATATTCATGCTATGAAGGAAGGGGCACTTGTATTTCCGAATGAGCCCTTGATCCGTGTGGAAGGTACGATATTTGAAACTCAGCTTGTTGAAACAGCGATACTTAACTTTATGAATTTTCAAACTTTAATAGCTACAAAAGCTTCACGGATTCGTCAAGTAGCTCCAAATGATATATTGTTGGAGTTTGGTACGCGCCGTGCTCAAGAAGCCGATGCAGCGGTTTGGGGGGCAAGAGCAGCGTATATCGCTGGTTTCCATGCAACCTCGAACATGCTTGCTGGTGAAATGTTTGGAATTCCTACGAAGGGAACACATGCTCATTCTTGGGTTCAGACATTTCATAATGAGCAAGAAGCTTTTGATATATTTGCAAAAGTCATGCCTGATCAAGTTACACTGCTGGTAGATACATTTGATACGTTGGAAAGCGGCGTGCCTCATGCAATCAATACAGCGAAGAAGCTAGAAGCTCAGGGTAAACGAATGAATGCCATTCGACTCGACAGTGGTGATCTCGCATATTTGTCGATTCAAGCTCGTAAAATGCTTGACGATGCAGGTCTAGATTACGTTAAGATTGTAGCATCGAACGATTTGGATGAAGGAACCATATTGGATCTGAAAGCACAAGGGGCTCGCATCGATACGTGGGGTGTTGGAACCCAGCTCATTACAGCAGCAGATCAACCTGCACTAGGCGGGGTATATAAGCTGGTTGAACGTGAAGTGGACGGTGTAATGGTTCCTACAATCAAGATCTCAGGTAATCCTGAGAAGGTATCCACTCCAGGTAAAAAGAATGTTTACCGTATCGTGTCTAAAGGGAGTGGAAAGGCAATTGCTGACTATATCAGCTTCCCAGAAGAGAAAATGCCACCTGAATCGGGTAAATTGAAGTTGTTTAATCCACTTCATCCTTATATGCGTAAAAACGTACGTGATTTCGAGGCTGTATCGATGCTTGAACCGATCTATGAGAACGGAGAATTGGTATATCAGCTTCCGACGTTGCAAGAAATTCGTGAGTACCACAATCTTCAGCTGAAACAATTCTGGCCCGAATACTTGAGAAAGCTCAACCCAGAAATTTATCGTGTGAATTTGAGTGAGAAAGTATGGGACATGAAACAAAAGCTGATCGCTGACTACTTGGAAGAGCATCAAGGAGAAAGTAACGAAGAGTAGCGCTGGATTGTAAGTTTCATGATATTGAAACTCCAATAAACGAATGGCAGGTCAAGAGGTATATCTCATGACCTGCCATTTTTGATAGGCTGCTCACGCATTATTTCTCGGGAAACCGCAGGAGACGACAAAACATGCTACAGGTTCAGCTTGGACATTTTTAATAGCGGCACTGATTCATTAGATTTATCATAGAAGGATGAAGGGAAGGGGTATAGATATGAATATGAAGAAAGACGTCATATTTGATGCGTTTGTAGTTAGGAATGATCATCAAGGGTTTCGCAGCGGCGTTGAAGCTTGGGGATTGGATCAACTCCCAGAAGGGGATGTAATCGTTAAAGTCCTGTACAGCGGTGTCAATTATAAGGATGGTCTTGCAAGTACTCCAGAAGGAAAAATTGTGAAGCGTTATCCATTTATCCCGGGCATCGATCTAGCTGGAACTGTTGTGGAATCGACGCATCCTTCTTACAAGCCTGGTGATCAGGTTCTTTGTACCGGATACGAGGTAGGTGTCACTCATGAAGGAGGGTACAGTCAGTACGCACGGCTAAGGGGAGAATGGTTACTACCATTACCGGAAGGACTTACGCATAAAGAAGCCATGGGAATCGGCACAGCAGGATTTACAGCTGCTCTGTCCGTAGCAAGCCTGCTTCGGAATGGGATTAAGCCAGAGGATGGTCCGGTACTTGTGACAGGCGCTACAGGCGGCGTAGGAAGCTTTGCAATTTCTATATTGTCCAAGCTAGGGTTTGATGTTATAGCATCTACAGGAAAAGCTTCTACTCAAGGTGAGTGGTTGAAGTCAATCGGTGCTAGTTCTGTAGTGACAAGAGAAGAAGCTGCAGCCGAATCGAAAGGTGTGCTGTCATCAGAGCAATGGGCTGCAGTAATAGACCCGGTTGGTGGTACTCAGTTAAGTTCTTTATTGAAACGTGTTAAGTATGATGGAGCGATTGCTTTATCCGGCCTAACGGGAGGGGGGCAATTCGAAGCTACAGTATATCCGTTCATTCTTAGAGGAGTGAAGCTGCTCGGTATTGATTCTGTCTTTTGCAGGATGGAAACAAGACAAGAGATCTGGGCCAAGCTAGCAGATGAATGGAAACCTGAATCGGCGTTACGCTTAGGTATTCATGTACATACGCTTAATGAGCTTCCGGATATTTTAGCGGGTATCTTAAGAGGGGAAGCAATGGGAAGAAGTGTCATCTCACTCTAAGAAGAAAAGGCTTATTCGCATAATATATTCGCATAATCACGTTCATTGCCTGGCATCCTAATCCTAGGAAGTCATACTGCTATTCATGATGTATGATTGGAAAGGATGGGTATGTACGATGGTGAAACGCTCAGTAATGGGGATACTTGCGATATCATTACTTGCGTCTCTATTGAGTGGATGCAGCAGAGACACAGCTAAGGATGAAATGCGGAAGTATAATATGCAAGCCTATCGGGACGGGAATCAAGCAGCAGATTCACAGGGACTTGGGCTAAATGGACAGTTTTTGGATACCATGCAGCAATTATTTAAGGACATGAATATTCAATTAACGAATGAAACTTATGCAGAAGATAATGCTGGTAATATGTCGTATCAATACCGTATGAATAATGACTCTAGTCAGCTTCTCACGGTATATATTTTTACTGACGAGCAGACAAGAGTTAATGCCATGAAGGAATTGTACGGAGTTGATGGCATCAATGATACGGGGAAAACGAATCATAACAGGATTATTGGTTTAAAAGAGGCAGCGTTAGTATACACCTCTGGAGGGATTAAACGAGACCAGTACATCCAACAAGTGAATCAGGTGGCCTTGAAAGTGTTGCAACATGTACCGCGCCGATCAAACTCGATGCAAATCATTACGGAATAACAGTAAAAAGACGAGCGTTAACGATTCTGTTCGGCGCTCGTCTTTTTTTTAGCATATCATTCTAGGGCTGCTTGTTTAGTTCGCGTACGACATGACGTAATTCAGGCAATAGGATCTTGTCCATTACTAAGCGTACAGCATTCCGTGACCCAGGCATTGAAAAGACGGCTGTTCTGCTAACCGTACCGCCGATAGCTCGGCTTAAGATTGCAGCAGGTCCAATCTCTTCATAACTTAACAAACGAAAAATTTCGCCAAATCCCGTTAATTCTTTATCGAGCAGGGAGGAGACCGCTTCATAAGTGCAGTCACGGCTCGAAATACCTGTTCCGCCTGATAAAAGAAGGGCATCCACTTCTGGGTTGCTAGATGCTTCGTGAATGAGTTCACGGATTAGCTCGTAATCATCTTGCACAATCCGGTAGTCCACAACGTGATATCCTGATTGCTCAAGCATGGTTCTCATCAAGGGACCACTTTCATCAGTATCTACTGTTCTCGTATCAGACACAGTTACAACGAAGCAGGATACCTGCTGCGGGCTTGTTAATCGATGTTCTTCAACAGCATTCATATCATGAACAACTCCTGTCTTTTAAGCAAATTGATCTTTTTGTGACGCTCCTATAAGCATGCCTACCTTGCTGGTAAAAGCTCTGTGTAGTAAACTCGCTAACAGAGGAACGTTAGAGAGAGGACGATACATATGAACAATGAAGTTACTCCAATATATATTTTATCAGGTTTCTTAGGTAGTGGGAAAACAACACTCTTAACAAGAATGATTACCTACTGGAAAGCAAAAGGATTAAGGCCAGCCATTGTGATGAATGAGATTGGTGAGGTCAATATCGAAGGAATGATTACAGGGCAAGATGTTCCAACAGCAGAAATGTTAAGCGGCTGTATATGTTGTTCGATCCGTGCGGACCTCACATCGGAGCTGGCGATGCTCATTCAGAAAGAGAAGCCTGATGTGATTGTGATTGAAGCTACGGGCGCAGCGAATCCTATGGAGATTTTGGATGCTGTCGCGGAGGCATCTTTATATATTAAAATCGATGTGAAAAATGTAATTACGGTTGTAGATTCCGCTCATTTACTTCATTTGCACGCAGAGCAGAAAGGAAAAACCTATCGATTAATGCAAGAGCAAATCCGCTGTGCTTCCTTGTTGATTATGAACAAAATAGATCGAATTTCTGAGGAACAGCAACAAGAAAGTTCTCGAATTGTAAGAGGGTGGAATTCTTTTGCCCCATTGATTCCAGCGGTCCGTTGCAATGTAGATCCAGAACTCCTATTAGAAGGAGAATTAGATCATCATCGTTATGTGAAAGTGCATGATGAAACAGACAATACGACGCATGAAAGTGAGCATAGACATGAAAATGATCATCATACGCATCATACACATGAGCATGTGATGTCATACACTTATTATTTTCAGGGGCCTGTTCATAGCCATGATTTTGAAGCATTCATTGCAGACCTTCCAAGAGATATATATCGGGCGAAGGGGATTCTAACCTTTAGTGACACCGCTAGTCGCTTCTTATTTCAATACGCTTACCGAGAATCCGATTTTATGAAAATCAATCCTCAAGGTGATCGTCCGGATGTAGTCGTATTTATTGGTGAACATTTCAACAAGTTATGGCTTCACGATCGTCTTGTCTTATTGGATCAACAATCGATTTCGCAGTAGAGATGTTGGTGGTAATAAAAGGACGAGCTTTCTTATGACGTCATATACATATTACTTGGTTCATTATGTAGTCAATGGTTTAATACCATAACAGAGCAAAAACCTGTCTAGGAGGAAAATGCAATGTATAATGAACTTCAATATCAAGATTGTATCGATGCATGTCTTCAAGCCATGAATGCTAGTAATGTATGTTACATATCTTGTCTAAAAGAATATGATTTGGCTATGTTACGTGACTGTATAACCCTAACTCGGGAATGTGCAGAAATATGTACATTTACGGCAGAAGCGATGACAAGAATGAGTCCATATGCTTCTGAAATTGCTGAACTATGCATGAAGATGTGTGAATCATGTGCTGCTGAGTGCGAGAGACATGCGCAGGATCATTGTAAACAGTGTGCTGCAGCATGCAGAAAATGTGTCGAGGTGTTCCGTGCAATGTACTGTGTAGCGTAGTCATACGCTTTCTTCATAATAAAGCCTGCTGAATAGATGGCCCAAACGGTCATGCAATCAGCAGGCTTTTTTTGTTTTGAAATGAAATCATATTTTGGTCCCTTTATACGAACAATGATAATGATGGATTGGTACGAACACTGAATCATAGCTTAGAGAGGAGAGAACGAAATGCAAGACCAAAATGGGAAGGACAACCCTGTAGGGTTCGTTCCGTACATACCTGCCTCGAAATCAATGGCGGAGTTAACTGCGTTTGCTGTTGTACTTGGGGTTGTTCTTGCAGTTATTTTTGCTGCAGCTAACGCCTACCTGGGATTGAAAATTGGTCTGACGGTTAGTGCGTCGATTCCAGCAGCGGTCATATCATTAGGTGTATTAAGGGGAATCTTTCGAAGAAAATCAATTCTCGAGAACAATATCGTACAGACGATGACGACGGCAGGTGAAGCGGTTGCTGCAGGTGCTATATTTACACTGCCTGCATTGTATATGTGGAATCACATTCCTTCTATGGCGACCATTAGCTTTATTGTACTTGTAGGGGGATTTCTTGGCGTGGCCATGATGGTTCCCCTTCGCAGACTCCTCATTGTGAATGAACATGCGACACTTCCTTATCCAGAAGGAACTGCATGTGCTGAAGTGCTTATGTCTGGGGACACTGGAGGAAAAAGTGCAACCATGGTCGTGTATGGCTTTGTAATAGGTGGAGCAGTGAAAGCGATGGGTGATGGGTTTAAATGGTTCCGAACCGAAATCGAAAGCTCTGTATTCAAATTTAAAAATGCAGTCATTGGGATGGATATATTCCCGGCATTATTAGGTGTCGGTTACATTATTGGTCCCCGAATTGCAGGGCAAATGCTTGCGGGTGGCGTTCTTGCTTGGCTTGTTCTCATTCCGGTCATTGGTTTTATTGGATTTGGGAGTGCAGATATCGTGGCACCTTCAATCACTCCAATTGGGAAGCTGGATGCATGGGGAATATGGAGTGATTACATTCGTTATATTGGTGCAGGAGCCGTAGCCGCTGGAGGGTTAATCACACTTGTGAAGACACTTCCTATGCTATTCAGTTCCTTAACAGCAACCCTTCGTGGTTTGCAAAAAAAGGATAACAGCAAGATATCACTGGACCGAACAGATCTTGATATTCCTGGAGTATGGGTCTTTACGATGATTGCTGTACTGATTGTAATTATTGGATTCTCTCCACTTACGGATGTGGGGATTGTTGGTGCAATCGCGATAGCTATATTCGGCTTTCTGTTTGTAACCGTAGCATCTCGTATCGTGGGGCTTGTCGGAAGTTCCTCTTCACCGGTATCCGGTATGACAATAGCGACGCTGTTGATCGTTACTTTTGTGTTCAAATTGACAGGTCTAACGGGAATGACCGGTATGGTTGCATCGTTAACAGTTGGGGCAATCGTGTGTGTTGCACTTGCGGTATCCGGTGACATCTCACAGGATTTAAAGACTGGATATTTGGTAGGTGGTACTCCGTGGAAACAGCAGGTGGCTATGATGATCGGCGTACTCGTATCGGGTCTGGTGATCGGATTCATTCTGTCTGTTTTGAATGAAAGTTACGGTTTAGGCTCGGAAGATCTCCCAGCGCCTAAAGCGGTATTGATGCGAATTATTGTAGAGGGGATCATGGCCGGTAATCTCCCTTGGGAATTAATCTTTATCGGTGCAGCCTCGGCCATCGTATTCGAACTGCTCGGACTTAACTCCTTAACCGTTGCAGTAGGTATTTATTTACCTATACATGTGAGTACACCAATTATGGTCGGGGGCCTTGTACGCTGGTTGATTGAGAAATTGTCCCGTAAGAATGAAGCGAAGCTCAGAGCGCGCGTAGAAACAGGAACGCTTCTTGCTTCGGGGCTTATTGCCGGTGAGTCGTTAATCGGAGTCATCATCGCTGTGTTAATCTGGATGAATGTAAATATTCCGGTGAATACACGATTTGAGAATAACTGGCTACCACTTCTGATATTCTTCATGGTTACGATGATCTTGACCTGGGGGACGCTAGCTAGTAAAGAGAAGCAAGTGTTAAACAGTAAGGAGTGAGCACAGTGAGATTTATAAGAGGTAACAAAAATGCAGAAGATCAGAACCTGCTTCATATGGTTCCTCTACTAAAGGAAGGATTGACAATCGAGCAAGGAAATGATTATGTGATTGTATTCGTTCCAAGGCAATCATGGATTGAACGACAAGCTGTTCGCTTTTTAAATCAGCCGGCTATGATTAAAGTAAAGCTTGATGATCTGGGTGCGGCAGTGGCTATGAGATGCGATGGTCAACACTCCATCTCTGACATTGCAATGTCTCTGCAAGTTGAATTTGGGGAAGCGGCGGAGCCATTAATACCTAGGCTAGTCAAGTTTGTTGAATTGATGGAAGTAAATCAATGGATTGAGTGGAAGCCGATCATGGATTAGCCGTGGGCGGCTTTTTTACATATAAGTAACGAGGGCTTGTATTAATTTGGAATTTAAAGGTACAATGTGCTAAAAGATTGGTTATAGAGGCGGGAAGATAAAGATGGAGGAACTCATTGTTTTAGATCATGTGAGTAAACAATACGGACAGCATGTGGCACTCTCAGAGGTGTCCTGGCACATTAGTAGAGGAGAATGTGTAGCAGTAACGGGAAGAAATGGAGCGGGTAAGAGCACTTTTCTACATATTGTTGCTGGACTGGCTAATCCATCTCACGGTAAGAGAGTCATAATACCTAGCCATCTACAGATTGGTTATGTTCCTGAGAAATTCCCAACTTTAAGATTCTCCCCAGCACAATACTTATTACATATGGCTAGGATACAAGGAATGAGAACAGCGGATGCCCTTACAATGATATCGGGTATGTTATCCCTGTTCCATATGCAGGAACATGCTGAGCGCAGTATGAATCTCTTCTCCAAAGGTATGTTACAAAAAGTAAATCTGATGCAAGCCATGCTTGCAAAGCCGGACTTGCTTATGCTGGATGAACCTTTATCCGGGCTGGATGAAACTTCTCAGCATGATATGATTGCTGTTCTGCGTGAAGTTAAGCAACAAGGAACTGCTATTGTTATGTCAGTACACGAGCCACTTCTGACGGCAAGTCTGGCAGATCGAGTGGTCGTTATGAAGCAAGGGAGAGTCATACGTGACGCTATACATGAATGTGCCGAAGCGAATGTGGAAAGCAGATTGAGGTTTTATGGTATTTCACCAGAATCGATGGTGGAATTGGAGACGAAAAATGGTTTTCTATACTGGATCTCGAGAGGTTCACCTTCTGAAGTAGTCATTGATAGACAATTCTCAGATACATTTTTGATGTTCATATTGACCCATGGCGGTTCTGTGATCTCCCTGCGACAGGGGGAGAACATATGCTAAATTGGCAGCTTCTACGATACTTATTAGCAAGCTATACACGTTCTTATAAATATTTCGCACCTATTGCGTTTATAATCATAACCGTTATGTTGTTATACTCCTATAGACCGAGTCCTGTCCTGGATAGTTATGCTGTTACTTCTACGCTGCTGTTCATAGGATTTGCATGGCTTAGCTTGAATTATCTTAATCATGATCGGGGGCAGCAGATCAGTCTGCTTATATTACATACGGGGCGTGCGAGAACGTTCTTTTTTACACAGTATTCTGTTCTTATCATGATGAGTTTGGTTGTAAGTATACTATGTGTAATCTATCCGATGGCGACCCACATGTTTGCCGAGCCAGTTGGGTTTGTTCGATTTTGTCTAGCACTCTTAGCACATGTATTTCTAGCTTGGCTAGGATCTACAATTGCGCTCTTTTTTCAGTCTGGATGGATGGAGAACCATGGTAGGGCTGTTGGTATGTTGCTTGTTCTTGTCGTACTCTCCATAGCCGGTTTATCCATTACAGATTCCCTCCCACATGGTTTTGTGTTCATTGCGTACCTTCTACCTCCAGTGTCACTCATCATCGATATGCTGATGCATGCAGATGAACGACGGTTATGGATTAGCGTGATAGCGCTTACCTATGCTTTGGTATACACCGTAGTATTAGGAATCATCTATATAAAAGCAGCATGTGCGAAGGATGCAACGGAATTTAATAGAAAATCAGGTTGATGAAGGATGAATCTTCCTATACCATAAAGAGAAGGAAAGATGAAGACGAAAAAGGCAGCTTATCTAACAGGAGGAAAACATGAAACAAACAAGACTGCTGGACAGTGACCACTCCAAAGAGCTGTTTGCCTATTTCGGATTGGCAGTATACTACTCCCAGGCATTGGAGCAGCAGTTGGCTAATTTGCTGATGCTCATCAAGTTGTCAAAGGGTAAAGTACTGTCGGAAGAGGATATTGCACAATTGTATCAACGAAAACTGAGCAGCTCTTTAGGACAGCTAGTTCAGGAAATACAACATTACTTTCCTTTTTCCGAAGAAGAAACGCTACAGCTTAAAGAAGTTTGGAAACAGCGAAATCATATCGTTCATGACTATTTCAAAGAACGAATTCATGAGACATTCAGCCCTGCTGGGCGCTCGCGTATGATACGTGAACTGACGGCCTTTAAAGATCAGGCTCAGGCATTGGAACAGAAGCTGCAAGGATATTCTAGAGAGATGTACATCAAGTTAGGATTAGAAGGGGAGAGAGATTCCGAATTTTAACTTATGAATTTAGGTAAACCAATCAACTCTCAGGTTGAAACATTTTCCATTACCTGCACGTCAGAAATGATAGGAGGTGCAAGTTATGACTACAACGACTAAATTGTTATCTGCGCTGCTTATCTCATCTTCGCTCCTTGGTGTAGGAGCTGCTTCAGCATCGGCTTTCTCTGATGTCCAGGACAGGGATCAGTTGGCTACTGTGAAATCATTGCAATCTAAAGGGATTATTCAGGGGATAACTTCTGATAAGTTTGCTCCACAGCGAACGATTACATCGGCACAAGCTATTCAGATGGTTATAAAAGCAACAGATCTGAAAGAACACCCAAATTTCAGCGGAAAATCATTCAGTACGGTTCCGGATGGAGCATGGTATGCGGATGCAGTGAACATTGCAGCCCAGAATGGGCTACCCGTATCGACCGAGACAAAGTGGAATGAACCGATGACACGAGAGGATTTTGCTCATTTGCTTGCAACAGCGGTGCAGAAAACAGGGAATTATCCTGTGATCTTGATGTATATTAACATTGCTGATGAAAGCCAGATAAAGGAAGAGAGCCGTGGAGCTGTACAATTTCTACTGTTAACTAAAATTACTGAGCTTAGTAAGGCAGGTCAGTTTAATCCAAAACAGGAAATGACACGGATCGAAGCTGCTGAGATGACACATGCAGCTATGCAGTTTATCGAGAACCATAAGCAGAGAAATGTAGATGACAGCGAGAAAGTACAGGATGGTGTCTCGTTTCAGGTAGAGAAAGTAAATGCCGAGGTGAATAAGGTCATCATAACGAAAGACAACCTTCCTCATCCGGGATACGGGTTGGCAGTTACTTCTATTGATTTCGTGAGCAGTAAGGAAGCTGTTATAAATTATATGATAATCCAGCCGGACCCGGACAAGTTGTACCCTCAAGTGATTTCTAAATCATCGGTGGAAACTTATGTGCCATCTAATTATGAAGTCAAAGTGAAAGAAGAAGCTACAATCAGTCAGAAATGAGCTTGATGAGATTTGTATTAGTATATTTAAATAGGCTAACCTAGGCAGAGTATCTTCTGACCTAAGGTTAGCCTATTTTCTATTCATACAAATTCTCATTGCAAAAAATATTAGACGTTACCACCTGCAAGATTTACAGGCGCACCTGAGATGACAGGTTCTCTGTTATCATTTGCTTGTGGAGCAGCCATCCCACCTTGCTGAAGCTGATACATTTTAAAGTAGCGACCTTTTTGTTCCATAAGCTCATCATGGGAGCCTTGCTCAACAATCTCTCCTCTATGGAGCACAAGGATCTGATCTGCACTACGGATTGTAGACAAACGATGGGCGATAATGAATGTGGTACGTCCTTTTTTTAGTACCTCCAGCGCATCTTGAATGAGAGCTTCTGTCTCGGTATCAATATTCGCGGTTGCTTCATCTAGGATGAGGATAGCAGGATTAAATGCAAGTGCTCGTGCAAAAGAGATGAGCTGGCGTTGTCCTGCTGACAACGTGCTTCCTTTTTCAATGACAGGTTCGTCAAATCCTTGAGGAAGATGACCGAGTAATCGGTCGGCGCCAACATCACAGAGCGCTTTATTAATCTGTTCACGTGTGATTCGAGCATCCCCTAAACTTACATTAGAAGCAATTGTGCCTGTGAACAGATAGGGGTCTTGAAGAACAATGCCCATATGCTGGCGGAGCCATTGTTTCGGAATATCGGTAACAGGCTGACCGTCAATAGTAATTGTTCCTTTCTGTGGATCATAGAAGCGGAACAGCAGGTTGATAATGGAGCTTTTTCCTGAACCGGTATGCCCTACAAGAGCAACCGTCTGTCCTTGCTTGGCTTCAAAGGAGATATCTTTAAGGACGTAGTCTTTCTTGTAAGCAAAAGATACATCCTTGAACTCTACATTGCCTGAGTAGCGCGGCATCGTGCCATCAGTAACCTTTTCCCCTGTCTCATCCATCAGTTCGAATACACGCTTTGCAGATACAATGGAGGAATCCAGCGCTGCGAGCTGATTAACCATGCCGGTAATCGGCTGGAACATTCGGCCCATAAGATCCACATAAGCGTAAAGTACACCTATGGATACAATGCCAGTACCATCTAGAGATCCAGCTCCGAAATACCACAGGATAACAACGAAAGAGAGATTACGTAACACATTAACCAAGTTGTGCGTGGTCAGGGAGTTCAAATTCAGCATTTTATTCTGATGTGCCATATAGTCTTCGTTTAGAGCTTCAAACTCTTCTTTGGTAGCTTTTTGACGTCGGAAAATACGAATAATGGGCATCCCTTGAATGGATTCGTTAATGATTGCATTAATCTCACTTAAGCGAGATCTGATGATAACATTGTATTTCGTAGCAAATTTTCGATAAAGTACTGTCCAAGTAATCAGCATTGGAATGATAAATAAGCTGATCAGACCTAACTTTAGGTCTAGGAGAAACAGTGCAACGTAGACCCCAGTAATGTAGACCATACCAGAACTGAAATTAGACAGTACAGCTACGAACAGATCCTTTACAGCTTCCGTATCGTTGGTGACTCGGGATACGACTTTTCCAGCAGGTAAGTTATCAAAGAAATACACGGGAAGACGCTGAATATGGGCGTAGACATCTGTACGCAGCTTTTGAATAACCCGATTGGCAGCAGATTGTAACCAGTAGGTACGTGCGAATACCGAAATCATAGAGATAACCAACGCGATGAGAAAGAATTGCACTAGCCTGTATATACCCGGGAGTTCAGGTTCATAGAATGCGAATAGTTCTTTCGTGTCAAGCTTTGTAGCGGGATAGGATGCATTTTCATTTCGATATGAAATAGTGAGCGTCCCATCTTGGTAAGTGCGTTCGCCCTCAGAACGGACAACGGGTTCATTAATAAAATAAAAGCTTCTTCCGGTCTGGAGGACACGAACCTCCCGGCCCTTACTTTCGCCTGTTTCAAATCGATCTTCACGTTTGTAGTACTTTCCGTTATAAGCAGCTGCTTGTTCCTTCGTTGATGTTTCATAATAAGGTTTTTCGATACCTAAAATGTGATTGTCTATCATGTTCTTGGCTATAAAAGGACCTGCCAACTCAGCTGCTACACCGATCGTGAGCATGATGAGTGCTGCTATAAAAGTTCCTTTCGCTGTTAATGCGTAACGAAAGAGCCGCTTGGCAAATCCAGATTCATTCGAAATGGTTTGATCGTTCGGAGTCAATTAAGACACCTCCTCGGAGGTAAGATTGTTCTCAACTTGTTGACGTTCAAATTGCTCACGGTACCACCCGTTCTGCGTCAGAAGCTGATCATGCGTTCCCTGCTCAATGATTCTGCCTTCATCAAGCACTACAATCCAGTCAGCATGCTGGACAGCGGATAACCGATGAGTAGATATTAAAGTTGTTTTTTCAGCGCGCTTACTTCGAATATTCTCAATAATTCGAGCTTCGGTGCGTGCATCGACCGCAGAAAGAGCATCATCCAGAATTAATATCTCCGGGTCAGAGATGAAAGCGCGAGCCAGTGATACACGCTGCTTCTGTCCACCGGATAACGCGACTCCTTTTTCCCCGACAAGAGTATCTAGACCATCAGTAAGGGTATTCAAATCTCGATCGAAGGCAGCCGTTGCAATGGCTTCCATGATGACATCATCAGGGGCGTCTTTCTTACCAAACTGAATGTTTTGTCTCACGGTTTTAGAGAATAGAATTTGCTCCTGAGGAACATATCCGATCCAGCTGTGAAGGAGGTCTTTAGACAACATCTCAAGCGGAGCTCCTGAAATGAGGATATCGCCAGAACCCATTGGGTATTCGTGCAACAGTTGTTTAAGAAGAGTTGACTTTCCGCTTCCAGTACGCCCAACGACACCTAGAGTTTGGCCTTTGAGCAGGGTAAGAGACACTTCTTTCAGATTATCGACTGATGAGCTCGGATACCGAAACGTGACCTCTTTCAGTTCTATCGAATCTGGAGATGTCATATGAACAGGATCCGTAGGATCTATTACATCTGGCGGAACGGATAGTGTATCATTTACCCGGTCAAGGGAAGCATTACCGCGTTGCATAATGTTAATTAACTCTCCAATGGCGAACATAGGCCAGATCATCATACCCAGATACATGTTGAAGGAGACGAGATCTCCAAGGGTAATTTGATTCTGGAACACCATGTATACGCCGAAAGTAAGACCGATCACGTAACTTAAGCCGATGGAAAAGTTAATGGTAGGTTCAAATAATGCATCAACTTTGGCGACAGCCAGGTTTTTGCGATAAACATCATCCGTAATTTCTTGAAAACGGCGCTGATCTTCTCGTTCTTGTACATAGGCCCGAACGACACGGATCCCCGCAACGGACTCCAGTACCTGGTCATTCATGACTCCAAAAGCATCTTGAGCAGCTGTGTAGCGTTTATGTATTGCTTTTCCGTAGATAACCATACCAATCGCAATGATGGGGAGAGGGAGTATGGCAGCAAGTGTCAGCTTCCAACTGATGATGAATCCCATAGCGAATAGAATGACAATAAGATAGACCGTCGAATCGGTCATAACAAGCATACCGAAACCAGCAGTAGCCGCTACGGAGCGTAGGTCATTCGTTGCCTTGGCCATCAGATCTCCTGTACGGTTCTTCTCAAAAAACGGTGGTAGCATCCCCAGAAGATGATTCATATAACGTGTGCGCAGCAAACGTTCTACAAGGTTAGCTCCTCCGAAGATACGATGCATCCATATGTAGGTACTCGCATAAATGATAGCGACAATCCCCATAATTAGGAGCAAATACTTGGCAAGCGAAGGCCATGATATCGAACTGTTAACGATATCATCAATGGCATTACCAAGCAGGAGCGGCGGAAGCAACTCTAGTAAGCCGCAAAAGATGAGAAAGAACAGACCGATTAGGTATCGCTTCTTCTCAAGCCTGAAAAACCATCCTAAATTTTTTAGTACAGCGAACAAAAATATCCCTTCCTTTCGTGTGCCGGACATTGTTCAGTTCTCTTATGAAACCAAAAAAAGCATATCGGTCCCGAAAACGGACGATATGCTTTCAATCATTAACTTATCATCGCACGGATTATGACAACAACCATGCGTAAGAGATAATTATAGTTCAATTAATCCATGAACCATTGGTCAGAATTAGAACTGAGGGTGCACCGGCTGGGTGTCATCGGTATTCAGTTGTAAAGTATTATCCATAGGACGATGAGTATAGACAATAAACATATTGAACACCTTAACCACCCTTTCATTTGAATTTACAATAAATTGAAACTTGTATGGACTGAATTTTATCACCGAGTAGCTGAAAATGTCAAACCTATTTTTGAAAAGAGTGGAAATGGAGAGGATGTAAAGCTTTCGATTTTCCTGCGAAAAGATTTGTAACCCCATGTAGATATGCGTTATGATACATATACGACCAATAGGCGATGACCTGAGAATCAGGCAAGTACCTCAAGGGGAGAGTGTGTTAGCATGGTTATAGAAGTCAGCAAAGAGGCAGCGCGTTGGTACAAGAAAGAATTGGAACTAAACGCTGGCACCTTCATTCGTTTCTTCCCGCGTTACAGCTCTGGTGGTGGACTGCATCCCGGATTTTCACTAGGTATTTCTATTGAAGAGCCTGTTAGTCCAGGGATAACGGAGCAAGCAGAGGATGTAACCTTTTTTATGGAAGAGCATGATTTATGGTATTTACGGGGATATAATCTTCATGTTGAATATGAAGACTCCTCAGATGATATTGTATATGTTTATAAAGAAGAGAGCGCAGTGAACTAACGAAAGATTAATAGCTTGAAGCGCTATCTAAGGGAAAGGAGGTTCCCAGAGATGAGCGTATATCACCGTGATATTCGTCAGTATATTGGCAAGAGAACGACGGTCAGTGTAAAGGCTGCTGTGATCGTGCTGAATGACAATGAGGAGATTTTGCTCCTGAAACGTCAAGGTAAAGACGTTTGGGGTGTTCCAATTGGCAGTATGAAGCCCGGCGAATCCATGGAGGACGCGGCATCCAGAGAACTTTGGGAGGAAAGCGGCCTTATTGCGGATGATATGCGATTAATCGATCTGTTATCAGGACCACAGTTTGTGAAAAGGCATGCGGGTGGAGATGAAGTTTATTATGTCATTGGTGTGTATTCAGCCATAGGACTTCGTAGCGCTATTGATCTGCCTGTCGAAAGCGAAATATCTTTAAAGTATTGTGATATGGAGAATATGCCTGTCATGGATACGATTTCGGTCCACTTGATGAATACAATCAAAAAACAGATACGCTAACACAGTATCTGTTTGAATGAAATCAATTAGGTGGATGAGGTTCCCCGGAAGGGGAATTTTTTTTTCGCGTAGATTTAACCTGTTGTGATTTAAGTCACTCCGTTACTTCTAATGCAAAGTCGAAATCATCAATGTCATAAACCTGTACCGGAATGGAAGCATCGATGATGCGTTGGATGAACTCATATTGATCCGTAAGCATAGGAGCTTCGATGCGTTGTGCTGTCAATAAGAGTTCTGTCTCCACGGGATCGAATAATTCCCCATAAGGAGCTGTATCCATTGCGTTTAGTATCGTAACAAGCGTTGTTTCCGTGAGTGGGATGGATGGGCTTTTAGCCCATGGTACTTGCAATGCTCGATCTATTTTTTTCTTATTAAGCGGTTCTTCAAAATAACGAATTAACTCATTGATTTTGGTCCGAACGTGATGGTCATCGGGTGTGGAATGCATGAGCGGTTCATCACTGCTCTTCAGCTCATATAGCTCCAAGACTGTCTTATAGGGGATGATATATTCTACGGGCTGTGTTGGTGTGAGAAGCTGTCCGTAAATGGCGAGCATGACGGCTTCGGTTACAAATATTGTACTCATGTTATTCCTCCTGCGGGTAATGCAATTATAAAATAAGTTTAAAGATAATAAAGCACTGAAGCGCACAAAAGTCAACCTGCAGCCAAATCGTGGGTAAAAAAATAATGCAACTAGAATGATGCATAAGAAAGGGGTCGTTGTTACTTTTGAAGTCATGGAAAATTTACTATCCATTCGTTAAACCTTATTTAAAGTGGATCATTCTTACGCTGATCATTGGCATGATTAAGTTTTCGATTCCATTGTTGCTTCCAATGATTATGAAATACGTTGTTGATGATCTTCTCATTAACTCTCAGATGGCAGTAGAACAGAAGTTGAACCAATTAATGCTCATACTCGGGGGAACACTGGTATTGTTTGTTGTTGTTCGTGGTCCGGTGGAATATCTGAGGCAGTATTTTGCCCAGTTTATTACGAGTCGTATTTTGTTTGATATGCGGAACCGTCTGTATGCTCATCTACAGCGTCTGTCCTTGAGATATTATCAGAATACAAAAGTTGGTGAAGCGATTTCCCGTTTTATCAATGATGTCGAACAATCTAAGAACCTCGTCGAAGTTGGAATGATGAACATCTGGTTGGATATTTTCACATTAATATTTGTCCTTATCGTGATGTTCTTTATGAACCCCATGTTGACCCTTGTGGCTATCTCGGTATTGCCGTTATATGCGATAGCAGTAAACCTATTATATAAGCGGCTTAAAAAGCTCACCAAAGATAGATCCCAAGCACTGGCAGGCATTCAGTCGTATCTCCATGAACGTGTTCAAGGGATCTCGGTGATTCGAAGTTTTACGCTAGAGCGCTATGATCAAAAGAAATTTGAAGGCATTAATGGAAACTTTCTAAATAAAGCGATGGCTCAGACACGCTGGAATGCTCTGACGTTCTCAATTATTAACACATTAACAGACATCGCACCTATTTTAGTGATTGGTTACGGGGGTTATCGGGTTATTCAAGGTGATTTAACCTTGGGTACTTTTGTGGCGTTCTTCGGTTATTTGGACAGACTATATGCACCATTACGTAGATTGATTAATTCTTCAACTGTGCTCACGCAAGCAACTGCATCATTGGAGCGTGTCAAAGAATTACTTGACGAACCCTATGATATTGTGGATGCACCCGGCGCTAAGAAATTAACTTCAGCTGGACGTATTGAGTTTGATCACGTATGGTTTCAGTATAATGAACAAGGGGGCTGGGTCCTGCAAGATATTAATCTGACAATTGAGCAGGGACAGACTGTTGCGTTCGTTGGGATGAGTGGGGGAGGCAAATCCTCACTGATTGGTCTTATTCCAAGGTTCTACGATGTGCAGCAGGGAAGTGTTAAGATCAGCGGGTTGGATATTCGAAAATGGACACTCGATAGTCTTCGGGGCTCTGTGGGGATGGTTCTGCAAGATAACTTCCTATTCAGCGGATCTGTTCGTGAGAATATATTGTTTGGTAATCCTGAAGCGTCTGATGAGGAGATTATATCAGCAGCGAAGGCGGCCAATGCCCATGAATTTATTAGTAATCTTCCACAGGGATATGATACAGAAGTTGGAGAACGGGGCGTAAAATTGTCCGGGGGACAGAAACAACGTCTTGCCATTGCCCGCGTCTTCTTGAAAGACCCCGATATTCTTGTTCTGGACGAGGCAACATCAGCGCTGGATCTGGAATCAGAGCATCTGATTCAACAATCGCTCCAATCGTTGTCAGCAGATCGTACGACTTTGATTGTAGCGCACCGTTTATCTACAATCACACATGCCGATATGATTGTCGTGCTTGAGAATGGACAAATTACGGAGCAAGGAACACATATTGAACTCATGGAACGTGATGGTAGTTACGCAAGACTGTACAATGTACAGCATTTGGAGTCTTAAATTGATCTTATTATATTGATTGTCTATAAAAAATAGCCCTTGGGACAGGTGGATGTTCGTCGAATCCAATCTGCTCAAGGGCTATTTTTTGGTCTAAAAGATGTTATTTCTCCTGCTGTGTAAGAACATTTGTATAGGAAGATTTAATATAATCCAGACTTGATTGATGTTTAACTAGGTTGTTCACAACCGTTATGACGAGGAAGATCGCAACCACAACAAGCATAATTCTTTTGAGCTTAGCATTCTGAAGTCTCGTAACAAAAGCTGCTGCTAGAATAAAGAAAGCGAATAGATAGTGACCTGCATAAAGGTACATATCATAGCTGTAAGCGCTGAGTCCGAATCCTACAACAATATGGAGGACAAACGCGAATAAAATGTAAGTGGAGACAGCCCATGTATCCCTGAACTTGATTCCTTTAATGAATCCGAGAACTGCCATTAAGATTACACCAAGGCCCACAACATGAACATAGAACGGATAGGGCTTGCTGAGATCAGTTGCGAATGCAGTAATTCCCGTATCGATCAAAGCGATGTCTGGCGTTAGAATAGGGCTTATTACAAGCATGTAGAATACCTTAGCATGATGGGCAAAGGAGAACGGACTTACATAACCTAGACCACCACTGGATAGTCCCCCGAACACATTGGAGAGCCATGTTTTCCCTGAGAATAGTACATACTGTAATCCAGTCAGACCGAGGATGATCATCAGGGCAGTTATCATAATAATCATGAACCATCGAAAAGATGTCTTCTTGCTGATTCGGCTAAAAAGACTGATGAAAAGTGCACCTGCATAAGTAACTACATTGGTTGAAGTGATCCCAAAGTTAAGTGCAGTAAACGCAGCATTAGGTATAATCGGGAATGATTGCTCTGCTCGGCATTTCTGTAAATACAACGCGGACAATACGATTATAAACTGCGCATAAGGATAAGAGTCTGGAATAACTGCTGTAAAGATACTGTAAGAACTAACACCGAAAAAAGCTGAGAACAATAGTGAAACGGACATCGCAGATCCATTTCTGCGGAGCATGAAAAACACCAGAACAGTAGTAAGGGCATTCATTGCAGATTGCAGAATCAGAAACAGCAGGTTACCTATCGTATGATTTGATATGTATGTAAGCGGAGTTGATAGAAAGGTATAGAGTGGATGGATAATCGTTGCTGTGGCGTTCCCATATTCCATTGAAGGATCGAAATTAAACAGGTTGAGTGAGAAGGGGGCACCATAGAACGGATTAAACTTGCCTAGCATCTCCGCGTTATCTTTAATGTATTGAATGAAGGGCATATTTAGATACATATAAAACAGACAGAAGATAACCCATAAGCTTAATGCGGCCAAATTATCTTTTTTGTCCCTGAACAAATAATTGTAGAAAGTCATGTTTAACCACCAGTCTCCAAAATGTTATTTAGATTTACCAGATTAAGAGTATTAAACCGGACATAATAAAGACAACACCTGCAATTTTTATTACTCCAATCGTTTCTTTGAATATGATCTTGGCAAACAGCAGAGCCCATAAAAAAGTTAGAGCATTTGCTGGCATGACAAGGGTGTACGGAAGTTCTTTTAATAAATAGATATTCAAAAGTGCGCCGGTTCCATATGAAGCAAAGCCCAGGAACAGCAAGGAAAGCTTCTTTTTGGAAGTAAAACCTTTAAAAAGTACACTCCCCAGGGAGCCAAACAAGGTCATAGCTAGTAGAAGGGCGTACAACAGCGGATCATTTTTCATAGGATGTTAAGGTCACCCCGATTCCTAGTAGAACTACGGCCGCCGTCTTTTTGATCGTTATAGGTTCCCCTAGAAAGATATCACCGTAAAATAAGGCCACAATATAACTAATACACATAAGCGGGTATGCAACAGAAAGCTTCTCTAATGCTAAAGATTTGATCATGAAGATCGCCCCAAGACCATAACATACAAATCCGATAGCCATATAGATTAGGTTCGTGTGACCCCATTTCCAGAACAGTTGGCCCGTAGCTGTCAAAAATGCAGAAATAATCATTAACCATTTACCGATATGCCGGTTCTTGCTCTTGGTTACAAGCTCCATGTTAGACCCTCACATCCTGATGTATGTTGGTGCCGGTTGATCAGATACTTATGGTTCACTAGCTTCAACATCGGCATGTCTGATATTGAATCAGAATATGCACATGATTTGTCATAATCGATCGTGATTCCCTTGTCTGCCAAATAACATTTAATTCGAGTAACCTTTTCCTCACCCTTGCAGTTGTTACCTTCGATGACATGTGTAAATCGTTCACCATTCATTGTCAGTGTCGTGCCAATGACACCATCGACAACATCAAGCTCTTCGAAATACTTCATATATGCATAGGGAGAAGCTGTTACAAGGAGGATGTGATATCCGTCCTTTTTTTTATTTCTCAATTCAGTTAGTGCCTCAGGGTATACATAGGGCATGATCATCGTATCAAAAAAGACCTTCAAATCCTGTTCGCTCATAAACTTGATGAACCGAAAATAAGAACTCTTTGCCTTTTCAGCTTTCATTAACTTCGTTTTGTACAGCACAGAGTAGAAAAAGATAAGAAATACAAGATAAAAGGAAGTCGGTTTTTTCTTTAATCCATATAGCATAAATTGAAACATGGAATCTTTGTGAATTATCGTCTTGTCTACATCGAACAAGGCTACTTTTTGTCTCATAATTACATCCTCAAATCTTTGAATTATTCAAAATAGGCGAGAATTCCGATGACGCTGACAACATAAATAAGCACGGTTATCAAAATATGCTTATCCTCAAACAATACGCGATCGGGTGCACCGCCCTTTTTTTCAATATGGATGAGATAGAGGTATCGAAACATTCCATAAATAACGAGTGGAATCGTCCACATGAGATGAACGGTACGACCGGATGTAAAGGTGAAAAGTGAATAACTGATGATGGTAGCGGTCGTTACGATACCACTGAATTGATCTAGCAGCTCTAGTGAATAATGTTCTAGTACTTTTCTGTGGGATCCTTTGTCCTCGTGAAGAAGAACAAGTTCATGCCGTCTTTTTCCAATCGCAAGGAAGAGGGAGAGAAGCATTGTGCATAACAGGAACCAGGGCGTGAAAGGTACATGAATAACTAAACCACCGGCTATTGCACGCAGTACGAATCCAGCAGCAATGATCATAATATCAATAATGACAACGTGTTTCAATCGAAAAGAATAAGCGACATTCATCATAAAATAAAGTCCAAGCAGTACCGTGAACAATGGACTTAATAGTGATGAGACTGCAAGTGAGCCAATTAAGAGTACAGCACCAAATGCGAGTGCAAGGTTTGGATTTAGTTGTCCAGAAGCCATGGGGCGATGCCGTTTCACAGGATGGTTACGGTCAGCCTCGCGGTCCATGTAGTCATTAATGATGTATACACAACCGGAGACAAAACAGAGTAAGAAGAAACCTGCTATTGTATCTAAAAGTGTGGCAGCATTTACGGTTTCGAATGAAAATAATGGGGCAGCAAAAATTAGTAGGTTCTTTGTCCATTGCTTTGGTCTCAATTGTTTAAATAGCAGATAGGGCGTCTGCCGATGAATAACGGGTTTGCTAATTGGGTTAGGCGGTTGCACGTGACTAGGCCTCCTATAAATGTTAAATGGTAGTAAATAAGATGAGCAAGAAGCTCCCTGTAGGTCTGTGAAGGCCTTAGGGCAGCCTCTTGCTCTGAAGTAGAACTATGATTTTCCGATTAACAACGATAAAATACCAGCCGCAATCAGAGGACCAACGGGAACGCCGCGAAATAAAGCCACGCCGAGAACTGTTCCAATTAATAGGCCAGCTACAATTGTAGGGTTAGTCCCCATCATAGAAGCTCCTCGTCCGCCTAAATAGGCAACAAGCATACCTACCCCGATAGCGAGAAGGGACTTCCAGTTAAGGAACGATTCTCCGATAAGCTGTGGACTCATCTTCCCACTGGCGAGTGGCGACATAACCCCGAGCGTTAAGATGATGATTCCAATAGTCAGCCCGTATTTCTCTAACCACGGAAAAGCCTGCTGAAAGCCAGTTACTCGAATTAGCAGAAGCGCCAGCATCGCAATCGTGATTGTCGTATTATTGCTCAAAATTCCGAGTGCAGCCATACCTAATAGGATGAGTGAGGTGACATCCATCGTGTACGTCATCTCCTTTGGAGTGCATGTTAAAGATACTACGATTTGGTTATAAGGTGCTCAGCGATTAAACGTCCGTGTAAACGCCCAGTTTCAATGAATACCTCATTCGCGTTTCGACCGGAAGCAATAACACCAGCAACATATAGGCCAGGTACCGTTGTTTCCATGGTCTCAGGATTGTATTTCGGCTTCTCCATAGAATCGTCAAGTTCTACACCGGAAGAAGCTAACAGCTTTCGATCTGGACGGAAGCCTGTTAGAGCAAGAACAAAGTCATTATCAATGGACTGCTGAGCTCCGTCATTAGAAGTGATTGTTATAGAGTTTTCCCGGATTTCGGTAACCGTAGACTCCATGTGTAGCTTGATCTTTCCTTTATTAACCATTCCTTCAAATAGTGGTCTTACCCATGGCTTAATGTTCTCAGACACTTCTTGACCTCTGTAAATTACTGTGACTTCAGCTCCAACACGGATTAACTCCATGGCAGCATCCACAGCAGAATTACTTCCTCCAACGATGGCCGTTTTCATACCAGCGTATGGATGGGCTTCCCGGAAATAATGAGTTACTTTGTCCAAATCTTCACCGGGGATACCGATATAATTCGGGTGATCAAAATATCCAGTCGATATCACGACATTCTTAGCTTCGCGATAGCTTTCTACACCACTGCGTTTGCGTGTATAGACCCGAAATGATCCGTCCGGAAGCTTGGTGATAGAAGTGGCTTCCTCGTATGGTGAAATGTTTAGCTTGTAATGCTCGGCAACTTTACGATAGTAGGCAAGTGCTTCGTCTCGATAGGGTTTATCGTTCGACAGAGCGAATGGCACATCCCCGATTTCAAGCATTTCTGCTGTGCTGAAAAACTGCATATGTGTAGGATACAAATAAATGGAGTGAACGATATTATGTTTATCGATAAGCTCTGAAGACAGACCGCGTTTTCCACATTCAATAGCTGCGGACAAACCACACGGGCCTGCGCCGATGATTAGAACGTCTTGCATGATGAACCTCCTTATGTAATAAGCGTGTACGAATAATCAGCAATAATAATCCTACCGCAATTGAACAGATAAATCCACATAGGAAGCAATCCAACATACGGTATATACCCATATATGGAGAGCTTTGACCCCGTAATCTGATTGGATGTCGGTTCATCCTGCATCCATTTATGTACTGGGATAAACATGGGAAAACACCTTTCTATTCGGTCTTAAACCGCTACAGAAAGGTGTTTTTTTGTTGCTTTTTGAAGAATACCTATCTTTAAGGTAAGCGAATATCGATGTCACCAGATTGAGAGTCAGCGATGACCTTTTGTTGTCCTTCATTTAATGAAGTAGGGACATTCACGGAGCCGGATAGAGTATGAGCCTCATATAAACCGTTAAATTCTGGGTCAACAGTTATGTCGATATCTCCTGATAGGGTCTTCGCATTGATTGAAGCCACACCATGCTGGCCAATTGAAATATTACCTGAAGCGTTATCGATTATAGCATCACCTTGGACGTGTAATAAATCGATATCGCCAGAACGGCTCGTTATCTCCGCGTCTGCAGTGAGGGTGCCTCCTTCAATATTTCCAGACATCGTATCCAGTTTCAAGTGATTAGCAGTGATGTTTAAAATGGAGATGTCACCTGATAACGAAGAAACCTCGATGTTATTGGAAGTAGCACCTTCAATGTTAACATGTCCTGAGTAACTAGAGACATTCAAGTTATCGAGTTCCGCTCCTTGAGGCAACGCTACAATTATTTTTCCTTTGGGGAAAGTGAAATTGACACTGAAAAATTCCATTGTAGACGGTGGAGTCAAATCAATAGAAAAGTCTGGACCGTTAAAGGTTAGATTTCTGAGATGCTCCACTACCTTCGGATGAACGGTGCCTTCAAATTCGATATACCCCTCTTGACTTGAAGTAGTCGTAAATGAAACATCCATATCATAATCACTTAGAATTGAAAGTTTCTTTAATTCATTAGCCTGAAGCGTCCAGGTTTGTTTATGCTCTGGATATTTGTCTTGAAACTTGAACTTATATGCAGCCATTCCAACCACACCTATTAATATTAGGAGAATTGCTGTACTTACCAGAAATTTATGTCTCATTAGACGTTTCTTCCTTTCAACATTCGTTTATTCCATCTGAAATACGCTCGAATTAGCATTTTGAGACCGGTGAGGGCCCATTTTACGAGGTACGTAAGCAGAATGCCAACACCTACCATAGATATGGAGAGGAATAGCTTTGCCGGATAGAAAGTACCGTTAAACAGATAATCCAGTAGCACGAGTAAGGGACTGAGTATAGTGGCGGCAGCACCCCCAGCGAGTCCAATCCATCCTGCACAAAGAGCGATGAGAAAAGGCACCATGACAAGTCCACAGAAGAATAGACCAATTCCTATGAAGATACTTCCTGTAGTTGATGGTGACTTCTCAAGATATATAGGCATATCCGTAAATCGGTCACCAAGTGCTTCTCTAGCTATTTCAAACGGATCTCCGAGTTCACGAGCAATTTCTTCTTCTGTGCGGCCGTTTTGTAGACCAAACTCAAAGTGGGATTCCACATCACTAAGAAGTTCATTGCGTTCTTCCCTTGAAAGGGGTGCAAGCCTAGTTTTTAAAATAGATAAAAATTGTGTTTTATTCATTCTCTTGTCCTTCCTCAATTAAATTAGTGACATTGCCAACAAATGATTTCCACTCTTTCACCATGGCGTTCATGTAACTCGCGCCGCTTTCAGTCAGTCTGTAATATTTACGGGGAGGTCCTTCAGATGATTCCTGTAGATAGGTTGTGCAGTACCCCTCATTTACAAGCCTACGCAAGAGCGGATAGAGTGCACCTTCGGCAACTTCTATGTGACGGGAAACGGATTGAGCAAGCTCGTAGCCGTATTGGTCTTTGCGGTGGATGAGTACAAGCACACACAATTCAAGGACTCCCTTTTTAAACTGAATACTGACTTCCAAAGACGTTACCTCCGATCTTTTTAGGAACTGAATAGAAACCAGTACTGATTAATATTCATTAGCATATTCAGAGAATAACATTAGGTACTGAATAATGCAAGGTACTGTCGTGAAATCTTATGTAAATATTTGTTTAAAAACATGAGGGAGGGTTAATAGGAAATACGGAGGGAGGGAATTAATCCCAGACGTAAATAAGAATAAAAGGAGTGAATGGCATGTCCATTGATCGCTTTATTTTAAAGAAGCTGGACAGCTGCCAAGAACTGCATACGCGAATGAATTTGGTACGGCTGTTTCAGATTCGTATTTATAAAGCCCAGAGTGTCGCAGAGCGTTATTATCACTACTAATTGGCAAGATAAAGCTATGAAAGATTTAATGCGGGGGAGGGCCACTAGTGTTCAGGCAAAAAAAAGGGCTATCCCCCTTTTAAAAGAGAGATAGCGCAAGAGAGTCGTTTTCACTTTTACTGTGAAGAATTGCCTCGGAACCCTCGATTTCAATACTTATGAGGGAGTTCAGGCATTTTTGCAGCGCCTTTTTACCATTCCGAATTTTATGATCAAGTGCGCTGGTTAAGAGCTTTAATACTTTTTGTACTGGCTGTTTGTTTTCTTCTGTAAAATAAACAGGTACTGGTTTGTTTTGAAACATAATGAGTGCTTTCATCAAATCACCTCACGAAAAGTCTTGTTTCATGATAATTGCATTATAAACTGCCAATCTTAAAATAACCTTAAAATCAATGAATAAATCAATAGACGGATTTAGGAGAGTGTCGAATTTGTGAACTCTCTCTTTTTATGCTTAAAAATTGTTATTTTAAAGTTAAATTAAAGCAATTTTACCCGTTTCAAATTAAATTTGGTCCTTATGAACTACGCAAATCCGCACGAAAATAGGACATAGGAAATATGACACAAATTGACAGGATAGACTCTGGAGTGATACAGTTACAATACTGTAACCTATTTTTATATCATATGATATAGGGGTTCGGCCTTTTCATAGGGAATACTCTACCATTACGATATATAGAAGGGCAGGAAGAGCAAGATGATTCTTACAGTGATTTGTGGACGAGCTGAAGGAGAATGGTTTGATATTGATGTTCCTGATGATTGTTCAATTAACCGACTAAACGAGTTGCTAGGAATTCGACTCTTTAAAGAGCCTTCAAGTACAGGAATACAATATATATTGGAAGCGAAGTTCCCTGAGGGTCTATGGTTTACGGTGAAAGATGAATTGGCAGTCAAAGAGGCGGGCCTAAGAGAAGGGGCGTATATCAGGCTACAACGTGCATTCTCAACAACGAATGAAGAAGCGCCTGTCTATGGCCGTAGATCGTTGTTTCAGGAAGTATAGGGATGGGTAATTAACCCTTTGATTTAAGAAGGAATCAGTAGATTACATAATTCTATTTACCCAATGTTTACTATAAAGGGGAGGACCATGATGAACGTCTTATATCAGCGTTCGCCAAGAATTAAACCGGCTTTACAAATAGAAGAGATGGAGATACTTAGACCTCCTTCAGAGCCCAATAAACCGTCTTTTTCACTCATCTCTATTATTATTCCTATTATAATGACGATAGTTACTATTAGTTTTTATATATATATGAATATGAGTGGCAAGATGGGTAACAGCAACTATATGATGTTTCAAATGCTGTCCATATTTATGATGCTTACTTCATTTACGTTACCCTTTTTTATGTACCTAGGTAATAAGAAGACATACCAGAAAAAGATAGCAGAACGCAATCTTAATTATCGTGCTCAGCTTGATCTTCACCGTGAAGAATTGAAAGAACGTCAGCGTAATCAGGTGGAAGTTATGTTTGAAATTCACGGCGACCCCGATGTTTGCTTTCAGGTTGTGAAGAACAGAAGCAGCTCTCTTTGGGAAAGATCACCTGAGGATGTTGATTTTTTAGATATCAGCGTAGGAAAAGGGACTGTGCCTTTTCATATTCAGGTTCGAGCACCGAGAGCGGATGGCTATGAGAAAGATCCTTTAATCGAAGCAGCCCAACAACTTGCAGAAGATTGTCAAACGGTTGATGATGCTTCTATTACAGTGCCGTTATACGATTCTAAAGTGATCGGTATTGTAGGCGGAAGAGAGAATGTATTGAATACACTCCGGGTTATCATGTCACAGACTGCAGTACGTCACTCGCCGGATGAAGTGAAAGTAGCTGCATTTTATGACGAGAAGGAAGCCCATGATTGGGACTATCTTCGCTGGCTTCCTCATACATGGGACGATGATCGTTCCTCTAGGTATTTAGCAGATCGACGGAGTAGTGCTCATCAGCTGGCAGATGAGATTTTTATGCAGTTATATCGTCGTAAGGGTAACCGATCAGAATATGGGGGGAAATCGGTTGAGGTACCTGTTTATTTTGTTATATTGTCGAGCAGTCACCTAATTGAGGAGGAGCCACTGTTACCGCTTTTACTTGAACATGGGGAAGAGGTTGATGCTGTCACGATTATTTTGTCGGACCGCAAAGAGAATCTACCTATGCATTGTCAGTTGATCATCGAAGTGGAAAAAGAGCAGGCTGTTTACACCATGAAGAAGGACGGTGTCATTCGACAGCAGTACTATAAACCTGACCATATTAGCCGTGAGCAGATGGAAGCTATGACCCGTTATATGGCTCCAATTCGATTAAAGCGTTCGTCCGCTTCTGATATTCCAGCAGTATTGACATTGTTTGAAATGATGGATATTGATCATATTTCAGAGCTTGATGTCAAGAGCCGTTGGCAGAAGAACCGATACCCAGATACGCTGCCTGTACCGATGGGTGTTAGAGCAGGTAGCAAAAGGATCAATCTAAACCTCCATGATAAGATAGAACGTCAGGGGCATGGGCCGCATGGATTAATCGCAGGTACGACGGGATCCGGTAAGAGTGAAGTCATCCAATCTATCGTTGCATCTCTTGCTGCAGAATTTCACCCTCACGATCTTGCCTTCATGTTAATTGATTATAAAGGGGGAGGCATGTCGAATACATTCCTTGATCTGCCCCATGTCGTCGGTACAATAACGAATCTAGACAATAATCTGATTGAACGGGCTAAAATCTCATTGAAAGCGGAGTTAGTACGTCGTCAGAAAATATTAAACGATGCAGGAAATTTACAGCATATTGATGAATACTATAAACTTCTTCGTAATAGACATGGAGAGCCGCTCCCGCATCTTGTTATTATTATTGATGAGTTTGCACAGCTCAAAAAAGATCAACCCGAATTTATGGATGAGCTGATTAGTATTGCTGCGATTGGTCGGACGCTTGGAGTACATTTAATTCTGGCTACCCAAAAGCCTGCGGGCGTCGTGGATGATAAGATTTGGAGTAACTCTCGTTTCCGGATCTGTTTACGTGTTCAGAGCGAAGGAGACAGCCGGGATATGCTCAAAATTCCGAATGCTGCGTGGATTAATAAGCCTGGTCGTGGATATTTCCAGGTCGGTAGCGACGAGGTTTTTGAAGAAATGCAGTTCGCTTGGAGCGGTGCTCCTTATATAGAAGAACAAGATTCAGAAGGTTTGATTAATATTCGTGAAGTTCGTCTTAACGGTAAGCTTGAGCCGATGTTAGCACAGACGCACTCGACTAAAGTTCACTGTGAAGAGGTACCAAAGCAGCTTCAAGTTCTAATTAATCGAGTGGCCGAAATTGCGAAAGATGAAGGAATTGAAAGACTACAAGGTCCTTGGCTACCTCCGTTACCTGATAGCTTAGAGCTGGATGATGTCCTGATAGTTGGTAAAGAGTATACTGATCATGAGTATGTCAACTCTCCTCTGAGTGCCTATGTGGGAGTCGTCGATGACCTACCGAACCAATGTCAGAAACCACTTGAATTAAATTTGGAGCAAGGACATTTGGCCGTGTACGGGATGCCAGGACTAGGAAAAACAACCTTTATTCAGACACTTCTGATATCTTTGGCTAAACAGTATACCCCCGAACAATGGCATGGATATATCATTGATATGGGACGAATGATGAGAGATTTCTCAGCTCTGCCGCATATAGGTGGTGTTATGACAGCCGAGGAAGATGATCGTATAAAACGATTATTCCGATTTTTAACGAAGCATGTTGGCGCACGAAAAGACTTAGTCGCTGATGCTGGTGTAAAGACCATTGCAGCTTACAGGCGTGCTATGTCTATAAAGGTTCCCCAATTGATCATTATCATTGATGGGTATCTCAATTTCCGGAATTCTTACCCAGAAGAGAATGACATGCTGGAGTACTTGCTTAGAGAAGGCGGAAGCTTAGGTATAACCTTTGTCATCTCTGCTAACCGAATTTCTGATATGTTTGAAAAAGTGCGAAGTAACATCAGCCAAGCTGTTTCATTTGAGCTTTCCGATCCTGCAGACTATTATTATGCAGTGGGGCGTCCTTCTAAAGCACCGAGCCAGCTTCCGCCAGGAAGAGGGCTTATTAAAGGTCAAGTGCCCCCACTTGAATTTCAGACTGCGCTTTCCGCGTCTGGTCAGGATGAGGGAGAAAGGTCTTCTGAGCTGCGTGGTTTGATTGCTCGATTGAAGAGTACCTGGGATGGAGAGCAGGCACCTTCCATTAATCCATTGCCGGAGAAGGTAGCGCTCTCCGAGCTTCTTCGCGTGGATCAACCGTATGAACGAATATCCGGTACGTCAAAGTATCAAGTACCCGTCGGATTATCTACAGATGACCTATCTCCGTTCCTTGTGAATTTACAAGAAGGTCCGCATTTTATCGTGGCAAGTCCAATGGAAGGCGGGAAAACGTCATTTCTGCTCAGTTGGATGTTGTCTCTTGCGTACCACGCATCACCTGATGCACTTGAGATTTATACGGTGGACACAAGGTACGGGAGCAGTGGACTTAGCAGATTAAACCATCTGCCACATGTTAAAGGCCATGCTGAGAATGAAGAAGATTTGGCGCCATTAATAACTGAGATTTATGAAAAAGTTCAGAGTCGGACAAAAGAAGGTGAAGATCCTGCGATTCTATTACTAATAGATGATGCAGATGTGATGAGTAAGCAACTAAACGATTTTACGATAAAAGATCAATTATCTTCAATTGTGAGACTTGGCAGAGATCGGAAAGTACATGTGGTCCTCTCTGGAGTACCGGCAGATTTCCCAACATATGGAGTGGATTGGTTTACTGACGTCAAAGCGTCACAATCTGGATTTTTATTTGGGACTCTCGATTCGAATGATTTATCGTTCTTTAGAATCCCTTTTTCGGAGTCGGCTAATAGTCCTGGAGGACTAAAAATATTACCAGCAGGCCAAGGGTACTACATTAAACGAAAATTTTCCAGAATTAAAGGCGCAGTTCCATTCGATGAGCAGTGGAACGCCCAACAATGGGTCACGGAAATTCGCGACCGATGGCATGTTGTAGTTTGAGGGGAGGTGGCTCATAATGTTGACAATTCATGCTTCCAAACAGGAGACCGTAACGTTAAATGATAAAGAGTTTTTCTTTTTGGCCGGCATTCTCGGTTCAGATCGTCTGCTTGGTGTAGAAGACCCATTCAGCGGTTATTTAACGGAAGAAATTGCTAGTGAGTGGGAGGCGTCGAAGGTATCGCTTCTCGAAAAAAGCTACTTGATTCGCGAGGAAAGTGGAGAATTGTCAATTCCGCCTGATGTGTTCTCACGTGTAGCTATTGCTGGCCTGGCTGAACGAGCCTGTTGGTTGAAATACGAGAACAATGATAAGTCTTTCGAAGGCTATTTGCATGTAACGGAAGAACAAGTCATTCAAGTATGTAAATGCGATGAAAATGGTCGGTGCTATATGCTCAGTGAGCTTGGCTCGATTGAAGATACTTGCAATAAGCTGGTGGAGGATTTAGCTCTTAGTGATCAGTCACCGGGAGAGATTCCAGCCCTCTTGCTTAGCCGTAAAGAATTTGCGGATATATATACTTGTGCTTCGGATATGAATAGTGAAGAACTCAGCGACAGGTTGGCTAAGCTGACGGATGATGTCGAAGGTTCGATTGCTCTTGCAAAATGTTTGAAAAACAAGGTTTCTTCCGGAGAAATTCAGCTGTCAAAATGGAACGGGTATAACTGGGAGAGTCAAAATGCAGCATTTATTGTGAATGATTCTATGAACTGGCTGCTGCGTATGAGTCTTCAAGGCGATCAGGATTGGTTGACCGCAGCACCTGCAACTAAGGAGCAATTTCATCATATGCTTCTCATGTGGCTGAAACAGTAAAGGAGCCCGTATGAAAGGTGAGGACCTATGCGTATATCTGTCGAACCGGAATTACTCCGGGCATTAAGCCGTCAGTTTCAGCAATCCAGCGAGCAGTACTTAGCCATTACAAATCAGCTTAATCAGGCAATGAGCTCGCTCGTGTGGGAAACGTCGATGAAAGCGGCGGTAATTGATGAATGGCAGTCGGCCCAGCGGCTTGGAGAGAGCTTGGGAGCTCTATTAAATGAAATGGGCAAGCATTTACAAATGAAGGCTGATCAATTTCAGGAAGTTGATCATCAATATCATACAATTCTAGAGCATGTCACAGCTGGGGGAGTATCTCCCACTGCTTTGTTTGCGGCATTCAAACATGAAGGAGGAAACTCCATCTTACCTGAGTCCGGAACATCAGGGTCTATCATTTCTAATCCTAGCTCAGCAGCTGCCGCTGTAGGTATGAATAGTGATAATGGAGATGTTTCTGTAAAGCAAGCTGCATTAGATGGGCAAGCATGGACGTTTACCGATCCTTCTAATCTGAGTATCGCAAACTAATAAATGGATATAGGTTTCATTACTGGGTCGTTGGGGGTAATTGGAAATTAGGTCTGAGGACATTTTGAAAATCTTGCCAATATCTAATAAGATGACAATTGTTGATCAGAACCGATAATACCAAGGAGGTACATACATGGCAGGTCGCATTTTAATTACACCAGAACAAGTAGAGCAAGTAGCGAATCAATTTAAACAAAGTGGTGAACAGAGTCAACAAATCGTTAATAGTCTGACTCAATCTGTAAATGGTATGGAAGGTCAGTGGGACGGTATGACAAAACAGCGCTTCTTCCAAGAGTTTCAGGAGGCAAGCCGTCTAATGAACTCTTTCGTCCAAACCCTTGACAGCATCAGTGCAGAATTGAAAGCTATTGCTCAAAAATTCCGTATGGCGGACGAATCTCGTTAATTTTCGTAAGTTGGGCTATTGTAATATATAATTAAGTTCATATACAAGAAAACCGGGTGTTCAAGCTGACTCCCGGTTTTCTTGCAATCGTAGATTCTTCCGTGAAATTGATAGAACAAATAACTTTAGAAGCATTATAGAGAGGGGGATGTTTATGGCTTATCAGCCGAATCCGGGTGATGAGATTATCATAAACGGAACAACCTATACGGTGGGACAGCACCCCGCCGCCCCAGG
Source organism: Paenibacillus sp. FW507-14B1B (assembly GCF_058781425.1). Classification (NCBI taxonomy): domain Bacteria; kingdom Bacillati; phylum Bacillota; class Bacilli; order Caryophanales; family Paenibacillaceae; genus Paenibacillus; species Paenibacillus sp. FW507-14B1B. Next base: position 242,859 of record NZ_JBYSWS010000002.1, on the reverse strand, counting down.
ACTTGCCTATGCTCAAGCGGGAAGGCAAGGCATTGTATATCAATTACTTCCAGTTGATGGAGCGCTGCACGAGGCAAAAGCGCTTAAAGTGTTTTTTCCCAAGTTCAGAATACCTGCCATGGTTTATCAGTCAGAGCATATGGCGAACTATCATGAGGTTTCTGGTCTGAAGGTATGTAGTCGCGATGTGCTCACTCCCGAAAGAAACGGAAATTTGATTGCAGAATATCCGGACCTGTTATATGCCGTTCTAATGCCGTGGATTCATGGGTGTACGTGGTTCGATGTTGTTAGCGATCAGCGTACTCTTGGCCGAGGCGAAAGCCTTATGTTGGCAAAAGCACTGGCTGCAATTGGCTCGAGTATGGAACAACGCGGTTTGGCACACTGCGATTTGTCTGCACCAAACGTCATGCTTCCGTTTTTTTCGGAAGTAGAGCTTCCTGAAGGCTCAACAGTTGTGGAACTCGTTGATGTTGAGCAGATTTATAGTCCAAAGATGGATCGTCCTGATGTGTTATTAGCTGGATCTCCAGGGTACGCTGCTCACCGAACAGTACATAGCGGATTATGGAGTGCGTATGCGGATCGTTTTGCTGGGGCAATTATTATCGCTGAAATGTTGGGCTGGAGCGACCAAGCAATTGTAAATAAAGCATGGGGTGAAAGCTATTTCGATCAGCATGAGATGCAGACCCCGTGCGAACGATACTTCTTACTTAAGAAATCATTGGGACAGCGGTTCGGAAATAAAATCTCGGATTTATTCGTTAGGGCTTGGGATAGCCATGACTTGAGCAGTTGTCCTACCTTTGGAGAATGGCTCGTTGTTCTTTCTTCGATATCTGAAGATGAGATCGTGGAAGAGAAACTGGAGGAGGGGGCAGGCCCATTATCTGCTGCTGGATCTGAAGGAGCGAGACCATTACCTGAGCGTTTCGAAGACGAAAATGCTGATCTACTGGGTATTGTACCGGGCAATAGGGAAGTTAATGATAATGTCGTGGGTCGCTTATTTCATCAAGCCAGAGATCTTGAGCATGCAGGCAACTTAGTCGGAGCGCTTGAGATCTTTCGATCAGCTTACCATTTTGTGAAAAAAGACAGCCCGCTAGAAGTAGAATTGGCTGCGGCGATACAGGGACTTGAACAACAGTTATTTCCACCGGTTACAGGTAAACATGGGTGGAGAAAAATTATCAGCTCGAAGAAATGGGTAATTGCCGCTGCTGCTATTGTTGTTATTTTGGCAGGATCAGCGGTAACGGTAAATCAAATATTAGCAGATAAAGCTGATAGCAAGCAGCAGGAAGAGGCCCAGTTGATAGCGGCGAGAGAAGCTCAAGCTGCAGAAGACGCTCGAAAGCAGCAAGAAGCGGAAGCTGCGAAAAAAGCCGAAGAGAAGGCTGCGGCGTTAAAAGCGGCCGAAGAGAAAGCTGCGGAGAAGCGTAAGCAAGCCGAAGCAAAGCAGGAACAAGAGCGGCGTGCTAAAGCCGAAGCTGCCAAGAAAGCTGCAGCTGCGAAAGCCATCGAGCAATCCAAGAAAGCAAAACTTGATGAGGAGAAGGCACAGCTTCAAGCGAAGTACGACAAGCAAGCCAAGTACGAAGCATATTTAGCTCAATTAGAAGAGAACAAGAAGAAGGCAGCTCTTCAAGAGAAGTATGATAATCAGGCTAAATACGAAGCTTACCAAGCAGAGCTTGCAGAGAAGAAGAAGCGTGAAGCAGCTGCGGCCGCCTTAGCAGCTGAAACGGCAAGGAAGGAAGCAGAACGTAAAGCTCAATTGAAAGCGAAAGCTGACCAAGCTCAAAAGTTAAAAAAACAACGTGCTGAAAATGTTGTGCAGCTTATTGCAACCTATGACAAAGCATACAATGCCCAGCTTACGGGTAACACAGACAGAGCTAGAAATTTTGCTAGAGAGTTTCATAGCTTGTATCAAAAGGATGCAGCTTACTATAAAAGCATTGGACAAATGAGCATGCGTGCTAGAAGCATTAAAAATTTTATTAAAAACAGCAGTTACTGGCTACCAAATATATGACATAACGAAAGAGCAGGGGTGTTCTAAGTGAATTATACAATACAAGCTTCACAGCGCACACCAGCGCTCATTATATACTTGATTGATATTAGTGCATCTATGAATATGTTGATGGAAGGACGCAGACGGATTGATGTTGTCTATGATGCATTATCCTTGGCGATCCGGCAGATGGTATTTCGTTCTACGAAAGGAAATCGTCTTACCCCTCGATATCGGATAGCGATATTAGCATACAGTGACGATGTGTATGATCTCTTAAATGGAATTAAAGGAATAGATGAGATTGCAGCTGTGGGGACTTTGCCGGACTTAACACCAAAGCGCTTCTCTGATTCCGCTAAAGCATTCCTTCAAGCGGAGAGAATACTGCAAGCCGAAATTCCAAATATGCAGGATTGCCCGGCACCTCTTGTCTGTCATATGACTGACGGTGTTGCGACAGGTGAAGATCCCGAACCGATTGCTCGCCGGATTATGAGTATGAGTGTACCCGATGGGAATGTGCTCGTTGAGAATATTTTTATATCTGATCATTTGATGAGTCAGCCCATTAGCGAACCAAGAAGGTGGAAGGGAATACTCCCTGATACTACACTTGAAGATGAGCATGCTTATAAATTAAAGCTGATGTCCTCAGCCTTGCCTGAGAGTTACCGTGAGATGCTTGTAGAAGCTGATTATCAACTAAGTCCAGGAGCGCTGATGATGCTGCCTGGAACATGTGCTGAACTGGTATCGATCGGTTTTCAGATGTCAGCTGCTACTCCGGTAAGGTAACGCTTATGAAAAGTTCTGATGCCTTTAAATCCCATCCTTCATACTTCTATGAGAGTAAACAGAATAGTGAACAGCCAATTTCAAGTTTTAAACAGGATTTTACCTGTAGATTCGCATATGGACGCGCTGCTGAAACCGTATTACTTTCAGAGAAGGGACAGGATTATATGGGCTTTGCTGTAGATAGCAGTGCATGTAGTTTTGTCCTCTGCGATGGAGTTGGATTGAGTTATCGAGGGGACTTTGCATCGAAATTTTTAGGGAGGAATCTTCTTGAGTGGTTGCGAAAAGGGAATGACTTATCAGCGCAACCATTCGAACGAAAATTACAAGAACTGACTGAGTTGTCTTCTCGTGAGGCTGACTTGTATCGTGTTGAGAAAGGAACCCCCCCATTGCTTAAGGAAGTGCTCGAAGAGAAGCAGCGACTCGGTAGTGAGAGCATGTATATATGTGGCCGAGTTGATCTGCCTAACCGTATTCACCGAAAAGGGAGACTATGGCTCGCATGGCAAGGTGATTCCAGGCTTCGATTATTTCATAATCAGACAGAACTTTCTTCTAAGTTCGGAGATAACTTTCACACGGCTGAACGCTGGTCCACACGTCATGGTACGGTGGGGGGGAAGCCGCATGTGTTTCAATGTACTTTGGATAACCTGACTGGATATAGATTGTTAATGTATAGTGATGGATTAAATGATTTAGATCCAATCTCAGAATGGGTCCCGGATACTGAAGTACAGGTTTTAATGAATGCGCTTCATACGGATGGGCTTGAAGACGACGCATCATTTCTTGAAATAATGTGGTAATAATTCTTCTTTTATGATTATAAACATCTGCCTTTTGGGTAATCTTGTGACAGGTAGGTTCACTATGTTACGAAAAAAGGAGTGTTATATATGAATAATGGAAGAGAGAGATTTATGGGAAGAACAGCAATCATTACTGGCGCAGGTTCTGGGATTGGTAAAGCTGCTGCTATAAAACTTGTTCAAGAAGGCGCGAATGTCGCTTTATTTGATATGCAGGATGATCGTACGGCTGAAGTAGAGCAGGAATTAAATTCGATTCGCAAAGGCTGTGCTCGGGCTTTCGATGTAGATATTTCTAATCCGGAGCGTGTTGAAAGATCCGTGCTCGAAGCAGTGGAGATTTTTGGTGGCATCGACATCGTCTTCGCCAATGCAGGTATAAATGGTGTTCTTGCTCCGATTGAAGAGTTGAGTCTGGAAGATTGGGAGAAGACACTAGACATAAATCTGAATGGTACCTTCTTGACTGTCAAATATGCAATTCCTCATCTGAAGAAGCGAGGTCAGGGTAGCATTATCATTACGAGTTCGGTTAACGGTACTCGGGTGTTCACAGGTTTTGGGATGATTGCCTATAGTACGACGAAGGCTGGACAAGTTGCTTTTGCCAAAATGGCAGCTTTGGAGTTAGCTAGATACAAGATCAGAGTGAATGTAATTTGTCCTGGCGCGATATCTACGAATATTGATCAGAGCACGGATCGACAAGGAGATTTGGATGAAATCACTATTCCGATTGAATACCCGGATGGTGGACAGCCGCTTGCCGATGGTCCTGGTAAACCCGAAGAAGTTGCAGACCTGGTTGCTTTTTTGGCATCCGATGAATCGCGGCATATCACAGGTTCCCAAATTTTTATTGATGGCGCGGAATCTCTTCTGCGGTAACAATAAACAGAAGTCGTTTGAGTAAATTGCACCCTATAGAAGTACACAGGACATACTTATTTCGGTAAATCCAGTGTACTTCTATAGGGTGTTTTTTTAGCTGTTTTCTTTTAATATCAGAATCCCTTATGATAGGAATAATGAATAAATGAGGAGGTATCTATCTAATGAGTATGTTCTCCCGACTAGCTGAACAGAAGATTGAAGAGGCTATTCGAAATGGCGAACTTGATCAATCACCTTATGCTGGTAAGCCACTGCCGATAGATGATCTGTCACATATTCCAGAGGATCTACGTATGTCGTATCGACTGCTCAAAAATTCAGGTTACATTCCAGAGGAAATTGTTCTTCATAAAGAATGTGTTAGGCTAGTCGATCTCATCCATGCTTGTGGAAACGATGGTGAGAAAGAACAGCATCTAGAGCAATTGAATGAGAAAAGATTACGCCTACAATTGCTTCTAGAACAGCGGGGACTCGGTTCTAGCGGAGTATTTGAGCAGTATGAACTACAAATTAAGAAGCAACTAACGGAATGAAATAATCGGATAAAAGATAGGAATAGAATACATGCATAGAAATGAGCTTCCCATTCAACAAGTGATACCGTTAATTCAAGAAACTTATCGTCATCATCATTCAGCAATCTTAATAGCTGAACCAGGAGCGGGAAAAACAACACAAACACCAATAGCCTTTCTAGATGAACCTTGGCTTAAAGGTAGAAAAATTATTATGCTTGAACCCCGTAGGATAGCTGCTCGTTCAGCAGCTTCATACATGGCCTCAGCGATAGGAGAGCCTGTCGGTAAGACTATTGGTTATCGAGTTCGTATGGACAGTAGAGTGAGTGCTGAGACGATTATAGAGGTTGTTACAGAGGGGATACTAACCCGAATGCTTCAAAACGATCCAGAGTTGTCAGATATCGCTATGATTATTTTTGATGAATTCCATGAGCGAAGTATACATGCAGATACAGGGCTTGCTTTGGCGCTTGAAGCACAATCTGTCTTTCGTGAAGATTTAAAGCTGCTTATCATGTCGGCTACACTGGATGCTGAACCTGTGGCAGAACTTCTAGGGCAAGCACCTGTCATTTATTGTACAGGTAGAAGTTATCCAGTTGAAACGACCTATGTACGAGTTGGAACTGAACGAATGGAACAAGTATGTTCTAGTGTGATACAACGTGCCTTGAACGAAGAAGAAGGCGATATTTTGGTATTCTTACCTGGAATCGGCGAAATCCGTAGAACAGCTCAGGAGTTATATCGTTCTGGGTTGCCGAGTCATGTCATCGTTCGTGAACTTTATGGTCAGTTATCCCCTGGGAAACAAGATGAAGCAATACAGCCTGCTGGTGAAGGCCAACGTAAGATCGTATTGTCAACTTCAGTTGCGGAAACGAGCTTAACTATAGAAGGTATACGCGTGGTAGTGGACAGTGGTTTGATGCGTACAGAAGTGTTCTCATCAAGAACCGGGCTTCCTCAGCTCATCACCAAGCGTGTTTCCAAAGCATCTGCTGACCAGCGGAGAGGTAGAGCAGGAAGACTTGCACCCGGAAGATGTTATCGATTATGGAGTGAAGATGAACATTCTCGACTGCCTGAGATGAATGTACCGGATATTCAGCAATCGGATCTCACGCCGCTTGCACTTGAATTGGCTATTTGGGGAGTGAGAGATCCTGAGGAGTTATCCTGGCTAGACGTCCCTCCTACTGTAGCTTTCGAGCAAGGACGTCATTTGCTGCATCAACTCGGTGCACTGGATTCTGAAGGAGCTGTATCCAAGCATGGTCGTAAGATGGCAGAGCTCGGTGTTCATCCTAGACTTGCTCAAATGCTTTTGAAGGGAAAGGAACTCTCCCATGGGGCATTAGCCTGCAGACTCGCGGTGCTTTTACAAGAAAGAGATCTAATTGGGGGCCTAGAAGCAGCAACTGATAGTGATATAAGGACAAGAGTGGAACGCTTACTGCTCATGGAGCAAGGCAATTATACGACGGAACAGATTGATGGGAATAAGGGTGCGAAAAAACGTATTATTCAAGAAATTCACAATCTAAGGAAGCAGTTGGATGTGCCCGAAGATCAAATAATAGACGTTAATTTAACGGGTCTTCTTCTTTCATTTGCCTATCCCGATCGTATTGCCAAAAATCGAGGTGATGGCAGTTTCCTACTTCGAAGTGGTCGAGGCGTGGTATTGAAGACCAAGCAGTCATTAAGTAAGGCTGACTATATCGTCGTGGCGGCGGTGGATGACAAAGGAATAGAAGGTAATATTCAACTAGCCTCTGCTTTGGATGGGACACTGATCTGGCAGTATTATCAGGATGAAGTTACAGATGTAAAAGAAGTTGTCTGGGATTCCTCAGCAGGTGCAGTGCGCGCACGCATCAAACGGACACTTGGCGCAATTGTTATGAAGGAACAGGTCTATAATCAACCTCTGCACGAAGAAATTGCAGCAGCTGTTATAAGTGGAATTCGAAAAGAAGGATTATCACTACTGTCATGGACGAAGCAGGCCCTCCAATTCAGACAGAGGTTATCTTTTATCAGACTCCATTATTCAGATTGGCCAGATGTTTCAGAAGAAGCCCTATTGAATCAACTAGAAGTATGGTTAGAACCTTATCTGGATGGTGCACGCAACCGTCAAGCTTTACAGAAGCTCCAAACGGCTACGTTGTTAGAGAATCTGTTAAGCTGGGAACAGCGGCAAATACTACAAAAGGAAGCGCCGACCCATTACAAGGTGCCTAGTGGTTCATCCATCCCCATAGACTATCAAGATCCATCTAAGCCATTTTTGGCTGTGCGACTACAAGAAATGTTTGGATTACCAGAAACACCTCGTATTGCAGGTGGGAAAGTTCCATTAACTATACATCTGCTCTCGCCAGCGCAGAGACCCGTTCAAGTGACCTCAGATTTGGCTAGTTTCTGGAGCAGTGGTTATTTTGAAGTGAAAAAAGATCTAAAAGGACGTTACCCGAAGCATTATTGGCCAGAAGATCCGCTACAGGCTGTAGCTACGAATCGAACTCGAGCAAAAATGTAACGTTTGGGCCGTCCCTCAATCGGGTAATGATGGATAACAAAAATCCATAATCGATTGCAGGAGGGACTAAATATGGAAAAGAAAATTGTTGGCGTATTCGAGACAGAGCAAGAAGCATCAGAGGCTATAAAAGAGCTACAGCATAGAGGTGTCCCAAAGGACGCAATCTCGATTCTTGCTAAGGATGAGCGTGATGTTGAAGCAGTAACGGATGAAACAGGTACGAAGGCGCCGGAAGGTGTAGCAACGGGTGCTGCTACAGGAGGTGTTCTTGGCGGGGCAGCGGGACTCCTCGCAGGAATCGGAGCTCTAGCTATTCCTGGAATTGGGCCTATTCTAGCTGCAGGGCCGATCGCAGCTACATTCGCAGGTGCAGCGGTAGGAGCAGGTGCAGGAGGTTTGGTTGGCGGATTAATTGGGCTCGGCATTCCTGAAGAGGAAGCAAAGGAGTATGAATCTTACGTAAATCAAGGACGTATTCTAGTGCTCGTTGAAGCAGGTCGACAGGATGTTGATGTTCATGATATCTTCCGTACAAATCGATCGCTCAACGCAGAAACCTATGGTAGGAATGGTGTAAGAGCAGAAGACGAGCTGCCTCCTCGTGGTACAATAATGTAGATCATGTAGTTGAAAATGGTATTAAGATAAACGGTTGGTCCGGTTCCTTATCAGGGACCGGACTTTTTTATGAAAAAGTGGAGTTGAACTCTAAAATTACTTGGAAGATATGAACAGTGTTGTTTCCGTCGTAGGAATATATAATGAGTGATAGTTTAATACGATCGGAGAGAAATGGATTGAGGAAAGAGAGAATACGGGAAATTGAACGTCTAAGGGGATTAGCATTCTTAGCTGTTGTCCTACAGCACTCTATTGCCCATTATACAGTAGCTCCAGGAATGACGATGAATGACGGTGTACTTATGGCTGTGCTGCTTTTGATATCAAAATTTGCTGTTCCTGTTTTTATATTTATCACAGGTATGGTTCTGTTCTACAATGATTCTGAGCAATTTAGATATGCTCCCTTTGTCAAAAGACGCATCAGTGATATATATATTCCATTTGTCGTATGGTCCGTGATTCATGTGGTCATTAATGGTTCTGTTCATTTGGGTTCTGTTGCTGGATGGACTGAATTAGGTCAAATGTTGATCACGGGTAAGGCAAGTACACATTTGTGGTACATCATTATGCTATTTCAATTTTATCTGCTGTACCCACTGTTTCGTTCTGCCATGCGGGGTATTGTTATCCGGTTTAGTCGGCAGATAAATATTATTTTGTTAATTATGGCAGGGATTCTGTTTATCGTGATGACAGCGAATATTACGACTATCGGCCGCTGGATGGAGAATTCACATATTCCGGTGTGGAGTGATTTGTTTACAACCTATGCAGATCGTAACGCTCTCTATTTTTCATTCTATTTTATTCTGGGAGCTGCCGCGGGAATGAATCCGGGGATGTGGTCTTCATGGATTTCACGTGCTAGGCCATTATATTGGGCTGTATTCTGCTTCCTTTTTGGTTTCTTATTGACTCAAGGAATACAGGAAGTTCGAATGGCAGAAGGAACTAGGATTACATTCTATTCTTTATCATTGCTTCGTCCATTGATGGCGCTCTTTCTCATAAGTTCGATTATGTCCATGTATGATCTTGCAAGTTGGATTTGTCAGAGAAGTGGACGCGCTGTAAATACGATTTTATCAAGTATTGGTCTATATTCATTCGGTGCATATTTGATGCATCTGCTGACATTACGTATTAGCTATGTGGTAGATGAAAGCATCATGATCTCCATGCCTTCAGGGGTAAGAATCATTTCTTCTTGGTTAATTAGCGTAACCTTGGCTTATCTGGGCACTAGGGCTATTTCACTCCTACCTCATGGTAAGTGGTTAGGTGGCGTGGCTGTTGGCAGGAGTCGAAGCACGAAGAGGGAGTCTATTACGACAGTGAAAATGTAAAATATATTAAAGCCGCCAACCTGGCGGTTTTTTTTTGTTGAAAAGTGAATGCGTTATATTTTCATCATATGAAAAATTCATAATAATAAAAAAACAACTTAATCTATTTCATCTTGCACATATTTTGCTATAACTCTCGTATCTATCTACTTTTTTGAGAGGATAAAAGGAGGCCTCCCCCTTTTGTGCAAAGTGAGAAACGGTGGTTTATAATGGTATATATAGCGAATTTAAGATCTCAAGGAAGGGGGCGGCAAGATGGCTTTCATGATCGCTCAAAGGGCATTTATTAAAGTATATCTGATTACAATGGTAGAACAGCAGCGAGGATATGGTTATCAGATGCTGGAAGAAATGAGAAAGGAATTTAAGAAACATGGTTACTCCCCTCCTCAAAGTGAGATTTATAGAGCACTTCATGAGCTTGTACAAGAAGGGGTACTGTATCGAACGAAGCAGTTGAAGGGGAATGATCCTAAGGTCGATTTTCAAGAGATCGTACTCTATCATTTTACTAGTGATGGGGAGGAAAAGGCCAAACTTTATAAGAAACAGGTGAAAAGTGACCTTGATCGTTGTTTAGGTATACTGAATAAAGCGGTAATAGATAATTATTGAGGAGATCAAAGGAGGAATACTTCATGGGTAATAAACTTCGCTTTGGTATTATGAGTACGGCTAGAATTGCTAGAAACTCAATGATACCAGGTATATTAAAGTCAGAACGCTGTGAGGTAACCGCCATCGCGAGCCGAAATAAGGACAAAGCCGCTGAAGTTGCAGAACATTTTAACATTCCAAAGTATTATGGGTCCTACGAAGCTTTGCTTGATGATCCAGAGATTGATGCGGTCTATATACCTTTGCCTAATCACCTGCATAAGCCATGGACAATTAAGGCTATTATGGCAGGAAAGCATGTTTTATGTGAGAAGCCTGCTGCCTTAAACGAAGTGGACGTGCGTCAAATGGTAGATGCCGCTAAAGAGCATAAGGTAGTGTTCGCCGAAGCATTTATGTATCGCTATCACCCGAAGCATGCCCGTGTTCGCGAGTTGATTGATTGTGGAGAAATTGGGGAAGTCCGAAGTATACATGGAAGCTTTACCTTTAACAATGCAGCGGATAAGGGAAACGTCCGTTACAGCAAAGAAATGGGTGGAGGTTCGATCTATGATGTTGGGTGTTATCCAATCTCTGCGGCCCGTATGATATATGGTCAAGAACCCTTAGCGATTACAGCTCATGCGTCTTATTCTGAGGATCATGATGGTGTAGACATGATGGCGCATGGATTGCTCGAATTTAAGAATGGTCTTGGATTAACCTTTGAATGCGGCATGTGGGCCTATTCGCGTTGCAGCTTAGAGATCTCCGGAAGTGAAGGTAGGATTGAATTGCCATCGGCATTTGGTTGGGAACGTATGGAGGATCAAGCGCAGATTTTAATTCATACCGCCAAGGGTACTCGTGAAGAACGACTTGGAGCTCATAATCATTTCGCACTTCAAGCTGATGCGATCGCTGCTGCAGTTATGGACAGCATTCCACTCCCGTATAGCCCAGAAGATGCGATTCAAAACATGCGTGTAATTGATGCTTGCCTTGAATCGGCACGAACATCAACTAGAGTTGTCATTCCTCCAAACTAAATGAACCGAACGCTGCTAATTTTTCGCTACGAATAACCGAGATGATATGCAATAAAAATAAATCGGGCACCGGAGAATCCTCCGGTGCCCGATTTTTCAGGGAATCGTTGCTACCTATACGTCTTTTTTGTAGCTATCCTTTTCAGGTTCTACATCCATCGCTGGTGAAGTTGCTGTACCGTAATCTTCCACAGCATCCCAAGCGCCTGCATCATCAAATCTGCCAGCGATTTTTTGACGATGAACACCTGCTCCAGAAGGAGGGGGTGTCATAACATCCTCTTCCACAGGACGATCGTCTGATAACTTCTGATCAGAAGCATGATCAATACAGTAAGGTGTGTATGGTAAAGCCTCTAAGCGCTCGTATGGAATAGGATTTCCGCATACTTCACAGGATCCGTAAGTTCCCTCCTCTATACGATCTAAAGCGGAATCGATCTGGTTCAGTTCAGCTTCCAAGGTATTATCAATGGCTTGATCTCTCCCACGTTCAAATGTTTCAGTCCCAATATCAGCAGGGTGATTATCTACAGAACTGAGTTCACCTGTGGATTCTCGTAAGGAGTCGGATGTATGTTGTCTATGATCTTTATCCGAAGGGTTGAAATGTTTGGAGATTTGTTCCTTCTCATCAATCAACTTATGTTTCAGCTCAGTTAGCTGTTTGTCATTAAGATGTGACATGATAAAATAACTCTCCCTTCCTAGGTCTGTTGACTTGCGTTCTGTACATTCCTTACCCTAAATGGGCTATTGGCAATCAGATTTAATATTTCAAGTCATTGAGAGGATTTTGGAACTTTCTCCAAAAAATCTGCAGACGGTTTTAATCAACACGTTGAATGTGATATAAAAAAGAAAGGGGCAGGATGTGAAGACAGGGTCCGCACCAATATTTGGAGGTAATCGATAATGGATGAACACATGAAACGCCGATTGGATAAACAAAAAAAACTATTCCGACAGCTGGGCATTCAACTGGACGCTTTGTCTATCCATGAAAAAGAATTTGCAAACAAATTGAGAGGTTATGATGCGGAAGAAGTTGATTCGTTCTTAGATGATGTTATTAAAGATTACGAACGATTCTACGCTACAATCTCCGATTTAATGGATAAGTGGCAGGAACAGCAGATCTTGATCCGCGATTTGAAAGCTGGAGTAAGGCCAGAACCAGATCGTCCAACCATCGATCCTTCTGCGATTGAGGAAATCGTGGTTAAGATGGAAGCGGATTTGGCACTGCTTAAAAAAAGAATACGTCCTGAACAGCAATTTTTTATTGATTAAATCAATCATAATTTTTAGGAATACTTACATAAAAACCACGATTTCTTTAATTGGGAATCGTGGTTTTGTTTTTTTAAAATGTTCTAAATCCATGCGGGAGGGCCTACGACAAAAGTCACGTTGAAAGGGACGCGACACCTTAGTTCTTGTAAACCTTTTTCATAACAATTACTATAATAATAAGGAAATATATGATAGTGCAAAGGAGGTTGGCATGTTGTCTAACAACCTGAAAATAAATATTCGCACAAAGATAATACTTGGCTATACCCTTGTATTGATCTGTCTTGGCTTATTTCTATTTGTTGTCTCGGGACGTTTGTCTTCACTCCAACAAGAAGCGGATTTTATAGAGAAACATGATATAGAGGTTCATAATCTTACCCATGAGATAGAGAAGAATATGCTTGAACTCGAAACAGGACAACGTGGATTTGTTATTACGGGTGACTCCGCATACTTGGAACCCTACGAGCAAGCTTTATCAACTTGGGAATTGAATTACAATAAGTTATATCAACTTATTACCGATAATAAGACGCAATTACAGAACCTAGTGAATATTAAGAGTAATATTAATAAATGGATTGAAGTTGCTGGACAACCAGCTGTTCGTCTAAAACAAGTTGGTCAGGATGAAGAAGCATTACAGTTTTTTATTAACGATCCAGGCAAGCAAGCGATGCAGACGATACACAACCAATTTTCTACATTTCGTTCTACAGAGAGGGACCTTACCTCCGAACGTATTGCAATGATGAAGAACAGCAATACAAATTTGATGATTACGATGTATTCCCTATGGATAGGTATAGCTTTAGCTACCATTTTGGCTGCTATAATCATATCGAAAAGCATTGTTGGACCGATACGTGCAGTTTCTAAGATGATCTCTGATATCGCTGATGGGGTAGCTGTTGGAGGTAGTCTATCACAACGAATTAAGGTAAACAGCCGTGATGAGGTCTATGATCTGGCTGAAAATACGAATAAGTTACTAACGAATGTAAGCCGTCAATCATGGGCGAAGGATCAAGCCACTGTCATGTCCACACTTCTTCAAAGCGCGGATCGTCTTGACACATTATCTCGTTTTTTTATCCATAAAACAGCCGGTGTGATGGGGGTCCCTTATGCTGCTCTTTTCGTTAATCGTGATGATAAGGAACTGGTTAAGGCAGCAGCTTTTGCCGATCCGAATGGAGAACCATGGGATAAGGTTCGAGACCGTTTCTCCATAGGTGAAGGACTAGTAGGACAATGTATGGTGGAGAAACGTATAATTCAGTTTGATGACATACCACCTAACTATATTCGAATTGAATCAGGTTTGGGAGATACTGAACCATCGAATTTGCTTGTGGCACCGGCTATGTTCGAGGGTAAGGTGCTTGCTGTAATAGAGATGGGGATGTTTAAACCATTAGATGAACAAAGGGTACAACTGCTAGAACAGTTTCTTCAACTTTTAGGAAATGCGATGAATTCAATCTTTCACAAGATGGAAATACAGCAATTGTACCGAGATTCACAGGCGTTAAATGAAGAATTGCAAGTGCAGTCTGAAGAGCTTCAGAGCCAGACCGAAGAGCTTCAAGCGCAGACGGAAGAGCTTCAGATGCATGCTGAAGAAACGCAAATATTAAACGAACGATTAGAAGCGAAAAGATTAGCTGCAGAGCATACTGCCATAGAATTAGAAAAGTATGCGGAGCAGGTAGAGCAGAGCTCAATGTACAAGTCGCAATTTTTGGCTAATATGTCTCATGAGTTGCGTACACCTCTTAACAGTATGCTCATACTTTCTCAAATTTTGACTGAGAATAAACAAGGGAATTTAAGTGATGAAGAAGAGAATTACGCTTCTGTAATTCATAAGTCAGGCAGTGAATTGCTGCATTTAATTAATGATATTCTCGATCTTTCAAAGGTTGAAGCAGGTAAAATGCAAGTAGAGATAGACATGGTTAACATAACAGAATTGCCAGAAATAATGAATGATTACTTCGCTAAATCTGCTGAAAGTAAACAATTAAGTTTTGATATTGAAGTTCAGCGTGGTGTCCCAGATACGATATATAGTGATGGCATGCGGCTGCATCAGATTCTACGAAACCTAATATCTAACGCCATTAAATTTACGGATAAGGGTACCGTGAAACTAACGATCGGTACAGTAGATTTCTTGAAATCACAGGAGTATTATTGTAGCGGACAAATGATTACCTTTATGGTCGAAGATACAGGTATTGGCATCTCGGAAGAGAATCTAAAACCTATTTTTGAAGCGTTCCGCCAAGGAGATGGAGCGACAGCACGAAGATTTGGCGGTACAGGACTTGGCTTGTCGATTTCTTTACAATTAGCTAATTTATTGGGAGGTCATATATCTGTCGAGAGCAAGGAAGGAAAGGGGAGTCGATTCACCCTCTATCTCCCATCTCAACAAGAAGCTCCTCAGAATGAAAACTTATTCATCGTTCCAGAAGTTGCAGCAACCATCGAGAAGACTAGTCGCTGGAATATAAACTCTTTGCTTGAGGATGATTTTGAAGAGTGGGATCAGACCCTGCAATTAGAGGGACGGACGGTCCTGCTGGTTGATGATGATATTCGGAATGTTTATGGTCTTACGAATGCTCTTGAGAAGGTTAAGATGAAAGTGTTAACGGCACAGAATGGTTATGAATGTCTGGAAATTATCGAGATGGAGAAAGACATAGACGTGGTGCTGCTTGATATCATGATGCCAGAGATGGATGGTTACGAAACATTGAAACGAATTCGAGAAAATCAGGAGCTAGCATCACTGCCTGTTATCATGCTAACGGCCAAAGCGATGAAGGAAGATAAAGATAAATGCCTAGCAGCGGGTGCTAGCGGCTATATGAACAAACCTGTTCAGTTGAGCGATGTGATTGCTGCAATTCGAGTATCTCTTATGGATAGTAAGTGACACAGAATATAAAACGTTGATTTGTTTCATTTGAACATGATTTTGTTTAATGTTTTTTTGTGAGTTTTAACAAAAAGCATAGTAGAAGAAATCGTCTTATCCGATCTTTGGCTGAATGGTGAATGGCATATATAGTCGACTCCCTGTGCAAGTTGACGGTGGATTTGATATGCATTATGATTATTTTATAACTACGACATTGTAATGGCGTGTTACCGTTTTACGGGCATGAGCCAAGGAAAGCCTTTAGGATTAAAGGCTTTCCTTGGCTTTTCTTTTTTTAACCAATGAATCCTTCAGCCATATTCGGTTTAAGCTAATAGAAAGGGGGATCTACATGAGCGGGACGGAAACGTTTAAGGTCATTCGTGTGATCGGAAACAATGTAGTCATGGTCCAAAGCATTAAAAAGGAACTGGAATATGTAATCCTTGGAAAAGGTATCGGTTTTGGTACAAAGACTGGTGGAACGATTTCAGCGGATGATCCCCGCATCGAGAAGCTGTTTAAGCTGGAGGATCGGGAACAATGGAGCCAGTATCATCATCTGTTAGAGGATTTCGATCCGAAAGTGCTTGAAATAACAGATGAGATTTTGAACAGCATCACCACAGAATTTCCGGGCAAACTAAATGACAAAGTATATCTTGCATTGCCAAGTCATATTCAGTTTACGATTTATCGTATTCGTAAAGGGATGGATATAATTAATCCATTTCTGGAAGAGACGAAGATCAGTTTTCCTAAAGAGTATGACATAGCTCTGAAAGCTGCTGAAATGATCGGCCGGGCTTTTGACATAAAAGTCCCGGAAGATGAGGTGGGCTTTCTAACGTATCACGTATATTCTGCAGTAAGCCACGTTCCCGTTGGACAGCTTGTGAAAGCATCCAATATGGTAGGTCGCCTTGTAAGCATGATTGAACAAGAACGAGGTTTGGAGTTTAAGAATGGCAGTATGGATTACGTCCGTCTACTGATGCACTTGCGTTTCTCTGTAGATCGAATATTGAATCATTCTGTTAAGGTTGATAATCCATTCGCAGATCAGATCAAGGCTAAATTTACAGATGAATATGAACTGGCTAAACGTCTTGCCACTGTTATGGAAACGGATCTGGGAAGAACCATTCCTGAAGCTGAGGTATGTTTCTTAGCCATGCATCTTTACCGACTATTTAGAGGACGCACACAAGACAATACCCTTAATAAGGAGGATAATTAAATGTTTGAACGTTGGAGAAAGAAAGCAGTAGTAAATAAAGTTGAGGTAAAATCCCCATTAACTGGTGAGGCTGTACCTTTGTCTCAAGTGCCGGACGAAGCCTTTGCTGCAGGTCACATGGGTAAAGGGATTGCTATAGAGCCGACGGAAGGACGTTTAGTGTCACCTTTTGAAGGTACGGTAGCTCATGTCATAAAAACAAAGCATGCAGTTATGCTTGAAGAAAAAGCAACAGGTCTGCAATATTTGTTCCATATAGGAATCAATACCGTTGGTCTAAAGGGTGAAGGTTACACTAGTCATGTTAGTGTCGGTGATAACGTTAAACCAGGACAAACTTTAATCGAATTTGATATTGATGCTATTAAGGCTGCTGGTTATCCAATAGTTACACCAGTCATTGTTACGAATGCGGATGAATTAGCATCTGATGTCGAAGGTCATACAGGAAAAGTGTCTGCGGGCTCGGACTCCGTACTTAGCATCACGCTAAATTCTTAATAAGTATATTTTGTTATTGACAATCTTAAAGGTCTGATTTAAGATAACAACATCAAATGAATACGTTTAAGGCGTGTTACCATAAATATGGGCATGAGCCAAGAAGAATGAGACTATAGGAATATAGTCGTCCTTTCTTCTTGGCTTTTTTTGTTGATCCCCATAGGACCGGATAGCCAGAGTGAGACGCATTCAAATGTTTAATACACTATTTTTTGGTTTGGGGGTATCCAAAGACAAGCGTATAAAGACAATGGGATGGAACAAACTGGTTGTTCATTCGATGCATTATGTAAACGTTTTCAGTGAGATGTTAAATTATTGATATCGAAAGGATGATTAACATGTTGGCAAAATTACAGAAGCTTGGTAAGTCACTCATGCTACCTGTTGCTACATTACCTGCTGCAGGTATCCTGCAAGGTTTAGGCTTGATCGACTATCAAAAAGATATACCTTTAGGTGCCGTTGGTGCATTCCTAAATCAATATGTAACCCCTTTTATGACCTCAGGAGCACTTGCGATACTAGATAATTTGGCTCTGATCTTTGCAATAGGGGTTGCAATTGGATTCGCTGGAGATGCGGTTGCCGCGCTTTCCGCGCTTATCTCCTATCAGGTTATGATTAACATTTTGGCTGCGGTGCCTGGACAAATGCCTTTTATCGCAGACGATGTTAAATTGAATATGGGTGTGCTTGGCGGTATCTTCGTCGGTATCTGGTCTGCGTACTTATATAACAAGTTCCACGATATTAAGATGCCTGATTGGCTAGGGTTCTTTGCAGGTAAACGGTTTGTACCAATCATAACCGCTTTCACAACGATGGTTCTAACTGTACTGGTGGGTATGATTTGGTACCCGATACAGAATGTGATTGCAGACTTCGGTAACTGGATTGTAAGTCTTGGTGGTATCGGAGCATTCCTATTCGGTACAGCGAACCGTCTCTTGATCCCACTTGGCTTGCACCATGTACTTAACTCTATTGCTTGGTTCCAAATCGGTACATTTACGAATGCTGCTGGTGAAGTCGTTCAAGGTGACTTATATCGATTCTTCGCGGGTGATAAATCAGCAGGTATGTTTATGACAGGTTTCTTCCCGATTATGATGTTTGCAATGCCAGCTGCTGCACTTGCATTTATTCACACAGCGAAACCATCAAAGCGTAAACTTGTGGGTTCTATCTTTATCGGTTCAGCGATTGCATCGTTTTTGACAGGTATTACTGAGCCACTTGAATTTTCATTTATGTTTATTGCTCCAGTATTGTACGTAGTGCATGCGATCTTAACAGGCCTTTCCGGATTGATCATGTACCTCCTCGATGTCCATTTAGGATTCGCTTTCTCAGCGGGTCTGATTGACTACTTGGTGAACTTGAAGCTATCAACGAATGCGTGGTTGCTGATACCGGTCGGTTTGGCATTTGGAGTGTTGTACTACTTCCTGTTCCGGATCATCATTGTAAAATTAAATCTAATGACTCCTGGACGAGAAGAGGATGAGGACGAAGCGCTTGTAGAAGATGTGTCAGAATCCGAGGGAAACGCAGCAGGTGTGGTAACAGGGAATTCCAAAGCTGCAAAAGTTCTTGCTAACATCGGTGGACCAGAGAATATTACGAGTATTGATGCTTGTATTACCCGTCTTCGTCTCGTTGTAAAAGACGATAAAGCTGTTAAAGATTCAGAGCTTAAGAAACTGGGCGCTTCCGGTGTAATGAGACTGGGTCAGGGCGCGGTACAGGTCGTATTTGGACCACAAGCAGAATCGCTAAAAGAAGATATTAAGAAAATGTTGTAAAACGTTAGCCCCCTAATGAAGCTTAATATCAAAATCAGAAAAGAAGCTGTCCCCATGAATGTTGGGACAGCTTCTTTATTATTGTTCTCTCAGTTTCTCATATCCTTACGCTGACCCCAGAAACGAAGACCAATCGTAACTTCAACATCCTGTAGCGAATCAGAGGTAACATCCCTGCCTTCATCTTTTAACTTTTTCCACAACTTTGGATTTTTTCTATACAGTTGAAGTGATAACTGATAGGGATCAATATTTTTTTTGGTTGCTTTACGAAAAGTCTGGACGATTTCATCGGTTAAAGCTTTTTTAGCTGATGCATTCATTTCTTGTAGACTAATTTGTTGACGAACATTTTGAACGGTGGCATTGACATTTAATTTAATACGGTAAGAAACATCATCGTTTCGACAAATGACCTCAACTACGGAGTGTGGTGCTTCAAGTATAATACTGCCTAAGGATTCTCCCTCTTTCTTGATCTCTACAGCAGCTCTAGTTGCTCGGCTGGCTAACCATCGTATACCGGAAATATCCTCTCGACTCATCCATCCTTTATTCTTTTGATTCTGAATAAAAAAGGCTCCGCTAAGCTGCACTAACGGATGTTGCCGCATATTTTCCGACCAGTTGGCACTTGATATTTGTAAAGATGGCAGCACAACAGTAGCCCCTTTTTCTCGGTAACGAATAATAAATTCATTGAATTGAATGGGACGGATAAATGAAAATTGTTTAAAACTCTCCATCGGTTCATGCAGCAGTGAATGAAGTGGAGATAACTGAAAAAAGGGGGTGGTCGTGAATAGTTCTTCTATTCGGTTTTGTGTCCCATACACCCATTTAGTATAACGAATTTCCTGAGAGCGATTGGTTAGATCAAATACCTGATTCATACGATCATCGGTCAGTACCGGCTCTGTAAGAACTAGCGCAGTTACATGCGCCCATGATATATGCTGCTGATTCGTCGTATAGAGGTTAGTTATAGCCTCGGATAACGATTTACCGGATCCTCTTCCGACCCAGATTGGTATTTGTTCTGTTTGTTTTCCACTTTCCTGCTTTGCTACGCTCGAGAAGTCAAGCATCTGGGCGTAAACGATGTACTCTTCATTCCGAAAATCAATACCAAGCGCTGTGATATAGTTTATTTCTTGTATTTCTCGAATATCCCAACATCCCGGAAGGATGGATAACGAAAAAACAGCGATAAGGAAGAGCGGAATGAATCGATTCATAAGGAGCCACCTTTTTTATTTTTACCTGGAAATCTCATGAAATTTCGAATGATTTTTGGCCATGAGAAGGGGGAAAAGGGTGCGAAAAAAGGTTGTCCGAATGGACGGTGTGAAGCAGCATACTGAATGACAAAAAACATGGCAACAAAAAAACCAAACAGTCCTAGAATCCCTGATAGGATAAGTACGAAGTATCTGCCTAATGTTGTGGACACACCTACATCTTGGTTTGAAATGGTTGAACCTGCAACAAACGATATAGATCCAATTACGGTGAGCGTTGGGGAGAATAATCCGCCTCTAATTGCTGCATCGCCAATAATGATACCAGATACAACCGTGATGGTTGAACCTACAGGAGCTGGCATTCTTGTGCCAGCTTCTTTGAGTAAAGAGAGTAGAAACAGCAATATGACCATCTCAAAGAAACCGGAAAGAGGAAGTCCAAGTCTTGTATTGGCCACGGTAGCAAGTAATGGGAAAGGAATCTGATCCTGATGATAAGACATCAATGCGATATAAAATCCTGGTAATAATATGGCAGAGATGATCCCAATCAACCTCAGAATCCTCCAAGGAAAAGCAAAATAATAAGGTAGTGTCGGATCTTCAGCAGAGAACAAGAACTGCATTAAGCTCGAAGGAGCGATGATAGCTATCGGACTCCCATCCACGATAAGAGCTAATCTCCCTCTCATGAGTGAATCCAAAATGTAATCAGGTCTTCCCGTATAGTCAAAAACAGGTAGTAATGAGAATTTATAAGGGGACAGATGTTCAATCAGTTCTCCAGGGCCAGCTGGAGACTCCCCAATGTAGCTATTTAGTTTATCAGTAATCATAGTTACAGCTTCAGGTACAACTTTCTCTTTTAAATAAACCATTCCTACTTTAGCTGGTGAGATACTACCTACACTAAATGAGGAATACACCATGTCTGTTGTTTTAAGTCTTTTTCGTATCAAAGCTATATTTGTCTCCAGGCTCTCAACAAAGCCATCCCTCGCCCCTTTGATCGCAATCTCTGTATTGGTTTCTTCAGGCGATCGGTTTATATCTGATGCGGCATTATATGTGAAGAAAAAATCTTCTCCTGCAAGTATAATAACAGCCATACCAGAAAACACGTTTTCGACAAGCATCTCAGATTTGGCGGGTATTCGTTGCAAGGTGAGTGTAGATTCGAGATCGTCCGGATCTGGTTTTCTGTTTTCCGAGCAAGAACGATTCCATTCATCACCAATGACAGGTAGTAGTATTTCGGATAGTACGGAAGAATCACACATCATCACATTGTAGATAATTATAGCCCAAGGCTGTTGATCGACGTCCGAATATGGTTCTGGGTATATTTTTATTTTTACATCTTCACATTCTCTAAATTGCTCTTTCAAGTTTTGTGGGGTGAAGTACATGGAGGCTCTCCTTTCTGAGCATGGGGCGGATCATTAGTAGCACCCCGAATCAAGAATGTCATAAGCAGTAGGAGGACGGTGGTATAGATTGCGGAACCCGGTATGAAATAGTCCCTCATCCAAAAGTACATTTTTAAGTTGCTGATTGGTGCAGCGCACAAAATGATCAGAAGAAAGGAGAAGCCTATCATCCCTGCAGTCCGGTTCTTTTTCGTAAATAACGCTTCCGCCGCAAGATACATACATAGACTGATGGAAATATAGGCGCCACTTAACCATTGATAAATGGATAGGAAATCAACATGTTCGATGAATTTCCCTAACTTAACGAGTCTCCACTGCTCATAGGCGGGATAGCGTTGTAACTTCATTTCATCGGCACCGAATTCTGTTATACCCGCTATTGTAGGTCCAAGTGTAAGGATTACGAGCACCACATGAAATGCTAAAGCTGTCCATGATTTCACATTTCCTTTGGTATGAGGTGTGATAAATACTGCAAGAATATACTGGGTGAACCCTCCGAATACAATGGGAAGACCATTTAATATGGGCCCGAAACCATCCTCAAGTATTGGTAACAAAAATGAATAATCTTTATATTTCACGTTGACTGTTGCTACAAAAATACCGAGGATGACAACGATCGGCAGTAGGATACCAGCGGTAATACCGATGGTGGTCATTCCGCTTCTAGCCGTTATTAGGCATAGAGCTATAAGACAAACCGAAGTAACAAGAATGGGAGTTTGAAGCAGATAGGTTGATTTTGTCCAATCAATTACTTCTTTTAATGTGTAAAAGGCAAAGGCTATTAAATACAAAGCCATCATCGTGGATATTAGTATTCTAGCGAATTTACCAGCGCTATCTTCTACGGCTTTACTGATGGAGCGAGTCCCTATTTTTATCATTAAGCGGTAAGCAAGGAGAACCCAGGGAACAAAGAGAATACCGGCAACTACCACTGTAATCCAAGCATTACGTTCCGATTTCTCTAGTACGACTGGAATAATCATGACATGATTCGTTAATCCGGCTGTCAGCATTAACAGCATGAATCCTTGAGATATAGGAATGCCACGGGTTGCTGTCAAACAGATCCCTCCAAAAAACGGTGTTTAAGGATAACTTTCGCGATTAGAGGGGAGATTATGCATTAATCGCTCAGCACATACTGAGGATGTTCTATGATCAGTTGCGTTTTCGCGCTGAAGAATGGATAATTCAACCGATTTAAAGGAGGGATTCCCATGGGCAAGACAGCTGCTAAGGAATCAGGAGGCAAAACAGAAGGAACGCTGAAATGGTGGCAGTTATCGCTTCTTGGGGTAGCTTCTACAATAGGCACAGGATATTTTCTGGGATCAGGTCTTGGGATTAAACTCGGAGGACCTGCAATATTGATATCTTTTGTTTTAGCTGCAATCGGGACCTTTATCGTATTTGATGTATTAGCTCGTATGACAGCAGAAGACCCGCAAAAAGGATCTTTCCGATCTTATGCGAAGAAAGCTCATGGACGCTGGGCAGGGTTCTCGACAGGTTGGATGTACTGGTGTTCAGAAGTCCTTATTATGGGGAGTCAGATGACGGCACTCTCGATTTTCTCGCGGTTTTGGTTTCCGGCCATTCCGTTGTGGGTGTTCGCTGCTATATTTGCTGCATTAGGCATATTCGTTATTTGGATTGGGAATAAGGGATTTGATCGTTTGGAACATGTACTTGCAATTATTAAAATTGCTGCGATAGTGATGTTTCTTGTGATCGCATTTATAGCACTCATGGGGTGGATTAAGGGTGGGACTGAGCCGAAGGTACCTGGCATATCCTCTTCATTTTTTCCAACAGGTGGACTGGGATTATGGTCCTCGCTCATTTTTGCGTTTTATGCTTTTGGAGGTATTGAAGTTATGGGGGTTATGGCGATAAGGCTAAAAAATCCGCAAGATGCTCCGAAATCAGGTCGAG
Organism: Paenibacillus sp. FW507-14B1B; assembly: GCF_058781425.1. Classification (NCBI taxonomy): domain Bacteria; kingdom Bacillati; phylum Bacillota; class Bacilli; order Caryophanales; family Paenibacillaceae; genus Paenibacillus; species Paenibacillus sp. FW507-14B1B. The sequence goes on along the minus strand of NZ_JBYSWS010000002.1, from coordinate 219,210 downwards.
TTATGATCCTCCTTCTGGCTATAGTCTATGTACTTTCTTTAGGGTTAGCGCTCACGATGTTGTCCTGGGATAAGTTTTCAACGACAGAGAGTCCATTTATCGTAGCTTTAAAATCCTATCATTTACCCTTTGTTCCCCATGTATTTAATGCTGTTCTAATCATTGCGGGATTCTCAACGATGGTTGCTTCTCTATATGCGGTGACAACAATGCTCGTGACCTTATCAGAAGATCATGATGCACCACAGCTATTCTCTAAGAAAATGTTTAAACGGAAGACACCCATTTACGCACTCGGTTTAACGGCAGCCGGGCTTATTGTTTCTATTGTTCTATCTCTACTGATGCCTGGAAAAATATATGAATACTTAACAACGGCAGCCGGGCTTATGCTTTTGTATAATTGGTTCTTTATTCTAATCTCAGCGGGACGAAATCTTGATTTATCGGTCTGGGGTAAAATGAAGAGATACCTAGGGATGATCCTTATATTGCTTGCTGTAAGCGGAACACTTTTTCACAAAACGAGCCGGCCTGGCTTTTGGATAAGCCTTGGTTTTATAGTAATCATTGCTGTAATCGTCTTAATCATGCTGCGGACAAAGTGGCGAGAGGCCAAAGAAGCTTGAGAATAGACGGATTAGAAAAGCTTTAATTAAAATAGTAACAACTTGAGTGCTCTTACTCCGAAGTAGATACCGAAAATGATGAGTGAAAGACCAGATAGGACAGAAATCAATGTGATAGCCCGAGTGCTTAACAATTTCCGGAAAATGCTTGATATACCTGCCATCGTCAAATCCCAGATCAATACGCCGATAATAATCGCTGTACTGAATAAGAACAGGTCACTTTTTCCGTGATCGGATGCTGTCTTAACAAGTACGGAGCCGTAGATTCCGAGCCAGAATAAGATCGTCATGGGATTGGAAAGAGACATGAGAAAGCCGGAGAATAGATTGGCGATTAAGCTCTCATCTTTCTTCTTGGTACTGATATTGACCTTGCCTGCGTTAATCAGACTTTCGATGCCAGTATATATTAGAACAAATGCACCAAATAGCCATAAGAAAGTTTGCATAAATGGAGTACTAAGAAAATGAACAACACCTAAATAGACAAGTACCATGTAGAGAATATCTGCAAGCACAGCTCCAAGTCCGAATAACCAAGAGTGCCAGAACCCTTTTTTGATACCCCTGTCCAGTTGGGCGGCATTAATAGGCCCGATTGGGGCGGATAAGGACAGACCAAGAATAACATAGCTTAAAAATAGACTCATGTTCTCACTCCTGTTCACTAAGACAAGGATTTTATTATTATTAAATAAAATGCTTGTACACATTGTATTCAGGACATGTAATATGTAATACCTCTTCATGAAAATAAATGCTCATGATAGGCTCTGTATTAAAGACATGATATGGAGAGGGGAGGAGGGCTAAGATGCCTAGCACCTTTAGAATCGGGGTATTGTCAGACACACACATGCCTCGAATGGCGAAGAAGCTTCCTAATGAGCTGTTAAAAGGGCTTCAATCCGTGGACTTGATTATTCATGCAGGTGACTGGTCAAATGAGTCGGTTTATGAAGCTTTGCAAGAGATTGCACCGGTCGAGGGCGTTGCAGGAAATGCAGATTCAGACGGAATGATTGAGAGGTTTGGGTTAAATAAGCTGCTGCTAATTGAGGGACACCGATTGGGTATCGTCCATGGTCATGGAACTAAGGGAACGACTGAGAGTAGAGCTATAAATACTTTTGCGGACCAGAAGGTGGACTGTATCATATTTGGTCACTCACATATTCCTGTGATGAAACAGATAGGAGATGTTCTCCTGTTCAATCCTGGATCACCAACGGATAAACGTCGGCAATCGCATTTTTCATATGGAATAATCGAGTTGAATAACGGCGTTTTGAATGCGCAACATGTATTTTATGAAAACAAGAATGACTAACCGTAATTTTATGTTTAGTTGACGCCTACTTAACAAATTTCAAGTATGATTGATACAAGTAACAAGGTATGACTACTTCAGCTTTAGCCCTAAATCTTTTATGATGCGGAAAGCGGGGATATCAGGTGGCAACTGAACGATTACCGGATATTGATCAGTTTCTAAATTGGGTGGGTCATCTTGAAGAACGAATTCGATCATTACTTGATCAGAGCGATTTAACGGAGCAAGAGAAGAAATTTATTTGGGATCATATCATGGTAGTACCAGGTAAACATGACGATATTTAATTTCGTGATTAATGAAGCTATCTTTGTTCGACTCTGAAAACATGCCTTATTCAAGGTGTGTTTTTTGTTTTCAATACGTAATGTTTATAATAGAGGTAAATATGTTCGTTTCATAGGAAAAGGGGAGAAAAAATGAAGGTTGGAGTTATTGGATTAGGCAGTATCGCACAGAAAGCTTACCTACCAATCATGTCTTCTATGCATGAGGTGCAGTGGATTCTTAGTACACGAAATCAAGATGTGCTTGAACAGACTAAAGCGAAATATCGATTTACTGAAACTGAGCCTACGATTGAGAACTTGATACAGAGAGGAATTGATGCTGCTTTTATACATACTTCAACTGAATCTCACCCGAATATTATTAAGCAGCTATTGAACGCAGGCATACACGTATACGTCGATAAACCGATTGCTTATCATTTCGGAGAGGCCGAAGCACTTACAGCACTTGCTCGCGAGAAGAACTGTGTGCTTATGACGGGCTTTAATCGAAGATTTGCTCCTTTGGTGTCAGAGCTTAAAGAAGTGAACGACAGAAGCTATATCTATATGGAGAAGAACCGAGTTTACCAACCTGATTTTGCTCGGAGATTTATCTTCGATGATTTTATTCATGTAGTAGATACTATATCTTACTTGTCTCCAGGTAAAGTGGAGGATATTTCTGTTTCTGTGAGGGTCCACAATGGATTGTTGGTGCAGGTTATGCTCAAGCTTGATGGAGACAACTATACATCTGTCGGGTTCATGAATCGTGACAGTGGCATGACAGAAGAGCGTCTTGAGGTGATAAGTCCTGGTCAAAAACATATGGTGCGTGATCTAAACAATAAGATTTATTTAAGTGAAGGTGAAGAGAAGCATCGGACCTTTGGAGATTGGGTGCCTGTTTTAAAACGAAGGGGCTTCGATGATATTATTACGCATTTCCTAAGAAGTATTTCAGGTAGCATTCATCCGTATCCTTCTATGGAGGAATCTCTTGAGACGCATCGTTTATGTGAGCTCATTGTTAAGAAGGCGGAAGAAAAAGGGGCTACGCTTTGGCAGCCCTGACTTTTGAAATGTTGAAGAATAGGTTAATAAAGAAAGATGCTGTTTCTTAAATCAGAGATATGGAGGGAGGAAAGATTATGCCCATAGAAGAAGTGGTGCGAGACTCAATATATATTGGCTTGTCAGGCTGGGGAGACCACGATGATCTCTATGTGGAGGGTACAAAGCCGGGGGATAAGTTAAAAATATATGCACGGCATTTTTCGATCCTAGAGATGGATAATTCGTTTTATGCTATACCCGCGCCAGATCGAATGTATAAATGGAGCATCCAAACCCCTGATGACTTTGGTTTTATTGTCAAAGCTTATCAAGGTATGACGGGTCATTCGCGCGGCAAAATCCCATATCCTGATATGAGATCCATGTTTGAAGCATTTAAAGAGTCGGCAGATGTATTGCGTAAGGAGAATAAGCTGAAGACGATTTTATTCCAGTATCCACCTTGGTTCGATTGTGATAGAAAACATGTTGAGATACTAAAGAGAACTAGGGAATGGATGGATGGATATTCTGTTGCGCTTGAATTCCGGAATAGGAGCTGGTTTGCACCTGGATATCGGGATAAGACGCTTCAGTTCATGCGAGATGAGGGCTGGATTCATAGTATTGCTGATGAACCGGATGCAGGCATTGGTTCCATACCTGTTGTGCTTGAACCCACGCAGTCTCATGCGACGATGATCCGTCTTCACGGACGAAATACGGCGGGCTGGCATTCAAGTGGTGAAGCGAATTGGCGTGAGGTGCGATATTTATATCGTTATAATACAGAAGAATTGCAGGAATGGAAGCAGAATCTGCTAACCTTGCTTAACAGCACCCAAGAATGCTGGCTTATATTTAACAATAACTCTGGTGGAGATGCTGCAGCCAATGCTAAACAATTGATGGGGCTTATCGGTCAAGAAACAGGTCCTGATCCTATTAGGCAAATGGAATGGTTGTAAATAACAATATTAATGGATATTAATCCTTTTAATGTAAAATCATTGGACTTGCCAGCTCTTTGATAACCGAAATGTCACGAAATATTCGTAAATTCATCTGTTTATGAGATGATTATTATATAAAAAGGTTATTTTCGGTATAGTGCTTAAGTGTATTATAATGAACTTGTAATTAGAATTTCCGTCCTTGAACTATCAAAATAATCTGACGGAGGGAGTCAGCGATGAAGACCCTTGACAGAATGACAGAGGGACCATGGCAGAAATATCACGGTCCGAATTTGGGGTACATTCAAGACCAGTACGAGAAGTTTTTACAAGATCCACAATCTGTGGAACCAGCATATCGTGAATTGTTCGCAAGTTGGGGATCTCCTCCATCTTTGCCAAACAAAGAAAAGAAAGCGGATACGCAGGAATCCGGTAGTACATGTGATCGTAGTTTATTGAAAAAAGGCGTGAGTGCCGGTAAGCTGGTGTGGAACATCAGAACTTACGGTCATCTTGCTGCAGACATTGATCCGATTGGCATCGGAATGGAAGTGGACACCCGTTTACTTCAACCTGAAACATACCAACTCAGCCAAGCGGATTTAGCTGCCTTACCTGCAGAAGTTGTCTGGGAGGAAGCTCCTAGCGATGTAAAGAATGGGTGGGAGGCGATCCAAAGGCTGCATCAAATATATACGGGAACGATCGCCTATGAATTCAGTCATGTGCATGAAGAAGAAGAGCGCAACTGGCTGAACAGCCAAGCTGAATCTGGTACTAACCCAGCTCCTTTGAACGCGGAAGAGAAGAAGCATCTTCTTAAGAGATTGCTCGAAGCGGAGCAGTTTGAAGAGTTCTTGCATCGTACCTTTGTAGGAGCTAAGCGGTTCTCTATTGAAGGTAATGACGCTCTCGTTCCAATGCTTGATGAGATTGTAAGAGAAATGGCTCACGCTGATGTTAGCTCCATTCTTATGGGAATGGCTCACCGTGGACGATTGAATGTTCTTGCGCATGTTCTCGGCAAATCTTATAGCAAAATCTTCTCGGAGTTCCTTAATTCTCCGAATAAACACCTTGTGCCTTCAGAAGGTTCCATGGGTATTAACTATGGCTGGACGGGGGATGTGAAATACCATCTTGGTGCAGATCGTTTCTTGAAGGAAGAAGATGCTCATGAAGTTCGTGTTACCCTTGCGAATAACCCGAGTCACTTGGAGTTTGTTAATCCAGTGGTAGAAGGTTTTGCTCGCGCTGCACAAGAAGACCGCAGTGCACCAGGGTATCCGAAGCAAGATGTGAATAAAGCTGCGACCATTCTTATTCATGGTGATTCAGCGTTCCCTGGCGAAGGCATTGTAGCAGAGACACTTAACTTTAATAAGCTTCCTGGATTCAGAAATGGTGGAACGATTCATATTATCGTTAACAACCGTATCGGTTTTACAACAGAGGGTAAGGACTCTCGCTCCACTCATTATGCGAGTGATCTCGCTAAAGGATATGAAATTCCAATTGTGCATGTGAATGCAGATGATCCAGAAGCATGTATCGCTGCTGCGCGTCTTGCAAGCGAATATCGTAACAAGTTTAAGAAAGATTTCCTGATTGATCTTGTTGGATATCGCAGATATGGTCATAACGAGACGGATGATCCAGAAACGACGCAACCTCTTATTTATCAAAAGGTTAAACAACATGCGACAGTAGCAAATCTGTACATGAATAGACTAGTAAGTAATAAAGAAATGAGCCAAGTTGAAGCTGATGAGTTGAAGGCTAAAGTTCTTAATGGTTTGAAAGAAGCTTACGACAGCGTTAAGTCTAAAGAGCCTGTTGATCATGTGTTACTTGGTCTAAATCCATCGAACGAGAACGTCAAGCCGAAAGTGAAGACAGGTGTACCTGTTGAGACACTCAGCGCAATCAATACTGAGCTTCTTAAGTGGCCTGAAGGTTTTACTGTGTATCCTAAGCTTCAACGAATTCTTGAACGTCGCAGTGGTGCACTTCAAGAAGGTGAAAAAGTAGACTGGGGACATGCTGAAACATTAGCGTTTGCTACCATTCTATCAGACGGTCAGCCTATTCGTATTACGGGTCAAGATGCAGAAAGAGCAACTTTTGCACATCGTAATCTTGTGCTTCACGATGCTGTTGATGGCTCGACTTTCTGTCCTTTACACCGTTTGCCGCAGGCAAAAGCTTCTTTTGCCATTCACAATAGCCCGCTTTCCGAAGCATCAGTCTTGGGCTTTGAATATGGATACAACGTGTATTCACCTGAAACGCTTGTCATTTGGGAAGCTCAATATGGTGACTTTACGAACTGTGCTCAAGTTATTATTGATCAGTTCATTACCTCTGGAAGTTCCAAATGGAGACAGAAATCTAGTCTCGTAATGATGCTTCCTCATGGTTATGAAGGTCAAGGCCCTGAACACTCTAGTGCAAGATTGGAAAGATTCTTGCAACTGGGTGGCGAAGACAACTGGACGGTTGCTAACCTGACAACATCGGCTCAATACTTCCATCTTCTTCGTCGTCAAGCTTCTATCGTAAATACGGAAGATGCTAGACCACTTGTTCTTATGGCTCCAAAGAGTCTTATTCGGAATCCACGAGTTGCATCACCTGCGACAGCTTTCAGCGAAGGTTCTTTCCAAGAGGTTATTGAACAACCAGGTCTTGGTGAAACACCGAAGAAAGTTGAACGTCTCGTATTATGCTCGGGTAAAGTTGCTGTAGATCTCGAAGAAGCAATTGAGAAACAGAAAGATGAAGATCACTCTTGGTTGCATATCATTCGTGTAGAGCAATTGTATCCATTCCCGAAAGAGGAAATTGCACGCATTATGAGCAAGTATCCGAAGCTGAAAGAAGTTCTTTGGGTTCAGGAAGAACCTCAGAATATGGGCGCATGGAGTTACATGGAACCAAGAATTCGTGAAATTGCACCTAAGGGAACCGAAATTCGTTATAGCGGACGTCCGGAGCGTTCTAGTCCTGCAAGCGGATATCAGGATGTGCATATTTATGAGCAACAGACCATCATTTCTTTTGCCCTTAATCGCAAAACTATAAATCAACATATCTCATTGGGGAGGTAAGCGGCTGTGAACGAAATAACTGTACCAGCTATGGGCGAATCCATCACCGAAGGAACGATATTCAAATGGCATGTTAAAGAAGGGGATAGCGTTAACATCGGTGACGTTTTGCTCGAGTTAGAAACGGATAAGGTCAATCTTGAAATTAGCGCGGAGGCAAGCGGTGTTGTGCAAAAGATCCTTCGCCAAGAAGGGGACAATGTAACGATCGGAGAAGTTATCGGTCAGATTTCCCCAGAAGAAGGAGTGGGCAGTGAGCCAACAAAGGTTGAGGCTCCAGCACCAGTACAACCAGAAGCTCAGGCTGCTGCTGAGTTACCGAAATCGCCAGCACCTCCGGCAGAGAGTGGAGAAGGTTCTATACCTCAAGCTTCACCTGCTGCACGGAAGCTAGCACGTGAGCGCGGGATTGATCTGGACCAGGTACAGGGCCGTGACCCAATCGGTCGTATCTACCATGAAGATGTGAAGAACCATTCGAATGGGGCTAGTAAATCAGCTGTGTCTGAGAAACCAGCACCTCAGGCTGCGGCTCCATCTGCACCCGCTGAGATTGCAGGGAAGCCAACAGAACGTAAGCGTATGTCACGTCGTCGTCAGACGATTGCTAATCGATTGGTTGAAGCGCAACATACCGCTGCCATGCTTACGACTTTTAATGAAGTAGATATGACAGCTATTCTGGACGTTCGTAAACGTCGTAAAGATGCTTTCAAGGAAAAGCATGATGTAGGTCTTGGATTTATGTCATTCTTCACCAAAGCAGTTGTAGGCGCTCTGAAACGATATCCTTTATTGAACGCTGAAATTGATGGTGAGGATATTATCCTTAAGAAGTATTACGATATTGGTATTGCTGTTTCAGCCAAAGAAGGCTTGGTTGTACCTGTGGTTCGTGATGCAGATCGACTGGGATTCGCTCAGATTGAGAAGGAAATCGTGGATCTTGCTGGCAAAGCCCGCAGTAATACTTTATCCTTATCTGAGTTGCAAGGAGGAACTTTCACAATTACGAACGGAGGAGTATTTGGTTCCCTTCTCTCAACTCCGATATTGAATACACCGCAGGTAGGTATTCTAGGCATGCATAAAATTCAGCTTCGCCCGGTTGCTATCGATGCAGAACGTTCTGAGAATCGTCCGATGATGTATATCGCGCTTTCTTACGATCACCGTATCGTTGACGGTGCAGAAGCCGTACGCTTCCTAGTTACCGTTAAGGAACTACTTGAAGATCCGGAGTCTCTGTTGCTGGAAGGTTAATATAAGAAGATATAAGGCTGTCCGGCAGAAGGATTTTTGTCGGACAGCTTTTTTTATATGCATGCTTAATAGAAGCAGGATTGATTTCTTCGAAGTAGGAAGTGTAACATGGTAGAGACATATACATACTCCATCGTAAGATGGCAGTTTAAAGGAGAGATACATATATGGAAACTTCAACAAAAACGTTAGTTTTTACAGGTTCTTATGCAGAAGCAAGTGAAAATGGAATTTGTGTGTACTCATTCAATCAGGATAATGGTGATTTGACGTTGTTGCATCAAGTATCTGGAGTCAAAAATCCAACATTCCTTAATATCAATACAGAAACAAATCGCTTATATGCCATTGGCGAAGTTGCTAAAGATGGGGGAAAGATTGGAGAAGTTATTACATTTGAGATTAATCCCTCTACAGGAGCGTTGCTTGAATTAAACCGAGTTCAAGGAAGCAGCAGTTCTACTTGTCATATACAACGAGATCCTGAAGATCAGTATTTGATTGTCTCTAGTTATCACGGAGGCAGTGTTGGATTAATCGCGTTAGATGAGCATGCTGTGGCTTCGAAATGGTTAGATGAGCAATTTCATGAGGGACATCGTTCGAATGCGGAACAACAGCCTAGAGCACATTCGGCCTTCTTCAGTCCTGATGGGAAATATGTGTTCATTCAGGATTTGGGATTGGACAAAATCATCGCCTATCAGATCGATAAGAAGGATAATACACTCAAGTTTCATAGCGAAACATTGTTAGAATTAGGATCAGGTCCACGGCATTTGGCTTTCCACCCTAGCGGAAAATATGCCTATGTTATTAATGAATTGAATTCTACGGTGAAAGTTTTCCGTTATGTATCCGAAGAGGGGCGTTTAGAGGCAATTCAAATGTTATCTACGCTACCTGATGATTTTACGGGTGAGAGCTATTGTGCAGAAATTGCAGTTTCTGAAGACGGTCTTACAGTGTATGGATCGAATCGTGGTCATGATAGTATTGTGGTCTTTTCAGTTGATCCAAGTACAGGTGAGCTAACTCCTATTCAATTCATTTCAACAGAAGGTGGTCATCCACGTCATTTCTCACTAATGCCAGAAGGTAAATTTTTGATTGTGGCGAACCGTGACGGTGACAATCTAGTGCTATACACGGTTAACCCAGAGAATGGAATGCTTCAGTTTACAGGTAAGACCACTGAGCAATCGAAGCCGGTGTGCGTTAAACCTGCTGTGTTTAAAGCTTAATCTATGCTTCAAGAACCCCCATTTGACAAAAACGTCTGCCTTCCTCATAATTAACGGACATTCTAACAAAAGAATTCAGGTGATTGTAATGATGGGGATCGTGGTAGTGGAAGTTTGTGATAGCAATTTAATGAGTGCGTTGGATCTTGAACACTTAGAGGAACTGTATCCTGAAATTGCTGTCCTTCGCGCAGATTGTATGAATTTATGTGGTTTGTGTAAGATTCGTCCGTATGCCCTCGTCAATGGTAAACGCGTATTCGGCAAGACGACAGAAGAGTGTGTTGAGCTGATTAAAGCGGCTATTGAGCAGGAACTCGTTGTATTTCATGAAGATTAATAAGACCGACTTTACTATAACAAAACGGCATGCTTCGCTTATTAAGCGAGCATGCCGTTTGTGTTTACGAAAAACGTATACGATATATTATCCAGCTGCTACGGTCTCTTCACAAGCTTCGGAGCAGAAGCCGTTATGCAGTTCATCACATTTTTCACAGCAAATGTGTTGTAGATGGCAAGCATCATTGACACAGTTGATGTAGCGATCTGCAGGTTCACCACAGTGATGACATTTACCTACAATAATATCCTCATCCGTATGGTTAATAGGTACAGAAATACGCTCATCGAACACATAACATTTTCCATCGAATAGTCTTCCTTGTACTTCTGGATCCTTACCATACGTTACAATGCCGCCATCTAGCTGAGCAACATCCTGGAAGCCTTCCTTCAGCATGAAACCGGTAAGCTTCTCACAGCGGATGCCACCAGTACAGTAGGTAAGAATGGTTTTGTCTTTATACTGACTCATATTCTCACGAATCCATTCAGGGAATTCACGGAACGACTCTACCTCTGGACGGATCGCATTTCTGAAATGACCAATATCATATTCGTAATCTGTGCGGCCATCAAGTACGATGACATCGTCTTGCTGAAGCTGCTCAAAGAATTGTTTAGGAGAAAGTCTTTTTCCGCTTATGACATTGGGATCTAGTTCATCTTCTACACGGAAGGTTACGAGTTCTTTACGGTGTCGGACGAACATTTTGTGAAACGCATGACCTTCGGAAGGATCAATTTTGAAGACCATATCTGCGAATAGCGGATTTGCTTTCATATCTTTCATATATTGTTCGGTCTGTTCAATAGTTCCTGATACCGTACCGTTGATGCCTTCCGAGGAAACGAGAATACGGCCCTTTAATCCAAGATCTTTACAATACTGCAAATGCTCATTCTTGAAAGTTTCAGGATCTTCGATTTGGACGAATTTATAATATAATAAAATTTGGTAGGACTGCTGTTCTTCAGCCATGATATATCACCTGTTCTTTTATCGGATTTCTACTCAAAATGCATACTTCTAAAATTGTAGTGAATTATTGCCACATAGTCAACTTAAATGTATAGAAAGTTACCAATAGGTTGAATTTCTATGAATGAAGGGGAACCTAGCATAAGAACTTCTGATATAAGCGCTTATATTGTAGACTTTTATGATTCACTTTAAAAATCGCAATTGACGTAACCATCTCCCTCCATATAAAATATCCATAATATACCGTTGTTCGAATTTTTTTTGCAGTAATGCTTTGATTGATAAAAGCGACTAAGCGGTGTCGCTTTATGTCGATTATTAATTAGTTCGATAAAGAGAGGGGTTTTAATACCATGAAGAAAAAAATGTGGTTATCATTAACATTGTCAGCCTTATTGCTGACAGCGGCTGGCTGCGGAAATAAAGAAGGAGCAGACACGCCATCGAATGGTTCGGAAGGTAGCACGGACAAGCAATCGTTCAAGATTGCCATCTCCCAATACGTTGAACATCCATCGCTTGACGCAACACGTGAGGGAATTATGGCAGCCCTTAAAGATGGCGGAATTATTGAGAAGGAAAATATGGAGCTGGATTATAACAACGCTCAGGCCGATTCGACCAACAACCTGACAATTGGACAAAAGCTCAAAGATAATAAGAACGATCTAGTCATCGCAATTGCAACACCCTCTGCACAAGCAGTTGTCAAAAATGTAAAGGAAACTCCGGTATTGTTTGCAGCAGTTACTGACCCGGTTGACGCTAAACTGGTTAGCGATCTGGAGAAGCCAGGCGGCAACGTAACAGGAGCATCGGACACGAATCCAGAAGCGACGACACAACTCATGAAATTTGTTAGCACTCATTTTCCTAACGTGAAGAAGATTGGACTTATTATTGATGAAGGTGAGGCCAACGCAGTTGTAATGTCAAAGACAGCTGAAGCTGCACTGAAAGAACATGGAATTGAGCTTATAAAAGCTTCCATAACGAATACTTCTGAGGTAAAACAAGCTGCTGAGTCATTAGTAGGCAAGGTCGATGCATTCTATATCACGCTAGATAACAAAGTGGTTAGTGGTGCAGATGCAATTATTAATACTGCAAAAATGAACAAGATTCCATTCTTCTCAAGTGACCGTGATACAGTCGAGAAAGGTGCATTTGCTACAGTTGGCTTCAAGTACTACGACCATGGATATCAAGTTGGGCAAATGGCTGTAGATATCCTGAAGAATGGTAAGAAGCCAGCGGATATGAAAATTACGATTCCAGATAAATTGGACTTGATTCTGAATACTAAGGCAGCTGCTGAGTACGGTATTGAAGTTACGGATGCAATGAAGCAGGAAGTCAAAGACCCGGATAACAACATCATTCAGTAACAGTAAGGCGCGGACATCACTGCCCGCGCCTTTGCTTAATCTTATAGGAGGGTAACGCATGTTTGAATTCCTGATTGATTTTATCAAGACGATTGATAGTCCCATTGAATTGGGGTTGTTATATGCTCTGATGGCGTTAGGTGTGTATATTACGTTTAGAATATTGGACTTTCCAGATTTAACCGTTGATGGAAGTTTCACAACGGGTGGAGCCGTAGCAGCTGTTCTTATTAGCAAAGGAGTTGATCCTTGGTTCGCTACACTAGGTGCTCTCGCTGCAGGAATGCTGGCTGGAGTGTGTACAGGCTTACTTCATACAAAAGGGAAAATTAACGGGTTATTGTCCGGTATTATTATGATGATTGCACTATATTCCATTAATATGAGAATTTTAGGTAAGCCGAATGTATCCATAGGTGATGAGGAGACGATCTTTGCAAGTCTGGATCCCCTGTACGTTATGCTGGTCATCGTCATTGTAGGGAAGTTATTGCTCGATGGTTTCTTCCGTACGGATCTTGGTTTATCACTCCGAGCAACTGGAGATAACAAGCGCATGATTCGAAGCTTCGGCGTGAATACAGATACAACAACCATCCTTGGATTAAGTATTTCTAACGGTCTAGTTGCTCTTTCAGGCGCTGTCGTTGCGCAGCAGTCTGGCTTTGCTGACATTGGTTCAGGGATCGGAATGATCGTTATTGGTTTGGCCTCTGTTATTATCGGTGAAGCAATTCTCGGTACGGGGTCTGTCTTCCGTACGACAGCAGCAGTGGTCTTGGGTTCGATCATTTATCGTATTGTTGTTGCACTTGCGTATGAGATTAAATGGCTTGAAGCATCGGATTTGAAGTTGATTACAGCAATCATTGTTATTATTGCCTTGGTTGTCCCAACGATCCGAAGATCAATGAAACAGCGCTCTCAGGCACGCAGGCGTTCCGCTCAGTTGTTAGATCAGGGTAAAACTGAGGGAGGTGCATTCTAATGTTGCAGATGAATCGTGTATCTAAGTTGTTTAATCCAGGAACGGTGGATGAGAAGGTAGCACTTATGGGTATCAATCTTCATCTACATCCTGGAGATTTCGTAACCGTGATCGGTAGTAACGGTGCAGGTAAATCCACACTGATGAACATTATTTCTGGTGTGATGAAGCCTGATGCTGGAGAGGTTAGGATTGATGGTAACTCCATTGGTCATTTACCAGAATTTAAGCGGAGCCGCTGGATTGGAAGGGTGTTCCAAGACCCGATGGCAGGTACCGCGCCGCATATGACGATTGAGGAGAATCTCGCGATGGCCTATCGCCGAGGTCAATCTCGTGGGTTGAGTATAGGGGTGACCACAAATAAGCGAAAAATGTTCAAAGAACAGCTTGCACGGCTCGGGATCGGCCTTGAGAACCGTTTACGCGCTAAGGTTGGTATGTTGTCTGGTGGCGAACGGCAGGCGCTTAGTCTACTGATGGCAACCTTTACAAAACCACAAATTTTACTATTGGACGAGCATACAGCAGCACTCGATCCAGCTCGTGCAGAGCTTATTACACGGCTCACTCAAGAGATCGTTAAAGACCTTCATCTGACAACTTTAATGGTTACTCACAATATGGAGCAGGCTATACGTCTAGGAAATCGTCTTATTATGATGGACAAAGGTAGAATCATTCTTGATGTTAATGAAGATCGCAAGCAGGATCTGACAGTTGAACAGCTACTGGGTGAATTTGAACAGATTAGCGGACATAAACTGTCCGATGATCGCCTAATGCTTGGTTGAAGTATGATAAGCTTTCTCAAGACTGCGATAAACCAAGGAATAATAGCATGTAATGAAGAACCGCATCGAAAAGATGCGGTTTTTTGACTTGGTAGTGTGTTTGCTGGATAGCTTATAATTGTGATAAGTTTGTTTTTAAATGTTAGAATATACATATTTACTTAATAGTGAGGGGTTTGCATCATGGCATCAAGGTACACAACTTTAGAAACGAACCAGCCATCGAAGACACGGAAGTGGCTTCTTTTTGTCGGAATTATTTTAATTGCCGTAAATTTGAGGGCTGGCATTACTTCCGTTGGTCCATTGATTGGGATCATTCGTGATGATACTGGAATTTCAAATGCATTAGCTGGGATGCTTACCACGCTTCCTTTGCTTGCCTTTGCTATACTATCGCCTATGGCACCTGGTTTAGCTAGAAAATATGGAATCGAGACCGTGCTCCTCATAAGCATGATCGTCTTGACTGCAGGAATTTGGGTGCGCTCCATATCGTCACCATGGACTTTAATGCTCGGAACAGCGCTGCTGGGTATGGCTATCGCAGTAGGCAATGTCCTGCTTCCGAGTCTTGTAAAACGGGATTTTCCGGGTAACATTGGCCTGATGACTGGAACATATTCCATGTCAATGAACATGCTTGCTGCAATCGCGTCAGGTATTAGTATTCCTCTAGCTACACAACCAAGTCTTGGCTGGCAGGGGTCACTTATTGTATGGTCGGCGCTATCTTTGCTTGCTAGTCTAGTATGGATCGGTCAACGACGCCAAGGACGGGCTACAGTAAGTAATGTAACTGCACCTCCAAAGGGATCAAGTTTAATGAAGTCAAAGCTTGCTTGGCAGATTACATTATTCATGGGACTCCAATCTTTCACCTTCTATGTAAATATTTCTTGGCTACCAGAAATTCTACACAGTCAGGGATTAGATTACACGTCTGCAGGATGGATGCTGTCAATTCTTCAGTTCGTCAGTCTTCCGTTCTCATTCATCATCCCTGTTCTTGCCGGTCGAAGACCGAATCAGCGTCTACTGGTGTTTGTATCCGCAGCAAGTATGTTTGTAGGTTATGTAGGTCTATTATCGGGTCTACAGTCTCTTAATATATTGTGGGTGATCTTAATCGGAATATCTGGTGGAGCGAATTTTAGCTTGTCACTCATGTTCTTCACGCTCCGGACTCGAACGGTACATGAAGCAGCAGCATTGTCAGGGATGGCACAATCCTTTGGTTATTTACTTGCAGCGATCGGTCCGATGTTGATCGGTTATATGCATGACTTTACAAACAGTTGGAGTATTCCGCTGATGATTCTGGCAGGTGTCGTCGTTATGCTGTTCATATTTGGATTCGGTGCAGCCAAACCTGGATATACATCATCTGCAACATCAGCAGAGTAAAACGAAAGAATCTGGAAGTAGTATAATCATTCAGGTGAATAAGTGAAATAGATTTAGCTTGATATGAGTAGAGAGAGCAGTCCGTCAATAACGGCTGCTCTTTTTTTATGTAATTTTACACAGGGTTTACAAATGTCAGTTATCATGGGAACTGCATGTGAAATGTTCTGTTGAAGAATGGATGAGGAGGAAAACGATTGTCTTCTAAACAACCGGTAAATCCTGTTCCTAATGTCCCTTCAAACAAAAGGCAGGGGCGTGAGTTATGGAATGTCTGCTGGACAGCATTACAACTGGGGCTTATGTCGTTTGGTGGTCCAATCGCACATTTAGGATATTTTCATAAGACCTATGTTGTTCGAAAAAAATGGATTGATGAAAAATCATTCGCTGATCTTGTTGCACTGTGTCAGTTCCTGCCTGGTCCTGCAAGCAGTCAGGTTGGAATTGGTATCGGTGCAATGCGTGCAGGGTTATCTGGCGCGATTGTGGCATGGCTTGGTTTTACGGTGCCATCTGTATTACTCCTTATTGCATTTGCATATTTGATCCATGGCGTTGATGTAGGAGGAGCTGGGTGGATCCATGGATTAAAACTTGTGGCTGTTGCAATTGTGGCTCAAGCAGTATTAGGTATGGCGAACAAGTTAGCAGCAGGTCGATTAAGGGCAAGTATTGCGTTTGGTGCACTTGCAGCAGTGCTGCTCTGGCAAGCTCCATGGGTACAGGTTGCCGTCATTGCAGCAGCTGGAGTAGCGGGAATGCTATTGTTTAAGGAGGAAAGATCCCCTGACGTTCAGCACCAGTCTGTTCGAGTTAGTTATAAGACAGGGATCATCTGCTTGTCCTTGTTTGTTGTGATATTGATCGGTCTGCCTATACTTCGACTGGTCATAGGGAATGAGTGGATCGTACTTATGGATAGCTTCTACCGTACGGGTTCGCTTGTTTTCGGGGGTGGGCATGTGGTTGTTCCACTATTGGAGACAGAAACGATGCTGAACGGTTGGATGAGTAAGGAAGAGTTTGTGGCTGGATATGGAGCTGTCCAAGCAGTGCCAGGACCGCTGTTTACGTTTGCCGCCTACCTAGGTGTATTTATTCAAGGAATTCCAGGAGCGGTATTGGCAATAGTTGCTGTATTTCTTCCAGGATTTCTGCTAGTCATCGGGTCCATGCCCTTCTGGAACAGTTTGCGCCGTATTACTAGATTGCAAGGTGCGATGGCTTCTATGAATGCAGCTGTTGTGGGTATTTTATTTGCAGCACTTTATGATCCCATATGGACATCTTCTGTTACTACCTCAATCGAATTCATTATTGCAGCCGCCTTATTCGGGTTACTTGTATTCTGGAAACTTCCACCATGGACGATTGTTATTTTAGGTGCAGTGGCAGGTCAGATATGGCTGTGAGAAGCTTTGAAATCTAATATTCTCAGTTAGAAGAGCGTTGGTGTCTGTTGGCACCAACGTTTTTTTATGTTGATGAAGAGCTTGGGAAAGAATAGTACGTAGAGTGAATAAGCTCGGTTTTGTTTAATGTATTGAGGGACATAAACACATAAACAGAAACCAAATACACATGTGATGATTGTTGAAGGGAAGTGAACCTATGAAAGACTGCATTATTGTCGGCGGAGGTATTGCCGGCTTGCAAGCGGCTATCCAATTAGGACGATATAGTGTACACGATATTCTCGTGATCGATAAAGGGAAAGGGCGCTCAACATTGTGCCGAGATTATCATAATATTTTAGGCTGGCCTGAAGGAATATCGGGTGATGAGCTGAGGTCGCGCGGGAGAGATCAAGCTGAATCGGTTGGTGTACAATTTATTAATGACACCATCGATAAAGCAGAATCACAGGGTGATTCATTCCTTCTGATCGGGACGAGCGGGGTGGAATATCGTGCGAGGACGATTTTACTTGCTACGGGGCTGTCTGACCGTTTCCCTGATATTCCAGGGCTTGTCCCGACGCTCGGACGTAGCGTTTACGTCTGTCCTGATTGTGATGGATATGAAGTGCAGAACCGTAAAACCATTGTATTAGGTGCTGGTGAATCAGGGGCAAACATGGCGCTGCTATTGTCAAATCGGACTGATGATTTATCGTATATTAATCATGAGGGAACACCGGTTGACGATGAGCTTCTGCAACAGATGAAAGTTAAAGATATTAAGTATATTGATGAAACGATTGCGGAAGTGTTATGTGATGCGGATGGAATGATCCGGTCTGTAATGCTGGAGAACGGGGCGAAGATTGAAGCAGAGCGTGGGTTCATCTCCTTTGGAGGTAATGAAGTACATTCGGAGCTGGCGGAGCAGCTTGGTGCTGATCTCGAAAATAACAAGCATGTAAAGGCCGATCCGAGATCGAAGATGACTAACGTTCCCAATGTGTGGATTGCTGGTGATCTTGGTGTACATGCGGAACAAGCAACCGTAGCAATGGGTGATGGTGCAACAGCTGCGATATGGATTCACAAAGAACTTATGTCCATAAATGAACAGTCTATATCGTAGACAAATAGAAGAGTGTTTTGTAATAATATGGTATGAGAGAACCCACCGAAGTATCATCACCTTGGCGATGAGATGGCGGTGGGTTTTATACATTCTTCCACTTATTTACCTAGAGTCGGAAACGTTGTACTTGTTCATCTAATGATGCTGCTTGAAGCAGTTCAACTTGCTTTGGGCCTATCAGATCAAAGTGTGGATAAGGCTTACGGTAATGAATGTATCTAGGATCAAGTCCATGATCCACACACCATTGTTTAAGGAGGTTTAGATCACTGCATCCGACTTTGGTTACCGTTTTGTACTGTGGAAATCTTTCGTCATACCAATAATGAGTTAGGAAAGCAATTTCACCTCGTGCCACTGCTTTCTGCCATTCTCTAAGCTCTTGTTTCGTGATGCCGAATGCCATGAATGCTTCATCTCCAATTCAGTATTCTATCCTATTATATCAGCATATATATAGGTACAGTATAACCTTATTACGATATGAAAGTGGGGACATAAGCGTGATATTAGAGGCATCTTCATTAGTTATCAAGCCTGGAGCTATGAATGATTTTGAGAGTGCATTCCGATCAGCCTATGGCATTATATCCAAAATGAGAGGTTATCTTGGACATGAACTATATAAGTGTGTGGAAAATAGGGACGAATATCTGTTACTTATCCGCTGGAATGCAATTAAGGACCATACCATCGGATTTCGTCAATCGAAGGAGTATAAGGAGTGGGTAGAACTTCTACAGCCTTATTATGATCCGGAACCAGAGGTGAAGCATTATATCGATATCCGAGTTGGTGGAAGAGAGTATGAACGTGAACGATGGGCGAGTGAAGCTTTAGGTGCAATGACCGATCCTTGAGATTGGAGGAAATGGAGTGATTAATTAGAACGATGTCAACAGAAGTTTGCAGTATTAAAGGGGTTAATTACCGAATATTTGTTGCCGGGCAAGGAGATACAATAGTTCTGCTCCATGGTGGACACACAAATCTTGATATATGGGAAGATCAACTTGCCTATTTTTCCGATAAGAACTTTAAGGTTATTGCATATGATCAGCGGGGGTATGGACATACGGACATTCCTTTAGAGCCTTTCGCATATGAAGAGGATGTTAGGCATATTCTGGACCATTTCGGTGTAGAGAAGGCAATTATTATTGGAGCTTCTATGCCCACTTGATTCGAATTCATGATACAGGACATCTTCCAAACTTGGAACAATCAGATGTATTCAATGAGACGGTAAATGCGTGGCTCAAAAAATTATAAAGCTTATTTTTAGGCTCCGGTCCCACTCCTTGGAATCGGGGTTTTTGCTTCTATTCGACAGAAAAAGAGATAAATAAACAGGGTTATTAGGTGAAGTTGCCGAACTTTATATGTGAGAAAGTAGATATGCATAAGGAGTGATTCCCATCTCAAACTATAACGCAGTTCGTGAGTTGGCTGGACAGGTTAGAATGAATATTGGTCAAGTCATCGTTGGTAAAGAGGATCTCATCGATAAATTATTTATTGCTTTAATTACTGCAGGGCATGTGCTACTTGAGGATGTACCGGGTACCGGTAAGACACTACTTGCAAAATCACTGGCAAAATCCGTAGATTGTACGTTTAAAAGAGTTCAGTTTACACCGGATCTTCTCCCTTCTGACTTAAGTGGAATTTATTATTTTAATCAAAAAAGTGCTGAATTCGATTTCCGTCCAGGCCCTTTATTTACCCATATATTGCTTGCAGACGAAATAAACCGGGCTACACCACGTACACAGTCCAGCTTGCTTGAATGTATGGAGGAGCGGCAGATGAGTATTGATGGAGTAACCCATCGTTTAGAAGATCCGTTCCTTGTTATTGCCACACAAAATCCGTTAGAGCAGCAAGGTACCTTCCCTCTCCCAGAGGCCCAGTTAGATCGTTTCTTGTTCAAACTTAGTATGGGATATCCTAGTGCTGATGAAAGTGTTCATATTTTAAAGCGCTTTAAAGAAGGGCAACCCCTCGAACAGCTGCAAGCTGCGGCGTCCATTCAAGAATTGATACAGGCAAGAGAGACAGCTGCAAAAGTTCATGTGAACGATGATGTTCTGCAGTACATTGTTGATCTTGCGGAGCGGACACGTAAGGATGAAGCTGTAGCATCAGGTGTTAGCCCAAGGGGATGTCAAGCTTTATTGAAAGCAGCACAGGTGCAAGCTATTCTGCAAGGAAGAGAATTTGTTACGCCGGATGATGTTAAGTACCTAGCGCCTTATACATGGGCTCATCGAATGCTGCTCAAAGGTACGTTACGCTCAAGAGGCGGAGCAGGAGCTGCGGAAGGCGTCATTGAACGTATTTTACAAGAAGTACCTGTGCCTGCAGAAGAAAGCGTCTCACCATAGGAGGATTGCATATGGGAGCATACTGGATACTACTCATGGCGGCAGTTGTGATCGTGCTACAGGCAGGCTTATTTCGACGACTTGCCCTGAAGCGAATCGCGTATAGCCGATCCTTTAAAGTGACGACTTGTTTTGAAGGAGAGGCACTTGAGCTTGTAGAGGTTATTGAGAACCGCAAGGCTCTTCCTGTGCCATGGCTACGGGTAGAGTCTCAGTTCAGAACCGGAATAGCTTTCCGTGGACAAAACAATCTGGATATTAGTGAAGGTCAATACAACCAGAATCATAAAAGTTTTTTCAGCCTTATGCCGTGGACTAAAATGGTCCGTAGACATCATGTGACAGCGACTCACAGAGGTGTTTATAAACTCGGCACGGTATCGATGACTTCTGGTGATCTTCTGGGAAGCAGTTCAGATGTGCGAAGCTTTCCAATTGACGGCGGTTTGACAGTCTATCCTGAGCCACTAGACCCTACAGAAATGACGCTGCCCGTTCAGACTTGGCTCGGTGATCTTATCGTCCGGAGATGGATCGTAGAAGACCCCTTCCTTGTATCCGGAATAAGGGATTACCGTGATGGTGATCCGTTAAAGGATGTTCACTGGAAAGCAAGCGCACGAAGAGGTTCACTTCAAGTACGTAGACGAGACGCAACGGCGGATTGCCGAATTAAACTATATTTGAACATAGAAGATCACGAGCAGATGTGGAGTCATGCCACCCGTCCAGAGGCTGTGGAATATGGAATTCGTTTAGCCGCTGGGGTGGCGGCTCATTTATTGACACAAGGTATGGAAGTTGGACTTGGCGCGAACGGACGTCATGACGATGGTGGGAGTGAATTAATCAATATCCCTGTTTCAGCTGGGCGGGAACAGCTTAACTTTATTTATGAAGCTCTTGCAAGATTGGAGTTAACTCGGGTCCTTTCTTTTCATGATTACTTGGAACAAGAGCTTCAACATTTGGAAGGAAGTTATGACATTCTCATTCTGAGCACCTATATGAGTGATCGTCTTCAAAAGTTATTGGACCAATTCCAAGAGCATGGACACCGAGTGCAGGTAACACTGCTTGAAGAAAGAGGATGGGAATGGAAGGAGGGAGCTTTATGAGCGCGAAGCTTAAGGGACTCTCTCGTGTTCTTGGCATGGGTTTTGCTGAGACGTTGTTATATTTTCCTGTTCTTTTCATACCGATGGTATATCTTTTCCCAGAATCATTCATCCCAGTGTGGATATTTATTGTAATTCTTGGCTATGGTTTAGGCTATGTAGGGAGTCACATTCTTCGGATAAAGACTTTTCTCATGACATTTCTATGGTCATCTGTCGTTGCTGTGAGTATATCTTATATCTTATTCGGTGCAGATATTGGATTAATAGTGGCGGTGCCGAGCTTATATGTGACATGTTATCGAGGAATACGTTTAAAGCAGACGGGCATATCTTTTCTGTATTCTGGATCGTACTATTTTATAGGGCTAGCCATTTATGGAGTAAGCAGCTTTATCTTAAGCTTCATGGAACGATTCCAGCCATATACCTTAGTGATGACGGGAGCGGGTGCGTCTGCTCTAGTCATGACTTTATTTATGTTAAATCGGCATTATGTCGAAGAACAGACACTTTCGGGTTCTAAGAAACCAATCGTTGAACAGCGGGTTCTTCGGCAAAATAGAGGGATGATCATTATTTTAATAGCCACGATCGGGGGGCTTTCCTTACTTCCAATGCTTCAAGCGTGGCTATCTGCATTCGGCAGAAGCCTTGCTAGATGGATTGGTCAACTGCTACAGACGTCTCCTGGAGAACCAGAATCAACACCTGAAATGGATCCAGAGGCTGCAGAGATGCCATTTGCTAATGAGCCATCAGAACCTTCTTCCTTGATGGAATTCCTAGAAAAGCTTGCATTCTTTGTTGTATACATTGCGGCTGCCGCATTAATATTTTACCTGCTCTATCGGTTCGTTAAAGTGCTTCCGATGCTGCTCCAGAAAGTTTCAGCATGGTTAAATCGACTCATGTCTCACCAAGTTCAGGATGGAGCTTTTCTTGGTTATGAGGATGAAGAAATAGAGATCGAGCATGAGAAGGTGTCAAGTCGTTTGAAACGCCTGCTCGAAGGAGTCCGTTTAAATGGATCTATTCATAAGGAAAGTGAATTTGTAGATAATGCGACTCAAATCCGGCGCGCGTATAGAAGAATATTGACCCATAAAATTCGGGAAGGATACAAATGGAAAGTTTCAAAGACACCGAGAGAAACGAAAAGGGATATGAAGGTATGGAAAGAATCAGATGAGCCCGTCTCAGATGAGTTCATAAGATTGTACGAGCAGGCTAGATATGGCCACCGTTCTATTCGGGATGAGGAGATGAATAACAATCTAAAAGAACTAAAACACCATAAATAAGGAGTGGACAGTGTGTCTGTACAAAAAGACAACAAGACGGCAATCGACTATGGTGATCTCGCTGTAACAGGAGGTGTTTCCGTCTTTACGGATGAGTTTGACAATCTCTTCTATTACGAAGGCAGCGACCTTGGGCTCACCTATACCCAGCAGAGTTCTAAGCTTCGTTTATGGGCGCCAACGGCAAGCGAGGCTTTTGTCATGCTCTATGAAGACTGGAATAGCAAGCCAACTCAAAAAGTACAGATGCTAAAGGACGTAAAGGGTACGTGGGTCGCTGAAATAGAAGGTGATGCGGCGGGACTTTATTATACTTATCTTGTCCGAATCGGAAGTCAGTGGAATGAAGCTGTCGATCCTTATGCAAAAGCAGTAGGAGTTAACGGAGATCGTGCTGCGATCATAGATATGAATCAGACGAATCCAGTACGATGGACATCTGATAAACCTGAGTTTGTGAACGCAGTTGATGCTATCATCTATGAACTGCATATACGGGACATATCGGTTCATCCTGGAAGCGGTGTACAGCATAAGGGGAAGTATCTCGGACTCGCCGAAATGGGTACGCATGGTGCCAGTGGAATCGCTACAGGACTTGCACACTTTAAAAGGCTTGGTGTGACTCACGTCCAGATACTTCCGTTCTATGATTTTGCCACAGAAAGTGTTGATGAGACCTGTCAAGAAGACCAATATAACTGGGGTTATGATCCGAAGAACTACAACGTACCAGAAGGATCATACGCAACAGATCCATACCGACCGGATGTACGTATTCGAGAACTGAAGCAGATGATTCAGGCGATGCATGATGAAGGACTCCGGGTTATCATGGATGTCGTATACAATCATGTGTATGATGCGAATCTCATTCATTTTAATAAGCTGGTTCCGGGTTACTACCTTCGTTACGCTGCAGATCGGACACTCTCGAATGGTTCGGGTTGTGGGAATGATACAGCAAGTGAGAGAGGGATGATGCGTAAATATATCATCGAATCCATTCTGCATTGGGCTCAGGAATATCATATCGATGGATTTCGGTTCGATCTAATGGGGCTAATGGATAAAGATACGATGAATGAAATACGCAGGCGACTTGATGAGATAGATCCCTCGATCCTTATGATTGGTGAGGGCTGGATTATGGAGACCGAACTGGCCAAGGAAAAGCGAGCTAATCAGCTTCAGGCTGCAGAGATGCCGAGGATCGCATACTTTAACGATGGGTTTAGAGATACTGTGAAGGGTGATATTTTTGTATTCGATAAGAAAGGGTTTATTAGCGGTGGTCAATCGCTCGAAACCGGAGTGAAAAAAGGTATCGTTGCAGGGATCCATTACAATAATGAACTCTCTTCATTTGCAATGGAACCGAATCAAACGGTGAACTTTGTGGAGTGTCATGATAATCACACCCTGTGGGACAAAATAGTACTATCCACTGCAAGCGAGAATGATGAGAACCGGCGAGCTATGCATCGTTTAGCAACCTCAATACTATTAACCAGTCAAGGGATTGCCTTTCTCCATGCTGGCCAAGAATTTTATCGTTCGAAGAACGGTGCTGAGAACAGCTATAACTTAGGTGATGATGTAAACCTATTAAATTGGGATCAGGCAAAAGCGCACAGTGGTGCGATAACGTTCGTGCAAAGACTGATTAAGCTACGCAAGGAGCACCCAGCTTTTAGAATGAAAGATGCTGATTCGATACGCAAGCATTTGATTTTTGAGGAAGCTCCGGAGCAAGCGATTGCCTTCTCGATCCGGGATCATGCCAATGGTGACCCTGTGAAACACTTGTATGTGCTTCATTATGCTGGGAGATCAGTCATCGAAGTCAAACTTCCGAGTCTAGGACACTGGCGGTTATTGTTTGGAGAAGAGTGTGTTGAAATGATGAATGATGAAATGATAAAAGTGGATGGAATCGGAACGGTTATACTCGCTTCAAAAGAATAGTAGGTTATAAACTGATAATTTACCAACAACTGATTAGTGCCTATGATATCTTTCGTCTGATATGCTGTTGAAAGAATTGGACGAAAGAATCGAGGCGTACTTGTGAAAAAATATATGTTGTTTCTGCTCGTGTGTATAGTATTCTTCTCAACAGGATTATCACCAGTGGAAGCCAAGCAGGCCCCGAGCCAGATCGTCTATCACGATATCTCTACTAGTTATGCGAAAGAAGCAATTCTTCGCCTGACGAAGAGAAATATAGTGAGCGGAAATGGCGCAGGGGCTTTTCTGCCTCGTGATAAGGTTACTCGTGCAGAAATTGCGACAATGATGAGCAGACTGCTACAGATGAATCCGGTTGATAATGATATTTCAGCTTTTCGAGATGTCCCTAAACAGGCTTGGTACTACGGATGGGTTCACGCGGGAACGAATTTAGGAATAATTAATGGTAGAAGTGAACGCACGTTTAAACCGTTAGATCCTGTGACAAGACAGGAAGCAGCTGTAATGATGGTGCGTGCCATGAAGGTTGATGCTTCTACAGGAGAAGAGATTGTATACCGACGTTATGAGGATGCTGCAGAACTAGCAGCTTGGTCTCGTGCTGAGGTGGGTGTTGCCACACTTCATGGTTGGTTGCAGGGAAGTGGAGGGAAGTTCCGACCGAATGATCCAATTACAAGAGAAGAGGTAGCGGTGCTGATGGACCGTATACTACATGACGGAAATGTAATTGACGTCTTGGATAGGGTGAATGATTCCGCTTTTGCTAATAATGCATCCGAGATCCAGATGGGATGGTTATATAATGGGACAACAAAGCAATATATCTCCTATGCAAAGACCTCAGGAATAAATACGCTAGTGCCACGGTGGTATTATATTGAGAGCACAGGGAACGTTTCAGATGAAACGGATTTAGAGCTCGTGAACTGGGCTCATAATAATGGACGTAAGGTTTGGGCGATGCTTGGTAACCGCTCCAATGCAGAGACAACCCACAAGATGTTAAGTGATTCAACAGCCAGAAGAACGGTTATTACGAAGCTCGCTACTAATGTGAAGAAGTATAAGCTTGACGGCATCAATGTGGACTTTGAGAATGTTTTACCGGAGGACCGCTCTTATCTAACAGCTTTTATTCAAGATTTATCAACTGAGCTGCATAAACAAGGTGCAGTGATCTCGATAGATGTATCCCCTGATCTGGGGTCGGATTGGACGGCTGCATTCGATTATAAGGCACTAGGAAGATATGCAGATTATGTAGTGCTGATGGGCTACGATGAGCATTGGGGAGGGTCGCCTATAGCAGGATCGGTTTCTTCACTGCCCTGGCTCACCGCAGCTGTTGATAAGCTATTAACTCAGGTTCCAGCCTCTAAGTCGGTCATCGCGCTGCCGCTTTACACTAGGGAATGGCGACTTAATCTAGTGGTGACATCAGAAGATATCAGTCTTACACAGCAAGGACAACGTATTAATTCTTCATCAACTTCCTTGGTGTGGAATCATTGGCTAGGTCAATATGAAGCAGGGTATGTGAAGGGCGGAACCGATCGAAAGATATGGACGGAGGATGCACGCTCCTTATCTATGAAGCACAATATGCTAGCGGATCGGAATCCAGCTGGATATGCATATTGGTATGTTGGTTCAGAGACGCCTGATGTATGGCAAGCCACGATGAATATGGAGCGATATAAAAGCTATATGTTTGATATTTAACTGATTTCGAATTGACAAGTGCGTGCTGATTAGAAGTGCGCACTTTATTTATTCCTACAAAAGATTGAATTTATGCTACAATATACCAAGAGTTATTCGGTTTAGTCCTTCACTATGAATCAGCTTACGTCACATAAATTTGGAGATTAGGAGGTTTGTTGTATGTCTAATTCAATCGAACAGCGCCTAAGGACACTCGGTATCACACTCCCTGAAGCAAGCAGCCCGGCCGCAAAGTACGTGAATGCTGTCTTAATTAACGATCTTCTCTATGTATCCGGTAAAGGACCACCAGGACCATGCCATGGAAAACTAGGAGAAACGTATTCAACAGAGCAGGGGTATGAGTTTGCGCGTCAGGCGGGGATTGAGGTACTTGCTGTACTTCAAGAAACGCTGGGTTCGCTTAATAAGGTGAAGCGGGTTGTGAAAATCCAAGGATTTGTTAATGCTACGCAGAATTATGAAGAACATCATAAGGTGTTAAATGGCTACTCTGATCTACTGCTAGATGTGTTTGGGGAACAGGGTGTCCATGCACGATCTGTACTGGGGGCCGTTTCCGTTCGGGATAACCTACCCATCATTGTGGATTCAATATTTCAAGTGGTAAATGACTAATAATCACTGGAAAAACTTACAACTTGCGAAGTTGTGTATGTGTATGTTAAATTATAAAAGTCGCTGATGGATATGGCGGTCGTGGCGAAGGGGTTAACGCACCGGTCTGTGGCTCCGGCATTCGTGGGTTCAAGTCCCATCGATCGCCCTCATAATGCAGCGCAAAGGAACGATCTAAGTAAGTTACTTAGATCGTTCCTTTTTTTTGTATACAGTAAAGGTCGACTACAGGCATATAAGACAAGTACCTGTTATCGACCTTTATTGTTTGTTAGGTTGTCTTACGTTTCACAATTAGCCATACACCACCCAGAACTAGCAAGACAGCAATTAAAGGCTGGACAAAAGATAAGTAGTTAAGAACGGGTCCGATGGAGAAGACAACAAAGAATAAGAGTGATAGCACACATAAAATGTTGATGGGTATGAGCATCCACTTATTGCGGGAGCCGAACCAATAAAACTCGAAGAGTCCTGTAGCAACCGCAAGGATATAGCCAGGCCACATGGTCTCCCAGCTATCTAACAAGATCGCGAACTGGCTGGTGATCCCTGCCATGAGAAAAATCCCGCCTGGAATAAGCAGCCCGATTCCTTTTCGTCCCACCATAGAGAAGTACATCCAGTGGAAGAACAAGCCTAGTGGAATGACGAAGAGTGTGGGCCAGAAGGTTGAAAAAATCGTTCCTGCACCGATAGATCCTCCTTGATTCAATAACAAATAGACACCAAGTAAGATGAGTAGCGGCGCGAAAATGGTTCGTTTCATAAATTTAAACGTGCCCCTTTCCTATGTACTAATATGCTAAAGAATACCATGCGGAGGAAGTCGTGTCTTCCGTCTCTAGGTAAAAGTCAACCTAGACTTTAGTCTAGGTTATATGAAGTATCAAAAGCATAAGGATATACTGCGAAGAATAATATAGGGCAAGAACAAAGATACTATCATTTGACAGCGATATCCGCTCCAATTGGGGCGGATATTTCTGATTTTGGTATCTCTTCCCATGTTCATTTTCCTAAAACGATGTTTATATAGTAACAGTACTATGCATTCTGCTGAGTTGATAACTTAAAGGAGAATACGAGATATGGAATCGGCACTATGGGGCAGCTTTATTTCTGCGATGGCAACAGTATTCGGTGCTGTACCTTTATTATTTGTAAAGACATTGTCTGAGAAGTGGAAAGATATACTGATTGCTTTCACAGCTGGTATTATGGTCTCGGCCTCCACGTTTGGACTCATGCCGCAAGCACTTCAGGAAGGTGGAATTATCTCACTCACGGTTGGACTTCTGCTTGGTATTGTAGTTCTGGATCTGATTGAGAAGAATATCCCTCATATCGATGTGGAGAATCAATCGAAGATCAGATCCTTTGATTCTAAATCGCTACTTGTTATTATCGCTTTGTTCATTCATAACATTCCGGAAGGATTAAGTACTGGATTTAGTTATGCGAGTGAGAATGTAGGACTTGGTCCTATGGTGGCCATATCCATTGGGGCTCAGAATATGCCTGAAGGATTGATCTTGGCCGTATTCCTAATTAATTCTCGTGTAAATAAGTTCAAAGCGTTTATGATCGTCTTCTTGACTGGAATGATGGAGCTTATTTCGGCTGTTGTGGGCTATTTTACAGCTAGTTATATCGAATCATTAATTGGCTATGGTCTAGCTTTTGCAGCGGGTGCGATGATGTTTATCGTTTATAAAGAACTAATTCCTGAAAGTCATGGGCATGGTTATGAGCGACCTTCAACCTATTCATTCATCATAGGGCTATTGATTATGGTTTATGTCAGTTATGCTTTTGTTTGAGTCTGATCCATATGGCCTGGATGCTGTGACAAATTGATAATGTTATAATATAGAAGAACCGAGGTGATATGAGTATGGCGAAGAAAAAGGGTAGAACTCAAGCTCCCCGTATCAATGAACACACAGATAAGCCTGCTACACTCAAAGATTTACTGAATCCACAGGTCATTGAGCGTCTGAAGGCCCAATCTGATTCACTCAAAGCTGACGAGGCTAAAAGAGTTGAGGAAGAGCGTCAGAAGCGGGAAGAAGCAAAAAAAGCAGAACAAAAAAGATTGGATAATGATTTTGAACATCTGCTGGAGAACAGTGGAATGGATTGGCGAAAATTCAAATAACAGACGGCTTAACGGTCGTCTGTTTTCATATATAGTATTCATTCCATCATCTTAAACATGAAAGGAATATGCCCATGTCTGATCAAAAACAGATCCAAGATGCTTCTCAAGATCAATTGGACGTAGGTTTGTTGTTAAACGCTTTAATGGCATTGAAGAAAGGCGATTTCTCCCATAGAATGCCTTATGAGTGGACGGGTGTAGCAGGTAAAGTTGCGGATTCTTTTAATGAGATTATGGATATGCAGGAAAGCTTGGTGACCGAAGTACAGACGGTAGCCAAGGTGGTTGGCGAAGATGGTAAGCTTCATCGTCGATTTATACATAAGAATAATGGTGGTTCATGGGGGACGATGGTAGAGTCCTTAAACGGGCTTGTAACGAATCTTATCCAGCCTACGAATGAAATGGTTCGAGTTATTAATGCAGTAGCCCAAGGTAATTTGTCACAAAAAGTCGAGATGGAGATCGAAGGTCGTCCGCTTACAGGTGAATTCCTTCGAACCGCCAATAACATAAATCAGATGGTAACTCAATTAAGCACATTTGCATCAGAAGTAAACCGTGTAGCCCGCGAAGTAGGTACTGAAGGGATACTTGGTGGCCAAGCCGATGTAAAGGGTGTATCTGGAACATGGAAAGACTTAACGGATAGTGTCAATAATATGGCGAATAATCTAACCGATCAGGTTCGTAATATAGCCGCTGTTACGACTGCGGTAGCCAAAGGGGATCTATCGAAACAGATTACGGTTAATGCCAAAGGCGAGATCCTGGAGTTGAAAGATACGATCAATACCATGGTCGAGCAGCTCAGCACGTTTGCATCTGAGGTAACACGTATGGCGCGTGAGGTAGGTACGGAAGGTAAGCTAGGTGGACAAGCCAATGTAAAAGGCGTATCTGGAACCTGGCGTGACCTGACAGAGAGCGTTAACGATATGGCTAGTAATTTGACCGAGCAAGTTCGTAATATCGCTGTGGTTACAACAGCAGTTGCTAATGGAGATCTGTCGAAGAAGATCACAGCGGACGTACAAGGTGAAATCTTAGAGCTGAAGAATACCATTAACACGATGGTAGATCAGCTTAGTACATTTGCTTCTGAAGTTACACGGATGGCACGTGAGGTGGGTACCGAGGGAATACTGGGTGGTCAAGCTGAGGTCACCGGAGTTGCAGGAACCTGGCGAGATCTCACAGAAAGTGTTAATGACATGGCCAGCAACCTCACGAACCAGGTTCGTAATATCGCAGAGGTTACGACAGCCGTTGCGAAAGGGGATCTATCGAAGAAAATCACAGCCGATGTACAAGGTGAGATCTTAGAGTTGAAGAACACCATAAACACGATGGTAGATCAGCTTAGTACATTCGCATCAGAGGTTACGCGTGTCGCTCGTGAAGTCGGGACGGAAGGAAAGCTTGGATCACAAGCCGATGTGAAAGACGTATCTGGAACATGGAAAGATCTGACGGACAACGTTAACTTCATGGCGAGTAATCTGACAATTCAGATGCGGAACATTGCCGGAGTAACAACAGCTGTAGCGAATGGTGATTTGTCTAAGAAAATCACAGTTGATGTAAAAGGTGAACTACTAGAGCTGAAAAATACGATTAATACGATGGTGGATCAACTTAACTCCTTCGCTTCTGAGGTCACACGGGTCGCTCGTGAAGTGGGCACCGATGGAAAGTTAGGTGGACAAGCGACGGTTCATGGTGTCGGTGGTATTTGGAAAGACCTGACAGATAACGTAAATACAATGGGTTCCAACCTGACAGATCAGGTTCGGGGTATTGCGAAAGTCGTAACCGCAGTAGCCAATGGTAACTTGAAGCAGAAGCTAAATGTGGATGCTGAAGGTGAGATAGCCGAATTAACCGATACCATTAATAATATGATTGATACCCTTGCAACGTTTGCAGATCAAGTAACGACCGTTGCGCGTGAGGTGGGAGCTGAAGGTAAGCTTGGTGGTCAAGCGAATGTACCGGGTGCTGCTGGAACTTGGCGTGATCTTACTGATAACGTTAACTACATGGCGAGCACACTTACAACGCAGGTACGTGCGATTACGAATGTTGCTATAGCTGTAACAAAAGGTGATCTGTCTCGTTCGATTGATGTTGCTGCAGCTGGAGAGGTAGCGGCACTGAAAGATAATGTGAATGAGATGATCCGCAATCTTAAAGAAACCACGCGTATTAATACCGAGCAGGATTGGCTCAAGACGAATCTTGCGAAGTTCTCTCGGATGCTTCAAGGCCAGCGGGATCTAAGTGCGGTCAGTCGTATGATATTGTCTGAACTTGCTCCACTCGTATCTGCTCAGCATGGAGTATTCTATCTTAATGAGGATGTGAATGGTACTCCGCTTCTAAGATTATTCTCAAGTTATGGTTATCAGCAGCGCAAACATCTTTCAAATGAGTTCCGTGCGGGAGAAGGCTTAGTAGGACAGTGTCTTGTGGAGAAGCAGCGGATTCTGCTTACCAATGTACCATCCGATTATGTTGTCATATCGTCAGGACTTGGAGAAGCGACACCACTGAACATTGTACTTCTTCCGATTATTTTTGAGGATCAGGTGCTTGCTGTACTTGAACTTGCTTCTTTCCGTCTGTTCAATGAAATCGATCTCGCTTTTCTTGATCAGCTGACTGAATCGATTGGAATTGTGATCAATACCATGCAAGTAAACCGTAGAACGGAAGAACTATTAATCCAATCCCAATCCTTAACGGAAGAACTTCAATATCAGCAGCAAGAGCTTCAACATACGAATGAGGAACTAGAAGATAAAGCAAAGCTGCTTGTTATTCAAAAGGCTGAGGTTGAGAGTAAGAATGACGAGATTGAACTGGCAAAACGTTTTCTTGAAGAAAAAGCAGAACAGCTCGCCTTGACTTCAAAGTATAAATCAGAGTTCTTGGCAAATATGTCTCATGAATTGCGAACACCACTGAATTCTTTATTACTACTTGCCGAGCAGTTGGCTGAGAATCCGGATGCGAATTTGACCTCCAACCAAGTGAAATTCGCCAAAACAATTCAGGATTCTGGCATTGAGTTATTGAATTTAATTAATGATATATTAGATTTGTCTAAAATCGAATCTGGAACAGTCACACCGGATTATAATGAGGTTAAGATCAGCGAGTTGGTTGACGGATTGGACCGTAGTTTCAGGCATATCGCTGAAGATAAACATATCGACTATAGTATCAAGATAGCATCTGGAGTTCCGGAGATGATCCTTACGGATTTTAAACGTCTTCAGCAAATTGTGAAGAACCTTCTCTCTAACGCTTTTAAGTTCACAGAAGATGGAGAAGTTTCTCTGTATATTGCACCTGCTACAGATGGCTGGAGCCGCGATAATGAGGCGCTAAATCAAGCGAAGACGGTCCTCAGTTTCGTTGTAAATGATACGGGTATTGGTATTCCTGAGGACAAGCAGCAGATTATATTTGAAGCGTTTCAGCAAGCCGATGGCAGTACGAACCGATTATATGGTGGAACAGGGTTAGGTCTTGCGATTTCTCGTGAGATTGCTGCACTTCTAGGCGGTGAAATTTCTTTATTCAGCGTTGAGGGTAAAGGAAGTACTTTCATATTGTATCTACCGCTTGATCAAGAGCTATCTGGACCAGAACCGAAGCCTAAGTACGAACCTGAGGTGATAGATGTTACACCTCCGCTTCGAACACGCTCCTTCACAAGAACATCACCTAAGAGTATCGTGGACGATCGGAATCACATTCAGCCAGGTGATCAGGTCTTTATGATCATTGAGGATGATCTGGCGTTTAATGAGATTTTGCTAGATGTTTTGCACAAAAAAGGCATTAAAGCAATCATTACTTCAATGGGATCTAATGCACTCGAAATGGTTCGCCAATATAAGCCTGATGCAATAACTCTGGATCTTCGTCTAGCAGACATGGATGGCTGGATTGTCATCGAACAATTAAAAAACGATCTTAGTGTGCGTCACATCCCGGTATGTGTCATTACAATTGAAGAAGATGAGGTTGGATTGAAACAGAAAGGCGTGTTTGATTATGTGTGCAAACCAGTCTCGAATGAAGACCTTGAGAATGCGATTGATCGATTAAAAGATTATGCACAGAAATCAATACATCAACTTCTTCTTATTGTGAGCGATGAAGCAAGGCGTCAGGAAATCGTGGAGATGATCGATAACACCGATATCCATATAACGTCTGCATCATCAACTGAAGAGGCGCTAGATCAGCTTGAAACGCTAGAATTCGATTGTATGATGCTTGATAACGATATAAGAGGTGGTGGCGTCTTTACTTTCATTAAGACAATTCAGAAGACGGCGAAGCATAAGCACCTGCCAATTGTGTTGAATCGCAGTAAGAAGTGGAGTGCGGAAGAAGAGGAAGAACTCGAGGACCTAGCTAAATATGCAGTGATAAAAGAAGTAAAGTCACCGATTCAAATCTTGGATGAAACAGCATTATATTTACACCGGAAGTCGGAAAATCTCCCCGAGGGTCCAAGGGAGACACTCGTAAAACTTCATCAATCTGACGAGATGATTAAATACAAGAAGGTGTTAGTGGTTGATGATGATATACGAAATATTTTTGCGCTAACGACTATACTTGAACGTCACAATATGAAAGTGATTCCTGCTGAGAACGGCCATGAAGCTCTAAATATATTAAATCAGACACCGGATGTAGATATGATCCTCATGGATATCATGATGCCGGTCATGGATGGTTATGAGACGACTCGCGCAATTCGCCAGCAACCGCAATTCAGCGATCTGCCAATTATTGCTCTGACAGCGAAGGCAATGAAAGGCGACCGTGAGGAGTGTCTGGAAGCAGGAGCATCTGATTACATTACAAAACCAGTGAATAGTACACAGCTGTTGTCTATGATTCGCAGCTGGATTCGTGAGCCGGAGGCTGCTCAAGAAGATCGAGATGGAACGGATCAATCACAATAGGCTCATTGTTTAAGAAGAATGAAGAGAAATGTAAGCGAGTGGCTAGGCCTTTAAGGGTTAGCCTACTCGCTTTTTTTTCGAGTGGTATCATCCGTTCTCTTTCCCATGTATAATTATGGAAGGTTAGTCTGTGATATCTAGGGATAAAATCTTCTATAGAATTCCGCTAGGAATGGAGGAAATATGTTGAAGGCATGTTATTGTGGGAGCCCATGAGACGTAATCACGTTCAGACGATTGGTATAGCAGGTGGCTCTGGTAGTGGTAAGACAAGGCTTAGCCTACAACTTGAAGAGCATCTTCAACCCCTAGTAGTCAAAATATTTCATATGGATCATTACTATAAAGAGGTGAGACCTCGATCTCATGCTTCCTTCACGGATAAAGAATATGAGGATTTTAATCATCCGGATGCAGTAGATGTAAACAAACTTCTTCAAGATTATTCCTTGGCTGTTCAAGGGCAGAATTTTGATGTGATTATCATCGAAGGATTTTTGTTATTTCATTTTCCAGAGCTTAGAAACACACTAGACTTAAAGGTATATATAGACTGCCAAGCAGATGAACGGTCCTTGCGGCGCATGAAGTGGTTTCTTGAAAAAGGATATACATATGATGATACGGTTGCCGAATATTTAGATTTAGTCCGGTACCGACATGACCAATACGTAGAACCTACGAAATGGTTTGCAGATATCATCATGAACGGAGCAACAGGTCCGAGAAAAGGAATGAACATGCTTCTGCAGTGGATTGAAATGAAAAGTCGAGGCATGTGACAACAGGAGGATATGATGAAGAAATATAAAGCTGTTTTTATTGATTTTTACGGGACCTTGGTTCATGAAGATGATGAAATTCTGCCATTAATCTGTGAGCGGGTACGTACAAGTTCAAGTTCAAGTGCAGATTATTCGATTCGAGATATTGGTGGGTATTGGTGGAAAGCTTTCCTGCGACTATCGGATTCGTGTTATGGACCTTCCTTTAGACCGCAACGACAAATCGGTGTAGAGTCTCTTGCAGAGACAATTCGGGAGTTTCAATCGGACGCAGATGCGGAAAAACTGATTCAGCTGCAATTTGAACATTGGAAAAAGCCTGTTATCTTTGAGGATACGAAGCCATTTCTTGAAGAGTGGAACGGTCAGGTTCCTCTGTATATTCTGTCTAATATTGATACGGAGGATGTCAGTAATGCAATTGAATATCATGGGCTAAAGGTAGATGGTGTTATCTCAAGTGAAGATGTACAATCCTACAAGCCACGTCAAGAGATGTTCTTAGAGGGGTTACGCAGAGCTGGTCTACAGCCGAGTGAGGTGCTGCATATCGGAGATTCCATTAACAATGACGCTTGGGGTGCAATGCAGTGTGGTATAGATGCCGTGTGGCTCAATCGAGCTCGGAAAGCGAAGCATGATACCATACAACCGACATACACTTTTTCCGATTTGAATGCTGTTACGGAGATGATGAAAGGCAGGGTTACCATTAATGTTGATTGAGGAGACGATAAGATGAATCATGAAGCATTAGTAACAAATTATAGAAAGGCTTACTTATTAGCTTGAAGAAATTTCGAATGCAGGTTACAATAAGTAAGTCAATTCAAATACCATAGGGGGTTTAGCTAAATGAAGGTTGAGATCTGGTCGGACTTTATGTGTCCGTTTTGTTATATTGGTAAGCGCCGTTTTGAGGCGGTTTTAAACCATTTTCCGAATAAAGAAGACGTTGAAGTGGTGTACCGCAGTTTTGAATTAGACCCAAATGCATCTTATAAACCAGGTGTATCCATGACTGAACTATTGGCGAGTAAGTATGGAATGAGTATTGAGCAGGCAGAGGCTTCCAACCGTAATATTACGCAGCAAGCGGCTCAATTAGGTCTTACATATCATTTGGACAAAATCATTCCAGCGAACTCTTTTGATGCTCATCGTCTTGTACATTTTGCTTCTCAGCATGACAAGATGAAAGAAATGACAGAGCGTCTCTTCTTGGCTTATTTCACGGAGACACGGAATCTGGAGGATAAAGAGTTACTTGCTGATCTGGCCGCAGAAATTGGTCTATCACGCGATGAGGCGGCTTCTGTTCTGAATAGTGATACATTCACATCTGAA
Source organism: Paenibacillus sp. FW507-14B1B (assembly GCF_058781425.1). Taxonomy (NCBI): domain Bacteria; kingdom Bacillati; phylum Bacillota; class Bacilli; order Caryophanales; family Paenibacillaceae; genus Paenibacillus; species Paenibacillus sp. FW507-14B1B. The sequence goes on along the minus strand of NZ_JBYSWS010000002.1, from coordinate 182,483 downwards.
GTTCGTGCAGATGAAGAAGCAGCTCAGCGAATCGGTGTAAGGGGAGTTCCATTCTTCGTATTGGGTGGTAAATATGCGGTGTCTGGTGCTCAACCAGAAGAGGTATTTATGGATGCGTTGCAAAAAGCATATGGTGAAGAAAAGCCATTGATTCTAGTAAATGAGGATGACAACAGCGCGGGAGCATGCACCGATGGTTCTTGTGATATCCCGTCAAAATCGTAATTATTACACTTTATAATAGTATCAGAACAAGCGACTCGGGAGCATAATCCGCGAGTCGCTTGTTTGATTTTAGTACAAGGTTTCGTTTGGAACGATCTGGTAATTTAGTCTTGTAAAGTAGGAACATAAGTTCTATAATAATAGCAATTCATGTAAGTTGAAGGAAAGGAAGCGTTTGTATGAAGAGCCCCTCACTTCTATCGGAGTCCCTGATTCTTGATATAGAGACTTCTGAAATGGATTATATGACTGACCGAATGCTGGCTATCAAGGAGCGGGAAGGGAACCCGGAAGGAATAGAGATTGAACATATAGGGAGTGCGATATGTTTATACAGTAAGAACATGCCGTGGCCTTCTTTTAACACGGTGAAAGGAATACGATCTTCAGATATCCCATACATCGATGATATGATTGGATTCTATCAATCAAAAGGCCGTAAAATTCAGATTGAAATTGTTCCATCTATGGTGGATCAAGGACTACTACAGGTCTTGTCAGAGAAAGGATTGTATCATGCTGGGTTCCATACATCCATGTACATGGAGCTCGAATTAGGTATTTCAGAAGAGGAGCACAGTATAGAGATACGACCGATTAAGCGTGATGAGTTCGAGAAGTATGCAGCTATCCATTGCGAGGGGACAGGGTTACCACCGCAAGGTATAGATCCAGTCGCTAGAAATAATGAAGTGCTTTATGCCCGTCCTGGTTGGACTTTTTTCATGGCTTATATTGAACATAAGCCAGCCGCCGTAGGCGTTATGTACATAAAGAATGGAATTGCATCCCTGACCTTTGCAGCAACTTTACCTGATTATAGATACAAAGGCTTGCAGCAATCGCTTCTTAGAAGACGACTGGCTAAAGCAATTGAAGAGAATTGCCGGCTGGCGGTAAGTCAATGTTCCTTTCTATCACAAAGCCATCGAAATATGGAGAGGATCGGGATGAAGCTCGGGTATGTAAGAACTACATGGACGGAGAGGTAGGCGGGATAACTTTCACATCAAGGAAATCTCTTCGAAATATTGTACAGCCCGCACCAACTGCGTTGCAGAATGGATACAGGCACATGATTGTGGAACATGTTATCAGAATGGTCTGATGACCGACTCAGAACTTATGTGATAAATAATATAGAAAGAGGTGCTCTCTCCATGAACGAGAAAGAACAACTGTTAGAGCAGTATTCAGAGTGGATTGACTATGTTAGGGTGTTGAAAGAACAGGATGAAACGCTGTGGAATCAATCGATGGGGGAAGGAAAATGGTTAGTTCGCGATGTAGTGAGTCACATCATGAAATGGGACGAGTATTTCCTAGAAGGGGCTATCCTGAATATAAGTCATAAAGAAGAACTGACAGTTAAGCATCTGGATTATGATTCTTTTAATGAAACGGCTAAGACTTATGGGCGAACCATGTCTATTCAGGAATTGATAGAACAAACCCTGACTTATCGTCAAAACATCATTAACTGCATCAAGAGCCTATCTGAAGAGGAATATACTAAGGAGTATGTAGATGCAGATGGGCACCCATTTCAAGTGCCTGTATTTATTCGTGATTTCATTTGGCATGATCAGCACCATATGAATCAAATTAAGTCTTTAATGAATAACCAATAAAGCCCGTTTTAGTTTATAAAATCATAGTGATTGTTCACCATTTATCCGTTACACTTAAGATATCTAATTGTTTAATAAAGTAGGTGGAAATAGATTGGATAGTGTACAAGACATCATGGCTTTGTTTACAGAAGAAAATTTAAGCTGGTTTCTTGAGAAATTCAGGTCTCTTGGACCTATTCCTGGGATCCTCCTAACATTTATGAAGTCATTTATTCCACCGCTACCGACAGTACTTATTGTTGGAGTAAATGCGGCTGTATATGGTTTCTGGCCCGGATTTATATATTCATGGATCGGTCTTGTGAGTGGTTGTCTGCTTACGTTTCTGGTCGTTCGCAAAATATCTGGATCTCGATATCTGGATAAATGGGCTGCAAAACCTAAGGTACAACGTGGTATGAGATGGATTCAACGAAACGGATTTAGTTATGTATTTCTGCTGGGGATTCTTCCAGTTGGTCCATTTGTGGCCGTGAATATGGCTGCAGGAATTGCAAGGATGCATATTCGTTCCTATTTGCTAGCTGTTACATTAGGCAAGGGAATTATGGTGTTCTGTGTATCTTTTGTAGGTGCTAACTTTATGGAATTTATGAATCAGCCATTGCTACTGTTGGGGGTAGTTGCTGCGGTTATTGTACTTCTGTGGATCAGTAAGAAAATAGAAGCATTTATTCTCAGAGGGACAAATACGTCGCAGAAAAGTACAGAACTTACACCTGAATAGTTGTTAACACTTGTTCAATTCATTTTAAATTTTCCATTGTTTGGTATATAATTGATAAAACTATGGATAGTAAGGAGTATTTACAGACCATGACCAGACTTTGGACGGCATTAATCGAAGTGATAAGAATGATGATTTTGTTGATGGTTATCGTTGCTAGTCTTGGAGAAGTGGAAAAGAGGCTCTTATCATCAATTATGACGTGGCATGACTACTATGGAATGATATTGCTCGGTGGGAATGTGTTATTGTTTCTAGTTCTGTACCGCAATAAATTGCAATTTCACGGATGGTATCGCTCCGCTGAAACCCAGCGGAAGTTATCCAGAAAGGTAACGAGTAGCTGTATATCTTTAGGGATTATTTTGATCGTAACACCTGCTATTCTTTCATGGATAGGGTAAACAAAGAACAATCCTCCAAGAGTGGAGAATTGTTCTTTTTTATGGCTATTTTACAATCGTTTACGCTTATACAAGGTCACGAATAGTGAGGATAATATAAGTAAAATTAGAGCAACTCCCGTATAGAGGGCTTCACGACTGCTGCCTTGCTCGTTAGCCCCATCACGGCCGAAGCCATCTGGCCGGAAGCCGCCACCACCAAAGCCGCCTTCTGGCATTTTGCCATCCATTTGTCCTGGGTTCATTCCAGCCCCGCCAAATTGATCGGGGCGATTGTTCTGCTGCCCATTCTGAGACGATTCCGACTCGGTTTGAGTGGTCGTAGATGGCATATGTGGTGCACCATTGCTAGAAGTTTCGTTTGGATCACCAGTGGTAGCAGTAGGCATAGTGTCATTACCAACTGGATTACCAGCAGGAACATTACCAGGAACACCAGCAGCGTTCGTTTGCATGTCGTCTGGTGGGGAAGGCGGTGTGGCCTGCCCGTTAACCTCAGTGTCTCCACTATTCATAGGTGCTTGGTTTTGATTTCCCACATTGCCTGTATTCGTATTGTTGCCTCTAGTAGTACCGTCATTTTGTCTCATTTCTCGTCCCATGCCACGAACACCGCCAGGACCACCCATTCCCCCTCCGCTTCCACTTCCGTCTCCAGAAGAAGGGCTCGTCCCATCTAGTTGTTTCGAGATGCTCTCATTACTACTTGTAATGAAAGACGTAAGAGAAGGGATCGCTTGTTCATATTGCTCATACGAATAGAATGGTCTTGGATCGTTCTTCACATGAGTAGAGATTAATTCTTGTAATTCCTGAATTCTTGCTGTAATATTCTCTTCTTTCAAATAACCGTTAATCATTTCGCTTAGTATCTGATGATACTGTTCTTTATACTCATCAACTGCTAGCAATTTAGCTACAAGTGGGCGTTCCGCAACAGCGCCTTGTGTTGGCTCGTCGATAAGTATATTGCTACCTCCGAATCCTCCAAAAGCCATATTATAATCCCATGGAAGAATGTTAAAGATGCCGTCATCTTCATATAAATAATAGTTTTGTTTATTGGATCCTAGATAGCTGTCCATGTTGGAGGCTGCCACATTAAGTGCGATATATTTAAGCACATTTTCGACGTTCAGTACCTTCTCATAATCAGAACCATTATTTAGTTCATCCAGCATATCAATCAGGATATCATCGTTCGATTTCTCTGATTTCATAGCCAATCCTGTATAAGAGTCTAGGTCATCTCCGAGCCAAGTTAAGTCACTTCCGGCACCTGTCATTTCTCCTTTGTACAACGCACCTGTAGCATTGCCGAAGTTACGGTTGAGATATGCCTCATCAACTTGTTCAATAGCTAGGTAAAAGCCCCATAACTCATCATTCACATAAACATTCACGTATGAGAACCCCGGTGTTGGAAGCCCCACGGATTCAGCCAGTTCGTAAGTCAAGAATTCACGCATATAGGAGGCATCGCTATAATTGTTGTTTAGGTTTATTTTACTGATGCCACCTAATTGCTGGCTTATATATTCATCAAAAGATAACTTGAAGCTGTATCGATCGGAGTCCGAGTTCACTACACTTCTAAGACTTAAGTTGCCCTTGGTCCGAATGCCTACATGATCAAACTGGTATCCATTATAGTTAACGGATGCTTCCTTATATTCCTCTTTGCTGGCGTTATCCAGCATATCTTGAAAATCTGCCTCATCGATCGTTATTTTCACATCAATGACTTTATCTTTTGGGAAAATGTCATTGAGAGTAGCCTTTTTCCCATTCGTATCAGTACTTGAATTCACAGCGCTTGTGCTTGATTCTGCCGTGTCTGAATTACGATTTATCAGAGTAGTACAGCCCGTAATACTAAAGAGCAGAAGTAGGCAACAGAAGCCCATGAGAATGGGTTTGAAATTAGATTTCATATTCCTGACACCGCCTGTCTTAAGATACATAATCGCCGCTGTAACTGATTAGTACGGCATTCTTAACACCGCCCAGTTCAGAAATTTGATTTACAAAACGACCTTCCTCATCTTGTAGACGAACTTCGAGCGTGATTTCAATGTTACCGCGTGTAACAGTTTTTTGTTTCACATTGTATCGTTTTACGATTTTGCTAATTTGTTTATGAACTTCTTGTTCACTGGAATCACCATCGCAGTTAATAACAAGTAGATAAGGGGTTTCTACAGATGCTTTCTTGATGAAGAAGAACAGAATTAATCCAATAATAATAGAACCTACGGCAGCAAGCGTATAGAATCCTGCGCCTGTTACAATACCTGCGACTGCAGCCCAGAACAAGAAAATGAGATCTGTAGGATCTTTGATCGGAGTTCTGAAGCGAACAATGGATAATGCACCGACCATACCGAGCGATAGTACTAGGTTAGAATTGATGGCGATAATAACCATCGCTGTGATCATCGTCATTCCAATTAACGAAACATTAAAGCTTTTGGAATATAGAACCCCACTGAATACACGTCTATATAGGAAGTAGATAAATAATCCAATGATAAATGCGATACCTAGTGTGATTAACATTTTAGATAGACTAATGTCAGATACGAAATTCTCCATGACGGATTTTTTTATGACATCAGAAAAATTAGTGGTTGTTTCAGTCGTTGTGGTGTTCATTTCTTTTAATAATCCTCCCAAGTGTTATATTTCAGAAACTTTCTGCACATGACGTATTTGCTGGCGGATTGTCTGTTTAGACCCTCTAACTGGAGTACTGCTTTAATGGATTCAGGTAAATATTCATCGTATTTGACTTCCATAATAATAAGATTCTCATCAATCGCCCGAATGGGATTCAGATTCTTATTAAATAAATCAATAGAATGTAGTCCGCTGCGGAGTTCTTTATCGAATGTGATCCTAACATTTCCGTGATGACAAATATAAGGTTCACGGATATAATCTACAATGACCTTTGGACGTAGAAGATTATGTTTCATTTCATGATAAAGCTCCATAAAGAGTGGTTTGTCTGGATCATTTAATCCTTCGAAATGTCCAGCCATGATCTCTTCGGTCAGTTCTCTAGTTAAAGGCTCCTTAACTTTAGCTATGAAATCTTTGAACTTAATCTTCTTCTCAAAATGAATGGTTGTATCCTCAACATTGTAGATCCGAATTCTATATTTCACTCGATCCCTGATTCCGCCAAGCTTTTCGTGAAGTGCCTTGTTATTGATGTCATCAAAATATAAGCTGCGAATATGATATTCTCCAGATGGGTTAGCGTGTTGATCATAAGACACCAAGTTTCTCAGTCGTTTAGCAATAATCTGATATTGATGTTGGTTCACAAAAAACTTAAGCTCATGTCGATATTTCAGTTTCGTATTCATGTTTTCACCCCTTTACTTTCTAAATTGGTTACACTGTTGTTCAATCAGCATTGAACTACGGTGATTTCTATGGGATTTATACTAACAGTCATTCCTGATTCCTTTCTTAAGAACAACTGAATGTAAACTGAAAGTTTACATTGCGATAACAATTCGTTACCTTGTTGTGCTGAATATAATTATTACCTAAGGATGTGGATGCGAAGGATGGATATCGTCACGAGTAATCTGACACGAAAAGGCCGGCCCTATGTTCAAACAATGCTTATCGCAGGAACATTAGTATTGGCTATATTAATGGTGTTATGGTCGGAAAAACCACCTCAGCCGAAAGGTGAGAATGTATCGGAATTATACTTTTCCTCAGAACGAGCCATGCATCATGTCATTCAAATGGCACAGAAACCACATCCGAACGGGTCACTAGCGATTGAAGAAGTTAGAGGTTATATCATGGGTGAAATGGAGCAAATGGGTTTGAATCCCGAGCTTCAGGAGTCTAAGGATCATATAAAAACAGAATATTTTGAAGGCAATGTTGAGCTGACGAACATTTTGGGGGTATTGAAAGGATCGGGGAGTGGAAAACCACTACTACTAATGTCTCATTATGATTCGGTGTCATCAGGTCCAGGGGCAAATGATGCTACGGTAAGTGTTGCAGCACTTCTTGAGACTGCCAGGGCTTTGAGGGCAGGACCACAGCTTCAGAACGACATCTGGTTCTTGTTAACAGATGGGGAGGAGAAGGGGCTTCTGGGAGCACAGGTGTTTTTTCGAGATCCGAAACATCGTGGGGCCGTAGGCATGGTGGCTAATTTTGAAGCAAGAGGCTCAAAGGGTGCATCCATTATGTTTCAGACCAGTGAGGGGAATGGCCGCTTAGTTAAGGAATTTGCAAAAGCCGTTCGGAATCCAGTAAGTAATTCTCTTCTTGCAGATCTTTACAAAAAACTGCCGAATGATACCGATTTAACCGTAGCCTTAGCTTATGGTTTACCTGGATTGAATTTTGCTTACGGGGATGGCTGGACAGCATACCACACACCGATGGACAATGTCGAAAATGTTTCTCTAAATACAATGCAGCACCAAGGAGAGAATGCACTATCTGTTGCACAGCATTTTGGTAATATGGACTTGTCCAATCTGGAATCAGGAGATCATGTCTATTTCAATTTATTAGGTTTATTTATTCAATACCCTGCTTCGTGGGCCACCGTAATAAGTATTATATTTGCAGCTTGTTTGCTAGCATTGATCATGATCTTAAGTCGGAGATCCCTAATCCGTTGGAAGGGCATAACGCTCGGCATAATCATGACGATTACGGCGATGTTACTATCCTGCGGCATTTCATACGGGTTATGGCAGCTGGTAAATAATGAATGGGCTGAACGAATGACCATGCGATCGGGAGCTACGTATGATGCAATGCTGTACAGTATTTGCTTTTTACTGATAGCGCTCATCGTAAATGTGTTGATTTTTAAGTTGTTGCATAAGCAAATTTATGTTATCGAGATGATGGTTAGTGGCATGTTGCTATTCCTTTTGCTGCTCATTCTATCGACTTGGATGCTGCCTGGTGCAAGCTATTTATTTGCGATTCCACTGTTTTCTCATACCATAGTAATTTTGTCTGTTGTTCGTTCCAAAGATCCTATTCGTACATTACACCATCCCATTGTCCTTCTTTTAACGTGGGTCATACCTATACTTATGTTTACATCATTCTTCTATATCTTGTTTATAATGATGCCTTTGAGCATAAATCTCTTTAGTTCAATGATTGCTTCATTAATACTGTCATATGCCTATCCTGCACTTCGAGTGCTGGTGAGGAGTTGGCGTCTCGTTATTCCTGCAGCAATAGTTATCCTGATCGTACTGTTAGGTATAGGGTGGATTCAGGCTGAACCAGGACCCTCGCGTCCGGTGTATACGATGAGATAACTAAGCGGAATAGAGATCGTGGTTGATTAATCTAAAAAGCGGAGTGGCTTGGACCACTCCGCTTTTCCTATTTACAGACTTATAGAGCCGTGGCTGATAACGAGTTATCCATCTGTTTGTTCCGGTCCCGGAACATCCAGAAATAAAGTAGGGAGGAAGCGACATAGAGAGTACCTGTAATACAAAATGTAATCGCGTACCCCCAGTAATTCCCGTAAGTGGTGACCAGCATTGCTTGTACAGGGCCCATTGTGGCCCATCCAAGCATAAAAGCTGTTTGGGTGAACGAATTCGCAATCCCTCGGCGGTGGTCAGGGATTCGATCGATCAGAATCGAAGATTGAATCGGGTTAGCCGCATTCATTAGTGCTTGACGGAATAAGAAGCCGATGGCAGCAACACCGAAAATATTCGTAAAGCCTGTCAGTAATAAAAATGGTAACGACAAAATCTGAAAGCTAACGACAGCACGTACCGCTCCGACCTTATTAACAAGGAAAGGACCGATCAACATGGATACGATCGTCATGACTTGTCCAAGTGAGATTAAGATGCCTACTGCAGATAACGATACCGAGAAACGATTGGTGAAATATAGGTTTAGATATGGAACAACTAAACCAGAACCTAATCCAATTAGGAGCTGTGCTACGGCAAATTGACCAATGATTTTGAAATCAGATTTGGTGGTAGACGTCTTTATACGCTCTGAAATGTTAGATGGTTCAGGCATAACGGTTTCTTGTATCTTAGAATCCGTGGTGAATAACAAGGGAATAAAAGCTGAGAAAGTACAAGCTCCACCGATCATCAACACGATTTTTAAACTCAACACTTGTTCGATACCGAATATTTGAATGAAGTCAGCTAGAAACCCGCCGCCCATGCCCCCAAGAACTTGAGCAGCTAGAACAAGTGAGGCATGCAGGCTGAAAATTCGCATTCGATACGTTTTTTTCGTGTTCTCAGCCAGGAATGGAATCGCTAACACCTGAAAGAAGGACGAGAAAATACCAGTGAAAATTGCAAGGCCAAGCATACTAAATTCTGATTCCAGCATGGATCGGGCCATAAGTCCAATACCACTCAGTAATGCGCCTATCACGAGAATTTTTTTGCGGCTACCTCGATCACCTAAAAAACCGATTGGAATAAACAGAAGTGCAGTCGCCAACGACTGGACACTTACGACGGTTCCATTCATGGCATCCGGATAGCCCAAACCTTTTATGTATAGATTGTATAGAACACTAAACATCCCTGTTCCAATCTGATATAGCACATTGGCCAAGAAAAAAAGTTTGATGTTACGTGGCCAATCTTTCCATTCTTTTGCCGACTGTTGTATGATTCGCACGCGAGAGACCTCCTTTACAGCAGCAACTTCTCTATTCTATCAGGTTAATTGATGCCTTTAAAGGATAATTCTTCTATACAATAGGGTTGTGACTGAAGATCCGGGTTTGACATTTTATAGACAAATTATTATTATGTCTATATAAATGAAGGAGAGGGTGTTGACAACATGGAACTTCATGAGCGCTTTTGGAATGCTTCCATTGAAGAGTTGAAGCAGGGATTTGTAGAAGAGGTGCAGGGCTTTGTTTGCTTAATATGCGGAAGAGGAATAGAGAAGGGAATCATTTATCCTGATAACGATTTACTATATGAGCCTAAACGTTATATTGCCTTACATGTAGAGCGAGAGCATGGTTCCGTGTTTCAATATTTAGCGGCGCTAGATAAGAAGTTGACGGGTCTTACAGAGCATCAGAGCAGGTTATTGCAATTGTTCTATCAGGGTAAGAGTGATACAGAGGTCCAACAAGAGATGGGCATTGGAAGTGCATCCACGATACGGAATCATCGATTTGCTTTGAAGGAGAAGGAGAGGCAAGCAAAGGTTCTGTTAACGATGATGGAACTCTTGAAGGAAAAAGATGAGCACGCTCCTTCCTTTGTACCTTTGCACAAAACCGCCAAAATGATTGATGACAGATACAATGTTACCGAGGAAGAGCGAATAGCTATTCTGAATAAGCTTTTTCCTTCTGGCACGAACGGGAAATTACTCAAATTCAATTTGAAAGAGAAACAGAGATATGTTGTTCTCCGCGAAATATCGACGAGATTTCAATCGGGGCAGATCTATACTGAGGCTGAGGTTAACGAAATTTTAAAAGGTGTCTATGATGATTATGTTACGGTAAGAAGGTTCTTAATTGAGTATGGATTTATTGACCGGGAACCAGACGGAAGTAAGTACTGGCTAATATCGTAACTTTAAGAATGGGGAGGAAACAGAAAGATGAATCGGAGAACTGAATTAGTTCAAAAGTACAAGGAGATCAAGATTGAAGCAGGTATTTATCAGATAAGAAATGTGAAGAATGGTAAAGTTCTTGTTGTTGGAACACCTAATCTAAAGACGATGAACGGGAAACGCTTTGAGCTTCAAATGGGAACGAGCATCAATAAAGTATTGCAGCAAGAGTGGAATGAATATGGTGAGGATTCTTTTGAATTTGAAATTCTAGAGATCATCGAGCCCAAAGAAGATCCTTTTTATAATGTAAAAGATGCAGTGAATAAGAGAGAGGAATACTGGATTTCTGAACTGCAGTCTTATGGTGAACGCGGATATAACTCAATGAAACGAACGAAATAATATAAATACATGTTGAGAATTAAATAAACAGAGGTGCGAAGTGTTTGCACCTCTGTTTATTTAATTCTACACTATAACGACACATACATATGGAACAAGAAGTCTGATTTGTGTTAAATTTATGGGCATAGATCAATTCAATAAGGGAATGTTCGTCCATGAACATGAATACAACCTCAACCATTCCATTCAAGATGACAAATGGATAATTACTTCCATTTGCATGGGGGGATGCGGTTGATATATTATTTTCATAACGGTTTATAATGTTTACTACAACTATGTTTGAAATACGCGAAAGTGAGACGTGATCAGAAATGAGATCCATAGCATGGGTTACTGACAGCACAAGTACGATAGACTTAGAGTTTGCCAAAGAAAATCATATTTATATGGTTCCGCTGCGGCTTATCCTTGGTGATGAAACTTATAGGGAAAGTGTTGATATATCGGCAGACGATTTCTATGATAAGATGCGCCAAGAGTCTAAAGTCAGCAGCTCTCAGCCACCCATAGGTGAATTTATTGAACTGTATGAGTCACTTAAACAAAAATATGATGATGTGATCGCCATTCATTGCTCGTCGGCTTTAAGTGGAACCTTAAATTCCTCGATGCAAGGGGCTGAAATTGCTGAAGTGCCTGTGATTGGAATTGATTCTAAATTTGGAGCTTTTCCACTTCGTGAGATGATTATCGCGGGTGTTCACTGGCATAAAATGGGACATTCAGCGAATGAAATTAAAGAAAAGATCGAAGAAATGATTCATAATACATCTTTTTATGTTATTCCGTCAAGTCTTAGCCGTCTCCATAGCAGCGGAAGAGTATCAGGTACCCAATTGTTATTAAGTAACTTACTACGAATTCACTTGTTACTTCGATTTGACGAAGGAAAAGTTGTCGTTGCGGAGAAGATTCGCACTTTCAAAAAGGCAAGGCAAAAAATGGTTGATATTCTAAAAGAAGATATTCAGAAGATTAAGAAGGTATGCATCATGCATGCCAATAACATGGAAGAGGCTAAGGAAATTGAGCAAGAACTAAGTAAGATTAATCCAACACTAAAAACAGAGATTATGACATTTATACCTGTTGTTGGTTATCTTGCGGGTGAAGGCACCATTGCTATGTGTTGGATCAAAAATCAACCTACTTTTTCCTAATGAATTGAATATACAGACTAAACAGCCTACATTCTATTAAGCGGGCTGTTTTTTATTCTGTCTGTGTTGTTTAGGATCAAACTATATGAGTAAAGATTTGAATACTAAGATAGGAAGAAGGTATGGTATTGAGACGTTATACATATGTTCCGCTAATGGTGTGTCTCTTGTTCATTGGAATCATTGGTTGTGAAGAGAGTTCCGATCAGGGTACAGGGGCTTTAGAAGTAATCAAGCCAATTCACACACAAACAAATGAAAGTGCAGAGGGAAATAAAGATGCAGAAAATCAATCCAATACTAAAACAGAACCCCCCGAAAAAGACCCAGCACTAGAGCTGCTAAGTGAACTTAGCCTTGAAGAGAAAGTGGGGCAACTCGTCATTGTGGGTATGGAGGGCACTTCAGTAGATTCGTACACCCAAAAACTAATAAATAATTATCATGTTGGGGGATTCATTTTCTTTAAAGATAATATAGCCAGTACAACGCAGGCGGTAAATCTGTTCAACCATCTTAAAAAAGAGAATGCAAATAACCCTGTGCCACTCTGGATGAGTATTGATGAGGAAGGTGGTCGTGTGTCTCGTATGCCTGAATCGTTTCTGCGTCTACCTGCCAGTGGAGTTGTCGGGAAGAAGAATGACACCGCACTAACTTACAAGATGGGGAGTCAAATTGGTCAAAGATTAAGTGGCTTTGGTTTGAATATGGCTTTTGCTCCTGTGCTTGATGTGAACAGTAACCCCAATAATCCGGTAATTGGTGATCGTTCATTCGGCAGTAATGCAGCACAGGTGGCGCGGCTAGGGACGGCTGCGATGAAAGGGATTCAAGAAGCGGGTGTGGTAGCGGCTGTAAAACATTTTCCTGGTCATGGTGATACTGTGGTTGATTCTCATGAAGGATTGCCTGTTGTAAATGTTGATATGAATCGACTTAACAAGCTCGAATTAGTTCCTTTTAAGGAAGCCATCGATCAAGGGGCTGATGTTGTGATGGTTGCCCATCTTCTGATGTCGAAGATTGATCCCAAAACACCAGCTTCCTATTCTAAGCCTATCATTACAGGATTATTAAGAGAACAACTTGGGTATAAAGGTGTTGTTATTACGGATGATATGACCATGGGTGCAGTTGACAATGGTAAGATCGAACTCGGTGAAATCGCAATTCGGTCTGTACTTGCGGGGAGTAATATCGTTCTTGTAGGTCATGAGTACGATAAAGAAGAAACGGTGGTTAAAGCTCTCCTCAAGGCGGTTAAGAGTAAGCGTATCACGGAAAAAGTACTTGATGAGCGAGTGCTTCCTATTTTACGTCTAAAAATGAAATATAGTATTAAAGATACATTTGTTAAAGAGCCGGATGTGAAATTGCTCAATAAGGATGCTCAGAAGTTGCTTAATAGCGTTAAGTAGTTTATATATATTTTGAATGAAAGGGTTTGAAGTGTCGCTTTTAAAACGTTTACATACTATTATTAGTGATAAGCTGGCTTAGTGGGACGGAGGAAGATTATGTTAGGTGAAGGAATAGAGCATCAATCCATTTTTGAACATATGTACCAACACGCACCTATTGGTGTCGCCATCGTTTCTTTGGAAGGTAAGTGGTTGAAAATCAATCCTGCCGTATCTCATATACTTGGATATTCAGAATTGGAAATTAAGCAGGTTTCATTCGATGATATATCTCACCCTAAGGATCACAAAGGGTTTGAAAAGATGTCAAAGTTAGCAGAGAATCATATTACAAATAATGAGATAGAGCAGCGTTTTATTCGTAAGGATGGTTCCATTGTCTACACATCATTACATATAACTTGTGTTCGTGATGAATCAGATGCTCCATTATACTTCGTAAGTTATGTTATCGATATTACGGAGAAGAAGAAGGCGGAACAAAAGCTGCTTGATACGGAGGAGTTATACCGACTCATCTCAAACAATGCACAGGAAATAATATTCTACCTTTCGCCAGAAGGAAGATGGAATGACTGCTCACCTTCAGTCTTAGAGCTGTTAGGCTACCACCCTTCCGAACTCATTGGGCTATACAACGAGGAACTGTACCATCCCGATGATCTAGATGCAGTTCATCAAATGGTGAGTCAGGAATTAGGGGTTGTACAATATCGCTTTCGTCAAAAGAGTGGGAGTTATCGTTGGTTCGAAACAACAGTTCAAAAAGTAACCGTTGCTAATGCTACAAATTATCTATGTGTAGGCCGAGATATAACAGAACGTAAACGTAGTGAAGAGATGCTGAATGAAGCAGAACGAATAGCAGCGATAGGCAGCTGGGAATGGGATATCAAGCGTAAGAAGATTGACTTATCGGAGCAGGTATATCGTATATGTAGGATGGATCGGGACAAGCTTGATGTAGCTACTTTTAATATATTAGATTTTGTTGATAAACGTGATCGAGCAGACTTAGAGAGAGCTATTCGGAAGGCGCTAAAGGGAAGTGCTTTCAATTATGAGTATCGATTAATACATGACAATGATACGATTCAATATTTTCATCTCAAAGGAATAGTATCTTATGATGATAACGGCAGACCTCTGAAGATGATTGGTACCATTCAAGATATTACAGAACGAATTGAAATGGAACTTAAACTGCAGGAAACCGTTGAACGTTATACCTCTCTCAAAAAATACAATCATGATGCCGTGATATCTCTTGATCTAAACGGAAATATCGTACATGGCAATATGATGGCTGAGAAGCTTACGGGTTACAGTATTAAAGATATGGCCGGTATGAGTTTGACACGTTTTACAGGTGTTCGCAATTTGAGCAAGGTTTTGAAGGATTCGTTAAAAGATACGTCAAGCAATCATAGTATTGATTACTTTGAACATAAAGATGGTCGTTCAATTGAAGTGATGACAACGATAGCTCCAATCATCATCAATGAGGAGAATGTTGGATTCTATGTCATTGCCAAGGATATTACGGAACAGAAAAAATTGCTGATTGAAAAGGAAACAGCAGAAAGCACGAATCGTGCAAAGAGTGCATTCCTAGCCATGATGAGTCATGAAATTAGAACTCCGATGAATGGTGTTATAGGAATGACAGATTTGCTTATGGACTCAGATGGGCTTGATGACGAGCAGAGAGAGTATGTTCGGATCATTCGGAAAAGTGGAGAATCCTTACTAAATATCATCAATGATATTCTGGACTTTTCAAAGATTGAGTCTGGGAAAACGACGCTTGTCCATGAACCATTCCGGCTGCAGGAAGTTATTGATGAAACGTTCGACCTATTAAATCCCAAAGCTATTCAGAAGAATTTAAAGATGGCGTATACAATGACACCAGAAATACCGAAGATAATGATCGGAGACTCAGAAAGATTAAAGCAAGTGTTGTTAAATATTCTGGGCAATGCCTTGAAGTTCACATTTACGGGTGGAGTTTATATGAACATTCAGGAGCTTGAATCAGAACCGGGGCACATTCAATTGGAATTCACGATTCAAGATACAGGGATAGGCATACCTGATGAAAAGGTAGCGGGCTTGTTCCAACCTTTTTATCAATTGGATCACTTCATGACACGTAAGCATGAGGGAACCGGCCTAGGTCTTGCAATAAGTCGTAAGCTGGTAGAGATGATGAACGGTGAGATCTGGATCGAACCGACCGAGAAACCGGGTGCTACTTTTAAATTCAAGGTTATTTTTGATCGCAATGAAAAGGTCCTTGAGAATGAAGAGAGCGTTAGCAGTTTGTCTCCGCTTGAGAAGAGCAAGAATCTTCAGATATTAGTTGGGGAAGATAATGAGACGAATCAACTCGTTATTCAGAAAATGCTTGAGAAGTCAGGTTATCAAGTGGATATCGCATCAAGTGGTAAGGAAGTTCTGGAAAAGGTTCAGCTACGATCATATGATCTCATTTTGATGGATGTGCAGATGCCAGAAGTGAACGGTTTAGAGGCAACGAAGGCGATTAAGAAGATGTTCCCTTTAAATGAAGTGCCTGTCATCATAGCAGTAACCGCGAATGCACTAAAGGGAGATCGGGAATATTGTATTGCGGCTGGGATGGATGATTATATAAGTAAGCCGATCAAGAGGACCGAATTACTAGAGGTCATAGAACGGTATTTTGGATGAGTAAGTAGAAATGACAACAAAAAAACCGATCTCTAAGGAGATCGGTTGTATTAACATAAACTAGAAGTTGAAATCATAGGTTTAATATGATAGAATGACGGATAAATAATTATTGTTTTAAGTCATAATAATCTACAATAAGATTAGCATAAAATATCAGAAATGTCAACAGGGGGGCATAGAATGGAAAACCGTCACGATGCGGATTTCGCAATGGAACGAGAGGCTGCGGAACCGGAAAAAACAGTGAGTTCTCCTTCCGAGGATTTTTCGGTGCATGATGACCTAACGCTTCCTCCGGGTATTAAGATTAGTGATCCAGTTCGCATGTATTTGAAAGAAATTGGTCGGGTACCCCTTCTATCGGCAGATGAAGAAGTGGAACTTGCTAAGCGGATTAACAATGGTGATGAGGAAGCCAAGCGTCGTCTGGCTGAAGCGAACCTGCGACTTGTTGTAAGCATAGCAAGACGTTATGCTGGAAGAGGCATGCAGTTCTTAGATCTTATTCAAGAAGGTAATATGGGTCTGATCAAGGCTGTTGAGAAATTCGATTATTCCAAAGGCTTCAAATTTAGTACCTATGCTACCTGGTGGATAAGACAAGCGATTACTCGTTCTATTGCCGATCAAGCGAGAACAATACGTATCCCTGTGCACATGGTCGAGACAATCAACAAGCTTGTTCGAATTTCTCGTCAGCTTCTTCAAGATCTGGGACGCGAACCTACACCTGAAGAGATTGGTAAAGAGATGGACATCAGTCCAGAAAAAGTACGCGAAATTCTTAAAGTTTCACAGGAGCCTGTATCACTTGAAACTCCAGTAGGAGAAGAAAGTGATTCGAACTTGGGTGACTTTATTGAGGACCATGATGCCCTTGCTCCTGCGGATGCCGCAGCGTTTGAACTGTTGAAGGAGCAACTAGAAGAGGTGCTGGATACGCTCACGGAGCGTGAAGAGAATGTACTTCGTCTTCGTTTTGGACTTGAGGATGGCAGAACCCGTACCCTGGAGGAAGTTGGCCAAGTGTTCGGTGTAACTCGTGAACGTATTCGTCAGATTGAAGCAAAAGCACTTCGTAAATTAAGACACCCTAGCCGTAGCAAACGATTGAAAGATTTTCTTGAATAGTTCTGTTTTGTGTCATGGTTGCTTAAATTGATGAGACGGAGGCTGAGGTTATGAAACCGGGATTTCGGATTACATGTTTGCAATGCGGAGCGGAGCATTCAGTTGTTCCAGGAAAGCGAAACTACCGTAAAGAACAGATTGTATTCGGCACGGATAACTATGGCTCAGATCAAATCTCTTGTGAGTGTGGAAATGCATTAGAGGAACACAGTCAATATGAAGGCACAGAACAAGAAGAGTTTGTTGTTGAATGGAGAGACATTTCTAATCCCAAGTCTTAGGAATGATATTCACAACAGCCCGTTGAAATAAGGCAGCTTACATGCCATTTTCAACGGGCTGTTTTTTATTGACAGTGAAAACTGCGGTTGAATGAATTGACATGGGTCAAGGGCTTCCATCATAATTATGAAACGTAAGTGAATAGATTTAATCTGGATAACACGATTACTGATAGAGGAGTGACATGACACCGATGAGTTTACATACATCCGCTATTGAGCGGTTATGCTTACGGGATATACCGTTGTCGAGCTACTCTACATATGGCATTGGAGGAGCAGCTAATTACGTGGCTCTGCCAGAAACAGTAGAAGATCTGACGGCCTTGTATCAGGATTGCCAAACAAAAGGGCTTCCTTGGTACAATTTTGGCATGGGTTCCAATATTTTATTTCCTGATCATCCTGAACGAGATCGGGTGTTTATATCACTCAAACGTCTGACGGAGCTTCGGGCAGAGAACGGTAAATGGTTTGTATCTGCCGGTACGCCGATGTCTATGCTCTCCTTAATGGGACTTAGCGGTGGTTCGGATCAGTTAGACTTTACGTTCTTGCTTCCTGGTTGTCTGGGAGCAGGTATTTATATGAATGCCAAGTATAATCATCGGCAAATCTGCGACATCATTGAGAATGTATATTATTTAGATCTATCTTCTTCGTCATTCATCGTTCAGTCCATTCCAGCAGGTGAATGTGATTTTGCATACAAGCAGTCTATTTTTCAACATCACCCATGGATTATTGTAGGTGCAGATTTAAAGATTCCTGTTCACTCTGAAGAACAGATTCAGTACATGTCATCGTTGGTACCTGCTTGGAAAGAAAGAGGGAATCATCCTTCCTCACTTCCACATTTCTTTTCATTCTTCTTAGGAGAAGTACATGCACTAGCCGGAAAAGGAATCGAGGCACCGCAGTCCATGCTTGATATCATTAAATACCGCACAAGCAAAAAGCATTTTGATTATCCCTCATGCGGCTCGGTGTTTAAGAATAACTACGATTACGGTGTCGCCATTGGGTCACTTGTAGAACAGCTTCATTTGAAAGGAACGGAACATGGTGGAGCGATTATATCTCCTCATCATGGGAACATGATTCTAAATCAAAATTATGCCAAAGCTTCCGATATTCAGTACCTAATGCAAGTCATTACGGAAGCGATTGATCGGAAATTTGGTTTTGTGCCGGAACCTGAAATTGTTATCGTGTAATGAAATTTTTAAAATCAGTGTAAAGTAATTGGAATAAGTAGAATTTAACGATATAATCAGATAGAATTATACCTACAGAAGTTTCTCAGGAGTCTTAGATAATCAAACGACGGAGGGCATTTATTATGGAAAAAACTTTAATCTTTGGACACAAAAATCCGGACACGGATACGATCTGTTCTGCAATTGCGTATGCTGAACTGAAGAAAGAACTCGGTCTAGAAGCGGAAGCAGTTCGCCTTGGAGAGATCAACGGAGAAACCCGTTACGCACTTGATTACTTCAAAGTGGAGTCACCGCGTTTTGTTGAGACCGTAGCTAATGAAGTAAAAGAAGTTATTCTCGTTGACCATAATGAGCGTCAACAAAGTGCAAATGATATCGATCAGGTGCGCGTCGTAGAAGTAATTGACCATCACCGTATTGCTAATTTTGAGACAAGCCATCCGCTTTATTATCGTGCTGAACCGGTAGGGTGCACTGCAACTATCCTAAACAAGATCTACAAGGAAAAAGGTGTGTCGATCCGTAAGGAAATTGCTGGTCTTATGTTGTCCGCTATTATTTCTGATTCCTTGCTCTTCAAATCTCCTACTTGTACAGAAGAAGATGTGGCTGCAGCTCGTGAATTAGCTGAGATTGCTGGTGTTGATGCTGATTCTTACGGATTGGACATGCTTAAAGCTGGAGCAGATCTAAGTGATAAGACGATTGCACAATTGATCTCTTTAGATGCTAAAGAGTTCCAAATGGGTGGAGCTAAAGTTGAAATTGCACAAGTAAACGCGGTAGATACGAATGATGTTCTCTCCCGTCAAGCTGAATTGGAAGATGCAATTTCCGCGATCATTGCAGAGAAGAAATTGGACTTATTTGTTTTTGTTGTCACGGATATTTTGAATAATGATTCCGTTGCACTTGCGCTGGGACAGGAAGCTCACGCGGTTGAGAAAGCTTACAATGTCACTCTTAACAATAATCAAGCATTCTTAAAGGGTGTCGTTTCACGTAAATCACAGATTGTTCCTGTATTGACGGAGTCTTTCAACAAGTAATAATGAAATTTCATTTGGTAACCCGTTTGTTACACTTTGGTGTGACAGACGGGTTATTTGCATGCGGAAGATTGAATTATTGTAATGTTTTGAAGACGAAATGAAACCCTTTTTGCAGCTAATCTGAATATAATAATCATATAGAACGACGAAGAAATGTGATGTTTTACCTAAGAAATGGTTTTATGTTCCATCAATCAGGGTAATTGTTATATAGATATCCGTTCTCCATTGAATACATAGGGGGAGTTGTTATTTATGAAAAAGCCAGTATGGAAAATGATAGCGATGATGTTAGTGGTATTGATGATGATGACGTCGGTAGGTGTTGCTTCAAGCAATGAGGAATATACACCGGTTGTGAAGACACCCAATCAAGAGGCTGTGTTCATTAATTCTATAGACATAAAAGATGGTAAAGTGTATCTAAATGTTGATCCGATCCAGTGGTACGAAGGCGAAGAAGCGAACGAAATCTTCCGTGAACGCGAACAAGATCCTGAAATGACAGAAGCGCCGGATGGTTATTATATTGTTAATGACAAGGAAGAACAAGTGGTTCTGAATGTCGCTGATCATGCGGAAGTACAGCTTCAACTGTACGATCACACAGGACGTATGGAAGATGCTCAGATTAATTGGAACCAAGCCGTAAGCTTGAAGAAATTCTTGGCTGTGTATAATAAGAATGATATCATCGACATGAAGTGGTTCCCGTATCATATTACAATCGAAGATGGTACCGTTGTAAAAATTATTCAGCAATACACTCCATAAACTAAATTAAAGGGGCAGTCAGATCGAATGATCTGAACTGCCCCTTTGTTTATAGTTTGAAGAAGCTAACACGTTGTCGTCACATTACCTTATTGTTCAGGTGAGATCTGTGAAATACTTCGCTGCTTGGAAGGATTTTTCTTAAGCTCAATGTTCCGTGTGTGAACGAAATTCGTAACAAAATCCTTAACTTTCGCTTTACGTTCCTCGTACGATTCTTTAGTTAGCTTCCCCTCTGCAAAACGTTGATCCAAATGATCCGTAACCGCTTTTACTTGCTGATCAATGACAGTCTGTACATTGACGCCATTTTCTGTGGCGATATCAGCGAGAGATTTTCCAGAATGCAGGGATTGCTTAAGTTGTTCAGGAGTCACTTTCAGAATTTTTGACAATTCATCGGCATTAGCCAGACGACCGTGACGCCGTTTACTGCCATGATGCCATCCGCCTTTCTTATCAATAAGCTTATCAGCTACTGCTGAGAAATCCATGTTAGCACCGAGTGGTGTTGGTCTCGAAGCTGCACGTTCCTTCATCAATTCAATCACTTTAGTTTTTAATGCTGCACGCTCAACTCCTTGCTGTTTAGCGATGTCAGCGAGTGATTCCTTCTGCAGCTTATCATACATAACTTTAGGCTCCAGGTTAAGGAATGTGGCGAGTTCCTTCAGCATACCGCTACCATGTTTAGAGATCCGTTCACTTCCTTGAAGGACTTCCTCTTTAGACACCTCAGCATTAGATATTCCTTGAAGTGTTAACGAGAATATCAAGGTGAGAGCAAGGCTAAGTAGCCTTTTGGTCCATGAGTGTTTATTACGCAATACAATCTACCGCCTTTCAAAGTTAGTTGGTGTTTCTATCCATCATTGTTTCCGTGTAACCTGAATTCATCCTTAAGGTTTGCTTAAGATCTCCTGAATTTGGATCGAGATCAATGACAGTGAGTGTCGCAAAACGTCGACTTTTGTCATCTAATATGGTATCATGAAGCTCTGATAACGTGCTAAAGCGCAAAAGAAATGACTGGCAATGAAGATATGTCCAGTCCAAGCATACTAGGGGGCATTTTGGAATGAGAAAGACATTGTTATTTTTGATGAGTGGATTATTAATATTTTCTATGATTGGATGCTCAAGCGCTGACAACTCGAGTGGTAAAAAAGAATTGATTGTTGGCATTGATGACAAGTTCGCTCCGCTCGGATTCCGTGATGAGAAGAACAATATTGTCGGATTTGATATTGATTATGCGCGTGCTGCGGTTGAAAAGATGGGCTATGAAGTAAAGTTTCAACCTATAGATTGGAAGGCTAAGGAGTCTGAATTAAGCAGTGGCCGAATTGATCTAATATGGAATGGTTACACCATTACAGATGAACGCAAGGAGAAGGTTTTATTTACGAAACCGTATTTAGAGAACAGTCAAGTTGTAGTTGTCTTGAATAATTCGGAAATGAAAAAGATTGATGATTTAGCAGGTAAGAATGTAGGGCTGCAAGGTCTTTCCTCCGCTGCTAATGCGCTTGATAGCAATGAGATCAAATCCCAAATTAAGAATATTTCTGAATATCCAGACAACGTACTTGCGCTTAGTGATTTGAAAAATGGCCGTGTAGATGCTGTCATTATCGATGAAGTTGTTATTAAATACTATATGTCGAAAGAAGAAGGAACTTATACGTTGCTTGAGGATACATTGGCTCCAGAAGATTATGGAATTGGTATCAAGAAAGGAAGGGAAGACCTTCTAAATGAGCTTCAGACAGCCTTGGATACACTCAATTCAGATGGAACATCCGCAGAAATATCGAAGAAGTGGTTTGGCGAAGATAAGGTTTTGAAATAAAGAAAATCCTGAACATCAGGTTATAACATAGGAGCTTGAAATCATGGACATCAACTATTTAATTGACATCACGATCCCAATGCTGGAGGGTGCTCAGGCGACGATATTGCTGTTTATAATCGCAATCCTTGCCTCCATTCCACTTGGCTTCGGTCTGACTATGATGGCGAAGAGTGCGATTAAACCGCTAGTGTGGGTCGCGAATGCTTATATTTACGTCATGCGAGGAACACCGCTTTTACTTCAGCTGTTGTTCTTTGTATATGGACTCCCCTTGCTGCCTGGAATAGGAGAGCATTTAATCATGGACCGCTTTGTAGCGGCTAGTCTGGCGTTTGTACTGAATTATGCTGCATATTTTGCTGAGATATTCCGTGGTGGCTTGCTTGCCATTGATAAAGGTCAATACGAAGCGGCACAGGTGCTAGGGCTCAGTCGCTGGCAGACTACAACACGTATTATTTTGCCTCAGATGTTTCGTATTGCTCTGCCCTCCGTATCGAATGAGTCGATCACGTTAGTGAAAGATACGGCACTGTTGTACGCGGTCGCAGTTCCCGAGATTTTGTATTTTGCCCAGACAGCTGTCAATCGAGATTTCAAGTTACTACCGTTCTTTGTAGCGGGAATAATATTCTTACTTATGACCCTCGTTTTGACGCTATTATTTAAGTACCTTGAACGAAAGTTCAAATTCGAATAAAGGACTGTCTAAGAAATGGCTATTATTGAAGTTTCTAATCTTAAAAAATCATTTGGTGATTTGGACGTGCTGAGAAATGTGTCCTTTGAAGTAAATAAAGGGGAAGTTGTTGCCATCATAGGGCCATCGGGTTCCGGGAAGAGCACAATGCTTCGCAGCCTCGTTCATCTGGAAGAAGTGAATGGGGGATCGATCCGCGTCCAGAATGAATACCTCGTTCAAGATGGAAAGTACACGGATACTAAAAGGCTTAAGCAGATTACCTCCCGTATGGGAATGGTATTTCAACACTTTAATTTATTTCCACATTTAACGGTTGAGAAGAATCTTGAACTTGCCCCTAGACACGTAAAAGGGGAGTCAGATGTGAATGTACGTCACAAGAGTGCAGAACTGCTGAAGAAGGTAGGTCTTTCAGACAAAGCAAGAGTTCACCCAGGCAAGCTATCAGGCGGACAGAAGCAGCGTGTAGCCATTGCACGGGCGCTAATGATGAACCCTGACATTTTACTGTTCGATGAACCTACCTCGGCATTGGATCCAGAGCTCACTGAAGAGGTGCTACAGGTTATGAAGCAGATTGCTGAAGAACATATGACAATGGTCATTGTAACTCATGAAATGGGCTTTGCAAGAGATGTAGCAGACCGTGTCATCTTCATGGATCATGGTGAAGTGATCGAGTCTGGTACACCGGAACAAATATTTGATCATCCGAAAGTAGAGCGAACCCGTGCTTTTTTGAACCGAGCGTTACATTAATTAGAAAAGACGAAAGTGATAGCATTAAAAATGCTGCGCTTTCGTCTTTTTGTTGTAGTTATGAATTGCGTATTGTTTTGATGTGAGAAGAATAAAAGAATGTATCATCAACAATATTAAGGGGGCGGGCGGGAAATACATTGGTGAGAATCTACACAAGGAGGCGATAAATATGGAGCAGCAAGAGCCGGATCATTTCATAAATGCAGAACATATTCCCGAAGAGATACTGGACCAATCTTATGCAGAATTATATCGAAACATTGGGTATTGGGTGGAACAGTCTGAAGGAATAACGAATGTCCCGAGCCCCCAAAAATTTGATGAGAATATCGATCCTCTCACGGACAATTTGTCAGCTGATGAAAATACAGATTAAAAAGGGAATCATCCGGTATTTCTATATTATCTTATCCTAATAACATGATTGTTCCACCTAACATAGGTACGGCGATCATGGCTAATCTGAGTAGTATTTTAGGTGCCCTAGCAGTAAACTTAGCACCTATATAAGAACCGATCATCGTGCCGGCAACCACCTGTAGAAGAAGAATCCAATCGATATATCCGGCCTGGAAATAGCCGAAGCCTCCGAATAAAGCAATTGGCATGATGACAAGCATTGTTGTGCCTACAGCAAGCCTCATAGGCATATGGAACAGAATCATAAGTGCAAGCTGGATAAAGGGAGTAGAGCCGATTCCGAATACCCCTGACATACCACCTGTGAGTAGTCCTGAGATCGCAGCCATCATCCAGAAATGAGATGATCGAACGGAATTGAGAATGGGACGACTAGTAAGAGTCATTCGGGTCCTTGCCCATATTAAGATACCGGAAAGAAAGAGCATTAGGGCCGTACACCATACCAGCTTGTCCTCTGGAATGAGACGGGCTGCAAAGCTACCTGCATAAGCTCCGATTGCCCCAAACAGTCCGACGGCTAATCCCACGGAGAAGATGGTGTTGCGCTCCCGCATATGGCTGATCGATCCGGAGATCATCGTAAATACCATTGCGGCAATTGATGTGCCAAGAGCGGTATGAACGGGGATATGAAAGATTGTTACAAGTAAGGCGATGATGAATCCTGACCCGCCGGCTCCAACAAATCCAAGAAGGAGCCCCATGAGCAGCATGGTGAAAAAGATCGTCATGTATGTTCGCTTCCTTCGTGATGAGATAGATAGAGATAATTATTTTTTTATTATACAACATTTGCTAAGGTCTACTCGTTTTCATTCAATTGTAGAATTCAAAAGATTAAAGAAGACAAGTGATCGTCCTTTTGGGCGAAAGCTTGTCTTCTTTGGGATATTTTATTCTTTTACGATCAGTCCAAATATTTTGGTGAATAAAACGGCCTGAGTAGGTGAGATAATGCATCCCTGAAGGTCCTCTAATGTACAACCTAGATTATGAAAATCTGTTTTGCTTAGATCAATTCCAGCGAGCTTCGTACCGGAGAACTGTGCTTGGTCAATGTTGGTATCTTCAAAATCCACCTTCGATAATTCAGAATGATAGAAATCCGATTTAATTAGTGAAGTAGAGCGGAAGGATACCTGCTTCATATTCGCAAAACGAAGGGTGGCATAATCTCCGGTACAATGATGAAACGAAGTGTTTCGGATGGTTGCTGCTGTAAGATCAAGCCCTAGTATTTTGCAGTGATTAAATTGTGTTCTGTGAATGATGGCATCACTTAAGTCGACATTAGACAAATCGCAGTGATTAAATACGACATCGGTTAGCTCAGCATTTTGAAGTGAAGTGTGTCCAAAAGTCGCCCGGTTAAATACCGTTTGATCAAATAATACTTTCTTGGCATTCGCATAGGAGATGCGTTCATCCTCAATGACAACTTGTCTGAAGCTGGATTCGTCCTCGATCTCAAGATCAGATAATGATATGGAATCAAGTACTTTGGGGATTTTGGGTGCTGCGATTTTGATACTGCTATTGGTCGATCGTGAAGCTTGTGACATGATATACCTCCGGTCATTATCAGGAATCAGATTCATTCCTCGTTTGTAGATTCATACTGCTCCATCATTAGCTTAGCTTGGGCGATTACCCGTTCCTTGAGTTCTACAGGGCTGTGTACTCGAATAAACGGTCCGTGTGACAAAATAATCTCGCAAGCAGACTCCAATGTATCGAATTGTACTTCGGCTTTTAGCCAATCCTGCTTATAAGGGGTTTGGTTGAGGATCTTAACGTAGCGCTCCCGCTCAAGTCGACTTAGTCGTGACTCTTCGAGATAAAGAGTAGCGTGATAACGGGGCAAGTTTTGTTTAAACTCTTTCATGGAGGACTCCCAGTAGCTGGCTAAGTTAAAGTTAGCAGGCCGTTCAAAAGAATCCTCGAGCAGCTTGGCGTTCAATAACCGGGATATTCGGTATGTACGCAATTCGCCATCGGTTTCAGCGGCGACATACCAAACGTTCCGTTTAGCGATGAGGCCAAGGGGATGGATGATTCGCTCGACGATTTTATCTTCACGCTGGTACTGAATCGCTAGCTTTCGCTCACTCCACACCGCGTCTTGAACCGTTGATAAGCATGATATGGTATCATGTGCTGGGCTCCACCCTGCACCATCGATATGAATACGAGATCTCACCACTTCTGCTTCCTTACGGATGGAGTCTGGGGATGAGGCTAATATTTTCTGAAAGGCTGTCTCATAATGCTTCAAGATGCCTAAGTCTCCGAGGAGATGATCCTGATTGGAGAGAAGCAGGGACATCAGTTCTTCCTTCTTCATGCCAGTCAGCTTGGTCTGGTATTGCTCAGATAAACGCCAGCCCCCGTGAATCCCTCGTTCTGCATAGATGGGAATACCGGCGGCGCTAAGAGCTTCCATATCGCGGTTAATCGTTCGCTCTGATACCTCTAATTGTTCTGCAAGATGACGGGAGGTCATTTTGCCTTTATTTTGTAAGATTAGAAGGATGGATATCAATCGGTCAGCTTTGATGATGCTCACCCCGTTTCTCTCAAGTAAATGTTTTTATATTAGTGTACCATGAAAATAAGACAAAGGATGTCATATATAGTTTGCTACACTAGGTACATATTCAATCTGATCACGATGATAAATGGAGGATTATTAATATGAATAACAAACCTTTGTCAGGAAAAGTAGCCGTTGTAGCGGGCGCAACAAGAGGAGCTGGGCGTGGTATTGCAGTCATGTTAGGTGCTGCGGGTGCGACCGTATATTGCACAGGAAGAAGCACAAGGGAAGGACGGTCAGATATCAACCGACCCGAAACGATAGAGGAAACGGCTGAGATGGTTACAGCTCGCGGTGGGAAGGGTATTCCAGTTCGTGTGGACCATACAGAAGAGAAAGAAGTAGAAGCGTTTTTTAAACGAGTGGATGAAGAACAGAACGGACAGCTAGATATCCTTGTCAACGATATATGGGGAGGAGAGCAGTATGTAGAGTGGGGTGTTCCTTTCTGGGAGCATTCTCTAGCTGCCGGTATGCTGCTTCAAGAGCGCTCTGTTCGGGCTCATCTGATTACTAGCTATTATGGTGCTCCTCTTATGGTGAAGCGCAAGCAGGGGATCATCATCGAGATGACAGATGGTGTTGGTTACAGCTACCGGGGGCAGTTATATTACAGCTTGGCCAAAATATCTCCGATCCACTTAGCTACCGCAATGGCGGAGGATCTTCGTCCCTATAATGTAACCGCCGTATCAGTTACACCAGGCTTCCTACGATCAGAGCAAATGCTTGCGTACTATGAGGTAGAGGAAGAGAATTGGCGCGATGCTGTAGCGAAAGAACCGCATTTTATCGAATCGGAGACACCGTATTTCGTTGGGCAAGCAGTAGCGGCACTCGCTGCAGATCCAGATGTATTTACGAAGTCGGGTAAGTCTCTGAGCAGTTGGGTGTTGTCGGATGTGTATGGATTCATTGATATCGATGGGAGAAAGCCGCATTGGGGGAATTATGCGCTGAAGCACGGTATTATGGATAAAGAGCAGGTTGGTATGGAGTGAGTTTTTTATAGGAGAGTTTATTGGTGAGAATCTTAAGATATAAGTTGTTGTATGGAACCTGTTTGGAGTTATCCAGACAGGTTGTTTTTTTGTATGTATGTATTTTCATTGAGCAAGGTTATTTAGAGGAAGAATAATCAAGAACATCATGGACTAAGCGTTGAAAAAAATCATTATACATAGTAGGGGATGTTATTCTCACATATTCATTTTATAATTTAGGGAGTCTTCTGAGTGTATACATCATCGATCTTTGAATAGAGGGAGAGTGACGGTTATGGACCGGACGAAATCTCACCATGATGGCAGTCAGATGGAACGGTTGACGAGAGGCTTTTCGGATGAAACGCTAGAATTAATAACCAGTTTATCTGAAGAGGCTCTGCAACAGAAATTAGCTCGGATGATTACTCCTCCGATTACCCTGAATGAACGTACTGATTCTGAATTACTTGAACTTTATTACACTTCTTCATATGTTCATCTGTTTGAGACTTTCAATATCCCTAAAGAAGCGAAGCTGTTTGAGATTGCTGCTGGTGATACAATCTTCATACCTAAAGCGTTGAATGCCTATGCAGACGAAGGAGCCAAGTACATCACAGCAAATCTCAATAAAAGTCTAACAAGCGGTTTTAGGGAAAAGGCATCAGAGTTAAGTATTGAGCTAGAGATTATTGAAGACAATGGTGTCAATATTCTGAGTTACTGCGGAGAAGGTAAGGTGGATGTCGCTGTATTTCATCATGCGATGAATGATATTATACAGACCATTGTTGCAGAGCGAGAAGGAAACGATACCGTTAATGTGGATTGGTGGACCGCTGAACCTAAGATGCTCCAGACCGTTATGGCCTACCATGCCCGAGGAGAGTTAAAGACCGCAGCTTATAGCGAGTTCATTAGCATTATAGAAACCTGCATGAAACTGCTGAAGGAAGAAGGGTACTTTATATTTGATAATTGTACCTATGCAGGTTATGAGGATATGGGCTACAGCTCAGACTTTCACAGCAACTACATCCAGTTGGCCAGAGAATGGATTCATGAGGCAGATCTCGGGCTGCAAGAAGTAGAACTGGAAGGCTTTGATCCGAAGTGGTGGATGGTATTACAGAAGACCTAATAATAATCTCCTCTAGCTTTCACTTTCGTAAAGGTTACCCCTTAGAATATACATTGGATTATCCTCAGGATAATCCAATGAAATTCTAGGGGTTATTTTTTTTACCAGCAACGGAGAAGGCATTCAACTTGTATTTAGCACAAACGGAACAGTAAGCGGGTGTTATAAGTCTTATACTGTGAATAAGAACTGAATTTGCATGATTTGTAATCTAGTAATCTATTAACTCGTAAAGGAATGAGCATATGCAGCAATATTATGGAAGTCTATGTACAGAGGTATATGATCTCAGCAAACCGCTTGGACATTCTTTTGGTGATGTAGAGTATTATAAGGAACGTCTGGGCGATACATCAGAGAGCGTACTGGAAGTCGGTTGCGGTTCTGGACGGGTGCTAATTCCACTGCTGCAGGCTGGATGTAAGGTGGATGGGTTAGATAATTCAGAGGATATGTTGGAGTCTTGTCGTAGTAGATGTTCTGAGCTTGAATTAACACCGCGTCTATACAAGGAGGAAATGCACAATTTCCAATTAAAGCAACAGTACAACGCCATTATCATTCCAGCGGGCTCTTTTCAACTGCTTGAAGGCAGGGAGACGGCTATCACAGCACTTCATACGATATATGAACATCTCGCTCCGGGCGGGAGAATCATACTTGATCTATTTCTTCCCACGGATTACGATACCAAGTCTGTCTCCACAAGAACCTGGGACACAGAAGCGGGAGAGGTCCTTACCCTTGAGGAGACACGAATAGAGGTTAATTTGCTTGAGCAGCGAATGGTGTCTTTATTAAAATATGAAAAGTGGAAAAATGGGCGGCTACTTCAATCAGAGCTGCAGAGATTTCCTCTTAGTTGGTACGGTCACTATGAATTTATACTCCTTTTGGAGAAAATCGGGTTTCGTGAGATTACAGTTTCAGCAGATTATAAATATGGTGAGCAACCAAGCCACGCTGAGCAAATGCTCACTTACGAGGCAGTAAAGATTTAATTGTAATAAGCGTATTCTACTATGGTTGAATCTGCTCCTGAATGTATGGGTAATCATATGTAAGAGGTATTTTACTTCTAAAGGAGGAGTCAACATGTTTCATTACACCGTTCAGACGAATAAATCACCGACACAGGCTATTTCAGATTTGACGGACAGCTTGAAAGAAGAACAATTTGGTGTTCTCTGGAGCCTTGATATGAAAGAGAAGCTGAATGATAAAGGTGTAGACTTCAATCAGCTGTATTATATTCTAGAGGTGTGTAACCCGGTAGAGGCGAATCGTGTTCTATCCGAGAATGTGCTCGTCGGTTACTTTCTTCCTTGTAAAATTGCTGTATATGAGGACCAGGGAACCACAAAGATCGGTATGCCTAAACCGACTGCCCTCATTAACTTTTTAGAGAACGATAAGTTGTCTGCAATTGCTCAGGAGATTGAGCAGCGCTTAATAAGTTGTATTGATCGTAGTATCTAAAATGAAATGCAGCTATATAAGAGCTGACCAAGAGGCCAATTTCGGCCTCTTTTTTTATTAGATTGGAAGACAATTTGAATAGTATTAGAGCATTAGGATGGAACGATGACATATGTTAAACGTAGTAGTTGTTAGTATGAACGCATGATTGGAGGAATTAACGATGGATAGAGGTTATTTTGTAGGGTGGGGTACACTGGCTCTAATTAATGCAGGAATTGCTCAAGGGAAGAATCGAAGCGGCCTGAACTGGTTCTTGCTTTCTTTACTGTTAGGTCCAGTGGCTACCTTTTTTCTAGTTATCGCAGACAAAAGATAGTTGAGAGAGTTGACATATGAACTTGATCTTACTAACATATAGAGTATACCCCTATAGGTAATTTTTGTTGGGAGGTACTTAAGGAGGGAAGCGTTTGAGTACGATAGCTTTGGGTCCATTCATGATCCGGGCGGATATATTGATCTTTCTTTTATCTGCGATAGTCGGCTTTATCGTTCTAAAGATTCGTCTTCGAAATCGAAAAGAATCGAGTTTTATTCTAGATACCTATGTTAACGCATTGATCATTGGATTTGTCGTCTGGAAGTTCAGCATGATCGTATTCGATCCAATACGCACGATTCAGAATCCGTTATCTCTATTGTACTTTACGGGTGGGGACAAAGGGATCCTTCTAGGAACAGCTTTAGCCCTTGTATATATAGGATTTCGGCTGAACAAAAATAAGTTGTGGATCATTCCATTGTTAAAGGCGTCCATATTAGCATATTTAGCAGGAGCTTTTACAAGATGCCTCTTTTTATGGTTGTGGGATGAATCCTTATGGATCATTGGCTTTATGTATGTGATACTTCAAGGCGTATTCTTGGTGCTCGTTTGGGTGAAATATGATGTTTCGATACGTGTATTTAGCTCACTCGCCTTATGGTACAGCATTGGCTCGGTACTGATCCCTTTCTTTGATCCGAATCGTTCCACTGTTGTGGCTGGATTTAACTCGGTTCAAATTACGTTTGGCATTGTAGCGTTCGCCCTGCTGTTATTGGATGTATTCTTAAGTAGATCGAACAAAATCAGCTGATTCATCGGAAGAACTTAATGAAGGGGGATGCTCGTGAAGAAAAATGGAATTGCCATTTTGATATTACTTGGTCTTATTGCTTGGGGTATATATGATTATTCCAGCAAGAGAGACGAAACTCAAATGCAGATGAGCAATGGAAATATGGAAGTGGATGAAACGATACCTGAGGGACTTAAAGTTGGAAATAGGGCACCAGCGTTTTCTCTCCAGACGAAAGATGGGGAGTCAATTCAACTATCAGATTACAGAGGAAAGACTGTGCTCTTGAATTTCTGGGCTTCATGGTGTCCACCGTGTAAAATCGAAATGCCATATATGCAGGATTTCTATGAAGAATATCAAGACAAGGATACGGTTGTATTAGCGGTGAATATGACACATCTGGAGAAGAATGCGGAGGATCCGGGAGCTTTTCTAGAAGAAGTAGGGGCAACATTTCCAATGGTATATGATCTTCAGGGAGAGGTGACGGATAAGTACAAGATCGTTGCATATCCTACGACTTATGTTCTTAATAAACAAGGAATTATTACAGACCGGTTTCAAGGGGCCATTGATCATAGCATTATGGTGAAAGCCTATGAAAAATCGAAATAATACAGCTAATAAGTTGAAGTAATCTATAAAAAGTAGACGTTTGTATCTGACAGGAACTCACCCATTGGAATAAAATGAATCAATTCAACGGGTGAGGAGGATGAGCGGTGCATAACATTTATCCACTTTCAGTAGATACTTGCAAACCTTATGTAGGCCGTCAGGTTTGCGCAGTGCTTCATGATGGTACACAAATAACTGGAACTCTTAGGGGTGTAAGTGACAAAGGACTGGAGTTTGAAGAAGCGTATCCAAGCGCTAATATAATGTCAACAAAGCCAGACAAGGCGAAAAAACAACTGAAGTCTATGGTGAAGAAGGCAGAAACCTCGGCCTTTGGACCTGGATTTGGTTACGGATATGGATACGGAGGCGGGTTTGGTTACCCTGGGGCTGCCTTAGCTTGGACTTCGATTGCATTATTATTCTTAGTGCCTTTTTTATTCATTTAATATTATAAATAGAATAAGTATGAAGCAGCTCTATTCAGGGCTGCTTTTTTTATGATTCATTTACATAGAAAAGGATTAGTGAGTGCGATTCATCATTGCCGAATACAATTCCTTGAAGTAAACTTAAAAACAAAAAAACAAAAGAAAACAAACATTAAATATATTTGAAATCTTTTGTTAATTGGAGGCGCTGAACATGCAAACAGAAATGCTTCATCCGGCTGATCAATTATTGATGATGATGGAACGGATCTACAGCTATGGAATGACCACAACGTCTGGAGGGAATCTGTCCATTAAAGATGAGAACGGGGATATATGGATCACGCCGGCCGGAGTGGATAAGGGAGCCTTAACACGGACAGATATCGTATGTGTAAAAGCTGATGGATCGGTGAACGGTCACCATAAACCTTCAAGCGAATTTCCGTTTCATCGTTTGATTTACCGCACACGTCCAGATTTAAAAGCCGTAGTGCATGCTCATCCTCCTGCGTTAGTATCGTTTAGTATCGTTCGAAAAATTCCAAATACGAAGCTGCTTCCGAATGAAGAACTTATTGTGGGCGACGTAGGAATGGCTGAATATGCGCTTCCAGGAAGTGAAAAGCTTGGTGAGAATATCGCGGCTGAGTTCGCTAAAGGTATGAATAGTGTCATGCTTGAGAATCACGGTGTAGTTGTAGGTGGGAACAATTTATTTGAGGCATTCCGTGCGTTTGAGACGTTGGAATACTGCGCTAGATTAGAAATTAATGCTCATCGGATTGGTACACCCATCACACTGCAGATGGTTAGCCGAGATAAGCCCCAAGTAAAGATGAGTGAGTTTCAACCGGGAGAATATACAACCGAGGAACGCGAAATACGAAGAGAAATGTGTATGCTCATCTCTAGAGCGTATGACCAAAGATTATTCATCAGCACACAAGGAACATTCTCACAGCGAATGTCAGATGGTTCTTTCGTAATTACGCCTTACGGGGATGACAGGAAGTATTTGCAGCCCAAAGATTTAGTTCGAGTTGAGCAAGGAAAATATGAGGCAGGCAAAATACCGAGTCGTTCGGT
Organism: Paenibacillus sp. FW507-14B1B; assembly: GCF_058781425.1. Taxonomy (NCBI): domain Bacteria; kingdom Bacillati; phylum Bacillota; class Bacilli; order Caryophanales; family Paenibacillaceae; genus Paenibacillus; species Paenibacillus sp. FW507-14B1B. The sequence goes on along the minus strand of NZ_JBYSWS010000002.1, from coordinate 148,576 downwards.
GGAGTTCCATGAGCTTATCTATAAGACACAACCCCATGTGAAGTCCATTATTATTGCGCATCCACCTAACATTATGGCATTTGCTGTGACAGATACATCATTCGATTCACGTACGATTCCGGAAAGTTATATCTTGCTTAGAGAAATGCCGAAACTTCCGTTTGGTATGGTCGTTCATCAAGTCGAACAAGCTGCAGCTTATTTCAAAAAGGATACTCCACTTGCCATTGCGGAGAATGACTGTGTCATCGTAACCGGCTCATCCTTGCTTAACGCATTTGATCGGCTCGAAGTGGCAGAGTACAGTGCAAAAGCATTAATAGATACTTTTATTTTGGGACCTGTACAGCATATCGATGAGGCTAAGATCCAAGATCTTAAAGAAGCATTTCACTTGGAATAAAGCTATTCGTTAACAAAAAAACGAAATATATAATCAACTTTTTGCCCGTTTACTTTTGAATTAAACCTATTCAAAAGTAAACGGGCGTGTTATTATGTTTTCAAATACATTGTGAATATTTCGTTACAAATCCAAATTAACGCATCCGAAGGGAGATTCATTCATGGTTCAAAGTTTATGGAACAATACAGAGGCAGCTCAAGCGAACAACACGCTAGACGAACTTGTATACCGCTCTAATATTATTGGTTCAGATCGCCGCGTGTGCAATTGGGGCGGAGGAAATACATCAAGCAAAACAATCGTAAAAGATTTCCGCGGCCGTGATGTGGAAGTGATGTATGTTAAGGGAAGTGGGTCTGATCTTGCTTCTATGAAAGCAGGCAATTTTACAGGACTTCGAATGGATGATATTAGACCATTGTTCGAGCGCGATCAAATGCCAGATGAAGAGATGGTAGCATATCTCGCGAATTGTATGATTGATGCCAAAGATCCAAGAGCTTCGATTGAAACATTGTTGCATGCGTTTCTTCCTTTTAAACATGTGGACCATACCCATCCCGACTCCATCATCAGTCTTTGCTGTGCGGACAACGGTAAGGAGCTAGCGAAGGAGATCTTTGGTGACCGTTTCGTGTGGGTTCCTTATGTACGACCTGGATTTACGCTATCCAAGATGATCGCTGAAGGTGTTCGAAGTAATCCGAATGCTGAACTGGTATTAATGGAGAAGCACGGCCTTGTAACCTGGGGTGAAACTTCTGAGGAGTGCTATGCTCAAACGATCAAAATCATCAGTGAAGCGGAAAGTTTTATTGAAAGTAAATTTAAGCAAGATCAATTATTTGGTGGTGTGAAACATGAAGCGCTACCTGCTGATGTACGTCATCGAATTGCCGCAGAAGTGATGCCTTTGGTTCGTGGTGCGGTAAGTGATGTGAAGAAGATGATCCTTTCCTTTGATGACGAGGCAGATGTGCTGGATTTTGTCGGTGGTAAAAATTCAGCAGAGCTTTCACAGGTTGGAGCGGCTTGCCCAGATCACTTGGTACATACCAAAATGGTCCCTCTTTTTATTGACTGGACACCTAATGCACATGATATTGAAGGACTTAAAGTGAAACTGCAAGAAGGTATTGCTTCATATAAAGAACAATACAAAGCTTATTTTGACCGTAACAAGCATGAAGGAGATGTAATGTTTGAAGCCGCTCCTCGTGTTATTTTGATTCCGGGTGTTGGGATGATTAACTCCGGCAAAAGCTGGTCAAATTCTAAAGTAAGTGGTGCACTTTATCATCGGGCAATTGCTGTTATGCGCGGGGCAACAGCACTCGGTCAATTCGTATCTCTGAGTGAGAACGAATCTTATAACGTAGAGTATTGGCCATTAGAGCTTTATAAGTTAACTTTGGCTCCGAAGGAAGCTGAATTCTCCCGTCAGGTAGCTTTTATTACTGGAGGAGCAGGTGGAATCGGCAGTGAAACCGCACGTCGACTCGTTTCTGAAGGAGCACATGTTGTCCTTGCAGACCTGAACCTTGAAGGTGCAGAGAAGGTGGCTGCAGAGATTAATGAGACATACGGTGAAAACCGTGCGATCGCTGTGAAGATGGATGTAACGGATGAAGAAGCGGTGTATGCTGCATATCAAGCTACTTCACTAACTTATGGCGGTGTTGATATCATCGTGAACAATGCTGGCCTTGCAACTTCCAGTCCTTTTGATGAAACAACACTTAAAGAATGGAATCTGAACATGAATGTTCTTGGAACAGGTTACTTCCTTGTTGCTCGTGAAGCGTTTAAGATCATGAAACAGCAAAGTATCGGGGGCAGCATGGTATTCGTGGGTTCGAAGAACTCTGTGTATGCCGGCAAGAATGCCTCAGCTTATAGCTCTGTGAAAGCACTGGAAGCACACTTGGCACGTTGTATTGCGGCTGAAGGTGGACAGTATGGTATTCGGGTGAATACGGTCCTTCCGGATGCGATTCTACAAGGTTCTGCGATTTGGAATTCTAATTGGCGCAATGAGCGTGCAGCCGCTTATGGTATTGAACCGGATCAGCTTGAAGAGTATTACCGAAAGCGGACAACACTGCTAGTAAACATTTATCCAAGAGATATCGCAGAAGGAATCGCATTCTTCGCGTCATCGCGTTCGGAGAAAACGACAGGATGCATGCTCACTATTGACGGTGGTGTACCTGCTGCATTTACCCGTTAAAAAACGGAATTAATTCTGTATTACAATAAATGAATAATAGGGAGAGACGCTTTGGACACGGTTATTATAGCGGAGTTTGAAGCGTCTCTTTTGAGCAGAAAAGGTTGGACGAATTTCACAGGCTAGAAGGTTGATCTGCGAATCTTTTGAGGTTAAGGTAAATGAGCCGGAACAAGTGGCAGGGTAGGCTGAAGCTTACGAAATATTCGTCGAATCGTGAATTTGACTTCAAAAATACAATAGTAAGGATGAAGAGATTTATGCTGGTTGCTGAACGTTATGAGAAAATTGTGCAGTTGGTCAATGAAAGAGGAAGTATCCGGGTAACCGAACTGAGCGAGCTTTGTGGTGTAACGGAGGAAACGATCCGCCGGGATTTAGATCGGCTTGAGGATTCAGGACGTCTTCGCCGGTCCCATGGAGGCGCGGTTAGTGTGAAAGATCAACCGTTTTCTTGGCGTTCGCAACCGGAGATTCCTTTTACTGAACGAGAAATTATGCATGCCGAAGAGAAGCAGCGCATTGCCGAGGAAGCTGTAAAACAGATCGAACCTAATCAGCGGATTTTACTCGATGCGAGCTCGACTGCTTGGTATATGGCACGACTGATTCCAGATTACCCTCTAACGGTACTGACGAATTCAATTAAAGTCGCGGCTGAATTAAGCGGCAAGGAGAAGATTGAAGTCATCTCCACTGGTGGTATATTGGCTCATCGTTCTTTATCGTTTGTAGGTCCTTTAGCAGAGCGTTCTCTGGACTCCTATCATGTGGATAAAGCATTTCTTTCCTTCAAAGGTGTTCACGTCGAGAGAGGGTTAAGCGAATCCAATGAGCTGCAGGCGAGAATTAAACACAAAATGATCGGGATGGCGGATCAGGTCATTCTTCTTGCAGATGCGAGTAAATTCGGCGTTCAAGCTTTCACTAAAGTGGCGGATCTTGAGCGTGTGAATACGATTATTACGGATCAGCGTCTTGCGACAACCGATGCGGAACCTTTTATAAAGCGTGGAATCCAAATGATATCTGTATAATCTGCCAGCGTATGACTAACTGAATAGTAAGTGGGGTGCTACTTATGAAAATATCCTTGTTTGTAACCTGTTTAAGTGATGCTTTATTCCCACGCGTATCTGAAGCGATGGTTCGTCTATTAGCCCGGTATGGCGTTACACTTGAATTTCCAGACATTCAGACCTGCTGCGGACAGCCTGCTTACAATAGCGGGTACTGGGATGAGGCACGAACAACCGCCAAGACCATTTTGGATGCTTTTGAGGACAGTGACTTTGTCGTGTCTCCCTCAGGTTCCTGCACATACATGATTCATCACTACCCGGACTTATTTAAAGATGATCCTATCTATTTGAAGAAAGCTGAAGATTTACAAAAGAAAACGTATGAATTTACTCAGTTCCTCGTTAAGGTTCTCGGTATAACAGATATCGGCGCTACATTCGCTCAAAAAGTAACGTATCATCCATCCTGTCACGGCAGTCGGCTGCTGGGTGTAAAGGATGAACCGATGGAGCTGCTTCAGCAGGTTAAGGGGCTGGAGTTCGTACCGCTTCCTTTTGCAGAAGACTGCTGCGGATTTGGTGGTACGTTCGCTGTCAAAATGGCGGATATTTCAGGAGCAATGGTTACAGAGAAGGTAGATCATGTCATTGAGACCGAAGCCTCCGTATTGGTCGGCCTCGATATGGCATGCCTGATGAATATTGCGGGCAACCTCAGATACCGTGGTGAGAAGGTACAGGTCATGCATTTAGCCGAGCTTCTCTATGAAGGGGTGAAAGAGGCATGAGTACAACGGAGACCAAAAAGATGAGTGTAAAACAACGCTCCAGCCTGGCCTTAAACAATGATTTTCTACGAAGTGCGGTACGGTTTACGACAGAGAGATTGCGAAGCGGGAAGCTGCAAGCATCCGCTGATCATGGTAACTGGGATACATGGCGTGAACGTGGACGTCAAATCCGGCTTCATACGATTGCGAATCTTGACTATTACTTGAATCTCTTTGCAGATAATGCCCGCGCGAATGGAGTTCATGTCCATTTTGCAGATACGGCTGAAGAAGCGGTGAATCTTTCTCTTCAGATTGCTGAGCGGAACTCTGCTAAATCCGTTGTGAAATCGAAATCGATGGTTTCTGAGGAGCTGCATCTGAATAAAGCACTCGAGTCCATTAGGGTAGAAGCCGTAGAGACTGACCTTGGGGAGTATATCATACAGCTAGCAGACGAAACCCCGTCGCATATTATCATTCCTGCCATTCACAAAAACCGTTACCAGATTGCAGATTTGTTATCCAAGGAGGCAGGGGAGACATTGCCACCGGATACTTCGATATTAGCTGGATTTGTTCGGAACAAGCTAAGAGAAAAGTTTTTGGATGCGGATATAGGTATGACCGGTTGTAACTTTGCGATTGCCGAAACAGGTTCGATGGTATTGTTCGAGAACGAAGGTAATGCTCGTATGGTAACGACACTTCCGAAGACACAGATTACACTGATGGGGATGGAACGGATTATTCCGTCTTGGACTGATCTCGAAGTGATGGCGACTTTACTTCCTCGTTCGGCTACAGGGCAGAAACTGACGGTTTATATGTCCGGTATTTCAGGACCACGTAGAGAACGTGACGGAGACGGTCCTGAGGAAATGCATATTATTATTATCGACAATGGTCGTTCCTTGCAACTAGGGGATCCGGAGTTTCAGGAGCTTCTGAATTGTATTCGCTGTGGAGCTTGTTTAAATGCTTGTCCGGTCTATCGTCAGATCGGAGGACATGCGTATGGCGGAACCTACAGTGGACCTATAGGAGCGGTACTTACACCGGCTCTTCAGAAGAATGTAGCGGAATGGGATGATATTGCGAATGCGTCAAGTCTATGTGGTGCTTGTTATGAAGCTTGTCCTGTAAAGATCCCTCTACACGATATGCTTGTCTCCTTGCGCCGGCGTAAGGTTGAGGCTGGCAGAGGCAATAAGCTTGAAAGAGCAGGAATGAGTGGATTTGCAGCCATCATGGGCAATTCTAAGCGCTATAAAGCTGTGATCAGACTTGGGAAGATTGGACAGAAGTTAATTGTTCGTGGTGGCGAGATCCGTTCGAAACTCGGCCCGTTAAAAGGATGGAACTCATACCGTGTTACTCCGAGCTTGCCGAAGGAATCTTTCCGAGATAAGTGGCCGACACTGGAGCAGGAAATCCGTAATGGCGTTAAGGAAATGGATGCAGGGATGGAGAACAGGCTGAAGCAGATCATGAAGGATCGAGAGACGGGAGGGGGACACCATGACTAAACAGCAATCTCATCAGGAATGGCTTGCCGATCTAGAGTCGAAGTCGAAGAAGAAACAGGAAGCGTTTATGAATGGAATTGCCGCTAAGCTGAACAGACCACGTGTGCTTAAGAAGCCGGAACAGCCTTTCCGCGGCGCTCCCGAATTCTGGAATGATTTTAGCTGGACACCCCAAGAGCGGATTCAACATTTCACATCGAACATGGAAGCTGCAGGTGGTTATGTTGTGCATGTAGCGGGCATGGACCAAGTGAAGCAATTCATTACGACGAAAGCAGGAGAGATGAGTGCTAGTCGGATCTTAAGGCAAAATCAAAAGGAGCTTTCGGAACTTAATTTAGAGAGCACGCTTCCTAATACAGAGATTTCCGTCTGGAATGACCATCCTGAAACAGACTGGCGCTCAACAGCAGCAGAAGCTGACTTCGGAATCGTTGTGGCGGATCATGCGGCAGCGTATACCGGATCGATGGTTGTCATGTCCTCGCCGGACAAAGGCAGATCTGTTAGTTTGCTTCCCACAGTACTCATTGTCATTATTCCGATAGAACGCTTAAAGACTCGTCTTGGTGAAATATTAGTGAACTTTGATGAAGCTGGAAGAGAGAGTCTTCCAGCGGGTATCCATTTTATTTCGGGTCCTAGCCGTTCTGCGGATATAGAGAACGACTTGACAATTGGTGTCCATGGACCTGGAATTGTCTATGCACTGCTTGTGGATCAGTTCGAATAGAGCAGACTCAGGTTTATTGTGTAATATTCTTATATGCATCCTCTTCCGTGTACAGGGCTTTATAGGTACACAGAAGGGGATATTTTGTGTTTAGGTAGTTAAAACACGAACTTCAATCAAACTTCAACCATGGATACCAATCCGGTTTACTTACCCTTACGGGTTAAAGGAGAAATTTCATCCCACTGCTCAGAGGTTAACTCACCAAGATCATTAAATTGTCCAGCACCTTGAAGCCACTCACCGCCATCGATTGTAATAACGTCGCCATTAATGTAGGCTGCGTAATCAGATATTAGGAAGGCTGCCAGATTGGATAACTCATCCTTATTGCCAACGCGACCAAGTGGAACGCGATTAATCATCTTCTGTTCAAACTCTGGGGTAGGAGCCAGCCGAGACCATGCACCTTCTGTTGGAAACGGACCAGGGGCAATGGCAACTTGACGTATACCGTAGGGAGCCCATTCTACGGCAAGTGAGCGGGTGATCGCCAGTACCCCAGCCTTGGCGGCCGCGGAGGGTACAACATATCCGGAACCCGTTGAAGCATAGGTTGTCACGATATTAAGCATGGTTCCAGATGAACCTCTCTCAATCCAGCGCTTACCGACTTCCAGGGTTGTATAAAAAGTCCCGTGAAGTACAATGTTGAGTACTGCATCAACAGCGCGTGAAGATAGTCGTTCTGTGGGACTGATGAAATTGCCGGCAGCGTTATTTACGAGAATATCTATGCCACCATAGTGACTCTCTACAGCATCGATAAGCGCTTGGACTTGAAGGGGATCACGTACATCACAGCTTCTATAATAGACGTCGTGTCCCAAGGGACTCATTTCTTCTGCTGCATTCTTCAGTACTTCTTCGCGGCGGCCACAGATCGCAAGTTTAGCTCCCAGCTCTAAAAACTTCTCACCCATAGCGCGGCCAAGTCCTGTGGCACCACCGGTAATTAATATAACTTTGTCTCTTAACAAGTCATTAGTAAAGGGTCCCATTTATCATTCACGCTCCCCAAGAGTTTTGTTAAATTCAAACATCTATATAATTCCAGCGTATAAGTACTGACGGAGGATTAGAATAGAAGATCTTTCCTAAAATGAATTGACAAAGTAATAAATGTTTCACATAATTATTATATCTTTTTGTTTAAAAAGTCCTTATGAGGATATTTCTTGTCCTACTTTTTCTAGTTTTGATGTATGATTAAATGAGGTAGCTTAGAGTAGATTAGCGAAAAGAGGGGATTAATCCATGTATGTTATTGGCTCAGCTTGTATAGATGAAAAAGCTGGTGAATGTGTCGACGTATGTCCAGTTGATTGCATTGAAGAAGGAGACGATCAATTCTACATTGACCCGGATATTTGTATTTCCTGTGGCGCTTGTGAAGCAGCTTGTCCCGTGACAGCAGTATTTTATATCGATGATTTGCCGGAAGAAGAGAAGCCTTATTACGAAAAGGCTGTGGAATACTATAAGAACAAATGAAGCTAATACTTAAATAAACACCCTTCCTCATAGGTGCAGAGTTACTTTCAGCTCACCTATAGGGAAGGGTGTTTTTAATTTACAATCATTATGAAAGCGTCTGAACAACATGAATAGCTATATCATCGTAGATTTGCTTCAGAAGATCAGGATTCGTGGATTGTTGTTCATCCGGGATGATCGGAACCTGAGCCAGCACGGAGGTATTTAGCTGTTCTGCTAACTTTGAACCGCCGCCTTTACCAAAGATATAATGTTTATTTCCTGACAGATCTTCATAGTAAGACATATTCTCAATAACCCCAATAATATGGTGATGGGTCTGGAGTGCCATCATTCCTGCACGTTCTGCAACAACTGTAGCTGTGGATTGCGGTGTCGTAACGATAATTTCAGAGCACTCTGGTAGCATCTGATGGATAGCTAGGGCAATATCACCGGTCCCAGGGGGAAGATCGATTAGCATATAATCCAGAGGACCCCACATTACATCGTTCAAAAAACTAGAGAGCATTCTTCCAAGCCGAGGGCCACGCCACAAGACAGGATCATTACCTTTGACAAAAAAACCTGTAGAGATCACTTGGATTCCATCTCGCTGCAGTGGTGTGGGACGACTATTCGTAGGTTCAGGTTTCTCATGAATCCCCATCATGTCAGGTATACTGAAGCCATAAATATCAGCATCAATAATGCCGACTCTTTTACCGACTTTATGCAAAGCTTTTGCGAGATTCAGAGTCACAGTAGATTTACCAACGCCGCCTTTGCCACTAGCAATGGCGATGAATTTCACCCCAGCTTTAACCATGGGGCTCACTGGAAAGGGATTCGGAGCTGCAGGTCTTGCTGCTGATTTTGTCTGTGATTGTTGCATCTCCAGTGCTCTAACGGATATGTGTTGTTTCTCCTCTTCGGATACTGTCTTTATTCTTATATGTATATTTGATACTCCTATGGTACGAAGCAGCTCTTCGATCTGCTGTTTCTGGGTTTCTGTTACGCCTTGTGTCTGATCTTGTTCGGTAGCGATCAGGGTCAGTGCAGCTTTGTCTTCCTTCAACATGACATCACGGATGTATCCAATCTGAATCAAAGGAAGTTTTAGATTGGGGTCGATGATGGTTGCCATTTTGCTCTCAAATATCTCTCTATTCATAAGTCACCTCTATACATGCTTCTTGAATGCCGATTTTCTTGTTCATTTCAGTTTAAAGAAGTTGAAACGACTAGTCAATGAAAGCTCGATTGTGATGTATTTTGTGAAAATTTTGTGAGTATATATCCATTCTACACAGAAACCACACAATTTCTGTTTAATAAGAGGTAGCCTCGTTTGCAAAAGGTGAAATTCGATTCTGAAGGGAGAACTACCTATGTCACATGAACAAATGCAGAAATGTATCGATGAATGTCTACGTTGTATGCAGGCTTGTAACCACTGTTATTCCGCTTGTCTGGAAGAAGAACATATGGAAATGATGAAGGAGTGTATCCGCCTAGATCGAGAGTGTGCAGATTTATGTGCCTTTGCAGCACATGCAATGTCTATTAATAGCTCTTATGTCAAACAAATCTGCGAGGCATGTGCAGAAATGTGTGAGAGATGCGGCAATGAATGCAAAAAGCATGATCATGAACACTGCCAGCGCTGCGCCGAGGCATGTTTCAGATGTGCTGATGCATGCCGAGCTATGGCAGCTTAAACGATATTAGTAGAGTTAATAGTAGATTCTTGTTTAAAGAAGCAGCTCACATGAGTGAAATATGGAGCAAAAAATAAAGACATGGTGGAGTCAGGGAGGTTATCCCAGCACCGCCATGTCTTTATTTTGGTCTATTGCCGCCTTCTTCAACAGTTTATGGGCGAGTGAAAGCCATCCGACCTCAAGGCTGACTTTCGACAGGCCTCGAAGCAGAAATCGTCTAAACCCTCGGTTGTTCTTGATTTGCCCAAATACACTTTCCGGTTCCATCATCCTTCAAACCGACAGTGCGTACCCTTTCTCACTTCTAAGTTTCTCACGAGCTTGTTGTTTGTACCGAAGGTATTCCATGCTTACCGTGATTTCACGATTCCCTTTAGCTTTGGTGCAAGCTTCTTTGAGTGGACAACCTTCACAGCTTTCTCCCCGGTAGTGTCGCTTTCGAATCTCATATCCGCTCTCTGTCGAGTACCTTGGCGATTTGACGAGAGGAATACAGTCGCTGGGTGTAGGCGTAAATGAGGATCTTGGTGAGTTAGCTATTTCGTCCTCCACCTGATAGGCATCCTGGAAGATTCGGTCATCTAAGCGATTGACCGCTTCATTGACTACACGAACAAGGTGATTGGACGGAATGTCGTCCTCTAAATCCATTGGCAGATAAAATTGATCAATGGTATATTGAATGTACAAATCCTTCTTACATGGTTGGTCGTACTTCCATTCTACTAGAGGGCGGTTTCCTTCTGTTATCTGTCTTTGAATGGTATGCACGAAGCAGCGGAGAGAACGAAACGATTCCGGACCAGCGGTAGCGGTCGCCTTTGCCCCCGAATTTCTTCCTTGCTAGAATAATTCCCGGAAATTTGGGGGCAACAGCGAGGGGAGGAACGTTTCGTACGCGGAGCATCTCACAACAACAAACGAGGCCATCACGCAAGATCCTAGATCTTTTGGGACAGCCCCTTTTTGATGTCTTAATTTGAAATAACATCTGGTATAGTCCAACCGTTTACGGATAGGTAAAAAATAGGGGAATGATAGTGAGAGAAGGAATAAGTAGAGGAAGAAATTACATTTTTGTCACTCATATCATTGACATATCTAGCCAAAATATATTACAGTATGATAGGGTTACAAAATATTAATGAATTTTGCCGAATTTCGTTTTTGAAAACGGGGGAACCGATCCGGGTGAATTATTCTTGCAATAGAGGGAATATAGGAGACCTTCAGCCGAACCCTTAGCTAACTCCGTAGGCACCGAAGGGAGAAAGTGTTTTGAAGAAAGTCATTATATCATTACTAGGGTCTGCACTTATTTTTTCTTCTGGCGCCTTCACAGCATACGCTGATATGCCAAAGCTTCAAAGTCAAGTAACACAGTTGGTTGGAACTCCGTATAAATGGGGTGGAACAACGGAAAGTGGATTTGACTGCTCAGGATTTATTCTGTACATAATGAATCAATATGATCTAGATTTGCCTCGTACATCCGCTGCACAAGCCAAAGCGGGGACTCATGTAGATCAAGAAGACCTTCGAATGGGAGATTTGGTATTCTTTAATACAAGTGGTCGTGGAGTTTCTCACGCAGGAATTTATGTCGGAAATGATCAATTTGCTCATGCATCAACAAGTAAGGGTGTAAGAATCAGTAAATTGTCTGAATCTTATTATAAGACTCGTTATGTAACTGCACGTCGAGTGATCAGTCAAGAGAATTATGTGCAGATGGTAGGAACTATTAATTAATAATGAATCAAAGCCCGCGATTAATATCGCGGGCTTTTTAAATATATGATCGTATTTCAAAGTGATGAACATGGAGGATTAATCGTTATGTCTTACTTATTTCGAAGAGAAATTAACAACTGGCATTCCTGGGGAGCTGTTTATCAGTCCATAGAAGATTTCAGGCTATTAATAGAAGAAATATTTGCAAGAGAACAACTGACTGGAGCAGAGCATATCTCTCATTTGAAGCCAGGAACTAATGCGGTGTTCAAAACAGGGGAATATGTCATTAAGATTTTTGCGCCATCAGAATCGGGTTTAGATACAGACTCAGATTACAGAGCTGAACAAACAGCAATGCAAAGAGCCATCCAGCAAGGGATTCATACGCCATCCATTGTTGCTGCGGGCACGTTAAAAGATAAGTATGCATTCAAATACCTCATTATGGATTATATTGAAGGGGAAAGTGCTGGCGATGTCTTCACTCAATTAACTCTCGAAAAAAAGAAACAGTTCATCAAAGAGCTGCAGCATAATTTATCGAAGTTAAATATTCGTCCTGATGAAGAGTTTAGTCGTGAATTCCTTATAGATAGAGCAGTACATAACGAGAGATGGCATATTGCAGCACCCGAAGTAAGCAAGCAAATTAAAGATTACCTAAGAGAGTATAAGATTCAAACTTATGTTCATGTGCATGGTGATCTAACAGGTGACAATGTACTGATCAACACGATTGGACAGCTCTATATTATTGATTTCGCTGATAGTACAATTGCACCGGTTGAATATGAGTTTCCTCCGATTATATTTGAATTATTGCAAAGTGATATCGAAGGTATTTTTGAGTTTATTAAGGGGCTGGGGATGAAGTATAATGAGTTTATTGATCGATTATTTGCAGGAACGCTGATGCATGATTTTGGTGCGAATTTTGTAAAAGCAATTTATGAGAAATATACAGGCAGAGAAATTACAGAACTGAATGATATTTTTGAAATCAAGAGATTGCTCCATAAGCATCTTCTGCCGAATTCCCTAATTACATAAGTTTAGTCTATCTGATTGAGGAGGGAAGTACAGCGTGTTTAAATTTTGGAAAGGTCGGGAGAAGAAAGAATCTGTTCTTGAAACTTCCGAGGCATCCACTCCTACTAGACAAGCAAGTACAGAAGAGAAGCTTGTCCTGTTACGAGGAAGGAACACCGAGCAGGATGTTGTTCCGGTTGTCGGTATGACGATTCTCGAACTTGCAGAACGGAATGAAGTTGATTGGAACTCTTTTTGTAAAAGAGGGACTTGTGCTCGCTGTCGTTGTCATATAAGTGAAGGAATGGAGTATATGTCCGCTGCGAATGAAGCCGAAGAGAATAGACTGGATCCTGAAGAGATCGATGATGGTTATCGTTTAGGATGCCAGACGAAATTCGAGAGAATAGGCGTTGTTTCTATTAAGCACGCACCATACTTCTAATCATATTTCATCATGATCGTACCCGGAGGCCTGTAATCAGGTTATCCGGTTTTTTTATCTTAAATACAATAACAGTTCAATTTGGAGGGAATATGATGAAGCGCTACGAGAGGGACACACACTTCTCTATATCGCAGAGCCCGATTCAAAACAAAATAGGTAGTGTCTTTGTACCGGTTCGAGACCTTGAGGAATCTCGACTGTGGTATTGCCAGCTCCTTGGGCTAAATGTAATGGAGTGTGAAATTTTGAATGGACATTTATGTCCTCTCCCTATGCAAGGAACCGGACTCATCTTAGACACAATGCCCATGTGGGGAGGCGAGGAACCGGGTGGAGCACCACATATTACAACGCCTGCATTCATGCTACTTACGAATGATTTGGAAGCAGCATTCGCCTACGCTGTGGAAACAGAAGTTGATATCGTGACGACGATCGAGAATAATCAATGGTTTGTTATTAAAGATCCGAATGGGAATCTTCTCATGATTTGCAAGGAGTAATCAGGTACATGCTCATCCGTACATTATATCATTAGGTTGGTTGGGGGCGTTTCAATTGTATAAGATCATCATAGTGGATGATGAACCCATTGTCCGAGAAGGAATTAGGGATCGTATTCAATGGGAAGAACATGGGTTTGTATGTGTGGGTGTAAGTGAGAATGGACAAGAGGCCTTAGAAGTCGTTGCTAGTCTTCGACCAGATGTCGTATTAACCGATATTTATATGCCTTTTATGGATGGACTGGAGCTCTCCCGACGCATCGTGGAGCTGTATCCACGAACGAAGATCATAATTTTGACGGGATATGATGATTTTGAATACGCACAGCAAGCTGTGAAACTACAAGTCACAGATTTTATTTTGAAACCGGTTACATCAGCGGAACTCCGTGAGATACTGGATAAATTAAAAGTCGAAATGGATGAAGAGCGTGGAAATCAGGAACATCTAAATCAATTGAAACAACAGTTAAACGAGAGTCTTCCGCTACTTAAAGAGAGATTTCTTGAACGTCTAGCGTCCTCAGCACTGAGCGATTGGGAAATATCGAGTAAAATGGCATACTTCGATATTGCACTGACCGGTCCTTTATTTGTAGCTATCGCGGCAGATATGGATGAACTGCGTCCTGATGACCATGGTACCGATAATGAGCTGTATGCTTTTGCTGTCTACAATATTATTCAAGAAATTATGAGCGATGAATCCGCTTCTGCTGTATTTCGTTATAAAGGGAATAAGGTTATTACTGTATTATCCGGAACGGGAGAAGAGGCAATATATACACGTGCCCAAGAAATGGCCGAGGCCATTCGCAGTTCCATTAAACGCTATCTGTCCTTTACGGTAACGGTTGGAGTGGGAACGATCTGTCGTGAACTGAAAGATCTCAGACACTCTTGCCAAGCTTCTGTATCGGCGCTGGAATATCGTCTGCTAATGGGTAGTGATCAAGTTGTAAGTATATTAGATCTAGAGAATAGAAGTTCAATGCCACTATATGACGGAACGAATGCGGAGAATGCCCTTGTATCTGCTATAAAGACAGGTACACCAGAAGATGTTGATCTTTCGATCAGTCGGTTGATCGGAGAACTTAAACATGCATCGATATCCATTGAACAGTGCTACATTCGAGTGCTGAGGGTGATGCTGGCTGTACTTCAGGCATTGCTGGAAATCGGCTGTAGTGAGAAAGATTTACTCGGTAAGGAAACTCGTCTATTAACAGAGCTGTACTCTTTTCGTTCATTGGAAGAGATAGAATACTGGCTCAAGGATATGTGTGAGAAGGCCATCCAAGGAGTCGTTGAAACACGTAAGGATATTTCGCGTCATCAGATGTCAGAAGCGGTACAATTTATTCATAACAATTATGATGATACAGAGCTTTCCGTAAAAACGGTGTGCAGCCGGATTTTTATGAGTGCAAGCTATTTCAGTTCTTTATTTAAGGCCCATACCGGAAAGACTTTTGTAGAATATGTAACCCGTATTCGATTGGAGAAGGCTAAGGAGCTGTTAAAGCATTCTTCATTGAAAACCTATGAGATTGCTATGAAAACAGGTTATCAGGATGCTCAGTATTTCAGTGTGCTCTTTAAGAAATATACGGGGGATACGCCGACTGACTACCGCCAGAAGATGATGGCAGACGGTGCATGATGATGTGGCGTAATATGAAAATCAAAAGTATCCAATCTAGAATAGCAGGCACCTTTGTCTTGCTTGTTCTGTTGACGGCATTACTGCTCATATTTATCTCCTACCGATTATCGGAATCGGCTGTGCGAGAGACGGCTGAGAGTTACACAGCCGAATTGATCAATCAAGTAAACGCCAATATACAGACTTATATTACAGGCATGAAGGATATCTCCTTGACGGCAATGAATAATCCGGACGTGAGAGAATACTTGGCGTATGCCCAATCACTTTCACCAAAAAAATTGTCAGCGCTAGAGTCCAAAATATCAGAGTATTTTCACTCTATTCTTGTCTCTAGAAAAGATATTACATCGGTTAATATATTCGGCTACAATGGGACATTTATTTCGGATCGGCGCGGTGTGCAGTTGAATCCGAACAGTCCACCAGCAGAACAGTCTTGGTACCAGCAGGCACAGAATGCGGCTGGGCAGGCCGTGATTTTTTCATCCCATGTCCAGCCAGTTATCAAAGATGAATACCACTGGGTGGTCTCGCTAAGCCGTGAACTACGCGGGATAGATCGTTCACAAGGACTTGGTATTCTGCTTATAGATCTTAATTTTAAAGTAATTAATGATATGTTAAATCAGTTGGATCTTGGAAATAGAGGCTATGTATTTGTTGTGGATCGGGAAGGTAATATTGTGTACCATCCTCAACAACAGCTTCTATATAGCAATTTGAAGACAGAGCAGATAGAACGTGTACTCCAAGAACCAAGCGGTGGATTTGTTACTCAAGAGGATGGTGTAAGTCGGATATACACCGTTAAGGATTCGGGATTCGGTTGGAAAATTGTCGGAGTGTTTTATGAGAATGCACTGGTTGAGAACAAAAAGAAAATGAAGCTCTCTTTTGCAGTAGCTGGCTTGTTCTGTTTAGGAGTAGGTGTGATGGTCTCTTATCTCATATCTCGGAATCTGACAAGGCCGATAAAGAGATTGCAGGAGAATATGAACGAAGTGGAAAAAGGAAACTTCGATATCCGTGTTCCAGTTGGACATTCAAAGGAAATATCCAGCTTGGCCCGTAGTTTTAATCTGATGATGATGAAGATCAAAGAATTAATGAATCAAATCGTTGTTGAACAAGAGTTCAAACGCAAGAGTGAGCTAAATGCCCTTCAAGCCCAGATCAATCCGCATTTTCTCTATAACACACTCGATTCAATCATTTGGATGGCTGAGGGTAAGAAGCATGACGAGGTTATTCTGATGACATCAGCGCTAGCTAAATTATTCCGGGCATCACTGAGCAAAGGCCAAGAGCTGATACCTTTAGCAACTGAAATCGAACACATTACAAGCTATCTCAAAATCCAGCAGATGAGGTATCAGGATAAGATCGAATTTACGGTCCATATTGATTCATCGCTTAAACGGTATATGACGCTTAAAGTTCTACTTCAACCCCTTGTAGAAAATGCGATCTATCATGGGGTTAAGAACAAGCGAGGAAGGGGTATGATTCATATTCATGGAGCTCGAATCGGTCATGATATTGAGCTTCGGGTTATAGATGATGGAATTGGTATGGATGAGGAGACCATACGAACGATCCTTTACCCATCAGATTCACATAATACGAGCAAGGTAGGGGTTGGGATCGCGAATGTTCATCAGCGTATTCAGTTATACTTCGGTTCAAAATATGGATTGTCCTATAAAAGTGTCCTGAATGAGGGGACGACAGCGATTGTGACTATTCCTGCAATTCATTTTGATGAACAGGGCAGTAAGGAGGAGGAGTTGGCCTGATCAGAATGTTCAAATTACGTTACATTGTTCTAGCATTTATAGCGATGATCATTGTGGGCTTTTCCTTAAATGCATTATGGATAAAAGAATTTTCAGCAGGATCCAAGAAGATTATTGTTGTATTGAAAGCTACGGAGGAGATTGAGTTCTGGCGAGTGTTAACCGATGGGGTTCAGACAGCTTCTAAAGAATTTGACGTTCAAGCATCAGTGATAGGCCCACCTAAAGAGATTGAAGTTGATCTACAAATCTCGATGATCGAACAAGCCATTCAAGAGGATCCAGATGCAATCGTGATGGCTGCTGGTGATTATAACCGTCTTGTACCTACTGCGCAGAAGATCAGAAAAGCAGGCATCCCACTGATCATGATTGATTCCGATATTAATGGCGATTATGCAGAAAGTCTAATATCTACGGATAATATTGATGCTGGTCAGAAGGCAGGTAGAGAGATGGCAGAGCTTCTACCACCTAATGCCAAGGTTGCAATTATTAGTTATGTTCAAGGAACGTCAACACAGATAGAGCGGGAACAAGGAGTTCGTAGCATCCTCAGTTATCGTAAAGGAACCGAAATTGTAGGAACTTATTACAGTGAAGGGATGGAAGAGACGGCTTACAACATGACGAAGGAATTGCTTCAAAAGCGCCTGGATCTCGATGGCATTGTTGGACTTAATGAACCTTCAACTGTTGGTGCCGGGAGAGCTATTCAAGAGCTTGGTCTTATGGGTAAAGTGAAGCTTGTTGGATTCGACAGCTCCATTGCCGAGGTGAAGTTGCTAGAAGCAGGTGTGCTTCAATCAACGGTCGTTCAGAAACCTTTTAGCATAGGTTACCTCGGTGTAAAAACCGCATTGTCCGTTCTGAACGGAGATAAGGTCCCGCCTGAGATATATACAGATTCAGTTGTTATCCATAAAGACAATATGTACACAGAAGAAAATCAAAAACTACTCTTTCCCTTTGTGGAAGAGTAGTTTTTTTTATTCTCTAAACCAGTAAGATACTTTAATTTTTAGTGGGATTTTCAACATGGAGAAGAGAAAATTCCATTCCTTCCATTGAGCACGACTTATACAATTAATCACACAGACTTCGTGTAAAGAGGTGAGAAGCTTGGGAGAAGTACTCGTATCCATGACTGGCATCGAAAAAAGTTTCCCTGGTGTACAGGCGCTAAGCGATTGCCGATTTGAATTGTTAAAGGGTGAGGTTCATGCATTAATGGGCGAGAACGGTGCAGGCAAATCCACATTAATGAAAGTTCTCACGGGTGTTTATCAGAAGGATGTAGGTACCATTGTATATAAAGGTAAGCCTATTGAAATTTTGAGTCCCAAAGCCGCTCAGGATGCTGGTATAGGAATGATTCATCAAGAATTGAATCTTTCTCAAGATTTGAGTGTTGCACAGAATATTTTTATGGGACGTGAACCGAAGAAAGGCTTTGGATTGTTCTTGGATGAGAAGGAGTTGAACCGCAAAGTGCTTCAGCTCTTCGAATTAATGGATCTTGATATGGACCCTTCTACGCTTGTAGCGGATTTAACCGTCGCTAAGCAGCAAATGGTGGAAATCGCCAAGGCATTGTCTTTTAACTCCGAAGTGTTAGTGATGGATGAACCGACAGCTGCTTTAAGTGAAACGGAGATTGCCGATCTATTCCGGATTATAAATCAGCTTCGTAAGCAGGGTGTTGGAATTGTGTACATTTCTCACCGGATAGATGAAATTAAGCAGATTACAGATCGAATTACAGTGATGAGAGATGGTCGTTATATCGATACCGTCCTTACATCTGAGGTTACGAATCAGCAGATCATAACGATGATGGTTGGCAGACAAATCTATGATTCTTCGAAACCGGAGAATGCTCGCACCAATAGCGAAACCGTGCTTGAGGTCATTGGATTGAATCGTAACAGGGTTCTTCATGATATCCACTTCCAGCTTAAGAAAGGCGAAATTCTTGGAATAGCTGGATTGGTAGGAGCAGGGAGGACCGAGCTCGCTAGAGCAGTATTTGGTGCAGACAAAATACAATCAGGAGAAATTCGGATTCGTCAACGTAAAGTCACAATTAAAGAACCGCACGATGCGGTACGACAAGGTATCGGATACTTGTCAGAGGATCGTAAGCGATTCGGCTGTGTGGTCGATCTAGACGTGAAATCCAATGTTGTGATTGGTTCTTATCGAAAATTTAAATTTGTTGGATTTATCCAATCCTCCAAGATCAGACGAACAACTCAGGAAATAGTCGACAAGCTCAAGGTAAAGACCCCGCATATCGATCAAGAGGTGAAATTTCTCTCAGGTGGGAATCAGCAGAAGGTTGTGATTGGGAAATGGCTAACTCGCGATTGTGACATTCTTATCTTCGATGAGCCAACCAGAGGGATTGATGTGGGGGCCAAGAGTGAGATCTATAAACTACTTAATGATCTGACAGAGCAGGGGAAATCCATCATTATGATATCTTCAGAGTTACCGGAAATACTTCGTATGAGCCACCGGATCATCGTGATGTGTGAAGGAAGGATAACGGGCGAGCTCGATTACCAAGAGGCCACGCAGGAAAAAATCATGCACTTGGCGACTTTAAGAATGTAATGTAACCGAATAATGCACGTCAGGAGGATGATATGGAATGAACATCAAACTGCGATCGAAATCAGGAGCAATTCAGCAAGTACTGGCACTCGCCAGTTTAATTGTACTCATCGTTACATTTTCGCTATCATCAGGCAACTTTTTTCAATTCTCTAACATTGTCGGTATTTTATTCTCAACCGCTGTTATTGGTGTTCTAGCACTCGGTTCCACATTCGTCATTATTACTGGAGGAATTGATCTTTCTGTCGGTACAGTAATGACCTTAAGTGCGGTGATGACAGGTGTATTCATTACATTCTGGGATGTACCTGTCCCACTTGGTATTCTTGGAGGAATATTGACCGGTGCTCTCTGTGGTCTGATCTCGGGGACAGCTGTCGCTAAGCTGAAGATTCCATCGTTTATTGCGACACTTGCCATGATGATGATTGCCAAAGGCTTGGCTCTCGTGATCTCGGGAGCGAAACCTATTTATTTTAATGATGACGAAATCTTTATGGAAGTGGCACAAGGTTCGATACTGGGATCGATCATTCCAGGATTTGATATTCCGAATGCAGTCTTGATTTTCTTCATCGCTGCGTTTCTCGGTTACATTATTTTGTCGAAGACGATTGTTGGTCGATACAATTTTGCGCTAGGCAGCAATGAAGAGGCTACTCGCTTATCAGGGGTTAACGTTAACTACTGGAAAATCGTCATTTATACCCTAACTGGAGCTTTTACCGGACTTGCAGGGGTGCTTATGGCTTCGCGTCTTAATTCTGCCAATCCTGCATTAGGTGCTGGATACGAACTTGAAGCTATTGCAGCCGTTGTTATTGGTGGAACTTCACTAAGTGGAGGCAAGGGTACGATAGTTGGAACGGTCATCGGGGCATTGATTATGAGTGTGCTTACTAATGGTCTACGTATTCTATCCGTTCCTCAAGAGTGGCAGACCGTTGTGGTCGGTATCGTGATCATCTTAGCCGTTTATGCAGATATCTTGCGACGTCGTAAAGCGTAGCATAGTTCTTTTATGCTTATTCTTTGCCCTACCCATTCAATGACAGAGGTAGACACTTCCTGAAGGAAGTTCTATAGATTGTAACTATTTCATAAACAAGGGGAGAATGAATGATGAAAAAGCTATCCATATTGGCCATGGTATTCATGTTGACTACAAGTCTGCTTGCCGGATGTAGTTCTTCAAAGAATGGAGCAAACGGCGGTGACACACCGAGTTCAAACGATTCAGGAACAGGTACGAAAGCTGAAGGTGAAATTTATATCCCGATCATATCCAAGGGATTCCAGCACCAATTCTGGCAAGCGGTTAAATCGGGTGCAGAGCAAGCGGGGAAAGAGTTTAATGTGAAGATTACATTTGAAGGACCAGAAACAGAATCTCAAGTGGATAAGCAGATTGAAATGCTTCAGGCTGCACTCGATAAAAAACCAAGTGCGATTGGATTCGCGGCGCTTGACAGCCAAGCTTCCATTCCACTGCTGAAGAAAGCGAAAGAGAACAATATTCCGGTTATAGCGTTTGACTCGGGTGTAGATAGCGATATTCCTCTGGCAACAGCTTCTACGGACAATTTAGCAGCATCCGCTCTAGCTGCAGACAAAATGGCAGAATTAATTGGTAATGAAGGTAAGATCGCTATGATCGTACATGATCAGACGAGTGTAACGGGAGTTAGCCGCAGAGATGGATTCAAGAAACAGATTGAAGACAAGTATCCCAATATTCAAATTGTAGATATTCAATATGGTGGCGGAGACCACTTGAAATCCACAGACCTTGCAAAAGCGATCATGCAAGCGCATCCAGATCTGAAGGGGTTCTTTGGAGCTAACGAAGGTTCGGCCATTGGTGTCATTAATGCAGTTGCTGAGATGAAGAAAGAAGGACAAATTACGGTTGTAGGGTTCGACTCCGGTAAACAACAGATCGATGCTATTAAAAACGGAAGCATGGCAGGAGCAATTACGCAAAATCCAGTTGGTATTGGTTATGAAACGGTCAAGGCAGCTGTGGCAGCGATCAAAGGCGAGAAGATCGAGCCGGTTATCGATACTGGATTCTACTGGTATGATAAGAACAATATCGACAGTGATGAGATTAAAGCTGTAATCTATGAATAAATTAGATGTGAATTAAAAAGAAGAAGCCGATCGAGGGGAGTTTAGCTACCCTATAGTCGGCTTCTTCAATGTGTCGAATGAAATTACCCTGATGGAAGGCTTCGTTCTTGATCTCTAAATGAGCTTGGAGTCTGGCCGGTCACCTTCTTAAATAACATGGAGAAGTATTTCTCGTTCCCATAACCGACCTTCGAAGCTACTTCATGTACGGGGATACTGGATTTCGCAAGCAGTCTCTTCGCTTCCTCAATTCTACGAGAAATTAAGTAATTGAACGGAGAGTCGCCAAGCTCTTTTTTGAAGAGATGGGACAAGTGATGCTGGCTAACATAAAGTGTATCTGCAATGTCTTTCAGGCTGATGCTCTGTGTATAGTTTTTATCAATGAATTGTTTGGTACGAAGTGCGATTTCATTCTTTCCTTTGAGTTCCTGAAATTGATGTTTTACATCGACAATTCGGTAGATGACCGTAATCAAGGACATAAGTAGATTCGTACTTAGCGTCTCATAACCTAGAACTTGTGAATCACACTCTTGAAGGATCTCAGATAGATAGCTCTCAACTTTATAAGCATACTTCTCACAAGATATAACGGGATCAACATAAGGAGGAAGCAGCATACCTTGTGGAACACCATCAATATGAAGATGATCTACTCCGCAGTATATGACTTTGAATGGCCCTGACGCTCTAAAATGTTCTTCATGAGGTACACCCGGATTATATATAGCGACATCACCTTGGTGAAGCTCGTAGGTTTTGCCTCCAATAATAAACTCGCCGCTTCCTTCAACGATATAAATAATCTCGCAGTAATCATGAATCTGCGGAGGTCCGTAGAAAAAAGATTCATCTACAACCTGACCCGCAAATAGAAGCTCTGGATTGCGTTTGAAACTGAATTGATCACTTTTGCTGTAAGGTATTTCGATTTTAGGCACCTGATGTTCCTCCAAAATCCTATGATAGCTTCATTATATAATAATCTTCACTCTTATTGCTGTCTTGTAATTAAGATATAACAATATAGTGGGTTATCTCATGTTACAAACCTCTTTAGAATAGAATTAATGATAGAAATCCAAGGAGGTAATAGATCATGATTGAAAGCGATTACAGATGGAAAGATGGATTTCCGAAAATAGGAATTCGGCCGACGATTGATGGTAGAAGAAAAGGCGTTCGTGAATCACTCGAAGATCAAACGATGAATTTGGCAAAATCGGTTGCAAAGCTGCTATCTGATAGCCTGCGTTATCCGAACGGAGAACCGGTAGAGTGTGTTATCGCCGATACCTGCATCGGAGGCGTGGCAGAAGCCGCAGCGGCTGCGAAAAAGTTCAAAAACTCCGAGGTTGGTTTGACAATTACCGTTACGCCTTGCTGGTGTTATGGTACAGAAACGATGGATACAGATCCATCCCTGCCGAAGGCTGTATGGGGTTTTAACGGGACAGGTCGTCCAGGTGCAGTATACTTGGCAGCTGTATTGTCTGCCCATGCTCAGAAGGGTCTTCCTGCGTTCGGTATATATGGTGAAGACGTTCAAGATGAAGGAGATAGCGTTATTCCAGATGATGTTCAGGAGAAGTTGCTTCGTTTTGCAAGAAGTGGTTTATCTGCTGCCTATATTCGTGGGAAATCTTACTTGTCAATGGGTTCCGTATCCATGGGTATCGCAGGTTCGATCGTAAATGATTCGTTCTTCCAAGAATACCTTGGCATGCGTAATGAGTATGTTGATATGAGTGAGTTTACACGTCGTTTGGAAGAAGGAATCTATGATCCCGAGGAATATGAAACGGCTCTTAAATGGGTTAAGGAAAGCTGTACAGAAGGACCGGATAACAACCCTGAACACTTGCAGTCCAGTCGTGAGCGTAAAGATCTAGAGTGGGAAACAGTTGTGAAAATGACACTGATCACACGTGACCTCATGATCGGAAACCCACGTCTTGCTGAACTTGGCTTCGAAGAAGAGGCGCAAGGCCATAACGCTATCGCTTCTGGATTCCAAGGCCAAAGACAATGGACGGACCATGCTCCGAACGGTGATTTCCTGGAAACCATGCTAAATTCATCTTTTGATTGGAATGGTAAACGTTCACCGTACATCGTTGCTACAGAGAACGATAGTTTGAACGGTGTGAATATGTTGTTCGGATATTTGCTAACAAACACGGCTCAAATCTTTGCTGATGTTAGAACGTACTGGAGTCCCGCTTCGGTTGAACGTGTAACAGGATATAAGCTTGAAGGTGCAGCAGAAGGTGGAATCCTTCATCTGATCAACTCTGGTTCTGCAACACTTGATGGGACAGGGGAGCAGGAGCGTGATGGTAAGCCTTCGATGAAGCCTTTCTGGGAAATTACGGACGAAGAAGTTGAGAAGACATTAAAGGCTTCGCAGTGGAGACCGGCTTCCGTAGAATACTTCAGAGGCGGCGGATTCTCAACGGATTACCTGACTCGTGGCGGTATGCCAATGACGATGTCCCGTCTGAATCTGGTTAAAGGACTTGGCCCGGTGCTTCAGATTGCTGAGGGGTACTCCGTTGAACTTCCAGAGCATGTACATGACACGCTAGATAAGCGTACAGATCCAACATGGCCTACAACTTGGTTTGTACCGAACCTCACAGGTCAGGGAGCTTTTACAAGCGTATATGAAGTGATGAACAACTGGGGAGCGAACCATGGCGTAATCAGCTACGGACATATTGGAGCTGACCTAATTACCTTGGCATCTATTCTTCGAATTCCAGTAAATATGCACAATGTGCCATCTGAGCAAGTGTTCCGTCCTAGAGCATGGGGAATGTTTGGTACGGAGCATGCTGAAAGCGCAGATTTCCGCGCATGTCAAAATTTTGGTCCACTGTATAAATAAACAGGTGTGAGAAAAGGAGAAACCATATGCAAAACTTAGATACACGAAACGAGCTATGTAAATACGCACGTAAAATCGTGAACGATGGACTCGTTGTGGGTCCTGGTGGCAATATCAGTGCTAGAGCCGGAGATAAGATGTATTTATCCCCGAGCGGATTTGCACTTGAAGAGATTGAACCTGAACAGTGGATTGAAGTTGATATTCCTACAGGAGAGATTACGGATATTGGACTACGTCCTTCATCTGAAGTGCTCATGCACTTGTATGGATATCGTGCGAACCCTGATATGGGTGCCATGGTGCATACGCATCCGTCACACTGTATTGCGTTTACGTTAATCGAACAAAATCTTCCCATTATGTTCCCAGATCAAGCAGCGCTCGTTGGTAGAACAGCTTATATTCCTTACATTATTCCAACAACGGATTTGCTTGCTGATGCTGTAGCAGAGAAGGTAGTCCAAGCAAGTTCGATTCTGCTAGGTAATCACGGTCTGGTGACAACAGGTAGAAATCTTCGTGAGGCATACTACCGCACTCAAGTTGTCGAAGAAAGTGCCAAAATCTATTTGAGTGCACGTGCTGCTGGAACCCCAGTGCCTTTAACTGATCAAGAAGTCGATGATATAGCTGCACTGGAAAGTGAAGATTATCGGATCCAGTTACTTCAAAAAATGAAATAAAGTATTGGGTGGTGCTAGTGATGAACGATACACCTGCAGTGCTCGCATTTGATATGGGAGCAAGTAGTGGCCGCGCGTTGATCGGAGAGATCATCCGGCAGGATGAGGGAGACCAGGGTAAGCTTCAAATTACTGAGATTCATCGTTTTCCTAACATACCTGTACAATTTGGTGAGCATCTGCACTGGAATATCGCTGCCCTGTTCCAAGAAGTAAAGAATGGTATCCAGAAGGCTTTTCAATCTGGGTATACACCGCAAAGCTACGGAATGGATACATGGGGCGTTGATTTCGGGCTTATTGACCGAAATGGTGAGCTTGTCGGTATTCCTTATCATTACAGGGATACCCAGACAATGGGTATGGTGGAGAAGACGAGCGCCCAGGTTGGACGTCAGAGATTGTTCGATGAAAGCGGGCTGGCGTTCATGCCCTTTAATACGATTTTTCAATTACATGCGATGGTCAAGGCAAACTCACCAAAGCTGGAAATCGCGGAAAAGCTCCTATTAACACCTGATTTACTACATTATTTTCTTACGGGTCAACAGGTCTGTGAGTTTACGATGGCTACAACAACTCAGCTATATCATGTGAAGAACAGAGCTTGGAATACGCAGCTCATTGAAGAGCTCGGTTTAGATCCTTCTCTATTCATTGATCCGATTGAACCTGGGACTATTATTGGGAAATTACAGGATTCGATCTGTCAGGAATTGAACGTTCCGGCGATTCAAGCAATTGCAGTAGCTTCACATGATACAGAGTCCGCTGTTGTAGCTGTACCAGCAGAATCGAAGACGTTTGCATACTTAGTAAGCGGTACATGGTCTCTTCTCGGAACGGAGCTTGATGAGCCGCTTATTCATCCAGATGTGCTGGACCTTGAATTCTCTAACGAGGGAGGTGCATATGGCACCTTCCAACTGCTTAAGAACATCATGGGTCTTTGGATTGTGCAGGAGTGCAAACGTCATTGGGATCGTAATGGCAACGAATACTCGTTCAGTGAACTTGTGGATTTAGCTCGTGAAGCAGAACCGTTCCGTAGCTTTATCGCACCGGATGATCTGCGATTTATGAATCCACCGGATATGATTGCTGAAATTCAGAGTTATTGTCGGGAAACAGGCCAGAAGGTACCTCAAAGTGCAGGGGAAATTGTACGCTGCATACTAGAGAGTCTTGCTCTAAGATATCGAGAAGTGCTTGAGCGAGTGGAAAAACTCACCGGTAATCAGTATGCTGGACTGCATATGGTCGGCGGTGGTATTCAGAACGAGCTTCTCTGTCAATTAACGGCCAGTGCTCTAGGCCGCCCGGTGTGGACAGGACCTGTTGAAGCAAGCGCGATTGGTAATATGCTTGTTCAATTTATTGCAAGTGGTGCGATTCAAAACCGGGAAGAGGGAATTCAGCTTGTGAAGCGATCCTTCCCTATGTCATCGTATGAACCGGAACAAGGTGAAGAGTGGGATCAGGCTTTTGCTAGTTTCAGAAGTATTACTAAAGTGTCTGTATAGAATAGCTAATTCCAATAGTATGATCATGATCCTTAGTGGAAGGTTGTGTAAAGATGCTAAAAGGAATCTCAAGCTTGATATCTCCTGAACTACTAAAAGTGCTCATGGAAATGGGGCACGCCGACGAAATTGTGTTCGGTGATGGAAATTTCCCTGCAGCAAGTCATGCACAGCGTCTGGTTCGCGCGGATGGTCATGGCATTCCTGAGCTGTTAAAGGCGGTATTGCCACTGTTCCCACTTGACATCTATGTGGAGTCCCCAGTCGCATTGATGGCTGTTACGCCAGGTGATACGATTGAAACCCCAATCTGGGATGAATATCGTCAAATTGTCAAAGAACATCACTTCAAAGCGATCGAGCTTGAAGAGGTGGAACGCTTTGCTTTTTATGAGCGTGCGAAGAACGCATATGCAATTGTCTCTACTGGAGAGAAAGCGCTTTGTGCCAACGTGATTTTGAAAAAAGGTGTTGTGGTAGAATAAGTGTCATTGCATCAGAGAAGAAGGTGTACCAAGGTCAATCTGACCGTGGTACACCTTCTTTTTTTGAAGGATAAGGGGGCTATGAGACGATTCGAACAGAGAAGCAAAGTACTTCAATAATGATTGGAGTTCCAGCAATGATGTGATTTCCCGCAGAGTGGATAATCAGACTATGTGGGCTGACTTTATATATACGTCCTTCTTGAAGCATCCCGTTAATAAATAAATTGGTGTGACTGTGTAGTCTTATGTTCGTGAAGAACTTTACGGGTCTACCTTGATCGTCTGTGAAATCATGAGCGGGAATCGTAACCATTACTATTATTAGTTAGTGAATACCTCAAAAATGCTGTCACTAAGGTAGAGGATTCTACATATGGTGACAGTTCTTTTTTGTGCAAAATAGAGGTTTGAAACGATGTCGAAAAGCGGGGATTTGCTCAGAATTGCTTGCTATGTAAGTCTGTATTTGTAACATTGTGAGTACTTTTGTCAGCATGCAGGAAGTTAGACAAAATAGAGGGAATATGTTTCATCCATATACCAAGGGAGGTGGGAGTGACAGTATATGAGCTTATCTCTTAAAGGGGAGGAACTTATGAGAAAAAATTGGCGGATGTCTAGCACGTTGAGATTGTTCTTTATACTTGTGGTCATTCTGCCGATCATTCTATTCTCCATCATTATTCTAAATATTTATGAACGAGACATTCTTCAGCAAAATACTTCACGATCTCAGCAGACTGCACAAGCGATATCGTATTCTGTTAGTCAGGAGATTAGCAGGTTGACAGGGCTATTCGCTTCGATCGGCATGGACAAAGATGTAATGGCAAAGCTTTATGAAATGAATCAAACGACAGGAATTGAAAGACAGCAAGCAAGTAATGAGTTAAAGGTGTTAATTGAGAAGTATACTGCATCCATCTCAGGGCGTGTGCTATCGGTGAACTTTTTTTTCAAAGACAATAAATCTTATTCATACTTAAAAAACCTGAACATGGATGACTCGTATTTCCGTAAGCAACCATGGTATGATCAGGTTCTGAAAAATGCGGATAGTGTTCATTTTCTAGGTATGTTGCCTAATGTTCTATATGGAAATTACAATCCTTATAATATGGTGGCCGCCTTATCACCAAGTGTAATCAACCCTTTATCGAATCTAGAAATGATCTTATTTACGTTTGAGAGCAGTGCTTTTGATCATATTTTGCAATCAAGGGATAATACGGAATCCACTCTACACATCGTTACGGAAGGTGGGCGAATCGTCTCCTCCAACACCCTTGCATCTAGAGGAAGTGAATTCCCAATGCATTGGTTCGTGAATCGAGGCCCACAGGACAAAGGCTACTTTGTAGATGTGAATGAAGATAATACAAATTTGATCACGTATGCCAAGATAAATCAGACGGAGTGGTGGCTTGTACAGTCGATTCCGTATGCAGATTTAACAGCCAATTATCTGAGCGTGAATTATATCGTATGGATTTTTGCAATCATGATTATTGTGGCATTTATTCTGGTGTCCTTCTACTTAGTATCTAATGTGACGAAGCCGTTAAGCGAGCTTCTTCGTCAAATGGATCGGGTAACAGAGGGAGATTTAAATGCTAAATTTATGACCACAGGTAGTCAGGAGCTGGTTAAGCTTGGCGAATCTTTTAACCATATGACAGATCGTGTGCAAGACTTGTTACGTCATCACGAATTACAGGAAATCGAGAAGAGAAAGGCAGAATTTGCAGCACTTCAGTCGCAGATTAATCCTCACTTTTTAATCAATACGCTTAATTCAATCAAATTTATGGCTTTGATCAGTAAAGCAGATAACATCAGGAATATGACACATGCGCTGACACGTTTATTAGCATCTTCATTTAATCGTGGTGGAATCTTGACTACGATTGATGAGGAGATGGATCATTTGAAACATTATTTGTACATTATGGAAATTCGTTTCGGAAGACCGATTCAAACAGAGTGGAAGGTGGAGGGGGATTTAGCGGGTTTCTACATATTGAAGCTATTGTTACAACCGATTTTGGAGAACAGCATTATTCATGGCCTCAAGAATGTAGATTATCCCGGGAAGATTCAGATTGTCGTGCGAAAACAAGGGGAAGATCTCCTGATAACCATTGCAGATAATGGTGTAGGGATGGCGGATACGAGCTCTCTTTCATTGGATAGTGATGGCAGTCCTCATAAACATTCATTCAGTGGCATGGGAAACAGGAATGTTCATAAACGGATTCAGCTTCACTACGGGATGCGTTACGGTTTAAAGTACGGGAAGAATGAGCCTCAGGGAACCATCGTAACGATTAGATTACCATTAATCCATACGACAGAGGAAGCTCAGGATCAAATGTTAGGGTAAGGAGGTAAAGTGAAAATATAGTGGAGGATCATAAAAGATCAATGTCTAGGCGGAAAACATCATTCAGCTGTGACTTCAGAGGAGGTATGATGGTGTTCAATCTTGTAAGCGCATACTTTAATACTTTTTAACTTTTTTTGAAGGCAGTGATTAATCGAAGTGAAAATATTACTCCGTGCATCCTTTATAGGAATCATTTCTCTTATTTTCATGGGCTGTGTTCTTTCTTTAAGTAATATCAGCCCAAGGGAAGGAACAATGCAACAACAAGGAAAAGTGAATCAGGATCAACCAATAAAAATTAAATTTGGTATGTGGGAAGCGAAGAGTGACATCGAATTTTGGACTGAAAAGGTCAAGGAGTATTCGATTATTAAGCCCAATGTAACCGTTGAGGTCGAGACCATCCCAGATAATAGCGGTCAATACTTAAAGGTTCGATTAGCAGCTAATGATTTACCCGATATATTTTACTTGAAGCCTGCTGATCTGATCACCTATAAAGCAGCGCTTCTACCACTGGACGGATTAACTGCAGCGAACAAAAATAAATATCCTGCGAAGTTAGATAATTCAATCCTTGGCTTACCTCTTGTATCATTCTCTGAATATGTCTATTACCATCCGAGTATATTTCAGGAAGTCGGCGTTGAAATTCCACAAACGACGGATGAATTTATGGATGTGATGATGAAGATCAAAGCTCATGGTAAATACATTCCGATTGCGATCGGTGGTAAGGATAGCTGGACATTCTATCCTTTCACCGAATTTGGACCCCCGCTGTTAGCCGGCAATGAGAATTACTTGTCATTCATCGCTGAGCAGGAACGACCATTCGGGAAAGACTCTCCATTCGAACAGTCTGCAATGATGATTAAGAAGATGGCAGAGCATGAACTTGCAGGGCCTGATGCCCTTAATATCGGTTTCGATCAAGCCAAGCAACTGTTTCAAACGAATAAAGCGGCCATGCTTGCGTTAGGACAGTGGTATCTAAGAGATCATCTGTCGAAGACCAATAGTGATAAAGATTTAGATGCATTCTCATTACCTTGGAGACAATCGACTTCTGAGAGTCTTCAAGCTATCACGATGCCAGATCAGTATATGGCGATTAATAAAAATTCAAAGAACACAGAGGAAGTCAAAGCATTTCTGGAATGGGTGTTCAGCCCAGATGTGTATCAAGTGTATATTAACTATTCGCAAAATTCATCGACACTAATAAATATCGAATCGATTCTACCGTTCTTTAAAAAGGTTCAAGAAGAGCATCCATTTGAGCCCTTCAAGTATCTTGGAATCGATGAGAAATTTGAAAAAGTGAAAAACGCAGTACAATTCGATGAAAAAAAAGCGGCACAAGAAATATTCTCAGGAGCTAAGGTGTCCGATATTCAACAGAAACTGAATCAAGACTGGGAAAGAGCGGTTCAAGCTTTGAAGTAATCATAAGGCTCAATTATGGAGGGAACTATGACGAAATATAAAGCTCTCATTGTTGATGACGAACCACTAGCAAGGTTAGCACTTCGGGAATACATTTCACTTGCATCGACGGATTTCGAGATTGCAGGAGAAGCAGGAGATGGTAAAGAGGCGCTCCATATGTTACAAAGTCGACAGGATGTCGATCTTGTCCTGGCAGACATTCATATGCCACATATGAACGGTGTAGAGCTACTCGAAGCAATTAATAATACTTCAATTTCGAATCAACCGTTAACCATCATGCTGAGTGCTTACGGAGATTACTCCTTCGTAAGAGATTCTTTTGTACTCGGCGCGTTTGATTACATGCTTAAAGCCAAGTTAGATGAGACGTATATCGCCCCCGTGTTGACGAAGACGGTCGATGAGCTGAAGAGACGACAAAGCTCCTCGAAATCAATATCCACATCGGAAGATGTGGAGGCTAGCATTTGTTCTGTACTTCACAGACTATCTCTAGCCGATTCCCTCGAAGTGTCGGGTGAGGATGAAGATCTAACTGCCTCAATGGAACTTGTGCGGACACATATGGGAGAGAAAAATCTAGAGGTTGCGCTTATCAGGTTATCGGATTCTATTCAGTTTGAAGATTCACACCGAATGATCATGCAGACGATCCGTTCCGTAACGAACCGGAGTAGAAACGAAGGAATATGCCATGTATGCAGGTACGATGATCGGCATTATGTATTATTCTTTTCTTTTCCCGAGCAATGCAGCATCATGGCTATTCGCCGATTGACTGAAATGATTCTGTCCGATGTGAATATGAGGTTAAAGCAATTCATAAATCTAAATCTTTCGATGGGGATCAGTGATATCGCGGATGGTCATCAGCAGTGGAATCGATTATTCCGACAAGCTGAACGATTAGCAGGTTTAAGTTATTACCAAGGATATAACCGATTATTTTATCCTGAAGCTGAAAGACGCCCAACTATTCAAGTGAATGATTGGAAAGAGATATGGTACTTGGCTAGAACAGAAATATTGCAATCGTTAAGTGAATCAGATGGGGCAAAGTGGCGAGAGGTATATGAACGTTGTTCGAGCTTCCTAATTCAGCGATATCCTTCATCGCCCGACAATATCAAATCAGACCTAGTCGATATGATCTGGGAAGCGAGTGCATTAATTTATCAAAAAGGGCTGTCTTGGGAAAAGCTTCATGATCAGCTGCCATATCCAATTACGGATCACATCTATAAACAGGAGATCTGGGAGAACACAGTGCATTGGTGCCGATTGTTCCTAGAAAATCTTCATCAGAAACTTCATCCAAAATACAAACCTAAAGAGCCGTCGCTAAGTCCTGTTGTTGCTAAGACAAAGGAACTGTTAGAGAAAAACTTTAATGAAGACATTCATCTATCTAACATCAGTCAGGTTGTTGGTGTAAGCGAGAGTTATTTAAGTAAACAATTCTCCAAAGAAATAGGTATTAATTTCATTCAGTTTCTGACCAATCTACGGATTGAGAAAGCTAAAAAGGCACTGGAAAGCGGTATGAAAATTTATGAAGTATCTGAGCAGGTTGGATACGTAAATCCTGAACATTTTAGCCGGATCTTCAAGAAAATCACGGGTGTCAGCCCATTAGCTTATCGGAAAGAGAAAGAATGATGGCTAGTCTATGAAATAAATCACGAAAAAATCAGGGAAAACAAAAATGATCATTTTTTGATCAAAATAGATCATGTGTATCCGCTTTCAGAATTTATATGATAAGGATAGGATGAGTTATTAAGAGAGGGGATTTATACATAACGTATTCAAACATAAAATTTCCGGGAGAAGGGATGTTCTTATGAAACGCAAATCATTCACGCTAGCAATAATCTGTACACTATGTTCGTCGATGTGGCTGAATACAGTCTCAGCGGAAAAAGTCTCAGATTTTGAAATGAAGCAATCGGCAACAGAATCGGCTAATTCTACGTTCACAGTTACATTGACGGGAAAAGACATTCAAGACTTATATGCCTATGAAGCCAAATTTAATTTTGATCCGAAGGTTCTTGAAATTGTAAAAGCAGAGACAAAGATTAAAGGCTTCTCAGTATCTCCGATCGTTAAAGATAATGAAATTACAATAGCCCACACTAAGATTGGGAATGTGAATGGTGAGAAGGGTAATTTGGATATTGCGACCATCACTTTTAAAGCAAAAAAAGCAGGTACAACAGCTGTGAAATGGACAGCGCTTAAAATGCTGGATCGTAATTTGAAGGATCAAGAATTTACCCCAAATAAATCATCGGAGTTTACTAAGATATTCAGCGATATCGTAGGACACTGGGCGAAGAAGGATATCATGGAGATGGTAACAAAGGGAGTTGTTGAGGGCATGGATGCTGACAACTTTGCGCCGAATAAAAACATTACCCGTGCACAATTTGCGGCTCTTATATCGAGAGCATTAGACCTGAAAGAAGGTTCAGGAACAAATCCGTTTACAGATGTGAAAGCTGGAGTATGGTACGAAGATACGGTTAAGAAAGCATATGCAGCTGGTATTATTAGTGGTATGTCTAAAACGAAGTTTGCCCCAGATAAAAGCATTACCCGCGAAGAAATGACAACGATGTTGATGAGAGCGAAAGCCTATGCTTCGGGTGTAAAGGTTGATAGTCTGGCTTCTAGTTCAACAAGTGCATTTAAAGATGATAGCAAAATTAGCTCTTGGGCTAAAAAATCGGTAGGGTTTGCTTTGAAATCAGGATTAATGAAAGGTAGAACACAGACTACATTTGCTCCAAAAGCATCTGCGACAAGAGCTGAATCCGCTTCCGTTATCAAGCGGTTGTTAAACTCAAAGTAATTTAGATCTTAATAAGGTTTGGTACCGGCTCTTCGCATATACCGCTAAGCGAAGAGCCGGAATCAAATAGATGTGGGGAATATCAACAATTGAAAGTGCGGTAGACGTTATTCCAAAAAAGCATACCATGACGCGCCTTCATAGGGAAGGAGGGGTCTTTATAGGTAATAAATGTAAAAATTAAACAAATAAAGAAATAAAAGGATGTTGATCGCGAAAAAAAAGTAGTTTTTCAATCATTTCAATGTGAAAAGAGGTTCGTAGGAATGAAAAAACGCTTCAAGTCGCTTAGCTTTTTGTTGACGATGATGTTGAGCTTACAAATGTGTCTGCCAGCGGCTGGGGTATTTGCGGCCCAAGATAAGGACGTGTATTTCAAGGATTACAATGATGGTAACATCGCTGGATGGAAAGCTGCGAAAGGTACGACTACTTTTACGGCAGATCAAGGTGCAGTAAAGGCAGTAACACAAGGGGCCGTTATTTTAGCCGATCAAGAATCACCTTCAGTTGCTAATGCTGAATATGAGGTGAAATTGAAATTTAGTCAAGCAGCAACACGTTTTGGACTCATCTACCGTTTCGTTGATGAGAAAAACTACAACGTTATTCAGTATGATGCAGGTAGCTGGGGCTGGGATGCCATGAAGAATGGTGCTGAAACCTATGGAGGTATTGCAGCTCCTGCGTTTACCTTTGCAGCGGGCCAACAATATACCTTTAAATTGCGGTATGAGAAAGACACCGTGAATTTGTCGATTGATGGCAACAATATTCTTACAACAAGCCTTCCTAGCTTATCTACTGCACCAGGTAAGATTGGACTTCGTAGCTGGTATGATAATAAGACTATTTTGATTGACGATGTGAAGGTGACACCCATTGTATCGACTGATCCTGTACCAAAGCCAATTGAGCTTACAGAAACACTCAGATCGGATGCATTGGTGGTTGAAGTTGATAAGGAATTCCCGCGGGTGAAGAAGTACATATGGTCAGGCAACGGCGCGGAAATGAACGGTCAGGTAAACGGATTTAATGAAATTAAAATAAACGGGAAGTCGTATTTCCCTGTGGCATCTGATTTTAGTAAGAAAGCAGCTGATGCTACTCACGGGGAGACGGCATCCTACACCCTTCAACTTCCAGAAATTAAAGTGAACGTTAAAGTTGCCTTAGAACTAAAGGATAACGTCCTTCACTTTAATGTAACGGATATTGAAGAGAATGGATCAGAGAAGGTCAAGAGAATTGAATTCCCTAATCATGATCTTGTCTCTGTGCTGGGAACAGAACCTAAAGCACAGGAGACAGCCGCTTGGATTACAGGTGAGTGGAATATTGTGAAGGAAGAATTCAGCGACCTCAAAGCTGATGCAGCGGATGTAAGTGGAAGTCGAACATATGCATTTCTAAACAACGATAAACTGGCAGCCAGTGTTATTACCAATGTTGTAGATGGCTTTGATAAGGTACGTGTTAATGTGGCGAAGGATACGGCTCTGAATGCCAAGAAGGCGACACTTTCTGGTGGGGCATGGACTTATCGGGGAAGCACAGTCCTTGATCCAGAACCTTTGCCTTGGGCTAAAATTGTATTGACACCAGATGCAAACAATGACGGCATCGTTGATTGGCAGGATGGAGCAATAGCATACCGTGAACATGCTGATGCACCATATCAAAGTGAACTGATTCGTGACAATATTTCATACATCAGTATGAATATTGGTTCAACTACAACTTCTCCGTTTTTGCGAGCTTTTGATAATGCGAAGAAAATCTCGAATCTCACAGACGGATTTGGTCAACTGATTCTGTTCAAAGGTTACCAAGCTGAAGGACACGATGATTCTCATCCAGACTACGGTGGCCATATTGGTATTCGTCAAGGTGGAGCTGAAGATTTTAACTATGTTTTAAGTGAAGGGAAAAAATACAATATTCGCGGTGGTGTGCATATTAACGCGACGGAATATATGCAGGATGCTTTTGAGTTCAAGATGGAAAACATGAATCAACCGCTAAGTAAAGGATGGGGCTGGCTGGATCAATCGTACTACGTGAACAAAACGAAGGATGTGGAATCTGGCGAGTTAAAGCGTCGTCTCGATATGCTGAAAAGCGATACCGGCGATAATCTTTCCTTTGTTTATGTGGATGTGTACACTGGTGCTGATTATAACGCGAAAAAGCTTGCAGAGTATATTAACGGAAACGGCTGGATGCTTGGTACTGAGTTTGCTGGTCCACTTTACGAGCAGTCGACATGGGTTCACTGGGGAACAGATCCCGGATATCCGAACCAAGGTAATGATAGTAAAATCATTCGTTTTATCCGTAATGAGACACTTGATGGTTTCTTAACAACTCCATTGCTTAAAGGAAATAAACAGGTAGGCGTAGGTTACTGGCAGAACAGTGCACCATTCTACAGTTACCAATCAACAAGCGCTGCATTTTTTAATCACAATCTACCAACGAAGTATATGCAGTATTTCCCGATCATCAAGATGACCGATAATCGCATCGACTTTGAGAAGAATGTTGTCGTTGAACGTAAGCAGGATGGCAAGATCCATTTAAGCAAGGATGGAAATGACATTGCGATCATGACAGACAGCAGCAACATCAGTGACAGTACCGTATTTATTCCATGGGATCCAAAAACGGAAAATAAAATCTATCACTGGAATCCTGCTGGTGGTAAGTCCACATGGACGCTTCCTGCATCATGGAATGGTGTAAAGACAGCTCAGTTGTACAAACTCACAGACCTAGGTCGTAAACATGTTGGAAGTGTTGAAGTTACGGATGGAAAAGTAACACTGACAGCAGAAAAAGGCATTGGTTATGCCCTTTACAAGACGACGGCTCAAGAAGAGCCAGAAATGGTATGGGGTGAAGGAAGTCCGGCGAAAGACATGGGATTTGATAGTCAAGAATTCGGCTACTGGAAGAAATCTTCTACAGCTGAGAGCACAGATCACATTAATTTCGTGAAGAACAGTAATGCAGATGACCAACTTCAAGTAAAAGGTCCTGGAGATGCGCATATTGAGCAGACACTTACAGGTCTCACACCGGGTAAGACGTATTCTGCATCGGTATGGGTCAAGGTGGATGGTAAGCGTAAGGTAGAAGTTGGTGTAAAGCAAGGAAACGATGAAGTGACTAATATGCTTGATAACACAGAGCATAAGTACTTATCTGGACAGCACAAATACGTGGGAGCAAGTTTCCAACGGATCAAGGTTTCGTTTGATGCCACAAGTGAAACTGCGAATCTCTTCTTTAATGTAGAAGATGGAAATGCAGCAGTAACCTTTGATGATGTTAAGATCTGGGAAAATCCAACCAAGACTGAAGCAGGTAATTCCGTGTTGTTCGAGGATTTCGAGAATGTGGATGAGGGTTGGGGGCCATTCGTTTATTCTAAATCGGGTCCAGTACGTACCCATTTGGTTGAAAAAGGCGGCAATCAGTTCATGACTTATGTTCTGGATGGCAAATGGTCGCTGAAAACGAATGAAGAAGGAACAGGCGAATGGCTACGTACGCTTCCGCACACGCTTCGAATGAAAGAGGATAATCGTTACCATCTGACGATGGAGTATCAATCTGACGAGACTGACATGTATACGGTGGCTGTTCGAGTGAATGAGAATGGTGTCGTTCGTGACTTGGTTTCTGAGAATTTGAAAGAAGGACGTCATACACTGGATCTGTCTTTTGCGACGGAGAATGCTAAAGACGCTTATCTAGCGATAATCAAAAACAAAGTGAACAACCAGAAGGAATTAACGGGTACACTTGTCGTCGATAACATTCGAGTTGATGATAAGGGTGCAATCGTTCCAGAAGAAGGTGTTCTGGTCACGAAAGTAACGATTACGCAGAAACAGATTGATCTTAATAAGGGACAGTCAGCATCCATTACTGCACGTGTAGAACCGGTTAATGCATTTGATCGTACATTGCAATGGAGTTCTGACAAACCTGACGTGGTATCCGTAGACCAAACGGGTAAAGTGACAGCTCATCAAACGGGCACGGCCATTATTACCGCAGCGACGAAAGACGGTAGTAAGTTAAGTGCAAGTGCAACCGTGAATGTATATGCACCGAACGCGTTAATCCCACAGTCTCAGATGTCTGCAACAGCAAGTAGCTTCCAGCCTGGTGATGAACCAAGCAACGCGCTTGATGGAGATGAAGCAACATTATGGCACACCAAATGGAGCCCGGCTCACTTACCAGAGTCTATTACTCTAGATCTAGGTGGTAAATATAACATCAATCAAATGAATTACAAACCTAGAGCAGGGGCTTCCAACGGTACAATAACAGGCTACAATTTGTACACAAGTGTTGATGGAACGAACTTCACAAAAATCGCAAATGGCTCATTGGCACGCGATGAGAAGACCAAAACCGTTCGTTTCGCAGCTGTAGAAGCGACGCATCTGAGACTGGAAGCTGTAGAGGGTGTAGGTAATTTTGCATCTGCAGCGGAGCTGAATGTGTTTAAGGTCGTGGATGAGTCAGAACAAATTAAAGTAACGAATGTGACAATCGACAAAGAACAACTTGAGATCAAAGTAGGGAACTCAGGAGAATTAAATGCTGTAATTCAGCCTGAAAATGCAACGAATAAAAAAGTTAGCTGGAGCAGCAGTGACGAATCCGTTGCTACCGTAGAACAGATAGACGGTCATGCTGTTGTTAAAGGTATTAAGGTTGGCGAAGCGGTCATTACCGTAACGACTGAGGACGGTGGATTCACCGCGACAAGTCGAGTTATTGTCAAGGAAGCAGACGGTGAATTGCAAGCTGCGTCCACATTAACTGCTCCAGCTAAAGTTCAAGCAGGAGAAGTATTCCGAGTTCAGTACGGACTCCAGAATCTGAGTGATACGATATTTGCACAGGACATTAACGTGGAGTATGACCCGAGCATTATGGAGTATGTCGATGCGCGTTCGTTAATCACTGGAGTTAGTATTATCGATTCAATCAACAGCACACCAGGCAAACTTCGCTTCATTGTAGCTAGTGAAGGTGCAACCAACGGAATTAAGAATAGTGCCGAAGTATTGGAATTGACATTCAAAGCCAAAGATCTAGATCAAACAACGAACGGTACAATTGCGGTTAAGAACGCACTCGTGTCGGATGATCAAGGTAAGGAAATTCCGGTTTCTAATTCTTCAGTCATTGTTGAGATTGCTAAGAAGGGTACGACTACGGATGGCGATATTAACGGTGATGGAAAAGTAACGATTGGTGATCTGGCGATGATTGCAGCACAGTATGGTAAGACGACAGCAAGCCCAGATTGGGAGAAAGCGAAAAAAGCAGATATTAATGGCGACGGCAAGATCGGATTGGAAGATCTGGTTATTGTAGCCCGTAAAATTGTAGAGTAATCAGCTTCAAGGCCAGGTACATGTGTGAGTAATAAAACATGATGTACC
Source organism: Paenibacillus sp. FW507-14B1B (assembly GCF_058781425.1). Classification (NCBI taxonomy): domain Bacteria; kingdom Bacillati; phylum Bacillota; class Bacilli; order Caryophanales; family Paenibacillaceae; genus Paenibacillus; species Paenibacillus sp. FW507-14B1B. The sequence continues at coordinate 108,975 of NZ_JBYSWS010000002.1, read as the reverse complement.
TGGCTTTTTTAAAGTGTACGAATAATTAAAAATCTGGGGGAAAAAGGATGAAGAGATGGGCTTATGCCTTTACCGTGTTTTGTCTGCTGCTATATTCCATTCCATTTCAAACCGCAGCCGCTTCAGAATCAGAAAATGCTAAACCAAAAGTAATACCTAGCTTGCAGGAGTGGACTGGTGGGAGCGGTTCTTTTAAGCTAACACCGAATTCCAAAATTGTGATACCTACTAGTGTTTGTTCATGCAAGCTCCCTGCTGCGGCAGAGGCCTTTCAGGAGGATCTGAAAGAAGTAACAGGCTTTGATCTTCCGATTGTTCTTTCGAAATCCGCTTCCAAAGGCGACTTCCTGCTAACGATTGATAAGACGGCAGATGAGTCAATTGGTAAGGAAGGCTATTTCTTTGAAGTTGGAGATTACGTAAAAATCCATGCAAACACCGAGACTGGTGTGTTCTATGGAACTAGAACAGCCCTTCAAATTTTGGAGCAGGACCCTGAGAAGTCCAGCATTGTAAAAGGGGTAGCTAAAGACTTTCCTAAGTATGGTGAGCGTGGCTTTATGCTCGATGTAGGGCGTAAATTCTTTACGATTGATTTCCTGAAGGATTACGCAAAATTCATGTCCTATTACAAAATGAATGATTTTCAGCTTCATCTGAATGATAACGAAATCTTTAAAGACAATAGCCGTGAACATTGGAACAAATACACAGCTTTCCGCTTAGAAAGTACCAAGTACCCAGAATTAGCGGCAAAGGATGGACACTATACGAAACAGGATATGCGTGATTTACAGGATATCGCAAAAATCAGAGGGCTTAATATAACCCCTGAGATCGATACGCCTAGTCATGCACTTTCGTTTACCAAGATCAGACCAGATCTTGTAAAAGAGAATTTACCTGTTGATCATCTTGATATTACTCGTCCAGAAACGATCGATTTTATCAAGGATGTATGGGACGAATATCTAGATGGGAATTGGTTTGATTCGGAAACTTTTCATTTTGGTGGAGATGAGTTTGCTCCGAATGATCCATCCACATTTGAGGATTATCGACAATTCCTGAACACGATGAATGAACATTTTAAGAGTAAGGGGAAAAAAGCAAGAATGTGGGGCAGTTTATCTGCATTCCCTGGATCGACAGCAGTAGATAAGGATATTGCAGTAAACGCTTGGAATAACGGATGGCAAGATCCGGTCAAATCCGTGAAAGACGGCTTTAAAATCATTAATACGGTGGATGGTCTGTTGTACATCGTGCCGAAGGCTGGATATTACTATGATTATCTGAATTCCGAGTGGCTGTATAACAACTGGGACCCTACACACTTCGGAGGTAATGTTCGGCTTCAGGAAGGTGAACCGAATCTGCTTGGCGGTATGTTCGGTGCATGGAACGATATGATGGGCAAAAAAGTGAGTGAAGCCGATGCTCACGACCGCATAAAGCAGGCTATGCCTGTTCTGGCTGAAAAGATGTGGAGAGGAAAATCCACAGACGGCACGTATGCCGAGTTCAAACAATTATTCGCAAAATTAGGAGAAGGGCCAGGAACTAATCTTTTGCAGGAAGTTGAATCTGCTTCTGATGTCGTTGTGCATTATCCGTTTGAGGATGCAGCGGAGACAACTGGTGATCAGTCGGGCAATGCTTACGATGGAACAAAGAGTAATGGCACTACTTATGTTGATGAAGGTAAAACAGGGAAAGCGGTGAGATTCGGAAGCGTTACGGATCACATCGAGACACCTCTGAAGGTTAAAGGTCTTCCGTGGACTGTCTCAGCTTGGGTTAAGCTCGATGAGCAACAGGCTGATGAGATGATATTGATGGAATCCGCTTATGGAGCTCTTAAACTGAAGCAAAAAGGCACCCCGAATGCAGGGTTTAGCCGTGAAGGTTACGATTTCAGCTTTAAAACTGCGATTCCGGTCGGGCGCTGGGTACATGTTGCGTTCAAAGGAGATTTAAGCGGAACTTCTCTATTCATTGATGGGGAGCTAAAAGGCTCCGTTTCAGAAACAACATATCTTCATACAGCGGTTGTAGGCAGCAAGTCGAAATCATTTAAGGGGCTGCTCGATGAGTTTAAGGTCTTCAATCGCACCCTTTCAGGGAAAGAAATTGCGGAGGAGGCAGGATCACCTGATTGGACGATTAACTTAGCTGCACATAAAACGGCAGTAGCATCTTCGGTAGAGGTGCCTCAATTCCCAGCTAATCTTGTAGTGGATGAAATTGATTCAGGTGCTTCTCGTTGGTCGTCTAAATATACAGACAACGAGTGGATCTATGTTGATCTTGGCGAGAGTAAGGACATAAGCAAAGTTATCTTCAAATGGGAAAGCGCTTATGCCAAAGGCTACAAAGTTCAAGTATCAGATAATGCAGAAAACTGGCGAGATGTTTATTCCACCAACGCTGGAGTCGGGGGAGTAGAAATCATTAAATTCCCAACCGAAAAAGCTAGATACGTTCGAATGCTAGGTACGAAGCGTGCTGGAACGTATGGTTACTCCATGTATGAGTTTGAAGTCTACGCACCTAATCCAGATGATCCAGTAGAAGTTCCAGAGCCGGTGAGATACACATCTAACTTTGAGAATAATTCACTGGATGGCTGGGAGCATGTCATTGGTAAGGGTGTCGGAAAGATGGAACTTGTAGAGGCACCTGACAAAGCAGGTGAACATGCTGTTAAATTCACGTCTAATGGTGTGAACAATCTGTTTGTCGATAGCCAGTCTCCTATGATTGGTGATGGAGAAATTGAGTTTAAGGTTACTCCACAGACAGATGCGATTCGATCGGGAGTTCTGTTCCGCTATATCAATAATAACGCTTGGGCATCTGTAGGCTTTGATCAAGGTGCTTGGTACTGGGTTAACGCTCAAGATACCTATGGCTTATTGTCAAATGCACAAGGTGCGAAATTGAAAAAGGGCGAAACAGCGACCGTGAAAGTGAAGTTTGAAGGGAAGCATGTGACGTTGATCGTCAATGGCACCACTTATTACGAAGGTGCTATTGCACAATTGCCGACAGAAGCGGGGAAAATGGGCGCGAGAGTATTCGGTCCTTCAGTCACCGTGTTTGATGACTTTGTGTACAGCAATAACGTTCCTGAGGTGGCGGTAACCGGTATCGAGCTAGATAAAGCGGAGATTTCGCTGAAACCAGGAGAAACCGCAGCGCTGACCGCTTCACTACAACCAGCAAATGCTACGAATAAACAAGTGAATTGGTCCAGCAGTGATGAGGCTGTAGCTACGGTTCAAGCTAAAGACGGGAAAGCTATCATTACAGCTATTAAAGCAGGTACAGCTGATATTACCGCTACAACCGTATCTGGTGGGCATAAAGCAGTGAGCAAGCTAACGGTGGTTTCAGATGTTCCAGGGGAGGCTGCAACTCGTTTAACTGCACCGCAGACTGTTCAAACTGGACAGAATTTTGACGTAAGGTTAGCTCTTAGCCAGGTTTCTGATGCTGTGTATGCACAGGATGTCATCATTGAATACGATTCCTCCCTAATGGATTTTGTATCCGCTAAATCGTTAGTGGACGGCGTTGATATTCTAGAGTCGAAGAGTACGGAAGGTAGCGTACGTTTGATTTTGGCTAGCCAAGGTTCTGGAAAAGAAATTAAAGGAAATGTCGATCTTGTTGATATTACCTTTAAAGCTAAGGATCTGACAGAACCTAAAACAGGACAGATTGCTGTAAAGCAAGCAATGCTTGGTGACGGTGAAGGACAGGAAACCAGTGCACTCCCTTCTACTGTACAAGTGGAGTTTACAACAACAACGAATCCTGAACCTTCCACAGATCTGAATGGTGATGGCAAAGTCAGCATCGGTGATCTTGCAATAGTTGCTGCTAACTATGGCAAAACTTCTTCAGACCCAGATTGGAATACAGCGAAACGTGCAGACATCAACGGTGACGGCAAGATCGATCTGACGGATCTGGTGCTTATAGCAAAAGATATCGTCATTGAATAAAGGTTGTATTAACTAACAAAAAAATGAAGTGGACGGTGAATAAGAATATGAAATTAAGGCGAGCTATGCTGTGCTTATTACTCATATCTATGATTTCCTCCAGTTTTTCCGGATTAAAAGTGAATGCAGCCGTCTCAGCAGATTATCCAGAATGGAATAACAACCCTGAAATTTTTCAAGTTAACCGGGAAGCTCCACATGCTTCATTTATCCCCTATGGTGATGTCAATTCCGCGCTGAAAGGCGCGGATATGATATCGGCTATGCTAGAGAACCCTTCACCATACTATCAATCCTTAAATGGACAATGGAAATTTAATATGGCGAAGAACCCTACTTCAAGACCCGTCGATTTTTACAAAGATAATTTTGATACAAGTACATGGGATGAGATTAAAGTCCCTGGAGATTGGCAGCTGCAAGGCTATGACTTTCCGATTTATACGAACGTAACCTATCCTTTCTGGGGAAATGGTAATAGCACGAATGTTCAACCACCATTTGCACCAACAGAATATAATCCTGTCGGCTCTTATCAGCGTACATTCACAATTCCTAGCGATTGGGATGGTAGACAGGTATTTCTTTCCTTTCAAGGAGTAGAAAGTGCATTTTATGTATGGGTAAATGGTCAGAAAGTCGGTTACAGCGAAGATAGCTTCACAGCCAAGGACTTTAATATTACCCCTTATTTGAAAACTGGCGAAAACAAGCTATCCGTTGAAGTTTATCGATGGTCAGACGGCAGCTGGCTAGAGGATCAAGATTTCCTCCGTCTTAGCGGAATTATTAGAGATGTATTCCTTTATAGCACTCCATCGGTGCAGATCCGGGATTTTACCGTAGTCACCGATTTGGATGCTCAGTATAAAGATGCTTCCCTGAATGTAAAGGTAGATGTTCGTAATTTAGTCGATTCAGCACCAGGTAGTCATACCGTTGAAGCTATGCTGTATGATGCGAACGATCAACCGGTGTTTCAAGCTCCAATTACGATGGATGCCAAAGTGACCGGAAAGTCTGAGATCGAAGTCAGTGGATCGAAACAAGTAACGAATCCATTGAAGTGGTCAGCGGAATCTCCGAATCTTTATACACTTGTCTTCAGTCTGAAAGACGCAAGTGGGCGTGTAATCGAAGCTGCTGGAACAAAAGTCGGTTTCCGTGAGTTTGAAGTTGAGGTTGCGGACGATGGAAGTGGTAAGCAGCAAATGAAGCTGAATGGTAAGCCAATTTTGCTAAAAGGTGTTAACCGTCATGAAACAAGTCCGGATACAGGACGAACGCTGGATCTAGACCTCATGATTAAAGATATTGAATTGATGAAACAGTTTAACGTGAATTCCGTACGTACATCTCACTATCCGAATCATCCGTTCTGGTATGACCTTGCTAACCGTTATGGCATTTATGTTTTAAATGAAGTGAACCTGGAGACGCATGGGGTTTGGAACTCAGTTCCAACGAATAAACCAGAATGGACAGAGAATGTCAAAGATCGATCTGCAAGTCTGGTAGAGCGCGATAAGAATCATCCATCTGTTCTCATCTGGTCACTTGGGAATGAATCTGGATCGGGATCTAACTTTATCGTACAGTCGGAATACATTCGTAGTCTGGATCCGACTCGGCCAATTCACTATGAAGGATATAACGATGTGAGAGTAACGGATATGGTGAGCCATATGTATTCGTCCGTTACAACTGTAGAGACCTATGCTAAGAGCAGTGACCCTCGTCCTTATATCTTGTGTGAATATGCTCACGCTATGGGTAACAGCGTAGGTAATCTGCAAGAATATTGGGATGTAATCCGTAAGTACCCGAACTTGCAAGGTGGACATATTTGGGATTGGGTAGATCAGGCCGTGCGTGTAAAAACACCATCTGAACGAACCTACTTAACGGATGCTAATCAGAGTTTTGAAGCGAATTATACAGGAGTTGTTGCTTCTAATGATGGGGATGTAACGGGTGTATTGAAGCCGAACAACAACGCGGCTCCATCGGTGACGTTGCCGAATGATTCAAAGTATAACCTTACAGGACCTTTAACAGTAGAAGCATGGGTTAAGCCACTTGCCAATATTGCAAATAGTCCTATTATTGCCAAAGGTGATACGCAGTTTGCGCTGAAGATGAACGGGAATAACAAGCTGGAATTCTTTGTTTACCGAAGCGGTGTATGGACATCCGTTTCTGCAGATTTGCCTACCAACTGGCTTAATAATTGGCATCATGTAGCTGGTTCTTACAATGGTACGGATCTGAAACTTTATGTGGATGGAAAGATCGCTGCAACGAAAGCATTTACAGGAAATATTGCTGCTAGTTCGTATCCTCTGACAATTGGTAAAGACGCTCAATTAGGCAGAACTTCAAACATGATGTTCGATAAAGTTCGTGTCTATAACAAGGGACTAACTTTAGATGAGCTGAACAACAATGCACGCACACCAGATAGTAATACCGTGCTATGGATGGACTTTAATCCGGCGGATGCCAAATCAGAGCCGCTCGAATCCACCGAGTACCTCGCATATGGTGGAGACTTTGGAGATTCCCCGAACGATGGTAATTTCATGTCGAATGGTTTGATTACCGCTGACCGAATTGTTCAGCCTGAACTGTGGGAAGTAAAGCAGGTATATCAAGACATTCAAGTAAAGGCAGTTGACTTAACTACAGGCAAAATTGAACTGAAAAACGAGTTTTTGTTCACGAATCTTAATGAGTATGAAGCGACATGGGAAGTGAAAGCTGACAATCAGGTGATTGAGCAAGGAGTCATCGATGCTGCAGTCCTGGATACGTCTGGTCTTGCTACTAAACAAATTACGCTTCCTTACAAGATGCCTACAGCGAAGCCGGGTGTAGAGTACTGGATTAATATCAGCTTCAAATTAAAACAAGACGAATTATGGGCGAAGAAGGGGCATGAAATTGCGAAGCAGCAATTCAAATTGCCTGTGAATGAAGAGAGCGCGCCTGCACTTGATCTATCCAAAATGCCTGACTTGACAGTGGATGAGAATGATCAACGCGTTACTGCATCAGCAGAAGACATGGAAATTGTATTTAATAAATCAACAGGTACGCTTGAATCCTTCCGTTATGACGGAACAGAACTGATTAAAAACGGACCGGTTCCGAACTTCTGGAGAGCTCCAATCGACAACGATAAGGGAAATGGCCACCCTTCAAGAGTGGCAACCTGGAAGAATGCCGGTAAGAATAGAACTGTGAACAAGGTTCAAGTTACAAAAATTGGTGAGAAGACGGTAAGAATTGATGTGGATGAAACGCTACCTACATCCACCGTATCTTCATACAAAACTTCATTTACGATTTTTGGAAATGGTGATGTTAAGGTATCTAGTGAGCTTAAGCCAGGATCATCAAGCCTGCCAGAAATTCCTGAAGTAGGGAATATGATGACCATTCCTGGACAGTTCGAACAAATGACATGGTATGGACGCGGTCCAATCGAGAACTATCAGGATCGTAATTCAGGCGCAGATGTTGGACTGTATAGTGGAACAGTTAAAGATCAGTTCTTCCCTTATATTGAACCTTCAGAGATGGGGAATAAGACGGACGTTCGTTGGGTTGCACTGACAAATAATGATGGTTCAGGGCTTATGGCTATTGGTAGCCCAACGATTGAGGCAAATGCACTGCATCATACACCAGAGGATCTGGATGGACCTAGACATCCACATGAAGTGCCATATCGTGAAGATATAACACTCAGGTTGAATTATAAGCAGATGGGTGTCGGAGGAGACAACAGCTGGGGAGCCAAACCTCATGCTCCGTATATGATCTTAGCGAATAAGACTTACAACTACAGTTATACCCTTAGACCAATTCCATCGAATACAACAGATCTCATGAGCTTAAGTAAAGGTGTCTCAACAGTTCATCTGGTTGGAGCGATTAAAGTAGATGGAAAACCTTTAACGGGATTTGATCCAGAAAAGTCTAGTTATACCTACAATGTACTTCGTGGCACTACGAAAGTACCGGTCGTTACAGCAGTAGCTGCAGGTGCAAGTGTCATTATTGATATTAAACCTGCTAAGGATTTGACGGGAACAACTATAGTTACGGCTACGTCTGCTGATGGGAAGACAACGCAAACGTATGAAATTAAGTTTAATGTGGTGGATTACTATCTTAGTGATATGGACTGGAAAAGTGCAACCACAGGTTGGATGACCGTACAAAAGGATAAGAGTGTGGAAGGTAACCCGATCCGTTTAAGAGGGGCTACAGGAGCAGTAACTTATGAGAAGGGTATTGGTACACACGCTAATTCGGAAGTGATCTATGATTTAACGGGGCAAAACTTTAAAACATTCCAGGCTATCGTTGGCGTTGACCAAGAAATTAGTAGTACTGCTGCAGGGAAGAACACTGTTGTGTTCCAGGTATTCCTGGACGGTGAGAAAGCTTTTGATAGTGGATTAATGCGGGCAGCTACTCAAGCAAAAGAGCTTAGTGTAGATGTTACGGGTGTGAAGGAACTCAAACTTGTAGTGAACGACAACGGCGATGGCAACTCCGAAGATCATGGTGATTGGGCGGATGCCAAGTTGATCAAAGGTGAAGTTCAAGAACCAGATTCTCATCTTTCAGGCCCAGAGGAAGTTACAGCTGGGAAGACTTTTGACCTGATCTACAGCATGGGTAAGACACCACAGGAAGCTTTTGCACAAGACTTGACTTTCACTTACGATCCTAGTCAGCTCGAGTATATATCGGCTGAAGCAGCAGACAAGGATACGATGATTGTCAATGAATTACAATCTTCTGGTCAAGTTCGCATTATTCTTGCGAATCCGAACGGCAGTCAAGCCAAAGGAGATACATTAAAACTTCGTTTCAGTGCAAGTGCAGCTGAAAAAGAGGAAACGGCAACGATTACGCTTGCTAAACTTCAGATTGCTAATAGTCTTGGTGAGGAGAAAGAGTTATCTGGCGGTTCACACCAGATACGGATCAAGAAAGGTGAAACTGTTAATAAAGAAGCACTGATCAGTCTCATTACCAATGCTCAGACTAAACTGGATGCAGCGGTAGAAGGAACTGAGGAAGGTCAGTATCCAGTTGGTTCTAAAGCAGTACTTCAGGCTGCGATTCTTAAAGCCCAAAGTGTAGCTGATAACAGTGGTGCTGAACAATCCGAAGTAGATCAATCGATTCTTGAACTGACGAATGCACTCAACACATTCCTAGAATCTGTTATTAAACCTTCCGGAGAGATCGGTGATCTGAACGGGGATGGTAAATTCTCGATCGGTGACTTGTCCATTGCTGCGGCAGCTTACGGAAAAACATCAGCAGATTCCGATTGGAACAAGTTCAAGAAGGCTGATGTGAACAAAGACGGTAAGGTAGACATTAGCGACCTTGCATTTATCGCACAAAAAATACTGCAATAGAACATGTAAGTTAACAGATTGAATTAGAGCGGTAAGACTTGGATTTTAATACAGTGAAGTGGCTGTATCTTGTCTTACCGCTTTCTTTTTTTAAAGCTTAAGGAGGTGATCATTAGCAGAAGCATATCGGAAAAATTGGGGATGGCTGTTTTTAGTTTATGAAGCAAGCTGAATGGAGGGAAATGATTGACGACCACTATTAATCGATTTGGTATGTGGGTGTTTGCTTTGATGATCCTTATTCTTACGGGGTTCATCTTGCGTCCTGAAATCGCACACGGGGCTACCGTGGGCAATATTTCCGAATTCGTCAAAAAAGACGATAAAACGTTTGAAATCACTTCCGGCTCAGACAAAATCAAAGTTATTTTTCAAAGGGAAGATATGTTTCGGATTTGGCTTGGCGTAAACGGGCAATTCAAGGAATTGTCAGGGAAAACTTCGGAAAAGCCGAAGGAACCTATCGTCATTAAGGATGATTTTGGACCCGTTAATGTGAAGTGGTCTGACGAAGGTAAGTATTACAAGATGGAAACAGGCAAATTCGTACTAAGAGCCTACAAAAATCCGTTGAAGTTCGCTATGTACCAAAGCGATAACAAAACGGTAGTGTGGGAAGAATCCGCTGGCTTGAACTATAACGGGCAGTCATCTTCTCAACAACTCATCCGCGGTGAGGATGAATATTTCTACGGCGGCGGTATGCAGAATGGATTCTTTAACCATCGTGATCGCAAAATTGCCATTGCTAACAACTATGGGGATTGGGGAAGCGGAACGGTATCGAATCCAGCACCATTCTATTTGAGTACCGCGGGATATGGGGTGCTTCGTAACACGTTCCAAAGTGGTACTTATGATTTTGATTCCACGGTCAAGCTGACTCACAATGAGAATCGGTTCGATGCTTATTACTTCTACGGCGACACCATGAAAGAAATTTTGAATGCTTATACTGATCTTACTGGTAAGCCGTCCTTAATTCCTCGTTGGGGGATGGGACTTGGTGATGCGGATTGTTACAACCGAGCTCCTGAAAAGACATCTGATGTCATTAACCTTATCGCCAAAAAATATCGTGAGCATGATATGCCGGGTGCCTGGATTTTACCGAATGATGGATACGGTTGTGGTTATCAGGACCTGAAATACACGGTTGATGAGCTACATAAGGAAGGTTTCTATACCGGATTATGGACTCAAAATGGTGTAGATAAAATTGCACAGGAAGTTGGTGTAGATGGTACTCGATTAGCCAAACTCGATGTGGCTTGGGTAGGCCCGGGGTATGACTTTGCCTTGGACGCAAGTAAGCAGGCCTATACGGGAATAGAGAATAATTCAGATAGTAGAGGTTATGTCTGGTCCGTAGGCGGCTGGGCTGGTACCCAGCGATATTCCACGGTATGGTCCGGAGATCAGTCCGGTAACTGGGAATATATTCGTTTCCATATCCCGTCGATGATCGGCGCCGGACTTTCCGGAATGCCATATTCGACAGGTGATGTGGATGGGATTTTCGGAGGAAGTGCTAAGACCTACGTGCGCGACCTGCAATGGAAGATCTTCACTCCAATCTTGATAAATATGTCCGGTTGGGCAGCGAAAGATAAACAGCCGTGGGTATGGGGGGAACCATACACAAGTTACAACCGTGATGCCCTTAAACTAAGACAGCGATTAACGCCATATTTGTATACCTATTTAAATGAAGCTTATGAAAGCGGCGCTCCGCAGGTGAGAGGGATGATCTATTCCTATCCAGATGATCCGAACTCTAAGGGAACGTTGACGCAGTACCAATTCATGTCGGGTGAATCCTTCTTAGTAGCGCCAGTATATACCGACACAACAATGAGAAATGGAATTTACCTCCCGAAAGGGAAATGGATTGATTACTGGACAGGTGAGGAACATTACGGATCTAAAATGTTAGATGAATACAATGCTCCACTGGATCGTTTGCCTCTTCTCGTGAAGGGTGGGGCCATTATCCCGATGTACCCTGATTCGTTATATGACGGTCAGGTGGCACCTGATCCAATAACTTATGATATTTACCCTTATAAAACATCAAGCTTTACGATGTATGAAGATGATGGTACATCGAAAGAACATCGTAGTGGCAAATTTGCCAAAACATTAATTACATCTACCGCTCCAGAGCAAGGAACTGGAGATTTGGTCATCAAAGTAGGAGCAAGTGTAGGCGATTATCAAGGGAAGTTGGAATCCCGTAAGAATCAATTTACAATTCACATGCCTGATCAACCTTCTGCTGTTTACGTAGATGAAGCTACTTATCCAGAGTTACAGTCGAAAGCGGCATGGGATAGTGCAACGAGTGGCTGGTATTATGCAGCATCAGAAAAAGGTGGAATCTTATACATTAAAACACCATCCATTTCGACAACTGAGGAATTCATGGTGAAGGTGGCGGGGTTCAAGGCAGATACTACACCTCTGATCGATGCAGTTAAAATTGAGCTTCCTCAGGAGGACACAGATCCAAGTCGTATCCCACAAGAAGATATGATTGCTACAGCATCGAGCAGCGATCCAGCTTCACCGGCATCTAATGTGCTGGATGGCAGCTTCGAATCCATATGGCTCTCCTCTCCAAATGCTGGAGGTTCGCAGAGCATCACATTAGATTTGGGGATCAAGCAGTATGTGAATAAATTGAAATATATGCCAAGACAATACGGTGGCAAAGATGGAACAATTACGGCTTATAAACTGTATACGAGTATGGACGGAACGAACTTCAATCTCGTAAGCAGTGGACAGTGGAATGATGACAAACTAGTGAAGACAATCAATTTTGATACAGTAGAAGCTGTTTTTGTGAAATTAGAAGCCACAGAATCGGTTCAGGGTGTTGTTTCGGCTGCAGAGATTAACCTATATCGTGATCTAACACAGCCTTCACCTACAGCGATTCCTAAGAAGGAAATGACAGCTTCAGCGAAAAGCTTCCAGTCTGGCTCAGAAGCAGCGAAAGCGATTGATGGAGATCGGAACTCTGTATGGCATACCAAATGGGATGGGTCCGATAAGCTCCCACAGTCCATCATTCTCGATTTAGGTAAAGTTCGCAATATTAGCCAATTCCGATATGCCCCAAGAACGGATGCGGGGAACGGTACTATTACTTCATACAACCTATACGTTAGTACAGATGGAGAGACTTATACGAAAGTTTCAAGTGGTACATGGCTTAGAAACAACTTGAAGAAATACATTATTTTTGATAGTGTTTCGGCCCGCTACGTGAAGCTTGAAGCAGTTGTTGCACTTGGAGGTTTCGCGTCGGCTTCTGAGCTTGATGTTTATGAAGCACCAAAGGCAGCACCTGAAGTTCGATTAATTTCAGAAGGTAAGTCTGCAACAGCGGATAGTGTGGATCAAGCACATCCAGCTGGTCACGCTAACGACGGTAACATGGACACATTCTGGTCTGCAGCGGATAAAAACAATGGTCATAGCTGGACGGTTGATCTTGGTGCGTTGCATTCGATTAAATCTTCCGAGGTTTCTTTTGAACACAATAACAAGCCGTATTCATACAAAATTGAAGTTCGGGAGACATCAAGCTCTAACTGGATCACGGTAACGAATCGAGCTGACAATCAGGAAACAGGTACGATCAAGGATTCATTCGGAAGCCAAGGTAGGTACGCTAGAATTACGATTACCGGACTACCTGATGCAGAGTCAAAGGCAGCCATTCGGGAATTTAAGCTGTTCGGTATTCCGCTCGAAGATGGACAAAAGGTTACTGGCATTAAGCTTAATCCTGAGACACTCTCACTTCAGGTGCTTAACGCACCGGTTCAATTGACGGCGATAATTGAACCTGAGAATGCAGGGAACAAGACTGTAAAGTGGGTGAGTAGTGATCCCGGTATTGCAAGTGTTGACAGCAAGGGAATGGTTACACCAAAAGGACAGGGCAAAGCAACAATAACGGCGACGACGGAAGAAGGTGGGTTCTCTGCAACCAGTGAGGTGACGGTTTCGGGTCAAATTAACCTAACTGAAATTCCACAAAGCCAAATGAGTGCTACAGCTACGAGCTCTGAAGCGGGTGTAAATGATCCGCGTCTTGCACTCGATGGAGATCCGGATACACACTGGCATACAAAATGGTTTAACGTTGATCCACTTCCGCAGTCCATCATAGTGAATCTGGGCGGAGAGTACACCATTAGTAAACTTGGGTACTTACCTCGTCCGGATGAAGGCAACGGAACAATTACCGCTTACAACGTGTACACAAGCACAGATGGTGTGAATTACACACTTGTGACAAGCGGGAACTGGCTGAGAAATAAGCAGCTGAAGGAAGCGAATTTCACTCCGGTGAAAGCGACTCATATCAAGCTAGAAGCTGTAAAAGGCGTTGGGGAATTCGCATCTGCAGCTGAAATTACGGTGTATCAAGGACAGCAGGACACCGCTCAAGTGCAGGCTGTATTGAGTGCTGATTCATCTGTGACTTCAGGCCAGCCTTTTGTTATCCGTTATGATGTGAACCATATCTCCGGTAAAGTGTTTGCACAGGATATCACGATTCAGTACGATGCTGATCGCTTGGATTATGTTTCCGCTAAATCACTAATCGAAGGTGTTGCGATTGTAGAAGAGTCAACCAAAACACCTGGTAAGCTTCGTCTAATTATGGCGAGTGAAGGTGCGGAACACGGAATTAGCGGAAATCAACAAATAGCTGAGTTGACCTTCCGGGCGAAGGAAGTATCTGAGACCGTAACCGTTAATATTAGCGTGTCAGATGTACTCTTAGGTGACGAAGAGGGAACAGAGACAACGGCGGCTCCAGCGACAGTATCTGTAGAAGTGAAGCCAGAACAAACAGGAGTATCCGGTGATCTTAACGGCGATGGCAAGGTCAGCATTGGTGATCTGGGTATTGTTGCAGCACACTATGGAAAAGATTCATCAAGTCCAGACTGGCAGCAAGCGAAGCGTGCAGATGTGAATGGTGACGGCAAGATCGATCTCATGGATTTAGCAGTTATTGCTCAGAAAATCGTTCAGTAATCTTTTTCGTGATGAGGAGGGTACAAAGTGATTCGTGAAATATTAACGAAGCGACTTGTACCTGTCATGATTCTGTGCATGGTTCTGCAAACTTTCTCCATGAATCCTTCGGTTAGCGCCTCTGCTTCGAACGTTGATGTTACGAAGCAGAGTGAGCTAACTTTGATCAACAATAAGCGTGTGGAGTCAGCTGTAATCTGGTGGAGTAAGGACAGTAGCTCCACTGTGGCTCAATATGCCGCTTCAGAATTGCAGAGCTACCTCAAGAAGATGACGGGTAGCAAAGTACCAATCGTAAAAGGAATTGCAACTGGCGACAGTAGTGGACTTAACCACCTTACGAGTGCCCTGATTGTTGTCACTGGGGATGATGCAAAGAACTATTCGAATACAAGTCTAGATGCGAACTTCCCTAGTGAATGGCTGAGTTCGGCTAATAACCAGCTTAAAGGTTCGAAAGAAGATTCATTTGTAACCGAGGCTACTGGAAATCGCATTGTACTCGCAGGGGAGAATGATCGAGGAACTTTGTATTCTGCGTATGAAATGCTTGAGAGTTTGGGGGTTCACTTTTTCGCTCCTAATTTCAAGTTCTATAACAATTTCTCAGAATCAGTGCCTCAGGTTAATACGGTGGTCATTTCGGAGTTAATCCATGGACTTCAAGAACCTGATTTCAAGGTTCGAAGAAAGTATGTTGAAGAAGGTTGGAGTCATTCATCGGATAATTTACCTGCACTAATTGATTGGATGGCGAAGAACAAATTGAATACACTAGTGGTTCCTTACGATTATATAGCCGAAGGGAATACACGCTGGGATGATTGGCGTCAGCAAATGATTCCGGAGCTAAGCAAGCGGGATATCGTTGTTGAGGTAGGTGGACATGGGTTTGAAAGTTTCCTTCGTAAGGATAAATACGGTGCAGCTCATCCAGAATGGTTCATCTCTGGATACAACGTATTCAATATTGCGAATGAAGAGGCTGTAGACACCTATGTGAATGAAGTTATTTCTTATCTGAGAGAGCGTCCTGAAATCGGTATTTTCGATGCTTGGCCTCCGGATGTCGCAAGCTGGCCACCTGCCGTTATTGCAAAGTTCGGCAGTTCCGCCAATGCATATGCATATGTCGTCAATAAGCTTCATGCGAAAGTTAAGCAGGAACTGCCTGGTGTCCGAATTGAGGCAATTGCGTATTCCTCACATGATCAACCACCAAGTAGTGAGTATATGTATGATGAGTCCGTACTGATTGACTTCGCACCTTATTTCCGTAGTTACCGTGATTCCGTATTTGATCCGAATTCTTCGGTAAATAAACCATCGGTTAATCTGATCAATAAATGGAGTAGCGTATTTAACGGAGATCTTACCATGTACGAATATTACCGCAGGTATGCATTTCATTCACTTCCAGTTGTATTTCCAAAATTAATCGGTGAGGAGCTTCCTTACTATAAAACGATTGGAATGAATGGAATAGGTACGTACTCAGAGCCAGGAGATTGGATTACGTTTGAAATTACACATCTAATCTTAGCGAAGATGTCCTGGAATTCGGGCTCAAATCCGCAAGAACTGATCAGCGATTATGTGCAAGCTAGATTCGGTATTGCCGCCGGGGAAATGGCTCAATACTTCAATCTGGTTGAGGAAGCGGGCAGAGCAGTATTTAATCAACCGACAGGTGATTATAACAACTTAAATGCCGTAACTAAGGCGCGGAATAACTACTTGCAGTCTAAATCACTACTGTCTGCTGCTATAGAAAAAGCGCCAACCGCAAGTTCTGAGGCATTTATGATTGAGCGATTGGCATGGAATATAGATTTTGCCATTGCGGATACGGAAGCGGAGTTTTACAGATTAGGGAATGATGCAACCAAAGTAAGAGAAGCGAAGCTTCAAGCCCAAGCCTTGTTATATTCCCATCGTTTTGATGGCATCATGCTGCAGAACTCTTACTCTCTTCGTAGATATCTGAGTGGTTTCGGGCAATCGGCTTGGATCTATAAGCTGAATCGCGGAGAACTGAAGCAAGCGCCAATGACTACGTTTGGTACCTACCAGAATAATGACATTGGGAACATTGTAGATGGTAAGGATGAGACGGTCTATTGGTCGAATATCAATCCATCTATTGGAGATTACGTAGGTCTTGATCTTAAGTCCGTTCAGAAGATTAAAGAGATTAACCTACTCATGTCTACTTCCGCGAAACCGAATGATTACATTCGTCAAGGTGTTGTTGAGGTATCTAGTGATTTTAAGGAATGGAGAACGGTAGCTGAGGCGAATAATCAGGCGGAAATTAAACTCTCCCTTGATGAAGATGTAAAAGCAAGATTTATTCGTTTCCGTTCAACAGCATCACAAACGCAGTGGGTTATCGTACGTGAGTTCAAAGTAAATGCGGAAGCCATCGAAGAGCCAGGTGAAGAGGGGAAGCTTCGTACTACCCTCATAACAGATAAGGATGAGATCCGTGCAGGCGAGACTGTTTCCGTAACGCTCGGGATGAAAGACATTCCGAATCCGGCATACGCGTTAGATATTGAGCTGGAATACGATTCAAGTGTTCTGGAGTATGTATCTGCGGAATCTATCAAGGACGGGATCGCCATTGTGGAGGCTAAAACTTCACCTGGTAAAGTACGATTGATCGCTGCGAGTGAGGGACCTGATCATGCCTTGTCAGAAAACTCAGACATCGCAGAGATAACTTTCATAGGAAAGGAAAATCCCGTGTCTGTCACGGGAGAACTTGAAGTGTCTAAGGCCATCCTTGGTGATGCGGAAGGAAAAGAAACAGAAGCGGCAGCTTCGTCAACAAGTGTAACTGTGAATCCGAATTCTACGCCAATTCCAGACAGTGATGTCAACGGAGATGGAAAAGTAAGCATCGGTGACCTCGGTATTGTCGCTTCCCATTACGGAAAGGATTCATCAAGTCCAGATTGGCAACAAGCGAAGCGTGCTGATGTGAATGGTGATGGTAAGATCGACATTGCCGATCTTGCAATCATTGCTAAGAAAATTACGGAGTAACCTTGCATTGAAGGTGGGGCAGCCTTCTCGTCGGCTGCTCTCCTACCTTGCAAGTAAATTGAAGGGAGAAACTTCAAATGCAAGTGCTAAATCAGAAAGCTTGGATGCTTGTAGCAGGGGCATTATTATGTTTTCTCATTATGGGAGGCAGAGCAACTTTAGTAGACGCTGCACCAATGGATTCAACTGATGTAACCGCTTACCACGTTGATTGTTCTGCCACTGTCGAAGGAAGCGGAGCTACAAACAGTCCATTTTCCAAGATAAGTTCCATCAACAACAAGCAATTACAGCCGGGAGATTCTGTTTTGTTTAAGCGGGGATCTACTTGTCTTGGACAATTTGCTCCTAAGGGTTCAGGATCCGAGCAGGCTCCCATCGTAATCGGTGCCTATGGTTCGGGCAATAAACTGCCAATTATTAATGCTGATGGTCAGACCAACGCAATTATTCTGAAGAACATGGCCCACGTCCAAGTAATGGATCTGGAACTGCTTGCCCCCGGTGATAATCGTACAGCGAAGCGCGGTATTTATGTACTAGGTGTGGATGCAGGAGATCTAACGGGTGTTGTGTTAAGAGATTTGTACATACATGATGTTCGGGGTCAAATGCCTTCGACAACGGGCGGTGGAGCGAATTCCAGCTCGGGTAAATTTGGAAACGCATCTGGGGGCATTATTGTCGAAGCACAAGGGACCGTAACACCGACTGCTTATCATGGGATTCAAATCAAGAATAATAGGATAGAAGCGGTAGATCGCGGTGGGATCTATTTCTGGTCTAATTGGTGTAAGAGACCGGACTTAAGTCGTTGGGCGAATGACTGCACGGCCGCTTGGTACCCTCATAAGGATGTGCTTATTCAGGGCAATCAATTATCTGACATCGGAGGAGACGGAATCGTAGCCAAGATGACAGATGGGGGTCTTATCGAACGTAATGTTCTTGATGGGTTCAATGTACGCGCTAAATCTTACAATGCCGGCATGTGGACAGCTAACTCTGATAACATTATTTTTCAATACAATCGCACCACTGGCGGTGTAAGTACACTGGATGGAATGGCTTACGATATTGATCATGCGACGAATCATGTGACCTTTCAATATAATCTCTCCTACAACAATGAAGGGGGATTCTTCCTCTTCTGTCCGGATTCAGCGAATACGAAAGATTTTATCGTAAGATACAATATTTCGATCAACGACCGTGCGCAAATATTCTTACATGGTTGTGGCGGTAAAATTGTAAATGGAAAAATATACAACAACACGATTTATATCGGAGATGGCTTGTCCCCTAATGTCTATTCACAGAACAATTCACCGATTCAGAATGTGGAGTTCTTCAACAACATTGTTTATAAAGAGGGTTCGGGTACTGTCGGATGGGGCCTCAATTCAAATGCGTTCAAGATGGATCGCAATGTGCTTCACGGACTTTCTTCAATCCCTTCTTGGGCTACGAATTCGATGACGATTGACCCGATGTTCTTGAATGCTGGAACGCTTGAACCTAATGACTATCGCTTGAGAGAAGGTTCACCGGCAATAGGCGCAGGAGTCTTGATTAACGGTAACGGGGGGAAGGATTATTTCGGTAACCTTGTTTCCAGTACATCTGTTCCGAATATCGGAGCATATGAGGGGAATGGCATACCCGCGACTCCTGAAGAAGGCTGTAAACCAACCCTTAATACAAGATATGAACAGGCGATTGCGAATCAAGGAGAAGCAGTCATTACAGCTGAACTGACCAACACATGTGCTAGTAATTTTACAGGGTTAATTCTGTCTCCGAGTGGTCCAGACAAAGTGATCATTACCCCGTCAACAAAGACGATAGCCAATCTGGCACCAGGTGAAACGACGAACACCGAATTTAGAATACAGGATACTGCAAATGAAGCCGTAAGTGTATACCCTGTCAATATTTCTGTAGCTAATGCTCAAGGTAAAGTGTTAGTCCATTCACTTACAGAGATAGAGCTGATTGCATCTTTGTGGAAAAAGATAGTGGCAGAGAATTTTGAGAGCATGACAATTGAGCAGTCTCCATCTGGATGGGAAACAAGTGGCAACAAACCACCCGTCATTAAACAAACTGAAGACAATAAAGCACTTCAGTTAGTTCAGTCAAGCACACTAAACAAAAGTGTTTGGACGTTCCCTGAACAGGGGAATTCCATCAAGTTGGTAGCCAAAGTAAAGCCAGGGCAGAAAAACACTCCTCTTGGTTTGCACTACTTGGATGCTCAGGATGGGGAAGTTCTGAAGCTTAGCCTCAATTTATTAGGAACTGTTAGTTACACCAAACAGGGAACCTTTATTGACTCTACAACTTCTTATTCGGATGATCGATGGCAGACAATAGAAGCTATTATTGATCGTACTAGCTCTGAGTATATTGTCTTCATAGACGGCGATAGAGTAGGCAAGGGGAAGCTGGGCCCTAGTAGCAAATCCATTACTAAACTAAGACTTCAAGTTCCCAGCGGAAACACGAGCGGTAGTTTTCTTGTCGATGAGGTGTCTATAGAGGTGCCTGATACCAGTCCGAATAACAAGGAGTTCAGAACGGTACTTAGTGCACCAAAAACAGCTAATCCTGGTGAAATGATATGGGTTAATTATGGTGTTGAGCAAGCAGAGTCATTCACAGCCCAGGATGTCGTGTTTAACTATGATGCTGATGTTCTGGAATACAACAACATTGCTTATGCACCTAGTTTAAATATTGTCTCTGAGAAGGAACTAAATCCAGGTTCAGTACGATTTATTGTGGCGAGTAATGGCATAGAGAATGCTGTGATTGGTGATCAGTTTCTTTTTGGCCTTCTATTTGAAGTAAAACTTGCTGAGGGGAACTCTACCGCGAATGTAGAGGTTAAAAGTGCATTATTTGGGGACGCAGACGGGAATGAATTTACTGCCGAACTAGCTTCGACATCTTTCGAGATTGGCACAGATACGATTATCTACGATATTAACGGAGATGGCAAAGTGAGCATTGGCGATCTCGCGATCGTAGCTACGCATTATGGAAAAGATCTATCGAGTCCGGATTGGGAGTACGTTAAGCGCGCTGATCTGAATAAAGACGGAAGGATCGACATTACGGATCTTGCTCAACTAGCGACACAAATTGTGAATCAATAATACACGCTGATATCCTAAAACGAAAATTTAAAAGATGAGGGTGAGAATTGATGAGAAGCATGGGATTGGTTCAAAAGAGAGTAATGGTGACTCTTATGGCTGTGATTATGAGCTGGATTTTCATGGCGAATCCGGCAGTGAACGCGGAGACACCTGAAGCAGGGACTTCAGCGACTTTGGTTGGGAGTAAAAGCATTGTCGCACCGGGGGAATCCTTTACTGTGAAATATGGAGTCACTAGTGTATCTAGTGCGGTGTATGCACAGGACTTGACGTTTGAATATGATCCGGCTGTCATGGAATATATTCCAGATTCCATTCGCTCTCTTCAAGAAGGTGTAATTGTTGTCAACGAACCAACGATAAGTACTCCTGGAAAAATAAGAGTTTTCTTGGCGAGTTTGGGTAGTCAATATCCAATTACAGGGGATGCTGAAATCGTTGAACTTGGATTCAAAGCAGCAAATGTAGCACAGGATCAAGGCGGAAATCTCCAGTTAACCCAAGCCATCTTAAGTAATGAGCAAGGAGAAGAATCTGTTATTACCCCGGTGTCCTTCACGATTCAAATTAAAACAAAGACGGGATCATCTGAAGACGTAAATGGTGATGGCAAGGTGAGTGTCGGAGACTTGGCGATTATCGCTGCAAAGTATGGTATGGATTCTAGCAACCCGGACTGGGATAAGGTGAAGCATCTTGATCTAGATGGCAGTGGTGCAATTGATGTTGCGGATCTAGCGATGGTAGCTAAGAAAATAGTAGAACAAGAGTAAATGTTAGCTAGGCGAAAAATGATGATCTATTACTAAGGAGGAATTTTTTTGAAGAAGTTCGCGACAATTTTTCTTACCATTATGATGGTAGCGGCTATGTTGCCATTTACAGCGATGGCCAATTCGACAGAACAACAGGAACAAGCTGATCCCAGACTCGTGCTTAGAGCGGAGAATCAACAAATTCGCAATGCTAATTTTACGAATCTAGATAACAAGGTAGACGCGCTTAAAGCATTAGATGAAGGCACTATTATTGTACGCTTTCGCTACACAGGTTCTTCGATCATGTCCTTATTCTCACTGAGCAATAATACACTACCCAATGGACATTTCCATCTTTACATTACACCTTCTGCAATCGGAAGTGAGAATCGATATGAAGAGCCTGGGAAGACAGCGTCAAATACTCACGTTAAAGCAGATGTTACAGTGAAAGAAAATGAAGTGCATACCGTTGCTATGGTCATGGATAAAGAAGCTGGCTACAAATACTTCCTCGATGGAAAGCTTGTCAAGCAGGACACAACGACAGCTAAAAAGTTTCTAAACAATATCTATGCTCCAAACCGCGCAGAGCTAGGCAGAACTGAGCGTAAAGCTGGGTCGAATAATTATCCGTTTAATGGTGAGATTGATTTCGCAGAAGTGTACAATGAACCTCTTTCAGATCAGGATCTCATCGCAGTCACCGGTGTAACTGCTAAAACACCGGTTCAAAATCCTTTGCCTGATAATGCATTAATTACAGAGCCGCATAGCGTTTTTTATCCAGGTCTATATGGATCGAATGCATACCGTATTCCAGCACTTCTGTACACAGAGGCGGGAACACTCATTGCAGGTATCGACAAGCGTATCAATCATGGTGGTGATTCACCAGCTAACATTGATATGTTGGTAAGACGAAGCTTTGATAAAGGTAAGACTTGGGAGAATGACGGAGTTTTGATTAATAACTACCCTGGTAATGCCTCGAACATTGATCAGGCGTTATTACAGGATAAGGATACAAAGCGGATCTTCTCTCTGGTCCTTGGATTCCCTGAGGGTGGTGGATTCCCTACATCGCAAAGAGGCACGGGCTACAAGACGATTGACGGAAAAAAATACTTACTCCTGAAAGATTCCAGTAATCAGGAATATACGGTTCGCGAGAATGGCGAAGTCTACAACAGTTCAAATGTAAAAACAACTTATAAAGTGGACTCCTTAAGAAATTTATACAACAACAATGTTAAGATCGGGAACATCTTCCTTAGTAATTCACCGCTTAAGCCACTTGTAACTTCATATCTTGAGCTGTGGCATAGCGATGACGAGGGAGCAACTTGGGAAGGTCCAGTCAATCTAAATCCGGAAACGAAAGAAGACTGGATGGTGTTTCTCGGAGCAGGACCAGGAACAGGTATTCAATTGACTAAAGGGGAACATGCTGGAAGACTCGTATTTCCTGTGTATTTTACGAATGAGAATAATAGGCAGGCTAGCGCTACAATTTATAGCGATGATCATGGAGCAACATGGCATCGTGGAGAGTCGCCGAACCATGGTCGAATCGTAAATGGAGTAACGCTTGATGAGAGAACCTTTAACGGTTCTGCTAACGAGATTACGGAAGCCCAAGTATTAGAAATGCCAGATGGACAATTGAAAATGTTCATGCGTAATTACTCGGGTTATGCTCAAATTGCAACGAGCTTTGATGGTGGAGAGACTTGGGATTCTGAAGTGGTGACAGAGCGTGACCTAATAGCAGCTTACTGTCAAATGACAGCTATTCGTTTTGACGGTCAGATTGACGGACACGAAGCCGTAATCTTTGCAAGCCCTGGTAATTCGTCAAGTCGAATTAACGGAACGGTAAAAGTTGGTTTGATTAAGGAAGAAGGCAAACACGCCAATGGCAGAACGAAGTATAAGTTCGACTGGAAGTACTCTCAGTTAGTTAAGGAAGGTCATTATGCGTATTCCAGTTTAGCGAATCTGGGTAATGGAGAAATCGGTTTGTTCTATGAAGGAACAGGTAGTGAAGCGATGAGTTTCATTAAATTCAACACAGAGTATCTCAAATGGCAACGTCAAGGACAATTGCCGAATCCTTCATTAACTTCGATTCAACTTGAATCCGTACAATCAGATGGATATGTTGCTAACGATAAAGTACAGATTAAAGCTGTTTTTGATCAATATGTGATGCTTAATGGTAACCGAACTTTGAAAGGCAAGATTGGTGAAAATGATGTGGTCTTTGAACTTAAAAAATCCAATACAGCAGGTACGGAGTATGTATTTGAAGCTGAATTCCCTGAGCTTGCTCCAGGTGAATATCCACTCGAAGCAGGATTCAGCACAAGTCTAGACATTAGAAATACGTTTGGAATCGCGTTAGACACACAATCGAGTATCAATAAACTGAGTACGGTTATTAAATCCAAAGCTGCGACAGAAGAACAAGGTACTTCATCAACGCTGACAGGTCCTAATCAAGTACGTTCTGGTGAGGATTTTAAAGTTCAATTAAGCCTGAATCAAATCAAGGATCCTGTGTTCGCGCAAGATATTACCGTACAATTCAATACAGACATTATGGATTTCGTATCTGGAACCTCGATCATTGATGGTGTGCAGTTAGTAGAAACAGTCGATTCAGTATCTGGGCAGAGCCGATTCATCCTTGCAAGCACGGGGGCGGATCATGCGGTATCAGGTAATGTTCAGTTGATGGAACTTAACTTTAAAGCGAAACAATTACTTGAAGCTAAGTCTGGTGAAATTCGGATATCTGATGTAACTACAGGAGATGCGAACGGAGTCGAGTCGAAAGTGACAGGTTCCGCTTTGACAGTTAATGTTTCACCTGAGAATACGGGCATCTCTGGCGATCTTAACGGCGACGGCAAGATCAGCATCGGTGACCTTGGAATTGCAGCATCCCATTATGGAAAGGATTCAACAAGTCCAGATTGGGATAAAGCGAAAATTGCAGATCTGAATAAGGATGGAAAAATTGATATCTCTGATCTTGCAGCCATCGCGACAAAATTAGTGGAGTAAGAAGTAGAGGCGGGGAGATATGCAATAATTGATATCTTCCCGCTCATTTGATTGTCTCGATTCGATATGAATATCATGAACAAATTTGATAGCGGTTAGGAGGAAATGTACTTTGAAGAAAAGATTATCCTCTATTTTATTGGCTACATGTATGGTGTTCAGTACACTCCCCATATTCTCTTCGATTTCAGAAGCAGCAGGGAGTAGCCAGTCTTTGCTTAATATTGGTTTTGGGGGTTCGTTCTCGACGGAGAAAGGATACACAGCCTCTACAGGTGAAACGATGGACGGAGAGGTAAATCGTCGTTCTGGTAATGAGCAACTTGTATTTGGAGAAGGTGTTGTATTGGGTGGTGGTACAAATGGGATAGAATTCCGCACCGTAAATCCGTATGGGACCAGCACAATCGATGAACCATTTATCGTAGAAGCTGTCTTTAAGCCCCAGAGCTCGCAAAATACCTTAGGTACATTAATGGGGGTAATGGGCAATTTGTATGCGAGATACCAATCCGCTACTACGCTGGAATATGGCTTTGCCGTGAACAACAACGGTAGCTGGACAGAGTATAAGGGCACGACCTCAGCACCTGAATCGGGTAAAGAGCATGCTATTGCTCTCGTTTATCAGCCTACACCTTCGGGAGCAGAATTAAGGGCATTTTTGAATGGTAAAGAGTTGACGCCAGCGGTATCTAAGAATGGCCGTGCAGCTATAAGTGGTGGGGGCAGTGAGAAAGGAAAATTCAGTTTCGGTAATGAGGTTCATTCAGCAGCGCTTAATCGTGGTTTCAAAGGTTCTATATCCCACGCTGTGGTGACGGGCTATCAGGGGGAATTTAGTCCTTCTCTATTAAAGACGATGAGCCTTTCAAGCATTACTAAACATTTGGGGGTCAGAGCTCTAGGCACAATGAATCAAACACAATACATCCCATCAGAGGATGAGTTAGTCAGAGGAACGCTAAATGTGGAAGGAGGTCAAATCACAGGACTTGGACGTCTAAAAATGAGCGGCGAACAATCAAAGATTGTGTTCGCTCCTAGTCATAACTTTAATAATGAAGGGAGGTTTGATGCTGATTTTGCTGCCGAAATATCGGCTGCTCCTTCTTCAATACAACCTGGAACGGTAGTGTTTGACATTGGAGGAGCTATTACGGTTCGTCGGTCTTCACAAGAGTCTTTGGAGATTGTAAGTCATTCGGAGACTTTAACGACCGTTAATATTGAAGGGAAATTGACAGGTGATTATATTCATTTATCGCTTGTCTACACAGGAAATAGTGATGGAACTGCCTCAGTTAGTCTGTGGAAAGGTCAAGAACAGCTAGGTGAGACGTTAACATTATCTGAAATTCCAGCTGTTACTAAAGATTCCATCGTCTTTGGTGGTGTATCAGGAGTATCAACTGACAAGGCAAGTTTGAAGGGTGAAGTGTACGGAGTTGCTTTCGGCACTTTGGAAGGAAACTTCAAGCCTGAACTGCTTGGGCTTCTAGGGGGTCCATGTCTGATACCTACGGATCTTAATCCTGGCTACCGAATTCCTATCAATCAGAATGAATGTCCAGCAGCACTTGCTGCAAAAGCATCTTTAGTACGACCGGAACCTCGCCAGGTCACATGGCAGGAATATGAACAAACTGCCTTCTTACATTACGGAATCAATACTTACTATGACGTTGAATGGGGGGATTTTAACGAAGACCCGAACAGATTCCAACCTACAGATCTAGATACAGATCAGTGGGCCAAAACATTGAAGGATAGCGGATTCAAGATGGCGATACTAACCGTCAAACATCATGATGGGTTCCTTCTGTATCCTTCAAGGTACACGGATTTTAGTGTGAAAGGGAGTACGTGGCAGAACGGAGAAGGTGATGTTCTTCGTGAATTTGTAACATCCATGCGTAAATACGGTATCAAAGTCGGCGTGTACCTGTCTCCAGCAGATCATCGAGCTTATACCGAAGGTATATTTGGCAATGGAAGCAAGCCTAGCTTACGGAATATTCCTACTTTGGTTGAAGGAGATGATCGTGCTAATAACAGCGAACTTCCGAGGTTTAATCTACCTGCAACGGATTACGGCTCAAGAATGCTTAATCAGTTATATGAGGTGTTAACGGAGTATGGAGAGATTGATGAAGTCTGGTTTGATGGCTCGCAAGGCAACATTCCAGGCAATCGATCGGAGAAATATGACTGGGAGAGCTATTACTCCCTTATTCGTTCACTTGCTCCCAATGCCGTAATTGCTGTATCTGGAAATGATGTTCGCTGGGTAGGTAACGAATCCGGCCGTGCAAGAGAGAACGAATGGAGTGTTCTGGGAGCGAAAATGGATGAAGAAGGAAAACAGGTCTATCACCCTTCTTATAGCTCATCGGATCTAGGAAGTCGGAGTGCATTAGCAGATGCTGCTGCAAAAGGGATGGAGTATTTAACTTGGTTCCCGGCTGAGGTAGATGTAAGTATACGTCCAGGTTGGTTCTATCATGCCAATCAGCAGCCGAAATCTGTTGCAGAGCTTAGGAACATTTATTATCAGTCCATTGCTCGAAATTCAGTTCTGTTACTGAATATCCCGCCAGATAAACGTGGAAAACTTCCGGATGCAGATGTTGCGCGCCTAAAGGAATGGAGTCTGCGAATGAAACGTGATTTTGCCGTGAATCATGCTACTCGTGCTGTTGTTAGTGCAGAGAACGGTGCAGCAGGATCTGATCCGAACAAAGTAATTGACAGAAACAATAAGACATCATGGCAATCTTCATCCGTTCAGCCGAGCACCCTTACCTTTAAGCTTAATCAAGCAGTTGAGGTTGATAAGGTGCTTATTCAGGAAGATATTACGCAGGGGCAACAAGTGGAATCATTTGCGGTAGATGTCCGTAAAGCTTCTGGGGAGTGGGAACAGATAGCAACTGGAGGAGTTGTCGGTTATAAACGCGTTCTTTTGCTTCAAAATGCTGTAACGGGCACAGAGTTCAGAATCCGCATTCTGAAATCAAGAGGTCCTGTTCATTTGGCAGAAGTTGGACTATATCCAACGGTTGCTCAAATCGCGGATACAACGGAGCTAGATGCACTAATTCAGGACTCAAAGAGTTTCCATGATCAAGCTGTGGAAGGAAATAAAACGGGACAGTATCCGGTAGGTTCCAAGCAAATATTGAATCATGCGATTCAGGCTGCCGAGCGAGTTTCGAGTGATCTGACTTCCACGCAAGAACAAGTGATCACGGCTAAGGATCAGTTACAAGCTGCACTTGATAAATTCAAATCGTCCGTCAATGGTGAGCAGATCTTAACGTCAACCATAACGGGGCCGGATAAGGTAAATGAAGGCGAACCGTTCACTGTTAAAGTTGGGTTGAACAATGTTTCGGAACAAGTATTTGCAATAGATATGACGGTTCAGTTTGATGAACAGACCATGGAGTTTATATCGGCTAATTCGTTAGTAGAAGGAGTTCAGGTCGTAGAAACCGTCACAAAAGTTCCGGGCCAAGTTCGAATTATTGCAGCGAGTGAAGGAGCAGATCATGCTGTAAAAGTAGATACTGATATCTTGAATCTCGAATTACGGACTAAGAAAAGTGCTGGAGGTTCTTCGGGGAAAATCTCCATTTCTGAGATGATTCTTGGTGATGAAAATGGAACAGAAACGAAGGCACTAGCTTCGTCAATCACGTTTGATATTACTACGGATACACCTGGATACTCTGGCGATCTGAACGGAGATGGAAAGGTAAGTATCGGTGATCTGGGTATCATGGCCGCACATTACGGTAAAGATTCCACAAGTACAGATTGGACTAAGATTAAGCATGCAGATCTGAACAACGACGGGAAAATCGATATCGCTGATCTTGCGGCACTAGCTAGAAAGATTATCGAATAGGAATACCAGAACATATGGCAGCCTCAGGACAAAGCACTGTGACAAAAACTTGCTGATCTTGGGGCTGCTATTTTTAAACGATTAATATGAGAGGGGTACGCATAATGCAAATAGGCAACAAAAGGTTGTTCAGACGAACAGCTGCGGTGCTGTCGATCTGGATCGTTTGTTCTCAGATACTTAGCAGTTTATTACCGATTAACGGCATTATAGGTTCAACATTGCATGCGGATGTACAGCCGGCTGTAGATAGAACAGTGGGGGATCAGGATTTGTCCCTATGGTATCGACAGCCCGCAACGAATTGGGAGACACAGGCTCTACCGATTGGAAATGGACACATGGGCGGCATGGTTTTCGGAGGCGTCTTACAAGAGCGTATTCAATTTAATGAAAAGACGCTATGGAGCGGTGGACCTGGTGCAGATCCAAATTATCAAAACGGGATTAAAGATGGTGCGCAGGCCCATGTTGAAACGATAAGACAACTTTTAAAGGAAGGAAAGGTCAATGAAGCTAAGGCGCTTGTAGGGAAAATAACAGGTGTCATGGGTGCTGGAGATAGTTCCTTTGGGGCTTATCAGGCATTTGGAGATGTATTTCTGGATTTTAATCGTCAATCAGCTTATACCGTAACGGCAAGCTCAGATAATCCGCAATACGGTGAACCGATTTCGAATCTAACAGATGGCTCAGCGGATACGAAATGGTATTCAGGCGATGGAACACCTCCCTTCTGGGTGCAATGGGCTTATGAAGAATCCAAGATCATTACTGGATATTCATTCACTTCAGGAAATGATGTCCCGGACCGAGATCCGAAGAACTGGACGCTAAAAGGTTCGAATGATCGGCAGCAGTGGACCGTTTTGGACACAAGAAGTAATGAAGAGTTTGCGAGTCGGAAGTTGAAGAAATCTTATACATTTGCCAATAGTACAGCATTTAAGTTTTATAAATTTGATCTGGTAAGCAAAGGTGGAAGTAAAATTCAATTATCCGAAATGGAGATGACATCTACTTCTGATAACAATGGCAGTCAGACTTTCTCGGATTATCGGCGTGAACTGGATCTTAATGAGGCAATGGCAAGAGTGTCTTATACATCCAACAATGTGAAATACAAACGGGAGTATTTTATAAGCTATCCCGATAAGGTCATGGTTATGAGACTGACCACGGAAGAGAATCAGCCGATGACCTTTGATATTCGTCTTACCGGTGCTCAGCCGTCCAATAGTGTGAAGGCAGAAGGGAAGAAGCTGATTTTAAGTGGTAAAGTCCCAAGCAATAAGATGGCGTATGAGGCTCAGCTTCAAGTGCAGCATGAAGGAGGAAGTGTGTCAGCGAATAATGGGAAATTAACTGTGAACGGGGCGACTAATGTCACGATCCTGATGACCGCTGCAACAGATTATGCGAACGACTACCCAACTTACAAGAGTGATAAGACGCCAAAAGAAGTTGTTGAAGCCAATCTTGGAGCGGCAGCAATAAAGTCGTTTGATCAGCTGCGTGTCTCCCATGTGACAGATTATAAAGAGTTGTTTGATCGAGTTTCTTTTGATCTAGGTGGATCGGTAGCGAATATTCCAACGAATGAGCTTTTGAACGGTTACAAAACAAATGCTAGCGAGTCAGAGAAAAGAAGCCTTGAGGCATTATTCTTCCAATATGGACGTTATCTACTTATCGCATCCTCACGGGAAGGCTCACTTCCTGCCAATCTGCAAGGGGTGTGGAATCAAGTGAACAATCCACCTTGGAATAGTGACTACCATACCAATATCAATGTGCAGATGAATTATTGGCCTTCCGAAGTCGTGAATCTAGCAGAAACGGACATTCCTTACATTGATTACATTGATTCACTGCGTGAACCGGGTAGAGAGACGGCGCAAAGACATCATGGTATCGAAGGGGAAGGCTGGGCTATTCATACGGTAAATAACCCGTTTGGTTATACGGCACCTGGATCTGACTTCTACTGGGGCTGGTCTCCAGCGGCGAATGCCTTCATGGTTCAACAAGTGTGGGATCACTATGCATTCAGCGGAGACAAAGATCTATTAAGGGGTCAGGTGTATGACATTATTAAAGAAACTACACAATTTTGGGTGAAGTACCTGATCGAAGACTCTGATGGAAGTCTTGTCTCATCTCCTTCGTATTCTCCAGAGCAAGGGGATGTTTCCATCGGTGTGTCATATGATCAGGAATTAATCTGGGAGTTATTTACACAGTTCATAAAGGCAAGCGAGATTTTAGGTGTGGATGAAGCGCTTCGTAGTGAGGTCATGGAGAAACGTAGCAAGCTCTGGATGCCGAAAGTTGGGCGATGGGGACAGGTTCAGGAGTGGAAGAACGACATTGATAGCCCTACCGATCAACATCGGCATATCTCGCATTTGATCGGATTATATCCAGGAACGCTTATCAATGAAGTAGATAATCCGGAGTTGTTTGCAGCAGCAAGAGTTACATTGAATTCGCGTGGAGATGGGGGAACGGGCTGGAGTAAAGCGAACAAGATCAATTTATGGGCACGTCTGCTAGACGGTAATCGTGCACACAAACTGTTAGGGGAGCAACTCAAGGGCAGTACACTTGAAAATTTGTTCGACACACATCCTCCTTTCCAAATCGACGGTAACTTTGGAGCCACTTCCGGAATTGCGGAGATGCTTCTGCAAAGCCATGCAGGAAGTATTGATTTATTAGCAGCTTTACCAGACTCATGGCCTACTGGAAATGTTACAGGGCTTGTTGCAAGAGGTGGATTTGAAGTGGATATGAGCTGGGAAGGTACGATTCTTAGAGAAGCAATGATTACTTCGAAGCAAGGAAATAAAGCTACAGTGAAATATTCTGGATTTGCAGAGCTCAATAAAACGAAGGTTGTACATGTTGGAAGCGGGGAACCTGTCAACTATACAGCGAATGGGAATGTGATTGAATTCCCAACAGTGAAGGGACAGCAGTATAAAATTGTGTCTAGTCGAAAACCGCCGGTTCTTCCGATCAAAGTCGATGATAAAGATTCGTCCATTGTATACACCGGAGTGTGGAGTCCTTACAGTAATCCTAGCAACTACCAGGGCACGGAAAGCTTTAGTAATGAGAAAGGTGCTTCTGCATCCTTCACGTTTACTGGGACCTCCATTAAATTCATCAGTGCACTTCAGCCGAACCACGGTTATTTCGATG
The DNA here is from genome assembly GCF_058781425.1 of Paenibacillus sp. FW507-14B1B. Taxonomy (NCBI): domain Bacteria; kingdom Bacillati; phylum Bacillota; class Bacilli; order Caryophanales; family Paenibacillaceae; genus Paenibacillus; species Paenibacillus sp. FW507-14B1B. The sequence goes on along the minus strand of NZ_JBYSWS010000002.1, from coordinate 77,286 downwards.
TGTATCTTGATGGAGAGCTTGTGGCAGAAGGTGTGGATGGATATGGTCCAGCAACATTGAAACAGCAGGTTTTATTCCAAAAAGCAGATCTATCAAAAGAGGAACATACGATCAAGATCGTGGTGAAGGGTACAAAGAATAATGCCTCTTCGAATACAATCGCGATGATCGATGCTTTTGAATATGTACCTGTTGTCGATGATGAACCTGAAGAATCTGCTGCTATGACTTTATCCGGTCCTAAGTCGGTTAATCAAGGGCAGAGCTTTACTGTAGACCTGGGTATTACCCATGTCACAGACGCAGCTTATGCACAAGACATTCGATTGAAATACGACGAAAATCTTCTTGAGTTCATCTCGGGTGAATCTGTGTCGAATGGTGTTCAGGTATTGGAGTCAAAGAATGATCCAAATGGAGCACTTCGTCTGATTACGGCAAGTACAGGCGCTGATCATGCCATAAAAGGTGATGCAAAACTTCTCGAACTGAATTTCAAAGCGAAGCTCGTTACCAAGTCAGAAGGTGCCAACATAAAAGTAACCAGTGCTTTGTTTGGTGATCAGAATGGACAGGAGAAAGAAGTGGGTACCTCAAGTATCCAGATTGAGATTAAGGAAGATGAACAACCGCCGGTTCGTTCCGAAGACTTGAATGATGATGGCAAGGTGAGCATTGGCGATTTAGCGATTGCGGCTTCCCATTATGGTAAAGACAAGAATAGTCCGGATTGGCAAACCGCACAGCGTGCAGATATTAACAATGACGGTAAGGTCGATATTATGGATCTGGCTGTTATTGCTCGGCGAATATTGAACTAAATCACAAGTTTATTTGTTCTTAAAGGGCCCTTTAAGGGCCCGCTCCTTCTTAATATCTCAATGGAATAGAGAGGAAGTTGATTGTGAAAAGAACGGTGAGCTGCCTATTGTCGATTTTTATATGTTTAAATTTATTCTCATATCCAGCAAGTGCGGATCGTATTTCTGCTACCGGAGAATACACGCTATATCCATTGCCACAAAAAGTAACTTATACGGATACCCGTTTTACAATTACGGATGAGGTGAATCTGGTCCTAGACGGCCGAGTGGATGCCGCAACACAGGATTTTCTGGCGATGATCCTTGACTCCAAAGCAATTACCTATTCAGAATCAGGGGCCATTGCTACAGGTAAAACAAATATTCTACTCGGTATTAAAGGTTCTGGTGAACAGGTTGATACCTATTTCTCCGAGAAAGTCGAATATGATGCTTCCATTTTCAGTGGTAAGGAAGATCCGTATGTGTTAGTAGCAGACAAAGGATTAGAACCGAAAGGAATCATTGCAATACTTGGGGACGATTCAGATGCGGTGTATTACGGACTAGCCACACTTAACATGATTTTTGAACAAACCGCGGGGCAAGAACTACGTTCCTTGAAAGTTGAAGATTTTTCAGATTCAAAATGGCGAGGATTTATCGAAGGATTTTACGGTTTTCCATGGTCACATGAAGATCGAATTAGTCTTATGCGCTTTGGCGGAAAGCTCAAGATGAATTCCTATATATTTGCACCGAAAGATGATAAATACCATAATTCTGCTTGGCGGACGCTATATCCACCAGATGAGTTAGCCAAGGTCAAGGAACTGGTCGATGTGGGTCATGAAACAAAAACGCAGTTTGTGTGGGCTATCCATCCAGGCTTTAGCATGATTAATTGGAACAATTATGAGGCTGAGCTTCAGACTCTGTTAGCCAAGTTGGAACAGTTATACGGTGCTGGCGTAAGGCAATTTGGTTTATTTCTGGATGACATTAGTACAGCACAGTCACTTACAGATAAAGATAGACATGTCAAGCTGGTCACCGATGTTGCGAATTGGGTAGCCTCCAAGGGAGATGTGAAATCTCTAGTTTACTGTCCGCCTTTCTATAATCAAGCATGGACTGGAACAAGTGGTAAGCCTTATCTACAAGCTTTAAGAAATGTCCCAGACAATGTCGAGATCATGTGGACCGGTAAAGATGTTATCGGTGGTGTAAACACGACGGATAATCAGTGGGTTAAGAATGAGATTGGGAGAGATCCATATATTTGGTTCAATTATCCGGTGAACGGTTACATGAAAAATCGTCTTCTCCTCGGGGAAGTTCCTATGCTTGATAGAGGTACACACAATTTTTCTGGGATTGTATCTAACCCTCTAGAGCAGGCTGAACTCTCTAAGGTAGCTTTGTTCGGTGTTGCTGATTTTACTTGGAACGTTGATGATTTTGATGCGGCAGACAGCTGGCAGAATTCCTTCCAATTTATCGAACCGGAAGCAGCTGAAGAGTATAAGACCATTGCCTATCATATGAGCGACCCATCACCTAACGGACGGGGCGTCGTATTTGATGAATCTGAGAATGTTAAGGAGCAGCTGGGAACATTCTTAGACGCCTACAAAAAGGGAACCTCATTGCAGGAGATTGGAGAAGAGTTAGTTCTTGAATTCGATCACATTCTGAAATCCATTCAAGGGTTCAACTCTAAGATTAAAAATGAAAGTTTGCTGGATGAAATCAAGCCTTGGATTAACAGCTTGAACTATGTCGTTGAAGCTGACAAATATGCTGTTCAAGCTGCTGTGGCATTTAAGCAAGGTGATATGAATGCTGCAGTGGAAGCGTTAGTGAAGGCAACGAATTCTATGGCGGAATCGAAGAAGTTTACAAGAGCTGTAATTAACGATAAACCTCAGACGGTTGAAGCAGGGGCCAAACGCCTTGTTCCTTTTGCTAATGAATTAATTCAGACACTTGATGCTCAAATTTCTAACACTTTAGACCCTAACAATCACTCGACACTTCCGCTTAGTTCTTATGGAGTTCTTCCGAATATCAGCAAAATGGTGGACGGTGACTTAAACACCTTTGTATACATACAGACGAAACAGCAAAATGGCGATTGGTATGGTATTGACTTTGGTAAAACCATTAAGGTAAATGACATCCATATCATTCAAGGTAGAACAGATACAGACCATGATATCTTTCAAAGAGGACAGCTAGAATACTCTTTGGATGGAGAGAACTGGACATTGATCGGAGAGGAGAAATCGGGCACCAATATTGCTGAGACACAACTTGATTTGGAAGCCCGGTTTATTCGCTATCGACTTACCCATGCAGGCATTCCTGGAGGGAAGCCAGACTTATGGACTGCGGTTCGGGAGTTTACCGTAAATAAGACAAAGGATAGAGCAGCCGTGTTTACTAACGTGGAATCTTTAAAAAATTCTTCTGTGACAGAAACGGATTTTTCTTCACATCTATCAGAAATTTCAGGAATTACATTAAAGCAGCATGAATATCTGGGTCTTCAACTTCCTAGCTTGCAGAAGATATCGGACGTGAGGCTAGAAGGTTCCAGCAATGAAGTTGTATTGCAGCTTTCCGAGAACGGGATTGAATGGAATATGATATCTCCAGGAAGCGGTACTTATCCCAATGCTGCTTATATCAGACTTATAAATTTGGGAGAAAAGGACATACAATTCGATCTAACAAAGTTGCAGATCAGTTATCAAAAATTTACTGAGCCTGTAGTTAGCCATAATTATGAAGGGGTTTATCAAGGCAATCTAGCCGCAATTTTTGACGGTAAGATTGACGGCAAGGTCTGGTTTAACGGACGACAAACACCTGGACGATTCGTACAGGTGGATATGGGTGGTGTTATTCCTGTACAAAATGCAGGAGTTGTAATTAACGACGGAGAGGGGGACTACTTCCGCCAGGGAGAGCTACAAATATCTCTCGACGGTGTTAAATGGGAAACGATCCATACCTTTAACAATCCCAAAGATATCAGTAAAAACTTCCCTCAGCACGTGGCTCCATACCGTTATTTAAGAGTTGAAGTGGACAATAAGCCTGCACGATATATCCGTTTATATACAACTGTAGATAACGCAGGCTGGCTTGCACTGAATGAAATTCTTGTCAATGAAGGGATTGAGAAGCCGGGAATGGATAACCCAGCGATCCAAGCTGTCCCACAAGGCAAAGCTGGGAATGAAGCTCAGGCAGCCATTGATGGAAAAATTGCAACTTTTTATACAACCGAGGGGAATTCAACTTCAGGCTATTTGAACTATAAAATGTCACGTCATACGCGGCTTGATCAGATTCGTATTCTTCAAAGCCCATCCTCCATATCGAATGCTAAAGTTCAAGTGCGAGACCTTGAAGGCTGGCACGAAGCTGGTGTATTAAACCAGACTTATAACATGATTAATACGTCGTCTTTCGAACATGTATTGGAGGTGAAGCTAGAATGGGCTAGTGGGATAATACCAATGATTCACGAAATCATATTGGTTCCAGGTGAAGGTACGACTCCGCCGGAAGACCCGAAATTATCGACGGAACTAAAAGGACCCATCACCGTTAATGGTGGTGAACCATTTAGCATTCAATATGGGGTGAAAAATGTAGTTGATTCAATTTACGCACAAGATGTGAGCATAACTTATGATCATTCCTTAATGGAACTGAAATCGGTTAGCTCTACTGTAGAAGGCATTAATGTAATTGATACAATCCAGAGCTCTCCTGGTCAAGTACGGTTAATCGTTGTAAGTGAAGGACCGGATTATGCGATCAAACAAGATAAGATGCTCCTGAATCTAGACTTTATCGCGAAGGCAGTGACAGAGACAGCGACCACAAATATAACCGTAACAAAGGCGGTGATGGGGGACGACGAGGGAACTGAAACGGAAGCTGCCACTTCAAGTATTCAGGTCAAGATCAATGGAGACGAACATCCGCCGGTTCATTCGGGAGACTTGAATGGAGACGGTAAAGTTACCATTGGTGACTTAGCGATTGCAGCAGCGCACTATGGCAAGGATCAGAATAGTCTTGATTGGCAAACTGCAAAACGCGCGGATATAAACGATGACGGTAGAATCGATATTATGGATCTTGCAGCTATCGCAGCAAAAATTATGCAATAGATTAAGTCAGGCTCATGCCATATTCAGCAATGATATAGCAACTCTTTTTGGCAAGGACTTCATTACATGAAGATAGAATAAGGAGGGTTTCACATGGGAAAATCTGTAGGCTGGATTAAGCGTGGTTACTTGAGTTTAATTTGTACAGCTTTGCTCTTCACAACGTTTTGTTTCTTTGAATCTGAGCCCCAGACAGCGAATGCTTCTCACAAACCCAATGATACGATTGGTTTAACACCACCGATGGGATATAGCACTTGGAATGCGGTGCGGTTCAATGTTAGTGACGAGCTTATCCGAGATGTGGCTGACAGTATGGTTAGAACAGGACTTAAGGACCTTGGATACGAGTACATTAATATTGATGATGGCTGGCAGGGTGGTAGGGACGCTAACGGAAACATTTACGCAGACAAAACAAAATTCCCACATGGAATGAAGGCGCTTGCCGATTACGTCCACAGCAAAGGTTTGAAAATTGGAATTTATACCGATCTTGGCAGAATTGGATGTGGCGGTAATATGGGAAGCTATGGATACTATCAGCAGGATGTGAATCTGTTTGCGGAATGGGGTTATGATTATATCAAGGTGGACGCCTGTGGCGCGGATTCCATGGGGCTTGATTTTAAAACCCATTATGAACAGTTCGGTAATGCACTAAAGAATGCAAATCCTAAACGCGATATTTTATTTAATATTTGTGAGTGGGGGAAACAGCAGCCTTGGAAATGGGCACCGGCAATCGGCCATACATGGAGAGTGGGATACGATATCGATAACCAAGGAGATTACTGGAAAGGTGTTCTTTATGAGATCGATAAGGTAACTCCGCATGCTGATGTAGCTGGACCCGGGCATTTTAACGATCCAGACAGTCTTGAAGTAGGGGTTATAGCCGATAAATACCCAGGTCAACAAAGCTTGAATTACGAAGAGTCTGTATCTAATTTCAGTATGTGGTCAGTACTTTCATCCCCTCTTATGCTAGGTCTGGATGTGACAACGCTTGATGATCCTACATCGTACAGCAGCAAGTTTGCCGATATTATTAAAAATGCTGAGGTCATTGCTGTTAATCAGGACCCTGCTGGTATTCAGGGGGAGCTAGTTGATGAATCCATACCAGACCTGCAGGTTTATTCAAAACCACTAGGAAGTAAGAATAGCGGCGAAAGAGCTGTAGTACTACTTAACCGCTCCAATGCTCCAGCCAAGATGACGGTCACTTCTGATATGATTGGGCTGAAGGATAAGTTTACTGTGCGAGATCTATGGAAAAAGAAAAATATGGGTACACGACTTTCAAATTATTCAGATATGGTTCCTGCACATGGTAGCGTCATGCTGAAAATTTCTGGTGTTTATAATCCAAATCCGGCGGAACCTTCACCGCCAGTTGTATATGAAGCGGAAGGCGGCACACTCAGCGGTAAGGCGAATTTCCGTTCCGTTACTGAAGCATCAGGAGGTCGAGTTGTAGGCAATGTTGGTGATGGGCCAGAAAATGCCTTGCAGTTTAGCAACATTACTGTGCCTGAGAGTGGAATATACCGATTAAACATTTACTATGTCAGCGGGGATGCAAACAGGGATGCAGATCTCACGGTAAATGGAAACCTGAGCTCGAAACTTTCTTTTCCTTCTTCAGGTGGTTGGAGTAGTGTACGGGCACGAAATGTGAACATCGAATTGAACAAAGGCGTTAACACAATCAAATTAAGCAACCCGGGTAAAAATGCTTATGCACCCGATTTTGATAAAATCGAAATATCCGCAAAACCCATTGTACCTCCTGAGGAAACGAAGGGAGTAACGACATATCTGACAGGACCAGATAAAGTGGCTGAAGGGGATAAATTTGAGATTGAACTTGGTATAAGCAATACAATCGGACACAGTTATGCGCAAGATATTATGGTGAAGTATGATACTGCGATTATGGATTTTCTTTCTGGGAGATCACTTATTGATGGCATACAGCTGATTGAAGTACAGGAAAAGACTCCTGGCGTAGTTCGATTGATCATGGCAAGTGCAGGTGAGGGGCATGCCATCACCGGTGATGCACAACTAGTTGAACTGAGCTTTACAGCAGCTTCCGTTAAGGATTCCGCCTCAGGTCAAATCTCCGTGGAGAATGCAACACTCGGAGATGAGAACGGGGACGAAGTGGAGGGAGCGGTTTCGTCGAAACTCATTGAGGTGTCGGGAAGAGGCTCTGAACAGACAGTTGATGTGAACGGTGATGGTAAAGTGAGCATCGGGGATCTCGGCATTGTAGCTGCTCATTATGGTAAAAATACGAGCAGTCCAGACTGGCAACAGGCTAAGCGTGCCGATGTCAACGGCGACGGTAAGATTGATATTGCAGACCTTGCCGCTGTAGCGAAAAAAATAACAGAGTAACGGTTGGTAAGTAATAACGATTTATTTAAAAAGGCAGCTCAAGATCTGATCTTGGGCTGCCTTTTTTGCTGTCTAGCGATTTCATATCAGCTATAAATATAAGATAGTAGAAAATATATCGAAAATGAGGCAGGGAATCAATCCGCTGAGAGAGAAGGTTCATGTAATGAGTCACAGCATAAAAGTGAATGAATCGGATGAAGCAACTTACCTGTGGGCTCGGAATTGACATCAGAGAGGATGATATCATTGAACAGTCAAGAGAACAGAACTTTAAATGGTGCTGTTGGGACGACAGACATGCATTATGTCGTCAAGAATTTATTTGATGACTATAAGAGAGTGGATTACAACGAAACCATTCATTTGAAAGAAACAACATGGAAAGGTAGTGCCTGGAAGGGAGATCGTGCAAGTTCTCAACTGGTGTTATGGACTACGAATAAAGATTTGGAACAAGTTACTTTATCCATGGGTGATTTGGTTGCAGACAGCAGCAATCGTATAGAATCTTCCCAAATTAACGTTCATTTTATAAGTAAGACGAAGGCTGCTAGAGGAAATCCGTCACTGGGTAATCCGCAGGAAGATATTCCAGATATACTAGGTTCTGCGGAATCTGTAAATATGGACGCCTTTAATGTACAGCCGATTTGGGTATCCATCGATGTTCCAAAAGACGCTGCAGCCGGAGTGTATAAAGGTCAACTAATTGCATCTTCGGCTTCAAGTGAAAGCGTTATCTTCAATCTTGAACTAGAAGTACTTGATCTAACGCTGCCAGAAGTAAAGGACTGGTCTTTTGCACTGGATCTGTGGCAGAATCCCTATGCAGTTGCTAGGGTGAATGACATTCCGGAAGATCAGTTATGGACGAAGGCACATTTTGATGCCATGAAACCGCATTATGAGATGCTGGCAGCAGCCGGTCAGAAAGTGATCACGACGACCGTAACGTATGATCCTTGGAATTCACAAACCTATGATCCGTATGACACGATGGTGAAATGGACGAAGAAAAAGAACGGTCAATTTGAATTTGATTTTGATATCTTTGATCAGTGGGTTCAGTTTATGTTGGATTTAGGCATCAATAAACAGATTGATGCTTACAGTATGGTGTCATGGGCGAGTAAGATCAAATATTATGATGAGGCAGAGGCTCGTGATATTATCGAAATCGTGCCGGTGCATGATCCTAAATGGGATGAGATGTGGCGGGCTTTCCTTGAAGCATTCGTGCCTCATCTTGAGGAAAAAGGATGGCTGGATATTACGACGATGGCGAACGATGAACGTGCCTTAGATGATATGATCAAGGCAGCAGATTTAATTGACGAGGTATCCGGTGGAAGACTGAAAATATCGGCTGCTATGGACTATAATAATCTGAACGATGCTAGACTGGATCGCATTTACAATATATCGATTGGTTCGATCTACATCGAGCACGACAGCAAACAGTTAGCGAGTATAGCGGAGCATCGAAGATCGCTTGGACTTATGACAACGATCTATAATTGTGTGGGCCATTACCCGAACAGTTTCACACGCTCGGTGCCAGCCGAATCGGTATGGATTTCGTGGTATGCACTTCGGCACCAAGTGGATGGCTATCTTCGGTGGGCTTTTGATTCGTTTGTAGAAAATCCATTTGAAACGACGGACTTTAAAACTTGGGAGTCTGGTGATTCAGCGATGGTGTATCCTGGTCTCATCAGTTCTGTTCGATTCGAACGCATGAAGGAAGGAATACGTGATGCAGTTAAGGTAAGCTATATCGCAGGAAAAGATCAAGCGCTAGGAAAAGACCTTGATGCAGCTATTTGGAATATGCCAGCGATCGGAGATCTCGAACGTGATCCATATAACGGGGTGAAAGATCCTGGCAGAATCGATATCGCACAAGAAATTGATCGTTTGAAGGCTGTTTTGGATAAGACCTCGAGACAATTGATTGCCGAAATGAAGGTTCAGCAAGAATAAATGTTAGAGTAATTGAATGGAGAACAGTGTTGGAAGTTGCTTATGGCATCGGCTAACACTGTTTTTTTGTTCTCTAAAAATGAAGTTTACTTTACTGTGGTAAATCAATTTCAAAACGTTAAGTTTTTATTCAGTTTTAATTCAGAACGATTTAATGTAACTCTGTTAAGTTAGTTTACATTACTTATGGCGGATCGTTACTCCCGTCAAAGTATACATATTATCTAGTCGATTTTTATGACTGGAGAAAGAAAAGGAGAAATGGCTATGGGAAATTGTTTTCGCTGGCGAAGTATGTTGTCGCTAACACTATCCGTGGCATTGCTTGCGGTTCTTTGGGTAAACCCAGCAAATGCTGCAGAAAAAACTGTAGATGAAAAAGATGTGGTAAATATCGTCCTCAGCGACGCTGGGGTCACTGTAGATGGTAAGGCTGCATCCAAGGATCCGGAAGCTGCTGTTAATGTCGGTGGAGAGATTATTTATTATCATGATCAGGATTCGTATGAGAGTGGAAATCCCTACGGGGAGGGAACGGATGATGATAAGCATTCCGAAGAGGAAGCAGCACTTCATACTGCTGTAAAGATTACTAAAGAGGGGACTTACCGAATTTCCGGTAAATTGTCGTACGGTCAAATTTCGGTAGACCTCGGCAAAGATCGCCGGACAGACCCTACGGCTGTTGTAACTTTGATTCTCGATAATGTAGATATCAATTGCACGATTGCTCCAGCTGTCATCTTCTATAATGTATATGAGTCTGACCAGGCTTGGACTGCTTATGATAACGGTGAGACAGACAAATATACCCCTTCTGCTACTCAGGATACAAAGGATGCGGGTGCGAATGTAATACTGGCTGATTGCTCTGTCAACAATATTAGCGGTTCTCATGTAGCTCGCATTTACAAAGATAATGATCAGAAAAAGAAGAAATATAAATATGACGGTGCATTCTACTCCGTTCAGTCAATGAATGTAAATGGGGAGAAGCTGGGTACTGGTGTATTAAACTTAGTGGCTGACAAGGAAGGTATGGATACAGAAATGCACCTTACCATCAATGGAGGTAAAATCAATATTCAGTCACAGGATGATGGAATTAACACGAATGAAGACGGGGTTTCGGTTACTACGATTAATGGCGGAAATCTGCATGTGGTAGCAGGCTTGGGGTCTGAGGGTGACGGAATTGATTCAAATGGATACTTAGTCATTAACGGTGGCGTTGTTATCTCTTTAGCTAAACCTGTGTCTGACTCTGGTCTAGATTCTGACAGTGGTAGCTTTATTAACGGTGGTTATGTAGTAGCGACTGGTTCCACAATGGATTGGGCTGAAAGTGAATCTGAACAAGTAACAATGAATCTTCAGTTTGCTTCTTCTCAAAATGCGGATGAAGCGATCATTGTTACTGACTTAACAGGCAAGGTCGTATTTGCATATGATCCTGAAAAAGACGAGTCCTCAGGTGACAACTACCGTGGCTACCGGGGTGCTGTAATCAGTAGCCCAGAGTTTAAGGTAGATCAGTCGTACAACATTTATGTGGGCGGCGATGTGAATGGTGAAGAAGTAGATGGTCTTTATGATGTTTCTACAGTCACGAGCTTCTCTGATGAGGCGACTATGCAGCAGTATACAGGTACGGTTGTAGGCATGGGAGGTCCAGGAGGTGAAAGACCTGAGTTCCCTGATGGCGAAAGACCCGAACTACCTGATGGGGAAAGACCTGGACTCCCTGGTGGTGAATTACCTGATGGAGAAAGGCCAGAATTCCCTGATGATGGTCAAAGACCAGAATTTCCACCTAATGGTGAGATGCCAGGAACAGATGATGAGAACTCTTCTAAGAAAGCGTCCACTGTATTTAACATGACCGATAAAGTCAATGCTTTCTCTGGTGTTTCTGATTTTAAAGCTAGCTCTACCTTTACTGATGTTGTGGCAGATGCATGGTATACCAACGATATCACGAAAGTCGTTAGTAAAGGTTGGATGAAGGGGCTATCAAGTACTAGCTTTGGTCCTAATAAGAACCTGACTCGTGGAATGATGGCGACGATCTTGTATCGAATGGCCGGTTCACCTAAAGTTACAGGAGACACTGCCTTCCCTGATGTGTCTAGTGATAAGTATTATGCTAAGGCTGTAACTTGGGCTGCTGAGCAGGGACTTGTAGTTGGATTCAAGGATGGTACATTCCGACCTGATGATCATATGACCCGTGGTATGATGGTTAGTGTTCTATACCGTATGGCGGGTTCGCCTGATACTTCAAAAGATACAGGCTTCTCAGATGTATCCAGTACGAAGTATTATGCTGCAGCTACGGCTTGGGCTGTTAAGCAAGGAATTGTGAAAGGTTATCCGGATGGTACCTTCAAACCGGACACGAACATCACAAGAGCTCAAACAGCGGCTATTCTAAATCGTAATACAGCAAACTAATTAAAGAAGGAAATAATATTGCAGGGCGAGGGAGCGATTGGCTTTCCTCGCCTTTTTCTATACCACCAATTTCACCTATCAAGGTGCATTTGGTGGTTTTTAATATTTCGCGAATTTGTATATAAGAATTTTAATAGTACAAAAAGTATCAACTTTACATCAAAAGAGATCATTTGGTTGCGTTTTCACAAGCTATATAATGAAAATGTCTTAAAATTCCATCAGTCAGAATAGTGAATTCAAAATGCATAAAGAAATCAAGCAAGATTATTAGAGGGGGATAGCTAATGAAAAGCAAAAAAGGTAAAAAGAAAGCGGCTTTAAGTCTAGTAATGATGTCCATCGTATTATCTCTGGCTGGATGCGGAGGAGCAAAAACGGCTGAGACACCGACAACACCTGAGAAGACACAAACTTCACAGACTGAAACACCAAAAACAGACGATACGAAGGCAGAAGATCCAAAAGTAGCAGGTGATCTTGAAATCCAGTACTTTGTCGGTGGTTATGGCGATGGGTGGTGGAAGGAAGTCATCGGTGAATTTAAGAAGAAGTATCCAGATGTCAACATTAAAGAATCTGCAGGTTCTCAGATCAATGAGCAAATGAAACCACGCTGGATTCAAGGTAATCCACCTGATGTTGTATACATCGATGGAGCTGGATCTAACGAAACACAAATGGTGCTTGACGATCAGTTGATGGATATTACAGATTGGGTGAAAGATGCGAAGAATGTGGACGGCGAACCGCTGACAAGCAATCTGATCGCTCCTCCACAAGACTATGAGGGTAAGAATTACACAATTCCACTCGTATTTGGATCTTGGGGAACATTTTACGATGAATCACTCTTTACTGAAAAAGGATGGGAAGTTCCTAAAGATTGGGATAGCTTCCTAGCTACTAGTGAGAAGATTAAAGCTGATGGTGTATACCCTTACATCCATACAGGTAAATACCCGTACTACATTGTAGGTGGACTCCTGAATACAGGTTTTGTATCTGAGAATGGGGATAATCCACAAATCTTAAAAGATCAAGAAGCGGCTAAAGAAGGATCTTTCAAAAATGATGCTGTAGCGAACACCTTGAAAAAGGTCGTTGATATGAGAGAAAAAGGTTATTTCGATAACGCTTCGTTCGGTATGAATCATACGGATTCCCAAATGCTGTTCTTGCAGCATAAAGATGCAATGATTCCTAACGGCTTGTGGCTTGAGAATGAAATGAAAAAAGATGTACCAGAAGGCTTTAAATTCGGATTTATTCCTTCCGTTATGCAAAAACCAGGCGGTAAATTTGTTGCTATTCCTTACACTAGTAACATCGCTATTGCGAAAAAAGCTAAAAACCCAGATGCAGCAAAAGCATTTATCGAGTTTATCTTTACGAAACAAACTGCAGTACGCTGGGCTGAGCTGACAGGCGCTTTGATGAACGTTAAAGCAGATCTGGAATCTTCAGGCGCAAGTGATGTTGTAAAAACAGCAATGAAATATTTTAACGGCAGCGACACCATTGTTGCTCCAGTATTTAAATTGAGCGCGGATCTTGAGCAGGCAGAGAACGATGCAACCATCGCATTGCTGCAAGGTTCCATTACACCAGAAGAATGGATGGACCGTATGGAGAAGGCAGCAGCCAAAGTCCGTAAGTAGGTTCAATACTCTTCTTTCCAAACAATCAGAGGACATACGTGTTCCTCTGATTGTTCTTTCAAATCAAAGGGGAGGATGCTTACGCCCATGAAGAACAATAAATGGTTGAAACGTAATTTGTTTATTGCAAGTTTCTTGTTGCCTACGTTTGCTGTCTTTTGTCTATTTACGATCTATCCGCTGTTTCGAGGCTTGTACTTAAGTTTCTTTGATTGGTCAGGCGGTTCTGAGTCGATGAATTTTATCGGTATTGATAATTATAGACAATTATTCTCCGATGAGATTATACCTAAGGCCATCTCGAATGATTATTTCTTGATTTTTTGGAAGGTCATCTTAATTATGCTACTTGCGACTTTCTTCGCCGTATCCTTGACACGTCTAAAATTGAAAGAATACGGATTCTACAGGGTAGTGTTCTTCTTTCCGAACATCATATCCGTAGCTGTTATCGGTGTGTTGTGGAGTTTCATTTATAATCCTCGTCTTGGATTCCTGAATGCCTTCATCTCGTTATTTACAGGAGAACCTGTAGAAACGAACTGGCTTGGTGATTCGAGTCTTGCCATGTGGTCACTTCTCCCTCCAAGCGTTTGGGCCGGTATCGGATTTTATATGCTGCTCATCATCGCTTCGATCCTAGGTATTCCGTCTTCACTTTACGAAGCTGCTAGTATCGATGGTGCGGGACAATGGAAGCAATTCACTCGTATTACACTACCTCTAATCTGGGAGCAATTCAAAACCTCGATCATACATATCGTAATCACAACACTAAATGGTTCCTTTATCATCGTGAAGTTGATGACGGATGGTGGCCCAGATAATCAAACACAAGTTCTTGGTTATTACTTGTATCAAATGGGCTTTAAGCAGTTCCATTTAAGCTACGGAGCAACCATCGGCGTATTGATATTGCTTCTATCTTTAATTACAACTTTAATTTTGCAACGTATTCTTCACCGGGAGTCCATTGAAATGTAAGGAGGTATATTTGTTGAACGATCATTCGACCACAAAACCACTGCTGATCCTATCCAAAATTGCAGTTCGATTTTTCCTCATCTTGTGGAGTTTGGTTGTCCTATATCCAGTTCTTTGGACATTCCTGACTTCTTTAAAGGATAACCAGCAGGTCATGCTCGGAAAACCGTGGGATTTTCCTTCCGTTTTTCGGTTTGAGAATTATGCAAACGTATGGAGTAGAGCGAATTTTGGCGATTATTTTTTTAACTCCATTATAGTAACTGTATCCAGTACACTGTTATCGCTCATCATGGCTGCAACGACAGCATACATACTAGCTCGATTTACATTTAAGGCGAGAGGACTATTCTATTTTGTATACGTTGCTTCGATGATGATTCCAACAACGCTTGGACTAATACCGTTGTTCTTTCTTCTCGGAGATATGAATTTGTCCAACTCCTTATTCGGGCTTACCCTTGTTTATTCTGTCGGAACGATAGGGATTCTCCCATTTGGTATTTTCTTTCTGGTGGGATTCTTCAAAACCCTTCCTCGTGAGCTTGAAGAAGCCGCAACCATTGATGGCTCTACACTATACGGCGTTTTCTTCAAGATCATGCTGCCGTTATCAAAGCCTGGTTTAATCACTGTTGGTATCATGAATGCTCTAACCGTGTGGAATGAGTACATTATGGCTACGGTCCTAATCAACGATCCCATGAAATACACCATTCCAGTAGGGATCGCAATTATGCAAGGAGAAATGCAGTACAGAACCGAGTGGGGACCACTATTTGCAGGTCTTTCGATTTCTATGATACCTGTCATCGTGATGTACGTGTTGTACCAACGTCAAATTACTGGTGGGTTAACTGCGGGTGCGTTAAAGGGATAGAGGCTGTTAAACTTGTTTCTATTTAATTTATCGGAGGTGTTAAGTACATGCCAAAGAAGATTTTCAGTGCCTTCATCTCGCTTATGATGGTGGCCGGTTTGTTCTCTGGTTTCGCAGGTGCAGCGGATATTTCGAGTGACCTCCCACAAAAAAATGCTAAAGTAGCGGCATCCTATGAAATCTACCCATTGCCACAGAAACAAACGGAGCAAGAAACATCATTTACGATCACGCCAAATGTAAACGTTGTTATTGAAGATTCGATTGACCAGTCAACACGTCAGTTTCTTCGTAAAATACTGGGCTCCAAGTCATTACAACTATCAGAGTCAGGAGCAGTTGAAGCAGGAAAGACGAATGTCATTATAGGTACCCGTAATTCTAAAGGCTATGTAGACAATTACTTTACACAGAATATTCTGTATGAACAATCGAACTTCACACAACAAGACACTTATGTTCTAAGTGTGAGTAGTGAGCAACAGGAGAAAGGTGTCATTGCGGTATTAGGTAAAGATACCGATGCTGCTTATTATGGTCTGGCTTCATTGAAGATGATCTTTGATCAAATGCCAGATAAGCAGATTCGTCATCTGAAAATCGAAGATTTTGCGGATACAGGTTCTCGTGGATTCATTGAAGGGTTTTATGGATTCCCATGGTCTCATGAAGATCGAATAAGTTTGATGCGTTTCGGTGGAGAACTGAAGATGAACTCTTACATTTTTGCGCCGAAGGATGATAAGTATCATAACTCAGCATGGAGAACACCTTATCCTGCAGCTGAGCTTGCAAAGATTAAAGAGTTGGTGGATGTAGGTCATGAATCTAAGACTCAGTTCGTATGGGCGATCCATCCTGGATTTAGTATGATTAACTGGAATAATTACGATGCTGAACTCCAAACTTTACTTGCAAAGCTTGAGCAATTATACGGAGTTGGTGTACGCCAATTTGGATTGTTCATGGACGACATCAGTACTTCGCAATCCTTAGTTGATAAAGACAAACATGTGAAACTTATTACGGATGTTGCAAACTGGGTTAAATCCAAGAAAGATGTTAAGCCTTTAATTTATTGTCCTCCGTATTACAACAAAAGCTGGACTGGAGCGGGTGGCAGACCTTATCTTGAGGCTTTAAGAAATGTACCAGAGAATGTTGATATTATGTGGACCGGTAATAGTGTTGTTGCACCGGTAAATGCTGCTGATATGCAATGGCCAAAAGATGCACACGGAAGAGATCCGTACATGTGGTTAAATTGGCCGGTGAATGATTATAAAGATGCAAGACTTATGCTCGGTAAAGGAGAAATATTGATTCCGGGTACGCATAATATTTCTGGACTTGTATCTAATCCGATGGGTCATGCAGAACTATCCAAAATTGGTTTGTTTGCTGTAGCAGATTACAGCTGGAATGTAGACGAATTTAATCAAGATCAGAGCTGGCTTGATTCCTTCAAATACGTTGCACCTGAAGTGGCTTCAGAACTGAACACAATTGCTTACCATATGAGTGACCCTTCACCTAGCGGTCATGGGCTCGTCGTAGGTGAATCTGAGAATATCAAGGCTGATCTTGAGCAGTTTTTAAGTAAGTATTCCAGTGGTCAGTCCGTGAAAGCGAATGGGGATACCTTGATTCAAGAATTTGATCTTATATTAAATGCAATCGAATCATTTAAAGGGAAGAGTAACAACAACGCGATGCTAGAGGAAATTAATCCGTGGCTGAATAGCTTGCAAAATGTTGTGCTTGCCGATAAATCAGCAGTACTCTCTGCCATGGCTATTCAAGAAGGGAATACGGATAAGGCCTGGGAAGAGCTGGCTAAAGCGACAAGTGCCTTAAACGTATCTAAATCGTTTAAAATCAAGAAATTAAATTACCCAGATGTGACCGTAGAAGCAGGTGCAAAGCGGCTTGTTCCTTTCGCTGAGCAACTGATTAACAAACTGGATGCTCAGATTTATACTTCTATGGATCCAGAGTATGTTAAGCCGATAGCTATTAGCTCTTATGGATCACCTACAGGACTCAACCTGATGGTAGATGGCGATTTATCAACGAATGTATATATTCAAACCCTTCAGAAGAATGGGGATTGGTATGGTGTTGATTTTGGCAAGACCATTAAAGTGGAGAATGTATTAATTACACAAGGTAGAAATGATGCAGATCATGATATTTTCCAAAAAGGGATTCTTGAGTATTCCGTGGACGGTCAAGAATGGACTGCGATCGGAGAAGAGCGTTCTGGATTTAAAATCTCGGCTGCAGGTCTTAATGTAGATGCGCGTATGGTCCGATATCGTTTGACTCATGCGGGTGTACCGGGTGGTAAGCCTGATTTATGGACAGCGGTGCGAGAGTTCTCTGTGAATGCAGATAAAAACAAGGTGTCTGTATATACGGATGTGCCGGAGCTAAAGGATACAACCGTTACGGTTACGGACAATTCTGCTCAGCTCACGAATCTAACGGGAATTACATTGAAGCCATCTCAGTACGTTGGGATTAACTTAAAAGCGATCGAAGAGATCACTCAAGTGGTGTTAGAATCTTCAAACAGTGAATCCGTGCTTGAGTCATCCAAAAATGGTGTTGAATGGGAACAAGTAAATGCGGGGAATGGTCCGTTTACGAGTGCTGCTTATTTCCGAGTTGTTAACAAAGGGAATACAGATATCACCTTGGATCTCACACAGTTATTGATCAAATTAAATAAGTTCTCAGCTCCAGTCATTTCTCATAACTATGGAAGCATATATCAAGGTTCAATCAATAATGTATATAACGCTTCCCTGGAGAACAAGGTCTGGTTTGGTGCGGAACAATCAAAAGGCAAGTATGTTCAGGTGGACATGGGCGGTGTGGTGAATGTCCAGAATGTTGCTGTTGTAATCAATGACGGAGAAGGAGATTATTTCCGTCAAGGAGATCTTCAGCTTTCTTTGGACGGACAGACATGGGAGACAATTCATACTTTTGCTAATCCAGGCGATCGAAGCTTAAATTTCCCAGAGCATGAAGTGCCGTATCGTTACAAGCGGGTTCAAGTTGATGGGGGCAAACAAGCTAGGTATGTAAGATTGATTTCAACTGTCAATCATAATGCATGGCTTGCACTGAATGAGATTTTGATTAATGAAGGAATTGAAAGACCAGGAACATCCAAACCAGCGATTCAGGCGGAGCCTGCAGGAAGCATTGGAAATGAGGCGTCTTTGTCCGTTGACCAAAGATTGTCAACCTTCTATATGCCGGGCGCTGGTAACTCTGGTACGTTAAATTACAAGTTGTCGAAGGATACAAAGGTTAAAGAAGTGATTATTTTACAGAACCCTTCAGATGTTTCAAATGCAGTGGTGTCTGTTCGAGATGCAAACGGATGGCATAACGTTGGGAACTTATCTCGATCCTATAATTCATTTAACACTTCTAAGTATGGCAATGTATTTGAAGTGAAGGTTCAATGGGAGGGGTCAGTAAAACCTAAAATTCACGAAATTATTACTGTTAAAAAGGACGGAAATGGTGAGGTAGATCCTCCAGGCGAGATGACTTCAGTACTCTCTGGTGTCGAAACTGTGGCTGGTGGAACTGATTTCCAGCTGGAGTTTGGCGTGAAGAGTGTAAAAGATTCCGTGTATGCTATGGATATCATGGTTAACTATGATCATGAGCAGTTGGAATTCAAAACAGCGGCCTCTTTGCAAAATGGAATACAGCTTCTTGAGACTGCGAATAGCATCCCAGGAAAACTGAGATTTTTAGTAGTCAGTGAAGGTGCAGATCATGCTGTAACCGGTGATCAGCAGCTGTTATCTTTGGATTTCCGTGCAAAGACAGTAACAGATACGATGGAAAGCACCATCCAGATTGAAAAGGTTATTGTTGCAGATGCTGAAGGTAAGGAAAGCACCACAGCAACTTCTAATCACAAAATCACGATTACCGCAGAAGAACCTGAACCAGGTATTTCTGGCGATGTAAACAAAGACGGCAAGGTTTCGATCGGTGACTTGGCGATTATTGCTGCTAATTATGGCAAAGATACCAACAGTCCAGATTGGGCTCAAGCGAAGCGTGCAGATGTGAACAAAGATGGCGTTATTAATGTAGAAGACTTGGCTCTGGTAGCTCGTAAGATTACGGAGTGAGGTTATCTAAAGTAAATTTCTAAAGAGTTAAAGTTAATGTGACAGAACTCCACTTGGAAGAAGGCAGGCCATTCAAGGGTAGATTCCTTGGGTGGCCTGATTGCTTTTCCTCATGTCGCTTCATTATAGAGGATTATATGTGCTTGTCCCCGAATTACATAGAATATTCTGTAAATATTGGCGGTGAAAATGTGAATCAATAATATACGAAATCTATTTCAATAGTTGAACAAATATTAGGAGGAACACATAGATGCTATTAAATAATATAGATAAAGAAAGCTGGATTATAGAAGCAACGATCTCAGATATGCAGGAAGCCATGGAACAGGGATGGATTAGCTCTGAAGAAATAACGCAGTTATATATAGATCGGATAAACAAGTATGATCCAAAACTTCGTTCGGTTCTTGAAATAAATCCTGATGCCGCTGAGATCGCTAGAAAGTTGGATGCAGAACGCCGGGAGCGAGGCGGTCGAGGAAAGTTACATGGAATTCCAATCCTACTGAAAGATAATATTGATACGGGAGACCGAATGCATACGAGTGCAGGATCTTTAGCCTTGGCCGATTCATATGCATCAGAAGATTCCTTTGTTGCTGCGAAGCTTAGGTCCGCTGGCGCCGTATTGCTAGGAAAAGCTAACATGACGGAATGGGCTAACTTCATGTCATCGACCATGTGGGCAGGCTACAGCTCAAAAGGAGGACTTGTGCTCAATCCGTACGGACCGGGAGAAGTATTCATTGGTGGGTCAAGCTCTGGCTCTGCAGCTGCAACAGCAGCCAACTTATGCGCAGCATCCATCGGTACCGAAACCTCTGGTTCAATTATAAGTCCATCTAGTCACACTTGTCTTGTTGGTATAAAGCCTACCGTGGGTTTAGTGAGTCGCAGCGGAATTATTCCTATTACGTACACTCAGGATTCTCCTGGTCCCATGACGAGAACGGTCGAAGATGCAGCGATTATTCTGAGTGCTTTAACCGGAGTAGACGAGAGAGACGAGAAGACTCTTGCCAGTGCAGAGCATGTGAATCAAGACTACACCCAATTCTTAGACAAGGACTATCTAAAGAAAGCAAGAATTGGTATTCCCCGGCACTACTATAAGGACCTAGATAAAGATAGACTAGAAGTCATAGAGGCAGCTATTGAAGTCATGAAAGAGAAGGGAGCGACAATCATCGATCCCGTTGAACTACCTAGCCAAGAAACATCATGGGACTTTCATGTTCTCCGTTATGAGTTCAAAAAGTATTTGAATGACTACTTAAGTAAGCTGGATGTTTCCATTCCTGTTCATTCCTTGGCCGATGTCATCGCTTTTAATAATGAACATGCGGAACAGACTTTAAAATACGGACAGGATGTCCTCGTGAAGTGTGAAGAGACTAGTGGCACCCTTACGGAACAGGAATACCTTGATAGTGTTCAGCAGAACATAGAACTTGCTGGCAAACAAGGAATTGATTACGTTCTTCGGGAGCATCAATTAGATGCCCTGATGTTCTTAGGTGACGAGGATTGTAATGATCTGGCTGCACGACTTGGTTACCCAGCCATCACCGTACCAGGTGGATATGCGAAAGATGGTGTTATTGCACCGGGAGGGTAT
Source organism: Paenibacillus sp. FW507-14B1B (assembly GCF_058781425.1). NCBI lineage: Bacteria > Bacillati > Bacillota > Bacilli > Caryophanales > Paenibacillaceae > Paenibacillus > Paenibacillus sp. FW507-14B1B. The sequence goes on along the minus strand of NZ_JBYSWS010000002.1, from coordinate 56,126 downwards.
AATACGAAAGGACCGCAGGGGGTTACATTTGTGAGTACATCCTTCAGTGAACCTACCCTGTTCAAAATAGCTTACGGTTATGAGCAGGCTACTCAATTTCGCCAACCTCCGATGATGGACGATTTGTGTCATGAGTCGAATAATGGGGAATAGTTGTAGAGAACCATTTTGGATTGCTTCATGGAATGAAACGCATGAGATGAAAGGGCGGTAATCGAATGACACGCAATTTACAACACGTGCCTTACGGGTATGAGCCACCTAAAGAAGGGGTTAAAGGTTCACTGATCTTTTATGATACATTTGAAAACATCCATGAGTCCGACCTACAAGTAGCTCTTGATCTACTTGATAACTTATCCTTTAAGAAACTCATTCTGTATCCGCTTCATGAGGAAACGGTAAAACGAATGTTCAAAGAACTATCCAGCGCGTTCCATAAGCGTGAGAAGCCGCTTGGGTACTGGGTGGAAGAGATTGGTCGTTCCGATGTAATCGTAGAATCCTGGGAAGGAAAAAGAAAGAAGTACACACCGATCGATGCGGCTCTTCGTCATCTGACGGAGAAATATCCAGCCCCGCATTTTCTTTTTTTGTCACCGGAAATGGCTAATGCTTTTGCTTCATTCTCATCATTCGAAGAATGGATTGTAAAGCTTAGATTAATTCTCACTGCTAAGCCAGATCATCCTCATCCGAGACTGGATAAATTCAGTCATCGCTGGGATACTATAGCAACAAAGTAAACATAAGAATTATACGTGGAATATGTGAAATAACAATGAATGTAACAAGAGCTGGTACCGATCAAAATCGGTTATCAGCTCTTTTTAGTGTAATTTAGGTTTATAAGACTCAATTTCGATAATAATATTCAATGTATGATATTTTACTATTTACAATAGTGTGTGTCGTACAGTATATTGAATGCAGGAGTTGATCATATGGCTGACGTGAATGAAATCATCAATGGATTAATGCAGGAATTAAGACGCGGAACCATTATTTTGGGTGTACTAAGCCAGTTGTCTGAGCCGCAATATGGCTACTCCCTTGTCACAGTGCTTGAGGAGAAGGGGATAAATGTAGATCCAGGAACGCTGTATCCACTTCTTCGGAGATTGGAGAAACAAGAGTTGCTTCAAAGTCAGTGGGACACCAATGACACAAGACCGAGGAAATATTACTCTCTTTCTCCGTTAGGCAAGGAAGTTTATGAACAACTTTGTGTGGAATGGAGAAGCTTGATTGGAAGTCTTGAAGGCTTGATTGATCATGGAGGAGGTTAATTAATGGATCTGGTGAAGAAGTACGTTTTTGCGGTAACTCAGAAACTTCCCGAACAACAAAGATCAGATATCGAGCAGGAATTAACAGGCTTGATTGAAGATATGCTGGAGCTGAGAGTTGGGGATGGAACCATTCATGAAAATGATGTGGAAGAAGTACTGATTGAGCTTGGCGATCCTTCAGAATTAGCAGCAAAGTATAGAGGGAAAGAGCGTTATTTGATCAGTCCGGAGATGTTCGATCCTTTTGTAACCGTTATGAAAGTGGTCCTTGTTTCAATTGCTATAGCGATAAGTGTAGCTTCAATCATTGAATTGATTTTGAACCCGACTGAAATTATGAAGCAGTTCGCGGAATATGTAGTTACTTTATTTACAGCATGTATCCAAGGCTTCGCGTGGGTAACCATCATCTTTGCTTTGGTAGAATGGAAGGGAGGCCGCAGTTCCAAACGCACATTAAATACGAAGAAATCATGGAGTCCATCTGATTTGCCATCGATCCCCAATCCAAGAACTCTTATTAAAGTAAGTGAGCCGATCTTCGGGATTATCATCTCGATCTTATCTTTAGTTTTATTTACTTTTGCATTAAATTTAGTCGGTGTACACAGATACAATGATGATTTGTACTGGGTAATACCCGTCTTTAATGAGGAAGTATTTAGTAAATATATTCCGTTTATTTGGGTGATTACTGCGATTGCAATCCTTAGAGATTGTTTGAAAATGATGACACGAAAGTGGACCCCTGAAATTGTTATCTCCCATCTCTTTTTCAATATCACGTCTCTGATTCTTATATTTGTGATGTTCTCTAATCCGTCCATTTGGAATGCTGATTTTATGAACCAATTAGAACATGCAGGGCTGATCAGTATGGGAAGTGAAGCGTATCAGACTGTGATGTCTATATGGAATAACACAACAAAAGGTGGATTGATCACTATAATTGCGATCATAACCATTATCGATTCTGTAAGTGTAGGGATGAAGCTGTATAGGAAATAATGATTAATCATTATCGACATTTACAAAGAGCAAAGAGGCGCCTTCCCATAGCGGTCGGTTGCCTCTTTGTTCTATATGATCCAGTATAAATGCTAAATGATATTTTTAAACCAATTCATTTCTTCTTCGAAGATATAAATACAGGATGACGCAGGTAGCTGAGCACAGAAGAGCAAGAAATCCGATAAATCCATAGCCCGCTTGAAGACCTATAATAGAGCTTTCTGCTTCACCGTATCTTTGGAATAGAGAACGAACCCCGTCAATAATTACACCAATGAGCAAATTCCCTATAACACTTGCTATTCCCATCAATGTAACTGTAAATGTAATTGCCGAATCTGTGCTGCTGGGATAACGTTTTGCGAGCAGCGCCATAACAGTAGGGTAGATCGGAGCAATTCCGATACCAGCGACAGCGAATAGAATGGCACCTTTCTGTCCGATAACAATAGCTATAAGTGTGCATATTCCTGAAAAAGCGGAGAATAGCATGATGGATACGGTATAACCAATTCGATCTGTTATCGGTCCGACAAATAATCGAGATAACATGAAGAAGAGAAAGAATATGGAGAGCATACTTGAAGCTGAGTCGATGGACCAGCCATATGCTTTTTCTAAGTAATAAACAAGCCAGCCCCCTACAGCCATCTCCGATACAACCCCGAACGACAAGACGGCAACAATGAGCCACGCAATCTTATCCTTAAAGAAGCGTTTAAGTGGTATCCGTTCACCAACCATTTGTTCATCCCCTGGGAACTTTCCGATTACAGAAGGGATAATTGGAAGTAGTGACAGAGATAGCATGATGAGATACATTCCTCGCCAACCAAGCTCACCGCCAAATACATTCCAACCCATCATGGATGATGCGATAATTGGCGCAACGGTAGAGCTAAGACCATAAAAGAAATGGGACAAGTTCATCATCGTGCCTGTGTTTTTTGTAAAGATTCGGGCAGCCATGATCGCAAGCCCGATTTCCAACATTCCGTTGCCTATGTACATAAGAAAATAAGATGCAGATAAGAAGGCATAGTTAGTAGACAAATACATGAGTATACCGGATATAGCCATTGAACTAAAGGCTAATATCCCAGTCCACTTAACTCCGATTCGTGATGATAAAATGCCTGTGAATGAACAAGCGATCAAATAGCCTAATGAATTAAAAGCAAGGAGTAATCCAAGCTGCATTTCATCAAGTTGAAATTCGGATTGCATTCTAGGAATAGCCGGACCTTTAATATTCTCAGAGAATCCAAAGATAAGAAATCCTCCAAATACAACGAGCAGCAGAATAAAGTAGTTCCATTTTGGATGAGCAAGTTTTTTGATCTTAGATGAATTTTGCAATCCGTAATCCCTCCGAGATGTTTACGTTTGATGTTGCATCCATAATACTACTTCATTCTTAGAGCAATAAGAATAATATTTCTGTAACTTTAGGAAGAGAATATGAGTGATAACAACAATAATGATCGATTGCAAGAAATTTAATAAAAAATATTTGACAAAAATGTGGCTTAAATGTGTCTGAAATATGTACAAAGGTGGTATAATAAGGTAAGATGTTTTGTAAGCACTTACATTATGACGGTCAATACACAGATAGGAGCGGATTTAATATGAACTATCAGATCAAATATGCCACTCGTATGAAAGAAGTTATTTTCTTATCCTTATTATTCAGCATTGTTATGTTTCAAATCGGTGTTTGGACGCAGCAGTCATATCCAGTATTGTTTTATGCTCAGATGCTTGTGAACTTGGTGATGGTCACAGCCCTGGTCATCGAATTTTACGCTAGAATGGTAAAACGTCGTGTTGAAATTCAGAATGATACAAGTACGATCAGAATACATGAAGAGACCATAAGAGCAGAAGACGTTGAAGTTATTCGCGTTTCTGGTTGCCGGAGTGCAGCATTTAGCTTTAAGTTAAAAGGTAAGAAGAGTCCAAGAGTTGCTAGTAACTTCAAATTCATGGATTCTAATTGTGAAGGAATTCGTGAAATAATACGCTGGGCAGAGCGTCATAATATTGAAGTCATAAAGATTGGACCACAATCGTCGATGACGCGGATCTGAGTTTTCTATAGTAATATTAAATTAATAATTACAGGTAGAAGAAACCGCATGAACAATCTGTTCATGCGGTTTTAAATATGTTTATGAGTCCGCGGATCGTTCAATATGTTCTTCAAACCAGCGTACAATATGACGAAGTCTCCTTACACGTAGGTGCGGATGACCGCTTCTGGATAAATTGTGATCAGCTCCAGGAAAACGAATGAGCTGGGTTTCTTTATGAAGGCGCTTTAGGGCGATAAACAGCTGTTCGCCTTGCTCAATTGGACATCTCAAATCTTGTTCACCATGAAGAATAAGCAGAGGGGTGTGAACGTTATTCACATAAGCAAGAGGTGAATGCTTCCACAGTTTCTCGAAATGATCCCAAGGGTTACCCCAAATCTGATCTTCTGTGAAATAATATCCGATATCGCTTATGCCATAAAAAGAGATCCAGTTAGAAATCGATCGCTGCGTGACCGCTGCTTTAAAGCGATCTGTGTGACCGACAATCCAGTTCGTCATAAACCCACCATAGCTTCCGCCGGTTACCCCTAAACGTGATTCATCGATATAGGAGTAAGTCTTTAATATATGATCTACGGATTCCATGAGATCTTGGTAATCCCGTCCTCCGTAATCGCCGCGCACTGTGTTTACATGTACCTGTCCATAGCCGTGACCTCCACGAGGATTCGTATAGAAGACAGCATATCCAGATGCTGCAAGCAATTGGAACTCCTGCATGAATGTGTGACCGTACATCGCTTGTGGGCCACCATGGATTTCTAACACAGCTGGAACTTTGGAGCCTTCAACGAAATGAATTGGTTTGATGATCCATCCTTGAATCGGCCAACCATCAGAAGTTTCAAAAGTGAATTCTTCGGGTTCACTCAGTTGTAGTTCATCTAAGAAGGATTCATTCCACCGCGTTAGTCTACTTTCTTCCCCGCGATTACGATTGTATGTAAAAAGATCACCGGGTTGCATAGGATCTGCGGCAGCGAATATCAGATTCTCCTCAGAGGTAAGTGCGAATTGGTAGACCTCTCGATCACCGCTGATCGTAACTTGATGCTCTAAACCATCAAGTGTGAATCGACCAATATGCACACTACCATTTCGGCTGAGTTGTACATATACCGATTTTTGATCCTTACTGAACTGCGGTGGAGACCCGGCTCCAGACCTCATATCACTCACACAGCTATGTCCCAGCTGAATATCTAGTTCATCAAACAGTACTTGATATGAACAATCGTTTACTGAGATAAGGTAGATTCTAGTCAGAGTAGCGAATCCATGTGATAAGTCATCAGCCAGCATAAGTATGGACTGTCCATCGGGTGTGTAAGAAATAAAGTCAATGGCGAGGGATCCGTCTGTTAGCTGCTTCTTAGACTTATTGACCAGATCTAGAGTGAATAAGATCATTCGTCAGCCTAAGGTCTGGATCAGGATAATGATCAGCTGAAGACGCAGTGGTGAAAGCAATCTCTAGTCCATCTGGAGACCAAGCGAAAGAGCCTATATCATAAGCGCCTTCTGTAAGCTGTGCGCTTTCCTTATTTGTTAGGTCGAATAGAAACAAATGACTTCGACGACCATTCCATAAACCTCCACCGTCTGATTTGAACTTCATACGATCAATAATTATCTCTTCGGGTAATTGTGGTGTGTCGTTCTTCTCAACATCCAGCTCTGAAGAAAGTACACTTGCAGCTTCCGATTTGATAAGGAGAGAAGAGCCGTCAGGAGACCACTTAAATGTGCTCACCCCATACTTATAATCCGTCATTGCAAGAGCTTCACCCCCATGAGCCGGCATGATCCACACTTGACTTACGCCTTCTTTATGACGAAGAAAAGCGAGCTGAGATCCGTCTGGAGACCATGCAGGTACGGTATCCTGTACTCCTGTTGTAAAAGGAATATCGTGAGTCCCATCTGCATTCATCAATCGGATATGGGAGTGGTATCCGTCATGTTTATCATTTACTTTCCTTAAGACGTAGGCGACGGCACCGTTCTCAGGAGAAACGACAGGATCATTCACCCACTGTATTTGGTACAAGTCTTCGGCAGTGATGGCGCGTTTATCATTCATGCTGTTATTCCCCCTAGTTCATAGTGTTGACCATGATTATATACCACATTATCCCAGATAAAACATTCAAAATCTATCTATTACAAAGAAAAAACCAGTTGCTTAATCAGCAGCTGGTTAATAATTAGTCTCTTGACCTGAAATGCGTTTCATACATTATGCTTGGATGGTGAAAAAGAGTCACCAAAGGAGGAAATGAAATGAATGAGCATAAGAAAATGATCTTTTTTGATATAGATGGCACCTTGCTAGATCATGATAAAAACATACCACCTTCCACTAAAGCTGCCATAAAGGAGTTAAAGGCGAATGGTCATGAGGTTGCGATTGCAACGGGCAGATCTCCATTTCTATTCAAGGATCTCCTAGAAGAACTTGAGATTGATTCTTATGTTAGCATGAATGGGCAATATGTGGTGTACAAGGGAGAAGTCATTTATACACATCCCATTCCTTCTGAAGTGCTTCAGTCGTTGACTGCATTTGCTGTTCGTTCAGACCAACCAATTCTTTATGTCAGTGAAGAGCATATGAGAATGAATGTGGCCAAACATATACGTGTAGATTCAAGTTACGGTCCTTTGAAGATTGAGATGCCAGAATATGATCCGCATTATTATATGAATAGAGAGATATATCAGGCGATTGTATTTTGTACCGAGCAAGAACAGGTCTTATACGAACAGGAATATAAGGATATACTTCGTTTTGTGCGTTGGGATGAGTTTGCTACAGACGTCTTACCGCTTGGAGGCTCTAAAGCCGCAGGAATTGAGCGTATGATCAATCATCTTGGGATTAACCGCAAAGAGGTTGTAGCCTTTGGAGATCATTACAATGATCTTGAAATGCTACAGTATGTTGGACACGGTGTAGCGATGGGGAATGCACAACCGGAGGTTAAACAAGTAGCAAAATATATAACGAGTGATGTTGACCAAGATGGGATCATGAAAGGGCTTATGCAGCTTAATTTAATCTCCTCTGCAGGGATGTCTGCGGTATAGAACTACGCTATCATCCTTTTGACATGTTATATTAAATGAATAATGAAGGATGAAGGAGAATAAATCCATGAATAGCGATTTTATAGCCTATTGTTTATCCAAAAAGGGAGCAATTGAAGACTACCCGTTCGGCCCAGAACCGCTTGTGATCAAGGTTGGAGGGAAGATGTTTGCATTGATCTCCAAATCGGAAAATAAGCAAATATCGAGCATATCCCTAAAGTGTGATCCTCTTATTGCTGAGAACCTGCGAGAGCAACATAGCGCAGTACAGCCAGGTTATCACCTAAATAAAAAACATTGGAATACCGTTACTATAGATGGTTCATTAACAGATTCTGACCTTCACGATATGATCAATCATTCCTATGATCTGGTGGTTAAAAGCTTGCCTAAATCGATCCGAATTACAATAAACGAAGGCAAAGTGCCCTCAGCCACAATCTACGAGGATAAAGAATGAAAAATACGATTACCGATATAGCCAAGATTGCAGGAGTGGCAAAAAGCACGGTATCCCGTTATTTAAATGGTGGATCCGTTAGTGACGCTACCCGTAGAAAGCTTGATCAAGTGATCCAAGAAACAGGATATACTCCCAATACATTTGCTCAAAGCCTAAAGGCGAAGAAGACGAATATGATTGGAGCCATCGTTCCGAGGCTTGACTCTTTCTCTGCCTCTCAATCGGTTACCGGCCTTGATGAAGAGCTTAGGTCTCAGGGCTACCAGCTGCTCATTGTGAATACAAGCCAAGATTTAATTCGGGAAATAGAAGCACTATATGATCTGGCCAGACAGAAAATTTCGGGCATTATTCTATTTGCTACACAGGTCACAGAAGCTCATTTGACAGCGATTCAAGAAATAGAGGTTCCGGTTATCCTTCTTGGTCAACAGCATCCGGATGTTCATAGCATGGTGTATGACGATTATGGTGCAGGTTATGATGTGGGTCAGTATATCTTGAATAAAGGACATAAGCAGATCGCTTATCTTGGTGTCACTGAGAAAGATGTAGCCGTTGGTGTTCATCGAAAACAAGGCTTTCAAGATGCTATCCACAAACGTGCTGATGTTGAAGTGAATTTTTATGAGAGTGGCTTTAAAATGTCAGATGCCGTTATAGCAGCCTCATCCATTCTAGATCAAAGTAACCCATCTATAATTGTATGTGCTACGGATAACATTGCACTGGGTGTCATGAAGGCTGCTTACATGAAAGGAATAAGGATTCCTGAACGGTTATCCGTTACTGGATTCGGCGGTTATGACGTCACTGAAGTGATTCATCCAAGCCTTACAACGGTTAAATATGGTTATTCGCAGTCAGGTCGATTGGCTGCATTAAATATCATAAAACTAGTGAGAGAAGAATCCGTGAAACCATTAACAATTCTTGGATATGATTTTATGGATCGTGAAAGTGTTGACAGCGTTTGAAATAATCATTTATACTAAATGCGGAACCGGTTCCAAAAAGGATAACAAAAGCTTTTTTGGAACTGAGTTCATTTTTTTACTCATGAATGGAACCGGTTCCGTTGTATCTGTTTTTTAAAGTTAGATATTAATAATTCTTTGTAAAGGAGAAGAGAGATGGACAGAGAACAGAAATATCGGCTTCTCACACAGGCTTCTCCCGAAGAGATTGCCGCTTTAACTGATCTGGTTGCACGAAGTCCATGGCGTCAGAAATTCCATGTTCAGCCTGCAACCGGACTATTGAATGATCCCAATGGATTTTGTTTCTATGCAGGAGAGTATCATCTCTTCTATCAATGGTTTCCACTCGGGACGTATCATGGAATGAAATACTGGTATCATACCAAGTCCAAGGATCTCGTGTTTTGGCATAATGAAGGTATCGCCATTGCTCCCGGTGATCCGATTGATTCCCATGGTGCCTACTCGGGAAGCGGGATTGTTAAAGATAACAAGCTTTACTTGATGTACACAGGTAATACTCGGGATCAAGACTGGAACAGACAACCTTATCAATGCTTAGCCACTATGAATGAAAGCGGTTTAGTTAGAAAAAGAAGCGAACCCCTTATAGCTAATATTCCACAAGGATATACCGATCATTTTCGTGATCCGAAGGTATGGAAAGACGAAGATATGTATCGCTGTGTGATTGGTTCCCAAAGGCGAAACCTTACAGGAGCTGCGGTAGTATACGAATCGCCTGACCTAATAAAGTGGCAGCTCCGAGGAGAGATAAAGACTGGATTGAACGGTTTCGGTTATATGTGGGAATGCCCAGATTATTTTGAATTGGATGGCAACGGTGTACTCATCTTCTCACCTCAAGGGTTGCGTCCAGAGGGAGAGCGTTATCACAATATATACCAATCAGGATTTGTATTAGGAAGGCCGCTGAACCGAGATACATTAGAGTTTGATCATGGAGATTTTGATGAGCTGGATCGTGGATTTGATTTCTATGCACCTCAGACGATGGAGGATGAGAAGGGACGCCGGATTCTGGTTGCATGGATGGGTCAGCCTGAAGTTGACTACCCAACGGATTCGCATGGATGGGCTCACTGTCTTACCATCCCAAGAGAACTCAAAATCGATCAGGGCAAGTTAATACAACAGCCGGTTCCAGAACTCCGACTCCTACGGGAGCAATCTATGGAGATAAAGGACAAGATTACGAATGAAGTTCGTACCTATAAGCGACTCGCTGGAACCTGTTACGAAATGATATGTGAATTTCATGATATAAAGGCGGATGTTGTAGGGATTTCAATTCGTGCTAGTGAGCATGAACAGACGGTGATTAAATATGACAGGAAGCGCAGCACACTAACGCTGGATCGATCCGCATCCGGTGAACCTGTTGGTCAAGAATATGGAATGACTAGATCGTGTCATATGGATGGAGAGCAGCTAAAACTTCATCTCTTTGTAGATATATCCTCAGTGGAGTTATTTGTTAATGATGGGTCAGAGGTATTTACGAGTAGAATCTTTCCGCAGCCCGGAAGTGAGGGGATACGAGTGTTCACCGAAGGAGGCAGTGCTGATATAGCAGTAACGAAGTGGGATCTTAAACAAGCCGTAGACTTAAAGAAAGGGGAGTATTAGGATGGCGGACAATCGGGAAATCGCAAAATCAGTAGTGGAGGCAATCGGTGGGAGGGAGAACATCGCTTCTTTCGCTCACTGTGCAACTAGACTTCGTATCATGGTGCATGATAAGGAGAAGATTGACCAGGAGAAAGTGGAGAATATCGATAAGGTTAAAGGTGCATTTTTCAACTCAGGTCAGTATCAAATCATCTTCGGTACTGGTACGGTCAATCAAATATTTGAAGCCGTTGAAAGCCTAGGGCTTGAGAGTACAAGTAAAGATGAGTTGAAGAAGGAATCAAAAAAATCAGGCAATGCTTTTCAACGGGCCATCCGTACATTTGGTGATGTGTTCGTGCCGATTATTCCCGTATTGGTCGCAACAGGGCTATTCATGGGGCTTAGGGGGCTGCTGACACAAGAACAAATGCTTGCTTGGTTTGGTGCAACCCCAGCAGACATTTCTCCTAATTTCCTATTATTCACTCAGGTGCTCACAGATACGGCGTTCGCCTTTCTACCTGCGTTAGTGGCATGGTCTGCCTTCAGGGTGTTTGGAGGTAGTCCGGTTCTAGGGATTGTGCTCGGATTAATGCTTGTTAATCCTGCTCTTCCAAATGCTTATGAAGTAGCTAATGGTTCATCAGAAGCACTTATTTTCCTTGGATTCATTCCTGTTGTAGGTTACCAGGGGTCCGTGCTTCCCGCATTTTTCATGGGACTCATAGGGGCAAAGTTCGAACGTTTTCTTAGAAAAAGAATTCCGGAAGCGCTGGATCTAATCGTAACTCCATTCCTAACACTTGTGGTTATGATTGCGCTTGGACTATTTGCCATTGGTCCGGTATTTCACTCGGTTGAAGAGGTTGTTCTAAATGCAACGACATACTTGCTAGAGCTTCCTTTTGGACTGGCGGGGCTTATCATTGGCTTCTTTAATCAGATCATTGTGGTCACAGGTGTGCACCATATTTTTAATTTTCTAGAAATCCAGTTGCTAGAGCGCACGGGTGCTAATCCTTTTAATGCGATTGTTACAAGTGCAATGGCTGCTCAAGGGGCAGCTTGCCTAGCTGTGGGCTTGAAGACCAAGAATAAGAAGCTAAAGGCGCTTTCTCTTCCATCGTCATTCTCTGCTTTTCTAGGTATTTCAGAGCCAGCTATCTTCGGGGTTAATCTTCGATATGTCAAACCATTTGTGATGGGGCTTATCGGTGGTGGTGTTGGTGGTTTTATGGCTTCATTGTTACAGTTAAAAGCGACAGGCATGGCTGTAACGGTTATACCAGGAACGCTCTTGTACTTGAACAGTCAGCTCCCACTTTATATCCTGTGTAACTTAGTTGCGATGGGTGTTGCGTTCACATTAACTTGGTTCTTTGGATTTAATGATCGAATGCTTAATGACGTTTCTAACAAAAAATAGATTTTTTCTGCCTGAGAACATTGTATAATGATGGACAAGAAGCTGAATAGCGAGGAGTCATACATCAATGTTTAGAGGGTGGAAATTGTCTGTACTCGGGATAATCGTTGTAGGTATCACGGCAGCGGTCGCTCCGCAGTTCGGTCTGATCGATTATGGCCGGTCTATTTCAATGTTTATATTGTTCGTTCTATTTATAGGAGCGCTTGAAATAATGGAACACTTGAGGAATCGCAGAAAAAAAGATTCGTAAATCACATTAGGAAATTCAGGTGCACCTTACTTCAAAACGTGATATATTTAAAAAAACTACTATGTGTAACTGGCGTAACATGGAATACCATGAGGGAGCACATAGATAACAGCCGTACGCCTGGGCAGAGGTAAAGCGATTCTAATCAGAATCGCTTTACCTCTTTGTGTTTTATTAACATAAATGTCGAAAGGGCTGATTAGGATGAAGAACGAACCGTTGATTTTGGATGGTAACCAAGTAGCGAGTAATATTAAAGAGGCATTGAAGGATCGTGTAAACCATTTGGTACAAAAAGGTGTAACACCTTGTCTTGCCACGATTCTTGTTGGGGATGACCCTGCTTCTGAAACATATGTCCGCATGAAAGGTAACGCCTGCAAAAGACTTGGAATTGATTCCAAACGGGTTGTGTTGGAGGCGTCTACTTCTACGAAGGAGTTGATCAATGTTATTCAAGATCTGAATACTGATCCCTCCGTACACGGAATATTGCTGCAGCATCCTGTTCCTCATCATATTGATGAACGTGCTGCGTTTGAAGCTATTTCTATTGAAAAAGATGTGGATGGCGTCACAATGCTAGGGTTTGCACAAAATGCATTTGATCAGGCTGCATTTCCTTCATGTACTCCTGCAGCCATTCTAGCTATTATGGACGAATACCAGCTTCCTATGGAAGGAAAGCATGCCGTTGTTGTTGGCAGAAGTCCAATCCTCGGTAAGCCAGTATCCTTGATGCTTCTGAACCGAAATGCTACGGTTACAATCTGTCATTCGAGAACACAGAACTTGGACCAATTGGTCTCTCAAGGGGATATTGTTGTGGCTGCAGTTGGTAAACCGAACTTTATCCAAGGAGACTGGATTAAGCCAGGTGCTGTGATTATGGATGCAGGCTATAATGAAGGGAACATAGGAGACTGTGATTACGAGGCGTGTTATGAGCGTGCAAGTGCGATAACGCCCGTTCCAGGTGGAGTAGGCCCAGTGACGATTGCAACACTTCTCAAGCATACTGTTGATGCAGCAGAGAAGAGTGCTGTGAAGTAATACTTACCATAATGAAAAAGAAGACAAAAAAACCCCGAATTTAACAAATTCGGGGTTTTTCTGAGTTAGATCATGAATGCATCACCAATGGTTACAAGGGTTATTCAACTATGGTGTAAAATAATCCCACACATTTTATGTGCTACAATGGGTAATAAATTTGAAATGATTAGATCAGGGAGGGCGAATATGGATTGGTTGGCTGTACAGCCCTATTACAAAATTCAAAGAGAGATTGGAAGTACGGAGCAAATCATGTATGAGGATAACAGGACATTGTATTTGTACCGCGATCGGATTGTAACGCAGTATCGTGAATTTAAGGTTGCAGATGTATTCGACTTGTCCTATCGTCAGATGGGAAAGGCTGGCGGCTTTCTATACTTGCATACGAAATTCGGCGTATATTCCTATACGGTGAAAGATAGCCCGGAGCGTTTCATTCAAGCTTTTAAAAATCTGTAACACATATACCTTAAACGCTTGTTTACTCGTCTAGGTGATAAAGAATTCGGATATATTCTCGTGGTAAAAAGAATCGAGTGCTTTCTGTTTCCATTGGATTATGAGTGTTTATATTATCATTGTAGCTAAATGGTGAGACCGTAGAATCAGGATAATGGATCCGGCTGATGTAGTTGTCTAGAAGGACTGCACCCATAAGTAGAACAGCGAATAGCAATACGCAAACTGTGATTTTTCGGATGATCATTCTTTATCACTCCTCACTTAAGAGTGATGCCCAATTGAATTATTTTCATTCATTTTTCTTTTGACAAAAACGCTGAATTTAAGATATACTGGTTCACAGTTTGAAGTTGTACGCTAATTACATATGGAAGTAACCGGAGGAGCCTGCCAACAGCGGGCTCTTTTTGCGTTTTTTCGGTCTTACGATCTTTGTATTGGCAATACTAAGGGAAGATTAACATTTTTGGGCTAAGGAGGAATCAACTTGTCGCTGCTTCACGTCGCCATTATGGTACCGATATTTTATGCCGTTCTGGTACCTCTGCTTTACAAGTACATGAAACGAGTACACACAGGATGGTTTATTCTACCTGTTCCTGCCTTATTATTTGCGTATTTCATTGGCAGGATCCCTTCTATACAAGATGGGGAAGGTGTACTTTCAACCTTACGGTGGATCCCTTCATTAGGTATTAACTTCACCGTATATCTGGATGGGCTAAGCTTGTTATTTGCACTACTGATTACAGGGATTGGTATGCTTGTTGTCTTCTATTCCGTGTTTTATATGGATAAGAACAAAGAAGCAATCCATCGCTTTTATGTTTATCTGCTTCTGTTCATGGGAGCTATGCTCGGCGTTGTGTTATCAGACAACGTAATGGTGCTTTATGGATTTTGGGAATTGACAAGTGTATCGTCTTTTCTTCTAATCGCTTTCTGGCATACGCGTGATCGTTCCAGATACGGGGCATTAAAGTCCATGCTCATCACTGTATTTGGTGGTCTTGCTATGTTTACTGGATTCCTGATGCTATCCATCATGTCAAACAGTATGAGTGTTCGTGAAATCATAGCTAATAGCAGTGAGATAACAAGTCATGGATTATTTATTCCTGCTATGATTCTTATTCTGCTCGGGGCATTTACGAAATCAGCTCAGTTTCCATTTCATATTTGGTTACCTGACGCAATGGAAGCACCTACACCTGTCAGTGCTTATCTCCACTCTGCTACGATGGTTAAAGCAGGACTGTATTTGGTTGCCCGCTTTAGTCCTGTGTTCGCAGGTCAAGCCGAATGGTTCTGGATTGTAACAGCCGTGGGATTAACCACACTCATTTATGGCTCAATTCGAGCTATTAAACAGACCGATCTTAAAGCTCTATTAGCATTCTCGACCATAAGTCAGCTAGGTCTAATTATGAGCTTGCTAGGTCTTGGTTCCGCCGCCGCATTTTACTCGGGGAATCCAGACTCCCTTATCTACACAAAAGCAACAACCGCAGCGATCTTCCATCTTATCAATCACGCTACATTTAAAGGTGCATTGTTTATGGTGGTAGGTATCGTTGACCATGAGACAGGTACGCGTGATATCCGCAAGCTTGGCGGCTTGATGTCACTGATGCCCATCACTTTTACGATCGCTGCAATAGGTGCATTCTCGATGGCAGGATTACCACCGTTTAATGGTTTTCTAAGTAAAGAAATGTTCTTTACGGCTGTGCTTCACGCCACGGAAATGAATTTCTGGAATGCGGAGACATGGAGTATTCTCATTCCTGTTGTGGCTTGGGTAGCAAGTGTATTTACATTCCTGTACAGCATGATCTTGGTGTTCAAAACTTTTACAGGGAAGTTTCAACCGAACAAGCTTAATAAGAAACCTCACGAAGCTCCACTCGGCATGCTTATTCCACCAGTGATCTTGGCTTCGCTTGTCGTATTGTTCGGGCTATTCCCAAACATTTTGTCATACTCGTTGATCGAGCCTGCAATGGCAGCTATTATGCCAGATATGCTAACACCGGGTGATAAATTCCTCGTGAAGATCGAGTTCTGGCACGGCTGGACTACAGAGATCTTTATGACGATTGGAATTATCATTCTAGGGACGATCCTTTACAAGCTTTATGGAAAAGTACGCTTGTTAAACAGACCGTTATTTAACCGAATCACTTTTAATCGCGCTTACGACAGTGGTCTCTCTACATTAGAGCGTGGAGGTCATAAGATTACAGGAACATATATGACTGGATCCATTCGTCACTATGTCATCTATATATTTGCATTTATGATCGCGCTATTAGGTTACGCTATCGTATATATAGGTGGTATTAAGATTGATACCTCGAACTTTGCTCCTGTGTCGTTTTATGAGGCAATCGTTATTATCGTCCTTGTTGTTTCCGTGCTGGCACTTCTATTTGTCCGCACACGACTTGTAGCGATTATCTTGACCGGTATGTCAGGTTATATGGTTACACTGTTCTTTGTTATCTTCAGAGCGCCGGATCTGGCACTTACTCAGATGATTGTAGAGACGGTCTCCGTTATGCTGTTCCTGCTCTGCTTCTATCATTTGCCGAAACTGAAGAAGGAGAAAGTTAAACTTAGTTTCAAATGGACAAATGCGCTCATTTCTGCAGGTGTTGGTATCGTGATGACATTGATCGCATTAGGAGCTTCCAGCGGCAGAATGTTTGAACCTATTTCAGATTTCTTCATCAATGGAAGTAAAAAACTCGCGGGAGGTAAGAACGTAGTTAACGTTATTCTCGTTGACTTCCGTGGATTTGATACGATGCTTGAAATTACGGTACTCTGTGTTGCTGCACTTGCAATATATGCAATGATTAAGATTGATCCAGGTGATGCGATACTGGGACAGAGAGAGCGGAGACTTGATATTGTTCTTCCGAATAGCAATGACGTCATCTTAAGAACCATCTCGAAGGTTGTCATTTTTATCGTACTGACATTTGCGCTGTATCTTTTCCTTGCAGGGCATAACAGTACAGGTGGCGGCTTCATTGGTGGGCTCATGACTGCATCTGCCTTAGTGCTTTTATCTATGGCTTTTGGTATGGATGTAAGCCGAAAGATCGTTCCAGTAAACTACAGAGCGATGGCAGCGATTGGCCTTCTAATTGCGTACCTTACAGCTATGGGATCATTTTTGTTTGGTGCACCATTCCTCAGCCATGCTTTTAATCATTTTGATCTACCACTGCTTGGTGATACGGAGCTGGCGACCGCTGTATTATTCGACTTAGGTGTATATTTGGCGGTCGTTGGAGTCACCATGACGATTATTTATTCAATTGGGAGGGACGACTAGCCATGGAATTATATATGTCACTTGCCATCGGCGTCTTGTTCGCCGTCGGGGTTTACTTGATTCTCTCCAAAAGTTTACTCCGTATCATTTTGGGAACGTCCCTATTAACGCATGGGATCCATTTATTGCTACTCACGACAGCTAGATTGAAGACAGGGGCAGCACCGCTTTTAGGAGAGCAAGCAGAATCTTATGTAGATCCGCTCCCACAAGCGCTGATACTGACGTCCATCGTTATTAGTTTCGGTGTGACATCGTTCTTTTTCGTGCTAGCTTATAAGGCATATCAGCGGCTCGGAACAGATGATATGGAAGAGTTAAGGGGGAATGAAGATGAATAACCTGATCGTTCTCCCACTTCTGATCCCTTTATTAACTGCAGTCGTTCTCATATTCCTGCCCAAGCAGGTTAAAGCGCAGCGGTGGATCAGTATAATCAGTGTTGTAATTAATATTATCTCTGTTGTCATTTTGATTGGACAGGTGCAGGACAAGGGAATACAGACTCTTTACATGGGGGGATGGATGCCGCCATACGGGATTGTATTTGTAGCGGATATGTTTGCAGCACTGCTTGTATTAACGACGCTTGTCGTAGCGGCAGGCTGTCTCTTGTATGCCTTCCGTACGATAGGGGAACAGCGTGAAAAGTATTATTTTTACCCTTTTGTTCAATTCATTCTTGCAGGTGTGATCGGCTCTTTTCTGACGGGTGATCTATTTAACCTGTTTGTATGCTTTGAAGTTATGCTCATCGCTTCGTATGCATTGATTGTACTTGGGGGTACGAAACGGCAGCTTAGGGAGACGCTGAAATATGTGTTGATTAATATCATCTCATCGAGCTTATTCGTCGCAGCGATGGCGTATCTGTATGGAGTAGTGGGTACGCTGAACATGGCTCATTTATCCGTTCGAGTGGCTGAAGCTGGGCAGGGTGGGATCCTGAATGTGATCGCGATCATGTTCTTGATCGTTTTCGCTTTAAAAGCTGGATTGTTCCTATTTTTCTGGTTACCGGGTTCATACAGTGTTCCTCCAACCGCTGTAACGGCTTTGTTCGGGGCACTGCTGACGAAGGTCGGATTGTATGCGATCATTCGAACCTTTACGCTTATCTTTTATCACGATCAAGGGTTCACTCATAACATCATTGCATGGATGGCGGCAGCCACGATGATATTAGGTGGACTAGGAGCTGTAGCTTACAAGGACATTCATCGAATTCTCAACTATAACGTTATCATTAGTGTCGGCTTCATCGCTTTTGGTTTAGCGGTGGCCACAAAGGAATCACTAGATGGCACAGTGATGTATCTCATGCATGACATGATTGCAAAAGCGTTGATGTTCATTTTGGGAGGGATGATCATTGCTGCTGCAGGCACGAACAAGCTAAGCGAGATGGGCGGATTGATCAAGCGTTATCCACTCATTGGCTGGATGTTCTTCATCTTGGTACTGGCGCTCGTTGGTATACCTCCTCTTAGTGGCTTCCCTGGTAAAGTACTGATGGTACGTGGTGGTCTGAGTGAAGGCGAAATATGGCTCACGATTGTTGCTGTTGCCTCAAGCCTGCTCGTGCTATACTCCTTGATTAAAATGTTTATGGGAGCATTTTGGAAGGAAGATCACTTACTTCCTGTCCGGGATTTGAAAAAGTGGCATAGTACGGCTTACATTTCTGTGATCGGATTGTTCATTTTAGTTATTGGTCTCGGCTTGGGTTCGGAGTGGATCTATTCCTTTGCCGGACAGGCGGGTGAGGTATTAGCGAATCCGTCCATATACATCGATGCTGTATTAAAGGAGTAGTGTAGATGGGCCATCAAATTTTACTAAATCTAATTATTGCCTTTGTCTGGATGTTTCTTTATTCGGACTGGTCTGCTAAGCAATTCATAGTTGGCTACATGATTGGTGCAGCGCTCATAGGTTTGCTCAATCGGTTTTGGCCACATGATTTTTATCTGCGGAAGTTGTGGGCGGTCATCGCTCTTCTCTTGCTATTCCTGAAGGAACTATTTAAATCAAGCTTTACGGTCATTGGTCAGATCATTAGACCGAAACTGAATATTCGCCCAGGGATTTTTGAATACGAAACTGAATTGAAGACAGATTGGGAGATCACCGTACTATCCTGTCTAATCTGCTTAACACCGGGGACGCTGACGATGGAAGTCTCACATGATAAAAAGAAGCTTTATATTCACGCGATGGATATCGAGGACAAAGGTGAAGTTGTTCAGCAGATCAAAGATAGTTTCGAGAAGGCGATTCTGGAGGTGACGCGGTAATGTTGAATACGCTGCTTATTATTTCACTTGCCGTCCTGTCCCTCGCCATTCTTGGGTGCTTATATCGGTTAATAAAAGGACCTTCCATGAATGACCGGATCATGTCACTAGATACGATCGGGATTATCTTGCTGTCTATGATCGCTGTTCTCTCGATGCTGTTTCGAACAGAAGCATATCTAGACATCATCTTGTTAATTGGTATTCTGACTTTCATAGGCACAACAGCCTTAGCGAGATATATTGAAAGGGGTGATGTCATTGAACGGAGTAACGATGAGTGAAATTGGAGAATTACTGCTCGGTATCGTCATATTGCTAGGTGCTTTGATAAGTGCTTTAAGTGCGTTCGGGTTAATTCGTCTGCCTGATGTGTACTTGCGTTCACATGCGGCGACGAAAAGCTCAACGCTCGGTGTGCTTCTCATTTTATCAGGTGCATTTCTGTACTTTGCATTTTATGTTGAGCATATTAGCGCAAAGCTTCTGCTTGGCATCATCTTCGTATTTATTACCGCTCCAGTAGCGGGTCATCTTAACGGGAGAGCAGCTTATCGTTCCGGGGTTCCGTTATGGAGTGAGAGCACGAACGATGATCTTCGCCCTGCACTGGAGAAAGAATATATGGATATACAGCAAGAGAAGCAAACTGAGCGTACACTTAATAAATAACTTATTGACTTCATTTCATCGCATAGCGATAATCACTCTAAAGGAGCTGATCTATTGCTAAGAGTGTGCATGAATCGTAATGAATTCAATTTGCTAGAGGAGCATCGCCTAGGGGACGTCTGTTTTGCCCCATTAATTCAAGCTTTCAAGGAAGCGAGAATGCGTGGTGAGGAAGAGAGACGTTTCTATGATGGACTGACACATGGACAGCAGCTATTGTTCATGTACCGTGTATACTACGACCACGTGCATCATTCACCGGAAGAGTTGTTTTGGTGGAGTGCCTACTTTCTGGCTCAACCACCGAAATGGATGGCTTTAAAAGGGAGCTTACGTTTCTTCGGAGGAGAAGAGGCGTCAGTGCTGCTGGAGAGTATTGAATTCTATCTGAAGGCCAAAGGCTACCCTAGTAGTCTCGAAGGATTCAAGGTATCTCGAACAGATGTGGCAGAGGATCCAGAGCTGTTGAATTCATTCAGTGCATTCTATGAAAAGTTCTTACAATGTGATGAAGTGATTCATCACAAGATTGCTCAGTATATTCACACTGACCCTGAGGAGTTTGTGCAATTCGTATAATAGAATCAATGCTAAAAGGCCACCTGAGGAGGATTCCTCGAGTGGCCTTCTTTTATAAGTAGCCACGCTATTTAAGCGTGATGATAACGATTCTCTAATTTTTTACCGGCGAGCCATAGCAGCCAGAGCACGCCAACGGCAATGAGTATTCGCCACGGTTGCTGAACAAACCCTTGCCAATCATGACCGATGAAAGCAACCATAAAGATCATGACCGATTTACCTGCCATTACGGCAATAATGAAGGTAGTCATGGATACAGTACTTATACCCGATGCAACATTGATAAGTGCCGATGGCGTAAATGGGAAACAATAGAGTATAAAAATAGGCGTGAAACCCTTTTCTTCAATCCAGTGAAAGAAACGCTGTGTACCGGGCATTCGCTTTTGAATATAGAGTCCAAGCTTACCACCTAATTTACGCGATAACCAGAAGACTGCAATAGCACCAGCACACACGCCGATCCATGAGAATAGAAACCCCCACCACAAGCCATAGGCGGCTGCATTGCCCATCACAATGACAATAAGAGGTAGAATGGGAAGAAAAGCTTCAATGAAAGAAAGAAGTATGCCTGGAAGCGGACCCAAGCTAGAGTATTCTTGAAGCCAGGATTCGACTTGATTCATATCTATATTTTTCAAAAAGGTAAAAGCTTGCTCAATCCAATCCATCATGATGAGTACGATCTCTCCCTGTCGATACCTGGTTTTAACTCGCGTTAGTCACTTTATATGTATCTGAGCCATTTGAATTCTTGTATGAAATACAACGAATTTCATTATAGCATATTACCCTATATTGCTGCATCTGAGTTAACTTTGATAGCGCATTAATTCCTTGTTACGTGTCGATATGCTTATATTTATGTATAATCATGCACGAACCTAAGGCTCGTGATACATTGTTCCGATTTGAACAATGTATCAAATTCCTATATTATTATTAAGTAAAATTTCGATAATTATCGCACTAGCGGTGATATTCTACATTGAAGGAGTCCTAAGTATGGCCAAAACGCATCGAAAACTGTCTATCGGCGAAATCATTAAACGTTTTATTTTTATTACGATCGGGGCTGTAGCCATGGCAGTTGCCCTGGAAATCTTCCTCGTTCCGAATACCATTATTGATGGAGGTATCACGGGTATTTCAATGGTACTATCCAAGATTACCCCCGTTGCACTTGGTGCATTCCTCTTTATCTTTAACTTACCATTTCTGTTTATCGGATATAAACAAATTGGCAAGACGTTTGCTTTATCTGCGTTGTACGGAATTATCGTGCTATCTGTTACGACGGTGTTACTACATGATGTTCAACCCTTTACGAATGAGACGATCCTCGCTGTTCTCTTTGGTGGTCTTATTCTTGGTTTCGGGGTAGGTCTTGTTATCCGTTACGGTGGTGCACTTGATGGTACGGAAATCGTGGCCATTCTTCTCTCGAAAAAGCTGCGTCTTCCTGTTGGTCAAATTGTCATGTTTATCAATGTCTTTATTTTTATTGTGGCCGGTTTCGTATTTGGAGCGGATTCAGCGATGTTTTCCATCTTCACGTATTACATCGCAGCAAAGGTTATGGATATTGTCGTAGAAGGTTTAGACGAGTCTAAGTCTGTTACGATTATATCGAGCGACTATGAAGAGATATCTGATGCAATCAATGATCGTTTAGGCCGGAGCACAACACTTTTGTATGGTAAAGGTGGATACTCGAAGGAAGAGACTCAAATGATCTATTGCGTAGTCAACAGACTTGAAGTATCTAAGCTAAAAACAGTCGTTCAGGAAATTGATAAGAATGCTTTCATATCCATTCAAAATGTTGCAGATGTTCTCGGTGGTAGCATCGTAAAAAAAGATATTCATTAAACCTCAAAATCCCTGCTTACGTGGAGTACCACGAGCAGGGATTTTGTTTTGAATCATATCTTATTTTCGAACTTCGAAAAACTCGCATTGCTCACGCTTATGATAATCAAGGGAACTGACCCCTGACTGAGTCACGATGGTATCGTCCGTGAAGCGAATCACGATGGTTCCGGAATCGATGAGATGATTATCTTTAAATATCCGTATTTTATATTTATGATCCACGGCTTCCTGAAAATCCTGATCTGTATTCAGAGGTCTGACAATAGGCATGAGCGCGTATTCTCCTTTAAGATTGACATTTGTTTTAGAGTGGAGGGTTGGAGTGACATTTGCGACATACAGGGAAATAAGTATCGTTCCCACCAATGACGATCTGTTCGCCAGTGTACACCGGCTTTCCATCTTTTACACGAAGGTTCATGATCGCTTTACGTTCACAAAACCAGCAAATGGTTTTCATTTCCTCAATTTTATCAGCGTAGGTCAGCATGTAGCGACTTCCCTCAAAAAGTTGATTCTGGAAATCGTTCTTAAGTCCAAAGCCCATTACCGGAACGTCTAACTCATCCACGATCCGTACAAGCTGTAGGATGCTGTCTTTGCTTAGGAACTGACACTCATCCACAAGAACACAAAAAGGTTTCGGCTGATGATTGCGTACTATCCCGAATATATCCGTATCTTCAGTAATTGGGGTAGCTTGTCGTCTAAGACCGATACGAGAGGAAACATAACCAACTTCATCCCGATGATCTAAAGCGGAAGTAAAGATGAGAACAGGTTTGTTCTGCTCTTCGTAATTATGTGCAACCTTCAAGATCTCAATGGATTTACCACTATTCATAGCTCCGTACTTGAAATATAACTGTGCCATTTTTATTTCCTTTCCCGTTAAACATATAAGCCAAATCCTATTTTCTCATTTTCTAACCACATGTGTAAATAACAAATCTTTTGAAAAAAAGTAAAGACTGCCTTGTAGCCATATGGCCACAAAGCAGTCAAATTTATTAAAGCTGAGGATTACCAATTAGCGCAACGGATGATAATAACGAGGAGAATGAAAAGTACCAATTCTGCACTAATACTTGTTTTGACTACAGCAGGAACGACATGCACTGGAGCACAGCCGTGTGCGTGAACATGCTTATGCCCATGCTTATGCCCATGCCCGTGCATATGTCCATGTTCATGCTTTGAATTGGGGTGGACAGCATTCATTAATGGATAATTAGCATTCTCCATCATACCTGATACGTTTGTGTGTGAACCCCAGCTCGTATTCATAAGGGCGTCTGCATTTGGTGTTCCATGGCCCATTCCTGTGTTGCCAATTGATCCACTATATTCTGTCATTAAGGCATCTCCCTTGCAGTTAGATTATGTGTTTATCTTGGGTTATAGTATGAAGTGGAGGACAGATGTACCTGTGCCAATACCCATATTGATTAAAGATTTTTCTGTCTTCTTGATTTATCTGTGCATATCTTCGTTTTTGTTATAACATATGGAAGGGTGATAACCATAAAATAGTGTTTGTATATGAATATAGGAGTGATTGTAATTGTCCATTAATATTATCAAGCTCCTGTTTGTTCCTTTAGTGACGGCCTTTGTTGTGATCTCATCAATTAGTCTTGGTAAGCATGTGAATTTGGAACTTTTGCTCCTCACTGCTCTATTGTTAATGGCAAGTATGGCTCTGGATCGTAAATATCCTAAAATTATAGTCTTTCAGTTTGTACTTATCGGCGCTTTTCATTACACGAGTCAATTGAATTGGAGTATATTGCTTTATTATATTTTGATCATCCATATGATACAGCATAAGGAGAAGTTTAAAGAAACGATAACCATAGGGATTCTTCTGATCCTTCAATTTACATTAATCCGATTGACGTACACACCTCTATCTACATATGCAATACTTGTTTCATTTTTTGATGTACTTACTTCTATTCTTATTATTCTCGCGATCCATATTATTATAAGAATGGAATCTGAGAAGAAATCATTAACGAAACAGAATGATTACTTAATTAATCATGATCCGCTTACTGGCTTTCTCAACTATGAAGGTTACATGAAGACGGTTCAGCAGCTCACGCAGAAGAATAATAGCTTTCAGCTAGTGCTGCTCGATATTAACAACTTCAAGTCTTTGAATGCTAAAGACATTGCCTCAGCAAATGAGATACTTATCCATTTCGCACACTCGATTCGAAACCACTTCACGAACATGCTTGCAACAGCTCGATATGCAGGAGACCGATTTGCAATCCTTCTTCCATCGTCAGACAAGGTGAAGGATTTAATCTCTTTTGATGAGCTAGGTATTCAAGTTACCTATAGCGTGACACATTTTCCTCAAGAAGCTCCAACCTTTCAAGAAGTAATTAGCATGGCCGAAGAACGAATATTCCAAATGCGTAGGGAAAGCTGGCTTAAGAGTCAGGAAGAATTTATGCGATCAGCAAAAATGAAAACAGTAGGAGAACTTGCAGCCGGCATGGCTCACGAGATTCGAAATCCATTAACTTCAATTAAGGGATTTATTCAGTTATCCAAAATACAAAACTATAATATTGAGCCTTGGTATGATGTCATTATGGGTGAAATTACGAGAGTCGGTGAGTTGACCGCTGAGTTCCTTCAGTTCTCTAAGCCCCATGTCAGCAACATGAAATTAGACTCCCTGCATTTTTGTATGGCCAGAGTATATTCTTTATGTGAGTCCGAGGCCGCTTCTAGAGGGCATACCTTTACAATGGAAACTCCTGAAGATCAGGCTATGGTGTACATGGATAGAGATAAGGTCATTCAAGTATTGATCAATCTGATTCGTAATGCGTTTCAGGCTATGGAGACCACAGGACATGTTCATTTTTCTTTGAAGGTGGATAAGAAGACAGCTATCATTGAGGTGCAAGATACCGGAAGAGGAATTGCTGCAAGTGATATGAACCAGATTTTTGATCCTTTTTATACAACGAAAGAGGAGGGGACGGGTCTAGGATTGTCGTTATGTCAAAAAATTGTTGAAGATCATGGAGGGGCGATTTACGTACATAGCGAAATAAATATCGGCACCACATTTACGATCCGAATACCGATCTCAGAGGAGAATACAACTACATAATATACAAAAACAAGGTTCCAAGAGTAGACATCACTCTAGGAACCTTGTTTCATATGGATTTACAGTGTAACTTCAACCATCCATCCGAATGGGTCTGGTTTTGTTCCACGCTGAATCCCTGTTAATGTATCATAAAGCTTGCTTGAAACTTCACCGGTTTTTCCATCTGCAATAGTCAGCTGTTCACCACGCCAGTTCAGCTCGCCAATTGGAGAGATTACAGCAGCAGTGCCTGTACCGAATGCTTCTTCAAGAGCACCGCTCTTTGCATCGTTGTACAAATCTTCAATCGACATTGTGCTTTCTTCAACAGGGATATCCCAGTGACGGAGAAGTTGAATAATAGAACTACGAGTAATTCCATCCAGTATACTACCGTTTAGCTTCGGAGTATAAACTGTTCCATTAATCTTGAAGAAGACGTTCATGCTACCAACTTCTTCAATATATTTACGATGAACGCCATCAAGCCATAGCACTTGAGAATAACCTTTTTCTTTGGCAATTTCTTGAGCTTTCAAGCTTGCAGCATAGTTACCAGCTGTTTTAGCTTCGCCAATTCCACCTTTAACTGCACGTACATATTCGTTCTCAACGAATATTTTTACAGGGTTTACTCCCTCAGCGTAGTAGTTGCCAACAGGTGACATAATGATGATGAATTGATAGTGTGTGGAAGCATCAACACCTAGTGCTGGCTGTGTTGCAATTACGAAGGGGCGGACATATAGAGAAGTTCCTGGTTCAGTAGGAATCCAGTCTTGATCAACCGCGATCACTTTTTTTAAGGCTTCAAGCGCCAAATCTTCATCGATGTGTGGTACTCCAAGACGTTCATTGGAACGGTTTAGACGTTGAATATTTCTGTCTGGTCTGAATAAGAGAACTTTACCTTCTTCGGACTTGAAAGCTTTCAAGCCTTCGAAGATCGTCTGACCGTAGTGAAACACCTTTGCAGCAGGGTCAAGCACAATTGGTTGATAAGGTACGATGCGGGGATCATACCATCCCTTACCTTCGCTATAGTCCATAATAAACATGTGGTCGGTAAAATGAATGCCAAAACCAAGCTCGTGTTGAAGCGGTTTTTGTTTTTTCTTAGTTGTTGTTTGGATGTCTATTGTACTAGCCATGATTCCCATCGCTCCCTAAAAATTTATTCTTACATTGAATGCTATCATTTTGAGAGGTATATTTAAAGTATCTATTTTGTTTAATTATCATATCTTTTAGGTATGGGCGGTGGAATGGAACGTGGATATGCGTCAAATGAAGTATTTCCTAGCAATTGCAAGAGAGGGTCAGGTGACAAGGGCAGCGAAGCAATTAAATATGGAACAACCCCCACTTAGCCGCCAATTGAAGCTTATGGAGGAGGAGCTGGGCGTCAGATTGTTTGATCGGACGTCTAAACGCTTGAATCTTACAGATGCAGGGGAGCTTCTCCGGCAAAGAGCAGAAATCTTGCTTGCACAATTTGACGAAACACTTCGAGAGGTTAAAGAGATGGAAGAAGGGGTAAGAGGGGTTCTTTCTCTTGGTTCGGTTGTTTCTTGTATTTCACTACTTCCTAATCGCATTCAGCTTTTTCGAGAATCTTACCCTCAAGTTACGTTTAAAATTATAGAGGGAGATCATGTATACTTAGGAGAACTACTTCAAAAAAGAGTGATTGAACTGGTCGTTGCGAGACTTCCATTTGAGGCGCAGACTCACATCGATCAATATGAAGTGCTTCCACTACCCTCTGATCCTTATGTTGCTGTTATTCCAAGTGCATGGACCCCACAGTTTCACAATCATACGGTTAATATGAAGGAACTAGCGACATTTCCATTCCTTACGCTGAAGACAGAAAAGACCACAAGAATGCATGAGCAGGTTATGAATGAGTGCAAGAGACATGGCTTTGAACCTAATATTATCTGTGAATGTTCAAGTGTGGCGATCATTATGTCCTTAATTGCTAGCGGCATCGGAATCACGATTTTTCCGAAGTCCGTCATGTCATCCTTTCCTGTAAACGTCGTACAAATGCTGGATATAGTGGATGCGGATTTTCAATCCGAAGTAGGGATTGTATGGCTTAAAGATCATTATTTATCAAAGAGTGCACAACGATTTATAAGTAGTTTTAGAGATGAGGAATAATTATACATACAAAGGTGGAATTTTCATGATCATGCATATTCTGAACCATACAGCCTTGAAACAAATGCTTCTCGATGGAGAGTATGCTCCAAGCAGCCTGCAACAGGAAGGATTCATTCATTGTTCTACAACCGATCAAGTATTAGGAGTGGCAAATTCTTTATATAAAGGGAAGAGAGATCTACTGCTGATGCTTATTGATGACACAAAAGTAGAATCTGAAATTGTATATGAGGACTTATATGAGTTAGGTAAACTGTTTCCACATATCTACGGACCACTGAATTTAGATGCGATCATCCAGACTTTAGAATTCGCAACTGATGCTGAGGGGAACTTTCAACTACCAGCTGGGGTGCTTCATTAATCAATATTAGTTGACGAGAGAGTCTAGCTAAAGACTTATTGTTAAATGATAAAGTTTATCCTAGACTCACTCGTCTTGATATCTTAATATACCTACTCAGCAGAACGTAATATACGAACTTGATACGGTTGCAAGCTTACTGTGCCAGATACAACCTCGTTATTCCATATGTCTTGAAGGCTGCTATTTAACTCCATATTTTTCTCTCGTGCGGACGCATTGATTAGAAACGTATACTTCGTCCCATCAATCTGTTGTCGCATGGTTATCTCTACTTCGGCAGGTGGACGTATGTTAAGTATTGGTGACAAGCCGATGTCACTGCATAGATACGTCAGTAGTTCGATATAGAAATTCTCCTCCGCAAAGGTAGCAACAAACCAGCAATATCCTTCGCCACTTGATCGTTTAGTGACAGCCGGATATCCTTCGTACCATTCACCTGCAAATGATCCCTCGATTTGTGCTGTAGTTGGTTGAATAAGCTCACTGAATAAGCCTCCTGTGTAAGACTGTCCGTTCCAGCTAAAATCAATAGCATGACCGACTCCTGCAGTAGCTACCTCTAAAGTACGTATTCCCAATAGATCGATCATGCCAGGATGTAGGCGATCGTTGAAATAACGTGTCTCTTCATTTTTAATCCCGCTCATTGGATGAAATACCAGGACTCCACCTTCATCCGTATAACGCTGAAGCTTCTTCACCAACAGATCATCTACAATTGGAAGCATGGGAACAAGGATAAGTTTATAAGCGGAAAAGTCACAGTTCCTCCCCACGGCATCACAGTTATGTCCAAGTTTACGCACGGTATGATATAACTTGTTGGTATGATTCATATATAGACTGCTATCTCCGGTCCAAGGAGAGGGATGCTCTACATGCCAGCGACTTGGAAAATCGTACAAAACGGCAATTTCGCTAATGACATGGGAACCTTGGAAGAACGACGCTACTTCATTCAATTTCTCTCCAATAGATAGACATTCATCATAAATCCGAGTAGGTTTACCGTCGAAATCTGTTATCGCACCATGATTTTGTTCACTGCCAAAAGGGAATCGCTTCCACGGGAAATAAAAGACACCGTCTGCCCCATTCGCGATGGTATGCATGGTCAGCCTTTCGAGCTCTCCAGGAGCAGGCGTGTTACCTGAGGCCCCCATGATAGAATGACCTTCATTACGCAGCTCATAGACATGAAATGGTGCGTTTTTAAAGCTTCGGTTGGCTGCTAATCCTAGTGCATTAGCATGGCAACGGTCTCCATACGGAGGGTAGTAATTTGTACCCGTAATATCTAAATGTTCGGCCATTTCATAATTGTCTGTACGGTTATTCCAGGGCATCTGACTATTCGTAGTAATATAAGATCCTTCGGCTCCTAAATGGGGACGAATCGCAGTTGAAAGAAGTTTTACGACTTCAATGTTACAGTTACTTCGAAAATGACGCCATGCTTGGATGAAGCCTGGATTATAATCTGCTTTAGTTATGCGGGGAGTAGGGATTTGACCGAAATGATCATATTCCATAGACCAAAACACCGTTCCCCAGGCACGGTTAAGTGCTTGAATATCTCCATATCGTCCCTCTAACCACTGCTGCCATTTTGACCGACAACGATGGCAGTGACAATCAGGTTCGTCACCAATTTCGTTATCCAAATGCCAGCCGATCACTTGTGGATGACTTCCGTAAC
Organism: Paenibacillus sp. FW507-14B1B; assembly: GCF_058781425.1. Lineage (NCBI taxonomy): Bacteria > Bacillati > Bacillota > Bacilli > Caryophanales > Paenibacillaceae > Paenibacillus > Paenibacillus sp. FW507-14B1B. Next base: position 26,213 of record NZ_JBYSWS010000002.1, on the reverse strand, counting down.
GAATAGCCATGTTTGAAGTAAGAGCGTGGGCTTTTTCCCGAAGAAGTGGGTGATTGATGCAAAAGGTGTATCTACTAGCATGCTCTAACCGATCTCCGCTATGGTTCTCAATGTGCAATGAAGGGTCATTTTCGCTTAACCATACAGGAATTGTTCTCATGGGTGGACACAATACGATTTGTATCCCATAGCTTCCTGCAAGTTGAATAAAAGAATCCATCCATGAGAAATCATATACTCCGTCTTCAGGTTCGAACCTTGTCCAAGCAAATTCCCCAATTCGAAGAGCATTAATTTTTGCTTTGTTCATCAATTGCAGATCTTCACCCCAACGGTCTGGTTCCCTATGTTCAGGATAGTAACAAGCGCCATATAACATTTTGAACACTTCCCTTTTAATGGTTGTCAATTTCTTATCTGAATACTATAATAAAAAGGGAATTATAAACAGTGTACAATTTGAATATAAGTATAACGAATTGAAACTCTGAAATGAAAGGACTATTTACGATGAACAACAGTAATGTAAAGCGTCCCAATATTATTTTTATGATGAGTGATGATCATGCTGCACATGCTATCAGTTGCTATGGCAGTAAGATTAACGAAACGCCGAATATTGACCGAATTGCCAATGAAGGTATTCGATTTGACCATTGCTTCTGTACCAACTCCATCTGTACACCAAGCAGAGCAAGCATATTAACAGGTACATACAATCATGTAAACGGTGTCAAAACATTGTCTGACAGGTTTGATGGAAGACAGATGACCGTGTCGAAATTGTTGCAAGAAGATGGCTATCAGACCGCGATGATTGGGAAGTGGCATCTCGGTCATGGAGGGGAAAGTGATCCAACAGGGTTTGATTTCTGGAGTGTGCTTCCTGGACAAGGCGATTATATTGATCCAAAGTTTTATGAGATGGGAAGTACAATTCATGAAGAGGGTTATGCAACCGACATTATTACAGATAAATCGATAGATTGGATTGCGAAGAGGGATAAAGATAGGCCTTTTTTCTTAATGTGTCACCATAAAGCACCCCACCGCCCTTGGATTCCGGATCAGAAGCATGCCCATATGTATGAAGATATCGATATCCCTGAACCAGAAACTTTCCATGATGATTACGCTAATCGAGCTAGTGCTGCCGCAGCCGCAGAAATGAGAATTGACCGTGACCTTACCAAGACGGATTTAAAGATGGATCCACCAGCTCATCTGGAAGGAAGAGCTCTAAAAAGCTGGAAATATCAGCGCTATATTAAAGATTACTTGCGCTGCATTGCTTCTGTAGATGATAATGTGGGCCGATTGCTGGATTATTTGGACCAAGAAGGCTTAAGCGACGATACGATGGTAATCTATACCTCAGACCAAGGATTCTTTCTCGGTGATCACGGTTGGTATGATAAACGATTTATGTATGAGGAATCTTTGCAGATGCCATTTGTAGTTCGCTACCCTCGTGAGATTTCGGCAGGGCAAGTAAGTAAGCATATGGTGCTTAATGTGGACTTTGCTCCTGTATTTTTAGATTATGCGGGCATTGCTACTCCTGAATTTATGCAAGGGGTAAGTTTTCGAGCCATCCTTGAAGGAAGGAATCCTGAGGGTTGGCGTAACTCCATGTACTACCGATACTGGATGCATATGTCCGAGCACAATGTTTACGCACACTATGGTGTACGAACCGATCAGTACAAATTGATATATTACTACGCTGATGCACTAGGTTCTTCAGGAGCAACGGATGAGCCGAAGAAGCCCGAATGGGAATTGCTTGATTTAAAGAAAGACCCTTATGAGATGATCAATGTGTACAATGATCCTGATTATGAACACGTCGTGCAGGTGTTGAAACAAGAGTTAGACCGGCTCCAGCAAGAGGTTGGCGATGAACCTTTTGTATACACGGGCGAGTAAGGAAAATTGATTGTACAAGGCCACAACTCAAGGCTTGACCTATGAAATGTGGCCTTTTTGTATGCCAATATCGATTTCACACATGATTTGTTTATTTGACTGATTGGTATTATGAGAAGGGATTGTTAATTTAGAATTACTTGTAAACGCTTACGTAAATCAACAGGTTGTTTAAGTATTAATACTAATATGGCAGATGACTATTCCTGAAATCGGGGGATAGTTTTCTGCTATTTAAGGAAGAAAGGATGAGACGATGTCGCAAAATTCATGGAGAATCCCTTTATTTTATCAATATTTATTGTCCTATCTACTTGTTTTGGGAATTCCCATTCTAATTATTGGATTTACGGTATACTCTCATTTTGTCTCTTTGATGAAAGAGCAGTCTTTCGAGGCGAACCGGAGTATGTTGGCACAGGTCCGTGACATCGTTGATTCCAAGTATCGAGAAATGATGAGTATGGCAGGCACGATTTCGAGTGACCCCACGTTTAGTTCCAATATGCCAGAAACAGCTTACGATATTTTGCTTGCTAAAAATCGTTTGAACTTTTCTACAGGCAATAAATTTGTAGAAGAGCTCATGTTTTATCCTCGTAACGGAGACTATATATTCTCCTATAAAAGCTCCTATCGATTTGATTTCTTCAAAGAAATCTACCAGTTCCAAGAATGGAAGCCAGTACAATTAAAGACGGAATTGGACAATCTCAAAAGAGCAAAGTTATTGCTAGCTACTCGAAAAGAAAGTAGTACGAGCACTTCCAATCAAATCGTTTATATGATTCCCATTCCAGTGAACAGTCTGAATCCTAAGGGAACGGCTATTTTCTCAGTGAACGAAACTTCGTATCAGGAATTGTTCAAGAATTCAATGAAATTAAATGTGAAAAATACGTTTGTCATAAATAAAGATGGACAGGTACTTGCCTCTTTATATCCATTTGAGCAACTGGATCGAGATATTATGGAGAGGCTTGAATTATCAGATGATGAAGGCACGAGTGCCGTTAAATCAGGGGAAGAGTTGTTTCACGTATCCTATGCGAAGTCTCATGGTACGGGTTGGACATATGTAACGGTTGTACCTGATCTTGAGCTGATGAGACCTGTCACGGATATTAAGAACAAATCGGTTTTTGCAGCCATACTGGTTGTCTTTATTGGCGTGCTGTTCATCTATGCTGGAATGCGTATGAACTATAATCCCATCCGTATGCTGATCCGACAAGGGGACGCGAAATGGGGATCTATGCTTCGTGGAGCTCATGGTTTTGAAACCATACGCAAAATAATGGAACATGCAGAGTCCATTCAAGAGCGTTTAAAGGAGCATGAAGAAATCACAACACCCGCTCTCCGGGAACACTTGTTAAACCGCTTATTAAAAGGACAGTTCAAGAATACGGAGCATTTTAATGAGGAGGGTCAAGTTGTTGGTCTGGCGTTACAACAATCCACATATCAAGTCGCTATTCTGCAATTTGGTGAACATTCATCCGAAACCGAAGAGCAAAAGCGGGATTTCTATCAAATTTGGTATTCTCTATTTAAAGAAGGAATGGAAGTTTATCTGGTTGACCTTATAGAAGATGGGCGAACAGCATGTATTATCTCGGTAGATGAGAAAGAGCCATGGCCTGAACGAGATTGGCTTTTGCTTCATGAGCGATTTACTGAACTAACATCTATCCCAATGACCTTAGGTGTTGGAAATCCATCTTCAGAAGTGGGACGGCTATACAAATCATTTATTGAAGCTTCAACGTCACTACAGTACTCGATCATTAAAGGTAAAAATAAGGTCATCTTCTTTAGAGAAACATCGGCTGAGCAAAATGATCGATTCTGGTATCCAGATCAAGAACTTAAACATTTGATTCGTGCTATTCACAAAAAAGAGACGGAAGAAATTCAGCGGAATGCAGATTTTCTGATTAATAAAATACGTGACAATAGTACAACCATGTTTATGGCTACTTATTTGTGTGTGGATGTTGTGCAGTCTGTCTGGAAGACGATGCAGGAGTTGTATGGAAACAGGTTTCAGTATGAACCGTTTCCTGATGTGATGGCTTTAACACGGAAAGAGAGTTTCGATGAACTAGCGGCAATTGTACTACAGGTGTGTACTTTTGCTGTAGCAGAGATGAATCACAATGATCAATCCTCCGAAGATGATCTATATCAAGCGATGGTTCAATATATTGAGCAAAATGGATTTGACTATCACTTTTCAGTTCAGAATATGGCAGATTCACTATCCTGGTCGGCTTCTCATATTCGAAAAGTATTCAAAGAGAAGAGTAACATGACCATCTCGGAATATGTTAATGAACAGCGAATCATTCGAGCGAAGCTTCTCTTAACGACAACTAAATTTTCATTGCAGGATATCGTCAGACGAATTGGCTATGCAGATGTATCAAGCTTTATCCGTAAATTCAAACAGCATACCCACGCTACTCCTGGTGATTATAGAAAGCTGAACACGTTGAAGGAAAGTGAATGCGACAATATGCGAAATGAATATGATCTAGGTCAAATGAATACTGACATCTCTTCTAAATCCTTATCATGACGGGATTTATCCGTTCGGCACATGTCTTCTTGATTTCGCTGATTGTGAGATGGATGAGGCAATTGATAAGGTAGACGTGATCATAGCTGTGAGCGAGAGTACGATCGTTCTTTTGACACATCAGCTATGTCATTTATTTTGAATGAAGGGGAGAGTTGGTATTCGAATGACAAAAAAATGGGGGCTCTTGCTGTTCACATCGCTAATTGCGATTTCTACAGCGCTTACAGGATGCAGTGGTAGTAAAGGAGAGAAAGAAACTGTTAAAAGTGAAGCGCCTGGAGAAACGAAGAAAATCGTATTTCCATTAGAAAAACCAGTGGATTTGACCATGTTTACGATTAAACATCCTGCAGTGAAAAAAGACTATAGTGAAATGAAATTCTTCAAAAATATGGCCGAGAAGACAGGTGTCAATGTGAAATGGAATCTAGCCAGCACAGCGGATGGTCAGGAGCAGATGAATCTATTATTTGCTAGTGACGATCTGCCAGATGTCTTTTTTGGTCCTTATTTGATGTCTACATCCGATATTGTACGTTATGGATCTGACGGTCAGATTATCCCTCTGGACGATATGATTAATGAAGAACTGACACCTAATATTATGAAATTATTCGAGAAACGGCCAGAGTATAAAGCTTATGTAACGGCTCCAGATGGTCATATTTATACCATTCCTATGATTTCTGAAACCATGGAAAATACGATACCGGATGCTATGTTTATCAACAAAAAATGGCTCGACAAATTGGGTTTGGAGATGCCGACGACAACGGATGAATTTTATGAAGTGTTGAAAGCGTTTAAAACGGGAGATCCCAATGGCAATGGTACCGCTGATGAAATACCGTTTAGCGTAGTGAATATGAAAAATGCGATTCAGGGACCGCTTTCCTTGGCTGCTGCCTTCGGAAAATCATGGCCTAGCGGAAATGCATCGAACTTCCATGTGGAGAATGGAAAAATTACATTCGCACCTATTTTGGAAGAGAATCGTGATTTCCTCACTTACATGAACAAGCTTTATAAGGAGAGCTTGATTGATCAGGAGATTTTTACCCATGATGCTTCTGTTTATTCAGCTAAATTAAACAGTAATCCATCCTCGGTAGGCGCATTTTTCTTCTGGAATTCTGCCGCGCTTCCTCCGGAAACACGGGATGATTATGTCATGGTGCCTCCTTTAAAAGGTCCGAATGGTGAAACCGGTTGGAACAGACAGGATCCGAATAACAATCCTCACGGGTTCTCCATAACGAAGGAGAATGAGAATCCTGAGATAACGATGAAATGGTTCGACGAACTGTATGAAACAGATACATCACTTGAAGCTACATTTGGTCCCTTTGGTACTAATCTAGAAAAAGTGGATGGCGGATATACCGTAACTGTGGATGATCGTTATGCTGAAAGTGCCGGGGCTCAGGCGCCGGGAGCGGTACTCGCGGAGACATTTGCAACGGCTGTTCCAAATCCGGACTTACCCCCTGATCGGAAGAAGGAATATGTCGAACTTCTGAAACCTTTCACGAATCCAGAAATATTCCCAAGAAATTTAATGGTTTCACTTGAAGATGCAGAACAGATTAAGCAATGGGGAATAGATGTTTTAGCTGAAAATGCTTATCTGGATCAGGCGATTGCCAAGATTGTAACGGGGAATGATCCTGCTGGAGAATGGAGTAAAATGGTTGAACAGCTTAAGAAGTACGGACTTGAAGATTATACAGCGATGATGCAGCGTAACTATGACAGCTATATTTCTTCAAGCGAAGCCAAATAACCGCCTATAATCGGGATTTGTACTCGCTAAAGAGGCCGCATAGAAGCTTATGCGGCCTTCTTTATTTCTTCAATATACCGCCCCTTTAACCTCACACAATATTTTATCTGAAGGGAGTTGTCACATATGGCAAGACAAGTACTTCGGCGTAGCATATGGATGAAAGTACTTCAAAACTACCAGTTGTATTTGCTCCTACTACCGACACTCATCTATTTCATCATTTTTCAGTATGGACCGATGTATGGTTTACAGATTGCCTTTAAAAACTATTCACCGAATCGAGGAATCTGGGGGAGCGATTGGAGCGGGTTTGATCACTTTATTCGGTTCTTTAATTCTGCTCAATTTTGGCCGACTCTTCAAAATACATTAGTCATATCACTTTATGAACTCGTTCTCTTTCCAATTCCGATTATACTTGCACTTCTCATGAACCAGTTGATCAGTAATAAATTGAAGCGAAGTGTACAGACCATTGTTTATGCGCCTCACTTCATTTCAATGGTTGTACTTGTAGGTATGATGTATTTATTCTTAAATCCTCGAAGTGGACTTATCAATATTGGGCTTGGGGCGATCGGGATCGACCCGTTAAACTTTATGGCCGAGCCGGGTTGGTTCAAATCATTATTTGTATGGTCAAATGTGTGGCAGAATGCCGGATGGGGTACGATTATATATTTGGCAGCCTTAACGTCGATCAATCCCGAACTGCACGAAGCTGCCATCGTGGATGGTGCGAGTAAAATGCAGCGTATTCGTAATATAGACCTGCCAGGAATTATGCCAACGGTTATGATTCTTCTGATTTTGAACATGGGATCTTTCATGTCAGTAGGCTTTGAAAAAGCATATTTAATGCAAAATGCTATGAATGCAGGCTCTTCAGAGATTATACAGACCTACGTTTATAAGGTCGGGATCGTTGGGGCTCAGTTCAGTTATTCTGCGGCTATCGGACTCTTTAATAATATTGTGAATTTCATCGTCCTGATTACCATGAATACGTTAGCGAAGCGAATGAAACAGACTAGTCTGTGGTGAGGAGGACTTAGATATGGATAATATTCGTAATCGAAGTAGAAATGATAAAATATTCGATTTGTTAAACACACTATTTTTTATTATTGTATCCCTTATTGTGATCTATCCTCTCTATTTCATGCTCATAGCATCGTTCAGTAATCCTGATGCTGTTAACACAGGGCAGACCTTTCTATTTCCGAAAGATATCACGCTCAATGGTTATAAAGAGATATTCTCTAACAGCCGAATATGGACAGGTTATAAGAACTCCATCATATATGCGCTTCTTAGCATGATTATCCGTACTTCACTTACGATTACAGCAGGATATGCTCTATCCCGTAAGGATCTTGTTGGTCGTAACTTCTTTATGATGATGATTATTTTCACTATGTTTTTCGGTGGTGGACTAATCCCAACTTATTTGATTGTGCGTGATTTAGATATGATAAATACGGTTTGGGCGATGATTATACCGGGGGCAGTTAGTGCTTATAACTTGATTATCGTGAAAACTTTTTTCCAACAGACCATACCAGATGAAATACTTGAGGCATCTGCCATTGACGGATGCAGTAATATCCGATTTTTCATGAGAATTGTATTGCCATTGTCTTTGCCTATTATTGCAGTAATTGCATTGTTTAGTGCGGTTCAAGAATGGAATAGTTATTTTTCGGCTCTCATCTATTTAAGAGATGCGGACATGCATCCATTACAGCTTATTCTAAGAGAGATTCTCGTGCAGAATCAGGCTCAGGATTTACTCAGTGAAGATGCGGTTGAAATGATGGAGCGGCAAAAGGCTGCCGAGCAAATTAAATATGGGGTTATTATCGTATCTTCTGTCCCAATGCTAATGTTATATCCATTCCTGCAGCGATTTTTTATCAAAGGTGTCATGATCGGTTCTGTGAAAGGGTAACCAATTTTCCCCTTGGCATTCATGGATAAAGGAATATAATGGAGGGCGTACAATGTAAGATTGAACAAGCTCATCACTAATCCTACTTGAACGGAGGACTCATAAGTTATGAAACATGTTCAAAACAAGCCTAATATTGTATTCATCTTAGCTGATGATATGGGGGCGTGGGCACTAGGTGCGCAAGGGAATGAAGAGATTCAGACGCCGAATCTTGATCGTTTAGCTGCGGAAGGAGTTCGATTTGAGAATTTTTTCTGTGCATCACCTGTGTGCTCTCCCGCCAGAGCTTCGATTATGACAGGACGCATTCCTTCACAACATGGCGTTCATGATTGGATTAGATCCGGTAATCTGGATAAGAGTACGCTGGATGAATCTGTCGCAGCTGATCCTGTATTTAGAGATGAAGAGAAAGCGGTAGGTTATCTGGATGGTCAGACCTGTTATACCGAACTATTGGAGCAAGCGGGATATACTTGTGCGCTTAGCGGCAAGTGGCACCTTGGCAACAGCATCGTTCCGCAAAAAGGATTTAGTCGCTGGTATTCGATCGCCCGCGGTGGATGCTCTTACATGAGACCGGATGTTGTGGAGGATGGAGAGGTCAAAATTGAGAACGGATACATTACGGAGTTTATTACTGATCATGCACTTACATTTCTGGATGATCTGACTCAAGAGACGAATCCATTTTACTTAGGTGTTCACTATACAGCGCCTCATTCCCCATGGGAACGCTCCGAGCATCCGGAAGAATATGTCTCGATGTATGATGATTGCCCGTTTGAATCGGTGCCGGAACTTCCAATACATCCGAATCAGATCGCAACATGTCCACGCGGCGAAGGAGAACATCGTAAAGAGCTTCTAAGAGGTTATTATGCTTCGATAACCGCAATGGATATAGGCATTGGACAGATTATTGACAGCTTAGAGGAAAAGGGAATTCGCGATAATACCCTCATTATCTTTATGAGCGATAACGGAATGAACATGGGACATCATGGCGTATGGGGCAAAGGAAATGGAACATTCCCTCTCAATATGTATGACACCTCTGTAAAAGTACCAGCTATATTTAGTCATCCGGGTGTGATTGCTCAAGGACAGGTCTGTGATGAATTACTTAGCCAATATGACGTGTTTCCAACGCTACTCGAATACGTAGGATTGAATCAACCTGAGCTAGAGATCGCGCTTCCAGGAAGAAGTTTCTCTGAATTGCTCGCTGGAAAGCAGGGACCTGGACGTGAGGACGTCGTTATTTATGATGAATACGGTCCGGTACGGATGATAAGAACACGCGAGTGGAAGTATGTTCACAATTATCCTTACGGTCCCCATGCTTTGTACAATGTATTAAATGATCCTGATGAGAACAACAATCGGATTGACGATCCAACTTGCTTGCCTGTCTTAGAATCTTTGCGTTTGAGTCTAGGACAATGGTTCGGAAAATATGTCATTCCAGACAAGGACGGAGTGTCTGCTCCGGTATGTGGTAGCGGACAAATTAAGCCTGTTTCTCCAGGTGTGAGAGAGAGCAGTTTTACGGGACTGTATTCTTAAAGATGACCAAAAAATGTTTGACAATCATAAATGCAGTTGCTAAAATGACGATTAACTAAATCAATCGACCAGACAACTGGAGATTAAAGCGCGGTACTTCTGTTACGAGAGTACTCTTTAACGCTGAATCTCCAGTTTTTTTTATGCATAATACTGAGTAAACGGGTAGGTTTTATCAAATATAAAGAGGTGATCGTTATGGCATTGGATTCACTGGTAATCGAACAATTGCATAAATCTTTCCTAGCACCGACGGGGACGGTTCGTGCCCTTCATAATATTGAGTTGTCGATTCAGAAAGGCGAGTTCGTCACGATTATTGGACCAAGTGGATGTGGTAAAAGTACGTTGCTCAAGATCATCGCTGGTTTAGATACAGACTATACAGGCAAGGTACTTCTTAACGACAAACCGATTGAAGGACCAGGAATCGAGAAAGGCTTCATCTTTCAAGAGCCACGTCTTTTTCCTTGGATGACGGTAGAGAAAAATATCGCAGGAAATTTAGCCTTGAAAAATTCCCGTGTCCGAAACAAAGTGGATGAATTAATCGAGCTGGTTCGATTGAAGGGATTTGAAAAGTCCTACCCGAGGGAGTTATCAGGTGGTATGGCTCAGCGTGTATCTATTGCGAGGGCATTGCTTCGTAATCCTGAAGTACTTCTACTAGATGAACCATTTGGCGCACTCGATGCCTTTACTCGTTCTCATATGCAGGAGGTACTGCTCGATATCTGGCAACAAAACCGAACAACAATGATTTTCGTAACGCATGACTTGGATGAAGCCGTTTTCCTAGGTCAAAGGGTTGTGATTATGAACCCACGGCCGGGACATATTCGTACTGTGCTGCCAATCGAACTGTCCTTTCCTAGAAAGAGAACATCGCAGCCTTTTCAGGAGTTTCGGCGTAAGGTTTTGGATGAATTCGAGAAAGTAGAAGGGCCAGAAATTGATCATGGTGCCGGAATATAAGGGAGTGCAAGAAGATTTATATTGATCAGGGGGAGAGATTGTCGATGAAACCAATGCGTGCAATAGCCATATTATTGTTGCTGTTAACGGTCTGGATGAGCGGCTGCGCGAAACAGGGTCAGGATACGAGCTCGGATAAACCATTAATTAAGGGGAGTTATGAAGGGTTAACTGTAAAGCTTGGGGTTCAAGGAAGCGGAGGTTTATTCGGTAAAGCACGTGAAGAACGGTGGTTCGAGGACGAATTCGGTAAACTTGGCGTCAACGTGGAGTGGGCAGAGTTTCAGAGCGGACCGCCCATGACCGAAGCAATGGCATCCAACCGACTGGATTTCGCAGGTCTTGGCAACATGCCGATTGTTGCTGCTCAAGCAGCGAACATTTCGTTTAAGGTGATCTCCCAGACACTCGAGGGGAAGAACAATGTGGCCATTATTGTGCCGCCAGACAGTCTTGCAAAAGAACTACTTGATCTTAAGGGGAAGAAGATTGCTGTAGCGAAGGGTAGCAATGCTTATAACTTCTTATATCGAAGCATTGCAGAGGCTGGAATAGAGCCATCCGAATTTGAGATTATACAGCTCCAACCTGACGAGGCGCAGCCTGCTTTTGAATCAGGGGGCGTGGATGCTTGGGCGACATGGGACCCGTATATTACGCTCAATTCCTTAACCGGAAAAGGTAATGTACTGGTTGACGGTGAGAAACAGGGGGTTCTTTCTCCTTCATTTAACATTGTTCGGAAAGAATTTGCTGACCAGTATCCTGAACTTGTTACCTTGTATTTAAAAGTGCTCAATAAAACATTGGCTTGGGAAAATGAACACCGGGAGGAAGCTGTTCAACGATATGCGAAGGAGCGTGGGGTACCTAGTGAGGTTATTCAAGGAACCTTCGACAGATCTCATATGATCAATATTCCAGTTTCAGATGAGATTATTGCTGAACAGCAGAAAACGGCAGATTTTCAGTACGAACAAAAGACCATTCGAAAGAAGATTGACGTGAAGGAAGTATTCGATAACAGATATATAGAAGAAGCTTTGAAAGACAGGTTGAAATAATGAACGATTCAAATGAAGGGAGGCCAGGGACATGTTTCAAGAGGGTATAAGCCAAGCGGCTGTAAAGCCGAGGACTCATCATAAGCAGAGAGCAACAAAAAATCGGCGTGTCTTGATTTCAATAACGAATGCGCTTCTAGGCATACTTGTCCCGGTGTCACTCTTGATCATCTGGGAAGTTGCCGGCGCACTGAATATGCTGAATCCGATCCTTCTCCCTGCTCCTAGCGCTATATTGGGAGAGCTGCTTAACCTTACCCAATCAGGAGAATTAGCCAGTCATTTCGGCATTTCAGCATATCGTGCGCTTCTAGGCTTTTTGCTTGGCGGCGGACTTGGGCTAGCGGCGGGTATATGGGTAGGGTTCTCTTACTCAGCAGAACGCCTGTTAGACCCATCCCTTCAAATGCTTAGGACACTACCTCATTTAGCGATTGCTCCGTTATTCATTTTGTGGTTTGGGTTTGGTGAGACTTCCAAAATCCTGCTCATTGCAAAAGGCTCTTTTTTTCCACTGTACGTGAATGCATTTCTGGGTATTCGTTCAGTTGACAGTAAGCTGTTCGACGTGGCACGTGTCTTGCAGTTCAGTCGATGGGATCTGATTACGAAGCTGATCATACCAGCATCACTACCGAATATATTCCTTGGGGTGCGACTTTCCATCGGTGTTGCATGGCTTGGCTTGGTTGTTGCAGAAATGATGGGGTCGAGTTCAGGAATCGGATATTTAATCAATGATGCGCGTTCATTCTCATTAACCACGGTCGTCTTTTCTGGAATTATTGTGTTCGCTTTGATCGGGAAGGGATCAGATTCATTGGTTCGGTGGTTGGAGAAGAGAATGCTTAAGTGGCAAGATAGCTACCAAGGAGGTGGCCGATCATGAGTAAAGATATTACACCGATTTTTAAAACTGAGGGCGACGCTAATTCGGAGATTATACGCAGAGCTTGGCTTCAAGGTATTCCCGGTTCATTGCATGCTTGGATTATACCTGTAATTCTTCTAGTTATTTGGCAGATAACGGGAAGTCTAGGGTGGATTGGACCGAACCTGCTGCCTACGCCGTATGCCATCGTTCGTCAGTTCTTCAGACTTGTTGTAAGTGGAGAAATGCTGGATCATTTTCGGATTAGTTTTATTCGGGCCATGCTTGGATTTGTACTTGGTGGGTTAGCAGGATTTCTACTTGGAATATCTACTGGATTAGGCAAGATCGTTGAGCGAACGTTAGATCCGTCTCTGCAAATGTTGAGAACTGTTCCACTCTTGTCGCTTATCCCATTGTTTATTCTTTGGTTTGGAATTGGTGAGTTTTCCAAGACACTTATGATTTCCCTGGGCGCTTTCTTCCCGGTATATGTAAACACATTCCTTGGAATACGAAGTGTGGATATGAAGTTGTTTGAGGTTTCACGGATTTTTCAATTTTCGAAATGGCAGCAGATTCATAAGGTCATCATTCCGGCTGCACTACCGAATATTTTACTTGGGGTCCGATTGTCTCTTGGCGTATCGTGGCTTGTACTGGTTGTTGCGGAGATGATGGGAACGAGCGCAGGGATTGGATATATGATTCAGGATGCAAGAGCATACTCTCAGACAGATGTTGTATTTGTAGGAATCATTATTTTTGCCATTATTGGCAAGCTGTCGGATTCGGTCGTAAGAGTGCTTGAGAAGCGCTGGCTGAGGTGGAGAGATACTTATACGGGCTGAAGACTTAACATAAATAAAGGGGAGAATGAGAATGAGAACAAGAAATGAACAAATGCACTTAGGAGCGTTTATCTATTATACCGGCCACCATCATGCAGGTTGGCGTCACCCTGATTCGGCAGTAGAACAACTCTTTGATATATCATTCTATCAAAAACTAGCTGAAACGGCAGAACGAGGAAAATTCGATATGCTTTTCTTTGCAGACTTGTTATATGTTCATGTTCAGCAAGTTGAGCAGTCTGTTTCGGGAATGCTTGATCCAATGACTCTACTGCCTGCGCTATCCATGGTAACTCAAAAGATAGGTCTTACTGCAACAGTGTCTACGACCTATAACGAACCGTATAATGTTGCTAGGAAGTTCGCCTCACTCGATTATATTAGTGGTGGAAGATCGGGATGGAACATCGTAACCTCTCAGTTGGATATTGAAGCTCAAAATTTCGGAAGAGAGAAGCATCCAGAGCATGGTTTACGTTATAAAATGGCGCAAGAATTCGTCGATGTGACTACACGGCTCTGGGATAGCTGGCAGGATGATGCACTGATACTCGATCGGGAACAAGGAAAGTTCGCTGATTCTCCTAAGGTTAGATCCGTTGATTATAAAGGCCAGTGGTATTCCACCATGGGACCACTGAATGTACCAAGACCTCCACAAGGTTATCCTGTACTGATTCAGGCAGGTTCATCAGAAGCGGGACAAGATTTCGCTGCGCAGTATGCTGAAGTGATTTTTACAGCCCAGACTTCACTTGAGGCGGCAAAGAGTTTTTATAAATCTGTGAAATCCAAGTTATCTACTTATGGACGTGAACCCGGTGATGTCAAGATCATGCCTGGACTCTCTCCCGTCATCGGAAATACGGAGCAAGAAGCATGGCGAAAATATTATGAGCTTCAAGCGCTAATTCCTGAGTCTGCGGCAGTTGCGGTGTTATCTGGATTTTTGAATTATGATTTGAGTGGATTGTCTCCAGATCAACCGCTGCCATCGGATATTCCAGATCCTGTAGCAGCTTCTAATGGAATGAAGAGTCGAATTCAGCTTCTTTTGGATTTGGCATATAAAGAAAAGCTATCGATTGCAGAACTAGGCAGAAAAGTGCTTGCGTCAAGAGGACATATGCAGTTTGTGGGCACACCTGAACAGCTTGCAGACTTCATGCAGGAATGGTATGAGGATTACGGCTGCGATGGATTTAACATCATGGCACCGGTTCTTCCGGGCGGATTGGAAGAGTTTGTTGATCTAGTCATTCCCGTATTACAGGAACGTGGATTGTTTCGTCAGGATTACACAGGGACTACTTTAAGGGATCATCTTGGATTATCTAGACCTAGTGTGAATTATTTCCGGAAGTCTCAAGAGGTTGAACCCGTATTATTCTCATAAAAGTGTAGAGCTCCCCTTATGGTCGGTTGACCGAGGGGATTTTTTTGAGTATTACAACTTTTTATGGTTATTGAAGTTGTTATATAGAATAAGGAGATTAATCTGAAATAAGGGGGAGTAGCGTGAAATTGAAAGGTTGGGTGTTAACTTCTGTGATTATCATTGTCGCTGTGTATATTGCATTCAGCTTTTGGATTGCGAAGGATGTTCGCTCTATCCTTGAAAGAGGAATGAGTGGTGCTTATGATTATACTGACTATATGAATAAATCCACATTAAAATCAATCAATCCAGTAGAAAGAGGTATGACAAAAAATGGGTATGTATATGATTCGTCTGCGCATAAGATTGGCATGTCTTTTCCTGTTCACTTGTTCTTAACGGCTAAAGTGTATGTTACACATAAATACGACACGAAAGAAATGGGATTTTATGAACCAGTTACTCTTTCTTTGAAACTAAAGAAGGGAAGATGGTATGCAACGAAAGCTCAAATTGAGCCTTAATAAAATCGATGTTATGAGTAAGAGTGTCCTCGTACCAAAATTTTACGAACCGTTTACTTTAATCCATTTTTATCATACAATGAATCGTAAATGAATAATGTAAATTTTGACCCCACTTTTTTTTGTTTTCTGGTATCCAAAACAAAAAGGAGCGGGGTTTTTCTGTGGAGGAGAAGCAATTGTATCAATTACTCAAAAATTCACTGTATGTATTTTTAGGAGCTTGCTGCTTCGGCATTTTGTCAACCGTTGTGAAGCTGGCTTACAGCAAGGGTTTTAAGTTTCAAGAAGTGATGATCAGCCAGTTCTTTACAGGTTGGCTTATCTTACTTGTATTAATGCTTGTTTTTGCGAGGAGAAGAATAACGCTGAAGCAGTTTGGCAGACTTGCTTGTGTGGGGCTTTGTACTTGTCTGACTGGAGTAACTTATTATTTGTCACTTCAAAGTATCCCAGCTTCTATAGCAGTAGTACTCCTGTTCCAGTTTACCTGGATGGGGGTCGTTATTGAAGCAGTTGTGAACAGAAAGATGCCGTCTCGGGCCACGCTGGTGTCTATCATTATTTTGCTTGTTGGAACGGTATTGGCAGGTGGAATCATTGGAGCAGAGCAACTACAGCTTAACTTGAGAGGGACTCTGTTAGGTCTTGCTGCGGCACTCATGATGGCGTTGTTTGTATTCTTTAGTGGCAGGGTTGAGACACAGATGTCGCCAATCACAAGAAGTTTCTATATGTCCTGTGGGGGACTGATCTTGTTGACCGTTCTCTTTACCCCAAGAGTATTCTTAGAGGTTTCACCTGCTAACGGCTTATGGATATATGGGTTGATATTAGGGGCATTTGGTGTAGTGTTACCCGTTCTTTTATTCGCTTTGGGTGCGCCGAAGATTAGCACAGGCCTCGCAACGATTCTCGGCGCCGGAGAACTTCCAGTGGCTGTTATTGTGTCGATGCTTGTGTTAAGGGAACATGTTTCAATGACACAGTGGATCGGCGTTATTATTATCCTACTTGGAATTGCCTATCCGCAGATCGCAGCAGTAAGAACCAAAAACGCACAAGCAACGTAAAGATGTAGGCCGCTTAAAGCGGTCTTTTGTATCAGAAGCATTACAGCTAACAGTCAGTTAATGTATGAAAGTTGCAGTCGTAAGCCTTAAAAGTTTAGAATATTAAATGAGTAACATACAATTCATAAATGCATCATTCGATCTATCATCGTACTGAAAGGACGACTAGAAATGAACCAACAGCAACTCGGACAGCTCAAAATAATGAAGAATGAAATCACACGTTTTATGATGAAATATAAATTTGCACTTGACGAAATAGAAACCAAAATTGAAATTTTGAAGGAAGAGTTTCAAGCTCTTCATGATTACAGCCCGATTGAACATACGAAATCCAGGCTGAAGTCTCCGGAAAGTATTCTCAAAAAATTGAATCGTAAAGGAGTACCAATCTCTCTAGAATCGGTCGAAGAGAATATTAAGGATATTGCAGGCCTGCGAATCACGTGTTCTTTTCTCTCTGATATTTATAAAGTCAGTGAAATGTTAGAGAATCAAAGCGACTTGAAAGTTCTTAATGTTAAAGATTATATTAAGAATCCGAAGCCAAATGGCTATCAAAGTCTACATTTGCTTCTTGAAGTACCTGTATTTCTTTCGGATCGCGTGGAACATGTATGTGTCGAGTTACAGATTCGGACCATTGCAATGGACTTTTGGGCAAGTTTAGAGCACAAGATTTTTTATAAATACAACCAGTCTGTACCGGAAAGACTATTGCTTGAGTTGAAGATTGCTGCAGATACTGCCAACGCTTTGGATCATCAAATGGAACGTTTGCAGCATGAAGTACAGCTCATTAAAGATTCACACCCTCAAGAGTCATTATTAGAAGAGTTAAGAAATATTCAGATCAGCAACCAGCAATTTAAACTTCCTTCGGGCTTGTTAGATGTATTGACCCAAGATTGATCATTGTCTCACGATAAAGAACTCTGTGATTTTTTGCAGAGTTCTTTTTTTATGTCCAAGTAGCTCCAGTATTTCGCAACTGTTCACATAATTGAAAGGCTCAAGTCGCAGTATGCCCGTCCACCTATGTTATACTCTTGAATTGGATAGAATGTTAGACAGTAAATCATAATAAACAATTGTTCATAACTTACATATACGAGGTGTTATCGTCATGGCAACAACCGTTATTATTGGTGGTGGTATTACAGGATTGTCTACGTTGTATTATTTGCAGAAGGAAACGAGACAATACAACTTGGATATGCAATTGGTTCTCGTAGAGAGCGATGAAATCCTTGGTGGAAAAATACGGACCCTGTCGAATGGTGAATTCATTATGGAAACAGGTGCGGACTCCATCGTTGCAAGGAAGACAAATGTTGCCCCTTTATTGGAAGAGTTAGGATTGACTGAAGAGGTTGTTTATAACGCCACAGGGACTTCGTATATTTATACAGAAGAAGGATTGAAAAAGATCCCTGCGGATTCAGTATTCGGTATTCCAACCGACCTGAAGTCACTCGCTGAAAGTGAGCTTGTATCAGCCGAAGGAAAAGTTGAGGCATTGAAAGATTTATACATCCCTAACGAAACGTTTGAGGAAAATGATTCGCTTGGTTTGTTTTTAGAAGCCTTCCTCGGCAAAGAGCTTGTAGACAAACAGATTGCACCCGTAATTTCTGGTGTTTATTCTGGTGATCTGCATGATCTGACCATCGCGTCGACATTTCCTTATCTACTTGAATACAAGAATAAATATGGAAGCCTTATTAAGGGCCTCGGTGAAAACAGACACATCTATTTAGGTGCTAGCAACAAAAAGTTTATCTCCTTCAAATCGGGTGTGTCTACATTAATAGACCGAATGGAACAACGCTTGGAAGATGCTCTTATCTATAAAGGTGTAAAAGCGGAGACCCTGAGAAAGAGTGAAGAGGGTTATGTTATTACATTGGCGGATGGCCGCGAGTTAAAGACAGATTATGTTGTGCTCAGCGGTGGTAGCTACCAGACACAAGAGCTGCTTCAGGATTATTCACTCACGAATCATTTAGCACAGCTACACACGAAGTCGATGATTAGCATTTATCTTGGATTTGATGTTATGGATAGCCAACTGCCGAGTGATGGGACAGGTTTTATCGCAGCCAAGAATAGTGATTTGATGTGTGACGCTTGTACGTGGACCAGTAGGAAATGGGAGCATACGTCTAAAGAGCGTCGTCTCCTTCTTAGACTATTTTATAAAAGTTCGAATCCTGCTTACGATCAACTGGTAAATATGACGGAAGAAGAACTGACAGAAGTGGCGATGATGGATATCCACAAAAGTCTGGGTTTAGCAGCTAAACCGATTACTTATGAAGTGACGAAATGGCACAATAATATGCCGAATTATCATTTAAAGCACCGTGAAATCGTAGATTCTCTTGAGACGGAGTTTGAGCATAGATATCCTAATGTATTGTTGGCAGGCTGCTCTTATTATGGTGTAGGCATTCCAGACTGTATAAGTAATGGAGAGAAGACTGCTCATGAAATTGTGACACGGCTGAAACAAAATCAACAAGACGCTTAATTCGAGTTTGATAAAATAAATAAAAAGACACCATTATTATTCATTGAATAAAATGGTGTCTTTTTATTTTGAGGGATCGACCTACAGACGACATACTTGGACAGGGCAGCCCGAAGTATTCGGACATTTGCAAATTTCGCGCAATTTGTCGATTTCACGAATAATCATTTTTCCGTCTTCGATATCAATGGTTCCTTCGTTTCGCCAATCTCCGAGCATACGATTTACACTTTCACGAGTGCAGCCGATCATTTCACCAAGTTCAGCATTAGTTAATTTTAGTTGAACATGAATGGAACCATCTATAGCTGGAATACCATACGTGTTGCTCATACGGATCAAAGTGGAGGCAAGTGCTCCTGGCTTACCATGTAGAAGAAGGTCACGTAATTTAGATTCGATAATTTGATTGTTTAGACCCGACCAATACATGAACTGCAGTGCAATATCGCCACGGTTGGTCAATAATTCTTCTAGATCTTTTCGCAAAATCACGCCCACTTGAGCATTGCTCATTGTTTCTGCACTGAATCCGTACTGAGCGCTCGCTAGGCCGTTGAATTGTGCGATCAAATCTCCTTTCTGCATAACGGAAAGAATAAGGTCTTTGCCATCTTCTGTTGATTTCAGCAATTTCACCTGTCCGGAAATAATGTAATACAGTTTATCTGCATCTTCGCTCTCCCAGAATAAATAGGAACCTTTCGCAATTTTTCTTGTCTGCATTATTGTTTCTAAGCATCCGAACTGTTCATCTGATAAATATTGAGCGATTCCTTTTAGAGCGGAATGTTCTGTCTTGGATTTAACTACATTACAGCATGCTTTAAATGTTTGTTGATGTTCAATCGTCATGGCCATTATGATCAGCCTCCCGTGTTGTTCTCTTGTTGTATCTATCATAAAAGATTACGGAACAATCGAACATCGGGGAACGCTCTGAATTTTTTCTGAGGGTATCCCCTCATTTTAGTGAGGAATATCATAGAATTTAGCGAGTGAATTCGTTATGATATCGCCTAATCATGCAATTCATGCTCGTGTACCCTTAGTATTTTTTCAGGGAATACCCCGATCTACAATTTGTTTTGATCAATATACAATAATTATTATAATGAACAACTATATATGGGAGGGACTCGAAATGAATGCCGGAGAAGCGGAATGGGAACATTATTTATCGGAGTTGCGTCAGCATATAGAGAGTGATTTTTGTGCACTTGCATTATATGATGCCTCATCCCGTCAAATTCGATGGATTGCAGCTTCGGGTAACATCAATGAAAAGTTCAGGTATATGGTAAATCGGCCAGGACAGGGGATCTCAGGTGAAGTTATTCGGATCGGACGAACTGTACAGAGAACATGTACTTCTGATGAACAGCGTCGAAGTGTTGATTCGATTATGCTTGCTGAACGTCTTGTTGTTGCTGCAGCTACACCTGTGCGTACAGAAGACAATGAAACCATGGGTATTCTGTTAATGGGTAGAAGAATTGGCGCGATCTACACGACGCCTGAGTTGGCGATACTAGAGAAAGCAGCAACGTATTTTTCTAGAAAACCAGAAACAGCTTAGTATACATTTAAATGGGCTTAATGCTTTTATATTCTATACAGTAACAACAATCCATATTTGCTGGGATTGTTGTTTTCTTATATCATGATATAAGTCACACTTACTGGAACGGATATTAGGAGGGGAATCATGATACGTCTGTTGATTGTGGACGACCACGCTGTTGTAAGGTCCGGACTCAAGTTGCTACTAGGCGAGAAGCAGAATATAGAAGTGGTTGGGGAAGCTGCGGACGGAGATGAGGCCATACGTATGGCTGAGGAATTAAAACCTGACGTGGTTCTAATGGATTTGAGCATGCCGCACGGCAAAGACGGAATGACAGCTACAGAAGAATTGAAAAAGTTGATGCCGGACATTTACATATTAGTTCTAACGATGCATGATGATGAACAATATTTATTTCGCGCCATTCAAGCAGGTGCTTCAGGGTATATTTTAAAGAACGCTCCGCATGAAGAATTATTAACGGCTATCCGTTATGTGGCTGCAGGAAATGCATACTTGACTCCGCTAGCTACAAAACGTTTAATGGGGCAGTATATTGAAAAAGTTAAGAATGGCGAAGGGACAGACGAATTTGAATCCCTTTCAGATCGAGAAAAAGAAGTGTTATCCTGGACTGCTAAGGGTTACGCTAACAAAGAAATTGCGGAGAAGCTGATTATTAGTGTAAAGACAGTCGAAACCCACAAGAGCAATTTGATGGAGAAGTTAGGTCTCAAATCACGTCCTGACTTGATTAAATATGCGATGCAAAAGGGGTTGCTAACCTTTGAATAATAATCAAAGTTCCCATTACCCTGAGGTGATTGGTCAGCATGTCATGGAACTTTTGAATCAGCTTGACGGCATTCATGCAGATCCTGATATTTTGGATAACGTAAAAAATTCGCTGCGACAATTAAGTGATTTAAAAATTGCCCTAGATGAATCCTCAATTGTTGCGGTTACGGACTATAAAGGCCGAATTTTATATGTGAATGATAAGTTCTGTCAGATTTCAAAATATTCTCGTGAAGAATTACTTGGTAAGGATCATAGGCTTATCAACTCGGATTATCATGATAAAGCATTTATGAAGACGCTTTGGGATACCATTAAATCTGGTTCTGTATGGCATGGGGAGATTAGAAACAAAGCCAAGGATGGAACGCACTACTGGGTTGATACAACAATCGTGCCTCTTTTTGATGAAGAGAGCGAACCTGTACAATTCTTAGCCATTCGCCATGAAGTTACCCGCCTTAAAGCTGCGGAAGAAGAATTAAAGCGTATGATGGTTAAGGTGATGGACATTCAAGAGGAAGAGCGTAAGCGTTTCTCGCGCGAACTTCATGATGGAATTGGCCAAAGTTTATTTTCATTGTTAATTAGTATGGACCGGATCTTAATAGCAGAGCAGGAACGGTTGGAATCTTCCTCTAATATTTCAGAAATGAAGAGTTCGACTGTTGATGAATTGACTGTTGTTAGACAAGAAGTCTCTAATATTATAGAAGATGTCCGTGGGTTGGCGTGGCAGCTTCGACCTTCTATACTCGATGACCTAGGTGTTGTACCTGCCATCCGCACATATATCGAAAACTTCACCGAACACTATGGAATAAGAGTGGATTTCAAATCGGGTCTAACCAAACGTTTGAATTATCAACAAGAGACGGTGATCTACCGTATCATCCAGGAAGCACTGTTAAATATCGGGAAATATGCTGAAGTGGATCAAGCTGAAGTCCGAATTGAACAAACCTCAACTTCGGTTGAGGTCAGTATTATTGATAAAGGCGTAGGTATTATCCGTAGTGAAGAGAAACAAGGTGTCGGACTGTTCAGCATGGAAGAGCGGGCACATGGGATTGGTGCGAGACTTCTTATCGAGACGGCACCAGGTGAGGGTACTGTGATAAGACTAATTATTCCGGTGTGAGTTAGATGATAAAACCTTTGTTGATGAACTATCAACAAAGGTTTTTTGTGTTTAAATTATTATCTTATATAAATATTGTTATAGACAGCATTAGCCCAATTAATTACAATACATATATAAAATGTAATTATTGATTGTAGACAATTCAACCCCCCCAATTTTGTAAGTTCCTCTTTCTTTGGATACCATTCGCAGTTTTTTTTGCAATTCCTTTCTTCTATATGAAGCTTCAGTACAACTCTCTCGATTTCCTTCTATAAGTGAACTGCATAACAGAGACAAGGTTATTTGTTTTGGACGCTTATTTCTTGGTGCCTTGATTTGGTTTATTTATGAAAGGAGGTGAAAAGCGGGTTGGAGAGAGACCATATGAAACTATAGGAGGAGATATTATGAAAAAAAGTGTTAAGCCTATCTGGTTCAGACATAAGAAAATTGGTCTGCTTGTTTTAGTTATATTAGTTATTCTTAGCTCATTGCCGATGATGGCATCAGCAGCTGATCGTGGCGCATGGGCTCCCTACGTTTCCTATGCTGTAAACGATACAGTCACATATGGAGGGAAGACATATAAAGATATACAAGCACATACCTCTCTTCCTGGATGGGAACCTTCTAATGTACCAGCGCTATGGCAAGAAATTCAGGGCAGTGGAGGCGGTACCGATACGCAAGCGCCAACTGCGCCAAGTAATCTGCAAATCACAGGAAAGACATCATCCAGCGTGTCATTGTCTTGGTCCTTATCTACAGATAATGTAGGTGTCACAGGATACCGTATTTATCAAGGTTCGACCGAAGTGGGGAATGTGTCAGGCACGACACTTGCCTATACTGTATCTAATCTGAATGCAAATACGTCTTATTCCTTTACTGTTAAAGCGAAAGATGCAGCGGGGAATCT
This sequence comes from Paenibacillus sp. FW507-14B1B, assembly GCF_058781425.1. Lineage (NCBI taxonomy): Bacteria > Bacillati > Bacillota > Bacilli > Caryophanales > Paenibacillaceae > Paenibacillus > Paenibacillus sp. FW507-14B1B. Next base: position 2,706 of record NZ_JBYSWS010000002.1, on the reverse strand, counting down.
ATCAAATGCAAGTAATGTCGTCAGTGTTACTACGGATAATAACAGTAGCGGTCCAGATACCCAGGCTCCCACTGCTCCAACAAATGTCTTAGTGACAGGAAATACTCTCTCCAGCATTTCTTTGTCATGGAACGCTTCTACAGATAACGTAGGTGTTATTGGTTATGATATTTATCAAGGGAATACACTTGCCTTATCTGTACCAGGCACGACAGCTACAGTTACTGGTCTTTCGGCAGGATCAACCTATTCATTTTCAGTGAAAGCAAAAGATGCTGCGGGTAATGTTTCTGCTGCAAGTACGGCGGTGAGTGGAACTACTCTAACGGGTGGAAGTAATGGAAGCCTGCCTAAACATACATTAACCGGTTATTGGCAGAATTTTATCAATGGATCATCAGCCTTGAAACTAAGTGATGTGCCTAGTGAGTATGATATTATCGTATTATCTTTTGCGGATATGGATCCGACCAAACCTGGTGGAGTAACTTTCAACGTCGATTCAAGTCTTTCTAATGCACTTGGCGGATATTCTAATGCGGATTTAATAAATGATATTCAGGCAAAACGAGCTCAAGGCAAAAAGGTCATTATTTCGATCGGCGGAGAAAAAGGAAACGTGAATCTGAGCAGTGCCTCGCCCAATGTAACTAATTTTGTAAATAGTATATATAATGTAATCACCCAATTTGGATTGGATGGTCTCGATATTGATTTAGAAAATGGTATGAATGTTGCGAATCTGACGAACGCAGTACGTCAACTACAGCAAAAAGTTGGACCGGATTTTATTTTGACTATGGCACCGCAGACGATAGATATGCAAAGTAGTGGTACCGCATATATGCAGTTGTATAATAACTTAAAAGATATTACGACTGTTATCAATGTACAATACTATAATTCAGGTTGTATGCTTGGACGGGATGGTAAGTGTTACGGGCAAGGCACAATCGATTTCTTAACTGCTCTATCTGACCTCTCCCTACAGTGGGTGGCACCTTCCCAACTTGGAATTGGAACGCCAGCAACAACAGGAGCAGCGGGTGGAGGATACGTCGCACCTAGTGTAGTTAGTAATGCACTGAATTGTCTTGCTACGGGCAATGGATGCGGGAACTATAAGCCTGTAGCTAAGTATCCGGACATACGCGGAGCTATGACGTGGTCGATCAATTGGGATAAAACAAGTAATTATAATTTTGCGAAGACCGTAAAGACAATGCTTCAACAGCTTCCGTAATTTAGTCCTTTAAAATAGTCGTAATATATCAGGGGGCCTCCATTGTTTAATCGGAGAGTCCTCTTTTTTCAATTGTTTAAAAATAGATATGCCGTTTAATTTAATAGAGTGGTGTAATTATGGTCAAGTGCAATACCAGTATAATAACAATGCAAGGTGTAAAAGCTGAGTTACAAAGAACGAAGTAGATCTGTCTAACATCAGGAGGGAACCTAATGAGAATTCAAAAGAACAAGAATTACCGAAGATATGCTTATGTATTGCTTCTCACATTAATTTCTATTAGTGCTGTGTTAAGTGGTTGTGCATCAGAGAAAGCAGAATCTCAACCACCTAATACTTCCTCTGAAACAACAACACCAACAGAATCAACAACTGATCAATCCACCTCGACAACAAATCCTAACTCAGATACTGAGAAATCGAATAAAGAAGGACTTCCAGAAGGTGTAACCGTTAAAAAGATTATTAAAGATGAAACGATAGATAACGGCTATCATAAAAAGGTGGAGTTGCTTACAGACGGAGGTAAGCGAAAGACGATCACGGACCCAAATGGTAAAACAGTTACGAAGTATATAGAATATGAAGGAATTATCTTGAAAGCTGAAGGTAACAAGGTAGAGGTTCAAGTAAAACAGGGCGGCACCCAAACATTTAACATCCCAAAAGATGTGGTCATTGAAGATGAAGATCAACTTGGTCTAAAGCAAGGTGTTGAAATTGAATTAGAAATAAACACGGATGGACAGATTCAAAGTGTGGAACTGGATGATTAAGAGAGACAATAATCGATATTAATTGTTGTTTATAATGAATGTTTAAAAACTACTGTTACTGTGGGAGTTATCCCTTGGGAGTAACAGTAGTTTTTAAATGGAATAATTTACAACTAGCAAGTTAGCTAGCAAGATGTTATATTATAAATCCGGCCGCGAGATATAAACGGAAGGCGCACAATACAATCAATGCTGAGTTGAATGAATTAAAAAAAAGATTTCAAAAAAAGCTTGCAAACATTGATAGAGTGTGATAAGATATAAGAGTTGCTGCGGTGAATGTTATTCACGAGTAACGTGAAAGAATTGACCTTTGAAAACTGAACAACGAGTGAGTTAAACCGATCTTACCTCGGTAAGATCAAAAATGAGAATTTTTAATTCTCGTCAGTTTTTCTAAATGAGCGAATCGCTCTTTAAATGATTTGGAAGGTTGGATATTTTCTCGAAGTAATTCGGTGATGTTCAGCTCGATAAATCCTTAATGGAGAGTTTGATCCTGGCTCAGGACGAACGCTGGCGGCGTGCCTAATACATGCAAGTCGAGCGGACTTGATGGAGAGCTTGCTCTCCTGATAGTTAGCGGCGGACGGGTGAGTAACACGTAGGCAACCTGCCCTCAAGACTGGGATAACTACCGGAAACGGTAGCTAATACCGGATAATTTATTTTGTCTCATGGCGA